>NZ_JAYEFF010000001.1:0-2002860 GCF_034651445.1 Cytobacillus sp. OWB-43 | reverse complement strand
TTAAAGGGAAAATTGAAAATGAGTCCGGTACAATACCGAACTCATTTTGAACAAGTTGCCTCATGAAATAACTGTGTCTAACTTTTAGGGGTCACTACATAATGACGGGGTCTTCTCTATGTTATTTAATGGTTTGTAACTCTTTTGGGAATTGTGTTAATGGTATAGCACCGTCTTTTGTTAGAACAAGATCATCTTCGATACGAACACCGGCTACTCCTGGTACGTAAATACCTGGTTCAATTGTATACACCATGCCTTCTTGTAGAAGCAAATCATTTGTTTCTGTTAATGAAGGATATTCATGGACGGAAATACCAAGTCCGTGACCGAGGCGATGTGGGAAGTAATCGCCATATCCGGCATCTGCAATAATTTTTCTTGCTGCTAAGTCAACTTCTGATGCTTTTGCACCAGGTTTACATGCTGCTATTGCTGCTAATTGCGCTTTGAGCACGGTGTCATAAATTTCTTTTTGTTTCTCATTTATTTCACCATAAGCAACCGTTCTCGTAATGTCTGAACAATAGCCTTTCCAAACAACGCCAAGGTCAAATAGAACAAGGTCGCCTTTTTGAATTTTTGTCATACCTGGTGTACCATGCGGAGATGCTCCGTTTTTACCAGTTAGAACCATTGTTGAAAAGGACATTTCATTAACGCCTTTTTTCTTTAATTCATATTCGATTGTAGCTAAAACTTCCAGTTCTGTCTTTCCTTCTGCTATGGCAGCACAGCCTGTTTCAATAGCGAAATCTGCAAGAGCAGTAGCTTCTTTAATAATCGCAAGCTCTTCTTCACTTTTTACCATTCGTAATGTACGAAGCTTTTCTTCAGCAGATACCATACTTGCATGAGGGTAAAGTTCTTTCACCGCTTCATAACGTTCAACATTCATATGTTCTTTTTCGATTGCTATTTTATTAACTGTTGAAAGACGTGTAACAATGGCATCATTAATCATTGTCCATGGATTTTCAATATCTGTATATCCAATAATATCACCATTCCAACCAGCGTTTTTGGCATCCTCTATTTCCATTTTTGGACAGACAAGGAAAGGGTCAGCATCTTGGAAAACGGCTAATCCTAGTAAACGCTCATTAGGATCACTATGAAAAGAGCTCAAGTAAAATACATTTTCTGTTGATGTAATAAAAGATACATCAATTTTGTTTTCTTTCATCCATGATGATAAAATATCCATTCTTTGCTTCATGGTAGTCCCTCCTGGTCTTTATGTAGTAAGCTATAAGCAAGCGTATCAACTATATATGAAAAAGTAAACTTTTTGAACTGTTTAAATTGAAAGAAATAAGGGAAGAGACAGGATAACTTCATATTTATGTTGAAAAAATTACATAGGAAAAACAGAAAGGAGAATCATTTGTGAAAGTATCATTTCATGGCCATTCTATCGTAAAAGTAAAAACAGAGGATAAAACAATTTTATTTGATCCATTTATTACTGGGAATGAATTAACAGACCTTAAGGTTGAAGAAGAAAAACCGGATGTTATTATCGTGACGCACGGACATGGTGATCATTTAGGAGACACAATTGAACTGGCTAAGAAGAATCAATCTCTAGTGATATGTAATGCAGAACTTTCATATTATCTAGGTTTCCATGGTATTGAAGCACACGGCATGAGTATTGGTGGTGCGTATGATTTTGATTTTGGGAAAGTGAAATTAACTCCAGCTTTACACGGAACAGGGCTCGTAACTGAGGATAACCAAATTGTTTATTTAGGTATGCCGGCTGGTGTCTTACTAACAATTGATGGTAAGACAATCTATCATGCAGGAGACACAGGTTTGTTTTCGGATATGAAATTAATTGGAGAGAGACATCCGATTGATTTAGCATTTATCCCGATTGGTGATAACTTTACAATGGGACCAGAGGACGCTGCTTATGCTGTAGAGTTGCTGCAACCGAAACAAGTCGTTCCCGTTCATTACAATACATTTCCACCAATTAAACAAGATCCACACGCTTTCGCTAAATTAGTAAAAGGATCTGATGTAAAAGTAATGGAAGCTGGAGAAGTTGTTGAATTATAATAAATATTGTTGAGAGAAACTGAGATAATGCCACAGATGACTGTCTGTGGCATTTTTGATTTCAATTTGTGAACCAACTAGTTACACTTTTTTCATGGAAAAGTGCGTAAGCTAATACAATTGATTAAACCTCAAACCTCTTTAATATAGTGAGATTAGATTTGAAAAGGCAACTGGGTACATATCAATACTTTTTCACATAATAAATACACTAGTATTGAAGACGATTACTGGTCATGTCCGCTTTCTTCTCTGCATAAATATAGATTATGAGAGGAGAGGATGAGATGAGGAGATATCGTTATATTATTTGTTTATTGCTTGCAGGTGCTATGCTCTTTTACGCAGTCCCTCGATTAGATGTTTATAGCAGTGGTCTTGAGGGTGTTTTTACCATTACTTGGTTAGCATTTGCATTGATTGTTATTGCCGGAAATTTGACAGCCTTATTATATGAGCCGAAATCAAAGGTAAATGTAAGGACAAGGCGAAAAGTGGTTACATCTAACCGCAAACGAATGAGGTCTCATTAATAATATTGCTCGTTCGTTGAACATCACAACTTTTCATTCTATAATAAGGCTATGAAGGATGAAAATAGAGGGTGATGTCTTGGCTACAAAGCATGAGCAGATTTTACATTATATTGATGAGTTACCAGTCGGAGAAAAAATTTCCGTTAGACAAATTGCAAAGGCACTATCGGTGAGTGAAGGAACAGCTTACCGTGCCATTAAAGATGCTGAAAATAAAGGGTATGTGAGTACGATTGAAAGAGTCGGTACAATTAGAATAGAAAGAAAGAAGAAAGAAAACTTTGAAAAGCTTACTTACGCAGAAGTTGTCAATATTGTTGATGGACAAGTGCTAGGAGGACGAGCAGGACTCCATAAAACATTGAATAAGTTTGTGATCGGTGCGATGAAGTTAGAAGCAATGATGAGATATACTGGGGCTGGAAACTTATTAATCGTCGGAAACCGTACGAATGCCCATGAACTAGCGTTAAAAGCTGGAGCAGCCGTTCTTATTACGGGTGGTTTTGATACGGAAGAAGATGTGAAGCGGATTGCTGACGAATTAGAGTTACCGGTGATTTCAACAAGCTACGATACTTTTACAGTAGCAACGATGATTAACCGAGCAATATATGATCAGTTAATTAAGAAAGAAATTGTTTTAGTAGAAGACGTACTTACACCTGTTACTCAAACGATTAGCTTGCAAACAACAGATACGATTGAGGAATATTTAAAACATAATCGAGAGACGAGTCATAGTCGCTTCCCGGTTGTTGATCAACATATGAAGGTTCAAGGGATGGTTACTTCCAAAGATATTATGGGCCATAAAACAGATACACCTATTGAAAAGGTCATGACGAAAAACCCGATGACAGTTGGTGGTAAAACAAGTGTGGCTTCTTCTTCACATATGATGGTTTGGGAAGGGATTGAACTCCTCCCAGTTGTTGATCAATCGCATAAGTTAGAGGGAATCATTAGTCGGCAGGATGTGTTAAAAGCGCTTCAAGTCATTCAGCGGCAACCACAAGTTGGTGAAACAATTGATGATACGGTGACAAACCAGTTGGTATTAGCGAATGGAAAAACGAAGAATGAAGCGATGTATCGCTGTGAAGTTACACCGCAAATGACGAACCATATTGGTTCCATCTCGTACGGTGTTTTCACGACGATAGTGACAGAAGCTGCTAATCGCGTTTTACGAATGTACAAAAAAGGTGACCTTGTAGTTGAAAATATGACCATATACTTTTTAAAACCAGTTCAAATTGAGAGTATGCTTGATATTTTTCCAAGAGTGCTTGATGTTGGGAGAAAGTTTGGGAAAGTAGATGTAGAAGTCTTCAATGGCGGGGTATTGGTTGGAAAAGCGATGATGATGTGTCAATTAACAGAAAGATAAGCATAAATCGGCTAGTTGATGGATACTTCTTCTAATAGCTAGTAAAACATCAACTAGACCGAATTTACTTACTACCTTACAATTGGAGCCACCACAGGTGAAATTGTAAGGTTTTAGTTTTGGTTCGATTTAATCCATTCGGATTCTTCAATCGCACGAGGAAGAAAATATTTATAGGCTTTCATACCAGCCCAAATACTGATTCCGCCAATAATGATAAAAAGAGCAGAGATAACATACGTGATCGTACCGCTATAAAGAAATAGTTGGTTGACACCGAAAAAGAATATAAAGGCACCTAGCGCCATACGTGATTTAGCTGAGATCCATTCTTTTTCTGCAGGACGTCTAGAACGTACGTATTTCACTTTATAGAATACGTACAAAGCAAAAGATAGTGCAATAAAAACTGCAAGTACAAGCATGTACAAACCTCCATAAATGAACATATGTCTTTATTTTAACTTCTATAAGAGGAAATTGCTAGAAGAGAGAGAATAATTATTATAATTGCAAGATGCTTTTCTTTCTTGTGTGTTATTTGAGAGGAGTATACAATGAAGAGTAAAATTCTGTCCGCGATCAAAAAGTATGACAAAATCATTATCCATCGTCATATTCGTCCAGATCCAGATGCCTACGGGTCGCAAGGAGGGTTGGCAGAAATAATAAAAGCTTCTTTTCCGCAGAAACAAGTATATACAGTGGGGCAAGAGGACGAAACCCTGCTCTATTTGCGTAAAATGGACAAGATAAGTAATGAAGTCTACGAAGGAGCTTTAGTGATTGTTTGTGATACTGCCAATACGGAGCGCATTAGTGATCAACGGTACACAAAGGGTGATCTATTAATAAAGATTGACCACCATCCTAATATGGATCCGTATGGAGATTTGCTTTGGGTAGATACTGAGGCGAGCTCTGTAAGTGAAATGATTTATGAGTTTTTTCTAAGTGGTCAAAATGATGGTTTAATAATGACAGATGAGGCAGCAAGGCTGATTTTCGCTGGCATTGTCGGTGATACAGGGCGGTTTATCTATCCAAGTACAACGAATAAAACCTTTGCTTATGCAGGAGAACTAATTAAATATCAGTTCTCAAGGACAGAGCTTTTCGATAGAATGTATGAATTAGCACCCAATCTAATTAAGCTCCAGGGATATATTTTACAACATTTTCATATGCTTGATAGCGGAGCGGCAGTGGTGAAAATGGACAGTAGTTTATTGCAAAAATACGAGGCTACACCTGCTGAGGCGTCGGTTTTAGTCGGAGAGCTCGGCCATGTTAAAGAATTGAAGGCATGGGTGTTTTTTATAGAAGAAGAAGATCAAATAAGAGTGCGCTTCAGGTCGAAAGGCCCGATCATTAATCAACTAGCTCGGTGCTATAAAGGTGGGGGACATCCATTTGCAGCAGGTGCATCTATATATAGCTGGGATGAAGCTGAAAAAGTGATTTCCGACTTAAATGATTTATGTGAATCGTGGACCATTTAATAATTAATAGAGGTTGAGCAATTAATTTAATAACAGCTCAACCTCTAATACAAGTGTTGTATCTATAATAATGGATTGAATATCAGCTCGGTAGCGCTTCCCATTAATGGGGTGGGTTTTATTCACAATTATGCGTTTTACGAGTTCGATACTTTGTCCGACGCTTTTTATATCTCGCGCCATTAAAATACTGATATCTTCTTTGATCGCATCCTCCGTTTGATAGAGGCTGTATTCGTCTAAATTATATTTCTTGAGTGCAGATTGGTCGATTTTAACAACGATCTCTTGGACAGTTAATAATTCTTCGTTTTCTTTATTCAATTTTTTAAATTCCTTCTGCCATATCTCCTTTTCATTTTCTAATTCCTTAATTTCAGCTTCCTGTGTGTGGATTTCTAAACTATAACGCTCTTGCCATTCACCAAAAATGTAAACGAAAACACACCAACTTAATACGCCTCCGATAGCCATTCCAGCAAAAAAACGCTGCCAAGAAGGTCTGCGATAATAAGGGGGGATTCTCATTTAGGTAAATGCTCCTGAGTTAGCCAGATGATGATTTGAGCGCCTGTTTGAGCCCCACCAAAAGCTGAGAGAATTAAGAGACATTGTTTGATAATATCTTTCGTTTGCCCATCAAGGACTCCACGCTCAAAACTATAAACCGTATCAAAAGTACCTCCAATAGCAGCGATAATTGCCCAAATTCTAATAGAATTCGATAGATTGAAAATTTCTGTTAAGGGAGGTTTTCCTGTGAAAAACGCGGCAATGCCACCGATGATTGAACCGCCAATCAAAACACCAAGAGCAATAAAGTAACTTTCTAAAAGAGAAGAAAAGAAGGGTTGCTCATTCATTTACATAACCGCCTTTTAGTGATGAATTCTCTCTATTCCATCATATGGACGAACATCATAAATTATGTTTATTCTTCAATGAATTCATATGGGATTGTACAATGAGAGTTTTCATTAAGAAACAAACGTTCTATAATAAAAGAAGAAGAAAAATGAGGGTGTGAGAAAGTTGTCTTTTATTCACTTGCAAGTATATAGTGCCTATAGTTTATTAATGAGCACAGCTAGTGTTGAACAACTCGTAGCAGATGCCAAAGTAAAAGGGTATCCAGCAATTGCCCTTACAGATAGAAATGTAATGTACGGGACAGCACAGTTTTATAATGAATGTAAAAAAAATAATATTAAACCTATTATTGGGTTGACTGTCGATATTGAAAAGGAACAAGAAGAAGGGACGAACCCAATAGTATTACTAGCAAAAAATAACCAAGGTTATCAAAACTTACTCAAAATAACGAGTAGCCTGCAAACGGCAGCAGAAGGCGGACTCCCGCTCAAGTGGTTGAGGGCTTACTCAAATGGATTAATTGCTTTAACACCTGGTTTAGAAGGCGTAATTGAGAATTACTTGCTAGAAGACCGGTTTATGGATGCTGAAAAATATGCTCGTATGTATAAAGAGATTTTTTCTGGTGATTTTTATCTTTCTATGCAAAGACATGGGCTAACAGAGGAAGAGAAAGTATTGCCGTTGCTTAAGGATTTATCAGAGCAAAGTGATATATCACTAGTTGTGACAAATGCTGTTCATTATTTAAATAAAGAAGATGCCTTTGCTCAACAATGTGCACTTGCTATACGCAATGGAGAAAAATTAGAAGACGAGAGTTGGGAAAGATTACAATCTGATCAATATTCTTTAAAACGTGTGAAAGAAATGGTTGACCTTTTTGTAGAAGAGGAAGAGGCGATTATAAAGACGAATATGATTGCCAGTGAATGTGATGTGGAGATGGACCTTGGAATAAAAAGCTTGCCGAAATTCCCCACTGATGGCCATCTGACAGCCGATCAGCAATTAGAGCAGCTCTGTATGAAAGGGTGGGGTGAGAGATATCCTGATGGAAATGAGAAAGCTAGGAATCGCCTTATGTATGAGCTTTCTATTTTGAAGAAAATGAATTTTAGTGATTATTTTTTAATTGTTGCGGATTTTATGCAGTTTTGTAGAAGGGAAAAAATTTTCACTGGACCTGGACGTGGTTCGGCAGCCGGCTCAATTGTAGCATATGTGCTTTATATAACAGATGTTGATCCGATTCGTTACAATTTGCTTTTTGAACGGTTTTTAAACCCTGAGCGGATTTCTATGCCTGATATTGATATTGATTTTCCTGACCATCGCAGAGATGAGGTAATCCAATATGTGGCAAGCAAGTATGGTCAGCAACATGTCGCGCAAATTATTACGTTTGGAACATTAGCAGCTAAGGCGGCACTTAGAGATGTTGGTAGGGCCTTTGGCTTAAACTCAAAGGAACTAGATCAGCTATCTCGTGCGGTACCTAGTCGACTAGGTATTACCTTAAAATCAGCTTGGCAAGAGTCACATTCTTTGCAAACATTGATTAATCAATCATCGTTATATAAAAGATTATTTAATACAGCACTAAAGTTAGAAGGATTGCCAAGACATACTTCTACACATGCTGCTGGCGTTATCATAAGTGAGCGCCCACTTGTTCAAGTGGTACCAATTACCGGGGGACATGGAGATGTTTTTCTAACACAATTTTCAATGGAGCACTTGGAAGATCGTGGCCTATTAAAAATGGATTTTCTTGGCTTACGTAATTTGTCACTTATTGAAAATATTTTACAGTCTATTAAAAAGAAAACAGGAAAACTTATTCCAATAAAAGAAGTGCCACTTCAAGACCAAAAAGCTTATGAATTACTATCTAGGGGAGAAACAACAGGAATTTTTCAGTTAGAATCAAGTGGGATGAGAAATGTATTAAAGAAACTGCAACCGACTACATTTGAGGATATTGTTGCAGTCAATGCATTATATCGCCCAGGCCCGATGGAAAATATTCCGTTATTTATTGCGAGAAAGCATGGTGAGGAGGAAATTACCTATCCTCATCAAGATTTAGAAGATATATTGAAGCCGACTTATGGTGTCATTGTTTACCAAGAACAAATTATGCAGATTGCAGCAAAGATGGCAGGATTTTCACTAGGGGAAGCTGACTTATTAAGAAGGGCTGTAAGTAAAAAGCAAGAAGAAGTTCTGAATAAAGAAAGAGCACATTTTGTGCATGGTGCGATTAACCAAGGATATACAGAAGAAACTGCCAATCAAATATATAATTACATCGTTAAGTTTGCTAATTACGGATTTAATAGAAGTCATGCAGTAGCGTATAGTATGATTTCTTATCAACTTGCCTATTTAAAATCCCATTATCCGCTACATTTCATGGCGGCATTGTTAACTTCAGCTATTGGTAATGATGCGAAAGTAGCCCAATATGTAAATGAGGCGAAGCAATTGGGGATTGAGATCTTACCTCCTTCCATTAATAAAAGTATCTTTTCTTTTCAGGTGGAAAATCAAGGAATCCGCTATAGTTTAGCAGCAGTGAAGACGATCGGGGTAAATGCTTGGAAGGAAATTGTTCGAGTGAGAGCAGGTAGATCATTCCAAGATTTATTTGATTTTTGTATCCGTATGTCAGGGAAAGTATTCAATAGGCGAATGCTTGAAATGCTTGTTCATTCCGGGAGTTTTGATGAGTTTGGTGAGGACCGAGCGACACTACTTGCTAGCTTAGATATTGCCTTAGAGCATGCCGAGTTAGTTCAGCCAGATGATGATCAATTTGATATGTTTAGTGAAGAGGAATTTTTCCCTAAACCAAAATACGCAACTGTTGAAGAGATTCCCTTGTTAGATAAACTTGCTAACGAAAAGGCGGCTTTGGGGTTATATCTTTCTGCGCATCCGGTAACAACCTATGAATCATTTTTTTCACTGTTAAAATCTCAAACGCTACAATACATTGAGAGTCAAGAGAGAAAAGTAATTGTTCAATCAGTCGTGTATATCTCAGAAATGAAGAAGATTAGGACCAAAAAAGGAGAAGCGATGGCATTTTTACTTCTTAGTGATCAAACTGGAGATATGGAAGCAGTCGCTTTTCCGAAAATCTATAATAAGTATTCTTCTATCATGCAAGCTGGCGATATTGTCTTTATGAAAGGTGAAGTAGAGGTAAGGAATGGAAAGAAACAATGGATTATTAGAAGTGTTGAAAAAGTAGAAGAAGTGATTGAAAAGGAGGAATCTAAGCCACCTACCCTTTACATTAAGATTACGAAAGAGAATGAATCAGATGAGAAATTAACATTGTTAAAAGAAATTTTACAATATGAAGTAGGGCAATCACCTGTCGTTTTATTCTATGAAAATGATCGTAGATCCATCAAACTTAGTCAAGATGAATATGTATCATACAGCGAAAAATTGACTGAACGCTTAAAAGAATTATTTGGAGGAGAGAATATTGTTTTTAAGCGTTAGCCTTTACAAGTTTTTCAGATATGTTATATTGTTATCATAAACTGGTCAGACCACCATGAAGTTGATTTTTAAAGAATTTGCATTAAGTGCTGCTTTCATTTCCTTATTTATAGGTAAATTGTTCTCTAGTACTGAAGCAATTCTTATTAATGAATACTGAATCATTTTTCTAGTATATGTTTATTGTGAGGTCGACTGCTATTTTGTAACGTCCTAGGTATTTGGTTGTTTTTGCCACATTCTTGATATATGTATTGAAGAATAAGAGAGAGAAAATTTACATATTAAGAAAGAAGAGACAGCTAGTATGTTGGGTTTGTGAAGAATTATAAGAAAAGCACTAAGGGGTGTAGGTCATGTCATTAAGAGATGAAGCATTAAATATGCATAAGGTTCATAAAGGTAAATTAGAATCTAAATCAAAAGTAGCTGTTACAAATGCGAAAGAGTTAAGCTTAGCTTATTCTCCCGGCGTTGCAGAGCCATGTAAAGAAATTTATGATAAACCAGAAACGGTTTATGATTATACAATGAAAGGCAATATGGTAGCGGTTGTTTCTGATGGAACGGCTGTTCTTGGACTTGGTAATATCGGACCAGAAGCAGCCTTACCAGTAATGGAAGGGAAAGCTGTGTTATTTAAAAGCTTTGCAGGTGTTGATGCTTTTCCAATTTGCTTGAATACCAATGATATTGATAAAATCGTTGATACGGTGAAGTTAATGGAGCCGACTTTTGGCGGTGTGAACTTAGAGGATATTGCAGCACCGAATTGCTTCTATATTGAAGAACGTTTGAAAAAAGAGACAAATATTCCAGTGTTCCATGATGATCAACACGGGACAGCCATTGTAACTGTTGCTGGACTTGTCAATGCCCTTAAACTTGCTGGTAAAAAGATGAGCGAAATAAAGGTGGTTGCAAACGGTGCTGGTGCAGCCGGTATTGCCATTATTAAATTACTATACCGTTATGGTGTAAGAGATATTATTATGTGTGATACAAAGGGTGCTATCTATGAAGGGCGTCCAAACGGGATGAATGATATTAAGAGTGAAGTTGCCCGGTTCACAAACCGTAACCAAGTTAAAGGTAGTTTAACAGATGCAATTAAAGATGCAGATGTATTTATTGGTGTATCAGTGGCGGGTGCTTTGACAGCTGATATGGTACAATCAATGAACGACAAGGCAATCATTTTTGCTATGGCTAATCCAACACCAGAAATCATGCCAGAAGAGGCAAAAGCTGCTGGAGCGCTTGTTGTTGGTACAGGTCGTTCAGATTTCCCTAACCAAGTAAATAATGTTCTTGCATTCCCAGGAATCTTTAGGGGTGCTTTAGATGTTCGTGCAACTCATATTAATGAGCATATGAAAATTGCTGCGGTTGAAGCAATTGCTGAATTGATTGCTGAAGACGACTTACATTCTGATTATGTCATTCCAGCTCCATTTGATCCACGAGTGGCACCAGCAGTAGCATCTGCAGTAGCTAAATCAGCTATGGAAACTGGCGTAGCTAGAATTAAAGTTGACCCAGAAGAAGTGAAGCAAAGAACAGCACAACTTGCAGCTATCGGAAAAGATAAATAACGATAGGCGGTGAGTTCGCTGGACAATTCAACGAAATTATATATAGAAATCGTGAAACAGCTGCGAAATATTATTCAAGAAGAAGGTTATCAAACAGGTGACAAACTACCTTCAGAACGTGAAATGTCAGAACGCCTAAATGTTGGGCGTTCTTCCGTTCGTGAAGCTTTTCGTGCGTTAGAGCTACTAGGTTTAATAGAGACGAGAAGAGGCGAAGGAACCTTTATTAAAGATTTTCGCGGTCATAATCTGGTACAATTACTGAGTACATTTATTCTGCAAGACAAACAAGCAAAAACTGATATTAAAGAAACGAAATATTTGGTAGAATGGGATTGTATATGGTTAGCGATGAGAAAAGCAACTCCAAAAGAACTTGAAGCTTTTAGAAATTGGGTCACTTCTGAGGTGTTTCAAGAGAATGAATATTTTTATCGCATCGTTCTCATAGCAGATAACCATTTATTTAAGCGTCTATGGACGATTTTAACCGATTATTATAATTCGTTAGACTTTGGTTCAGCTATTGTTGATCAAAAAACCTATCTGTCATTAATAGATGCGATGATAGAGAAAGATGAACAAGCAGCAAAAATTCAATATTGTTTAATAAGAAATTTGTCGAGCATTTAACGACAATGTTTTCCATCTTTTTTAAGCCTATTATTGTATAGTGATGAGACAAGCTATATTCTCGCACTTGCGTCGATAGGCAATTGTTTTTTTCTCAGTGGTCTGGCCACCTAGGGAAATGGTAATGATTACTAAAGTAGGAAAGGTAAATTTCACTTTTGTTATTTACTTTGTAATTACAAGGAGGTTTCACCTTGCTAAAAGACATCTTTACAAAATCAAAGAAGAAAAAATATGCAACTATTCCTTCTGAGGCAGCGAAGCAAGATGTCCCAGAAGGAATCATGACTAAATGCCCTGAATGTAAGAAGATAATGTATACGAAAGAACTAATGAAAAACATGAAGGTATGTATTAATTGTGGTCATCATCACCCAATGAATGCAGCAGAACGTTTTGAGAGCTTTCTAGATAAGGGAACATTTCAAGAGCTAGATCGTGAAATGATATCAGAAAACCCGCTTGCTTTTCCAGATTACCTTGAAAAAGTTGAAAAAGACCGTAAGAAAACAGGCATGAATGAAGCGGTAATGACAGGAATTGGAGAATTGGATGGTTTTCAAATTGTTCTGGCCGTAATGGATTCGACTTTTAGAATGGGAAGCATGGGCTCTGTGGTCGGAGAGAAAATCACAAGGGCAATTGAAAAGGCGGATGAATTGAAAGTGCCATTCATTATCTTTACTGCTTCTGGTGGTGCAAGAATGCAAGAAGGTGTATTGAGTTTGATGCAAATGGCGAAGACGAGTGTGGCGCTGAAGCGATTCAGTGATAATGGTGGCTTAATTATCTCGATAATGACACACCCTACTACTGGTGGTGTTTCTGCTAGTTTCGCTTCATTAGGAGATTTTAATTTTGCTGAGCCTAAAGCGTTAATTGGTTTTGCGGGTCGTCGTATTATTGAACAGACAATTCGTGAAGAGTTGCCAGAGGACTTCCAAACAGCAGAATTCTTATTGAAACATGGGCAGCTTGATGCCGTTATTCATCGTTCTAAGCTGCGAGAGGAGATTGCTAACATTCTTTCTATTCATCAGCCAGGAGGTGAGCTTAAATGGTAACTGAATTAACGTTTGAAAGACCGATTATTGAACTAAGAAAAAGAATAGCTGAGTTAAAAGAATTTACGAAGACAGCAGATGTTGATTTAGGAGCTGAAATTAATAAGCTCGAGACAAGATTAGCCAAGTTAGAAAAAGATATATATGAAAATCTAGGACCATGGGATCGAGTGCAAATTGCTCGTCATCCTAATCGTCCTACTACATTAGATTATATAGAGTATTTGTTTGATGACTTTTTTGAATGTCATGGCGATCGTGTATTCGGAGATGATGAAGCGATTGTTAGTGGGATAGCTAAGTTTAGAGGACATCCTGTTACAGTGATCGGTCATCAACGTGGAAAAGATACAAAAGAAAATATCCGTAGAAACTTCGGTATGCCACATCCAGAAGGTTATCGAAAAGCGTTGCGTTTAATGAAGCAAGCGGAGAAGTTTCGCCGTCCAATTGTTTGTTTTATAGATACAAAAGGTGCTTATCCAGGCAAGGCAGCTGAAGAAAGAGGTCAAAGTGAAGCGATAGCTAAAAACCTTTTTGAAATGGCTAGTTTGAAAGTACCTGTTGTATGCATAGTAATTGGAGAAGGCGGAAGTGGCGGCGCTTTGGCGTTGGGCATTGGTAACTATATTCATATGCTAGAAAATGCTACTTACTCTGTTATTTCACCAGAGGGAGCTGCCTCTATCCTTTGGAAAGATGCGGCGAAAGCTCAAACAGCAGCTGAGTCGATGCGCATTACTGCTCCAGATTTAAAGGAGCTTGGAGTTATCGATGAAATCATACCTGAAGTAAAAGGTGGAGCTCATAAGGATGTTGAGCAGCAAGCACTAGCAATTGAAGATATTCTTTATCAGTCATTAAAGGATTTATCTCAACTAGATGAAAAACAATTAGTAGACCATCGTTATGAGAAATATAAATCAATTGGGAAATATTCGTTTTTAAGAGATTATATTGGGGTAAAATAAAAACGTGCGAATTGCACGTTTTTCCTATTATCCACGTTATTTTAAAAAAGATTATAATAATCTGTACCAAACGAGAGCAGCTATAAAGTAATTTATATAAACTCTGATATGCTTCAAAATACAATGTATACCTTTGTTCATATTTGGCTTGAATGTGCTTTTAGTAATAATTCTTTAACGAAACTTAATAAATTATAATTGTGATGTTTATTTTTTCGTGCTATTTTAACAGTAGAAGAAGCTTATTAACCTTTTGTAGGTCCTCTTTTTTCCTTTCCCCTAGGTTCGTTCATATTAATAGAATACAAATTGTTTTCCCATAATAGAGGTGATAGAGAAAATGAAAAGAATTGGTGTATTAACAAGTGGAGGAGATTCACCTGGAATGAATGCGGCCGTTCGCGCAGTTGTTAGAAAAGCCATTCATGATGGTATCGAGGTATATGGTATTTATGGCGGTTATACTGGTCTAATTCATGGTAATATAGAAAAGCTAGAATTAGGATCTGTTGGTGATATTATTCATCGTGGCGGTACGATTCTTTATTCTGCAAGATGTGAAGAGTTTAAAACAGAAGAAGGAAGACAAAAGGGAATAGAGAACTTAAAGGCACATCAAATAGAAGGTCTAGTTGTGATTGGTGGAGACGGATCTTATCGAGGAGCGCTTGCCCTCACTGAAGCAGGTTTTCCATGTGTAGGTGTACCAGGAACGATTGATAATGACATTGCAGGTACACAATATACTATTGGATTTGATACAGCATTAAATACAGTCATTGATGCCATAGATAAAATCAGGGATACAGCGAGTTCACACGAAAGGACCTTTATTATAGAAGTAATGGGTAGAGATGCAGGCGATATTGCCTTATGGGCAGGCTTAGCTGGTGGAGCAGAAACAATCCTTATTCCTGAAGTAAATTACGATATAGATGAAATTGCAACAAAACTCAAAAGTGGACTTGATAGAGGAAAAAGGCATAGTATTATCATTGTGGCTGAAGGTGTTTGTAGTGGTATAGAATTCGCAAAACAAGTTGAGAGTGCAACCTCACTTGAAACGAGAGTGTCTGTTCTTGGTCATATCCAACGAGGCGGATCTCCAACGGCATTTGATCGTGTTTTAGCTAGTCGTTTAGGTGCTCATGCAGTGGAATTACTTGCCAAAGAAAAAGGTGGACAAGCAGTTGGTTTGAATAATAACCAAGTCGTAGCTAATAGCTTGCGTGATGTTTTAAGTCAACATAATAGGTTAGATTTAGACCTATACGAGTTATCAAGAGAGCTTTCAATTTAAGCGTACATAATTAGGAGGTATATATTAATATGCGTAAAACGAAAATTGTTTGTACAATTGGACCAGCTAGTGAAAGTATTGAAAAAATTATTGAATTAATAAATGCTGGCATGAATGTAGCAAGATTAAATTTTTCACACGGAAATTTTGCAGAACATGGTGAGCGAATTGCTAATATCCGTGAAGCATCTAAGCAAACTGGAAAGACAGTTGCAATCCTATTAGATACAAAAGGTCCAGAAATACGTACGAATGATATGAAAGACGGTGCGATTGAATTAGAAGCGGGTAACAATATCATTGTGAGTATGAATGAAGTGGAAGGGACAACAGACATATTCTCTGTTACATATAGTGGCCTCATTGATGATGTCCACATCGGCTCTAGTATTCTTTTAGATGATGGCTTGATTGCTTTGGAAGTCAATGCTATCAATAAAGAGAAAAAAGAAATTCATGCGAAAATCTTAAATAGCGGTACGTTAAAGAATAAAAAAGGTGTGAATGTACCAGGTGTTTCAGTTAACCTCCCTGGCATCACAGAAAAGGATGCCAAGGATATTCTTTTTGGAATTGAGCAAGAAGTTGACTTTATTGCCGCTTCCTTTGTTAGACGACCATCAGACGTTTTAGAAATTCGTCAATTACTTGAAGAAAATAATGCAGAATATATTCATATTATCCCCAAAATTGAAAACCAAGAAGGCGTTGATAATATTGAAGGTATTCTAGAAGTGTCAGATGGTTTAATGGTAGCGCGTGGAGATTTAGGTGTTGAAATTCCAGCGGAGGAAGTACCGCTTGTACAAAAGCAATTAATTAAAAAATGCAACGAGCTTGGAAAGCCGGTTATTACAGCAACACAAATGTTAGATTCCATGCAAAGAAACCCTCGCCCAACTCGTGCGGAAGCAAGTGATGTTGCTAATGCCATTTTTGATGGCACGGATGCAATCATGTTATCAGGGGAAACAGCAGCGGGTTCTTACCCAGTAGAAGCAGTTAAAACGATGCATAATATCGCTTCTCGTGCAGAAACAGCCTTAAATCATAGAGAAATTTTATCTCAAAGAAGTAAAAATAATAAACATAATGTGACCGATGCCATTGGCCAATCTGTTGCACATACAGCACTAAACTTGGGAGTCAGCGCCATTATCACACCTACAGAGAGTGGACATACAGCTAGAATGATTGCTAAGTTCAGACCGGTGAATCCAATCGTAGCTGTCACTTCACATGAATACGTTTCTCGTCGCTTATCACTTGTATGGGGAGTATATTCGCAAGTTGGTCAAAAAGCTAAGACAACCGATGATATGCTAGATATAGCTGTAGAAGAAAGTCTACAAACAGGAATCGTTCATTCGGGGGATCTTGTTGTTATAACAGCTGGAGTTCCTGTTGGAGAAGCAGGAACAACAAACTTAATGAAAATTCATGTAGTTGGCGATATCATTGCTAAAGCTCAAGGTATTGGCAGAAAGTCAGCATTTGGTAAAGCAGTTATTGCCCGCAATGCGAAAGAAGCAATGGAAAAGGTTACAGAAGGCTCAATACTCGTAACAATTGGGTCTGATCGTGAAATGGTCCCAGCTATTGAAAAATGTAGTGCTCTAATTACTGAAGAAGGTGGTCTAACGAGCCATGGTGCTGTAATTGGTTTAAACCTTGGTATTCCGGTTATTGTCGGTTTAGATATGGCTACAAAATTAATTAAGGACGGTCAAGACATTACAGTAGACTCACAAAGAGGTGTCATTTATAACGGCCATGCGAGTGTCTTATAAATATAGAAGAACTGTCGGATATTATTAATCGGCAGTTCTTTTTTTATATAAGATTGAAAAATAAGGTTGAAAAGATATTTAGATAACCTAATTAAATTTTTAACTCAAAATAGAATATAATTGTTGCCAATATCGTTATATTAGTATAACATAATATTAAATATAATATATCACATTTATAATGATAACATATCTCTTAAATTATTTTGAATAGAAATATTGAAATAAAAAAATAAATACATAATTAAAGGGAGTGGTGAGGATATGCTGAATTATATGCAAGGGTTTTGGATGGAAATGTGGAGGTTGCATGATCAAATAAAGGACTTATTACGGTTATTCTCAGTGAAGAACCAGTCTGATAAGAACCATTCAAATGAATTGAAGCAATCAGGTGAAAATAATGGAGAGAATCCGAAACAGAGAAAAAGAACGAATAAACAGAATATAGGATTATTATTAGGGCCCATTCTTTTTGCTTTAACGCTCCTATTTGTTTCACCTGAAGGAATGTCAAGAGAAGCCCAAGCTGTGCTAGCAAGTACTCTATGGGTTGCTGTCTGGTGGATTACAGAGGCCATACCTATACCAGTAACTTCACTATTGCCAATCATTCTCTTTCCCGTTACTGGTGCAGTGACAGAAGGAATTACGAGTTCATATGCGGATAATACCATTTTCTTATTTTTAGGTGGCTTTATTATCGCCATTGCGATGGAAAAGTGGAATCTCCATTTAAGAATTGCACTTGGTATCATTACTGTGGTTGGTACTAGTACATCTAGGCTTGTTCTTGGGTTTATGGTGGCTACAGGTTTCCTTTCAATGTGGATATCGAATACTGCAACTGCCATGATGATGATGCCGATTGCCATTGCTGTTATTACGCATGTAAACGATTCCATGAAGTCGGAAAGAGAATCTGCTAACCGGTTTGGTAAGTCACTAATGCTAGGGATTGCCTATGCAGCTTCAATTGGTGGTTTAGGTACTTTAATTGGGACACCTCCAAATATGATTTTTGCAGGTGTTGTAAAAGAAATTTATGGGATTGATATTTCTTTTGCTACATGGATGCTATTTGGGGTTCCTTTTGCGGCTATTTTATTACTTGTAGCCTGGTTTTACTTAGTTAAAATGGCTTTTCCTATGAGAATCAAGGAGCTTCCAGGCGGTAAAGAAATCATTTCTTCTGAAAGAAAACGATTAGGAAATATATCTTTTGAGGAAAAATTAGTATTAGTAGTGTTTCTTGCTACTGCGGTTGCGTGGATTACAAGATCGTTCATTCCTTTTGATTTTATGAGCCGAATCGACGACACGATTATAGCGATTGCTGCAGCGATTATTCTATTTCTTTTACCATCGAAAAGTAGTAAGGATGCTCAGCTTTTAAATTGGAAAGATGCATTGAATATTCCTTGGGGGATATTATTACTATTTGGTGGGGGATTAGCAATCGCCAAAGGCTTTAAGGATTCAGGTTTAGCCACATGGATTGGAGAGCAATTAACCGTTCTTGAGGGTGTGCATCTTGTTATTGTCATTCTATGCGTAACAGCACTTGTGACATTCTTAACTGAGATTACATCAAATACGGCAACAGCTACAATGATGTTCCCTATCATGGCATCTTTAGCATTAGCGTTAGACCTTCATCCGTATGCGCTTATGGTAGCTGCTGCAATTGCTGCTTCATGTGCGTTTATGCTCCCTGTTGCCACACCGCCTAATGCTATTGTCTTTGGATCTGGCTATTTAAAGATAGGTGATATGGCTAAATCCGGTTTTTGGTTAAGTATTTTTACAATTATCTTTGTTGGTGTAATGATTTATTTCTATATGCCAATTGCATGGGGTATCGATATAGGTACTTTCCCGAATTCGTTTAAGTAGCATTTGTTCTAAAATTTATAAAGTGGGAATTTCCAATGATGGAAATGTGTTATGTTTCTCGCGAGCCCATAATTTTGATATCATTATATATATAAAATATAATGAGGTGGCTAAATGCGCTATATATTATTACCGCTAATTTTAATCCCGGCGATTGAAATTGTTGTACTGCTTCTTGCCGGTAAGGCTTTAGGTGTGGCCGTGACATTTCTTCTAATTATATTGACTGGCGTTTTTGGCGTTTATATAGCAAAAAGGCAAGGGATGGAAGTAATGAAAAAGGTACAGATGGAAACGCGCCGTGGGGAAATGCCGGGTGATTCCATGCTAGACGGTCTTTGTATATTCATAGCAGGTATTTTCCTTGTGTTACCAGGATTTATTTCAGATTTCATAGGTGTTCTTTTATTAATTCCTTTTATAAGAAATAAATTAAAAATTATTTTGTATCACTTCCTTAGAAGACGTATTAACCATGGTAACATCAAAGTGATAAAATGGTGAGCATTTAGACAAAGGTGATCCCATATATTAAAAAAAGAATAGACAAAAAGAGATCCGAACATATTCCAATTCGTTTATGTTCGGATTTTTACATTGGCGAGAAGTAGGTTTGTAGTCGAGATTCAAAAAGGAGTACCTCAAATTTAGCATCTATTATAATGGCTGACTTCTATTTCTCCTCTCTTCCATTTTTTATATAAAACCAAATATCTGTGAATACTTTTGCTCTGTACAAAGTAGAAAGGATGACAAGAATAATTGGACCAATAATCAGCCCGAGGAATCCAAATAGTTTAAAGCCAATAAATAAAGCGATTAAAGTCGCCAATGGATCTAAACCAATATTGGAAGATAAAATCTTTGGTTCCATCACTTGTCTTTGAACGATAATAATCACGTACAGGATAGAAAGTCCAACTGCAATGGTCGTTTCACCAATAAAAAAGGAATAAATAATCCATGGAATAAAGATGATACCTGTTCCTAAATAAGGAAGAATATCAACCATACCGGCGATAATGGCGATTGTCATCGCATAATCTATGTTTAATATTAATAAGCCCAACAAGATGATAAGAGTAGTTATTGAAATTAAAGTTGCTTGTGCCTTTATAAAGCCAAAAAGGGCAGATTTCAGGTCAGTGAAGACGGTAATGCTACTGCGTCTTACATATTCAGGTGCCAGATTAAGAAAAAATAGTTTTATTCTTTCCCAATCTTTACTAATGAAGAATGAAGCCAAAAGAGAAAAAATAATGACAGTTGCTGCATTAGGTATCCATGAGAATAACGCAGGCAGCTTTTCAAAAAAAGATTGTAGAAAAAGTCCTAATGATTGTCCTATATTCTTACCTATTTCTTCTATATTGGCCATAACGCTTGCTTGTTGTTCTGTTCCTAGATGGTTAAATAAACTGGTTAGTTTATTTAACACAGGCATAAATTGATTGGCGATCCAGTGTTCTATATGTGTAATAAACACTTGTACATGTGCTGGCACAACTTTTGATAGGTGAGCTGCCCCAGAGACCAATTCAGTGATTAAAATAACTGCGCCGCCCAGAATGACGCCTATTAGTAATGTTAAAGAAATGAAAACAGAAAAAGATCGGGGTATTTTACATGTATATTGAAAAAAATTGACTGTCCTATTAATGATGTATGCAATACCTAACCCAATTAGAAAAGGATAAGCAATGGATGACAAGTAAAAACTAGCAAATAATAAAGTAAATATGATGACTAAGACAAAAAAGAATCTCATGATTTGGTAATGTAGGGCACTTGTCATTGTTTGGCGCTCCTCCTTAATGTATTTTAAGTGAAAAAGGTTGAATAATCTGACATTGTTTTCTAGACGCTAATTTTAATCTTTTAACCTAAAATATGCTCTTTTGTCCTCATTATCTTTACTGGCGAAATGAGCGAATTAGAAATTAATTTTATCTTTTTTCGAAATTATGTTAAAATAACATCATTAACAGGAAGGTGAGATAGAATATGGAGTCATTCCTGTTTTTACTACTGCTTTTAGCTATCAGTATTGTGGCTAAAAATCAATCTCTTATATTTGCGATTGCTGTCCTCCTATTGTTAAAATTAGTCGGAACAGAGTTAAAAGTGTTTTCATTTATTCAAAGCAAGGGTATTAATTGGGGTGTAACGATTATTACGATTGCTGTCTTAGCCCCTATTGCAAGTGGAGCAATCGGGTTCAAAGATCTAGCAGATGCATTTAAATCACCTTATGCTTGGGTTGCTTGTATATCAGGCATTATCGTTGCATTATTAGCAAAGGGTGGGCTTACCCTCCTATCAGAAGATCCACATATTACGACTGCTCTTGTTCTAGGAACAATTCTAGCTATTACATTATTTAAAGGAGTAGCAGTCGGTCCGCTAATCGGAGCGGGTATCGCCTATTTATTCATGAAGATATTTGAGTATATTCAATAATTGGTAGAAAGCTATCAATCACTTGTATTTTTATGAATTTTTCGTTTCACAAAAGTCAGATAATTGTTTATAATATACATGTACAAATAGGTTTGATAGTTGAGTCTATGAAAATAGTAGATACTTTATACCAAAAAGAAAATGTAAGCATTTTCTTTCATTAATGTTTGTACATGTTTGTACTGAGCATACGTTCAGAGATTGTTCAGTCAGATGGAAATCTGACTAAGAATATCATTTAGTCTGTCTCCCAGCTTAATACATATTAGCTGGATTAAATCGGCTACAATAGCCAATAGAGCTATCAGGTTTATCTGATAACAACTTAATGAATAAGATTCATGCAGACAGAGGGTTTGGGGAAAATATTTCAAAGAAGGAGATGGTTTGTTATGACAGCGACACGCGGTCTAGAGGGTGTAGTGGCTACTACATCTGCTATCAGTTCAATCATTGATGATACTTTAACATATGTAGGCTATAACATTGATGATTTGGCAGGAAATGCTAGTTTTGAGGAAGTCATCTATTTATTATGGCATGGTAAATTACCTACACAATCACAACTAGATGAATTAAAAGCACAATTGGCAGAAAATATGAATTTGCCACAAGAGGTTCTTGCTCATTTTAAGACTTATCCAATTGATCAAGTTCATCCGATGGCAGCTCTTCGCTCCGCTGTATCTCTTCTTGGTCTCTATGATGAAGAAGCAGATGTAATGGAAGAGGATGCGAACTATAGAAAAGCCATCCGTTTACAAGCAAAAGTGCCAGCTATTGTTGCTGCGTTTGCGCGTGTGAGAAAAGGCTTAGAGCCAATTGCTCCTAAAAAGGAATTAAGTTTTGCTGCTAACTTCTTGTTTATGTTAAATGGGGAAGAACCAGAAGATGTAGCAGTTGAAGCAATGAATAAAGCACTTGTCCTACATGCTGATCATGAATTAAATGCGTCTACTTTTACAGCTCGCGTTTGTGTTGCGACATTATCTGATATGTACTCAGGTATTACAGCAGCTATTGGTGCATTAAAAGGACCTCTACACGGTGGTGCTAACGAAGCTGTAATGAAAATGCTTAAAGAAATCGGTACATTAGATAATGTTGAACCTGCTATTCGTGAAAAATTAGCGAATAAAGATAAAATAATGGGCTTCGGTCATCGTGTATATAGAAAAGGCGACCCAAGAGCGAAACATTTAAGAGAAATGTCTAAGAGATTAACAGAATTGACAGGCGAACCACATTGGTATGAAATGTCTACAAAAATTGAAGGAATTGTGACTGGAGAAAAAGATCTTCCTCCTAATGTTGATTTTTATTCGGCATCTGTATACCACAGCTTAGGTATCGATCACGATCTCTTTACACCAATCTTTGCAGTTAGCCGTGTTTCTGGTTGGTTAGCTCATATTTTAGAACAATACTCTAATAATCGTTTAATCCGTCCACGTGCTGATTATACAGGTCCAGGAATGCAAGCTTACGTTCCTGTTGAACAAAGAGGGTAAACTTTTTATTGAGTTTTTTCAAAACAGATGATAATAATAAATAAAGATAAGCAAGCTACTGAAAGGTTAGAGGGTTTGCCTTCTAGCCTTTGATTCTGGTAAGTTTGTGATGTGTTACTTTTAACACAAGGAAATTGGAGGGAGAAATTATTATGGCAGCAGAAAAAATTACAGTAAATAATGGTGTTTTAAATGTACCAAATGAACCAATCGTTCCTTTTATCGAAGGTGACGGAACTGGGCCGGATATTTGGGCATCTGCTTCTCGTGTTTTAGATGCAGCGGTTGAAAAAGCATATAAAGGTGAGCGTAAAATTGCTTGGAAAGAAGTTTTAGCTGGTGAAAAAGCATTTAACCAAACAGGCGAATGGTTACCAAAAGAAACTTTAGATGTAATTAATGAATACTTAATCGCCATTAAAGGACCACTTACAACACCAATTGGTGGAGGAATTCGTTCTTTAAATGTTGCATTGCGTCAAGAATTAGATCTTTTCGTATGCTTGCGTCCAGTACGCTGGTTTGAAGGTGTTCCTTCACCAGTTAAGCGCCCACAAGATACTGACATGGTCATTTTCCGTGAAAATACTGAAGATATCTATGCAGGTATTGAATATGCTAAAGGTACAGATGAAGTAAACAAATTAATCTCTTTCTTAAAAGATGAAATGGGTGTCAATAAAATTCGTTTCCCAGAAACATCTGGAATCGGTATTAAACCTGTTTCTCAAGAGGGAACAACTCGTCTAGTTCGCTCTGCAATTGACTATGCAATCAACGAAGGTCGTAAATCAGTAACACTTGTACACAAAGGTAATATCATGAAATTTACTGAAGGTGCATTTAAAAATTGGGGTTACGAACTAGCTGAAAAAGAATACGGCGATAAAGTATTCACATGGGCTGAATATGACCGCATTAAAGATGAAAGTGGCGTAGATGCAGCAAACAAAGCGCAAGCTGATGCTGAAGCTGCTGGTAAAATCATCGTTAAAGATGCAATTGCTGATATCTTCTTACAACAAATCTTAACTCGTCCAGCGGAATTTGATGTAGTAGCAACAATGAACCTTAACGGTGACTACATTTCTGATGCGTTAGCAGCACAAGTTGGTGGAATCGGTATTGCTCCAGGAGCAAACATCAACTACGAAACTGGACATGCGATTTTCGAAGCTACACACGGAACAGCTCCTAAATATGCAGGTTTAGACAAAGTAAACCCTTCATCTGTTATTCTTTCAGGTGTGCTTTTACTTAAACATTTAGGCTGGAATGAAGCGGCTGATTTAATTGAAAAATCTATGGAAAAATCTATTGCTTCTAAAGTTGTAACTTATGACTTTGCTCGTCTAATGGACGGAGCTACTGAAGTGAAATGTTCTGAATTCGGTGACGTCCTAATCAAAAACATGGACTAATTAACTTGATCTAGCAGGTTCAATTTAAAAATTGAGCCTGCTTTCTTTTTATTTAAAAACCTCATCCTTATTGATTGTGATGTAAAATTCAGTGGAAGATAAATTCCATCATATATGAAATTAAGTTGTTTCCTCATGTTTTAATCTCACAAGAAGCGGTTATAAATTGAATAGTTGTAAATGAATACATAAGGAGATGTTGCAAGTGTCTACACTCAAGCGTAAGAAAGTTTCTGTTATCGGAGCCGGTTTTACTGGAGCGACGACTGCATTTTTATTGGCACAAAAGGAATTAGCAGATGTTGTATTAGTTGATATTCCCCAAATGGAAAATCCGACAAAGGGAAAAGCTTTAGACATGTTAGAAGCAAGTCCAGTTCAAGGATTTGATGCAAATATCTTAGGTACAGCAAACTATGAAGATACGAAAGATTCAGATATCGTCGTGGTTACTGCTGGAATTGCACGAAAGCCAGGGATGAGCCGGGAAGATCTAGTTCAAACAAATGAAACGATTATGAAGAATGTAGCGAAGGAAATTGCACAGTATTCTCCCGATTCGCTTATTATTGTGTTATCAAATCCTGTGGATGCGATGACTTATACAATATTTAAAGAAACAGGCTTTCCTAAAAACCGAGTTATTGGCCAGTCGGGTGTGCTCGATAGTGCCAGGTTCCGTACGTTTGTAGCTCAAGAGTTACAGATCTCCATAAAAGATATAACAGGGTTTGTGCTCGGAGGTCATGGTGATGATATGGTTCCACTTGTTAGGTATTCATATGCAGGCGGTGTCCCTTTAGAAAAATTAATCTCCAAAGATCGTTTAGAACAAATTGTCGATCGAACGCGAAAGGGTGGAGGAGAAATTGTTAGTTTATTAGGGAATGGTAGTGCATACTATGCACCTGCAGCAGCCTTAGTAGAAATGGTAGAGGCTATGATCAAGGACCAAAAAAGAATACTTCCTGCAATCGCTTATTTAGAAGGAGAGTTTGGTTATCAGGGCATTTATTTAGGTGTGCCAACAATCCTTGGTGCAAATGGGATCGAAAAAGTCATCGAATTAGATTTAACAAAAGAAGAAAAGGTTGCATTAGATCAGTCAGCTGAGTCGGTGCGTCAGGTGATATCGATATTGTCACAAAACTAATCTATAAAGAAAGTACTTGTTGGCGAAGTTCCGTCTTTTACCTGAGCTTCGCTTATTTTTTGTTAACTTTACAATAGAAAGAAAATTATTATTACTATTTTTCTTTTACTTATTAAAATAAAATGTTAATATAATTATAAATAAACAGAAAAATTAGTTTATATTTTCATCTTTTGCAAGCGGTTACAAAAATCGGAGGTGCATCCATGTTAGGGAAGAAGAGAAAAATAGGTAGAAGACTTGAGGAAATTTCGGTTGGAGAGAAGCTGACCTTTACGGAAAAAATAGAAGATAGGGATTTATTATTATATCTAGGGTTAACAGATGATGCCAATCCCATATACTTACAGCATGACTATGCTTCACAAACGCCTTATAAAAAACCAATTGTACCCAATATTATGCTGAATGGTATGGTCTCATCTAGTGTTTCAAAATATCTCCCTGGACCGGGTAGCCACATACTTAAGCAAGAGTTAGAATATGTTAAACCTGTTTATCACTATTCTACAATTGAATTCTTGATGGAAGTAATTCATGTGGATGAAGAGAAGCATAATATTGAAATGAAGGTACAAGCAACGAATGAAGAAAATGAAACAGTATTATATGGCCGAATGAAAGTATGTCCACCCTATCCACTTGAGAGTCTCAACAGTAAAGTGCTAGAAAACTTCTAATCATGAATTGTAAGGATAGTTGACCAAAAAACTAAGCAAAAGTAATTTATACTGCTTAGTTTTTTGTCGTGGGCACGCTTTTTTTTCTTTTTTATATTATAATACATTTATATAAGGGGTTTTACTAAAGTAATTGGTTTATACTAATGGGGAATCTATTTATCGGAGGCTTTTATGGATAAAAAAGTTCTAGTGGTTGATGATGAGCAGTCAATTGTAACGTTACTACAATATAATTTGCAACAAGCAGGTTATGAAGTACTAACAGCATCTGATGGAGAAGAAGGCAAAAATCTTGCTTTAAGTGAACAGCTAGATTTGATTGTGTTAGATCTGATGTTACCTAAGCTGGATGGAATTGAAGTGTGTAAACAAATTAGACAAAAGAAAGTGAATACACCAATACTCATGTTAACTGCAAAAGACGATGAGTTCGATAAAGTTCTTGGCCTAGAGTTAGGTGCAGATGATTATATGACAAAGCCATTTAGTCCGAGAGAAGTCGTTGCGCGGGTAAAGGCCATTTTAAGAAGGTCACAAGCCCAATTTGACGAACCTGTTTCAGAAGATGAGGATGATAGTATACGTATAGCTGGAGTGAAAATCTATCCAGATAGATATGAGGTCTATTATCTAGACGAATTACTTGAGCTGACACCAAAAGAGTTTGAACTACTATTATATCTTGCTAAAAATAAAGGTAGAGTATTAACACGCGATCAATTGCTGAGTGCTGTTTGGAATTATGATTTTGCGGGTGATACAAGGATTGTAGATGTTCATATTAGTCACTTAAGAGATAAAATTGAGCAAAATTCAAAAAAACCAACATATATTAAAACGATTCGTGGGCTTGGTTATAAGCTAGAGGAGCCTAAGCCTGAATGAAAACTTTTCGTTCAAAACTATTTTTTGCTATCATTACGTTGATTATCGCTGTTTTACTTTGTTTAGGCTTGTTATTAGGTCAGCTATTTAAATCCTATTATATAAATGTTATAGATGAACGCTTATCTAAAGAGATTCAGCTAGTAGCAGGCCAGATTGAGGAAATAGGTGGAATTGAACAACTTACTCAAGAGAAGGTCGACCAGTTTGCTAGCTGGTTAGGTGTTAATGTTACTATTGCCGATGCAAATGATCAAGTGATATTTGATAGCGTGAATAAAGATATTCAATTGAAAAACCGTAAGACAATAAGTGAAATATTAGGTGCACCTGACTCTGATGGGCAGGCTGGTAAAGTCGTAGGCGACGATTATCATTACTTTTGGAAGGAATTAAATGAAGGTACGAATTCGTATTATTTATTTTTAAGTGCCGAAATAGATGAAGTAAAAAGTGGTTACTCGCAAATCTGGTGGATCCTAATTATCTGTCTTAGCCTAGCATTAATTTTGATTATATTCTTAGGGGCCGCTATTACGAATAGATATACAAGACCGATTGATTCTGCAACGAGAGTCGCTATTGAGTTAGCGAAAGGGAATTATCGGGCAAGAACGTATGATAATGATGTCGGTGAAGCAGGTAAGTTAAATAGCTCAATTAATATTCTTGCACGTAATTTGCAAGATATGGAGAAATCGAGAGAGATGCATCAAGATAGACTCAGTACACTCATTGAAAACATGGGTAGTGGATTAATTTTAATAGATAGTAAGGGTTATATTAACCTTGTGAATCGTACATATAGAGAAGTTTTTCATGCTGATGTGACAGAATACATGGACGAGCTGTATTATAATGTCATTGAATATAAAGAAATCACTGAGCTTATTGAAGAATTATTTATGACAGAACAAAAGGTAAGAAAGCAAATACAAATCCTTATTGGTATTCATCGAAAACATTTCGAAGTCTACGGTGTTCCGATTATCGGCACGAATGATGTATGGAAAGGTGTACTTTTGGTTTTCCATGATATTACTGAGATAAAGAAATTGGAGCAGGTGCGGAGAGATTTCGTTGCGAATGTTTCACATGAATTAAAAACACCTATAACTTCTATAAAAGGGTTCTCAGAAACGCTTTTAGACGGGGCAATGGATGATCAAGATGCCCTTAAACAATTTTTAACGATTATCCTCCAAGAAAGTGAACGATTGCAAACACTCATTCAAGATTTGCTTGATTTATCAAAAATTGAGCAACAAGGATTTCACCTTTCTATACAAGAGGTGAATATTATTGGTGTCTTAAATGAAGTAGTAATGATGGTTAAAAGACGTGCGGAGGAAAAAGAAATTACCATAGATTATAAATGTGAAGATGAAATAATCGAAATGGAAGCTGATGTTAACAGAATCAAGCAAATATTCCTTAATATTGTTTCCAATGCTATTTCTTACACACCAAATGAAGGTAAAGTGTCTATTCGTGTAACAGAAGATCAACAAAAAGTGTATATAAAAATAATTGATACGGGGATAGGCATTAAAGAAAGTGAGATTCCGCGAATTTTTGAAAGGTTTTATCGAGTAGATAAAGCAAGGAGTAGAAATTCAGGTGGTACAGGTCTTGGTCTGGCAATTGTGAAGCATTTACTAGAAGCACATAAAGGATTGATTTCTGTTGAAAGCAAGAGTGGAAAGGGCACGGCCTTTTTACTTACGTTTTATAAGAAGTTACCTGATAGCGAATAAAGAGTTTTACAAAAAGTTTACATTGTTTTTTTATGCCATTAACAATAGGGGGTTACAATTAGTATTGTAAAACCCCTTCATCACATGATGTGAAGAAGAGAGAGCTACCCCGCTCTCTCTTTTTTTAGAAAGAAGTTCTAGTCTGTGATAAACAATAATCAAATGAATGATATTAAACAACTCCAATTTATAATATTGTAAGTGGTGCTGCTATGCGCTAAAGAAGTGGCCATCACCTAAAAATTTCTACAGTTCCCACCTCCACAAATACCATATACTTCATCAAATTTTGTAAATCTCTTCGTTAAAGAACGATAGCCCTATGAATTTCTATTCCTAATTTTTCTTTATTCTTTTAGACATGATAAAATATAGAATAGATAATGGCTTTTTCGAAGTGTATTCAATGAAATGACTTTGTAAGAAGCGAAGGAGGTTGGTGGCGAGATGACAAAGAAAAAACTCGTATTAATAGATGGAAATAGTATTGCTTATCGAGCTTTTTTTGCTCTTCCATTATTAAATAACGATAAAGGCATACATACGAATGCAGTCTATGGATTTACGATGATGCTTATGCGCATTTTGGAAGATGAAAAACCTACTCATATTCTTGTTGCATTTGATGCCGGTAAAACTACGTTTAGACATAAAACGTTTACTGAATATAAAGGTGGAAGGCAAAAAACGCCGCCAGAACTTTCAGAACAGTTCCCGGTGATTAGAGAGTTACTAGATGCTTATCAAATTGCTCGGTATGAGCTAGAGAATTATGAAGCAGATGATATTATTGGCACGTTATCTTTAATAGCTGAACAAGATGATTTTGAAGTAAAGGTCATTTCAGGGGACAAAGACTTAACACAGCTAAGTTCGGAAAAGACAACAGTAGGAATTACGAAAAAGGGGATTACTGATATAGAAGAGTACACCCCTCAGCATATCGAGGAAAAGTATGGTATCTCACCTGAACGTATCATTGATATGAAAGGGCTAATGGGAGATAGCTCCGATAATATCCCGGGTGTGCCAGGTGTCGGGGAGAAAACTGCACTAAAATTATTAAAGGAGTTTGGGACATTAGAACAATTAGTTCAATCGATAGATCAAGTGAGTGGTAACAAATTAAAAGAGAAGTTAGAGGAATTTCAAGACCAAGCTTTAATGAGTAAAGAATTAGCAACAATTTTAAGAGAAGCGCCGATTGAAGTAGAGCTAGATAAAATAGCTTATGAAGGATGGAATGAAGATAAACTATATCATTTATTTAAAGACCTCGGTTTTAATTCTTTATTAGAAAAGATAAGCTTTGATTTAGCAGAAGACGGAACAGCCGAGCTTGAAGAAATTAATTTTGAGATTGTTACTGATTTTACCGAGGAACAATTGGATGGAGATAGTGCATTATATATCGAGGTGTTAGAGGATAATTATCATTACGCAGATATTCTTGGAATTGCAGTCACAAACAAAAATGGAAACTTCTTTATTTCAACAAAAAACGCTTGTCAATCGAATGTGTTTAAAAAATGGGCAGAAGATGATGCCTCTCCAAAGGTCGTATATGATGCGAAAAGGTCTGAAGTCTCGCTAAGACATCATGGTATTCATTTAAAAGGTATCCACTTTGATATCCTTTTAGCAGCTTATATTATCAACCCTTCTGAAACAATTGAAGATTTAGCTTCTATTGCGCGTAATCACGGATACTCTGCAGTTCAATCCGATCAAGCTTTTTATGGGAAAGGAGCAAAAAGGAGTATTCCAAAGGAAGAAGAGCTTGCTCCTCATATTGTAAGGAAAGCAGTGGCAATGGATTCGCTTTATGAAAAATTGGATACGTCGCTACAAACGAACCAGCAGTCTGCTCTTTTTTACGAATTAGAATTACCCTTATCATTGATTCTTGCTGATATGGAATCGGCAGGTATTAAAGTGGATTTGAAACGCCTGCGTTCAATGGGAACAGAGCTATTAGAGAAGCTTGCGGCCATTGAGAATCGAATTCACGCGTATGCTGGAGAAGCATTTAATATTAATTCTCCGAAACAATTAGGGGTAATCTTATTTGATAAGCTGCGTTTACCAGTTATGAAGAAAACAAAAACGGGCTATTCTACTTCAGCAGATGTATTAGAAAAATTAGAATCCAAACATGAGATTATCAAAGAAATCCTTGAATATCGTCAATTAGCGAAACTACAATCCACCTATATTGAAGGTTTACTAAAGGTGGTCAATAAAGAAACGGATAAAGTGCATACCCGTTTTAATCAAGCGTTAACGCAAACGGGGAGATTAAGTTCTACAGACCCTAACTTACAAAATATCCCGATTCGCTTAGAAGAAGGTAGAAAGATTAGACAAGCATTTATTCCTTCAAAGAAAGATTGGGTTATTTTTGCAGCAGATTATTCACAGATTGAATTAAGGGTTCTCGCTCATATTGCAGGTGACGAAAAGCTAATCTCCGCATTCAAGGAAGATTTAGATATCCATACGAAGACAGCTATGGAAGTTTTTCATGTTTCAAAAGAAGAAGTGACGGCAAATATGCGGCGTCATGCAAAGGCAGTTAACTTTGGGATTGTTTACGGGATAAGTGATTACGGCCTTTCACAAAGTCTATCTATCACAAGAAAAGAAGCTGGAGAATTTATTGATCGCTATTTAACAAGCTACCCTGCAGTTAAACAATATATGGAAGATATTGTGCAAGAAGCAAAACAAAAAGGGTTCGTAGAAACTTTACTTCACCGTCGTAGATATTTACCGGAAATCACAAGTCGGAATTTTAATCTTCGCAGCTTTGCGGAAAGAACGGCTATGAATACACCCATTCAAGGAAGTGCCGCAGATATTATTAAAAAAGCGATGATAGACATGGCTGATCGCTTAGAGAATGAACAATTACAATCCAAGCTTTTATTACAAGTGCATGATGAACTGATATTTGAAGCACCGGTAGAAGAAATAGAAAAACTGAAAGAAATTGTTCCAGATGTAATGGAGCATGCCGTAGAGTTAAAAGTACCGTTAAAAGTAGATTATTCATACGGCCCAACATGGTTTGATGCGAAGTAAGTGAGTTCACAATCGGATTGAAAAAAGGAGTCATTATGGATGCCTGAATTACCTGAGGTAGAAACAGTAAGAAGAACTTTAGAAGAGTTGATTATCGGAAAGACGATTGACCAAGTGTTGGTACACTGGCCGAAAATGGTGAAAGAACCGGACGATGTCGTTCGATTTACAAAGGCGCTAGAAGGGGAAACATTTAAAGCGGTTGCCCGTCGCGGAAAATTTTTGATTCTTTATACGGATGATCTTGCCCTTGTTTCTCATTTACGAATGGAAGGGAGATACGGGGTTTATCCGAAATCAGAAACGATTGAAAAACATACACATGTGATTTTCTCCTTTACGGATGGAACAGAGTTAAGGTATAAAGATGTGCGCAAATTTGGCACCATGCATTTATTTAAGCGTGGAGATGAGCTTGGTCAACTACCACTTTCACAATTAGGTGTAGAACCTTTATCAGATGCCTTTTCGCCAAAGATATTACAAAATTTATTGAATAAGACAGCACGGCCCATTAAGGCGGCTCTCTTGGATCAAAAACTAATTGTAGGCTTAGGCAATATATATGTCGATGAATCTTTGTTTAAAGCAGGTATTCACCCAGAGCGCTCTGCTAAAACATTAACAAAAGAGGAAGTAGAAAAGCTTTATTCGGAAATTAAAGCAACATTGTCCGAAGCTGTGGAACGAGGAGGCAGTACGATACGTTCTTATGTGAACTCCCAAGGCCAAATAGGATTATTTCAGTTAGAGCTATTTGTGTATGGGCGGCGTGGAGAGGAATGTAAAGTTTGTGCTACACCGCTTGAGAGAATCATTGCTGGAGGACGTGGGACTGTTTATTGTCCACAATGTCAGCCGAAATAAAATAACCACATTTTTCTTTTGTCATCTTAGCCTAGATTATAGATAACATTGGATGGGCTTCTTCCATATAATATGTTAGCCATTTCATGGAAGGAGCTCTTTTAAATGACGCAGATGATGACACTTATAATACTAGCTATAGCTGTTAGCTTAGATAGTTTTAGTGTAGGTTTAACGTATGGATTAAGAAAAATGAAGATTCCAATTAAATCGATTTTAATTATTGCTTGTTGTTCAGCTTTTACTCTTCTCATTTCAATGGGGATTGGTCATACAATAGCAAAGTTTATTTCACCTGCTTTTGCAAACAGTATTGGGGGTATCATCCTTATTGTATTAGGTGCTTGGGTACTGTATCAGTTTTTCCGCCCTGAAAAGGAAAAGGATAAAGATGCTCTTCCACATGAGAAAATTCTTTTGAATTTTGAAATCAAGTCTTTGGGTGTAGTTATTAACATTTTAAGAAAACCGATGGTAGCCGATATTGATAAGTCAGGTACAATTACTGGTATTGAAGCCTTTTTATTAGGGTTTGCTTTGTCACTGGATGCGTTTGGTGCAGGTATTGGAGCGGCTATGCTTGGGTTTTCACCATATTATTTAGCTATATGTGTTGCGGTTATGAGTTCATTATTTGTTTTTGGTGGGATGAGTATTGGCTCGATATTTTCTAAATCTCAATGGATGCAACGATGTTCGTTTATACCAGGATTAATTTTAATTATACTTGGAATCTGGAAAATTTAATTTGATAAAAAGGTGTGAGAGTAAGAATGACAGTTATTATCGGACTCACTGGTGGAATTGCAAGCGGTAAAAGCACAGTTTCCACCATGTTTAAAGAAAGAGCAATTACAGTAATAGATGCAGATGTTGAAGCGAAACGAGCAGTTGAAAAAGGTGCGGCTGCTTATGATGAAATTGTCTCTCATTTTGGCCAAGAGATTCTTCTAGAAAATGGGGAGATTAACCGTCAAAGATTGGGTTCCATTGTTTTTTATAGTGAAGAAGAAAGAATGAAGCTCAACAGTATTGTCCACCCGGCTGTTAGGAAGAGAATGAACGAGCAAAAGGACGAGGCAGTTGCTAATGGTGAAAAAATGGTCGTTCTAGATATCCCGCTCTTATTTGAAAGTAAACTCACATATATGGTGGATTACACCGTTTTAGTGTATGTTAATAAAGAAAATCAGCTTCAGCGGTTGATGGAGAGAAATGGTTTTGATGCAGAAGAAGCGAATGCACGTATTCGATCACAAATGCTATTGGAAGAAAAAGTACAGCTAGCGGATTTTTTAATTGATAATAATGGCGATCTCGCTAGTACAGAGAAGCAACTAGATGATTTACTGTTACAATTAAAAGATAAACAGTAAAACACAATTACTACTTAGACTTCTACGTTTCATTAGTAATATTTCAACCCTTTTCGTCCACAATAATAAGTGGATTATTTTTTTTCACTTAAGAAATAGGGCGTAAAGATGCATTTTTCACGTAATGTCACGCGTTTTATGCTCTCTTTACATCCACAATATTTCTGAATAGTGGAACTTTAAAATATCCGCAATTTGCTCATCACATTTTGTGGTTAATATGTTATACTATTAGCATGAAAATGGTTAAAAAAGTATAACATTTATACGGAAGGGGCCGTAAGATGAAGGCGAAAATAGCGATTAATGGGTTTGGGAGAATAGGACGAATGGTGTTTAGAAAGGCCATTCTTGATGATACATTGGAAGTAGTAGCAATAAATGCTAGTTATCCACCAGAAACGTTAGCACATTTAATTAAATATGATTCTACTCATGGTGCATTCCAAGGTGAAGTGATTCCCGAAGATGATGCGCTTGTAGTGAACGGAAAAAGAGTTCAATTACTAAGCAATCGTAACCCTGAGGAACTTCCTTGGAAACAAATGGAGATTGATATCGTTGTTGAAGCTACAGGTAAGTTCAACTCAAAAGATAAAGCGATGCTTCATTTAAATGCAGGTGCCAAGAAAGTTGTTTTAACGGCTCCAGGGAAAAATGAAGATGTAACCATTGTGATGGGTGTGAATGATGAAGCGCTTAACATTGCTGAACATGATGTGATTTCTAATGCTTCTTGTACAACAAACTGCTTAGCGCCAGTTGCAAAAGTATTAGAAGATAAGTTCGGCATTGAAAACGGTTTAATGACGACTGTACATGCGTATACAAATGACCAAAAGAACCTTGATAATCCACATAAGGATCTTCGCCGTGCTAGAGCTTGCGCGCAGTCAATTATTCCTACTTCAACAGGAGCAGCGAAAGCATTGTCTCTTGTGTTACCACAATTAAAAGGCAAGTTACATGGGATGGCTCTTCGTGTGCCGACGCCAGATGTATCACTTGTTGATTTAGTTGTTGATTTAAAGAGGGATGTAACAATTGATGAGGTAAATGCTGCGTTTGAAGATGCGGCACAAAATGAATTAAAAGGTATATTAGATATAACAGAAGAACCACTTGTTTCAATCGATTTCACAACAAATCCACACTCTGCTATTATTGATGGGCTTTCCACAATGATGATTGGTGAGAATAAAGTAAAAGTTTTAGCTTGGTATGATAACGAGTGGGGTTATTCTTGTCGTGTAGTTGACTTGGTGAAATATGTAGCTGAAGAACTAAATAAATCTGCAGTGAACGCATAATTTTATGTAGGCAATCCTTTAATGGGATTGCCTTTTTTGCATTTTTACTATGTAGGTAAAATGAAATGTTAAACTGATTACTACATAGATGATCACAGGTTGGGGCAATCTTTTAAATAAAAAAAGCTTTTTGTTTGTCTTTTCGTTGCGTATTTCTGAATGATGTCTCTGGAAAATTTGAATAAATTGTGACATTTCCCTTGGTTAATGGAGGGGATAAACACTGATGATAACAATGTTTAGTCCCCTTTCTTTATGTGAAAATGTAATTATTATTGAAATTCACTTAAATAAATTTTCTAGGATTTATTGCAAAAGAACATTAAACAAAGTATACTAAAAATCGTGAACTTCTCAACGAGTAAGGCGCTAAATGGCTACTTAAAGGGTTAGGACCTCTTTGGACTAACTTTCCCCCGTGGTAGTTATATGCTTTGCCCAGTAGAAATTCATGTCAATTAGTAAAGGGGGAAATTTGAATATGGAAACAATGGGTCGTCACGTCATCTCAGAGCTTTGGGGATGCGATTTTGAAAAATTGAATGATATGTCATTTATTGAGCAAACATTTGTAGCAGCTGCACTAAAATCAGGGGCAGAAGTGCGAGAGGTGGCATTCCATAAATTTGCACCACAAGGTGTAAGTGGGGTTGTCATTATTTCAGAGTCGCATTTAACTATACACAGTTTTCCGGAGCATGGCTATGCAAGCATCGATGTTTATACTTGCGGTGATCTTAATCCTCATATCGCGGCTGACTATATTGCAGAAGCTTTAGGTGCTGATACACGTGAGAATATAGAAATTCCTCGTGGAATGGGTCCTGTTCAAGTTAAGAACGCAACAAAAGCCAATGTGTTATAATAAAGAAGAAGTCTTCAAGAGTGCAAGCGAATAATTGCACTCTTTTTATTATGAAAAAAACATATCTACTTGTACTAACAACTCCTTTTTTATATGATAGTAAGTAAAGATACATTTTAGGAACGTAAAGATGAGACGGAGTTGATTGTATGAAATGCCCTTCATGCCAACATAATAATACTCGTGTGCTAGACTCTCGTCCTGTTGATGAAGGTAAATCGATACGAAGACGAAGAGAGTGTGAAAAATGTGGTTATCGGTTTACAACTTTTGAAAAGGTAGAGGAAATTCCTTTGATTGTTGTGAAAAAAGAAGGAACAAGAGAAGAGTTTAGCAGAGAGAAAATATTGCGTGGACTAATAAAAGCTTGTGAAAAACGACCGGTTGCATTAAAAGAACTAGAGGATATCACTTTTCAAGTTGAAAAGGAATTAAGAAGCAACGGAGTATCAGAAGTGAAGAGTGATGATGTTGGCGAAATGGTTATGGACAGGCTAGTGAAAGTTGACGATGTCGCCTATGTTCGCTTTGCTTCTGTTTATCGTCAATTCAAAGATATTAATGTATTTATAGAAGAGCTAAAAGAGTTAATGAAGAAGGAACAAGCGTAAAGGTGAGCAAATAGGCTAAAGTGAATTTAGCTTCTTTGCTCATTTTTTTCAAGATATGAAAGAAAGAAGGTATTTTTCATGGCCCAGCATTGGACTGAAGTCATCCCTAGTGATCATTATACAGTGGCTTTAAATGGGCTGTTACATGACTATGATCGAAAAATCTTAGTATTTCTTTATCAGCCACTTATTGGGACCATTGCGTACAGTTTATATATGACCTTATGGATGGAAGTGGAGGAAAACCGTATTTGGTCTTCATCTTCGCGTAACCATCATGGTCTGATGAGTATGATGGACTTAAGTTTAAAAGAAATTTATGAAGCAAGAAAAAAACTTGAAGGAATTGGCTTGCTAAAAGTTTATGTGAAAGAAGGGGAAAATCGTGAATTTATTTATCAATTACAGCCACCCCTTTCTCCAAGTACATTTTTCTTAGATGGTATGCTCAATATCTTTCTTTATAAAAAAATCGGTAAAACTCAATATACGAGACTAAAGCGTTTTTTTAGTGATGAGGAGTATTCAAACCTCCATCTTGATTATAAGGATGTAACAACAGCCTTTCATGAGGTTTATACATCTGGACACCAGCTTGCTAAAGAGTATAATGATGACTTATCTGTTTCTCCTAAAGGTGAATGGGTAGATAGAATGGAAGCGGGTAAAATTCAAATTCCATGGCAAACATTTAATTTCTCGTTATTGGAAGCGGGCCTTAGTGAATCACTTGTTCCCCGAAAAGCACTTACGCAAACAGTAAAGGATGCCATTAGTAATTTGGCGTTTTTATATGATATTGATGTTATGGAAATGAAGAATATTCTTATAAGCGCGATGAACGAAGATGATGAAGTTGAGATGGATGAATTGCGGAAATCGGCAAGGGATTGGTATCAAATGAATCATCGTGACGAATTGCCATCATTAATTACGCAAACTCAGCCTGTTCATAGTCTCTCAATAACTGAAAAGCCAAAAAGTAAAGAAGAAGAGCTTATTCAATACTTTGATACAACTTCGCCTATTCAATTTTTGAAAGATTTATCTGGGGGGGCGGAACCTTCAAAAGCGGAATTGAAAATACTTGAAGATGTGATGTTTCACCAAAAGTTGCCTCCCGGTGTGATGAATGTTTTGATTGATTATGTGATGCGTAAAACAGATAAAAAGCTGACAAAGGCATATGTGGAAACAATCGCAAGTCATTGGGCGAGAAAGAGCGTTCAAACTACGGCTAATGCCATGGCTTTGGCGAAGAAAGAACACCAACAATATTTGAAATGGGCAGAGAATAAAAAAGTAGGGAAACGTTCATCCAAATCTAATACGAAAAAAGCTGTCACGAGGACAGAGCTTTTACCTGATTGGTTTGACGAGGAAACAAGTAAAAATGAGACTGTCGTCCAACAGAAGCAGGATAAGAAAGATGATAATGTAGATCTTAATATGAAAGAATTTCAAGAACTAATGAAGAGAAGAAACGGGGGTGGACAATAGATGGAAAGAATCAATGATACGCTTAAAAAACTTGCTGGAAATCAAGATTTTAAAACGAGATATGAAAAGCAACGAGCAGAGACTTTAAATGATCCAGATGTCCGTGCCTTTTTGACGGCACATAAGGATGAACTGTCAGCAGATATGGTTGAAAGAAGCTTAATTAAATTGTATGAATATAGCAAGCTAAGTAAGGAATGTAATCGCTGTCCGAGCCTAGATAGTTGTATCAATTTTATGCAAGGCTACCACCCAGAGCTCGTCATTGAACGTGGACTGATTGATATTAAATATGATAAATGCCCACGAAAGCAAATCCATGATGAAAAAAGAAAAAATGAGAAGTTGATTCAAAGTTTATATGTCCCTAAAGACATACTAAATGCAACCTTTGATACGGTGTACAACGATGATGGAAAAAGAATGGAAGCAGTCAATAAAGCTCTTAGCTATTGTATGAATTTTAAAAAGGGTGATGGTCAGAAGGCGTTATATTTATACGGCCAATTTGGTGTCGGTAAATCATATTTATTAGGTGCGATTGCCAATGAACTTGCACTGAAGCAAGTTTCATCAATGATTGTCTATGTGCCTGAATTATTTAGGGAATTGAAAAGCTCAATTAGTGATTCGACTTTAAATGATAAACTTGAAGCTATTCGATCAGCTTCTGTACTTATGTTTGATGATATGGGTGCAGAAACGATGTCTAGTTGGACAAGAGATGAAATTTTGTCGCCGATTCTACAATATCGTATGCTTGAAAAGTTACCGACCTTTTTTACCTCAAACTTTGATTATAAAGGACTTGAACATCATCTTACCTATAGTCAACGAGGGGAAGAGGAGCGGATGAAGGCAAGAAGAGTAATGGAGAGAATTAAGTATTTAACCGATCCTGTGCTTGTCGAAGGACCGAATCGAAGGGTTTAGGCAAGATAATTTTCAATAGTTTTTCTTCATGACTTCTATTTTGGCCAAGTCTCCCATATATATGAATCAGATAGATGTTAAGGGGGGATTTGGTTGATAGAGATCATTTTCCGGAATAAGCATGAAGCCGAGGAGCTGTTTCAGCACGCAATCCGGATTCAGAACTATACGGAAGGCGAAACGACAATTCTTCATAATGAAGGTCAATATATAGTAAGAATGTATCCTGAACAATGCAGTGGACGATCTATTGAAGAAGTAAAACGAACATTTTCTGCTTTTTTAATGGAGAGTAAATGCGATAGTTGGTTTAGAAAGATAATGGCCGAAAAGTTTTATTATCAAGATTCAGAAGAACAACAACAAATTCTTGAAATCATTCATTCCATATTGGAAGGGCAAAGAGAAGATTTATCTACTTTTTTACATAGAGTGGATATACACGAGCAATTACGATCGGCTATAGATCGCCTAGTGCATGATGATATCTCTTTTTCCTATGATGCTTTTATAAAGTTTCGTCTTAAACCGCTTTTAGACGATATGACAAAGTATGTTGAGTTGTCTATTGATGAATATAAAATGGAACAGGAATATCAAATGTTTATTCAAACCTTAAGAGACTTTATTAAGGATAGAGAAAGTAAGTTACCCACGATTCATTTATATTTAGGTGAAGAAGTTCGCTTTTTTAATCAGCATTTCGAAGAGCTTTCTCGAATGGACCTAACGGCGATGATAGATAGAAGATTATTAATTAATCACCCTGTCTATGTAGATTCAGTTACAATCGCACCATTACTCTCAATCGCTCCTCAGGAAATATGTTTATATAGTGAAAGTGAGGAACAACCTTTAGTTCGTACAATTAAAAATATTTTTGAAGAGAGATTGGAAATCCTTCATATAAGTGAATTTAATATGCGTAAACAGCATGCATGTAAAAATATAAGTGAACCCTCTTGATTTTCCGTAAATTAAAAACTATAATACTTACATATTGAAATTATCAATGAACAGTAATGATAAGGATATGGGTATTCTTTTACGGTTTATAGAGAGGGAAGACAAGGCTGCAATCTTCCTAACACGAATGGAATGCTTACCACCTTTGAACTCCAATACATAAAGATGTCTAAGGCGTCGATTAAGTATTGGCGGCAACAAGACCGTTAACTTGCTACGAGTCACTTTTTTAAAGTGAGAAGTAGGGTGGAACCACGTGTATATGATACTCGTCCCTTTTATTAGGGGCGAGTTTTTTATTTTTCAAAAACAAGGAGGAAGTTATGATGTCAGAAATGATTAAAGTTTCGTTTCCAGATGGAGCAGTAAAGGAGTTCTCCAAAGGAACAACAACGGAAGAAATCGCATCATCAATCAGCCCTGGCTTAAAAAAGAAAGCCATAGCAGGTAAAGTGAATAATGAATTATTCGACCTTCGTCGTCCAATTGAAGAGGATGCGGCTGTGGAGATCATTACCCAAGGCAGTGATGAGGCGCTTGAAATTATGCGTCACAGTTCCGCTCATTTAATGGCGCAAGCGATTAAACGTTTATATAAAAACGTTAAATTAGGTGTAGGTCCTGTTATTGAGAGTGGCTTCTACTACGATATCGATATGGAGGAGTCATTAACACCTGAAGATCTACCGAAAATCGAGAAAGAAATGAAGAAAATCATCAATGAAAATATTGAGATTGTTCGTAAAGAAGTGAGTAGAGACGAAGCTTTAAAAATCTATGAGGAGATTGGCGACGAATATAAGGTTGAACTGATTGGCGCCATTCCAGAAGGTGAAACAGTTACCCTTTATGAACAAGGCGAATTCTTTGATCTTTGTCGAGGGGTTCATGTTCCTTCTACAGGGAAAATTAAAGAATTTAAGCTTTTAAGTATTGCTGGCGCATATTGGCGTGGAGATAGCGACAATAAGATGCTACAACGTATATATGGTACTGCATTCTTTACAAAAGATGACTTAAACGAACACTTGCGTTTGCTTGAAGAAGCAAAAGAGCGTGATCACCGTAAAATTGGTAAGGAATTAAGCCTCTTTACGAACTCCCAAAAGGTTGGACAAGGGTTACCGCTATGGTTACCAAAAGGCGCAACAATTCGCCGTAATATTGAACGTTATATCGTGGATAAAGAAGTGCGTTTAGGCTATGACCATGTATATACACCAATTATGGCAAATGTGGAACTTTACAAAACTTCAGGACACTGGGATCACTATCAAGAAGATATGTTCCCTGTAATGAAAATGGATAATGAGGAGCTTGTTCTTCGTCCAATGAACTGTCCTCATCATATGATGATTTATAAACAAGGAATCCATAGCTATAGAGAATTACCAATCCGTATCGCTGAATTAGGTACAATGCATCGCTATGAGATGTCTGGAGCATTATCAGGATTGCAACGTGTACGTGGTATGACATTAAATGATGCTCATCTATTCGTTCGTCCAGACCAAATTAAAGAAGAATTTATACGCGTTGTTAATTTAATTCTCGAAGTATACAAAGACTTTGACATTAATGATTATTCGTTCCGCCTATCTTATCGCGATCCTGAGGATACTGAAAAGTATTTTGATGATAATCAAATGTGGGAAAAGGCACAATCGATGTTAAAAGAAGCAATGGATGAGATTGGCTTGCCATACTATGAAGCCGAAGGGGAGGCCGCATTCTACGGTCCTAAGCTTGATGTACAAGTAAAAACAGCTCTAGGTAAAGAAGAAACGTTATCAACTGTTCAGTTAGACTTCTTGCTTCCTGAACGTTTTGACTTATCTTATGTTGGGGAAGATGGCAAGCCGCATCGCCCTGTTGTTATTCACCGTGGTGTTGTTTCAACGATGGAACGTTTTGTTGCTTTCCTTATCGAAGAATACAAAGGTGCATTCCCAACATGGCTAGCTCCTGTTCAAGTCCAAGTTATTCCAGTTTCAAATGATATCCATTTTGATTATGCGAAAAAAGTAAAAGAAGATTTACAGCTTGCAGGAATTCGCGTTGAAATCGATGATCGTAATGAAAAAATGGGTTATAAAATTCGTGAAGCACAAATGCAGAAAATCCCATATATGCTCGTTGTCGGCGATAATGAAGTAAGTGAACAGGCGGTTAATGTACGTAAATATGGGGAACAAAAATCAGAAACCATCTCCTTTAATGAATTTAAACAATTGATTGAGAAGGAAGTTCAAAGAGGATAAAAATATTACAAACAACGTGTATGATCGTATCCCAGAGTCTTTATCCATGCTTAACTCAAAACGTCACTTTATGCATGTTGTTAAGCTGGATAAAGGTGGGTACAAAAAAATTTCAAAAGTTGTTGCCAAACACCGCAACTTTTGATATCATTTTCTATGTTGTGAAAAAACAATACCATTTGACAAATATTATGCTTTGTGATATATTTTCTAAGGTAATTTGAATACAGTTTGAGTAAAGAAGAAGCGCCCGCTTCTCACCTGATTGACGCTTTTAGGCAGTTAGCAGGTTTACGTGAATTTTAACATTGTACGTAATGTGTGGGTGTCTTCACCCGCACTTTTTTATTTGCCTCAATTGTATCACTCGGTGCAGCTGGAAGCTTCTTTTAGAAAAGTGACCCAAACATTGTGTTCATATAAAACCATGGAGGTGTCTAACTATTAGCAAAGATATGTTGTTAAACGAGGGTATCCGTGCCCGTGAAGTTCGTCTTATTGACCAGAATGGCGAGCAACTAGGAATCAAATCTAAAAATGAAGCGCTAGAAATAGCCGCACGTGTAAATCTTGATCTTGTTCTTGTAGCACCGAATGCAAAGCCTCCTGTAGGCCGTATCATGGACTACGGTAAGTTTAAGTTCGAGCAACAGAAGAAAGACAAAGAAGCACGTAAAAATCAAAAAATTATCAGTGTTAAAGAAGTTCGCCTTAGTCCAACGATAGAGGAACATGACTTTAATACAAAGCTTCGTAACGCAATCAAATTCCTTGAAAAAGGCGATAAAGTAAAAGCTTCCATTCGTTTTAAAGGTCGTGCGATTACGCATAAGGAAATTGGACAGCGTGTTCTTGTTCGATTTGCAGAGGCTTGCTCTGAAGTCGCAACAGTTGAATCTCATCCGAAAATGGATGGCCGAAGCATGTTTATGATACTTGCACCTAAAAACGAAAAGTAAGAGGAGGAATTCCACATGCCAAAAATGAAAACACACCGTGGTTCTGCTAAGCGTTTTAAAAGAACAGGATCTGGAAAATTAAAACGTTCTCACGCTTACAGAAGCCATATGTTCGCGAATAAATCTCAAAAACAAAAACGTAAGCTTCGTAAAGGTACTCTTGTATCTACTGGTGATTTCAAGCGTATCCGCAATATGTTAGTAGGTCTTAAGTAAACTCGCAAAATAGGAGGGAAATATTATGCCACGTGTAAAAGGCGGTACAGTTACTCGCAAACGTCGTAAAAAGGTATTAAAATTAGCTAAAGGTTATTACGGTTCTAAACATACATTATATAAAGTTGCTAACCAACAAGTAATGAAATCTTACAACTATGCTTATCGTGATCGTCGTCAGAAAAAACGCGACTTCCGTAAGTTATGGGTTACTCGTATTAACGCAGCTGCTCGTATGAACGGTCTTTCTTATAGCCGTTTAATGCACGGATTAAAACTAGCTGGTATCGAAGTAAACCGCAAAATGCTTGCAGAATTAGCTGTTTCTGATGCAAATGCATTCGCAGAATTAGCAAATGTTGCAAAACAAAACCTTTCTAAATAAGAAAGTTTAAGAGTCGCTCTTTCGGGGGTGGCTTTTTTTGTTATGATTTTAGTCTATTGAAGTGGAAGAAAACGAAATATACTCCTGCAAAGTTCAAGTATATGTTAGTGAGCATCTCAAGCGTATTAAACTAATGACCTTTGGCACGAGTACGAACTTATAAATACGATTAATTTACTTTATCAGCTATAATTTCGATAACGAAATGAGAATAGGGGTGTAATGAATGATTTTTGCTATCATAATCGTCTTTTTTATAATGAATGGCATTGCAGCAATTATGATGAAAATAGATAAAAGAAAAGCGCAAAAGGGAGAATACCGCATTAGTGAGCAAAATCTGTGGCTGGTTGCTCTTTTGTTTGGAGCTATAGGAATGACTTGGGGAATGAGGCGTTATAGACATAAGACAAAGCATTTTTCTTTTAAATTTGGTCTTCCTATCTTATCTGTGTTACAGTTGATATTCCTCGTTTACCTCATCATGGAGTGGGCATAATTTTAGTGCCCTTGCCATATGATGTACTAACATCCAAGAATCTTATAGTTCATGGAAGGTGGGCGTTTATCAGGTGAATGAACATCTTGCTCTTGCAAAGGGGATTATTGAGACAGCAGGTATTCTCGCTCCATTCGCATTTATTTTATTTCATATTTTGCGGCAGTTCCTTTTTATCCCTGTGCCACTTGTTTGTATTGCTGGTGGTGTATTGTTTGGCAGTTTATTTGGTAGTATTTTATCTCTAGTAGGGTTAATGTTATCTTGTTTATTTTTTTATGTATTAATTTATCAACTTCCTACCTTTCATGAAAAACTGTCTCATTTAAAAAAGAAATGGTTTGGAGAATATCGTAATTTAACCATTGGTCAAATTTCCATTCTTCGTTTGATTCCATTTATTCATTTTCATTTACTTAACTTTTGCTTGCTAGAAAAAAACCCGAAATTTCGTGATTTCTGCAAAGGTGCTTTGTTAACAAATATACCATTAGCAATCTTTTATACTGTTTTTGGTGAATTTATCAGTAGATTTACACCAACAATGATTGTTATGGTTCTACTGTCTTTGTCCATTCTTCTCTATCTCATTAGAGAGAAAGTGACTGTGATAAAATGGCAAGAATTTTTTAAAACAACAAAGGTGAAAAAAGTTTCATAAATGAAAGGTTAGGGTCGTGTATCCTGGCTTTTTTTGTTTATTGACTTTGAGAGGGGAATTATTTGATTGCAGAAAAAGAGGAAAATACTGATGTAATAAAAATCTAGCAAATGCTACTTAGAGATATAAATATAGCCCTAACAAACTTTGTAAAGGTTTGTTAGGGCTTAAAGTTTGGGCTCATCTTTCACTGGTTACGCTTTTTATCCATTAGCTCTTTCACAGGGCTCTTCCAGTCGATTTTTGCATTCATATAATGGTTTTTTAATTTGCTTTCGATAAACATAAAGTCCTCGCCAACAAGTCCTTGTAACTCTGATGGCTGATGAGGCCAAATGAAAATTGAAACCACATCAAAGGAGTTATCTGTTGTACCTAGATATTTTTCACCTTCAAACATAACCCCTTTATAAGTAATGAAGAAATTTTTCTGAGCGTTATTTGCGTCGTCATAAAAAAAATATTTTTTTTGTTTATGAGCTTTTTCTAATTTACGCATCGGATTTGTAACATACTTAACAGCACTATATATGAGCAAAATAATCAAAATGATTAGTAATAGGCGAATGATCAATAACATTAAGAATACCCCTTTGTACATTTTTTAAGTGTTTACGAATAAAAACGAAAAAGGTTTCAACTTTGTTTAAATTTGTTATAATTTTTTTGTTATGTAAAAAATAATTGGCTCTTTAATCGAAAAAACTGAGGGACATTTACGGTTTATATACCCATTAGTAAGTAATTTTATGCAACATGATAATAACATCATTCTATAATAAGATGAGGGATAAACAATGACGAATATATTAAACATTAAATTGATTCGCAATGATGCTAAAATGCCTTACCGTGCAAATGAGGGGGACGCTGGGCTAGATTTATTTTCAGTTGAAGATGTAATCATACCATCAGGACAGTCAGCTTTAATTAGCACAGGTATTCAGATGGAGTTACCAAAAGGAACGGAAGCACAAGTAAGGCCAAGAAGTGGTTTAGCTCTTAAACATAGTGTAACGGTTTTAAATAGTCCAGGGACGATTGATGAGGGCTATAGAGGCGAAGTGAAGGTCATCTTGATTAATCATGGAAAAGAAGAATTCCGTGTAGAAAAACATATGAGAATTGCCCAAATGGTAATCGCACCAGTTTTTCAAGTTGAGCTTGCCCAAGTAAGTGATTTAACACAATCAGAAAGAAACAGTGGAGGGTTTGGTTCATCCGGAAAATAAGTGAGCGTCTAAACCTCAAAGTACCTTTAAGTCTTCCCGCTTGTTAACACATATGTATAAGTTCTATAGAAATGAAGTACAGTAAGAAGTAGTTTAAGTTTTTACAAAAGAAGGACTAACCATGTATAATGGGCTTAAATAATATTAAGGGAGTCGAAATATGTCTAAGCTTGATGAAACATTAACGATGCTAAAAGAACTAACTGATGCAAGAGGGGTTCCAGGTAACGAACGAGAAGTGCGTGAAGTGATGAAAAAATACATAGAACCCTTAGCTGATGAATTATCAACTGACGGACTTGGTAGTTTAATCGCTAAAAAAATTGGTCAAGCAGATGGGCCAAAGATTATGGTTGCTGGTCATTTAGATGAAGTAGGTTTTATGGTGACAAGTATTGATAATAAAGGGTTTTTGCGGTTTCAAACAGTTGGAGGCTGGTGGTCTCAAGTGATGTTAGCCCAACGTGTGACGATTGTAACATCTAAAGGAGATGTGACTGGGGTAATTGGTTCGAAGCCACCACATATTTTGCCAGCAGAAGCGCGTAAGAAAACAATTGAAATCAAGGATATGTTCATTGATATCGGTGCTTCTAGCCGTGAAGAGGCATTAGGTTGGGGCGTAAAACCAGGGGATATGGTTGTTCCATATTTTGAATTCACTGTGATGAACAATGAGAAAATGTTACTTGCGAAAGCTTGGGACAACAGAATCGGTTTGGCGATTGCAATTAAAGTGCTAGAAGGTTTGAAAAATGAGAACCATCCAAATACAGTATATGCGGTTGGAACGGTACAAGAAGAAGTTGGCTTGCGTGGGGCAAAAACAGCTGCACAAATGATTAAGCCTGATATCGGTATCGCTGTTGATGTTGGGATACCAGGAGATACACCAGGTGTAACAGAAAAGGATGCGTTAAGTAAATTAGGTGATGGTCCTCAAATTATTCTCTATGACGCTTCTATGGTGTCACATAAAGGTTTAAGAGATTTTGTAACAAATACAGCAGATGAGCTCAATATTCCATATCAGTTTGATTCTGTACCAGGTGGTGGAACGGATGCAGGTTCCATACATTTAACATATAAAGGTGTGCCAGCGCTTTCAATTACAATTGCAACAAGATATATTCATTCACATGCGGGTATTCTTCATCGTGATGATTTTGAAAACGCAGTAAAACTGATTACAGCTGTTATTAAAAGACTAGATAACGATACAGTTGCAAAAATAACTTTTGAATAGAAAAAAACAGCCTGATGAAAGGCTGTTTTTTTTCTTATTGTAAGCCGTTTTCTAACGTCTCTAGCATTTCTTTCTTTTCAGTTTCAGATGAATTTTGCCAAATGACTTCAAATAATACGCCAAGGCCAGGGAGCATTTTCTCTTCGCCTGTTTGTATAGCATCAACAATAGTATCTTTTAATTCATCTTGTGAATTACCTGAAACATTGTGTAAGATGGCATTACGTAAATTTAAGTTCATAAAAGTAAACACATCCTTCGTTAGAATTCGTTACGATTATAGGGTTTCTCATTTAAGATTTATTATGTATGTGTTTTTCGGTATAATGAAATATTAATGGCACGTGTTTTATTGAAGGAGCGAAAAAATGAAGTACTTACAATCAGCAAAAAATCCACAGGTGAAGCAGTGGAAAAAGCTTCTCAAAAGGAAAGAAAGAGATATAACAGGTACTTTTCTTGTTGAAGGATTTCATCTTGTTGAAGAAGCATTAAAAGAAAATCGTGTAAAAGAGTTAATGATTAGTGAGGAAAAGGATATACCAAAAAGCTGGAATGTAGGAAACTGTTCCGTTTATATCCTACCGCCACATGTGATTGGAGACTTAACTGATACACAAACACCGCAAGGAATTGTGGCCGTATGTTATCAAGAAGAAGAGAGGTCTTTCGATTCGCTTGGTTTGAAGAAATTATTACTATTAGATGAAGTGCAAGATCCCGGAAACTTAGGAACAATGATTCGTACAGCTGATGCGGCTGGCATGGATGCGGTTATCATCGGTCACGGCACAGTGGACCCTTATAATCCAAAGGTTTTACGTTCTGCTCAAGGTAGTCACTTCCATCTACCAATTATCCATGGCAAGTTGGATGTATGGATGAAGGAGTTAAAGGAAAATAATATTCCTGTATACGGTACAGCATTAGAAGGAGGCAAAGAATATCAAAGCTTTGCTCCACTGGATGAATTTGCATTGCTCGTTGGTAATGAAGGGAACGGTGTAAATAAAGAGTTACTTACACAAACTACAGCCAATCTGTATATTCCTTTATACGGTAAGAGTGAGTCCTTAAATGTAGCTGTAGCAGCAGGTATATTGCTATATTATTTGAGAAACGAATAATGAGTAAAAAAATCGTGAGAACAATTTGAATGTCGACTCATAATGTAATATAATAAATAGCAAAATGAAATAATTAAAAGCTATGATAGAGACAAAGTAAAGTATGTTTTGTTCATAATAGGGAGAAAATGCCTGAGACTGAAAGCATTTTTATGAGCGACTTACTCGAAATTTCAGCTCTTGAGCAGACATCGGGACCATCGAATATTTTCGATGTAAAGATGCACCGGCTTTTTGCCGTTATCGAAATGAAGCGAATATAGCATGTTTTTTATTGTTGTATTAAAAAGGGTGGTACCGCGATTCCAAACCTCGTCCCTTTCATGGGATAAGGTTTTTTATTTTGTCAAAAAAGTATTAAAAGGAGGAGTTTCAAGATGCAAGAGCGTTTAAAAGAATTGCAAGCAGAAGCGTTAGAGAAGGTTTCTGCGGCAATGGATTTAAAAGAATTAAATGATATCCGCGTTGCTTATTTAGGTAAGAAAGGCCCGATCACAGAAGTACTAAAAGGAATGGGGAAACTTTCTGCAGAAGAACGTCCGAAAATGGGTGCATTAGCAAATGAAGTGCGTGATCAAATTACGCAAGGAATAACGGCAAAACAAGTGCAGTTAGAAGAAGCGCAAATTCAAGCTAAGCTTGCTGCAGAAACGATTGATGTGACATTACCAGGTCGTCCTGTACATACCGGTAATCATCATTCATTAACAAGGGTTGTTGAAGAAATTGAGGACTTATTCATTGGAATGGGCTATACCGTAGCGGAAGGACCAGAAGTGGAGAAGGATTATTATAATTTTGAAGCATTGAACTTACCAAAAGGTCACCCTGCACGTGATATGCAAGATTCATTCTATATTACAGAGGATATTTTATTACGCACACATACTTCGCCTGTGCAAGCTAGAACGATGGAAAAGCATGAGGGGAAAGGTCCAGTGAAAATCATTTGTCCAGGAAAAGTATTCCGTCGTGATAATGATGATGCGACTCACTCTCATCAATTTATGCAAATTGAAGGACTTGTGATAGATGAAAATATTCGTATGACAGACTTAAAGGGTACGCTAGAAGTATTTGCGAAAAAAATGTTTGGTGAAGAGAGAGAAATTCGCCTTCGTCCAAGTTTCTTCCCATTTACTGAGCCATCTGTAGAAATGGATATTTCTTGTATGATTTGTTCTGGAAAAGGCTGTAATGTATGTAAAAAAACCGGTTGGATTGAGATCTTAGGTGCAGGAATGGTACACCCAAATGTCCTTGAAATGGCAGGATTTGATTCTAAAAAATATACAGGTTTTGCCTTTGGCATGGGAGCTGAGCGTATTGCCATGTTAAAATACGGTGTCGATGATATTCGTCATTTCTATACAAATGATAGTAGATTCTTAAAGCAATTCTCAATTCATGAATAAAGGGGGAGGACAACGATATGTACGTTTCATATAAATGGTTACAAGAATATGTTGACTTATCTGGGATTACACCAGAAGAATTAGCAGAGAAGATCACAAAGAGCGGAATCGAAGTTGAAGGTGTAGAGACACTTGATGAAGGAATTAAGGGTGTCGTCGTCGGCTATGTATCTGAAAAACAGAAACATCCAAGTGCTGATAAATTAAATATTTGTCAAGTAGACCTTGGCGATGGCGAACTTGTGCAAATCATTTGTGGGGCTCCTAATGTTGATAAAGGACAAACGGTAGCAGTTGCAACTGTAGGTGCAGTATTACCGGGGAATTTTAAAATTAAAAAAGCAAAATTACGTGGTGAAGCTTCGAATGGTATGATTTGTTCTCTTCAAGAACTAGGCTTTGAAAGTAAGCTAGTCGCTAAAGATTATAGTGAAGGTATCTATGTGTTTCCAGCAGATACAGAGCTTGGAACCAATGCATTAGAGCAATTGCACAGAGATGATCAAGTATTAGAACTAGGGTTAACACCGAACCGTGCAGATTGCCAAAGTATGCTTGGTGTTGCCTATGAAGTCGCTGCTATTTTAGAAAAAGATGTGAAGTTACCGCAGACAAAGGTAGAGACTGTTTCTGAGAGGGCCGCTGATTACATCACTGTAAATGTAGAAGCAGCAGATGATAACCCATTATATGTCGCTAAAGTAATTAAAAATGTAAAAATCGCTCCGTCACCACTATGGTTACAAGCTCGTTTAACAGCAGCTGGTATTCGTCCACATAATAATGTTGTTGATATTACGAACTATATTTTGCTTGAATACGGTCAGCCTTTACACGCGTTTGATTATGATCGCCTAGGTTCGAAAGAGATTCTTGTTCGCCGTGCCAACCAAGGTGAAAAAATCACTACGCTTGATGATGCTGAGAGAGAATTAACAACAGATCACCTAGTTATCACAAATGGGGAAGTACCAGTTGCTTTAGCTGGTGTAATGGGTGGAGCGAATTCAGAAGTTGGTAATGAAACAACGACCGTACTACTTGAATCAGCTTATTTCACTGGAGGTGCGATTAGAAAGTCCTCGAAAGATCACGGATTAAGGAGTGAAGCGAGTGCGCGTTATGAAAAAGGTGTTGATCCACAGCGTGTTCGTCCAGCAGCAGAAAGAGCAGCGCAATTACTCACGCAATACGCAGGCGGAGAAGTATTAGAGGGATCAGTAGAGGTTGACACGTTAAAAGTAGAACCTGCTGTTATCACCATTACCATTGATAAAATCAATCGTGTCCTTGGAACATCGTTACTAGTGAGTGAAGCAAAAGATATTTTAGAAAGATTGCAATTCACGACAGTGGTTGAAGAGAATGAAATTACAGTAACAGTGCCAACAAGACGTGGTGATATTACAATAGAAGAGGATCTTGTAGAAGAAGTGGGTCGCCTATACGGATACGATAATCTTGCTTCAACATTGCCCGGTGGAACGGCTTCAGCAGGTAGTTTAACGCCTTATCAAAAGAAACGACGTATCGTTCGTCAATACTTGGAAGGGGCGGGATTATATCAAGCCATCACTTACTCATTAACGAGTGAAGATAAAGCGCAAAACTATTCCTTAGAAGCTAGAGACCCAATTAAGCTTGCGATGCCGATGAGTGAAGAGCGTAGTGTGTTACGGCTTAGCTTAACTCCGCATTTACTAGAAGTCCTTAAATATAATAGTGCGAGACAAATTGACGCTACTGCTATTTACGAAACAGGCTCTGTTTTCTTACGTACAGCTGAGAATGAGTTGCCTGAGGAAAAAGAACATTTAGCTGCGGCCATTACAGGTTTATGGGAGTTACATCAATGGCAAGGGGAGAAAAAGCCAGTTGATTTCTTTGTTCTGAAAGGAATTCTAGAAGGATTATTTAGTAAACTTGGTTTGTTAGAACAAATCACGTTTGCCAAATTTGAGAAAGACGGACTACATCCAGGTCGCTCAGCAGAAGTATTTCTAAATGAAACGAGTATAGGGTTTATTGGTCAAGTTCATCCGAATGTTGAAAAAGAATTAGACTTAAAAGAAACGTATGTTTTTGAATTATCATTAGAGAAATTATTACATGCTGAAATTAAACCTTTACGCTATGAAGCTATTCCTCGTTACCCATCTATTACGAGAGATATTGCTTTAGTGGTCGATCAAACAACGACAGCTCAAGCATTAAGTACTGTCATTCGTGAAGCAGGCGGCAAATTACTAAAAGACGTTCATGTATTTGATTTATATGAAGGAGATCGAATGGAAGAAGGTAAAAAATCAATTGCCTATTCACTGAAATATTTTGATCCAGAACGGACTCTTACAGATGAAGATGTTGTAAAAGCCCATGACAAAGTGTTAAAAGCATTAGAAGAAAAAACTGGTGCTGTCCTTCGTGGATAAATAATCATCAAAGTGATACTTACTGTTATTTTTCGGTAGTATCACTTTTTTTGTACAGTGTAGTTGAAAAGAAAAATTACTATTTAAGAGACTATAAATATAGGAAGAAATAAGAGTAAGATAGTGGTAAGATGAGGAATCACTGGTCCCAGAAGAAGCGCCCTGTATTAGAAGTAGAACACAAGCTGAGAGCTTGAGAGGCGCTAGTAAAAGTAGAAATCCGCTCTTCATAAAAGAGCGGAGCCCTATTGCTTTATGCTTTATACTTCTTTATATAAAGAGCTTTTGCTTTATCGGTGTTAGCAAAATGCAGTTTCACAAAGCGCGTTAGAGAATCTTCACCATGGATATGTATTAATTTCGCACCGCATTCGTCAACCTTAGGGCCGGCACCTTTTGTTAGTGGAAAGCCAGCCTTTTTACTTAATTCCTCGAAACGAAGGAGAAACGCATAGCGTGCAAGGATTGATGCAGCTGCGACAGCGATATGTACAGATTCACCTTTCGTACTGAAATATACATTTTCTCTTTGTATATTGGCTTGAGATTTTAAATAATTATAATATACTCCTTCTTGAGCAAATTGATCGATTAAGACGGCGTCTGGCTTCTCTGGAGACATTTTTTCAAGCACACTATTAATAGCTTGGTTATGAAGGAGAGCTTTTAGTTTTCCTTGAGACATTCCTTTTTGCTGCATGTTGTTATATTTTTCATTATGTAGTGTAAGTAAACTAAAGGGAATGACATCTTTAATTTGTTTAGCGATTTGGATAATTCTCTGATCATTTAAATTCTTAGAGTCTTGCACGCCAAGCTCTTTTAATAGTGGGATGTTTGTTGCACTTACATAAGCTGCTACTACAGTCATTGGTCCAAAGTAATCTCCTGTCCCAACTTCATCTGAGCCCACAACTGATAGGGATGCAAAATGATCCGGTAATTTGGATCCTTTTGGCGAGCTGGCTTTCTTTTTCGGTGCGACTTCGCTATTAGAGCCCCCCCATTTATCAGCTTCTGATTGACAGCCTGCTCCTTGAAATAATACTTTACCTGATTTGTAGGCAGTAATTGTACAATTGTTTGTTTTGGCAGTGAAAATACTACCGGGAGGCTGTTTCGGTGATAGTAGAGCTTGGTAATGTGTTTTCATTAGTTGAAGTTCTGCTGTAGATTTTTTTAATACTATTTGACTCATAATTGATTCCTCCTATTTTGACAATTCCTCTGTCTTTTTGACAAGCTTTGACTTCCCTCAAAAAATGGTTCGTGTTATGATAATGTTTAGGATTCTTCAGAATGGGGGCTTGTATGTTGTCAAATACTGATAAAAACCGGACAAGGGTTGATATATATGGTATCCCGTATACAATTGTCGGCACGGAGAGCTCCAGCCACATCCGTTTAGTTGCATCCATGGTGGATGAAACAATGAGAGATATTAGTGCAAAGAATCCTTCGCTCGATATTAGTAAACTTGCTGTTTTAACAGCTGTGAACACAATGAACGATTATTTGAAACTTAAAGACGAAGTAGAACGTCTTAAAGAAGAATTAAATAGAGTAAAGGACTGACACGAATTATGCTTGATCTTGCCATTATTATCATGTTAATCTTCGGGTTTTTCATAGGTCTACGAAGAGGATTAATTCTTCAAGCTATCCATCTATTAGGCTTTATTGTCGCCTTCGTTGTGGCAAGACTATACTATGAGCCTTTAGCTCCTAAATTAACCTTATGGATTCCATATCCGAACTTCGGGAATTCACAGCTTGAAACGATTTTAGGTAACACAGACTTAGAGACAGCTTATTATCGCGCAATTGCATTTGCAATCATTTTCTTTGCAGTTAAGATTGTATTACAAATTATCGGCAGTATGCTAGATTTTCTCGCAAGTTTTCCGATATTAAAACAATTAAACAGTTGGGCTGGAAGTATTTTAGGATTTATAGAAGTTTATCTTATCATGTTTATCTTATTATACATAGCAGCATTATTACCAATAGATAGTGTGCAGTCAACTCTAGACGGCTCGTTTATGGCAAACTTTATTATTGAGCACACACCAGTGTTATCCCAGCAGATAAAAGAGTTATGGATTGATTATGTAGCTTCTTAACTTCTCTACCTTAGGAAGAGAAGTTTTCTTTATTTAAAGCCAATCTTTTTTTTTGATAGGTCACCAATAAGAGGCGGACTGTCTGGAACGGTGGAAATATTGTATGATTTTATAGGTAGTAAGAAAACGGGAAAGACTAAGAAAATATGAATGTAAATGAGGCGATACACTTATGACAATTAATAAAAAGGATGTTGTTCATTTATTAGAAACGATTGCTATTTATATGGAGTTAAAGGGCGAGAACCCTTTTAAAACGGCTGCCTTTCGTAAAGCAGCAACGGCGTTAGAGACAAGTGATTTAACGTTGGATGAAATAGAGGATTATACGAAGTTACCTGGTATTGGTAAGGGTACTTCTGCAGTTATCACAGAGTTTGTAGAAGAAGGCACAACTAGTGCACTTGATGAATTAAAGAAGGAAGTACCAGCAGGTTTGATTCCACTTTTGCAATTGCCGGGTTTAGGTGGTAAAAAAATTGCTAAATTGTATAAAGAGCTTGGGGTTAAGAATGCTGAAGATTTAAGGACAGCTTGTAATGATCATCAAGTACAAGCTTTAGCCGGATTTGGAAAGAAAACAGAAGAAAAAATTCTCGAAGCATTAGCTAATGTGGGTACTAGACCGGAACGCTTGCCTCTTGCTTTTATGCTACCGATTGCTGAGAAAATTGAAGGATTTCTATCTTCATTTATAGATATCGACCGTTTTTCTCGAGCAGGTAGTATTAGAAGAATGAGAGAAACGATTAAAGATTTGGACTTTATTATTTCAACAACGGTTCCTGCTTCAGTGAAAGAACAGCTTTTACAAATAGGTGAGATTAAAGAAGTGATTGCGGCAGGAGAAACAAAAGTTTCTGTAGTGCTTGCAGAAAAATATGATGTCTCTGTTGATTTTAGAATTGTAACTCCTGAAGAGTTTGCTTCTACACTTCACCATTTTACCGGTTCTAAAGACCATAATGTTCGTATGCGTCAATTGGCGAAGGAACGGGGAGAAAAAATCAGTGAGTATGGTGTAGAAGATATAGAAAAAGGAACGATTAAAACGTTCCAAACAGAAGAAGATTTTTATGCTCATTTTAAATTACCTTTGTTTCCTCCTGAAATTCGTGAAGATGGTAAGGAAGTTGAGACATATACTGCAAACACGCCACTTATAGAAAACGAAGATATCAAGGGCGATCTTCATATGCATACAACATGGAGTGATGGTGCTAATTCCATTGAAGAGATGATTGCTGCCTGTCGCACAAAGGGTTATCGTTATATGGCTATTACGGATCATTCGCAATATTTAAAAGTAGCGAATGGATTAACAAAAGAACGGTTATTAAAACAAAAAGAAATCATTCACGAAATCAATGAAAAATATGATGATTTTCAAGTTTTGTCGGGGATAGAAATGGATATTTTACCGGATGGTTCCCTAGATTATGAAGATGATGTGTTGAAAGAGATGGATATTGTTATTGCTTCTATTCATTCAGCTTTTTCACAATCAGAAGAGCAAATCATGCACCGATTAGAAAATGCGATGAGAAACCCACATGTTGATATTATTGCTCATCCGACAGGGCGGTTGATTGGGAGACGGGATGGTTATGCAGTCAACATTGAGAAATTAATTGCATTAGCAAAAGAAACCAATACGGTACTTGAATTAAATGCTAACCCGAATCGGTTAGACCTTGCAACAGAAGCATTAAAATTAGCACAAGAATCTAATGTGAAGATTGTCATTAATACGGATGCTCATAAAACAGAAACACTCGATCATATGGAAGTGGGTGTATCAGCAGCAAAAAAAGCATGGTTATTAAAAGATACGGTGCTTAATACATTTGAAGCCGATGATTTATTACAGTTTTTAAAGAATCGTAAGTAAAGAGAGCGGATAGATACGGAAAATGAAGGGGGATTACTTCATGCAAGATAGAATTTTGAAAATGCTCGAATTTCATAAAGTGAAAGAACAGCTTTTAACCTATGTGTCCTCAAGCCTTGGGAAGAAAAAAGCGGAAGATTTAGTACCGTCAACAGATTTTTCCGAAGTGATTAAGTTGCAAAACGAAACGGATGAAGCAGCTCAAGTGTTACGTATGAGAGGTAGTGTACCTTTAGGGGGGATTTTTGACATTACTCCTCACTTAAAACGAACAAAGATTGGTGCAATGTTGAGTCCCCATGAACTGATGCAAATAGCCAGTACGATTCATGTAAGTCGACAAATGAAGCGTTTCATTGAAGATTTTGCTGATGAAGAAGAAAATGAAATACCAATCTTGTTCAGCTATAGCGAAAAAATCATTGTTCTAGCTGAGCTAGAAACGGCGATTAGAAATAGCATTGACGAAAATGGAGATGTACTTGATAGTGCGAGTGAAAACTTACGCCAATTAAGGACACAATTAAGAACGAGAGAGAGTCGGGTACGAGATAAATTAGAATCAATGATTCGTTCGTCCAGCGCACAGAAAATGCTTTCTGATGCGATTATTACTATTCGTAATGATCGTTTCGTTATTCCTGTTAAACAAGAATATCGCGGTCATTATGGTGGTATTATTCATGATCAAAGTTCTTCTGGGCAGACATTATTTATAGAACCACAGTCTATTGTCCAACTAAATAATGAATTACAAAATATCAGGGTAAAAGAGCAGCAAGAAATTGAGAAGATCCTGATTCAGCTATCATTATTAACGAATGAGTATAATAATGAACTACAAACTATTGTTTATGTTTTAGGTGAAATGGATTTTATGTTCACAAAAGCAAGATATGGAAAGAGCATAAAGGCAAGTAAACCATCTGTAAACGACAAAGGTCATATTAGGCTTTTCAAAGCTCGTCATCCATTGATTCCAGCCAATGAAGTCGTAGCGAACGATATAACGATGGGAGAAGCCTATTCTTCCATCGTTATTACGGGACCGAATACAGGTGGTAAGACAGTCACATTAAAAACAGTTGGTCTTTCTACATTGATGGCACAGGCAGGACTACAAATTCCTGCTTTAGACGGGTCAGAAGTAGCGGTATTTGGCGCTGTTTATGCTGATATCGGTGATGAACAGTCAATTGAACAGAGTTTAAGTACTTTCTCGTCACATATGGTCAATATAGTTGATATTTTAGAAAAAGTGGACGGTAATAGTTTAGTCCTTTTTGATGAATTAGGTGCAGGAACAGACCCGCAAGAAGGGGCAGCTTTAGCCATTTCTATTTTAGATGAAGTGTATAACAGAGGAGCTAAAGTCATTGCAACAACCCATTATCCCGAGTTAAAAGCCTATGGTTACAATCGTGAGGGGGTTGTAAATGCCAGTGTTGAATTTAATGTAGAAACGTTGAGTCCTACTTATAAATTATTGATTGGCGTTCCTGGTCGCAGTAATGCTTTTGAAATTTCAGGACGACTTGGTTTAAATGAAAGTGTAATTACCAATGCCAAGGAATATATAAGTGCTGATAGTAACAAAGTAGAAAATATGATTGCCTCATTGGAAAGTAGTAAAAAGCAAGCGGAGGCAGAGCGTGAAGAAGCATATGCATTATTAAAAAACGCTGAGAAGCTTCATAAAGATTTGCAAAAACAAATGGTTTCCTACTATGAAGAAAAAGATGGGCTAGAACAAAAAGCAAAGGAAGAAGCCGCATCTATTGTAGAGAAAGCGAAAGAAGAAGCAGAAAGCATTATTAGCGAACTTAGACAAATGCGCATAGAAAAGCATGCAGAAGTTAAAGAGCATGAACTGATTGAAGCAAGAAAACGTCTATCTGACGCCGCACCTGAAATAGTGAAGAAGCAAAAGAAAAAAAGTGCAAATCAAACTCATCAATTCCAGCCTGGAGATGAAGTAAAGGTATTAAGTTTCGGTCAAAAAGGCCAGCTATTAGAAAAACTAGCTGAAAAGGAATGGAGTGTCCAAATCGGCATTTTAAAAATGAAGGTGGAAGAAAAAGATTTAGAGTTTATTAAAACAACTAAGCCGGTGGAAACAAAACCAATGGCAACTGTAAAAGGAAAAGATTATCATGTTAGTTTGGAGCTTGACCTCAGAGGCGAAAGATATGAAAACGCTCTTTTGAGAGTCGAGAAATATATTGATGATGCTCTTCTAGCAGGTTATCCGCGCGTGTCTATCATTCACGGAAAAGGCACGGGTGCTCTAAGGCAAGGTGTGCAAGAGTATTTACGAAATCACCGTTCGGTCAAATCTATTCGTTTTGGGGAAGCTGGTGAAGGTGGAACTGGTGTGACTGTGGTAGAATTTAAATAGCGATTATCTTACACATGGATGAAAAAACATGTAAGCACAAAAAGAATTCATTAAAAATTTTTGGGGAGAACATAAAATGAATCAGTTTTGGGAAAATGAATTTGTTCATACCGCTGCCTACTTTAGTGTGGTTATTCTATGTATGATTGTCTTTTTAGCAGTATTTGAGCTTGTAACGAAATATAAGAATTGGGAAGAGATTAAAAAAGGAAATGTTGCTGTGGCAATGGCTACAGGTGGTAAGATTTTTGGGATAGCAAATGTGTTTCGTCATTCGATTATGCATAATGATCATTTACTTGTCATGATTGGTTGGGGTGTGTTCGGTTTTATTTTATTGTTAGTCGCTTATTTTGTTTTTGAATTCATGAGTCCGAAAATAAAAGTAGATGATGAAATACAAAATAATAATATTGCTGTTGGACTGATATCTATGATATTATCTATCGGAATTTCTTATATTATTGGTGCGAGCATATCTTAGGGAGCGTAATTGAATGGAGAGATTAGCAAAAATATTACTTGTATTATGCGTATTATTTATCTTAGCGGGCGTCATCTTTATGATATAAAGGAATTGATTCATTAATTAGATTTAGACAATTATTCGTATGTGGAATACAACGAATGGTTGTCTAGTTTTTTTTTAGTCAAAGAGCGCCATACTTTATTTACTCATACAACTTTTCTCCTTCCCTCATGGTGGCTATGGTTTGTGCTATTTAGCATAAGATAAAGAGGCATCTTTAGGAAATAAGGCACAGATTTATATAATTTCATTTGTCTTGCTTACAAGTGTATATTATAATAAAAAGTGAACAATTTTAAATGTTCTAAAAATATAATATTTGGGGAGGGTCGTAAATGTCTGAAGAAAAACCGTGGCTGAAGCTGTACCCTAATGAAATCCCATCAACACTTGCCTATCCAGAACAGCCTGTTCAGGAGTTTTTAGTTGCTGCCGCAAATGAGTTCCCTGAAAAAAAAGCCATTCACTTTATGGGGAAAGAATTTACGTATCGTTATGTCTATGAATCCGCTCTAAAAGTTGCAGGCTACCTGCAAAGTATCGGAATAACGAAAGGCGATCGAGTCGCTATCATGTTACCTAATACCCCGCAGTCAGTCATAAGTTATTATGGTGTTCTATTCGCAGGAGGAGTGGTGGTCCAAACAAATCCACTTTATATGGAAAGAGAACTTGAATTCCAAATGAAGGATTCAGGAGCGATTGCGATTATCACAATGGATATACTTTTTCCAAGAGTGACTAAAATACTACCTCAAACAGAATTGAAACATGTAATTGTAACCGCTATCAAGGACTTTTTACCATTTCCAAAAAATATTGTGTATCCATTTATTCAGAAAAAGCAATATGGCTTATCAGTCAATGTCAGACATGAAGGCAATTATCACTTATTAACAGAAATATTAAAAGGTGAAGCAAGACCAGTTCAAACATATGATATAGAATTCAATGAAGATTTAGCACTATTACAATATACAGGTGGGACGACTGGATTTCCGAAAGGAGTTATGCTTACCCACAAAAATTTAGTATCCAATGCTGCAATGTGTAAAGCATGGTTATATCAAACGAAAAAGGGCGAAGAGGTTATTCTAGGGATATTGCCATTTTTCCATGTATATGGTATGACAACTGTTATGATCTTAACAATTATGGAAGCTAACAAAATGGTTTTACTACCAAAGTTTGATGTTGAAACAACCTTGAAGACCATTCAGAAGCAAAAGCCAACACTTTTCCCAGGTGCTCCGACCATTTATATTGGATTATTGAATCATCCTAAAATTAAAGAATTTGACCTTTCTTCCATCGATTCCTGTATCAGTGGATCAGCGGCACTACCTGTTGAGGTCCAACAAAAATTTGAAGAAATCACTGGCGGTAAATTAGTAGAAGGATATGGGCTAACAGAGTCTTCACCTGTGACACATGCTAATTTCCTTTGGGATGAACCGAGAGTAAAGGGAAGTATTGGGATTCCTTGGCCAGACACTGATGCAAAAATTATGTCTACTGAAAATGGCGAATTTTTACCTGTTGGTGAAATTGGAGAGATTTGTGTAAAAGGTCCACAAGTCATGAAAGGCTATTGGAACCGTCCAGATGATACGGAACAAACATTAAAAGACGGCTGGTTATTAACAGGGGATTTAGGGTATATGGATGAAAATGGCTATTTTTATGTGGTTGACCGCAAGAAAGATATGATTATCGCCGGTGGATTTAATATTTATCCAAGAGAGATAGAAGAAGTGTTATATGAGCATGAAGCAGTCCAGGAAGTAGTAGCAGCTGGCGTGCCCCACCCTTACCGAGGAGAGACAGTTAAAGCTTATATTGTTAAAAAAGAGGGTGTCCATATTACAGAAGATGAATTAAATGAGTTTGCTAGAAAACACTTAGCTGCTTATAAGGTACCGAGAATTTATGAATTTCGTGAGGAACTACCTAAAACAGCAGTAGGAAAAATACTGAGAAGAGCTTTAATTGAGGAAGATAAAAAGAAATTTGCTGAAGAGCAAAATGAGGCGATCAAATAATCGGGCCAAGTGGCTCATTCTTTTTGAAACCTAGAGCTTGTCCACCTTAAAAACATAATAATTATGCAAAGTTTCTTGACAGAACAATCATTAGATAATAATATAATTTTATGAATGACTATTCATTCATTTTTATCATTCGGAATGGTTGTTCTGTTGATTAGGTGGAAACGAGTATCTCCATTCCGGTATACTCTTTGATAGGAGCAAGAGTAATATAGGGGGAGAATGATTTTGAAGAAGAACAAACCAAAATACAGACAGATTATTGATGCGGCAGTGATAGTCATTGCTGAGAATGGCTACCATCAATCACAAGTTTCAAAGATTGCCAAACAGGCAGGCGTGGCTGATGGGACGATTTATTTATATTTTAAGAACAAAGAAGATATCTTAATTTCCCTCTTTGAAAACAAAATGGGTCACTTTGTTGAAATGATTGAGGAGAAAATAGCAGGAAAAGTAAGAGCAGCAGAGAAGTTATTAATGATGGTCGAAACCCACTTTCATATTTTATCTCAAGACAAACATTTAGCTATCGTGACACAATTAGAACTAAGGCAATCGAATATCGATTTACGGCAAAAAATTAATGCCATCTTAAAAGGTTATTTAGGCTTAATCGATTCAATCTTACTCGAAGGAAAAAAAACGGGTGAGTTTGCTAGTAATCTCGATGTCCGATTAGCTAGACAGATGATCTTTGGGACAATGGATGAAACTGCCACAACATGGGTGATGAATGATCAAAAATATGATTTAACTGCGTTAGCGCCCGAAGTTCATCGCCTTTTAATCAGTGGGTGCAAAAGCCAGTAATTAAAAGTAATGGAGGTAAGCAAAAGTGGAATACTTAAATTGGAAGATTGATAATGAAGTTGCAACAATTACCATTAATCGCCCTCCTGCCAATGCACTATCATCTGGGTTGATTGAGGAATTAGGTGAAGTACTGGATCAGATTGAGCCAAACCAAGATATTAGGGTGATCCTCATTCATGGAGAAGGCCGCTTCTTCTCTGCTGGAGCAGATATTAAGGAGTTTACTTCTATCGAAAGTGGTGAAGGTTTCTCACATCTAGCAGAAAATGGACAAGCGCTCTTTGAGAGAATAGAAACCTTCAAGAAGCCTATTATTGCAGCCATTCATGGTGCAGCTTTAGGTGGAGGTCTGGAACTTGCAATGAGTTGTCATATTCGCTTAGTTGCTGAGAATACAAAAATGGGACTACCAGAATTGCAGCTTGGATTAATTCCTGGATTTGCTGGTACACAACGATTACCTCGTTTTGTTGGAACGGCAAAAGCAGCTGAAATGATTTTAACGAGTGATCCAATTACAGGGCTAGAAGCTGTACAACTCGGTTTAGCCAATCATGCTTACCCTGAAGAAAAGCTGTTAGAAAATGCCTATTCAATGGCACAAAAAATCGCCAAAAAGAGCCCAGTATCTGTCGGTGCAACATTAGAATTACTGAATTATAGTAAATCCAACCGTTATTATGATGGGGTGAAAAAGGAAGCAGAACTTTTTGGTCAAGTTTTCATAAGTGAGGATGCAAAGGAAGGTATTTCTGCATTTGTTGAAAAGCGAAATCCAGTTTTCTCAGGAAAATAATTTTTTAAATATAAACGTTTTCATTACCAATTTTGTTCATAATCTATTATAATAGATTTAATAATTTAAATTGTTAAATAATAATCGATTTGAAAAGTATTTTTAGGAATAGGTTATTGTAAGACTGAGCATACGCTCAGTCAACAATTTAGTTTTATTTGTCAAAATCTTATGAAGCAATGGAATGTTTGTAAAATTAGGAGGCGAAACCATGAACATCTATGTACTAATGAAAAGAACATTTGATACAGAAGAAAAGATCACGATTTCAGGCGGTAAAATTAATGAAGATGGAGCAGAATTCATCATCAACCCTTACGATGAATACGCAATTGAGGAAGCAATCCAAGTTCGTGATGAACATGGTGGTGAAGTAACGGTTGTTTCGGTAGGGACAGAAGAAGCTGAGAAGCAACTTCGTACAGCATTAGCGATGGGTGCTGATAAAGCAGTACTGATTAATACAGAAGATGACGTTGAAGAAGGAGATCAGTTTACGACTTCTAAAATTTTAGCTGAATTCCTTAAAGATAAAGAGGTTGATTTGATTATTGGTGGGAATGTAGCGATCGATGGTGGATCAGGTCAAGTTGGCCCACGCGTAGCGGAGCTATTAGCTATTCCTTATATCACAACCATCACTAAGTTAGATATTGAAGGTACAACAGCTACAGTTGTTCGTGATGTAGAAGGTGATTCTGAAGTAATCGAGACTTCTCTACCATTACTTGTCACTGCACAACAAGGTTTAAATGAACCGCGCTACCCTTCTTTACCAGGGATTATGAAAGCAAAGAAAAAACCTTTAGACGAAATTGAATTAGACGATCTTGATTTAGACGAAGATGATGTAGAAGCGAAAACAAAGACAATCGAAATCTCCCTACCACCGAAAAAAGAAGCTGGAAAAGTGCTTGAAGGTGAATTAGAGGGTCAAGTAAAAGAATTAGTCAGTCTACTTCATAACGAAGCAAAAGTTGTCTAATAGTGAGCATAAAAGAATAAAAACGTTGGGGGTATAATAATGGCTAGAAAAGTTTTAGTATTAGGTGAAGTAAGAGAAGGTTCATTGCGAAATGTTTCTTTTGAAGCAGTTGCTGCAGCAAAAACATCTGCTGAAGGTGGAGAAGTTGTAGGTGTTTTGTTTGGTGATTCTGTAAGCGCTTTAGGAGCTGAATTCATTCAGTATGGAGCTGACCGAGTGGTAACAGTTGAGGATGAACTGTTAAAACAATATACATCTGACGGTTATTCCCAAGCCTTACTTGCCGTTATTGATCAAGAAGATCCTGAAGGAATTATTTTCGGACATACTGCCCAAGGTAAAGATCTTGCACCGAAGATTGCGGCAAAGTTAGAATCCGGTCTTATCTCTGATGTAACAGATCTAGAAGTTGAGGGTGGTAACTTAGTCTTTACTCGTCCGATTTACTCAGGAAAAGCATTTGAAAAGAAGATTGTAACAGATGGACTTCTTTTCGCTACTATTCGTCCTAATAACATTGCACCACTTGAAAAAGATGAAAGTAGAAATGGAGATGTTTCATCTTTATCTGTAGAAATTAAAAACTTGCGTCAAGTCATCAAGGAAGTTGTACGAAAAGCAACAGAAGGTGTAGACCTTTCTGAAGCAAAAGTTATTGTTGCTGGTGGACGCGGTGTGAAAAGTGAAGAAGGTTTTGAGCCGTTAAAAGAATTGGCAGATGTCCTTGGTGGTGCTGTTGGAGCTTCACGTGGCGCATGCGATGCAGACTACTGTGATTACTCACTTCAAATTGGTCAAACAGGTAAAGTAGTTACACCGGACCTTTATATCGCTTGTGGTATATCTGGTGCGATTCAACATTTAGCTGGGATGTCCAATTCAAAGATTATTGTTGCCATCAACAAAGATCCTGAAGCGAATATCTTTAAAGTAGCGGATTATGGTATTGTGGGCGACTTATTCGAAGTCCTTCCATTACTAACGAAAGAGTTTAAAGAATTACTTGTAAATGCATAATTTTCGTTTACATCTGATATGAGCGGGTAGACTTATACTATCCGCTTCTTTACTATGTTGGCAAAAAGATTAATGTTGAATAAAATAGACATTGAATCCTTTTTAGAGGTTCAGTATGCTACAATAAAAAAATGGGTAATCTATACGAGCAAAATAATAGCATCCATTATTAATCGATGATATACTTTCGATAAGATTTTTTAGTTATTTATTAGGAGGATATAAATATTATGGCTATCACACATGCAACAGATCAAAACTTTACTGCTGAAACTGGTTCAGGTCTTGTACTTGCAGACTTCTGGGCACCATGGTGCGGACCTTGTAAAATGATTGGACCAGTTCTTGAGGAAATTGATGGAGAAATGGGAGATAAAGTAAAAATCGTTAAACTTGATGTTGACGATAACCAAGAAACTGCTGGTAAATTTGGTGTTATGAGCATCCCGACTCTCATCGTATTTAAAGATGGTGCAGAAGTAGATAAAGTGGTTGGTTTCCAACCGAAAGAAGCATTAGTTGAATTGCTTCAAAAACATGGTGCATAAGAAGTACCATAAAAACAAACCCCGGCTTCTACTTTTAGAAGATCGGGGTTTTTTTACAGTACAAGTATGGCAAAATCAGTAAGAAGGGTATGGTTTCCTCCTGCAATGATATTCTTTTTAGGTATGGATGTGACAGCTAATTATGAATGATAATATAAAAAATAAATTACCTTTATTACCTGCTCAACCAGGTTGTTATTTAATGAAAGATCGCCAAGGGACAATTATTTATGTCGGTAAGGCGAAAGTGCTTCGTAATCGGGTTAAGTCCTATTTTACCGGTTCGCATGATGGAAAGACATTAAGGCTGGTAAATGAAATTGAAGATTTTGAATATATCGTGACCTCTTCCGATATGGAAGCATTATTATTAGAGTTAAATTTAATTAAAAAGCATGACCCCAAATATAATGTCATGTTAAAGGATGATAAGAGTTATCCTTTTATTAAATTAACAAATGAAAGACATCCGAGATTAATTACCACGAGAAAAGTAAAAAAAGACAAAGGTAAATATTTTGGTCCATATCCAAATGTGCAGGCGGCCAATGAAACAAAGAGATTATTAGATCGCCTTTATCCTTTAAGAAAATGTAACACCTTACCAGATAGAGTTTGTCTCTACTACCATATCGGACAATGTCTAGCTCCTTGTGTAAATGAAGTAAAATCTGACACATACAAACAAATGACAGATGAGATTACTCGCTTCTTAAATGGTGGTTATAAAGAGATCAAAAAAGAACTCTCAACGAAAATGGAAGAAGCGTCCGCAGCGCTAGAGTTTGAGAAAGCAAAAGATTTCAGAGATAAAATTATCCATATAGAAACGACGATGGAAAAACAAAAGATTACGATGACGGATTTTACAGACCGAGATGTGTTTGCTTATGCGGTTGATAAGGGTTGGATGTGTGTACAAGTATTCTTTATTAGGCAAGGGAAACTCATTGAAAGAGATGTGTCTATGTTTCCAATCTATAATGAGCCTGAAGAAGAGATGCTCACCTATCTCGGCCGTTTTTATGAACAAGCTAACCATTTTAAACCAAAGGAAATCTACTTGCCAGACTCTGTTGATGTGACGATGGCTGAGCAGCTTTTGGATGTGAAAATATTTATTCCTCAAAGAGGGAGAAAAAAAGAACTAGTGAAACTTGCCTATAAAAATGCAAAGATTGCTTTAAAAGAAAAATTCTCGCTTATTGAACGTGATGAGAAAAGAACGGTGAATGCAATAGAAAGCTTAGGTGAGGAGCTAGGAATTTACACACCCTATCGCATTGAAGCTTTTGATAACTCCAATATCCAGGGTACCGATGCTGTCTCAGCAATGATTGTCTTTATCGATGGTAAGCCTGCAAAAAGGGAGTATCGGAAATATAAGATTAAGTCAGTTAAAGGACCAGATGATTATGAATCTATGAGGGAAGTGACGAGACGGAGATATAGCCGGGTTTTAAAAGAAGGGCTACCCCTACCTGATTTAATTATCATTGATGGTGGAAAAGGACATGTTGAAGTCGTTCGAGATGTGCTTGAGAATGAACTCGGTTTAGATATTCCACTAGCAGGATTAGTCAAAGATGATAAGCATAAAACATCTCAACTTCTTTATGGAAATCCATTAATGATCATTCCCCTCGCTCGAAATAGCCAGGAATTTTATTTATTACAACGTATTCAAGATGAAGTGCATCGATTTGCGATTACATTTCATAGACAAGTTCGTGGAAAGAGTGCATTTCAGTCACTTCTTGATGAAATTGATGGTATTGGGGAAAAAAGAAAAAAGCAGTTATTAAAAGATTTTGGTTCTGTAAAAAAAATGAAATCAGCTAGTGTAGAAGACCTTAGGGAATCTGGCTTACCATTAAAAGTTGCACAAGAACTTTATGAAAAGTTACATGAATAGACATTGTCTGAAAAAAACAAATATGGTATAGTGTTTTTAACTTTATATCAAATCACTTTTTAACTTGAAAGTGAAGGTAGAGGTGCGAGTTTCATTAGTAAAAGTTCCTTAGAAGATTGAGCTTCGTTTGAAGGACTTTGAAAGGGAATATTCGCCGAAGTGAAGAAAGACTCAATATTTTCTTCGCTGGTTCTGCATTGAATAAATGCAGGATTGTCAAGACTATCTGTCTTGGAGGGCTATCTCACTGTGTGTGCGTAGATTGTTCATACGTTTGACTACACAGCAATGGGATGGGTTTCATCTCATTGCTTTTTTTTATGCCGAATATGGGTAGAAATGTGTTGGTTGTACATACAGGCGGCAGGGAATAAAAACGAATGACTTGAAAGTAGGGGAGAAAAGTGGGCTTAATTGTACAAAAATTTGGTGGAACCTCCGTAGGCTCGGTTGATCATATTCAAAATGTAGCCAACCGTGTCATTGAAGAAAAAAATAATGGTAATGATATCGTTGTCGTTGTGTCGGCTATGGGCAAAACGACTGATCAATTAGTTGGTATGGCAAAAGAATTATCACCTGCTCCAAGTAAGAGAGAAATGGATATGTTGTTATCTACAGGTGAGCAAGTTACAATCTCCTTATTAACAATTGCATTAAATTCCAAAGGTTATGAGGCAACTTCCTATACAGGCTGGCAAGCAGGGATTAAAACGGAATCAGTACATGGTGACGCAAGAATCACTGATATTGACACAAAGCCTGTTTCACAAGAGTTAAAGAAAGGGAGAATTGTTATCGTAGCGGGTTTTCAAGGTTTAAGTGAGACTGGCCAAATAACGACATTAGGTCGGGGTGGCTCTGATACAACAGCCGTGGCTCTTGCAGCAGTATTAAAAGCGGACAAATGTGATATATACACTGATGTAACAGGTGTATTCACAACTGATCCACGCTATATAAAAAATGCAAGAAAGCTTCCATCAATCTCTTACGATGAAATGCTTGAATTAGCTAATCTTGGTGCAGGCGTTCTACACCCAAGAGCAGTTGAGTTTGCAAAAAATTACAATGTAAAGCTTGAAGTACGTTCCAGTATGGAACGAGAAGAAGGAACAATTATTGAGGAGGTTGCGGAAATGGAAGAGAACTTAGTTGTTAGAGGGGTTGCTTTTGAAGATGATATTACAAGGGTATCTGTCCTAGGGATTAAAGACCCTTTAATAAGCCTTTCATCCATCTTTTCACTCTTGGCGAAAGAACATATAAATGTTGATATTATTATACAAAGTATTACAGATGATAAATCATCAGGCTTATCTTTTTCAATTAAAAACCAAGATCTTACAGAGACTGTGAAAATACTAGAAAAAAATCGAGAAGCCTTAAGTTATGATCAGATTGAATGGGAATCACAATTGGCGAAAATCTCGATTGTCGGTTCAGGAATGATTTCAAACCCAGGAGTAGCAGCGGAGATGTTTAATGTATTAGCTGCTAATAACATCGTTGTAAAGATGGTCAGTACATCTGAAATAAAGGTCTCGGCTGTGATCGACCAAGCGCATATGTTAAATGCTGCTCAAGCTTTACATCAAACGTTTAATTTAGCTGGGGATTTAATAAAAAATTAAATGAGCTAGCAGTAGTATAAGATAGGAAAATCCAAACACCATTTAAACGCCTTAAAAAGAATGATGTTTGGATTTTTTTTACTGTTGGGTATATTTATTAGGTGTGGATAATGTCCTTTTTATCCCATTTGACTGTGAAGAGGACCTTTCCACCTTTTTTACGTGGGTGCTCGAATGTTTCGCAAATCACTTCTTTTTTCTGTTCGATTTGTTGAGCAATAAAACCAGCTTCTAATTGGAATGTTGCGTGAGCATTTTCTTTACAGCGCTTTTGAATGACTTCACTTGTTAACTCGTATTCGATTTCTTTTTTGTTTTCGAGGTTTTTCGTTAATTTTCCCCAACCAGCCTCGACAAAGAAGCTGAATAAGTCTTCTTCTGTTTGAAGAGGATATTTACGTGCTAGTCTCTTGCCTGCCCAGTATAAGATATCTGGTGCGTCTTTACCTAGTAAATCATGTAAAAGTTCTTCTCTAATTAATTCATAGCCAAAGGATGAAATCATTTCTTTGTTTGGTTCAATTGATTCTGCCATGTTTTCGGTTTGTTCTATTTGGGCTTCTTGAGATGGCATATTATGCTAAATCTCCCCTCTTTCATAAAGTCTAATATATACAATTTACTTGGAAAAAACGAATACGTACAGTGAAAAGGGAAAAATTTTTAGTTTGTAAAACTGGTGTAAATTATGGGAATAATCTTAACACTAATAATAATCTAATGTAAATGCATTTTTATGCGTAAAATATGAATATTATTGCGTGATTTAAGCTATTTTAATATACCGCCAAATAGGGTTGAAAAAACTATATCATTGGTTTTTTGAGTGAAACTAGAATAGAAAAAATTTTCGTAATATCGACAAAATCTGTATCCGTTTTCTTGACGCTAATGGGCGATGGGAGTAAAATGGACATGTCATATAAATGTTTTGAAAATGATTTGCATTTTCTTAGTGATGCGAAGGATTTGTTATGTACATATTCAGCGTGTCATGCTACAAATTCAAGGGGGTAAACTTATGGCGGGTAATCGAGAGTTTTTAAATCGCAGATTGCATTCATTACTTGGAGTTATACCTGTTGGGGTCTTTCTGATCCAACACTTAGTAGTGAACCATTTTGCAACTAGGGGAGAAGAGGCATTTAATAGCGCATCACATTTCATGGAAAGTCTTCCTTTTAGATATTTCCTAGAAATATTTATTATTTTCTTACCTTTGTTATATCATGCAATTTACGGTCTTTACATTGCGTTTACAGCAAAAAATAACACTTCAAGATTCGGATTTTTCCGAAACTGGATGTTCTTAGTTCAACGTGTAACCGGTGTAATTACATTGATTTTCATCGTTTGGCATGTTTGGGAGACTCGTATTGCAGCAATGTTCGGTGCCGAAGTAAATTATGATATGATGGCTGATATTTTGTCTAGCCCATTCATGTTAGCATTTTACATCGTTGGTGTATTATCTGCAATTTTCCACTTTGCAAATGGTTTATGGTCCTTCATGGTAAGCTGGGGAATTACAGTATCTCCTAGATCACAATTGATTTCAACTTATGTAACTTTAGTCATTTTTATCGCATTATCAATTGTAGGTATTCGTGCTATTTTTGCTTTCGTGTAATGAATACATACATTTTTCTATAATTTGTTCGGTTTTTTTTAGAGGTATTAGTATTAAGGGAGTGAGTCAGATATGGGTAAAGGAAAGGTTATTGTTGTCGGTGGCGGATTAGCCGGATTGATGGCAACTGTTAAAATTGCTGAAGCTGGCGGACAAGTAGAATTATTTTCTTTAGTGCCGGTTAAACGTTCTCACTCTGTTTGTGCCCAAGGTGGTATTAACGGAGCAGTAAATACAAAAGGTGAAGGGGATTCTCCTTGGATTCACTTTGATGATACAATTTATGGTGGTGACTTCTTAGCTAACCAACCTCCAGTTAAGGCAATGGCAGAAGCAGCACCTGGAATTATTCACTTATTCGACCGTATGGGTGTTATGTTCAACCGTACACCTGAAGGGTTATTAGATTTTAGACGCTTTGGCGGAACACAGCATCACCGTACTGCTTTTGCTGGTGCGACAACAGGTCAACAATTGCTTTATGCATTGGATGAGCAAGTGCGTCGTCACGAAGTAGCAGGGTTAGTAACAAAATATGAGGGGTGGGAGTTCTTGGGAACTGTCATTGATGATGACGGAGTTTGTCGCGGGGTAGTAGCGCAAAACCTACAAACAATGGAAATCCAATCATTCGCAGCAGATGCTGTCATTATGGCTTCTGGTGGACCGGGAATTATTTTTGGTAAATCAACTAACTCTATTATTAATACAGGCTCTGCTGCATCAATCGTTTATCAACAAGGCGCGTATTATGCAAATGGTGAGTTCATTCAAATCCATCCAACTGCTATACCAGGAGATGACAAACTACGTCTAATGAGTGAATCTGCACGTGGTGAAGGTGGTCGTGTTTGGACATATAAAGACGGGAAACCTTGGTATTTCTTAGAGGAAAAATATCCGGCATACGGTAACTTAGTTCCTCGTGATATTGCTACACGAGAAATCTTTGATGTTTGTGTAAACCAAAAACTAGGTATCAATGGTGAAAACATGGTTTACCTTGATCTTTCACATAAAGACCCGAAAGAATTAGATATTAAATTGGGTGGTATTATTGAAATTTACGAGAAATTCCAAGGTGATGACCCTCGTAAAGTACCAATGAAAATCTTCCCAGCTGTTCACTATTCAATGGGTGGTTTATGGGTAGATTATGATCAAATGACAAATATCCCTGGATTGTTTGCTGCAGGTGAGTGTGATTATTCACAACATGGTGGTAACCGTCTTGGAGCTAACTCATTGCTTTCTGCCATTTATGGTGGTATGGTTGCTGGACCAAAAGCGCTTGAATATATTGAAGGATTAGAGAAATCAAGTGAAGATTTATCTTCTTCATTATTCGAAGGTGCAGTTCAACAAGAACAAGAGAAATGGAATAAAATCATGTCTCTTGATGGAACAGAAAATGCATATATCCTTCACAAAGAACTTGGTGAATGGATGACTGATAATGTAACAGTTGTTCGTCATAACGATCGTTTATTAAAAACAGATGCTAAAATTGTTGAATTGTTAGAGAGATATGAAAATATCAACATTAACGATACAGCAAAATGGAGTAACCAAGGGGCGGCGTTTACTCGTCAATTACAAAATATGCTTCAATTAGCTCGTGTTATTACAATTGGTGCATATAACCGTAACGAAAGCCGCGGTGCCCATTATAAACCAGAATTCCCTGATCGAAATGATGATGAATTCTTAAAAACAACTATGGCTAAATTCGTTGATGGCAAATCAGCGCCACAATTCCATTACGATGAAGTGGATATCAGCTTGATTAAGCCACGTAAACGTGACTATACAACGAAACATTAAGAGAAAACTCGATGAAAGGGGAGTAATTAATCGTGTCAGAAGCAGCAGTAAAGTCTAAAACCGTATTATTTCAAATTACAAGACAAGATGGTCCTGATTCAGATTCTTATGTAGAAGAATTTGAACTTGATTATCGTCCAAATATGAATGTGATCTCTGCTCTAATGGAAATTCGAAGAAACCCGGTAAATACAAAAGGGGAGCATACAACACCAATTACTTGGGACATGAACTGTTTGGAAGAAGTTTGTGGAGCTTGTTCTATGGTCATTAATGGCAAACCGCGTCAATCTTGTACAGCTCTGATCGACCAATTAGAACAACCAATTCGTTTAGCACCAATGAAAACATTCCCGGTAGTACGTGATTTACAAGTTGATCGTAGTCGCATGTTTGATTCATTGAAAAAAGTAAAAGCATGGATTCCGATTGATGGAACATATGATTTAGGTCCAGGGCCTCGTATGCCAGAGAAAAAACGCCAATGGGCTTATGAATTATCAAAATGTATGACTTGTGGTGTATGTTTAGAAGCGTGTCCAAATGTAAACAGCAAATCTGATTTTATCGGACCGGCACCACTTTCTCAAGTGCGTTTATTCAACTCTCATCCAACGGGTGAAATGAATAAGGCAGATCGTTTAGAGGAAATTATGGGTGACGGTGGTCTTGCTAACTGTGGTAACTCACAAAACTGTGTGCAATCTTGCCCTAAAGGTATTCCTTTAACAACATCAATTGCCGCGCTTAACCGTGATACAACATTACAATCTTTCAAAAACTTCTTTGGAAGTGACCGTGTGTAATAGATTTTATAGAACACTGAGGCTTATAGCCTCAGTGTTTTTTTTATCCAGTAAAAGGGTAAGAGTGTGATCTTCGTTTGAAGGAGCAATATTTTAATAGTTATTAAGCAATTCGTACTGAAAATTCATAATAATAAAACAAAATACCTATTAATTGATGAATGAAGAAAGTACTTTCAGCTTATTTTTGGCAAAAAATGTAGAATTTTTGTTATAAATAAACACGAATCATAGAAAAACTGGTATATTTCAGTTGTTGAAAGATTAATAATAATTTGAAGGAGGAACAGAATGAAATTAGCTAGTAATCGATGGTTGGCCTTATTGATGATTTTTATGTTAATATTTTCTAGCTTCAGCCCTCTAGCGGGACAAGCAGCACAAGAAGATGTATTGACGGTGAATGAAGCGATTGAAAATAACGAAGGAAATGCAACAGTAGAAGGTTACATAGTAGGTCATACAGTTTCGACGAATAATTACAATTTTAATCCACCTTTTAGTAATGACTATAATATTGCGATAGCTGATGATGCGAATGAACAAGATTCGTCAAAAATTTTACCTGTGCAAGTGTCTAGCAGCTTTCGTGCGACATTTGGCTTACAGACTAACCCTGATATTATAGGTGAAAAAGTACAAATAACAGGCAATCTTGAAGCATATTTTACCGTACCTGGCTTGAAAAATCCAACTGCATTTACATTTGCTGATGGAAACCCTGATGATGGGGAAGAGGAAGAGCCATCTGATGGTGTTGAAGGTCTGCGCATTGGTGATATACAAGGAGCGGGGCATGAGTCTCCTTATGTAAATCAGAACGTAACAGCTGTACAAGGTATTGTAACAAAAGTAGTAGATAACAGTAATTTTTATATGCAAGATGATACACCCGATGATAATCCCCATACATCAGAAGGGATTCTCGTCTACAAGCCTACGCATCAAGTAAAAGTTGGAGATAAGGTTACAGTGGATGGGCTTGTGAAAGAATGGGTTCTTGACGGATATAGTGAAAAGTTAGAAACAGATTTAGCCATGACTGAAATCAATGCCCAAAATGGGAGGGTAAGCATTGAATCATCAGGAAATGACCTGCCAGAAGCAATTGTTTTAGGCAAAGATCTTCCTTTACCTCATGATATTATTGATAATGATGAAATGCAATCTTTTGACCCTGAAGAAGATGGTATCGATTTTTATGAGAGTCTAGAGGGTATGCGCGTCGCAGTGGAGAATCCTCAAGTTGTTGCACCTCAAAAATATGGTGAAATACCTGTCATTGCGAATCAAGAAGAGGATAAACTCTATACGGATCAAGGTGGGGTTTTATTAACGGAAGATAATGCAAATCCAGAAAGACTGCATCTTTTATTAGAAGAGGATAATTATGTAGCTAAAACGGGTGATCGTTTTGATGGTACAGTCACCGGTGTAATTAGTTATGGTTATAGCAACTTTAAAGTGTTAGTGGATATGGATTCTTTACCAGATCTTATTGAATCGGAAAAAGAAGAAGTAACGACAGAACTTGGCAAGGATGAAGGAAAATTAACAGTTGCCTCTTATAATATTGAAAATTATTATGAAGGTACAAGCCAAGAAAAGACAAATAGAATAGCGCAGTCAATGGTTAATGAGTTAAATTCACCGGATATTATTGGTCTTGTAGAGGTACAAGATGATAATGGCCCGACTGATGATGGTATAACAACGGCAAAAGCTAGTTATGAGAAATTAATTGCAGCCATTGCCGCAAATAGTGGTCCGACGTATGACTGGGCAGATATTGCCCCAGAAGACAAGCAAGATGGTGGTCAGCCGGGTGGGAATATCCGAGTAGGATATCTCTATAATCCAGAAAGAGTTACTTTAAAAGAGGCACCCAAAGGTGGGGCTAACGACGCAGTTACGTATGAAGACGGTCAATTAACATTGAACCCAGGTCGCATCGATCCGACGAATGAAATTTTCCAAGATACAAGAAAATCGCTAGCAGCACAGTTTGAATTTAATGGAGAAGATGTGATTGTCGTTGCTAATCACTTTAATTCTAAGTCAGGTGATGAACCACTATTTGGGAAGAATCAACCTCCGGAATTAGTGAGTGAAGCACAAAGAATACAGTTAGCAGAAGCTGTAAATGGGTTTGTGAAAGATATAGAGTCTAAAAACCCAGATGCGAATGTTGTTGTATTAGGGGATATGAATGATTTTCAATTCACTCCCACATTAGAAACATTAAAAGGTGAAGAGTTAACGAATATGGTTGATACTTTACCGGAAAACGAACAGTATACGTATAATTACCAAGGAAATATGCAAGTACTTGATCATATTTTAGTATCGAATCATTTAGCAGAAGCTGCCAAAGTAGATATTTTAAATATCAATTCTCTATACATGGAGGAGCATGGTAGAGCTAGTGATCATGATCCGTTATTAGTTGAGTTAGACATCGCGGTAGAAGAGGAAAATGAGGGGCCATTCTCAATGAGTATCCTTCATACAAATGATACCCATGCTCATTTAGAAAATGTTCCAAGATTGTTTACTGCAGTGAATCAACTAAGAGATGAAAAAGAAAATACACTATTAGTTGATGCTGGGGATGTATTCTCAGGTACATTATTTTTCAATATGTACCTAGGACAAGCGGACTTACAATTTATGAATCGTTTAGGTTATGATGCTATGACATTTGGAAATCATGAGTTTGACAAAGATTCGCAAGTGTTGGCTGACTTTGTATCCAATGCGGATTTTCCATTTGTTAGTGCAAATGTGAATGTTGAGAATGATGAGATTTTAAGCCAATTAAAAGTAAATGAGTTTGGATATCCTGGAGAAAACGGTAAGATCTATCCTGCCATTATTAAAGAAGTAGATGGCGAAAAAGTAGCATTATTTGGCTTAACAACAGAGGACACTTCATTTTTGGCGAACCCAGATGAAGCCATTGTTTTTGAAGATGCAGTTGAAATGGCTAGCAATACAGTAGCAGCGCTTGAAGAAGAAGGAATTAATAAAATTATTGCACTTTCACATTTAGGTTATACGCCAGATCAGGAATTAGCTGAAGCTGTTCAAGGTATCGATGTGATTGTTGGAGGACATTCTCATACGACATTAGAAGAGCCAGTTGTAAAAAATGAAGATGGAGAACCAACTTTAATCGTTCAAGCCAATGAATATCATAAATATTTAGGCTCTTTAGACATTGTTTTCGATGATGAAGGCGTACTGTCAGAGTGGAATGGTGAATTACTTGATCTCGTTAGTCAAGATGAGAACGGTGAATATGTTTATGAAGAAGATGAATGGGCGCGTAATAAACTTGATGAGTTAAGTGAACCGCTGGAGGAATTAAAACAAGAAGTAGTCGGGTACAGTGAAGTTGCCTTGAATGGTGAACGTACTGATGTTCGTACGAAAGAGACCAATTTAGGAAACTTGATTGCAGATGGTATGCTCTCTAAAGCTAATGAATCTGTGCCAACACAAATTGCGATGCAGAATGGTGGCGGTATTCGTGCATCCATTGCTCAAGGTGAAATTACGCTTGGCGATGTTCTTACTGTGTTGCCTTTCGGTAATATGTTAGTCACCCTTGATTTAACAGGAGAAGAAATAAAACAAGCTTTAGAACATAGTGTAGCAAATATTGAAGAAGGTGCTGGCCAGTTTATGCAAGTGGCAGGTCTTCGCTTTAAATTTGACCAAGCACAGCCAGTGGGTGAACGTGTCCATGGCGTTGACGTGAAAGTAGACGGTGAATATATAGCAATCAATGAAGACGAAACCTATACGGTTGCGACCAACGCTTTCACGGCCGATGGTGGAGATGGATATGATATGTTCAAAAAAGCCAAGGATGAGGGCAGAATTACTGAACTATTTGAAGTGGATTATGATGTGTTTTCCACCTATTTGGAAAACAATAATCCGGTAGCTCCGGAAGTTGAAGGAAGAATTATTGCAGAAGTCAAATCAACAGATCCGGAAGAGCCAAGTGAACCTGAAAACCCTGAAGAGCCGAGCGCTTGTATTCCTGGCCCTGATACTAGCTGGTCTGAGTGTAAACAAGAAATCATTGATCACTTGAAGGATAAGGTAAGAGAATTCACAAGATGGATTTGGGAAATGATTAAAAAATGGTTTGGATTTTAGGATAAAGTAAGCCCTAGCACACACTTCGTAAAAAAGTTTGTGCTGGGGTTTTTTATTGTAGTGTTAACTCCATATCTTTGAGATTTCTCGTTTTTTATAAGAAAGTGTTGGTAAATTATTTGTTGAGTCATTTTATCTGCTTTTTACATTTGAAAAGGAAATCCTTTCAAATGACCCAAAAACACGTTTTACACGGTCTGCCTTAAACATTTTTTCACATGAATGACTCAATTAAGCAATTATAGTTACAAAATCAGAAAAAGTAACATAAGATTATGTATGAATTTCTCCTTTAGTATTTGTGTGAAAAAAGCTATAATAAGAAAAAGAACGACTGAATGCTCATTCATTTTCGAGGAGGATCTAAAAGTGAAAAAAACTGATTATATAGAAAATTTTGTGACATGGGAAGAAGAATTTATATTTGCTCACCCTGTTAAGGTGCGTTTTTCTGAAACAGATATGTTTGGTCATTTAAATAATACGGTTCCATTTGTTTACTTTGAAGAGGCTCGCATTGAGTATTTTAAAAGTTTAAATCTTATGGACGATTGGGTGAAGGAAGAAAACGAAACATTTATTGTCGTTGCAGATCTTCAATGTGACTATATGAAGCAAGTTTACTTCGATGAGAACCTCTTAATTTATGTAAAAGCAGGCAGAATCGGACAATCATCGGTAGATATTCATTACATGGGTAAAAGAGAGAATGGTGACATTTGCTTTACAGGAAGAGGAACGATTGTTCAGGTATCTAAATTAACTGGTAAAGGTGCGCAGTGGACTGATGATATGAAGCTTGCTTTTCATGAGAAAATAAATGTACCTCAATCTTAGATAGGGACAGGCGTACATTTAGAAAATAAACATTCTCTACTTCAAGAATTTCAGTCACTCTCATTGTTTAACATACATATGATATGATGACTAATACACACCCACCCCGCGATTCATGGCTGGCGAAAGGCAAGGAGGGTTACAATACTTGAAGGAGAATGATTATACTCACAAGCCGTTACTCACAAAACGAGAAAGGGAAGTATTCGAGCTGCTAGTACAAGATAAAACAACTAGGGAAATCGCTGGTGAATTATTTATAAGCGAAAAGACAGTTCGGAACCACATATCTAATGCCATGCAAAAGCTTGGTGTAAAGGGGCGTTCACAAGCTGTTGTAGAGCTCCTTCGTATGGGAGAGCTAGAGTTATAATTTTAGACCGGCAGTCCGTCTGGATTGCCGGTTATCAATGTAATAGAATTTTATTATTTTAGGCGGGCGCAATGCTCGTTTTTCTTTTCTTGACATATTTTTTTAGTTTGCTTACAGTTCTCGCTTGAATTTTCCTTCGAAAAAGGTGACAATAAAATTAGGATTAAAAGTAACGGAATAACCGAATATTTCGATGATATATATAGGAGTGTAGTGAATGAACGTAAGAGAACATAGAAATGAACATGTTAATGAAGTTGTAGCAGATATAGAAAAGGATTTACGATATATTTCTGGAATTATTAAGCAACATGGCCGTGAAATTTTAAGCAATTATACCATTACTCCCCCGCAATTTATTGCCTTACAGTGGTTATTAGAGGACGGGGACATGACAATTGGAGAATTATCGAATAAAATGTACTTAGCCTTTAGTACAACGACAGATTTAGTCGATCGTATGGAAAAGAGTGAATTGGTAAAAAGAGTGAAAGATCCTAATGATCGTCGCGTTGTAAGAATCCACTTATTGGAGGAAGGCGAAAGAATTATAGAAGAAGTGATCGACAAAAGGCAAGATTATTTGCAAGAAGTATTAAAGGATTTTTCCGGTGAAGAGGTCGTTCATTTAAGGGAGAATCTAAGAAAATTGCATCAAGATATGAAAAGAGATTGAGGCGAGAAGAAAGTGAAACAACCGATAGGTATTATTGATTCAGGGGTTGGCGGGTTAACTGTTGCAAAGGAAGTGATGCGTCAGTTACCTAATGAAAATATTATTTACTTAGGAGATACAGCTCGATGTCCATATGGTCCGAGGTCTGGAGAAGAAGTAAAAGAATTCACATGGCAAATGACGAAGTTTTTATTAGAAAAAGAAGTGAAGATGCTCATTATTGCCTGTAATACTGCGACTGCTGTTGCATTAGATGATATTAAGAATGAGTTACCAATTCCGGTCATTGGCGTTATTTTTCCTGGAGCAAGAACGGCGCTAAAAGTAACAGAAAATCATATCATTGGCATCATTGGTACAGCGGGAACGGTGAAGAGTCGTGCTTATGAACTCGCATTAAAAGGGATCAATAATCGTACGGTAGTTCATAGCCTAGCTTGTCCTAAATTTGTCCCACTAGTAGAAAGTGGGGAGTACGAGAGTGTATTTGCGAAAAAAATCGTTCTAGAAACGTTAGGGCCATTAACAAATAAAGGTTTAGACACATTGATATTAGGCTGTACACATTATCCGCTGTTGGAGAATCTTGTTAAGCAAGTGATGGGTGAAGGTGTTAACGTGATTAGTTCCGGAGATGAAACCGCTCGAGAAGCAAGCACGATTCTTTATGATCGCGGCTTTTTAAACACGAGTGAAGAAGATCCTCAGCACCGTTTTTTCACAACAGGTTCTGAAGCGATGTTCAAAGACATTGCAACAAAATGGTTGCATAGAGAGATAAACGATGTGGAGCGCATACAACTCGGATAATATGGAGGCACCAAATATAATCAATGAACAATCATTGGTTGTATTTGGTGTTTTTTAAATGAATAGATTGCGAGAAAGAAACGATATGCGTTATGCTTTTAAATATATATCAATAAGAATGAGGTGAGGATGGATATGCAAACAGCAGAGGAGCATTTGCAGAAGTATTTCGGTTATACAAGTTTTCGACCAGGTCAAAAAGATATTATTTACAATTTAAATCATGGCCACAACGTACTTGGCATTCTACCAACTGGCGGTGGTAAATCACTCTCCTTCCAAATTCCCGCACTTATGAATGACGGTGTGACGATCGTTATCTCCCCTTTAATTTCACTAATGAAAGACCAAGTAGATGCCCTTCTTGAAGCAGGAATTCCTGCAGCCTATATGAATAGTAGTCTTTCTTACAAGGAATATTCGGAAACAGAAGAGCGACTGTTGGCAGGGGAATATAAGCTTGTCTACATAGCTCCGGAACGTCTGGAGTCAATGGAGTTTCTAACGATTATGGAGAAGATTCATTTATCAATGATTGTCTTTGATGAGGCGCATTGTATTTCTCAATGGGGGCATGATTTTAGACCGAGTTATCGATCGGTAGTGGACAGGATTTTCTCTCTTACTGAAACGCCTGTAATTGCTGCATTAACAGCGACAGCGACGAAAAATGTAGAAGAAGATATAAGTCGCTTATTGCATATAGAAAAAGAACATATTTTTGTTACAGGCTTTGCCCGAACGAACCTTTCTTTTCAAGTGTTAAAAGGAAGAGATAAGCGCAAGTATTTAGAAGCCTATGTTTCCAGTAGAAAAGAAGAATCAGGTATTATCTATACTTCTAGCAGAAAACAATCCGATCAATTATATGAACATTTTCTAAAGAAAGGTTATAAAGTTGAAAGATACCATGCTGGTCTTTCTGAGGATAATCGTAAACACTCTCAAGAAAAATTTGTCCATGATCAAGTGACGTTGATGATTGCTACCAATGCGTTTGGGATGGGGATAGATAAACCGGATGTGCGTTATGTGGTGCACTATAATATGCCACGAAACATCGAAGCTTATTATCAAGAAGCCGGAAGAGCAGGGCGAGATGGGGAAGAAAGTGAATGTATTTTACTTTACTCACCTCAAGATATTCTCCTACAAAAATTTTTAATAGAAAAGAGCGAGCTGTCAACAAGCTTTCGCGAGCAAGAATATGAAAAACTAAGACAGATGACGAATTATTGTCATACGGAAAGTTGCTTGCAATCCTATATTGTCGCTTATTTTGCCAATCAAGATGTATCGTCATGTAATAAATGTTCGAACTGTTTAGATGAAAGACAATCTGTTGACATTACGAATGAAGCGATGATGATTTTCTCGTGTATTAAACGAATGGGAGAGCGTTTTGGCGTTAAGCTAACAGCTCAAGTGTTAAAAGGGTCCGCGAATAAGCGGATTAAGCAATTGTCTTTTCATACACTTACGACATATGGGCTTATGAAAGAAAAAACGGAAAAGCAAATTGTTGATATGATTAATTATTTACTTGCTGAAGGCTATCTTTCTATGACAGATGGACAATATCCGACCGTTACTTTAGCTGATGAAGCTATCCCGGTTTTAAAAAGAGAAGCCCAAGTATCTATGAAAATCTCTGAAGATAAAGAGCTAGAAGAACGTCCAGCTGGTGAAGAAAATAGCGAGTTATTTGCTATCTTAAGAGAGTTAAGAAAAAACTTAGCGCAAGAACAAGGTGTACCGCCCTATGTCGTTTTTGCTGATACAGCGTTAAAAGAAATGTGCACTTATTTCCCTACTACTAAAGAAGCGATGTTATCGATTAAAGGTGTTGGTGAAATGAAGTATAGTAAATATGGGGAAGCATTTCTAGAAGAGATAAAAGTTTTTACTGAAAAAAATAACATCGAGGTCAAAGAGCAACACTATGTGAAGACACCACCAGTAAATAAAAAAGCGGCTGAAGGGACAGGAAGTCATATCCATTCATATGAAGCCTTTCTATTAGGTAAAACGATTTCGGAGATTGCTAGAGAGCGTTCTTTTTCACCGATAACGATTCAAAATCATATTTTTAGAGCGGTAGCAGAGGGCCATCCGATTGACTGGGATCAAGTTTTCAATGAGCAGGTAGAAGAGGAAGTACTTGTAGCTGCAGATAAAGTCGGTGTAGAAAAGTTAAGACCGATTAAAGATGAAATCAATGATGATACAATTGATTACTTTCAAATTAAGGCTGTTCTAACGAAACATCGTTTTGTTTGAATAAGCTTTGTCCAAATTTGTCTAAAAGAATAGAAGACTTTCTTTCCTAAAGGCGGTCTATTTTGTAAATAGGCTCGTATACATGTAGTACAAACTGTCTTAGGAGGGAAAGGTTATGTCTTTAAATAAAAAAGCGACCATCGCAGTGTCCGCTGTATTAGTTTCATCTGCTTTGTTATCAGGTTGTGGATTATTTGGTGGAGAGGAGAAAGAGAAAATTGACCCACCGAGTGAAATGTCCATTAATAACGAAGATGCCAATGTAGAGACAGAAGAGACGACTGGTGAGGAAAGTGGAGCTGCTGATGAAGCGGCAGAAACAACAACGATTCCAACAGAATTATACTTAATTGACAATAATGGTTATGTTGTATCACAAACATTAGATTTACCAAGTACGAATTCTGTTGCTAAACAAGCGTTAGAATATTTAGTGGTAGATGGAAAAGTAACTGAACTCTTACCAAATAATTTCCGTGCAGTCTTACCAGCAGATACAAAAATGACGGTTGATGTGAAAGATAAAGTGGCTCAAGTTGATTTTTCTAAGGAATTTGCTGAGTATAATCCAGAAGATGAAGCAAGAATCCTGCAATCAGTCACATGGACATTGACCCAATTCGATGAAATAGAACAAGTGAAATTGAGTATAAATGGGAATGCGATTAAAGAAATGCCAGTCAATGGTACACCGATTGGCGAAGAAGTAAGTCGTTCTATCGGTATCAATTATGATAACTCTGTTGTCACAGATATTACAAATACAAAACCAGTTACCGTTTATTACATGGGTGGCGAAGAAGATGCTAAATACTTTGTTCCAGTAACAAAAAGAGTGTCTAATAATGTCGACAATAACGTGACGGCAATCATTGATGAGTTAGGGAACCCTTCTTTAGGATCTAAACTTTCTGCCGTCTTACCAAGTGAAGTTGCTTTATTAGGTGAACCTAAAGTAGAGGATGGAACGATTACGCTCGATTTCGATGAATCGATTTTCTCTAGTGGGGAAGAAAATGTCATTAACGAGAATGTATTAAAAGTTTTAGCGTTATCACTTACAGAACAAGCAGAAGTGGAATCTGTTGCTGTTACAGTGAATGGCGAGGCTGATTTACTTGATGAAGATGGCGAAAAGCTAGAGCCTGTTTCAAGACCTGAAAGTGTGAATACAGGTAGCTATTAATTGGTATCACCATCCTTTTATAGTAAAATGAGAAGAGTGAGGAAAGGGGCCTCCTCTTCTCTTTATTTTTTATGACGAACATAAAAGGAAGGAAACGCTATATGTCTGAGATTATTATTGCGACAAAGAATAAAGGCAAAGCAGAAGAATTTAAAAAAATGTTTGCATCACTCGGTTATGAAGTGAAAACATTACATGATTATCCTGATATGCCAGATGTGGAAGAAACGGGTACGACTTTTGAAGAAAATGCCGTTTTAAAAGCAGAAGAGATTTCGCGCTTAATGAATCGACCGGTGATTGCTGATGATTCCGGATTATCAATTGATGCACTTGAAGGACGCCCAGGAATATTTTCCGCTCGTTATGCAGGGGAAGATAAAAATGATGAAGCGAATATAGATAAAGTACTTGAAGAAATGAAACATGTACCGGAAGAGAAGCGGGATGCTCGGTTTTATTGTGCACTTGCGGTAGCTATCCCTGGAAAGAAAACATACACCGTTTCGGGGACATGTGAAGGTAAAATTCTTTATGCACGAAAAGGAACAAATGGCTTTGGTTATGATCCCATCTTTTGGGCGAATGCAAAGAATAAGGCGATGGCAGAGTTAACATCAGAAGAAAAAGCAGCCATTAGCCATAGAGGACAAGCATTAAAGCAATTAGAAAAAGATCTTCCAACTATTCTTTAAGGAGGAGGATAACATGAAGTTACTCATCGTTAGTGACAGCCACGGTGATGGTGACATCCTGCAAGAACTAAAAGTACGTCACAGTCAAAATGTCGACTATATGATTCATTGTGGTGACTCTGAATTAAGTAGTGACCAAGCTGAAATCACTGGATATGTCGCTGTGAGAGGGAATTGCGATGCCGATGCTCGCTTTAAAAACGAAGAATTAATAGATACGGATAACGGCAAAGTATGGATTACACATGGTCATCTATATGGCGTAAAATCGTCTTTATTAGGTTTAAGCTTAAGAGCAAAAGAAGTAGCTGCACGTATTGTGTGCTTTGGTCATTCGCATCAACTGGGGGCTGAAATGGTAGATCAAATCCTTTATCTTAATCCAAATAGTATCTCGCTTCCAAGGCAGCCGAAAGAAAAAACATATATGATGGTAGATTGGACAGTGGAAAAAGTGGTCGTTTCCATTTGGACAAGAGACGGTGTCGAGCTCGAGGAATGGCAGCAATCCTTTTCGTTTGCGTAGCCAGAGAACTGCTATTATTACAGCAGTTCTCTGCCAATTATAAATTTATTTAAAAATTAATTGACACTTCAGTTTATCCTGCGTATAATAAATATTGTCTTGATATTAAGTCCCAGTAGCTCAGCAGGATAGAGCAACAGCCTTCTAAGCTGTCGGTCGGGAGTTCGAATCTCTCCTGGGACGCCATTAGCTACATATTTATCTACCAACACTAGCGTTGATTCCTGTGAAAACTTGGATTAGCGCTTTTTTTATTTCAGCTAGAGATCGATTTCATATTAGACTTCTCCATAAGTAATCTTCCTTTGTTGTTTTCCATCCTCAATTAAAAACCCAAAGAAACAACTATAAAAATACTATATTGAAATAATAGTGATAAGATGCACTGAATAAAAACATCCCCAAATACTGGTGATTTTTATCGAATGATGTAACGATGAGTCAGCATATGGTAGAAGTTATCACGTTTGTATGTGATTAAATATTAAAAAAATGGATTAACATGAAATGGTCTCTGAAGGTTGTAGTTTCTTTGTATAGTATTTATCGTAAATGAACGCACATGATTTATCTTGTAATAGCCTTCAATTAGTCGCGTTCTTTTGCTCATGAGCTGTTCAAATACCCCCATCCTAAAAGTACTTCACTTGCTATTCTCGCATGCCACAGAATGAATAAATCAATAAAAAATTTTGTCCAATTAAAAGGTTAATAGATCAATGATGTAAGCGGATACATGAAAACAGACTAATCTAAATTATCAAATAATTTTCCAAAAAGGTGTTGACGACTTTTGAAAATGGGCGTAAGATAGTCCTCAACAAAGCAAAGCACAATAAAATAAATCGAAAATGAAATTGGAAGCAGCGTTATTTTCCTTTTATTTTTACAAACGAAATTTTAGTGGTTTAAAGTGAGAAACTAAAAGCGTTGATGAGGATAAGTAGTTTTTTGATGTAGGTTTTGCAGAGAGCCGGGCAAGCTGGAAACCGGTAAACCAGTCTTAAAATGAACTCACCTCGGAGTGAAGACTTGAACAATGATAAGTAGAGTCTTCCGGGTCGAAGGAACCCGTTATCTAAGCTTAGCAGTTATTATGCTGTTACTGAGTGCGCGTGGAGATTTAAAACGCGAACAAGGGTGGTACCGTGGAATGGTGATCAAAGCCTTTTCATCCCTTGACCAATGATTGGTCAATGAGGGATGGAGAGGCTTTTTTATATTTAATTTTATTTTATTAAGGAGGTTAAAGAGCGATGGTGCGGGAAGCTGCCTTAACAGAAGAAGTGAAAACAAAGCTTGAGACGATTACAGGCGCAGACTTATTAATGGATGCGTTAGAAAGGGAAAATGTAGAAGTCGTCTTTGGCTACCCTGGCGGAGCGGTTTTGCCGATTTACGATAAGATTTATGATGCGAAATTCCTTCATGTTTTACCTAGACATGAACAAGGCGGCATACATGCTGCAGAAGGTTACGCAAGAATTTCAGGTAAGCCTGGTGTCGTCATTGCAACATCCGGGCCTGGAGCAACGAATATCGTAACAGGTTTGGCTGATGCCATGATGGACTCATTACCAATTGTAGCTTTCACAGGCCAAGTAGCAACAAGTGTGATTGGTTCAGATGCTTTCCAAGAAGCAGATATATTAGGAATTACAACACCGATTACAAAATATAATTTTCAAATTCGCCAATTGGAGGATATTCCAAGAGTCATTAAAGAAGCGTTCTATATTGCAAAGACAGGCAGACCCGGTCCAGTGCTCATTGATATTCCTAAAGATATAGCTTCGACGATTACCGAAAGGCCCGAAGAAGCAGAAATGGAGTTACCGGGTTATCAACCGACACTAAAGCCTAATCGCCTTCAGATTCGTAAGCTATCAGATGCGATAGGAGCAGCACAGAAACCAGTCATTTTAGCGGGTGCAGGCATTCTTCATTCGAAGGGGGCAAACGAACTCTTACAGTATGTAGAAAAAACAAAAATACCAGTTGTCCATACATTACTTGGTCTTGGTGGTTTTCCAAGTGATCATCCATTATTCATTGGCATGGCTGGCATGCACGGCTGTTATACAGCAAATATGGCACTCTCACAATGTGACTTATTGATTAATATCGGTGCAAGGTTCGATGACCGCTTAACAGGTAATTTGGAACACTTTGCTCCGAATGCTAAGGTTGCTCATATCGATATTGACCCAGCGGAAATTGGTAAGAATGTACCGACAGTTATTCCTGTTGTAGCAGACGCAAAGGCTGCGCTTCTCGCACTTCTTCAAGAAGAATGTAATGAACCAGCTCATAGCGAATGGATGGAGACATTAAAACAGTGGAGTGTTGCACATCCTTTCCATTATGATAAAGCTTCACCAAAGTTAAAGCCGCAAAGAGTAATGGAGCTCTTGTATGAGAACACGAAGGGCGAAGCGATTGTAACGACAGATGTCGGTCAACACCAAATGTGGGCTGCGCAATACTATCGCTTTAAACATGCTGATAGGTGGGTTACATCTGGTGGGCTTGGAACGATGGGATTTGGTTTACCTTCTAGTATTGGCGCTCAAATTGCTGATCCAGATAGTTGTGTGCTTGCCATTGTCGGTGATGCAGGCTTTCAAATGTCAACACAGGAATTAGCAGTTATACAAGAAATGAACTTACCGATAAAAATCGCAATATTCAATAATCAATCATTAGGGATGGTTAGACAATGGCAGGAGTTTTTCTATGAATCACGTTTTTCTCATAGCAAGATTCCAGTTCAACCTGATTTTGTGAAGCTAGCTGAAGCTTACGATATTAAAGGCTATACCATAACAACAGAAGAAGAAGCGGAGAGAGTGTTAGCTGAAGTATTACACACAAGAGAGCCTGTATTGCTAGATTTCCGTGTCGATGCTGACGAAAATGTCTTTCCAATGATCGCTCCGGGTAAAGGGATTCATGAGATGGTAGGTGTGAAAGAATGAAGAGAATCATATCGCTGCTTGTTTTAAATAAACCTGGTGTACTTAATCGAATTACTAATTTATTTTCTAAACGAAATTATAATATCGAAAGTATTTCAGTGGGTTTATCTGAACAGGAGGGGATGTCAAGAATCACATGTGTAATTTATGTTGAGTCTGACCAACAAAGTGAGCAAATTACGAAACAGCTCAATAAACAGATCGACATACTGAAAGTGACGGATATTACAAATCAAGCAGTTGTTGCTAGAGAACTAGCTTTGATAAAGGTACAGTCTAATCCGCACTCAAGAAATGAGATTTATTCCTTAATTGAACCTTTCAGAGCTTCTGTCATTGACGTTAGCAAAGATAGTCTAGTCATCCAAATTACAGGAGAATCTGAAAAAATCGAAGCTTTCCTAGAGTTAATTAAGCCTTACGGTATTAAAGAGATTGCTAGAACGGGTACAACAGCTTTCCCAAGAGGGACACAAAGACAGTCGCAACAAAAACATAATTTTTCAATTGTATAAAAAAATAAATGATGAATAGAGGAGAATGAATAATGGCTAAAATGTACTATAACGGAGATGCAAATGAGAACTACTTAAACGGGAAAACAGTAGCAGTAATTGGATACGGATCACAAGGTCATGCGCATGCGCAAAATATGAGAGATAGCGGTGTAGAGGTAGTAATCGGCTTAAGGCAGGGAAAATCATGGCAGACAGCAGTTGAAGATGGCTTTCAAGTTTACTCAGTAGGAGAAGCGACTGCTAAAGCAGATATCGTAATGATTTTATTACCAGATGAATTGCAAACGAAAGTATATAAAGAAGAAATCGAACCAAATTTAACCAATCAAGCATTAATGTTTGCTCACGGATTTAATATCCATTTTAATCAAATCGTTCCACCGAAAGAAAGTGATGTTTTATTAGTCGCACCAAAAGGACCAGGTCATTTAGTAAGAAGAACATATGAAGAGGGAGCAGGTGTACCAGCGTTATTCGCCGTTCACCAAGATGTATCAGGTGAAGCAAGAGAATTAGCACTAGCTTATGCAAGAGCAATTGGGGCACTAAGAGCCGGGGGCTTAGAAACGACATTTAAAGAAGAGACAGAAACAGATTTATTTGGAGAACAGGCAGTATTATGTGGCGGACTGACTTCTCTTGTTAAAGCAGGATTTGAAACGTTAACGGAAGCAGGTTATCAGCCGGAACTCGCTTACTTTGAATGTCTCCATGAACTCAAATTAATTGTTGACCTTATGTATGAAGGTGGATTAGAAGGAATGAGATATTCTATTTCTGATACAGCACAATGGGGAGATTTCGTCAGTGGCCCACGGGTTGTAGATGAACGGGTAAAAGCAGAAATGAAAGAAGTATTAAAAGATATTCAAGAAGGCAAATTTGCTAAAGGCTGGATTATGGAAAACCAGGTGAATCGTCCGGTGTTTACAGCTATTAATGCAAAAGAAAGTGAACATGAAATTGAAAGAGTTGGTAGAGAGCTTCGCAAAATGATGCCATTCGTCCAAAACAATAAAAAGAAAGAAGTGGTGAGCAGTGCAACAAATTAATATATTCGATACAACGCTTAGAGATGGAGAACAATCAGCAGGAGTCAACTTGAACTTCTCTGAGAAATTAGAGATTGCTAGACAGCTAGAAAGACTGAATGTAAACATCATCGAAGCAGGTTTTCCAGCCGCGTCTAAAGGAGACTTTGGATCGGTAAAATCTATTGCAGAAACAGTAAAGAACGCTTCTGTAACAGGTTTAGCGAGAGCGGTTTTATCGGATATAGATGCAGCATGGGACTCATTGAAGGGAGGAGCCGAACCAAGGCTCCATACCTTCTTAGCAACTAGCCCTATCCATCGTGATTACAAACTTAAAATGACAAAAGAGCAAGTAGTGGAAACGGCAGTTAACACCGTTAAGTATGCGGCGGAACGCTTCTCCATTGTGCAATGGTCAGCAGAGGATGCTTCAAGGACGGAATTGCCCTTCTTGGCAGAAATCGTGGAGAAAGTCATCCAAGCAGGAGCGAGGGTGATCAACATCCCGGACACAGTCGGATATGCAACACCGAAGGAATACGGAGAGATTTTTAAATATTTAAAAAATAATGTCCCATCTATCGATAAAGTAGCATTATCTGCTCATTGCCATGATGATCTAGGGATGGCGACAGCGAATTCTTTAGCTGCGATCGAAAATGGTGCGACACAAATAGAGGGAACGATTAACGGAATTGGTGAGCGAGCGGGCAATGCAGCGCTTGAGGAAATAGCTGTCGCCCTTCACATCAGAAAAGATTTCTATAATGCCCAAACAACGTTAAACCTAGGGGAGATTAGCCGAACAAGTAGCCTTGTAAGCAAACTTTCCGGAATGCCGGTCCCATCAAATAAAGCATTTATTGGAGAAATCGCTTATGCTCATGAATCTGGTATACATCAAGATGGCGTATTAAAAGAAGTAACCACTTATGAAATTATTTCACCGCAATTAGTCGGTGTGCAATCTAACTCTCTTGTTCTTGGTAAACATTCAGGACGACATGCATTTAAAAATCGTTTAGACGAATTAGGTTTAGATGTGGCAGATGAAGATATCAAACCACTATTTACCGTATTCAAAGATTTAGCCGATCGCAAAAAAGAGATGACAGATGAAGACTTAGTCGCCCTTGTGCTAGAAGAAAAATTGTCGAAGGAACAACGATTCTATGAATTAATTCAAATCCAAATTCAGTACGGTACGAATCAAGTGCCGACAGCAACGGTTACATTATCCGGTAGCGATAATCAAGTGATACAAGAAGCAGGTACGGGTGCAGGTAGTATTGAGGCACTATATAACACATTAGAAGCAAGTGTGAATGGTGAGATTAGTTTACTCGATTATCGCATTCAATCAGTTGGTGCCGGTAGAGATGCACTTGCGCAAGTGTTCGTTAAGTTAGCTTACCAAGGGGTAGAAACGAGTGGTAGAGGGCTCGCTCAAGATGTGCTAGAAGCATCAGCAAAAGCCTATTTAAATGCAGTTAACCGAGTCATATATATGAAGGAAAAAACGGAACCAGCTATGCAGAATAGTTAACTTACACTTTAATCGGAGGGATAAAAGATGAAAAAACGTATCGCTGTACTACCAGGAGACGGGATCGGGAAAGAAGTTGCAAAGGGAGCAGTTGAAATTCTCCAAGCAGTCGGAGAGCGCTATAATCACCAATTTGAATTTGCTTATGGTATGATTGGCGGCCATGCGATTGATGAAAAAGGCAAACCACTTCCGGAAGAAACCATTCAACTTTGCAAAGAAAGCGATGCGATTCTTTTAGGAGCAGTGGGTGGTCCTAAATGGGATCAAGTAAATCCTGATATCCGTCCGGAGAGAGGGTTATTACAAATCCGTAAAGAGCTTAATCTATATGCCAATCTTCGTCCAACAACTTATTTTGAAAGTTTGGCGAAATCTTCTCCTCTAAAAGATGAAGTGATCCAAGGTGTAGACTTATTGATGGTACGCGAATTAACTGGCGGATTATATTTTGGTCAACCGAGTGAACGCATGGATGCTAACGGGGAGTCTGCGGTAGTCGATACATTATTTTATAAAAAAGCAGAAATGAAGCGAGTAATCGAAAAAGCGTTTATTTTAGCAGATAAGAGAAGAAAAAAAGTCACATCTATTGATAAAGCAAACGTGCTTGAATCAAGTAGGATGTGGAGGGAAACAGCAGAGGAAGTGGCAAAAGATTATCCCCATGTGTATCTTGAGCATATGTTAGTTGACAATGCGGCGATGCAGATGGTGACAAATCCTAAACAGTTTGATGTTGTCGTAACCGAGAATATGTTTGGTGATATTTTAAGTGATGAGGCTTCCGTTTTAACCGGTTCATTAGGTATGCTACCATCTGCTAGTTTATCTGAGAATGGTCCATATTTATTTGAACCGATTCATGGTTCGGCACCTGATATCGCTGGGAAAAACGTGGCCAATCCGTTAGCAATGATTTTATCTGCTGCAATGATGCTTCGTGAATCGTTCGGGTTAGAAACAGAAGCGAATGAAGTAGAACGTGCTGTAAAGCAAGTGTTAGATGCAGGCTTTAGAACGAGTGATATTGCGGAGTTCGGCCAACAAGTGACATCGACAACAGAAATGATTGCGGAAGTAAAAGCGATGCTACTTGATAATGAAGCCATTATGCATATTATGGGTGCGTACGCTTAAATAATGAAGAAGGGACACGGCCCTATTGTGGGTCCGTGTTTCTTTTAGAAAGGTGTGAATATTAATGGGGCAATCAATTATAGAGAAAATATGGAAACAACATATTGTTCATCAAGAAGAGGGAAAACCGGACTTATTGTATATAGATCTGCATTTAGTGCATGAAGTGACATCGCCTCAAGCGTTTTCTGGCCTAAGAATGAAAGGAAGAACGGTTAGAAGACCAGATAAAACCTTCGCTACGATGGATCATAATATCCCAACAGATAATCGTAAAGTCATCAATGATAAGATTGCATTAAACCAGATGACAACACTAGAAAAAAACTGTGAAGAGTTCCAAGTACCACTAGCAGGAATTGATCATCCAGACCAAGGAATTGTTCATGTCATTGGTCCGGAATTAGGCCTAACGCAACCAGGGATGACAATTGTATGTGGCGATAGTCATACATCCACACACGGTGCATTCGGCTCGATTGCATTCGGTATCGGTACAAGTGAGGTGGAGCATGTGTTAGCCACACAAACCATCTGGCGCCAAAAACCGAAAACGTTAAAAATCGAAATCAATGGAAAAAGGCAACAAGGTGTATCAGCAAAAGATGTTATCCTTTATGTCCTTTCTCAGTATGGGTTTGATTTTGGAACAGGACATGTCATTGAATATACGGGAGAAGTTATTGCTCATATGTCAATGGAAGAGCGGATGACGATTTGTAATATGTCGATAGAAGGTGGCGCGAGGGCGGGATTAGTGAACCCTGATGAAACAACATTTTCTTACTTAAGAGGACGTAAGTATGTCCCAACAGGGGATGCCTTTGAAGAGCTAGTGACAAAATGGAGATCATTAGTGTCGGATGAAGATGCAACTTATGATCGTGTGATTACTATTGATGCAGCTAATATTGCCCCAATGGTTAGCTGGGGGACAAACCCAGCGATGACATCTAAAGTTACTGATTCAATTCCTACATCAAGTGATTATGAAACAGCCGTGGAAAAGAAATCACTTGAGAGTGCGCTTAAATACATGGGACTAAAGGAAGGACAGAAAATAGAAGATATTCAGATTCAACATGTATTTATCGGTTCTTGTACCAATTCACGACTAGAAGATCTACGTGAGGCTGCTTCTGTAATCAAAGGCAATAAAGTTCATCCTGATGTGCGTGCACTAGTTGTGCCAGGTTCACAAACGGTCAAGTCGCTTGCAGAAGAAGAAGGTCTGGATGAAATTTTTAGAGAAGCTGGGTTTGAATGGAGAGATTCGGGTTGCAGTATGTGTTTGAGTATGAATAATGATATTGTCCCTAGCGGTGAACATTGTGCTTCCACATCTAATCGGAATTTTGAGGGTCGGCAAGGATCTGGAGCGAGAACTCATTTAGTCAGTCCAATTATGGCTGCAGCAGCAGCTATTCATGGTCATTTTGTCGATGTTAGAAAAATGGTTGAAAGACAACCAGTAAGATAGGGAGCGGAGTAGATGACTGGATTTAAAACTTTAAAGGATAAAGCGATTGCTTTTGACCGTGCCAATGTAGATACAGATCAGATTATTCCTAAGCAATTTCTAAAACGAATTGAAAAAACGGGCTTTGGTCAATTTTTGTTCTATGACTGGCGTTATATGGCAGATGGTAGTTTAAACCCAACATTTGAATTGAATCAAGATGAAAATCAACATGCATCGATTTTAATTGCAAATGAGAATTTCGGTTGCGGGTCATCTAGGGAGCATGCACCATGGGCCCTCCTAGATTATGGGTTCAAAGTGATATTAGCACCATCCTTCGCAGATATTTTTCATCAAAATTGCCTGAAAAATGGTGTGTTACCGATTGCGTTACCAAAGGAGCAAATTGTGCAATTACTTGAAAAAGGCAAACAACAGCCTTATCAATTAGAAGTGAATCTAGAGAAGCAAACGATTGGTGATGAAGCAGGGTTCCAAGTATCATTTGAAATTGATGCTTATTGGAAAACGATGCTAATGAATGGGTGGGATGAAATTGAAATTACCTTGCAATTAGATGATCACATCACTGCATATGAACAAGCATTAAGATAGTAAATAAATCATTACTTGTGAGCCCGTATGCATTGTATATAGGGCTCATTTTTTATGAAGTTTTTCCGCTGAACCTCTCAATCGCACAATCCTTTTGCATTTTTCTCTTTTCATGCTACACTTACCTCTAAATAAGGAATTAAAGGGACGTAGGCAAAATGACAAAACATAATCGTGATGACAAAAAAAATAAAGTGATTCCCTTTCCCTTTTTAGATAGACGTTTATTAGAGAAAGGGTTAGAGGCTTTACACCGTAGGGAGTTTCAAGAGGCAGTAGATTTCTTAACAGAAGCTTCAGAGCTAAATGATAAGGATGAAGATATTCAAACGGGTCTTGTGCTTGCCTTTTTTGAATCAGGTCAATTACAACATGCGCAAAAACAAGCGGAATACATGCTCCATAATGGGATAGGTGACTACCTTCAAGTGGTAGATATGTATTTGATGATTTTAGTACAATTACATCGCTACGATGAAATTGTGACCACTATTGAATACTTATTTGAAGAGAACAAAGTACCTCATGAAAAATTTGAACATTTTAGTCGGTTATTAGAATTCAGCCGTAGAATGGCTGAAGCAGACATAAAATCCAGTGAGGTAGAGGACGGCTCGGAAAATCACCTACAGCTTTTTGAAATAAAAGATCAACAAGAGCAGATGATGCTCGCTAAAGAATTGGCAGAAAAGAATATTGTGCACAATGTAAAAGAAATCCTTTCCTATTTACGATCTGAGGAGGGACATCCCTTTTTTAAGACATTACTTCTCGATGTGTTAAAACAGCATCTATATAATAAGGAAGTTATTGTTGAAAAAATGGGTAATATAAAAAGTTTTGTTCCTGCACACTTGCCTGACTTTGAGCATTTCCAACAAAGGATTGAAATGCTCAAAGTGTTAGAAGAAAAAATGGAGCAAGATGACCCCATTTTACTTGAACATGCTGCATCTCTTGTGAACCGTCATTTATTTCTCATGTATCCGATAGAATTAGAACCTTTTTCTATTGAAACATGGTCTGCAGCTTATCATACTCTTGCGATTGATTACCTAGGGATGGACCTTGCTGTGGATGAGATGCTTGAGAAATATTGTGTCGAAGAAGAGGATTATCATGCAGCTATTACTTATATTGAAGCAATAGAAGAATTTTCTTATCCTAAAATATAGTCTCATTGTTGAAAGCTAGAGACGTTATGTTATAATATAATGGTTGTATTATGTGGATAGAAAGCTGATTCACCTTATATAAATGAATAATCGATTAGACATATTCATTCTATTTGCTGTGAATGAAATGATCATAGATTTTGGAGGGAAATAATAGTATGTCTGCTAAATTTGAAAAGTTAGAAGGGAACCAAGGGGTTCTTACAATTGAAGTAGATGCAGAGAAGTTAAACGAAGGTTTAGACGCTGCATTTAAAAAAGTAGTTAAACAAGTAAATGTTCCTGGCTTCAGAAAAGGTAAAATGCCTCGCAGCCTATTTGAAAAACGCTTTGGTGTTGAGTCTTTATACCAAGATGCAGTAGATTTTCTTTTACCAGAAGCGTATGCAAATGCAATTGATGAAACAGGCATTGAGCCAGTTGATCGTCCTGAAATCGATGTAGAACAAATCGAAAAAGGTAAAGCGCTTATTTTCACTGCGAAAGTAACTGTAAAACCTGAAGTAGAACTTGGCGAATATAAAGGCCTTGAAGTAGAAAAATTCGATACAGAAGTAACGGATGAAGATGTAGAAAACGAATTAAAAGGCCTACAAGAAAAACAAGCTGAGCTTGTTGTTAAAGAAGAAGGTACAGCAGAACAAGGTGATACAGTTGTTATCGACTTTGAAGGTTTCGTTGATGGAGAAGCATTCGAAGGTGGAAAAGGTGACAACTTCTCATTAGAACTTGGTTCTGGACAATTCATTCCAGGTTTTGAAGAAGAATTAATTGGTGTTTCTGCTGGTGAATCTAAAGAAGTAAATGTTACGTTCCCAGAAGAATACCATGCTGCTGAGCTTGCGGGTAAAAAAGCAGTATTCAAAACGACTGTACATGAAATCAAAACAAAAGAACTTCCTGCATTAGATGATGAATTCGCTAAAGATGTAGATGAAGAAGTTGAAACATTAGATGCACTAAAAGAAAAAACGAAGAAACAACTAGTTGATAGTAAAAACCATGAAGCAGAGCACCATGTGCGTGATTCTGTAGTAGAAAAAGCAGCAGAAAACACAACAATTGATATTCCAGCTGCAATGGTTGATACTGAATTAGATCGCATGATGCAAGAATTCGAACAACGTTTACAAATGCAAGGTATGAACCTTGAGCTTTATTATCAATTCTCTGGACAAGATGAGTCTGCATTACGTGAGCAAATGAAAGTTGACGCAGAGAAGCGCGTGCGCATTAACTTAACTCTTGAAGCAATTGCTGCTGCAGAAAACATCGAAGTTTCTGAAGATGAAATAAACGAAGAAGTAAATAAAATGGCTGAAATGTATAATATGACAGCTGAAAATATTCAAATGGCGCTGGGTGGTAGCCTTGATGGTTTACAATCTGATATTAAAGCGAAAAAAGCAATCGATTTACTTGTAGAAAATAGTAAAACTGTTTAAAATGAATATAACAAAGTAACGGTAGCAACCCGGAACTTACACATAACAAGGCGCGATCACATCGTGCCTTGTTTTCTACAATTTAAGATATTACATAATAGCAGTACGGCAAAAGCAGGATACCTTATCACATACATAACTGCCTGAAAAAAATTCCACTTATGGATGGGCATAAAAATGGACATGCTTATGGAAGTACAAGTTTTATTGAGTGATTTCCTTCTGCGAATCATGAATAACGTATTACGTACATAACTTAGAGGTAAGTGTTATTATTTCCTGTCTTTTGCTGAAGTGTGTTACAATGCAATACATAACTTAAAGGTTAGTTTTTATCAAGCGTTTTTAATAAGAACTGGCGAGTGAATTGGCTCAAATATTTAGCTAATGATAAACAAAAGTTCGCAGAAGATATATCGCTTAGAAGTTTGATCAAGGGGTGAAGGATTTGTTTAAATTTAATGATGAAAAAGGTCAATTAAAGTGTTCCTTCTGTGGGAAAACACAAGATCAAGTTCGTAAGCTAGTAGCTGGTCCTGGTGTTTACATTTGTGACGAATGTATTGAATTATGCACCGAGATTGTGGAAGAAGAACTTGGAACAGAGGAAGAAGTTGAATTTAAGGATGTGCCAAAGCCGTCCGAGATTCGCGACATTCTCGATGAATATGTAATTGGTCAAGACCAAGCAAAGAAAAACCTAGCTGTGGCAGTTTACAATCATTACAAACGAATTAATTCGAACAGTAAAGTAGATGATGTAGAACTGGCAAAAAGTAATATTGCAATGATTGGGCCAACAGGAAGTGGTAAAACATTACTAGCCCAAACATTAGCAAGAATTCTAAATGTACCATTCGCAATTGCAGATGCGACTTCGTTAACAGAAGCAGGTTATGTTGGTGAAGATGTTGAGAACATTCTCCTAAAGCTTATCCAATCTGCTGACTATGACGTGGAAAAAGCTGAAAAAGGAATTATTTATATCGATGAGATTGATAAAGTGGCCCGTAAGTCAGAAAATCCGTCGATTACAAGAGATGTATCTGGTGAAGGTGTGCAACAAGCATTATTGAAAATTCTTGAAGGCACTGTTGCCAGCGTACCTCCACAAGGTGGAAGAAAACATCCGCATCAAGAATTTATTCAAATTGATACGACGAACATTTTATTTATTTGTGGTGGTGCCTTCGACGGTATCGAACAAATCATTAAACGCCGTTTAGGTCAAAAAGTGATCGGTTTCGGTTCGGATAATAAGCAGAAAGAACTTGAACAACATGAGTTACTATCTAAGGTTTTACCAGAGGACTTATTGCGTTTCGGTTTAATTCCTGAATTTATTGGTCGTCTACCGGTTATTGCAAGCTTAACACCATTAGATGAAGAAGCATTAATTGAAATTTTAACAAAGCCGAAAAATGCTTTAGTAAAACAATTCCAAAAAATGCTTGAATTAGATGATGTTGAGTTAGAATTCGAGGATGAAGCACTAATTGAAATTGCTAAGAAAGCAATTGAAAGAAAAACAGGTGCCCGTGGATTACGTTCAATTATTGAAGGAATTATGCTTGATGTCATGTTTGATTTACCTTCTCGTGAAGACATTAAAAAATGTATCATTACAAAAGATACAGTCCTTGAGAATGGTTCACCAAAGTTATTACTTGAAGACGGTACAATTGTGAAAGAAGAAAGAAAAACGTCTGCATAAGTTTGAAAGGAACTAAACTACGGTTTAGTTCCTTTTCTATTACCTCCAGCAAAAAGGTTGAAGGGATAGAGAAAAAAGATAAGTGATTTCGCCCCATTATGGAGTAAACGGTAGTTGCTCGTAGTTGTAGAGTGGAAATCGCAAAAATAGCAGGGGTAAGTCGATTAGCTCGTGTAGAAATGTCAAAGATAGCAGAACAAAGTCAATTAGCTCGTACATCCAAAAAGAAAATACCAAAGATAGCAGAACAAAGCCGATTTCCTCGTACATCCAACGTGAAAACCACAAAGCTAGCAGAGCAAAAACAACTCACTCGAAAAAGAGGACCCCAAAAATACCTTTCAGTCAAGGTAAGCTGTGTGTTCTTTTAACGTAAAATAGGAAATCATCAAAAATAGTAAAACTTGTTAATTATCGTACGATTGAGGTTTATAACTCTAGGTAAAGTAGAAGATGAAAACAACCACTTTTTTGTGTAGCTCAATCACAGCTTAACAAAAAGTGAAACTTATTTTCATTGATTTCCTTTTTTACTAAATAATTCGCCTATAATAAATGCTAAAACAACCATAAGCTTCCTCTTATTGAATTTAAAATTCTTGTTTATTCCAACTTTGCGCAGGAGATACTATCCATTAACAGCAAGAAAATGTTCAGGAGGGAATAGGATGAGTTGGACGGGAATTGCATTGTTTGTACAGCTATTTTTTGGGATTGTTATTGGGCTTTATTTTTGGAACTTACTTAAAAACCAACGTACTCAAAAAGTCTCTATTGATAGAGAGTCTCGTAAAGAAATGGATCAATTAAAGAAGATGAGGTCAATTAAACTGTCAGAACCTCTGTCAGAGAAAGTTAGGCCAGCGACCTTTGATGATATTGTAGGTCAAGAAGATGGCATAAAATCACTTAAAGCGGCACTTTGTGGACCAAATCCCCAGCATGTCATCATTTATGGGCCTCCTGGAGTAGGTAAAACAGCTGCAGCCAGATTAGTATTAGAAGAAGCAAAGAAAAATCAAAAATCACCATTTAAACCATCCTCCGTCTTTATTGAACTAGATGCGACAACCGCTCGTTTTGATGAGAGAGGAATTGCAGATCCTCTTATTGGATCTGTACATGATCCCATTTATCAAGGGGCAGGAGCGATGGGGCAGGCAGGAATCCCACAACCAAAACAAGGAGCAGTCACAAATGCCCATGGTGGGGTCTTGTTTATAGATGAAATTGGAGAGTTACATTCTATTCAGATGAATAAGTTGTTAAAAGTGTTGGAAGATCGCAAAGTATACCTCGAAAGCGCTTATTATAATGAGGAAAATATGCAAATTCCTTCTCATATACATGATATCTTTAAAAATGGTTTACCGGCAGATTTTCGGTTAGTGGGTGCCACTACAAGAACACCTAACGAATTGCCTCCAGCTATTCGTTCCCGTTGTATGGAAGTGTTTTTCCGGGAATTAACAGAAGAAGAAATCGCAGAAGTTGCTAAAAAAGCAGCTGATAAAGTGAACTTAAAAATAAGTGAACAAGCTTTACAAACATTAGCATCTTATGCAAGAAACGGTCGTGAATCAGTCAACTTAGTACAAACGACAGCGAGTCTAGCAATACAAGAAGAGCGCGATTATATTAAGGACGAAGATGTCGAGTGGGTGATTCAATCAAGTCAGTTAGTGCCGAGAATGGAAAGAAAAATCGGAGAAACAGCAAAGGTTGGTTTAGTTAATGGCTTGGCTGTTCATGGACCTAATTCTGGTGCTTTATTAGAGATTGAAGTTACTGTGATTCCTGCTAAAGAAAAAGGATCAATTAATATTACAGGAATTGTAGAAGAAGAAAGTATTGGCGGACAAGGAAAATCGATTCGAAGAAAGAGTATGGCACGTGGCTCAATTGAGAATGTGATTACAGTTCTTCGCTCAATGGGCGTACCTGCAGATGATTATGATATTCATGTGAACTTCCCTGGTGGTGTACCGATTGATGGCCCATCTGCTGGGATTGCAATGGCTACAGGTATATATTCAGCTATTTATAAACATCCGATAGACAATACAGTGGCAATGACAGGAGAAATTAGTATTCATGGTGCCGTTAAGCCTATTGGCGGCGTATATCCAAAAGTAAAAGCTGCTAAAAAAGCTGGAGCAAAAACCGTTATTATCCCTGAAGAGAATATGCAATCGATATTAAATGAAGTGGAAGGAATTCATATTGTTACCGTTAAAACGTTGAATGAGGTGTTCGAGTGCGCCCTCCACAAAGAATATCAACATGAAAAGCCGTTAATTTCACCACTAGATGCGTCAACGATTGATCTTGCTAAAAAGGAAAGTATGTAAGGTAATAACTTCGGCAACAGCTGCCGGAGTTTTTATTCCTTTCGTTTTAAAGTCCTATAAATAGGGAATGAAATAAGTAATTGTCAAGCGAGAAATGAAGAAAACAAACAAAACGGTTGTACTTTTTAACTCTTTTAGCAAAGGAACTAGATTAAAAAAGTCGACACTGTGAAGTAAATAAGATAAAATTGTACAAAGAAAATGAATTGAAATCTTGATACATATGCATTTTGGAGGTGCAAGTATATGACGAATAAGAAAGAGATCATCGTCCCCCTCCTGCCGCTTCGAGGTTTGCTCGTTTATCCTACAATGGTCCTGCACTTAGATGTAGGTCGTGATAAATCAGTACAAGCACTTGAAAAAGCAATGGTAGATGACCATTTAATCTTTTTAACAACACAAAAGGACATTTCTATAGATGAGCCTGACAGCAATGAATTATATCATTTAGGTACTCTTACTCGGGTAAAACAAATGCTCAAATTGCCAAATGGTACGATTCGTGTACTAGTAGAAGGACTTAAACGTGCAAAAATAGCAGAGGTTTTAGATGATGAAGACTATTTTTCAGTAAAAGTGGAAGCATTCGAAGAGCCTGAATCTCGCGATGTAGAAGACCAAGCATTAATGCGTACTCTTTTAAGTCATTTTGAACAATACATAAAAGTATCTAAAAAAATATCAACAGAAACATTTACATCTGTTACAGATATTGAAGAACCCGGTCGTTTAGCTGATATTATTGCTTCTCATCTTCCTTTAAAACTTAAAGAGAAACAGGAAATCTTGGAGACGATTAATATAAAAGATCGTTTGAATCGTGTGATCAGCATTATTCATAACGAAAAAGAAGTGCTTAATTTAGAAAAGAAAATCGGTAATCGGGTAAAGAAATCGATGGAAAGAACGCAGAAAGAATATTATTTGCGTGAACAGATGAAAGCCATTCAAACCGAATTAGGCGATAAAGAAGGTAAAACAGGAGAAATTGCAGATTTAAAAGCGAAAATCACAGAAGCAAATATGCCTAGTAATGTAGAAAATACTGCATTAAAAGAGTTAAATCGTTACGAAAAGGTTCCTTCTAGTTCGGCAGAGAGCTCTGTTATTCGTAATTATATCGATTGGTTATTAGCTATACCTTGGTCTAAAGAAACGGTCGATGATTTAAACATCAACAAAGCAGAGAAAATCCTTGATCGAGATCATTATGGTTTAGAGAAAGTAAAAGAGAGAGTGCTTGAGTATTTGGCGGTTCAACAGTTAACGAACTCTTTAAAAGGCCCTATCCTCTGTCTCGTTGGACCTCCGGGTGTAGGGAAAACAAGTCTCGCGAAATCAATCGCCTCCTCACTCAACCGTAATTTTGTCCGGGTATCTTTAGGCGGTGTCCGTGATGAATCAGAAATTCGCGGCCATCGAAGAACATATGTTGGTGCAATGCCTGGTAGAGTGATCCAGGGAATGAAAAAAGCAGGAACAGTCAATCCAGTATTTTTATTAGATGAGATTGATAAAATGTCTAATGATTTTCGTGGAGACCCTTCATCAGCAATGCTTGAAGTATTAGATCCTGAGCAAAATCATAACTTCAGTGATCACTATATTGAAGAGACGTATGATTTATCGAAGGTTATGTTCATTGCTACGGCTAACAATTTAAGTACAATTCCAGGACCATTATTAGATCGCATGGAAGTTATTTCAATTGCTGGTTATACAGAACATGAGAAGCTTCATATTGCCAAGGACCATCTTCTGCCAAAACAAATTAAAGAGCATGGTCTTTCGAAATCTCAATTGCAAGTGAGAGATGATGCTGTTCAAGGTGTTGTCCGCTATTATACAAGAGAAGCTGGTGTTAGGAGTTTAGAACGTCAACTGGCTGGTATTTGTAGAAAAACGGCAAAGATTATTGTATCAGAGACGAAAAAAAGAGTTGTAGTTACGGCGAAATCCCTTGAAGATTTCTTAGGTAAGAAACGTTTTAGATACGGCCAAGCGGAATTAGAGGATCAAGTCGGTATCGCTACAGGACTTGCTTATACAACTGTAGGCGGAGATACACTTCAAATCGAAGTCTCTTTATCAAAAGGTAAAGGCAAGTTAGTCTTAACTGGTAAACTTGGTGATGTGATGAAAGAATCCGCTCAAGCAGCTTTTAGTTATGTGCGTTCAAATGCGAAGGAATTAGGGATTGATGAGAATTTTCATGAGAAATTCGATATTCATATTCATGTTCCAGAAGGGGCTGTCCCTAAAGATGGTCCATCTGCAGGAATCACAATGACTACTGCACTTGTTTCAGCATTAACCGGTGTACCAATTAGAAGAGAAGTAGGAATGACAGGTGAAGTAACGTTGCGTGGTCGTGTCTTACCTATCGGGGGATTAAAGGAGAAATCACTAAGTGCTCATCGAGCGGGATTAACGAAAATTATCTTACCGAAAGATAATGAAAAGGATATAGATGATATTCCAGAATCGATTCGTGAGGAACTTTCATTTGTGCTTGTATCCCATGTAGATGAAGTGCTTAAAGCAGCGTTAGTAGACGGGGTGGAACAATGAAGGTTGTAAGTTCAGATATTGTCATCAGTGCCGTAAAGCCTGAGCAATATCCAGATGTAGAATTACCAGAATTCGCATTAGCAGGTCGATCGAATGTAGGGAAATCTTCTTTTATTAATAAAATGTTGAATCGTAAAGGATTAGCAAGAATATCTTCTAAGCCTGGTAAAACGCAAACATTAAACTTTTATCTTATTAATGAAATCTTACATTTTGTTGATGTACCAGGATATGGCTATGCAAAAGTGTCAAAAAAAGAAAGGGAAGCATGGGGGAAAATGATTGAGACCTACCTCACTTCTCGAGATCAATTACGAGCGGTTGTTCTGATTGTGGATTTAAGACATCAGCCTACTAAAGATGATGTTATGATGTATGAATTCCTTAAACATTATGAGATTCCTTGTATCATTATTGCCACAAAAGCCGATAAAGTGCCAAAATCAAAATGGCAGAAACATATTAAAGTGACGAGAGAAACCCTTGATGTTGACCCTAGTGACTCCCTTATCTTATTCTCTTCAGAAACAGGAAAAGGGAAAGAGGAAGCATGGGCTGTTATTAAAGGATTGATGTAATCGGGTTCAAGGTTAAAATCAAACAAACATTTAAAAAGGCGAACAAACCGGACAAAGCCGGATTTGTTCGCTTTTTTTTGTTAAAGATTTAATTCGCTATATCTTTCATCTTGGTAGTATTAATGGTTATCAAAATAAGTTAAAAGTTAATCATTTTTTGAGAAGTTTACGTTTATTTTTCTGAATTTAGGGAAATTAGACTATGTACGTGAATTTTGGTTTACATAATTTCACTTGTGAATCAAGTGAGCCCTTTTCCCGCTATACTTAGTAATAGAGATGATATAGGAGGATACATGTTTAATAAGGAGGATAGAGTATAAGAGGGATGTGTGAGACTTTCTTACAGTTTTATATCTCAAAATATCATAAAATATGAATTTTGAGAATAATTTGTAAGAGTGGTAAGGTTGATAGCGTATATGAAAAAAGAACATACAAGGGGGATATTTTACTAGTGAAAAAGATACTTAAAGGAATGATTGTTGCTGCATCTGTAGCTGTATTAGCTGCATGTGGCTCAAATGAAGAAGCGAGTAGTGGAGGAATGGATTTAGCAGAGGAAGGGAAATTCACTTATGCTTCATCGGGAGAATTTAATCCATTTAGTGTAACGCAAGATGATGGTTCAATGACAGGTTTCGACATTGAAGTAGCAGAAGCAGTTGCAAAAGAGCTAGGACTAGAACCAGTGCAGCAAAAATTTAAATTCGGTGGAATTGTTGAAGGTGTAAAATCAGGACGTTTTGATGCCGCTGTTGCTAGTCATACAATAACAGAGGAAAGATTACAAGCTGTTGATTTCTCGATTCCTTACTACTATTCAGGCCCACAAATTTATGTGAGACCGGATAGTGATGTAGAAACATTAGAAGATTTAGAGGGTCTTGAAGTAGCTGTAGCTAAAGGAACAACGTATCAAAAAACAGTATCAGAAGTTACAGATAATATTAAGTTTTATGATAGCGATGTCGTAGCACTCGAGGCTTTATCTAGTGGAAAGCATGATGCTGTAATTACCGATTTTGTTACAGGTAAAGAAGCGATCGGTGCGGGTATGAATATTGAGGGAAAACAGCTTTTAGAAAAAAGTGAGCAAGCGATTGCTGTAGCCAAAGACAATGACGAGCTACTTGAAAAAATTAACGATGCATTAGAGAAGCTTCATGAAGATGGAACCTTGACTGAAATTAGCAAGGAATATATCGGCGAAGATATTACTGTAGAATCAGAAGAATAATTTTCTGTTGGCGAATGCATCTCCGTTTATTGCGTGTGCATTCGCCTCTTCTATCTAAAGAGAAAATACATTTTACCTTAAGGAGGAAATATGGACATACTAACAACGTTTGTTGACACCTTCCCAATGTTTTTTGAGGGAATGCTCCTAACTTTTCAATTAACAATAGTCTCAATTTTTATTGCTATTTTTATCGGTCTCTTTTTTGCAATGTTAAAGATATCTAAAGTGAAAGTATTAGAGTGGGTTGCGGACCTCTATATCTTCTTAGTCAGAGGAACACCTCTCGTTGTGCAAATTTTTATCTTTTATTTCGGTTTAACTTCATTAAATATTTCCGGTTTTTGGTCCGTTGTTTTAGGTTTAGCCTTCCATAATGGTGCCTATATTGCAGAGATTTTTAGAGGAGCCATTCAATCTATTGAAAGTGGTCAAATGGAGGCAGGTCGATCCCTAGGGATGAGTGCAGGCTTAACAATGCGAAGAATTATTTTACCACAAGCAAGCAGACGTGCTTTGCCACCACTCGGGAACCAATTTATTATCGCGTTAAAGGATTCTTCACTAGCTTCGTTTGTAGGTGTCTATGAGCTCTTTAATATTGCCACAACACAAGGATCAATCAATTATGATTATATGACTTACTTATTGATTGTTGCCGTCTATTATTTAGTGCTTGTTCTTCTATTTACAGTTATTGTGAACCTTGTTGAGAAGAAAATGTCTAATAGTGAGCGATAGAAAGGGATGAATGTAGATGAGTGAATCAGTTATGATTAGTATAGAGAAATTAAATAAGTCTTTTGGTGATCTTCATGTATTAAAAGATATTGATTTTACAGTAAAAGAAAGCGATGTTGTTTGTCTAATAGGTGCCAGTGGTTCTGGTAAAAGCACATTACTAAGATGTCTTAACTTTCTAGAATTAAAAGATAGTGGAACAATTACATTAGAGGGTGAAGTAATAGAAAAGGACTCTCATGACTTAAATGAAATTAGACAGAGAGTTGGAATGGTGTTTCAGCACTTTCATCTTTTCCCTCATAAAACAGTCATACAAAATATAATGGAAGCACCGATGCAAGTGAAAAAATTATCGAAAAAGGAAGCAGAGGAACAAGCGTTAGTACTCTTAGATAAAGTTGGCTTATCGGATAAGAAAGATGTTTATCCATCTAAACTATCGGGTGGTCAAAAGCAGCGTGTTGCCATTGCGAGGGCATTAGCGATGAAGCCGGATGTAATGCTGTTTGATGAACCAACTTCTGCACTAGACCCAGAATTAGTTGGTGAAGTGTTAGCAACAATGAAAGAACTTGCTGAAGAAGGAATGACGATGATTGTCGTCACGCATGAAATGGGATTTGCGCGGGAAGTAGCAGATTGGGCAGTGTATATGCATGATGGTAAAATCGTTGAAGTCGGTCATCCTGAAGAGTTATTTAATCATCCAAAGGAAGAAAGAACGAAAAGCTTCCTAGATTCTGTTCTTTAAAAAGAGTTAATAATTAAAACGAAAAAACGAACATTTTCTTTGCAGATATGTTCGTTTTTTCAATGGAAGTTTCTAATAGATTATTTTCTTTTAATGAGGAAAAAGAGGCCAATGATAATAAAAATAGCAGGCCAGAATTTCGTTATGTATGAAATGATCTCACCGTAGCTACCTGCATATTGCGAAATTTTTTCATAAAATAATAAAGTAATGGCTAATACTAACATAAGAAACCCTTGCAAGAGGCCGTTGCCTGTTTTTAAGTAATATAATAAAAAGGCAAGGGCAATAATAAGGACAAAGGCACCAATATGATTAGGCCATATGCTTAAACGATCAACAATGATGAAATGTAAACCAAACCCAAAGAGAATCACACCGGGAAATATAGCATTATATTCTTTACCGCTATATGCTTGGATTAAAAAGGCCAAACCTGTAATAGCTAGTAATACTGGCCAGGTCAATAACGATTGTAAACTCTCAACCTGTAATTGCTGGATGAGAAAGAAACAGCCGTAGCCTACTAAGATAATACCGGCAAATAGTCGTTGACTTTTCATTTATTCACCACTTTCAGTTAGGTACACTTGAATATTAGGCAGATTTTTGGTATTGTACATAGTGGAGTGTTTATGATAATAAATATCAAATTATAATAGTTCTAAAGTAATCATATACTACTCAAATATCATATCATATGTGTTCATACTCTGTTCACATTTTTTCGAAAAAGCTTGTAAAGATAATGTTATAATATATGTATGTAATTATGCAATTTTTTTGGGGGGTCTACTAAAAATGCATATCGTGGTCGTTGGTCTAAATTATAAAACAGCCCCTGTGGAAATTAGAGAGAGATTAACATTCGATCCTTCTCAATTGGGTGAAGCAATGCAAGCATTGCAACAAAAGAAAAGCATCTTGGAAAATGTAATTCTATCCACATGTAATCGGACCGAAATTTATGCGGTTGTTGATCAACTGCATACAGGAAGATATTATATTAAAGAATTTTTAGCCGATTGGTTTCAAATAGATCAAAATGAATTTTCGCCCTTTCTTTTTATTTATGAACATGATGGTGCGATAGAGCATTTATTTAAAGTCGGTAGTGGATTAAACTCAATGGTTCTAGGAGAAACTCAAATTTTGGGCCAAGTTCGCTCTAGCTTTTTGCAAGCGCAAGTTGAACATACAACTGGAACAATTTTCAATCAATTATTTAAGCAGTCCATTACATTTGCTAAAAAAGCACATTCCGAAACAGATATTGGTGCAAATGCTGTATCTGTCAGTTATGCTGCAGTTGAGCTTGCTAAGAAAATATTCGGTCTAATTACGAATAAGCAAGTACTTATTCTTGGAGCAGGTAAAATGGGCGAATTAGCGATACAACATCTTCATGCAAATGGTGCGAATGTTACGGTTATTAATCGTACTTTTGAGAAAGCGAAAAATTTAGCACACCGCTATGAAGGGCAAGCGAAATTAATGCAAGAATTACAATGTGCATTAGTGGAAGCCGATATCGTGATTTCTTCTACAGGTGCAAACAGTTATATGATTACAAAAGAGATGATGGCAGATGTAGAAAGATTGCGGAAAGGTAAGCCATTATTTATGGTCGATATTGCTGTCCCACGTGATTTAGATCCAGCACTCGCTGATTTAGATAGCGTTTTCTTATATGATATTGATGATCTAGAAGGTATTGTTGAAGCGAATTTGCAAGAACGTAAAAAAGCAGCGGCGAAAATTCAATTATTAATCGAAGGAGAAATCGTTGAATTTAAACAATGGCTTAAACTTCTAGGTGTTGTACCTGTCATCTCTGCTTTAAGAGAGAAAGCTCTTGCTATTCAGGCTGACACAATGAAAAGTTTGGAAAGAAAGCTTCCTAACCTAACAGAACGTGAAAGAAAAGTGGTTAGCAAGCACACGAAGAGTATTGTGAACCAAATGTTGAAAGACCCTGTATTACAAGCAAAAGAATTGGCAGGACATAAAAATGCTGATAAAGCATTAGAATTGTTCGTGAAAATATTTAATATAGAAGATCTTGTTGTCCAGCAAATCGAAAAACAAGAACAACCAAAATCAGATCGTGTAAAGGTGCAACAGACATCCTTTCAATCATAAAAAGGGGTACTGTCCATGTTTGATATCTATATGGCACGCCTGCATGAATTTACTGTCGTTCTTTATGCAGCGAGTGTACTTCTCTACTTTATTGACTTTTTAGCAAGTAACCGGAAGGCCAATCGTGTCGCCTTCTGGTTACTTGCATTTGTATGGGGATTACAGACGGTATTCTTATTACTCTATATGTGGAATACGGGTAGATTCCCTGTATTAACGATATTTGAAGGTTTATACTTCTACGCATGGGTACTTATTACATTTTCTTTAATTATTAATCGCATTATGAAAGTCGATTTTATCGTTTTCTTCACAAATGTACTTGGTTTTTTTATTATGGCTTTACATACATTTGCTCCTATTGAGATTGAATCAGATGTGCTGGCGAATCAATTGATGTCTGAGCTCCTCTTTTTTCATATTATTGGTGCGATTCTCTCATATGGTGCTTTTTCATTGTCATTTGTATTTGCTCTTTTATATTTGATTCAATATGATTTGTTGAAGAGGAAAAAGTGGGGTTCAAGGCTTATTCGAATTGCGAATTTATCACAACTAGAAAAAATGTCTTATCTATTTGCTAGTATAGGGGTGCCTATGTTAGTGATTAGTTTAATATTAGGGATACAATGGGCTTATATGAAATTACCAAATATGGTATGGTTGGATTCAAAAGTGCTTGGTTCCTTATTGGTACTCATTTTGTATAGTATTTACTTATATTTAAAGGTTGGCAGAGGAATGCGTGGTAAATCACTTGCTACTTGGAATGTGGCTGCTTTCCTTGTTGTATTAATTAATTTTTTCTTATTTGGAAGGTTATCGTCTTTCCATTTCTGGTATGAATAAGAAAAGGAATATGTTTTTAAAGAATAGGGAGGCTGTCATGAGAAAAATAATTGTCGGTTCAAGAAGAAGTAAGCTTGCGTTAACACAAACGAATTGGGTGATTGATCAGTTACGCCGTTTGAATCCTGCAGTTGATTTTGAAGTAAAAGAAATTGTGACAAAAGGAGATAAAATCCTGGATGTTACCCTTTCAAAGGTAGGAGGAAAAGGCCTATTCGTTAAAGAAATAGAACAAGCGATGTTAGATAAGGAAATTGACATGGCTGTACATAGTATGAAGGACATGCCAGCTGTCTTACCTGAAGGATTGACCATTGGTTGTATTCCGGAAAGAGAAGACTATCGAGATGCACTTATTTCCAAAGGCCATGTGAAATTAGCTGACTTAAAACCAGGTGCAATTGTCGGGACAAGTAGTTTAAGAAGAGGTTCACAAATTTTGGCTAAAAGACCAGATTTGGAAATTAAATGGATACGAGGGAATATTGATACACGTCTTGCTAAACTAGAAACAGAAGAATATGATGCCATTATTCTTGCTGCTGCCGGCCTATCAAGAATGGGATGGACGAAGGAGATCGTTACAGAATTTATTGATCCAGATATTTGTTTACCAGCTGTTGGTCAAGGTGCACTCTCTATTGAATGTAGAGAAGATGATCATGAACTAAGAAGGCTTTTAGATGCATTCACTTGTGAGGAAACGAAAAGAACAGTGCTTGCCGAGCGTGCATTTCTTCATAAAATGGAGGGCGGTTGCCAAGTGCCGATTGCAGGCTTTGCACGTTTAACTGAGAATGGTGAAGTAAGTTTGACTGGTTTAGTTGGTTCTCCAGATGGTCGTACGATTTATAAAGATATGGTTGTTGGTGATGATCCTGAGACAATAGGGTATCAAGTAGCAGAAAACTTATCGGAATTAGGTGCAAAAGCATTAATTGATGCTGTCAAAGAGGAGTTAGACGAAGGATGATTCATGAGGACAGTGCCTTACATGGAATGTCTGTCCTTATTCCCCGAAGTAAAGATCAATCGGAGGCTAGTGGTGATTTGGTCAGATCCCTTGGTGGACATCCAGTAATTATCCCATTAATTTCGTTTAGAGAAACAACAGAAGCCCATTCTTTAAAAACCCATGATTTCACACAATACCAATGGATTATTTTCACAAGCAGTGTGTCAGTTGAGGTGTTTTTTACATATGTGTCACAGAAGACAAACTTACCGAAGTTGGCCGTTATAGGAAAGAAAACAGCTGAAAAGTTATCACAATATGACTTGAAAGCTGATTTCATACCAACGGAATTTGTGGCTGAAACTTTTACCCTTGAATTTTTAGCAATTTTAGGGGATGAACAAAATATATTCTTGCCTAAGGGCAACTTGGCCCGAGATTATATTAAGCAAAAGCTTATGGAAGCAAAGCATAGAGTGACTGAACGAATCGTTTATGAAAATTTTTTTCCTGATGAGAGTAAACAATTATTAACGGGTCGCTTATTGAATGATGGCATTGATATACTATTATTTACCAGCCCATCAACGATTGATCACTTTATGGAAATCGTAGAGGGTCATGATTTGAAGAATCAAATAAGGAAGAGTATCATCGGTTGTATAGGACCAATAGCTGCAAAAAGAGCAGAATTTTACGGTTTGAAGGTACATGCTGTACCAACTATATATACATTTAAACATTTAATTAAGGAAGTAGTAAAAGTCATTTCTTAATCAAGTTGGAGGTAGTACAATGGATAGTCAATTTAATCGTCATCGCCGTTTACGTCGGACAGCTAATATGCGCAATTTGGTAAGAGAAACACATCTACATGTGGAGGATTTTATTTATCCAATTTTTGTTGCAGAAGGACAAGACATAAAAAAAGAAATTCCTTCTATGCCAGGCATTTATAATTTATCATTAGACCATTTAACTGAAGAGATGGATGAGGTTGTATCTCTAGGTATCCAATCTGTTTTATTATTTGGTGTTCCTCTTGAAAAGGATGCTTGTGGTACGCAGGCGTATCATGAACATGGAATTGTCCAAGAAGCAACAAGATTAATCAAGGAAAAGTATCCAGAAATTTTGGTCGTTGCAGATACTTGTCTTTGTGAGTATACTGACCATGGTCATTGTGGTTTGATTGAAAATGGCGAAATATTAAATGACGCTTCATTAGAATTACTTGTGCAAACAGCAATTAGTCAAGCAAAAGCAGGCGCAGATATTATTGCTCCTTCTAATATGATGGATGGATTTACAATCGCTATTCGTGAGGGCCTTGATGAGGCAGGCTTTGAACATATACCTGTTATGTCTTATGCAGTTAAATATGCGTCTGCTTTTTACGGACCATTTAGGGATGCTGCTGGCAGTACACCACAATTTGGTGATCGGAAATCATACCAAATGGACCCTGCAAACCGCTTAGAAGCAATGAGAGAGGCAGAATCAGATTTAATGGAAGGTGCAGACTTCCTCATTGTAAAGCCTGGGATGCCTTATCTTGATATTGTTCGCGATGTGAAAAACAATATTAATTTACCACTTGTTACTTATAATGTAAGTGGCGAATACTCGATGGTAAAGGCCGCTGCACAAAATGGCTGGATTGACGAAGAAAGAATCGTGCTTGAGATGTTAACAGGGATGAAAAGAGCTGGTAGTGATTTAATTATTACTTATCATGCAAAAGATGCTGCCAAATGGATGAACTCACACAAATAAGAAAAGAGGGATGTTTATGCGTTCATATGAAAAGTCACAAGCCGCATTTAAAGAAGCAGTTAAATTGATGCCTGGTGGAGTAAACTCCCCAGTGCGTGCTTTTAAATCGGTTGATATGGATCCGATTTTTATGGAGAAGGGCCAAGGATCAAAAATCTATGATATTGATGGTAATGAATATATTGATTATGTCCTTTCATGGGGACCACTGATTTTAGGACATGCTAATGAAAAAGTTGTTTCTGCGGTGAAGGAAGTTGCCGAAAATGGCACAAGCTTCGGGGCGCCAACGTTGATTGAAAATGAATTAGCACAGCTCGTCATCGATCGTGTTCCTTCAATTGATGTGATTCGTATGGTTTCATCAGGTACAGAAGCAACGATGAGTGCATTAAGATTAGCTAGAGGTTTCACAGGACGCAATAAAATAGTTAAATTTGAAGGCTGTTATCACGGTCATGGAGATTCTCTCTTAATTAAAGCCGGTTCTGGTGTAGCTACACTTGGATTGCCTGATAGTCCTGGTGTGCCTGAAGGTATTGCAAAGAATACGATTACAGTTCCATACAATGATCTTGAAGGTGTTAAATACGCTTTTGAACAATTTGGTGAAGATATCGCTGCCATCATTGTTGAACCTGTTGCTGGTAATATGGGAGTTGTCCCACCAGTAGAAGGATTTTTACAAGGGTTACGTGATGTGACAACTGAATACGGTGCCCTTCTTATTTTTGATGAGGTAATGACAGGTTTCCGTGTTGATTATAACTGTGCCCAAGGTTTCTTCGGCGTTACACCTGATTTAACTTGCTTAGGAAAAGTAATAGGTGGTGGACTGCCTGTTGGTGCTTACGGTGGTAAACGAGAAATTATGGAGCAGGTTGCACCAAGTGGCCCCATTTATCAGGCAGGTACATTATCAGGGAACCCGCTTGCGATGGCTGCCGGTTATGCAACATTAAGTCAATTAACACCGGATACGTATGCTAACTTTATTAAGAAAGCTGATAAACTCGAATTAGGCTTGAGAACAGCAGCAGAAAAATATGAGATTCCACATACAATTAACCGGGCAGGATCGATGATTGGACTATTTTTTACAAATGAAGATGTCATTAATTATGATCAAGCGAGAACGTCTAATCTTGACTTCTTTGCCTCTTATTATCGTGAAATGGCGCTTCAAGGCGTATTCCTTCCACCATCACAATTTGAAGGTTTATTCCTGTCTACAGCATTAACGGATAAAGATATTGATCAAACAATTGCCGCAGCAGAAAAGGCTTTTGCGAAATTGAAATAAGTTTTTAGCGAACAATTCCATTCCGGAATTTGTTCGCTTTTTTATTCTCGATCGAAAGATGCCAATCTTTTTGAGAGAGGGGCAAAGAGAAGAACAACGGTAGTTAGAATGAAAAAGAAAAAGGCTCACATCGAAAAATAGTCAAAGTGGATATAGTCACTTATGTAGAAAATAATTCTCTGTTGGAAAAGATGTGAGATTTTAAATTCGCAACCCCTAAATTAATCTATTCCTCTTTAACAATATAGTTATTCTATCGAAGACGTGCTCCTTTCTAAGTAAAGTAATCATAATTCACTTTTCCTCCTCATAAAGTGTAAGAGAAAAGATGTTATTGTTTTTGATGATATGGGAGGAGGAGTCGAATATGTCTCAAGGAAATCCGTCGAACTTGCGGTTTTCATTAGAGGAATCCGTTTGGTTTCAAAAAGGACAGGAAGTATCACAATTACTTTCGATTTCACTTGATCCGAATATAACGATTCAGGATAGTGAGCAGTATGTAACGATTCAAGGTGCACTAGAACTAACAGGCGAATATCATCGTGATGAATCAACCGAGGACAGTATGAATGAACCGCCATCTACATTAAGGTTTATCCAATCTGTGGAAGAAAGGGAAGAGGGGGTATGTGAGTTTACACACTACTTTCCTGTAGATATTACGATCCCGAATAACCGTATTGAGAGATTGGATGATATTGATGTCCAAGTAGAGTCATTTGATTATATGTTTCCTGAAAGAAGTTGCATGAAACTCCATGCTAATTTGACGATATCTGGTTTGTATGGTGACCAACAGCATGTGGCATATACTGAAGATGAGAATAATGTGCTTGAACTTGATACGGTAGAACGTTCAACGGTTCAGGATCAAGAAGAAGAAGACACAGACACCAGTCGTGAAGAAGAACAAACAACAGAAATTAACTTCTCCCTACCAGAGGAGAATGAAAAAGATGAAGATGTGTTTGTTGCTGAAGCGAAGCAGGAGCCAGAAGTGGTTGAAGAAGAACCGGTATTAAATCGCTCCTTACCTATTCTTGAGCCCCAAGAAGAAGAACCCATTGATATGCCAGAGGTTTCTTTTATAGCTAATCGATATGAAGAGAAAAAGCAGGAAGCAGAAGAGATTTTTGAGGTTAAGCAAGTAGAAGAAACAAAACCAGTTCAAGAGCTTGAAGAATTGAAAGATGAGCTTGAATCCTCTTCAGAAGAAGTGAAACCACAAAAGAAAAAAGTAAAGGGCAAGAAAAGCATGAGTTTGACGGAATTTTTTGCTCGTAAAGAAGATGAAGAACAATTGACGAAGGTTAAGGTATGTATTGTCCAGCCTAATGATACGATTGATCTTATTTCAGAAAGATATGATGTGACACCACAAACATTAATGAGAGCCAATCAACTAGAATTGAATAAAGAAGTGCATGAAGGCCAAGTTTTATATATCCCTGTAGCTGTTACGAACTAGCGGATAAGGGGAGTACATTAAGAGCAGATCTCATCGGTCTGCTCGCATTTTTATCAGTGTCACTTGTTTACTTACACAGTTTAGGTAAGCGAGGAAAGTGAGTGGTCTAAGTGGCAAAGGAAAATAGATTAAAAAAATATGGTCCGATCTTAAAACACTACGCACTTGAGCCAAATTTCATCGAAAGTTTTGGTAGCGTTCAAAAGGTTTACTCTAGCAAAGGTGTTTTTTCTTTAAAAAAAATAAAAGCAAATCATGGTGCGGACTTCATTCGTTATATTCAGCAATTATACCAAATGGGTTATAACCGGATCGTCCCGATTTATCCGACGGTTGATGGTAGGTATGCCGTTTTACACAACCAAAAGCTGTATTATTTAATGCCTTGGCTAGCTAATGAGATTAAAGAAGATCAATTTGAACGGCATCAACAAATGTTTAGAGAACTTGCTCGCTTGCATGTCTTAAGTACGAAAGAAGTGGAAGTCTCCAAAGAAGAACGTGAAGAGCATTATGAAAATACGTTACTAGAATGGGAAAAGCAGAGTGAATTTTTGGATGGTTTTATTGAAACATGTGAATCTAGGGAATATTTATCTCCTTATGAATTGATGTTTACACAATATTATAATGATATCGCTCAAGCTTTAACTTTCTCAACGAAGAAATTAAAGGATTGGTACGAAAAAACGAAGGAAGAGGAAAAAGTTCGTACAGCTGTTATACATGGAAAAATTTCTACCGAACATTTCTTGTATGATGAGCGCGGATATGGCTATTTTTTGAATTTTGAAGAAGCGAAGAGAAGTTCACCTATGCATGATCTTCTTCCGTTCTTATCAAGGTCATTAAAAACCTTTCCGAAGCGTGCGGACGATGCTGTCGATTGGATTTACACTTATTTTAAGCATTATCCGTTTAGAGAAGATGAAATGCTGTTATTTCAAAGTTATTTTGCTCATCCAGGGCCTGTCATTCGCGCAGCAGAAAAATATCATAATGGTAAGTCGAAAAAGAATGAAAGAAAGCATGTAGAGCATATACAAAGGCAATTTTGGTTATTAAAAAATACGGAATATGTGGCTATGAGGATTGATGAAATTGAGCGTCAGAAAAAACAAGCACAAGAAGCAGCTGAGAAGGCGAATGCAGAACAAGAAGGAGCCCAAAATGGATAAAACCTGGGCTCCTATATTCATTTTAAGAGAATCCAAATGGTAAACAAACTCACTCAGTAAAAGCAAGTTTTATATCTTAGGGTATACCTTTCTACCCCTCCTCGAAAGTTTACATTTAGGTAGTGGATTTCTCTTTTGCATCCTCATCCCGCGCATATTCCCTCATACATAGGCAGGCTCAAAATATGAGCAATTTTTTTTACAGGTTTGTTCCCTTTTTTTATTATCATGTATATAATAAAAAAAATTGGTCATCCTTATTGACTATAGTGACTATTTTTAGGTAGTATTACTTTATATTCAAACAAATGAAAAGCTTTGATAGGGAAGAGTACATTGGCGCTTTGCTTTAAGAGAGGAAAATCAATTGCTGTGAGATTTTCTAAGCGAACCCATTGGAAGGTCGCCCTGGAGCTTCTTTCGTGAACGTAGTTCTATTATTAGCGAAAGACGGGAACGCCGTTATCCATTCGAGAGTCAATTACTAAAGTTTATGGTAATTGAAAAAAAGGTGGTACCGCGGAAGCAACTCCATTCGTCCTTTTTGTGACGAGTGGAGTTTTTTATTTTGCTTTTGTTTGATTGTTAACGATAAGCGAATGTGAGAAAGGATGAATAGGCGATGGAAGAGAATAATATCACGATGCCAACAAAATATGACCCTCAGTCTATTGAACAAGGTCGTTATGATTGGTGGTTAAAAGGAAAATATTTTGAGGCAAAAGATGATCCGGAGAAAAAACCTTATACAATTGTGATACCGCCACCAAATGTAACGGGAAGGTTGCATCTTGGTCATGCATGGGATACAACGCTTCAAGATATTTTGACGAGAATGAAGCGCATGCAAGGGTATGATGTTTTGTGGTTACCTGGTATGGACCATGCAGGTATTGCTACTCAAGCAAAAGTTGAACAAAAACTGCGCGAAGAAGGAAAAAGTCGTTATGATCTTGGTCGTGAAGCGTTTGTAGAGGAAACGTGGAAATGGACGAATGAATATAAAGGACATATTAGACAACAATGGTCTAAGCTTGGTCTCGGTCTAGATTATAACCGTGAACGCTTTACACTAGACGAAGGGTTATCAGATGCTGTACAAGAAGTTTTCGTTGCTTTATACAATAAAGGTTTGATTTATAGAGGCGAGTATATTATTAACTGGGACCCTTCTACTCAAACAGCTTTATCAGATATAGAAGTGATCCATAAAGATGTTCAAGGGGCGTTCTATCATATGCGCTATCCATTAACAGATGGTAGTGGTCATATTGAAATTGCGACAACAAGACCTGAAACGATGCTAGGTGATACAGCGGTTGCCGTTCACCCTAAAGATGAGCGTTATCAACACTTGATTGGTAAAACGGTGAAACTACCTATTACTGGAAGAGAAATTCCGATTGTTGCAGATGATTATGTTGACATGGAATTTGGTTCAGGAGCAGTAAAAATTACACCAGCTCATGACCCAAATGACTTTGAAATTGGTAATCGTCATAACCTAACAAGAATTCTAGTAATGAATGAAGACGGGTCAATGAATGAGAATGCTGGCAAATATCATGGGCTAGATCGTTTCGAATGTCGTAAACAAATCGTTAAAGATTTGCAAGAAGAAGGTATTCTTTTTGAAATCGAAGAGCATCTTCATTCTGTTGGTCATTCAGAACGTAGTGGAGCAGTTGTAGAACCTTATTTGTCTACCCAATGGTTTGTAAAAATGCAACCACTTGCGGATGCGTCTGTTGAGTTACAAAAGGGTGAAGATAAAGTCAACTTCGTTCCAGATCGTTTTGAAAATACGTATTTACGCTGGATGGAAAATATTCGTGACTGGTGTATTTCTCGTCAACTTTGGTGGGGCCATCGCATCCCAGCTTGGTATCATAAGGAAACAGGTGAAGTATATGTAGGAACAGAAGCACCGAGTGATAGTGAGAACTGGAAACAAGATGAAGATGTGCTTGATACATGGTTTTCATCAGCGTTATGGCCATTCTCTACATTAGGTTGGCCGAATGAAGAAAGTGCTGATTTTAAACGCTATTATCCGACTGATGCGTTAGTAACCGGCTATGATATCATTTTCTTCTGGGTATCTAGAATGATTTTCCAAGGTATTGAATTTACTGATGGCCGTCCATTTAAAGATGTACTTATTCACGGATTGGTTCGTGATGCGGAAGGTCGTAAGATGAGTAAGTCACTAGGTAATGGTGTTGATCCAATGGATGTTATTGAGAAATATGGTGCAGACTCTTTGCGCTATTTCTTATCAACAGGAAGCTCACCAGGTCAGGATTTGCGTTTCAGCTTTGAAAAAGTAGAATCTACGTGGAATTTTGCCAATAAAATATGGAACGCTTCTCGATTTGCCTTAATGAACATGAATGGATTAACTTATGATGAAATTGATTTAACCGATGAAAAATCGGTTGCAGATAAATGGATTTTAACGCGCTTAAATGAAACAATTGAAACGGTAACAAGGTTGTCCGATCGTTATGAGTTTGGTGAAGTGGGCAGAATCCTCTATAACTTCATTTGGGATGATTTCTGTGACTGGTATATTGAAATGGCAAAACTGCCATTATACGGTGAAAATGAAGCGGCTAAACAGACAACAAGATCTGTTCTCGCTTATGTATTAGACCAAACAATGAGATTATTGCATCCATTCATGCCGTTTATTACAGAGGAAATCTGGCAAAACCTCCCTCATAAAGGAGAATCGATTACAGTTGCCTCTTGGCCGACTGTGAATGAAGAGCTTTCCGATAAAGCAGCAGCAGAAGAAATGAAACTGCTTGTGGAAATTATTCGTTCTGTACGTAATATTCGTGCAGAGGTAAACACACCATTGAGTAAGAAGATTGATATGCTCATCAAAACAAAAGATGAAAATGTACAGAAGGTTTTAAGTAAAAATGTTGGTTATATTGAACGCTTCTGTAACCCTGAGCAATTAACCATTGCGATTGATGCAAAAGCACCTGATAAAGCGATGACAGCAATTGTTACTGGAGCAGAAATTATTCTGCCATTAGCAGGTTTAATTAATATTGATGAAGAAATTGCTCGTCTACAAAAAGAATGGGATAAGTTAAATAAAGAAGTGGAACGTGTTCAGAAAAAATTAAGCAATGAAGGTTTTATTAAGAAAGCACCCGAAAAAGTAATCGCTGAAGAAAAAGCGAAAGAACAAGATTATAGCGAAAAACGTTCAGCAGTTGAAGCAAGAATGAACGAATTAAAAGGTGAATAAGGTATAATAGGAGAGGAGGCGAAATATCGTCTCCTCTTATAATGGTTATATTAATAAAGGTGGCAGATAGAAATGTTTACAACATATGAAGAAGCAATTGGTTGGATTCATTCTCGTCTTCGTCTTGGGATCAAACCAGGATTACAAAGGATGGAATGGATGATGGAAAAATTGAATCATCCAGAAAGAAGACTGAAGGTTATACATATAGGGGGAACGAACGGTAAAGGTTCGACACTAGCTTATATCCACTCAATCCTTGAAGCAGAGGGGATTATGGTAGGTACATTTACTTCTCCATATATAGAGCAATTCAATGAACGGATTACATTAGGCGGCAAGCCGATTTCTGATAAAGATATTGTCCAGCTAGTGAATGATATTTATCCGCTTGCAGTAGAGCTCGAAGGATCAGAACTAGGAGAGCCATCTGAATTTGAAATTATAACAACAATGGCGATTCATTATTTTGCCCATATTGAACCGGTTGATATTGCTTTGTTTGAAGTAGGATTAGGTGGCAGACTAGATTCAACAAATGTCCTTCATCCCCTATTATCTATCATTACAAATATCGGTCTTGATCACACAGCGATATTAGGTGATACGATTGAGAAGATTGCCTCTGAAAAAGCTGGGATTATAAAGCCTGGAACACCAATTATTACTGGTGTTAAGCAAGATGAGGCAGTGGCTGTTATCGAAAAGACAGCAAAAGAAAAACATGCAAAAGTTTATCAAGCAAATAAGCAATTCCAAGCGGAGCATATCGTATCGACAGAAGTAGGTGAGGCCTTTTCTTTTCAGAATACATTTAGGCAAAGAGACTATTTAGAAATATCGATGCCAGGTGTTCATCAAGTAGAAAATGCTAGCTTGGCGTTGATGGCGGTTGATTTTCTGAATCAATATTTTTCCTTTGTGATTTCAGAAGTAAGCATAGAGAGAGGCTTGAAAAAAATGTATTGGCCTGGTCGTTTTGAGCGCGTGGCAACAGCACCACTAACGATTTTAGACGGAGCACATAATGAAGAAGGAATGGCTGCTGTTTGTGACGAATTAGAAAAGCGCTATCAAGATCGTGATATTTATTTTATTTTTGCAGCATTAAAGGACAAACCACTGCAAGGCATGATTCAAAGAATGGAGGATTGTGCGAAAGCGATTACTTTTGTAGGGTTTGATTTCCCTCGTGCGGCAACAGCTGAGGAACTGTCTGCAATCAGTCAAAAGAATCATCATTTAGTTACAGCTGATTGGCAAGAAGCAATAAAAGAAACGAAGGAAATGATGCGTGAAAATGATGTTTTAGTGATTACAGGTTCCCTATACTTTATTTCCGAAGTAAAGCGTTTTTTTGCTCATCAATAATGATTGGTTACGATGGATATTGCTTGTAGCCGTATAAGTAAAGGGCGTCAAATACTTTTAGAATCGCCCTTTACTTTTTAGTTGACCAACATGAATAGAGCAATTGGCGTTTTCTCATTATGTGTCTTATTCAAGAGGGAAATCCTTTTCTTGAGCAAAAAAATCACTAATCGGGATATAGTTCACTGTTGTTCCCCCACTCATAAGGTAAACGCCATTTTTAGCAATGATACTGCCATTAAATTCTCCTCCATAAAAGGTTACACTTCCATATGGAGCAAATACAACTCCGCTAAATCGTTCAATCCATTGACTTTGTGAACCGATATATACATCACCGGTAGCAATAATTACTGCTTTTGAAAAGGAGTTTATATAACGGTATTTTTCGTCAAGATATGGAGAAATGGTAATATCTTCGCCAAATAATTTCATATTTTCACTTTTTACTGAGGAACCATAGCCATTTGCTTCATACCATCCTGCTGGTTTGGTTTTAAGAAGAGGGTAAGAAGGGATGCTACAACTCGTTAACTTTTCTAAAGATGATCCTTTTTGATAAGCGGATAAATCTATATTATTCGGATGATACAATTCTCCAACATATGTTGCTAAAGCGGAAGGAGAAAAGGATGGAGTCCAATCAACCGTCAAGTCTTGATGAGAAAAAAGCGCCTTCTCAAAGTAAGCATCTTTGATGTATGTGTCACCACCAATATGTACGTTATCTTTATATGTTCCTCCAGGTAACACTGCATCCTTCATTATTGTTAAAGGTTGATAAAAAGTCGTATCCTTAATATTGGCCCTTCCATTCACAACGGTATGACCATAAATAGAACGTCCACCTGAGGCTGAAAAGTCGCCGTTAATACAAACTTGCCCTGGCTTAGAAGCTGATCCTAACCCTGCACTACCTCCTTGTAAATTTACATCTCCATCTATAAATAGATTAGAAACACTACTTAAGGCGCCGCCATTGATCTGGGCAGTTTTTAATGAATCTCCAATATATATGGTGGCATCGCTACCATTGATTCGGTTACCATGAAAGGCAAATGAGGAACCATGGAGAAATAGTTGACTTTCTATCATACATTGATAAAAGCTGTCAGAGCAAGTAGAATTCTCTCCTTCATCAGGGTCCTCGCCATTATCTTCTCCGTCGCCGGGATTCTCCACGTTTCCGGAATCGTCCTCTTTATCTATCAGCAGTTTGTTTATTTTTGTATGAACACCGAAAGTATCTTCTCCGCCTGCAAGAGTGAATTGAACATCAATAACATCACTAGAAATGAGGCAATCCTCAAGAGGTTTCACATCATCTTCATGATAACTACAATAAGGATCTGCTGTGCTTTGATTAGCAGGTTTAATCGAGATGTCTTTGAAGTGAATATCATTTCTTAATAGTAAAGAAGGTAGCGATAAAGAATATTGTGGCGTTGTTGCATATTTTACTTGATGTAAGTCTCTTAAATAAGCCATAATGAGGTTAGATTCTTGCCTTAAATTGACAGAAGTAAAAGTCTTACTTTTTGTTTTCTCTATTGAAATAAAAGTACCATAAATGACAGAACTAATAATTGAAAGGATAGCAATGGTCGCTAGTACTTCAATTAATGTCATACCTATGTTATTTTTATAGTTATATTGACCCATTTCTTTATACCCCCTTCATACCTTTATTTTACATAATAATTACCTGGAGGTGAATGAGGAATTTTTAAACTATTAAAAAAACAAAAGGGGTTAACACTCATTGAAGTCATTGTTTCTCTTTTGTTAATCACGATTGTACTTACTGCGTTTATTTCTGTCTTTATCAATGCAAACGGACAAATAACAAGAGCGGAGAATGATTTTACTGCATTACAACTAGCAGAGAAAGCATTAATAGAGGGAAAGTGCGGTCAAGAAACTGTTGATATAAACGACCAAGAATATGTTATTAAGGTGATTCAGAAGATGGTAGAAGAAAAAGCAATACTGAAGGTTACTGTCTCTACTGGAAAGGAAGGAGATGAGCCTTTAGAGGAACTCTATGGTATATCACAACTTGAAGGTGAGGGTTCAAGGTGCAAGTAAAGGAAAATGGCGAAAAGGGGTATGCACTTGTTACTGTTCTCTTGCTTATATTGTTGCTATTTATTATCATCCCACCGCTTTTGTTAGGTGTCCTTCAATCAACCAAACAAATCACACAAAGTCAATTTGATATTCAACATCGTCGTTTGATTGAAGTAGGAGTAACCCTATTTGCTACCCAAGAAGGGAACAAGGCAATTGCGCTATCTGACCATCACTGTGTGGTTTTCGCTACAGATACATCTTGGGTTGAGATAGAGGATGAGACGAGTGCTTGTAAATGTGACAATGCATTGGATATAGAAGGGTTAGGTATAATCCCTATTTATAAAAATAAGTGCGGATCTGCAATGGCATTCGTACATGAAGGTGAAGAAAAATGAAAGCAAGAATAATTCTAACAAGTATTGTACTAATTCTTCTGCTCATCATCGTTTGGCAGTATGTTGCTCATGCCACTCCTCCTTCTATTTATTCAAGCAAAACGAAAGTGGCAGATGTGGTCATTAAAGGTTTAAGTGAAGGAGAAATAAAAAGTAAGTTACTGCAAAAAATAGAACAATGGCGAAATAAAGCACAAATAAAGGTTGCCTACCTTGATGAAGAATGGATACTTGACCCGCAATTATTTCGCTTTAACGTGGAGGATACTGTTGAAGAACTAACAGAAGGAACAAATAATCCACTTTTTGTTGAATATGATAAGCAATTATTTTATGAGCGTGTAGAAGAATTATTTTCACAATTGACGTTGAATGAAGAAGAGATGAATAAAATCTATGAGGACATTGTAGATAAAGTTAGTAGATTAGAAACATCCTATAATGTGCAAATAGAGGAATACTTACCTGTAACACTTGTACAAGAACCACTCGCTCAAGTTGTACTACAAGTAGATGCTGATTGGAGTGGCTATACCCAATCCATTGCTATCGATAATCGTTCCCTTTTCTCTGTGTTAGATCAATTCGGTGAGGAAAATGATCTACATATAATAGCAACAGGCATTTATCAACTTACCTTACATACGAATTTTTCCATTGAAGAAAGATACATTCAAAATAAGCAGCCAAGCTTTACTGAGGCAGGATATGAAGCTTACGTGGACAATGATTTCAAATTCTACAACCCTAATACTGTCAATTATACAATCAAAATAGAAGAGAACAGGGGGAGGATGTATTTTACTTTAATGGGGCCACCATTTATTTATGATTATGAAGCCGTAATAAAAGAGATGGAGCAAATTGAGCCACTGACAAAGGTATATAACCAAGAAGGGTTAGCAGACGGTGTGAAAATGATTGAAGAGGGTGCCGTAGGTATACGGGTTGTCATTGAGCGCCAGAAGCGAAAAGGTATGTTTATAGAGACATTTGCTAGATTGAAAGATTATTATCCCCCCATATCTACAATTGAATGGAGAGGTGACGGTAGGGAAGATGAAGAGAACAAAAAAGTAACAAAGGATTCTAATGAAGAAAGTGAACCGCGTGATGATTTATGGGGGATAGAGGGCGAAAAAATGGAGAAATAAAGGAGGAAATCTCTTGCGCAAAAAATTAGGTGAATTATTAATAGATGCCGGTGTTATCACCCATGAAGCATTAGAGAAGGTATTACGGGAAAAGAACAAGAGTCAAAAGCTCGGGGATGCCTTACTACAAAGCGAATTAATAACGGAGAAACAACTCATTCAAGCGCTCGAATGGCAATTGGGCATTCCTCATGTGGACTTAACGGCTTATCCAATCAATCCCTCAATTTTGCAATTTATCTCAATGGAAGTGGCGAAGAGAAATCTTGTCATTCCTTTAAAGCTTGAGGGTGACCATCTCCTCGTGGCGATGGCGGACCCACTAGATTACTATACAATTGATGATCTTCGATTAACAACAGGGTATAAAATTCATCCAGCCATTGCTGCTAAAGATGATATTGTTCGTACGATCCATCGCTATTATCGAGATGAACCTAAAGAAGAAGTGGCAGCTGGGAATGAAAGGCAAGGAAAGCAAAGAAGTAGAAGGAATGCACCGATTATCCAGTTAATAGATCAATTATTAAGTAGTGCCATTGCCATGAAGGCTAGTGATATTCATATAGATGCACAAGAAAGCAGTGTTGTTATTCGCTTTCGCGTTGATGGGTTATTACGTCGAGAGAGGGAATTAGCGAAATCAATCCAAAATGAACTATTTTCAAGAATTAAAATCATGGCAGAGATGGATACAACCGAGCAAAGAATAGCACAAGACGGACGTATCAAAATACCAATTGATTATCGCACGGTCGATATAAGGGTGTCTATTATTCCGACGGTTCATGGGGAAAAAGCGGTATTAAGAATATTAGATCGGCAAGAGCGGCTTATGAAGTTTGAACATCTTGGCTTTCAAAAAGAATATTTAATGCAAATAAGGCAGATGATTCAGCAACCGGCAGGTATTGTACTAATTACAGGACCAACTGGTGCCGGAAAAACATCTACCTTATATGCCGCCTTGCATGAAATGAATAAAGAAGAAGTCAATATTATTACGATTGAAGACCCTGTTGAACAAATTCTAAAAGGAATCAATCAGCTACAAGTTCATAAGCAAGTGGGGATGACCTTTGCTAGTGGATTGAGATCTATATTAAGGCAAGACCCAAATATCATCATGATCGGTGAAATAAGAGATCAAGAAACAGCTCAAGTCGCTATAAGGGCAGCTTTAACAGGGCATCTCGTTTTAAGTACTCTCCATACAAATGATAGTGTGTCAACGGTGATGAGGTTAATCGATATGGGAATTGAACCTTTCCTAGTGAGCTCAGCATTAAATGGTGTGGTTGCTCAAAGATTGGTACGCAAAGTCTGCCTTGAATGTAGGGAAACCGTTACACCTACTTCGTATGAGCAAACGGTATTTGCTAGCAAAGGAATTGAACCTGAAAACTTACAAAGAGGGAGAGGGTGCAGTCATTGCCAGATGACAGGGTATAAAGGGAGAATCGCTTTACATGAAGTTTTTACATTAAACGACGTTTTGCGAAAAATTATTACTACTGATCATGATACTACTACATTAAAAATCGCAGCCAAGAAAGCTGGGATGAGAAGCTTATTAGAAGACGGATTGCATAAAATCTCTCAAGGACTGACGACTTTAGAGGAAGTGTTAAAAGTAACGATGTTAGAGGAAGGGGGGAGTTTGGGAAATGAAAATGATAGATTTGTTAACGAGCGCGTATAACAAACAGGCATCTGACTTACATATTAGTGTAGGGACTCAACCGATTATTCGTATCAATGGTGTGCTAGAAAGAATCACAGAGGAAATATTAACACCACAGGCGACAGAGGAGATGGCTAAAGAGATCATTCCTATTCACCTTTGGCAAAAGTTTAAAGAAAAAGGGGAATTAGATTTCTCATATGGCATTCCTGGTTTATCCCGTTTTAGAGTCAATGCTTATCATCAAAGGTCATGTATAAGCCTCGCAATTCGTGTTGTTCCAGTCAGCATTCCAACATTGAATCAGCTTTCTTTACCGCCGGTGTTAGCTAAATTAGTTGAGCAACCACAAGGGCTTTTCTTAGTGACGGGACCAACAGGTAGCGGCAAATCAACAACATTAGCAGCTATTATTCAACAAATGAATGAAACTTTTTCTAAGCATATTATCACTTTAGAAGATCCGATTGAGTATTTACATAAACATCATCGGTCAATTATTAATCAGAGAGAAGTCGGTTTTGATACACAAAACTTTGCCAACGGGTTGCGGGCTGCATTAAGACAAGACCCTGATGTCATATTGGTGGGTGAAATGCGTGACCTTGAAACGATTCAAACAGCGATTACAGCTGCTGAAACGGGTCATCTCGTTCTAGGCACATTGCATACATCTAGTGCTCCTTCAACAATTAATCGTATGATTGATGTTTTTCCGGCTGACCAACAAACGCAAATTCGCTTTCAACTTTCATCCGTCTTAGTAGGGGTTTTTTCACAGCGACTCTTGCCTTTAAAAACGGGTACCGGTCGAACGGTAGCTACTGAATTATTAGTGAATACAGCAGCAGTAGCTAACCTTATTCGTAACGAGAAAATCCATCAGCTCATCAATGTGATGCAAACATCAAGAGAGATTGGCATGCATACACTAGAGACAAGCGTAACGAAATTATTACAAAAACAGCTCATCTCTCCGGAGGTGGCTTCTCCCTTTATAAAAGAAAGGAGACGTCATGGCTAGATTCTCCTATGTCGCTAAAAGCTTAAAAGGAAAGCGGACAGGAATCATTCATGGCTGGACAAAAAAAGAGGCGGTCACTAAATTAGAGCAAAAAGGATTTCGGGTTATCGAATTAAATGAAGTGAGAGAAACATTCTGGACAAAAGATATTGCCATAAAAAAGGGATTAAAGACAAGTGTGCTTGTAGTGTATTTGAGGCAATTCGCTGCCCTTTTACAAGCTGGAATTACAGTAATTGAGGCAACAGATATGTTAGCAGAGCAGACGGAAAATAAACGTTTAAAGCAAGCATTATTAAGTATGAGAGACACTTTGGATGAAGGAAAGCCTCTATCGGCAGCAGTAAAAGAACACCCTGATTTGTTTCAGCCTTATATGATTCATATGATACATGCTGGAGAAGCCGGGGGGATGCTAGATGATGTCGTACGCCGTCTGGCCGATTATTACGAAAAACAAAATCAGCTAAAAAACAAGGTTTTATCTGCCCTAGCCTATCCTATTGTTGTCAGCATCATTGCTATTTTTGTTGTTCTATTTTTAATGCTACAAGTGGTGCCGACATTCGTTCAAATGTTCGCAGGCTTCAATGCAGAACTTCCAGCCATTACGATATTTGTCCTTCGTATTAGTGACTACCTTACGATGAACTGGTATATGATTCTCTTTTTCTTATTCGTGCTTGTACTCACGATTTTACTATTTCGTGATCATAAACTCCTTAGAGGTTGTAGAGACTGGTTATTGTTACGTACCCCATTTATCGGAAGAATGCTTATTATTAAAGAGGTCGCTTTATTTACGAGAACATTATCAAGCTTGTTAATCAGTTCTGTATCGATTGTAGAAGCACTTAAAATAGTGGAAAGAATGGCTTCCTTAACGGTAATAAAAACTATTCTACAAGATGCAAGTCTCAGTATTGAGACAGGAAGATCATTAGCGAAGCCGATGAAGAATCGTCTGCTACCTCCATTGCTTTCACATATGATTGCCGTTGGTGAAAGAAGTGGTTCCTTAGATGAGATGCTTGAAAAAGTAGCTGATTTATATGATAGTGAAATCGATCAGACAACCGAACGGATGAAAGCGCTGCTTGAACCGCTTATGATTATCATCTTAGCACTTATCGTCGGTACAATCGTTATCAGTATCGTTGTGCCTATGTTTGATATTTTTAATCATGTTGAATAATATCTACCATTTAGAGGAAAAAATATCTATTTATTTCACAGAAAAATAGTATAATATACTTAGGTAATTATACCTATTTTAAATAAAAAGATAGAAAGGTAGATGAACATGTTGAAAAAATGGAAAAAACAGTGTAAAAATGAGCGAGGGCTAACGCTTGTTGAATTATTAGCAGTTGTTGTCATCCTTGGTATACTAGCTGCCATTGCTGTGCCTAGTATCGGAGGATTGATTGATAATAGTAAAAAGGATGCTCACGTCGCCAATGCAAGGCAGATGATTAGTTCAGCTAAATTAATGGTAGCTTCAGAGGATGTTATTCAAGAGAACAATGGAAATAAAATAATATACTTAGCTGATATAGAGGAATCTGGTTATTTGGAAAAGATGGATGATCCAGATAAAGTTAAAAATGGATATAAAAGAAATAAAAATAAAAATGGTTCCTATGTTGAAGTTGAAAAAGATAAAAGCAATATCACATACAAAGTTTTCTTAACAAACGGAGAAAGATCAGTTTCTGATGGAAATAATGAAGCCGTTCTAGAATCTGACTTATCTAGAGAAAGTGTTAAGGAATAAAGTTAGGAGGTCAATCACATACTACTAATCTACTTATTTATCATAGGCCTCATCCTCGGCTCCTTTTACAATGTTGTCGGTTTGAGGGTACCTGTGAAAAAATCGATTGTAAAACCGCGGTCAGCTTGTACTGACTGCGGCCATAACTTACAAGCGTATGAATTGGTGCCAGTGTTATCTTATTTATTTCAGCGCGGGAAATGTCGTCACTGTGGTGTGAGGATCTCGCCCTTATATCCTATTGTTGAACTGTTAACAGGGCTGTTATTCGTGCTTGCGCTTGTCACGTTAGGTTGGACGCCAGAGCTTTTGTTTGCTCTAACGTTGATATCTTTATTTATGATTATTTTCGTTTCGGATATTCAATATATGTTAATACCGGATCGTATTTTGTTAAGTTTTGCAGTCATTTTTATAATAGAACGATTGATTTGGCCACTTTCACCTTGGTGGGATAGTTTAGTAGGTTGCGCTATTGGCTTCTTTTTGCTTCTTGCCATTGCAGTTGTGAGTAATGGTGGGATGGGCGGTGGTGATATTAAACTGTTTGCGTTATTAGGGTTTGCTCTTGGTGCAAAGCTTGTCTTGTTAACCTTTTTCCTTGCGACGATTTACGGCGCTGTATTCGGTTTACTAGCTATGCTAGTAGGCAAAGTTAAACGAGGCAACCCCATCCCCTTTGGTCCCTTTATTGCAGCTGGAGCGCTTTCTGCTTACTTTTTCGGCAAAGAAATATGGCTGTATTATTTACAAATCTTCTAGTTTAGACAAAGGAGTTTAAATGATGGCTTTATCTTTCTTAAGAAAAAGCTTTTGTAATATAGTCATAGAGGATGATTGCATTCGCTATTGCCAAGTGAACAAGCGGCAGTTTCCCTATGGTACAAAGCTAGCAGTGAAACCTATTGCAAAAGGAATCATTGAAGAAGGAAAAATAATAGATGAAACGGGGTTATCCTTAATCCTCCAAAGCTGTGTGGAAGACTGGCAGCTTCATCGGAAAAAAGTTAGATTTATAGTTCCGGATGGACAAAGTGTTGTAAGGTCAGTAGTTATTCCTGATGAAGTGCCTGCAAAGCATATTCATGGATATTTGGATATGGAAATAGGGGCTAGCATTCATTTACCATTTCAACAACCAGTATTTGATTATCACCTCATGCCTAATAAAGAGGTGAATGAAGAGAAACGTGTGTTGTTAGTTGCTGCGGAGGAGACGCTCGTTCATCAGTTTGAACAAGTAATCGCTCAAGCTAATGTTTACCCAGAAGAAGCAGAGATCACAGCATTATCTTTATGGAGGTTGAGCGCCTATTTAGGATTAGCAGAGGATAATGAGAGTGTTGTTATCATTCATTTTGAAAAACAAGGTGTTCATATCTCTATCATTCATCATGGCATTCCTATGCTTGTTCATTATTTACCCTATGATGACAATATAGAATTAACCAATGATGATTATTTATTTACCGAAGTGTATCGTGAAGTGGATCGATTACAAGATTTTCATTTTTTCACCCTTCAACAAACCAATCATGCAACTACAAGTGTTTTATTAAGTGGTGAAAATATTATACATAGTTTTCAGTTGTTTTTAAGTAGTAGAATGACAAGCCGTATAGCTATTGTTGACGCTAGGAAAATAATGGATGATGAAACGATTGTACCTTCGATGAATAAGGTGCTGGGGTTAGCGTTAAAGGATGTGCTTTAAATGACGGTCAATATAAATTTGTTGCAAAAGCAAAAGCCTTTAGTTAACCCAACTTTTATAGTTATCTTGTTGGTCATCCTGCTGCTACTCTTAGCTTCGATTTTCGTAGGAGCCTACAAAATAAAAAGAAGTATCCAATCAAGTGAGGAAGAATTAGCGTATATACAAGTTGAAATAATAGAGCAAACAGAAATGTCGAATGAGAGAGAGCAATCACAATCGCTAGAAGAGTTAATGAATGCAACAACTTGGCTAGAACAAGAACGCGTGAATATCACCGGGTTTTTATCTGAATTAACAGCTCTTTTGCCAACAAGAGGCTATATTCTTTCGCTGCAGCTATCGAACAAAAATGAGGTTGAGATGCTTGTTCAATTTGATACACAAAGAGAAGCAGCTTATTTATTGCACAGTATTAAACAAGCTGATTGGTCTATAGATGCGTCTTTAGCAACGATTAATGAACAACAGGCAGCTGAAATGGAACGGTCTCGTTTTGAAGCAAGTTACTCCTTCACGTTTGATCCCTCTTATTTCTCAATTGTAGAGGAGGAAAAACGTTGACTGTGTTCAAAGGAAGTAAATATTGGTTGTTGGTAATTGTTTTATCCATGCTTATAACAGTTGTATTAACCTACGTTCTTTACTTATACCCACTCAAGTTAGAGGAATCGGCCATAAAAAAAAGGGTCATTACAGAAGAAGCACGGTTAAATAGCTTAAAGGAACAAGGCTCTTCCGCAACGGTATCACAGACAGAACAATGGGAAGATGCTCAACTACATCTACCTATCGAGCCATTAGAAGAACAGTTTTTATTATTATTAGATGAAGCGGCAACGGTCAATAAGATTCAGCTTACACAAATGGCCATTAATGTTGAAAGAGTTCATTCGGATGAGACGGCAAATAGTGAAACAATCAATGATATTTCGACAACATCAGAAGAAGGTATTGTTGAAGTAAAGTTGCCCAATGGATTAGAAAAGACCGTCATTAGCATGCACTTGCAATCTCAAAGCTATGAGGATTGGCTTTCATTCACAGAGGAATTACAGCATCTAGAGCGGTATACAACCATTGAATCAATCGAAATCACCCAGGTGAAAGATGGTATAAGAGATTACACTATGGTTGTATCAGTTTATCATTTTCCTACCGCTATTGATTTAAAAGAAAATGATCCTAAAATCGTCAATGATCAAGCTGCTGGCAAGTCCTATCCTTTTGAAGATAGAGACTGATGCCTTTCTTTGACAAAGTTTTTATCCATGATGGAATTTGACGAAATCATTCTGTAACAAGACGACAAAAGTCTTGTTATTTTTTTTTTCTCCTATGATAAAGTGATGAAAATAATAGTAAAAGGTAAGAGGGAGGGAAGTGGACAAAGATGGACAAGCATAATGGAAAGGCGAGAACAATCACAATAAAATTAAATCAGGACGGGCAACCGAAGCATAAAGAAGAAGGTGTAAAGGAGCAAGCGGCCACAAAGGAAAATGAAGCGGAGGATCAATTTGATTGGATTTTACCAAGTGGAGAAGAAGAAGTAGATTGGGAGAAAGAACTTGCAGATAGAGAAAAAGTGACGAAAAAGAAAAACAAATACAGTAAAAGCACAGCTAAGAAAAGTAGTTTTAAACAAATGAAATATCAATTAAACCCGTCGATGTTTTTTACCATTCTGTTTGCTGTTGTTATCGGAACGGGATTTGGGTTGGTAATGTTAAATGTTCTCGATAAAGGGGAAACGGCAGAAGGAGGCGCAGCAAGTTCCCAAGTAGGTGCATCAGGAGCAGTAACTGCGGGTAGTGAGACGGCAGAATTACCTGCTTTAGATACGTTTATCGTCCAAGGAGGTGTTTTTACTACCAAGGATAGTGCAGAGGGTATCGCTGCTTCGTATAAGGAAAAAGGCATTCCTACATTTATCCACCAGAATCAAGAACAATATACACTTATCATCGGAGTAGCAGCTACAAGTGAAGCGGCTAAGACTATGAGTACCCAATTAGAAGGTCAAGGTGCAGAAGTGTTTGCTAAAGAGTATACGATTGATGGTGCTAAGGTAGAAGGTTTAACTGCAGAAGAAAAGAAAATCTTAGAGCTCTCACCCCAAGTGTATCAATTATTGACAGGTGAAGCGTCCCCTGAACAAATTAATGCATATTCAAGTACGTTAAATGAGATTAATCAAGGACTGAACCATGAAGACCTAATAGCATTAAAGGATAAAATGCTTACTGCTCTAAAAGCTAATAACGGAAAGGACGCTCAACAGGCAGCCTTAAATTTCCTACAATCATATACGGTCATCGTTCAAACTTAAAAGTTTCTTAGTATATTATTTTCTGGGGAATAATTTAATTTTATTTCTAATTGAATCTATGAAACACTGATTTCACTGTCTATATTTATTTTTAGCAGATTACCTCTCTTTAGCTCGATTTTCTTCGGGCTATTTTTTGTGGGAAATTCATATTATTAGATGATTTAAAATTGTTAATAGGTGGATTGTTTGATACGATAGAGAAGTATCTCCCAATTTGAAATACGATGAAAGTAAGGTGAACCACATGCAAACACAAACCCTCATACTCGCTTCCACTTCTCCTCGTAGAAAACAGCTACTTGAACAAATAAATTTATCTTTCAAAGTAAAAGGCAGTCATGTTGATGAGCAGTTTGAAGCCAATTTAAAGCCGGATGAAATTGTGCAAGAATTGGCGGAACGAAAAGCGAGAGCAGTCTACAATAACGAAAGTGATACTTTTGTTATTGGCTCAGATACGGTTGTTGTCCAAAAAGGCGAGGTTTTAGGCAAACCGATTGATGAAGATGAAGCGTATCTTATGCTTAAGAACCTATCGAACGGTACACATGAAGTGTACACAGGTGTAGCGATACTAACAGCTAATAAAATAACTCGTTTTTCTGTTGTTACAAAAGTTGAATTTTGGCCGCTTTCAGAAGAAGAAATCTATGCCTATATCCAAACGGGTGAGCCTTTTGACAAAGCGGGGGGCTATGGGATCCAAGGAATTGGTGCAACACTTGTTAAACAAATACACGGAGACTATTTTGCTGTGATGGGATTGCCTATTTCACAAACGATTAGAGAGTTGCGCAAAATGGGCTATTCACTTCCTCACCATTTGTTTGGATAATGAAAAAGGAGGAAAGGGATGCATACGGAAAGCTTAATGATTAAAGACTTCCCTCAAGATGAAAAGCCGAGGGAAAGGTTAATGCAGAGTGGACCAGAGAGCTTATCCAATCATGAACTAATAGCTATTTTATTGCGGACAGGGACAAAAAATGAATCTGTTTTGCAGCTGTCCAATCGCTTGCTAACAAAGTTTGATGGATTGCGTTTATTAAAGGATGCTTCCCTTAGCGAAATTACCGAAGTGAAAGGTATTGGCCAGGCAAAAGCCATTCAAATCATGGCAGCTGTAGAAATCGGCAGAAGAATGGCTAATTTAACCTTCGATGAAAGATACAGCATTCGTTCACCAGAAGATGCTGCTAATTATGTGATGAACGAAATGCGTTTTCTATCTCAGGAACATTTTGTTTGTCTTTATTTAAACACTAAGAACCAAGTTTTAAGCAAGCAAACCATTTTTATTGGTAGCTTAAATGCCTCTATTGTTCACCCACGAGAAGTGTATAAAGAAGCTTTCAGACAGTCTGCCGCCTCGATTATTTGTCTGCATAATCACCCCTCTGGCGATCCGACTCCAAGTAGAGAAGATATTGATGTGACGAAAAGGCTAACTGAATGTGGTAAAATAATTGGGATAGATATTCTCGATCATATTATCATTGGTGAAAAGAAATTTGTCAGTTTAAAGGAAAAAGGTTATATCTAGCACTATGTTTTTATTTGACGATACGATATAATATTGTTTATGATTTTTTAGGGGAAGTATAGTATTTTACCTATCATTTTTTTAAGAATGAGGGACTGTCAGATGCCCTATTAAATAAACCTTATTTTAAAAATCGTATAGTATCAGAAAGGGAGATACAGGAATGTTTGGATTTGGTACAAAAGACCTTGGGATAGATTTAGGAACAGCAAATACACTTGTGTATGTAAAAGGTAAAGGAATCGTTGTTAGAGAGCCATCGGTCGTGGCACTTCAAACTGATACGAAACATATTGTTGCCGTTGGGAATGACGCTAAAAATATGATTGGTCGTACACCGGGAAATATCGTGGCATTAAGACCAATGAAAGATGGCGTAATTGCTGATTATGATACGACAGCAACAATGATGAAATATTATATGAAACAAGCGAATAAAAATAAGGGCATTTTTTCAGGTAAACCGAATGTTATGGTCTGTGTACCATCTGGCATTACTGCAGTAGAAGAAAGAGCTGTAGTAGATGCAACTAGACAAGCTGGTGCAAAGGATGCATTTACCATTGAAGAACCATTTGCAGCAGCAATTGGTGCGAATTTACCTGTATGGGAGCCGACAGGAAGTATGGTTGTGGATATTGGTGGTGGTACAACTGAAGTGGCTATTATTTCTTTAGGGGGAATAGTTACAAGCCAATCAATCCGCATTGCTGGGGATGAAATGGATGATGCAGTCATTAATTATATCCGTAAAACTTATAATTTAATGATTGGTGACCGAACTGCTGAAATGATTAAATTAGAAATTGGTTCTGCTAGTGAAGCGGAAGGTGTAGAAAACCTTGAAATCCGTGGGCGTGATCTTTTAACTGGATTACCAAAAACAATTGAGATTACAGGTGATGAAATTTCAAAAGCATTAAAAGATACGGTATACTCTATTGTTGATGCTGTAAAAGTAACATTAGAAAAAACACCGCCGGAGTTAGCAGCTGATATTATGGATCGTGGCATTGTTTTAACAGGTGGAGGAGCGTTGTTACGCAATTTGGACAAAGTGATTAGTGAAGAAACAAAAATGCCTGTTCTTATTGCTGAAAATCCACTGGATTGTGTGGCGATTGGTACCGGTAAAGCATTAGATCATATTCATTTATTTAAAAATAAATCTAAAGACTCTCGTTAAGAATAGTGACCTACAGAAAAATTAGGCATTAGTGGCTGTCATTAATGCCCAGTTTTTCAAGTTTTTTTGCATAAAATATAACAATCGAGGTGTTTAGCATGCCACAGTTCTTTCTGAATAAACGCCTGATTATTTTGCTTGTAAGTATCATTATTCTCGTATCGTTGATAGGCTTTTCTTTAAGAGAGAGAGATAGTGTTACATGGCCAGAACAGTTTTTGAAAGATATGACAGGATGGGCGCAGAACATTGTTGCTGGTCCAACACAGTACATTGCTGGTTTCTTTGAAAATGTTCAAGACTTGCAAAATACATATGAAGAAAATAAAGAACTGAAATCTAGATTAGATAAACTAGCATTTTTAGAGGCAGAGGTACAATTGTTAGAAAAGGATAATGCTGAGCTTCGTGAAATACTAGAAAAAGAAGATAGTTTAACCGACTATGAACCTATACAGGCTACAGTAATCGGTAGAAATCCTTTAAGGTGGGAAGAAAAGCTTACCATAAATAAAGGAACCAGAGACGGTATCGAGGCAAATATGGCGGTTATTACAGCCAATGGACTGATTGGTAAGGTGAAAAGTGCACAAACCTTCACGTCCACGATTCAGCTGGTGAGTTCTAAAGATCCAACGAACCGTATTTCAGCTGTTGTTCAAGATGGTGAGAAAAAAGAAGAAACTTTTGGTTTAATTGAAGGCTACGATGAAAAAACAAAACGTTTGCTTATGACGAAGATACCTTATGATGCAAAAGTAGAAAAAGGGCAAATGGTAGTGACATCTGGTTATGGTGGAGTATTCCCTAAAGGCTTGCCAATTGGAAAAGTTGTTGAGGTTACACCTGCGGAATATGGCCTTACACAAACTGCTTATATTGAGCCGAATGCGGACCTATATGACATTCAACATGTGATGGTAACAAAACTTAACAGCATTAATCCAGAGATTCAAGAAGAGCTTGAAGAATTAAATGAGGAGGAAGAAAGTTGAGAAAATATCTTCTCCCTCTCTTATTTATTTTCTTATTCGTCATTGAAAGTACATTTGCCCTTATGGTCGCTCCAACAGAGATGTTTGCAAATGAGAGATGGCTTATCCCGCATTTTTTACTTGGAGCGATTATGCTTTTAGTTATTTTTGGCTCGAGGAAGCTAGGTTTACTTTATGCTTTTATTTTTGGATTGCTGTTTGACATTGTTTATACTGAAATTATCGGTATTAACCTATTTTTATTTCCAGTTGTCACTTATATTGTGTATCAACTAATGAAGATCTTACAGAATAACCTTATTGTGACGACAATCATTACTCTTTTTGGTGTAGCATTAATGGAGCTAGGATCTTTCGGGGTCAACTATATTATTAGTATTACAACAATGGGATTCTCGGATTTCATCTTTATGAGATTCATTCCAACACTTATATTGAACCTCATTTTTATCGTCATAGTCATTTTTCCATTGAAGAAATATTTTGAAAGATATGTTGAACGACTATCGTTATAATGTTAAGTCTGTTCTAGTCAATAATGAAGGAAAACGAAGAAATAAAGTTGAATGACTGTTTGCAGGCAACTTTAGAAACCGGTTATCCGGTTTCTTTTGCCATATAATTATTCTTTTCAACCAGAGTGAAGATTGAGTTTGCAAGAAAAAAGGATTTTGCAAACTGATGTCGAATTTATTCCTACAATATGTATTGAGAATCAGAATGAGGCGAGATAACAGAATGGATCTGTTCTTGTCTTTCTTGAGGTGAACATCTTGAAATGAATAAAAGACAAAATGTAACGATGAAGGGCACAAAGGATGGGATTACACTCCATCTTGATGATGCCTGTTCTTATGAGGAACTTAAAAAAGAGTTAAATCATAAATTAATAGAGAGTAGTAAAAGTCAAGAAGATAAATTGATATCTGTCCTTGTACATACAGGTAATCGCTATTTAACCTCCTCTCAAGAGGAAGAGATAAAAGAGTTAATCAGGCAAAAGAAAAATCTTGTTGTGGAGTCTGTGCTTTCTAATGTACTGACAAAGGATGAGGCTGAAAAGCAAAAGCAAGCAAATGAAATCGTCTCTATAACAAAAATTGTTCGGTCAGGTCAAGTGATTGAAGTCCCGGGGGATTTATTGCTCATTGGAGATGTAAACCCTGGAGGAACAGTAAGAGCTGGTGGCAATATTTTTATTATGGGCGAGCTAAAAGGAATTGCACATGCGGGTTACTATGGTAACCAGGAGGCTGTGATATCAGCTTCTATTATGAGACCGACACAGCTTCGAATTTGTGATAGTATCACTCGTGCGCCTGATGAAAAACAAGATGAGAACAGTCGCGAAATGGAATGTGCTTATATGAATGAAGAGCAGCAGATCATTATCGACAGACTACAAGTATTGGTACATGTAAGACCAAATATATCGAATTTGCAAGGGGGATTCTAGAGTGGGAGAAGCGATAGTCATTACATCCGGAAAAGGCGGCGTTGGTAAAACAACAACATCTGCAAATATTGGTACAGCATTAGCCCTGCAAGGAAAAAGAGTGTGCCTTGTGGATACAGATATTGGACTAAGAAATCTTGATGTTGTTATGGGCCTTGAAAACCGTATTATTTATGATTTAGTGGATGTAGTTAAGGGGCGTTGTAAGATGCAGCAAGCCCTTGTGAAGGATAAACGCTTTGATGATCTTCTTTATCTCCTGCCTGCGGCACAAACAAGTGATAAGAACGCGGTTGACCCGGACGAAATGAAAATATTAATAGACGATTTAAAGCAGGATTTTGATTATATTATTATTGATTGTCCTGCGGGAATTGAACAAGGCTATCGTAATGCCGTTTCAGGAGCAACAAAAGCGATTGTTGTAACTACACCAGAGGCAACAGCGGTACGCGATGCCGATCGCATTATCGGGTTGTTAGAGCAAGAAGATCATATCGAACGTCCAAGGTTAGTCATTAATCGTATCCGACCACAACTCATGAAAAACCGTGATACGATGGATATTGATGATATTACGAGACATCTCGATTTAGAATTATTAGGCATTGTAGCGGATGATGATCAAGTGATTCGGGCGACAAATCAAGGAGAACCCATCGCAATGGATCCAAATAATATCGCATCTATTGCTTATCGAAATATTGCCCGCAGAATTCTTGGCGAATCTGTACCACTTCAACAACTTCAAGAAGAGAATACCGGTGTTTTTACAAAGATAAAGAACTTCTTCAAAGTAAAATAACAAAAGAAATCCTTAGTGAACTGTTGTCACTAAGGATTTCTTAATATTTGACATGGGAAAAGAAATAGGACTATGGAATATTCTGCTGATAGTAATAAGTAGTACAGCAAACGGTCCAAATGCACCATCCATGAATAAGCCATTCAATTGCAGAAATGTAAGCTTTTCATCAAAAAGCGACGTATAGTCAATTACCCCTGTTAGTACCCCTATCTTCTTCTATAGAAAGCACTCTAAGAGCACGATCATTCATAATAAAAGGTTTCACTATCAATAGTCTAAGAGTAAACACAGATATAATGATCATTTATAAGTAGGTAGCTTTCCAACTGCATCTAGGTGTTTGACAACATAAAAAATACTTCTCCCTTATCTATCTGTCATACTTAAAAACCTCACATCATAGACTTGTACAAATGCTGATGAATAGGTGGGAAGTTATGATGAGCTCAAGAGCTGATGATATAAGAAAACGGATGGCTAAAAGAAAAAAAGAGATGGAGAAGAATAAGCCTGTTCAAAAAAAATCGAAAAAAATGAATTGGTTGCAAGATGAGGAGAGGCATGGATTTGACCAACTTCCCTCATATGATAGTCCACCTCCTAAAGATTCAAATACGAATCACCCTTTATTTAAAAAGGAGGTTTTTCTATTTAAAGTGCTCGTATCAGCCTGCTTATTCCTCATAGTAGCCATTATGTTTAAAAATGATGGAGCAATTTTTGAAAAGCCGAAAGCCTTTGTTGTAGAGGCAATGGATAAGAATTTTCAGTTTGCTACTGTTATAAATTGGTATGAAGAGCAATTCGGACAAACCTTTGCCCTTTTGCCAAAGCAGAAACAGACAGAAGAATCTGTTGAGGAAGCGCAACCAAGCTTACCAGCAACAGGCAAGGTATTACAAGCGTTTGAGCAAGATAGACAAAAAATTTCGATTGAAACAAACATGGGTGAAAAAGTAGAGGCTGCAAATGGAGGAGTCGTTGAATTTATTGGCGAAAAACCTGGGTTTGGACAAACCGTTATCATTCAGCATGCCGATCAAAGTCAATCTTGGTATGGCAATTTAGCTGAAATTGATGTAAAGGCATATGACTATGTTGAAAAAAGTGCAGAAGTAGGAGAAGCGGCTACTAAAGAGGATGGGAAAGGCTTGTTTTATTTTGCCATTAAAAAAGGGGATGACTTTGTTGATCCTTCACAGGTGATTCCTTTTGAATAAATGGATCTTACTTTTTAAGCAGATACGTATCCATCCTTTACTCTGGTTGGTAGTCGGATTAGCTGTTATCACTTCTCATTTCAACGAGCTTTTTCTTTTACTATTGATTATTTTTGTTCATGAAATAGGACATGCTGTGGCCGCACAGTTTTTTTCTTGGAGAATAAAAAGCATTGTGTTACTTCCATTTGGCGGTGTGGCAGAGATGGACGAACATGGTAATCGCCCATTAAAAGAAGAGTTAATGGTAATTTTAGCAGGACCTATACAGCATGTTTGGATGATTGCTGCTGCCTTCCTATGTTTTGAATGGCAGCTAATCACACCTGAGTACTTTTCTTTGTTTGTCCAGTATAACTTGATGATCTTACTTTTTAATTTGCTTCCGATTTGGCCATTGGATGGTGGGAAATTAGTCTTTTTGTATCTGTCTTATTTTTATGCATTTGGTGATGCACATAGGAAGGCGTTGCAGCTGTCTATTTTTATGCTCATATTGTTTTTAATTGCTTCTCTTTGGATTCTCCCTTTTAATATTAATATTTGCATCATCCTTGCATTCTTACTTTTTTCCTTATACTATGAATGGAAACAGCGCAGATATATATTTATGCGGTTCTTATTGGAACGATACTATGGAAAGCATAGTGAACTACGTAAATTAAAACCGTTAGTCGTTCAAGAATCTGAACCAATCATGAAAGTGCTCGAGAAATTTCAACGAGGTTGTAAACACTCGATTATTGTTGAGACGGGGAATAAAGAAAAGAGTGTGCTAGATGAAAATGAGTTATTACATGCGTACTTTGCGGAAAAGAATGTGTCAGCTCAAATAAGTGACTTAGTGTATGTTTATTAGAAGCGAGGAAAGTAGAATTGAAAAGATTAGTGATCAATACAATAAATAGAGAAAAAAGGTATGCCTTGCTCGATCAAAATGAAGTTGAAGAATTGTATATTGAACCATTACAACTCGAAACAAAAGTAGGGAATATCTATCTAGGCATAGTTGAAAAGGTTATGCCAGGGTTAAATGCACTCTTTGTCAATATTGGTGAAGAAAAGAGTGGCTTTTTGCATAAGGATAAATTGCAAAGTTATGCACTTGAAGATGATGATAAGAAGGAAAAACGTAACCTTTCTTCTTTTGTCCATCAAGGGGAAAGGTTACTTGTACAAGTAGAAAAGGATCAAACGGGAACGAAAGGACCAAGGTTAACGGGGATCGTAGAATTGCAAGGCAATTATATGGTCTATTTGCCGTATGGGAACTATCTTGCTGTATCGAAGAAAATTACTAATCAGAGTGTCAGAGAACAGTTAAAGCAAAACTGTGCGAGGTTGCTCGAAGCCAAGGAAGGGCTAGTAATTAGGACTGCTGCGAAAGATGTTGATATGGCTGTACTTAAAAAAGAATTAACGCAATTGCGTGTAAAATATCAGCAACTCTATGCCGCCTCTCTCTTAATAAAAAGACCCGGTGTTATTCAAACGGAAGATCAATTTTTACATAAAGTACGTCAAGTCATACAAAAAATGAAGAGTGGGGAAGTAATTGTGGATGATACTACTGTCAAAAAGCAGTTACAGCCTAAAGACAATGTCACATTTCACCTTCATACGGATCAAGAAGCTATCTTTACTTCCTATGGTCTTGAACGTGAAATTGAAAAAGCATTAAAAAGAATTGTATGGTTAGATAATGGTTCTTATCTGATTTTTGATGAAACAGAAGCGTTAGCTATTATTGATGTGAACACAGGTAAATTTTCTGGAAAACACCAATTGCAAGATACGGTCATAAAAACAAATGAATTAGCGGCAAGGGAGGTAGCGAGACAAATACGTATCAGGGACCTAGCAGGAATGATACTAATTGATTTTATTAGTATGGAAAAAGAGCAGGATAGAATACATATTTTATCTGTGATAAAAGAGGCGCTAGCTACCGATGAAAGACAAATAAAAGTAATTGGATTTACACCTCTTGGTATTTTACAATTGACGAGAAAGAAAACGAAGGTGTCTCTTTCTGAAGCTTTACAGGAGAATTGTACAGTTTGTCATGGGACGGGTAAGGTATTGCGCGCAGAAACGGTTGCCTTTCGCTTAGAGAGAGAATTGTGGTCGTATCGCACCCGTGATGAGGAAGCGGTTCTTATAGAAGTGACAAGGGATGTCGTTGCTGTATACACTAAAGAGGAGTTACAGCAATTAGAAGAGAGCTGTGCGAAACACCTTGTTTTCGATTTCATCGATCGCCCAAAACCAAGCTATCAAATAAAAAGATTTGGTCCATTGAAAGAAATGCAAGTGTAATCGTATTGACAGTACAGTATGTGTATGATAACATTTTGATGTTATGTTTGTAGCGCCCATGCTACAACCGCGCAGAAAAGGTCATTAAGCTTCTGCTTTGGCAGAACACCTGGGATGGCGAGTCTTAGTCTTAAGAGGAGGTGCAGTTATGTACGCAATTATTGAAACTGGTGGTAAGCAAATCCGTGTAGAAGAAGGTCAAACAATCTACATCGAAAAGCTTAACGCAGAAGCAGGCGAAACAGTTACTTTTGAAAAGGTTCTTTTCGTAGGTGGAGACAGTGTGAAAGTTGGAAGCCCAGTTGTTGATGGTGCTTCAGTTACGGCTAAAGTTGAAAAACAAGGTCGTGCGAAGAAAATCACTGTATTCAAATACAAAGCAAAGAAAAACTATCATAAGAAACAAGGTCACCGTCAACCGTACACTAAAGTCGTGATTGATAAAATCAACGCATAAGGTTGATGATTGATGATTGATGTAAGCATTCATCGTAATCGTTCTGGACTCATACAATCATTTGAAATAAGTGGTCATGCCCTGTTTGCTAATAATGGTGAGGACATTGTCTGTGCAGGTGCATCAGCTGTTTCAGTTGGGTGCGTTAATAGCATCCATCAGTTAGCGGGAGTTACTCCGCATATTCAAATGGAATCTGGACTATTATCCTGTATTCTTCCGAGCAATCTTGCTCAAGATATAGAAGAAAAAGTCCAATTATTGCTTGAGGGTATGGTTGTCTCATTGCAAACGATCGTTGAGAACTATCCGGAAAATATAAAAATAACCTTCAAACAGTAGGAGGTGGATTTCATGCTATTAAAATTAGATCTTCAGTTATTCGCATCTAAAAAAGGAGTAGGTTCTACAAAGAACGGACGTGACTCAATCTCTAAACGCTTAGGCGCTAAGCGTGCAGATGGTCAATTCGTTACTGGTGGTTCTATTCTTTACCGTCAACGCGGTACGAAAATTTACCCAGGTGTAAACGTGGGTAAAGGTGGAGACGATACTCTTTTCGCGAAAGTGGACGGAGTTGTAAAATTTGAGCGTCTTGGACGTGACCGTAAGCAAGTTAGCGTATACCCTGCAGCTCAAGAAGCATAAGATTGAGTGGAGAACTCTAACCATTAATGGTTAGAGTTCTCTTCATGTCATTCATCCCACATATATCTCCTCAAACTGTCCTCTTTTGATAAAAGTCCGCTACTTTTTATGCATTTCTATTGATGGAACCTTAAATATAGGGGCAGATTTAAAAATTCTTACCTTTCTTTTTGCTAAGATACATACGGCTATGGTTTTTTTTTGTTATACTAACACCATATCAATGTAATGGCTGAGGACCATAAAAGAAGATGTAGGAGTCAATTATGGAAAAAGATTGGGATATTGTTGAAGTGCTACGTCATGCAAGGCATGATTGGTTAAATAAAATACAACTAATTAAAGGCAATTTAAGCTTAAATAAGGTGGAACGGGCAAAAGAAATTATTGATGAAATTGTTGTGGAGGCGCAACAAGAGGCAAAGTTATCAAACCTACAAATGCCTCAATTTGCTTCACTTTTATTTACGTACAATTGGCGAAATCCAAAATTTCAATTAGAGTATGACGTTTATGAAGTATTCAAATGTGATCAACTGGATGATAAAAGTTTAACTGATTGGACAAGATCTTTTTTCTCTTGCTTAAATGATGCTGTACAGCCATTTGCTGATAATCATTTATCTATATCAATTAATCCAGAAAAGCAGGGTGTCCGTTTCTTTTTTGATTTTAGTGGAACAATTACTTATATGCAGCAGATTCGCTTATTTTTACTAGAGCAATCAACAAGTATGGGGCTTACAGTGAGACGCTTAACAGAAGATGAAATATCATTTGATTTCTTTGTTCTTTTTGAAGAGAAGTAAAATGGATTTATTTAATAGTAAAAAGCTAGTCAGTAAAAGATATTATAAACAGCGAGAGTCAAGGGTGTTCATATTCATGTGCATCTTTTGAATAGGAGGAAGTAGATCTTATGTTTGTCGATCAGGTCAAGGTGTATGTAAAAGGTGGCGACGGTGGGAACGGAATGGTAGCCTTTCGTCGTGAAAAATATGTTCCTAAAGGCGGTCCAGCTGGTGGGGACGGTGGTAAGGGCGCGAATGTTGTCTTTATTGTTGAAGAAGGTTTAAGAACGTTAATGGATTTTAGATATAAACGACATTTCAAAGCGGAACGTGGTGAGCATGGAATGTCTAAAAATCAGCATGGCAGAAATTCGAAGGACATGATTATAAAAGTACCGCCGGGAACTGTGGTTACAGATGCTGAGACTGGTGAAGTAATTGCGGATTTAACTGAGCATGGCCAACAGGCAATTATAGCAAAAGGTGGCCGTGGAGGTCGTGGAAATTCACGGTTCGCTACACCTGCCAATCCTGCACCGGAATTATCAGAACATGGAGAGCCAGGTCAAGAGAGAGAAGTTATGCTTGAGTTGAAATTGCTTGCAGATGTAGGGCTAGTTGGATTCCCAAGTGTTGGTAAGTCGACTTTACTTTCTGTCGTTTCTGCTGCTAGGCCGAAAATTGGCGCGTATCATTTTACGACAATCGTTCCTAATTTGGGTATGGTAGAAACAGAAGATAATCGTAGTTTTGTCATGGCTGATTTACCTGGGTTAATTGAAGGTGCTCATTCTGGAGTGGGCCTGGGACATCAATTTTTAAGACATATTGAACGTACACGAGTAATTGTTCATGTGATTGATATGTCAGGAATGGAAGGCAGAGATCCTTACGAAGATTATGTGACGATCAATAATGAATTACAGGAATATAATTTACGTTTAACAGAACGTCCACAAATTATTGTAGCTAACAAGATGGACATGCCTGATGCAGAAGAACACTTAGCGGCATTTAAGGAGCAGCTTGAAGAAGAGTATCCAATTTTCCCGATCTCTGCAGTTACAAGGTCTGGATTACGTGAGCTACTATTTGCGATTGCAGATAAGGTAGAAGAAACACCAGAATTCCCACTTGAACATGAAGAAGAGGATACAGGAGTTCACCGTGTACTTTATAAACATGAAGCAGATCAAGTAGAATTTACGATTACAAGAGATTCAGCTGGTGACTTTATTGTGTCTGGTGATGCAGTTGAGAAATTATTTAAGATGACTGATTTTAGCAGAGATGAATCGGTTAGACGTTTCGCCCGTCAATTAAGAGGGATGGGTGTAGATGAAGCATTACGCGAAAAAGGTGCAAAAGACGGGGATATCGTCAAGTTATTAGATTATGAATTTGAATTTATTGACTAACCTTAAAATATCAATGAGGTGAAAGATGAAACAGGATAAATTAGATAAAAAATTCTTCCTTGTCCGAGAAGATGTATTGCCTGAGGCTATGAAAAAGACTTTGGATGCAAAAGAAATGATTGAAAGGGGAAAAGCAGAATCTGTCTGGGACGCTGTCCATAAAGTTGATTTGAGTCGCAGCGCATTTTATAAATATCGCGATACTGTTTTTCCTTTTCATACAATCGTGAAGGAAAGAATTATTACATTGTTTTTTCATTTGGAGGATCGTTCGGGCACATTGTCACAATTATTAAGTATTGTGGCTGGATCAGGTTGTAACGTATTAACCATCCATCAAACCATTCCGATTTTAGGTCGTGCCAATGTCACCTTGTCACTAAATGTTGCTGATATGGCGGTAGGAATCGATCATTTATTATCCGATTTAAGGAAACTAGAATTTGTAGATAAAGTAGAAGTATTAAGTTCAGGCGCATGAGTTAAAACTCTTGCGTCTTATTCATTTTAAAAAGGGGGTTATTATACCTAAAATGAATCACTCAAACAGCTTAGTAAAATAAAATGGTGAAGTTTCAAACATACATGTAGAAACGAGTCAGAGGCAATGAAATAATAGGCAAGTCAAACCGTATTTGTTTACTCATCGACAGCTCATATAAACTATCTCGATTTTAATAAGAAAGATATCTTATAAAAAAAGATAAAAACCTCTTTTACATCCATAAACTAAAGTGTTAAAGTATAGTATAATGAGTTTTTTCATAATTCAAATTTGTTGTGGCTACATAGAATGAAGCTACTGATGAAAGGTGTTCACAATGAAAAAAATAGGCTTCTTAGGACCAGTTGCTACTTTTACAGATATAGCCGTTCGCGGGTTATTTCCAGAAGATAGAGCAATTCCACAAGCAACCATTCCTGCTTGTTTAGATTCTTTAGCAAATGATGAAATTGATTTAGCTGTTGTACCAATTGAAAATGCATTAGAAGGATCAGTTAATATTACTTTAGATTATTTAGTTCATGAGGCACTTTACCCAATTGTGGGTGAAATGACCATCCCTATTAGACAACATTTACTTATTCATCCTAGCCAAAAACTAGAAGATGTTCAAACGGTATATAGCCATTCTCATGCGATTGCTCAATGCCATCGCTTCCTACATTCGACTTTAAAAGCTGTTGAACTTGTTAATATGACATCAACGGCTGCAGCTGCAAAATATGTAAGTGACCATCCTGACGAAAAGGTTGCTGCAATAGCCAATGCTTTAGCAGCAGAAGAATATCAATTAACCATTGCTCACCAAGATATTCATGATTATTCACATAATCATACACGGTTTATTGTAGTGGCAAAGCAAGATTGTCACCTCAAGACAGCGCAGAAGTCAAAAGGATATAAGACAACTGTTATGGTCTCGTTACCTGATGATCGTGCTGGAGCACTTCACCAAGTGCTATCCGCCTTTTCATGGAGAAATTTAAATTTATCAAAAATCGAGTCAAGACCAATGAAAACAGGATTAGGGAATTATTTCTTTATTATTGATATCGACCAGAAAATAGATGATGTCCTTATTCCGGGCGTAAAGGCGGAATTAGAGGCATTAGGTTGCAAAGTGCAAATTTTAGGTAGTTATCCTTCATATCAACTCGGGAAAATAGAAGAATTGACTCATAAATAACAAAAAAGAAAGTAGAGTACATGCTCTACTTTCTTTTTATAAAGTACCATTTCCTAGCAAGTATTATGTATCTATTTCGATAAGAAATCCTGATTTTTTCAATGCCTCTTCTGCTTCGTCAAGCTTTGCTTCACTGCTGCTCGTAATCGTGTGTAAATGAATCCCACCTGTTAATTCTGATAAATAACTAGATTGAGTAGAATGAATTTTCTTCATAAACTGTTTTACTTCTTTGCGGTCAGAAACCATAATAGATGCTGTCAAATCACCATATACTGGATGCTCGATTGTGACATCTTTTACAGTGACCCCATGATCAACAAGTAAGTTTAACTCTTCTTCAGTTTGTTCAGGTGAATGGTTACTAGCTATTGTTCTTGTAGCTACCGGATGTGGTGAAGTATGATTTAACCTTAAGTATCCTTGACTTGTGGCAATAATTGGTTCGCTTCTTGCTTTTAACAGTGTAATATCACCAACGATTACTTGTCTGCTTACATGGTACTTTGCTGCTAGTTCACTACCTGTAATAGGCTCTTCACTTTCCTTCAATAATTGTAGTAGTTTCATCCGTCTGTCTTCTCCAAGCACCTTTTTTTGTTCGCTCATTCTTAATCCCCTCTACTATAACCATAATCAATAATTTTACCATAGGAAACCAGTATAAATAAAGTTATCCCATGCTTTCCTTTATTGTTGCTAGCAATTCGGCAAGTGCGATTAATTGTTCTTTCGAGGTTTCTGTTCCAGTAGATATTCTGAAAAATTCTTTCGCCGCTTTTCCATTAACACCGATGGCAGACATAGCTGAGGATGGCAATTGCGCATTGGTCGCACAAGCACTACCAGTAGCAATGCAAAAGCCTTTTCGGTTCGCTTCTAACATCACATACTGTCCCTCAATTCCAGGTATTCGCATCCCTATAGTAGATGGGATTTGTCTTTCTTTTGGTGCCTCATAAATAATAGAGTCAAAATGGACACAATGAGTGATGAAAGCTTGGCGAAGGATTTGTGCGTGCGTTCTTGTTTGTTTCCATGTTCTCATACTTTCATCCGCAGCTATTGTCATAGCGACTATAGCTGGTAGATTGACTGTACCTGGCCTCAATCCCTTTTCATGTGAAGTATTTGGTAGTAAGCCACGAATGGGATGTGCAGGATGTATATAGGCTAAACCGGCTCCTTTTGGTCCGTAAAATTTATGGGCAGATATTGCAAGACTATCAACGACTTGGCTCACAGGAGTGATATCTACTTTCGTAAAGGAATGGACACAGTCACAATGAAGGTAGATTTGATGAATTTTACATAATGCGCTTATTTCTTCGATTGGTTGGATTGAACCAAGTTCACTATTGGCATGTTGAATAATAGCAAGAATGGTATCTGGCCTAATAGCGGCCGCGAATTGTTTAGAATCAATTTGACCATTATGATCAAATGGTAGATAAGTCACCTCATAACCATTATCTTCAAGTATAGATAAAAAGTTAGAAATAGAAGAATGCTCAGCTAATGTGGTAATAATATGTCCTTTTGTATTCGTTAAGGTTAAAAGAGATCGGATACAAATAAGGTTACTTTCCGTCCCTCCACTCGTAAAATAAATTCCACTACTCGGTACATGTAGAAAAGAAGCTAGCGTCAAACGGCATTGTTCCAGTAAATCATGTGCCCGACTGCCTATATCATGAAAGCTTTCTGTGTTTCCATAAAATTCAGTAGCAGTTCTTACATATGCATCAGCCGCTTCTTTTGATAAGGGGCAAGTGGCGGCATAGTCTAAGTAAATCATAAATGGCTTCATTCCTTTGTTTTTGAATAGAAGGGGATGTATGAAGGTCTTATCCATCATCATCTGTATTCATTTCTAGGCTTTAACCTAATTATTACAAGTAGGGAAATAAATATTGTTAAAAACTCTTGTCATCAGTTTAAATCTGTGTAAATATAAGTGTCAAGACATATGTTAATTTTACCTGTATAGTTTACTGTCAGGAGGATCACAATGAAAAGTTTAGATGTGGTTATTATTGGGAGTGGTGTAGCTGCTCTTCAATTAGCACAAAAAATTCGTAATGATTTGCATGTGATAATTATCACAAAGTCAGATATGAGAAGTAGTAATTCTTATTTAGCACAAGGAGGGGTTGCTGCTTCGCTCAGTAAAGAGGATGATTGGGCCCTCCATTTACAAGATACTTTGAATGCTGGATGCTATCACAATGAGGAACGGGTTGTGGAAGCTTTAACAAAGGAGGCACCTGATTTAATTCATGAGTTAAGTGCACTAGGCTTTCCATTTGATGAGAATACAAACGGGGAATTATCACTTGGGTTAGAAGGAGCGCATTGTAAAAAAAGAATTGTGCATAGTGGCGGCGATGCGACGGGGAAGCATCTTGTTGATTTTATGATCAGTCAATTACCTAAACATATTGAAGTAATAACAAATGCATTTGTTTATGAGCTTCTCGTTAAACGAAAAATTTGCTATGGCGTAAAAGTGAAAAAAAAAGACGAAACCCATATCATTTTCGCCAAACATGTGGTTTTAGCAACTGGTGGGTGTGGTCAGTTGTTTCAATATACATCTAATAGCCCTGTTGTTACCGGTGATGGTTTAGCTCTTGCACATCGGGCAGGGGCTATATTAACGGATCTTGAATTTATTCAATTCCATCCGACTTTATTATACGTGGGTGGTGAAACGAAAGGTCTTATTTCTGAAGCTGTTCGTGGGGAAGGTGGCGTTTTAGTTGATGAACAAGGAATTTCGATAATGAAGGGAGTTCACCCACTTGAGGATTTGGCTCCGAGGCATATTGTCGCTCAAGAAATTTATCAAACTATGAAGCAAGGTAGAAAAGTTTATTTAAATATCCAGCAGGTGGCACGATTTACTACTCGATTTCCGACTATTAGTAAATTATGTGAAGCTAATGGTGTTAATCTTGAAGATCAATTAATACCAGTTTCGCCTGGTGCCCACTTTCTTATGGGTGGGGTCAAGACGAATGATAGTGGCGAAACAAGTATTGCTCATCTTTATGCAATGGGGGAAGTGGCAAGGACGGGCGTGCATGGAGCAAATCGTTTAGCTAGTAACTCTCTTTTAGAAGGTTTGTATTTTGGTAAAAAAGTAGCTCAGCAAATAAATAAGAGTAAGGATCATGACGTAGGTAAAAGAAGCGATTATCGTTTTGAAATTAAGAAAGAGAATATCCAAGGAAGATTACCTGCAAAAGAAGATATTCAAAACCGAATGATGGAATATGTTGGCATAGTAAGGAATAAGGCCAACTTACAAGATCAGTTACGTTATCTCAATCATTTTCATCTCCCACAATCATTAGATTATCTATCACAAGAGGAGATTGAAATCGTTTTTATGATGGAAATATCAAAATGCATTACGAAATCAGCCCTTAAACGGAATGAAAGTAGAGGGGGACATTTTCGTGAGGACTTTCCAATTGAAATGGAAGAATGGATGAAAAAAGAAATTAAGCATGAAAAGAAAGGTGATCATGATGAATACATTGAAACTTCGCAAACAATTAGAGCATTACTTCATTGAAGATATTGGTGAAAGAGATGTAACGACAGAATTGATCTTTGGAGAACACGAAAGAGGTGCAATTACTTTTCTAGCGAAGGATACAGGTGTGTTTTGCGGTAGAGAGATCATAACGACAGGCTTTCCTTTGTTATCTAATGAATGCCATTTTGAATTCTTCAAACAGGAAGGTGAGTGGTTTAATCAAGGGGAAGTCTTACTTAAAGTATATGGGCCAATCTCAGCACTTTTAAAAGGAGAGCGTGTAATTTTGAATTTAGTGCAACGAATGTGTGCAATCGCAACGAAAACAAAGAAAGCGGTTGATTTATTAAATAGCACACATACACGTATTGTCGATACAAGAAAAACAACACCTGGATTAAGAATGCTTGAGAAATATGCAGTTCGAACAGGTGGTGGTTATAATCACCGCTACGGATTATATGATGCGGTCATGATTAAAGATAATCATATAAGCTTTGCAGGCTCGATAAGTAAAGCAGTAGAAAGTGTGAAGTCAAAGATTGGACATATGGTTAAGATAGAGGTCGAAATTGAGAGTATAGCGCAATTGAATGAAGCGATTACTGCTGGCGCAGATGTCATTATGTTTGATAATCGTACACCTAATGAAATAAAAGATTGGTTAACTTATGTGCCGAAAGGTGTTATAACCGAGGCATCAGGAGGTATCCGTTTAGAGGAACTTCATAAGTATGGACAAACAGGTGTTGACTATATTTCGATTGGTGCTTTAACACATTCAGTTGCCGCACTTGATATTAGTGTGAGAATGTCTATGATAGAGAAGGAGAAGCGAAATGAATCTATTTGACACGATTGAAAAACAAACGATACTACCAGAAAAATATCGTTCTTTATCTAATGGGCAGTTAGAAAATATTGTGCGTCGCGTGAAGGGTACCTTTGGAGACAAGTTGTATATTCCAGGCCACCATTATCAAAAAGATGAAGTGATACAATTTGCTGATAGTACAGGTGATTCATTAAAATTAGCACAATTTTGTGCGCAGAATACCCGAGCTGAGTTTATCGTGTTTTGCGGTGTACATTTTATGGCAGAAACAGCCGATATCTTAACAACTAAAAATCAAAAAGTCTATTTACCAGATATGAGAGCGGGCTGTTCAATGGCTGATATGGCTAATATCCATCAAACAGAAAGAGGATGGGAGCTATTAACCGAGCGATTTGGGGAGACCATTTTACCGCTTACTTATGTAAATTCAACAGCTGCCATTAAATCATTTGTGGGTGAACATGGTGGAGCGACCGTTACTTCTTCCAATGCAGTAGAAGTGGTAAAATGGGCGCTCCAACAAAAGGAAAGGATTTTGTTCTTGCCGGATCAGCATCTTGGCAGAAATACAGCCTATAAGTTAGGTATTGCTTTAGATGAAATGGCAGTCTGGGATCCGATTCAACATAGATTAGAATTTGATGGAGGAAATGAGCAGATCAAAGTGATTTTATGGAAAGGTCATTGCTCAGTGCATGAGAATTTTACAGTGAGGAACATCGAAGATATACGAAAAAACAGACCAGAAATGAAAATCATTGTTCATCCTGAGTGTAGAAGAGAAGTTGTTGAGCGGTCTGATATGGATGGTTCTACGAATGATATTATTCAGGCAATCGAAAAGAGTAAGCCAGGTTCTCAGTGGGCAATTGGCACTGAAATGAACTTAGTAAATCGTCTCATTCAATCACATCCAGATAAACAGATTGTTTCATTAAATCCACATATGTGTCCATGTATGACAATGAATCGCATTGATTTAATGCATTTGGCATGGAATTTAGAAATGTTGGAGAAAGGTGAGCCCATAAATCAAATCAAGGTTGATGATCAAATCGCTGCAGGAGCAAAACAAGCTTTAGCACGCATGTTGGTAATAAAATAAATTGAAATAAGGCTACCTTTCATTAGGTAGTTTTTTTTATGGGTGAATCAAAAAATGTTGCTGTGGACAAAAAATCATTTCATAAGTCTGTTCAGAATTTTCATTAAAAAAATCCTTTTTTTGTGCTTTCCTTTAATGTTTATCATAATTTTCATGATTTCTGCATAAGTTTTTTTGAAGATTATTAGCAATTTGCCCATTCCTTCATAGAATATATGGACTCGTCGAGAAGTAGGTATGAGCCCGCACGTATTTATAGGTGTTAGGCAGCTACTTTTTATCCCGATTCGTTATAATCATTGATGGTATAAAGCTCTCATCAATGAAAGTTTGTTTTGTATAGGAGGGAACCAGCGTGAAAATCCATATCGTTCAAAAGGGTGATACCCTATGGAAGATTGCGAAGAAGTACGGCGTGAATTTCGAAGAGCTTAAAAAGATGAATACTCAGTTAAGTAACCCTGATATGATTATGCCGGGTATGAAAATTAAAGTACCAGGAGCAGGTGGGATGATTAAGAAGGAAGCACCCCTATCAGGAACAAAGATTAACGTAGGCTCTAAAAAAGAAATGCCAAAAGAGATGCCGAAAGAACAGGTAAAGAAGGAAGAAGTAAAGAAAGAAGCAGTAAAAAAAGAAGTGAAAAAACCGTATAAACCTAAAATGCCTAAACAAATCCTGCCGGATATCGATATAAACAACTACTATATGATGAATTTCGAAACACAAAAGCCGTTAAAACCTGTTCAAGAGCAAAAACCTTTAAAACCTGTTCAAGAACAAAAGCCGTTAAAGCCTGTTCAAGAACAAAAGCCGTTAAAACCTGTTCAAGAGCAAAAACCTTTAAAACCTGTTCAAGAGCAAAAACCTTTAAAACCTGTTCAAGAACAAAAGCCGTTAAAGCCTGTTCAAGAACAAAAGCCGTTAAAGCCTGTTCAAGAGCAAAAGCCGTTAAAACCTGTTCAAGAGCAAAAGCCGTTAAAGCCTGTTCAAGAGCAAAAGCCATTAAAACCTGTTCAAGAACAAAAGCCATTAAAACCTATGCCGCAATTACCACCAAAACCAACCAATATCTTACCTAAGTCGACTGAGGCATCACAATCTCCTTCTATTAAAGGGAAGGAGCAAATCCAAGGAGGTTATGATCAACTTATGTATCCTTATAACCCTAATATGTTCCAACCTGGCATGCAACAGCCTTACTATCCTCAAAATCAAGGTGCTTACAACCCCTATCAGCAACAAGGTATGGTAGCGGGTGTAGAGAGTCCGAATTATCATGAAGAAAGTTCTTCATATATGTCACCATATCAAAATCAACAACAGGCACAACTGTCGCCACAAGTAGGAGGTATGTACGACCAGCAAGCACAACTTCCGCCACAAGTAGGAGGTATGTACGATCAGCAAGCGCAACTCCCGCCGCAAGTAGGAGGTATGTACGATCAGCAAGCACAGCTCCCGCCACAAGTAGGAGGTATGTATGATCAGCAAGCACAGCTCCCGCCGCAAGTAGGAGGTATGTACGATCAACAAGCGCAGCTCCCTCCACAAGTGGGCGGTGCTTATGATCAACAAGCACAGCTCCCGCCGCAAGTGAGTGGTGCCTATGATCAACAAGCACAGCTTCCACCACAAGTAGGGGGAGCGTTTGATCAGCAATTACCGCTACAACCGACTTATATGATGCCGGCGATGCAGCAGCCTTGCTATCCATGCCCGCCACCATGTCCACCGCCATGCCCGCCACATCATATGATGCATCATCATGGTGTAATGCCGTTCTATCCACAGGTGCAAGGTGTGAGTGAGTCAGGAGAACAATTACCGTTAAGTCCAAGTCAAAGCCAGATGCCGTTAAGTCCTAGCCACAGTCAAATGCCAATGCCTCCAACTGTAGCAGGAACACAAGATTGTGGGTGTGGTGGCCCTCAATATCAAGCACCGATGAATCAGGGTTTTGGCTATCCTTATAGTCCGATGCCGCACCATGGTTCCCCATATGGCTATGCACCAATGGGTGGCGCACAACCGTTTGGAATGCCAAGAGGCTATGATGAAAGCAGTGACTTCGAAGGATAATGTTAAAGGAGACGATCATCATAATCGTCTCCTCTCCTATTTACAAAAGCAAATACCATGGACCATATTAGAAATTAATCAAATCAGGCAAAATGTTTTTAAAGTAGAAACAAACCACACACCATTTATATTAAAAGGGTTTCGTTCTTATCATAAGTTTAAACTTCAAGAAACATTTACCTCTTCATTAATAAAGGAGGGGTTTGTTCATACTTATTCCTTTCTTCCTTTAGCAAAGGATCCACCGTTATTTTTCGATGGAATTTATTTTGGATGCTTATTTTATATCCTCCCTTCTGAACAGCCTTTTACTTACCAAAACGAAACCAACCGTAAAGAAGGGTTAGATCTCATTGACAAATTTCATCATGTCTCAAAAAAATTAAAGGATCGTTATGTTACATTATTGTCCCCCCACCACCAGCGAGATAAATGGAGAATTCGGACTGTGCAATTCAAAAAAAATGAAAGTATTTTAAAGTATTTTATACCAAAAGAGATAATGGCTGAATATTTAGCATGGGCAGATTGGTCTTTATCTGGTATGGGGGGAAAAGAACAGACAATTGAAGCGAATGAAGTGATACTTCACGGTGATGTGGCTCATCATAATTTTATTCGCGATGATAGTAACCAATTATTTTTAATTGATTTTGACTTAATATCCATTGGCCAAAAGGAATATGATTATTTACAGTACGCAAACAGAATTTTGCCAACGCTTGATTGGGAGTTAAATGAAATGGAGAAGTTCCCTCAATTAAAGGAACTCACTACTAGTAACCAATCTTTGTACGCTCTCTCTTATCCAACTGATGTCTTTCGGGAGTGGAACAGGTGTATTCGAGAACGAACCTATATTTATCCAAAGAAAATGCGACCATTATTATCCTTAACCATTGATCAATTTCAGAAAAGGAAATTATTTGTGGAAGAGCTGAAAAAAAGAATAGATGGATAAATCTAATTTGTATGACTGCCCCTTGTTTTTTGCAAAATAGTAAAGAGATGAAAAATCTCCAATATTACCAGTGGGGGTATGTTAAATGCAAAAGAAGATTCTATTTGTCCCTTTTGCTGTTGTGATGTCGATGAGTTTAGCTGCCTGTGGTACGAATAACGATGCGAGTGAGACGACAGATGAGAACCGGAATCGGACGGTACCTATGGGTTATTATACGAATGAACAGCATAATCAAAAATCGAAATTTAACCTATTAAATGATGATGATGGTGCAGTAACAGAGTGGATGGATCATTCTCTAGGAGATGAAACGGATACAACAAGAGATGGGAAATTCAGCAAAACAGATGTCAATTATAATGGCCATATTGAGTATAATCATGTACCGCGGTCTAACTATTATCAATCTTATGAAGGAGAATTAATTGAAAAAGTTATCCATGATGCAGAAGAAGTAGAGCAAGTAAAAGAAGCGAGAGCGGCTGAGCATGACGGGAAGATAGTAATTGCTTTAAGACTAAATAAAGATGCGGATGAAAAGCAAGTTGAACAAGAGGTTTTTTCAAAGGTAAAATCCTTTGTTGGAGAGAGAAAAGTGAGAATTGTTACGAACGAAAGTCAATTCTTTCGCCTAAATACAATTGATAATGATGTAAAAGCAGGTCTCCCAATGGAAAAAATAAATGAGAATATTGATGAAATCTTTTATTCAAAGTAATCAATATAAATGAAGCACGAACAAGTTTGGAAATTAAATTTGTTCGTGCATTTTTTTTGGAGTTAGATGATTTACCTAATGTTTGTTATTTGATTTTAGTCCTATGAATAGGCTCAATCGGGAGTATGCGTATAAGGAAAAAAAAAGTGGAGAAAATATATAGTATTAAGAGGTGGATATACTTGGTGAAGGAGGGGCAATAATGAAGAAATTAAGTGCGATAACCTTAATTATCTTACTCATCACTTTTCCCTTTAGTATTCATAATAGCGTCCAAGCTGTAAGTCGTGGGAATGAAAACCAAACAATAAAAGAAATTAAACCAGAACAAATAGATATTATTTTAGAAAGAGAATATATTGATGGGGAAATTAGTCAGGAACGAGTGCGCGAAACGATATGGTCATTTGAAGATTTATGGGCAAAATACGATGAGTGGCAATTAATGGATATGAAAAAAGGAGAAATGGTTTTTCGTCAACAAGTGAATGATATTTCGCCATTATTAAAGGCAAATGGTTATTTTGGCATTACTGAAGATGGTGTACTCACCATTTTTAATGGAGAACCTAGAAAGGCACAAATTATTCAATCATTCTTTTCTATTGATTTAGGAAAGCTTGAAAGTAAAAAATGCGAGCAGTTGAAACAAGGGATTCCAATTAAGTCAAAGAATGATTACATGGAAGTTTTAAAATCTTTTAGCGGCTATTCTTTATAAATGAACTGTAGCGACCTTTTAAAGGTCGCTATTTTAAATGAGTAAAAGTTTATTTTGTCTTGGAGTGAGGAAAATCAAGAATGGTAGCAATTTTAAAAATATAAATAAATGGGCTAAACCGTATACTTACAAGTTGTAATGTAACTTAATTTTTGATAACATACAATTAAGTTACATTAAAATTTCTAGGAGGAAATCCTGTGGAGTTTGTGGATCCGATTAAGGATATAGAAGACATTAACAAAATTAAATCAGAATTAAGATTGCATTCACAAAGGGATGTACTCCTGTTTGTCTTAGGGATTAATACAGGGATAAGAGTGAGTGATTTATTATTTTTAAAGGTTAAAGATTTATGGGAGGAAGAGGGCTTAAAAGAATTTTTATATATTAAGGATGAAAAGAATGGTGATTCTCGTGCATTTTATTTAAATAACAGCATTTTGAAAGAACTAGCTTCTTATATGAAGTTATTTAAATTAAATGACAACGATTATTTATTTAAATCTAAAAAGAACAAACAACCTATTACAAGGCAACAAGCTTACCGTATCATTAACCAAGCGGCAAAAAAGGTTGGTGTACAAGGGAAAATTGGTACGCATACATTAAGAAAAACTTTTGGTTACCATGCCTATCGAAAAGGAATTGCCATTTCCATTCTAATGAACATATACAATCACAATACGCCAGCTGAAACGTTAAGGTATATTGGGATTGATAAATTCGATAAAAAGCTAATAAAAGTAGATGTCAATTTATAAAAAAAACACCTCCATATAATTGGAGGCGTTAAGAGGAAAGAAAGTATTATTTTTCATCTTCCTCGTCAAATTCAGGAGCCATATCAACGTTTTTGAAATCTTTTATGACATCATCTGTACATTCAACCTGCAGTGTTTTTTTATCTTTCATGAACTTAAACACACCATTATTAAAATCGGTACCGAGATCTTTGAAGAATATACCTTCATATTCTACATCATTAGAATATTTGAAAGTGAGTCGATAATGGTCCCCGTCCTTAATTAGATAAGCGCGAACACCTTTTTCAAAATGACCTTCTTCATCTTTTAATGATCGTGATACTGAGATAATATGCAGGTCGACAAAAGGTACTTCTCTTAATAGAGAGTTAATAATAGACCCTTTTGCAATTTGCTCCCAGCGACTTTGAGCCGTTTGCCCAAGAATGATTTGTGTTATATTTTTTTCGCGAGCGACATCAGCAATAACTTTAGAAACAGGTCTTCTTTCATTATCTTTTAAAATGAAAGCATCAGCACTGTGCATTTCAGCTAATTGCTGCCATTTCGTAATATAATGAGACTTCTCTGCATCCATATCATCAAAAGGCTTAGGGTCAATCGTTAAAATATATAGAGGGCAATCCATCATGTTTGCAATCTTGCATCCACGCTGAATAAGTCTTTCACCATTTGGTCCATAATAGACGCATACTAAAATGCTTTCGTCCATACGTCCTTTAATTTTTTTCATGTTTTGTCACCTCGAAATAGATGTGAAATTCATAAAAATTTACATTTAATATCAATAAACTATGTATGACTATATCCTATGCGAATGAAACAGTCAATTAAAAAATGAAATTTAATGAATTCTGCCATTTTTGAAATGTGGCAAGATAGTTAGAAACATTATTTTCCCCTAATTAAAACATTAATGTAATGGATAAATTAACATAAGACAGAATAAGTATGTCACCCCATTTTTAAAAAGCTTTTTTTATTAATATTCACCTATTCACAGTCATTTCAGGAGGAGGGACTACGGTTGACGATATTGCACATCATGATTTTAATTCCATTTGTTTTTGCGATTTTTGTCCCGCTGTTATATAAATACTTCAATAAAAGATTGCATACAGGTTGGTTTGTTATTCTAATTCCTATTATTATATTCGTTTATTTGCTTCAATTAATTCCTAAAATATCCTCAGGAGCAACAATATACGAAACGATACCATGGATCCCCTCGTTTGGTATTAATTTAGATATGTATGTAGATGGATTAAGTTTGATCTTTGGATTACTAATCACGGGTATTGGTGCACTCGTTATTTTATATTCGATTTATTATTTATCAAAAGAAAAGGAAGCACTTCACAATTTTTATGTGTATCTCCTTCTTTTTATGGGAGCGATGCTAGGACTTGTATTCTCAGATAATATACTTGTTCTATATGTTTTCTGGGAATTAACGAGTATCTCATCCTTTTTATTAATTGCCTATTGGTATGAGAGAGAAAAATCCAGATATGGTGCGCAAAAATCAATGTTAATTACGATTTTTGGCGGCTTAGCGATGTTGTCTGGTTTTATTATGCTATCGATGATAACGGACACGTATAGCATTAGAGAAATGTTTGCTATGAGTGAGACAATCATTGCTCATGATTTATTCTTACCAGCAATGATACTAATTTTACTAGGTGCTTTTACAAAATCAGCACAGTTTCCTTTTAGTATTTGGTTACCTGATGCAATGGAGGCGCCTACACCAATTAGTGCTTATTTGCATTCAGCAACAATGGTTAAAGCAGGAATTTATTTAGTTGCAAGATTAACCCCCATATTTGGTGGTACAGCAGAATGGTTTTGGATTATATCAATTGTTGGATTAATTACGCTATTGTATGGTTCATTCAACGCTGTGAAACAAATTGATTTAAAAGGATTACTGGCATATTCCACCATCAGTCAATTGGGAATGATTATGAGCTTGCTTGGAATTGGATCAGCTGCCCTTTATTTCGGTTACGGAAATGAAGCTGCTGTGTATGCAGCGGCGATTACAGCAGCTATTTTTCATATGATTAATCACTCTACATTTAAAGGTGCCTTATTTATGGTAGTGGGCATCGTTGACCATGAAACTGGTACGCGTGATATTAGACGTCTAGGTGGTTTAATGACTGTTATGCCTATCACATTTACAGTTGCCTTAATTGGTTCATTTGCAATGGCAGGTCTACCACCATTTAATGGGTTTTTAAGTAAGGAAATGTTTTTTGCATCTGTTGTTAAAGTAACGGAAATGGATGTATTTAATATGGAAACATTAGGTATACTGTTTCCAATTATCGCTTGGGTTGCGAGTGTTTTTACCTTTATATACAGTATGATTCTTGTCTTTAAGACATTTAGAGGGAAATATAAACCAGATCGATTAGAGAAGAAGGCGCATGAAGCACCAATAGGCATGCTTATTTCACCTATTATCCTTGCGTCATTGGTTATTGTTATTTTCTTCTTTCCTAATGTGATTGCTGATTTATTATTAGTTCCTGCCGTATCAGCGATTCTTCCTTCTTTAATAGAAGAAGGTGTACTGAATATCCATATTTCAGCTTGGCATGGATTTTCAGCCGAATTATATATGACAATTGGCGTCGTTGTTGTAGGAACAATCATGTATCTAATGTTGAAAAAGTGGACCAAAGTTTATCGTCTATATCCACAAAATTTAACCATTAATGCACTATACAATAATAGTTTGGAAACATCGCAAAGAATAGCAGCAAGTGTGACAAATAAATATATGACGGGGTACACGCGTGATTATCTTGCTTATATATTTACATTCTTCGTGTTATTAATTGGTGGTACATTAATCATTACTAATTCTATTACGATTGATTTGACCAATGATGCCCCTGTGAACATTTTTGAGTTAGCCATTATGTTCTCCATGCTAGTAGCTGCATTTACAATACTATTAGCGAAATCAAGGTTGACTGCTATTATCTCACTAGGTGTTTTAGGTTATTTAGTATCCTTGTTCTTCGTCATTTTTAGAGCACCAGATTTAGCTTTAACTCAACTAGTAGTAGAAACGGTCACTACAGCCTTATTCTTGCTTTGCTTTTTTCATTTACCAAAATTCAAAGAGCAAACGCAAAAGCATAAAAAAGGTGTTCCATTTAAGCCATTGAATTTAATTATATCGATTGCGGTTGGTGCAGTGGTAACAGTGTTCGCGTTTTCGGCAAATGGTACACAAATATTTGAACCGATAGCAAGTTATTATGAGGATTCATATGAATTAGCAGGAGCGAAGAATATCGTAAATGCGATATTAGTTGATTTCAGGGGTATTGATACGATGTTAGAAATCTTTGTGCTATGTATTACAGCATTAAGTGTATATACACTGATTAAATTACGATTTTCAAGGAGGGAGAAATAATGAAAAAGCCTAATGATATTATTTTAAGGGCTGTAACGAATGTAGCAGTAGTCATTATTCTTACCTTTGCTGTTTACTTGTTTTTTGCTGGACATCACAATCCAGGAGGCGGATTTATTGGAGGGCTAGCTTTCGCAGCAGCTCTCACGCTCTTGTTTTTAACATATGATATTGATTCAATTAGAGTTAACTTTCCGTTTGACTTTAAAGTTTTAACAGCTGTTGGTGTGCTTATAGCGGTATTTACTGGAGTGGGAGGAATCTTATTTGATCAGCCGTTCCTATTCCAAGCTTTTGATTATTTCGACTTACCAATATTCGGGAAAACCGAATTAGCGACTGCTGTGCTCTTTGATGTAGGTGTAGCTTTAGCTGTTATTGGAACAGCAATGGTTATTATTATGACAATTAGTGAGGATCGATAATATGGAAACTTTAATGTCGATCTTAATTGGTGTTTTATTTACAATCGGTACGTATTTAATATTAACGAAGAGCTTGATAAGAATTATTTTAGGAACTTCAATTATTAGTCATGGTGTTCATTTGCTTATTCTTACGATGGGGGGCTTAAAAAGTGGAGGTCCGCCTTTATTGGGGATAGATACAACAACCTTTACGGATGCGCTTCCTCAAGCTCTTATTTTAACTGCTATAGTTATCAATTTCGCAACGACAGCCTTGTTTCTCGTGTTAAGTTACCGAGCCTATCAAGAGCTGGGGACGGATAACACTGCAGAAATGAGAGGTGACGAGAATGAATAACTTAGTCATTATGCCGATCATTGTACCTCTTATTATTGGTTTAGTGATGGTCATATTTAGACAGAAAATACTTTTCCATAAGATTTTAAGTGTGTTTACGCTAATAGCTACGGGAGTTATTTCAGGATTTTTGATTTACCAGGTGAAATATAATGGTATTCAAACATTACAATTAGGTGGTTGGGAAGCGCCTTTTGGTGTCAGTATGGTAGCGGATATGTTTTCGGGACTACTTTTATTGACAACAAGTATTGTTGGTCTACTTTGTCTTATCTTTGCTTTTGGTTCCATTGGTGAGGATCGAGAAAGGCATTACTTTTATCCCCTGTTCCTATTCTTAATTACAGGAGTAAATGGTTCTTTTCTCACAGGTGATGTTTTTAACTTATTCGTGTGTTTTGAAGTAATGTTAATCTCCTCCTATGCATTAATCACGTTAGGTGGAGAGAAGAAGCAATTAAGAGAGTCAATCAAATATGTGTTAATCAACCTACTAGCATCTTTCCTATTTTTAGCAGCTGTTGCGTATTTATATTCAGTAACAGGGACGATTAATATGGCACATTTAGCAGAACGTGTAGGAGAAGTAGGGCAGAGTGGGATTATTACTGCAGTGGCAATGATGTTTTTATTTGTCTTTAGTTTAAAGGCGGGTTTATTCTTATTCTTTTGGTTACCGGGATCTTATAGTGCACCTCCAACAGCTGTAGCGGCAATCTTTGCAGCGCTACTTACGAAAGTAGGAATATACGCGATCTTTAGATTCTTTACTTTGATTTTTTATCATCAACCTGAGGTTACACATTTAATTATTGGTATTATGGCTGCTATTACTATGCTGCTCGGTGCAATTGGTGCCATTGCCTTTAATGATATTAAAAAGATTTTAACATATAATGTCATAGTTGGTGTTGGATTTATATTAGCAGGCTTAGCTACGTATACACATGAAGGATTAACTGGTTCAATCTATTATTTAATACACGATATGGTGATTAAAGCAGTTATTTTCCTTATCGGCGGTGTGATTATTGCTCTTGTAGGTACAAGCAAACTGAATGATATTAGTGGTCTAATTAAGACACACCCTTACCTAGGATGGATGTTCTTTATTGTTGCTCTTTCAATAGCGGGTATTCCTCCATTAAGCGGTTTTATCGGCAAAGTATATATAACAGAAGGAACCTTTGCAGTTGGCTATTACTGGCTAGGGGCAATTGGGTTAATAACGAGTTTAATGGTGCTCTTTTCTGTCATGAAGATATTTATGAACAGCTTTTGGGGAGAAACGATTCTATCAGAAGATATGGAAAAGAGCAGCACGAAAGGTGTCATGTTTCCAATAGTAACACTCGTTTTGTTAACAGTTGGACTTGGATTAGGCGCAGAGGGATTATATGATTACGTGAATATAGCTGTTGAATCTTTAATGAATCCTTCTTCTTATATTGAAGCCGTTTTACTAGGGTATAGCGATTAATATCATTCTAATAGAAAGGGCGGTGAGCGAGCATGGCTATGCAAGTACTAGTCAATTTATTCATTGCTGCGTTATGGATGTTTTTGCAGGATGAATGGAGTTTTTTATCTTTTTTTAGTGGTTATATTGTAGGGATATTTATTTTATTTTTAATAAGAAGATTTTTTGATGATAATTTTTATATCGTTACTTTTATGAACATCCTTAGTCTTTTGTTAGTGTTTATTCATGAGCTATTTACCTCTAGTATGGAAGTTGTGAAACAAGTAATTAAACCAAAACTAGATATTAGGCCAGGCATTTTTACATTGGAGACAGAATTAGAAGGTGATATCGAATTAGCATTGCTTTCTTTTCTCCTTTGTTTAACACCAGGTTCGGTAGTGGTTGAGGTAGGAAATGATAACAAAACGTTTTATGTTCATGGACTTGATATCCCAACTTCGAGTGAATCGCTATTAAAGTCCAAGGTTCGATTCGAAAAGTCTATTAAGAGGGTGACAGGAAGATGATTGAGAGTTTATTAGTAGTTGCATTATGTTTTCTTGTCCTATCTATTTTAGCAGCAGTATATCGGCTTATTAAGGGTCCGTCTATTCCGGATCGCGTGCAGGCACTTGATAATATAGGAGTAAATATTATTGCGGCGATAGCGATCATTTCTATATTCATGCGGACGAGTGCGTTCTTTTCAGTCATGTTATTACTGGGAATTTTATCGTTTATTGGTACGATAGCCTTTGCGCGTTTTCTAGAGAGGGGGAAAGTCATTGAATCTGACCGTAACAAGTGAGTTAGGAGCAGGGATTCTCATTATTATAGGGACATTGTTTAGTTTTCTTAGTGCAATCGGTATTTTGCGTTTACCAGATGTATATACAAGGTCTCATGCAGCTTCAAAGAGTTCGACGATTGGTGTGTTATTTACGCTTGTAGGTACTTTAATCTTTTTTCTTGTTCATGAAGGTGTCTTTAGTATTCGATTAATATTAGTCATTTTCTTTGTTTTTTTAACTGCACCTGTATCAGCGCATCTCATCTCACGCTCCGCTTATCGCTCAAAAGTTCCAATGGCTGATGTCACTGTTCAAGATGAGTTAAAGAAAGTATTGGTAGGGAAAGATCGGGAAGGAGACCAGTCTTAATGGCTGGTTTTTTCTTTTATTCCCTAAGCGGCGATAATCTTGCAAACGTGTGCAATTAATTTGCAATGGTTAGTCCACTATTCTCAGTGGTCTGCAGGTGAAAGGAATGATAGTCGTAGCGTAAATAGATATCCTTTTTTCTTCAAGGCGATTTTGTAGTATAATGGTGGGAGGTATGCAAAAGAGGGAGAGAATAAATTTTGTTTGAATATATTATTGGTCGTGTTGACTTCATCGGGCCAGAATACATTGTAGTTGAGAATAATGGGATTGGGTACCAAGTAATTACACCAAACCCATTTAGATATACGACCGATCAAGAAGTGAAAATTTATACATATCATCATGTCAGAGAAGATATTGAATCACTATATGGTTTTACATCACGACAGGAAAAAGCTTTATTCATGAAATTGCTCAATGTAACTGGTATTGGTCCAAAAGGAGCACTGGCAGTTCTTGCTACAGGTCAGCCAGAAGCGGTTGTTCATGCAATTGAGCATGAAGATGAGGCATTTCTTGTGAAGTTCCCAGGTGTAGGTAAAAAAACGGCTAGGCAGATGATTCTTGATTTAAAAGGGAAACTAGTTGATATTGTACCAGACTTGTTACCGAACTTATTTACAGAAGAGAAACAAATAAAAAGTAATCGAAACCATGAATTAGATGAAGCTCTTCTGGCGTTAAAAGCACTAGGCTATTCTGATAAAGAATTAAAGAAAATAACGAAAGATTTAAGTGCTGAAACATTAACTACCAATCAGTATATTAAATTGGCTTTGCAAAAGCTGCTTAAGTAAGAAAGAAGGCAAGGCATGGAAGGATGGTTAACAAATGGATGAGCGTATTATATCAGGAGAAGCGGATCATCAGGATACCTCATTTGAATATAGCTTACGTCCACAAACCTTAGCACAGTATATCGGCCAAGATCAGGTAAAGGAGAATTTGCGCATCTTTATAGAAGCAGCGAAAATGCGTAATGAAACCTTGGATCATGTTCTTCTTTACGGACCACCAGGCCTAGGAAAAACTACTTTAGCAACGATTATTAGTAATGAGATGGGCGTTAATATTCGGACAACAGCAGGGCCAGCCATTGAACGGCCTGGTGATTTAGCGGCTGTCTTGACTTCACTTGAGCCTGGTGATGTATTATTTATAGATGAGATTCATCGTTTGCCAAGGGCAATAGAAGAAGTATTATACCCGGCAATGGAGGATTTTTGTCTTGATATCGTGATTGGAAAAGGCCCAAGTGCTCGTTCTGTCAGACTGGATCTTCCCCCTTTTACTTTAGTTGGTGCTACAACGAGAGCAGGCTCTTTATCTGCCCCTTTAAGGGATAGGTTCGGGGTTATGAGTAGACTGGAATATTATAATGAGGGACAACTAAAGGAAATCGTTGTAAGAACAGCGGCGATTCTCGATACAGAAATAGACGAAGAAGCGGCAGATGAGATTGCTCGACGCTCAAGAGGAACCCCTCGTATTGCAAACCGATTGCTTCGTAGAGTTAGGGATTATGCTCAAGTGCGAGGGGATGGTGCAGTAAACCAACAGTTTGCAAACGAGGCATTAGAGATGTTACAGGTCGATAGATTAGGCTTAGATCATATTGATCATAAGTTACTTAGGGGCATGATTGAGCGCTTTCGTGGTGGTCCAGTAGGATTAGATACAATTGCTGCAACCATTGGAGAAGAAGCACATACGATAGAAGATGTGTACGAACCCTATTTATTACAAATTGGTTTTTTACAAAGGACACCAAGGGGCAGAATTGCGACACAGCTTGTTTATCAACATTTTCAAATGGAGGTGCCATCCAATTGCCAAAATGGTTCATGATTATTGGTGGTCTTCTATTTGTTATTGGTTTTCTTATGCATTTTTTCAATTTAGGAAAGCTCCCTGGAGATATTGTATTTAGAAAAGGGAATACAACTGTTTATTTCCCAATTGTAACGTCAATTATTATTAGTGTGATACTTTCCTTAATTGTCTATTTTATTGGGAAGTCACGTTAAATTATTCAAAAGTTGGAGACGAGACAAAATGAAAGTAGATTTATTTGATTTTAATTTACCAGAAGAGTTAATTGCGCAAACACCGCTTAAAGACAGAACAAGTAGCCGATTAATGGTATTAGATAAGGAGACGGGAGCGGTCCGTCATGACGTGTTTAAACATATTTTAGAATATTTACAGCCAGGTGATGCACTAGTATTGAATGATACAAGAGTATTGCCAGCACGACTTTTTGGAATGAAAGAAGAAACGGGAGCAAAATTAGAAGTGTTACTGTTGAAACAGCTTGAAAATGATCAATGGGAAACACTTGTAAAGCCAGCAAAACGGGTGAAAGTAGGGACAGAAATTATCTTTGGCGATGGTCAGCTGAAAGCGGTATGCCTTGAAGAGAGTGACCATGGTGGACGTGTTCTCAAGTTCAAATATGAAGGGATTTTTTACGAGGTATTAGAGCAATTAGGTGAAATGCCATTGCCACCCTATATTAAAGAACAACTAGAGGATCGAGATCGTTATCAAACGGTTTATGCAAAGGAGAATGGCTCTGCTGCAGCACCTACAGCTGGTTTACATTTTACTGAAGAACTATTAGAAGAAATAAAAGCGCGTGGAATTGAGATTCTTTTCATTACCCTTCATGTGGGTTTAGGTACGTTCAGACCAGTAAATGTAGATGACATTGATCATCATGAAATGCACGCCGAGTTCTATCAAATGACAAAAGAAACAGCTCAAACGTTGAACCGAATTCGGGAAAGCGGTCATAAAATCATCAGTGTTGGTACAACTTCAACAAGAACACTTGAAACAATTGCTACTGCTTTTAACGGACGTTTTGAAGAGTCAAGTGGTTGGACTGATATCTTTATCTTCCCTGGGTATGAATTTAAGGCGATTGATGGCATGATCACGAATTTTCACTTACCAAAATCAACGTTGATTATGCTTATTAGTGCATTGGCTGGTCGTGAGCATGTGCTTGAAGCATATAAGCAAGCAGTAGAAGAAAGGTATCGTTTCTTTAGTTTTGGAGATGCAATGTTTATTAAATAAAAGAGTTTGATATGGAAAAGGAGTTACGTCATGACAGCTATACGTTATGAATTGATAAAAACATGTAAACAAACAGGCGCGAGACTTGGACGTGTTCACACACCTCACGGCTCATTTGAAACACCTGTTTTCATGCCAGTAGGTACGCTAGCGACGGTGAAAACAATGTCACCGGAAGATCTAGTGAATATGGGGGCAGGAATAATTTTAAGTAATACGTATCATCTATGGTTACGACCTGGTCATGAGTTGATAAAGGAAGCGGGAGGCTTACATGAATTCATGAATTGGGATCGTGCTATTTTAACTGATTCCGGTGGATTCCAAGTATTTAGTCTTAGTGATTTTAGAAAGATTGAAGAAGAGGGTGTCCATTTCCGTAATCATTTGAATGGAGATAAACTATTTCTTTCACCTGAAAAGGCCATGCAAATACAAAACGCACTGGGCTCAGATATTATGATGGCATTTGATGAATGTCCACCTTTCCCAGCAACACATGAATATATGAAAAAATCTGTTGAGCGAACATCTAGGTGGGCCGAGAGATGTTTAGAAGCACATGAACGACCAAACGACCAAGGTTTATTTGGTATTGTTCAAGGTGGCGAATATAATGATTTACGTGCTCAAAGTGCGAAAGACCTTGTTTCACTTGATTTTCCTGGCTATGCAATAGGGGGGTTATCAGTTGGGGAACCAAAGGATATAATGAATAGAGTGTTGGAAGAAACAACACCACTTCTGCCCAATCATAAGCCTCGTTATTTAATGGGTGTCGGTTCACCGGATTCCTTAATTGATGGTGCGATTCGTGGGGTAGATATGTTTGATTGTGTATTACCAACAAGGATTGCAAGAAATGGCACGTTAATGACGAGCGAAGGAAGATTAGTTGTTAAGAATGCGAAGTATGCACGTGACTTTGGTCCGCTAGATGAGAATTGCGATTGCTATACTTGTCGAAATTATAGTCGTGCCTATATAAGACACTTAATAAAATGTGACGAAACTTTCGGAATAAGGCTTACAACTTATCATAACCTTTATTTTCTGTTAAAATTAATGGAAAAGGTCAGAGAGGCAATCAGAGAGGATCGTCTAGGTGACTTTAGAGAAGAATTTTTCGAGAAATATGGTTTTAATAAGCCGAACGCGAAAAACTTCTAATACTTGAAAGGAGGGGAAAAGAGAATATGGATATTTTAGCTACTATTGGGCCGTTAGTCATTATGTTTGTGCTGTTTTATTTCCTTTTAATCAGACCACAACAAAAACGTCAAAAAGCGGTTAATCAAATGCAGAATAGTCTGAAAAAAGGCGATAAAGTAGTTACAATCGGTGGTTTACATGGTTTTGTAGATGCAATCGATGAGGACAAAGTCGTTATCAAGTGTGGCGATGGAAGCCGTCTTACATACGACCGTCAAGCGATTCGTGAAGTAACTGAATCAGCTCCCGGTACCGTTTAAGAATGAAAAAGCTGTTTGAAGTAGTTTTCCTACTTCAAACAGCTTTTTTCATTTTCACTTAACTTCTATTTTGATTTTGAACTCATGTTTACACCTAAAATACCACCCATCATTGCAATGAGAATATAGCAAATAAAGTATACGATTTGTTGAGGATTAAATAGTTTATCAAAACCGAGATATTGGAATAAAAAAATAATGATTGTATAAATCGCACCAGTTATCCCGCCGAGCATCCATCCCCTTTGTTTTCCTTTCCCACCTGAAATGAAACCTCCAGTAAAGAGAGCAATAAAAGAAATGGCTGTCATTACATATTGAACAGAAGACTCTTGTAAGGAAGTAAACCTCAATATAAGAGCGAAAATAAAACTACTAACAATTGCCAATGTGAAAATGGCTATAAGGCCATGTAAAACGGAAGTCCCTAATGCCTTCGATTCTTCGATTGGAAACCTCCCCTTTCTCTTTTGATAAAATTCCTTTGTACAAGCATATTCTGCGGATGGAAAAATAGAAGCAAAATCATAAAATATTTCTTACTCTATTTGATTAAATTGAGAAGTCCTGTACAAGCTAATCTTATAAAGAGGTGGCTATTTTGGAAGAATATTTTATTGTTATATTTCGAACGATTTTACTATATGTTTTAATGACTATCATTTATCGCATCATGGGGAAAAGGGAAATTGGTGAGCTTAGTATACTTGATTTAGTCATTTCAATAATGATTGCTGAGTTGGCTGTTGTTGCGATTGAGAAGAGTGACGAGAAATTATTTAGGAATATTCTTCCTATGCTTATTCTGATGGTTGTACAGATTATTTCCGCCTATTGGTCATTAAAAAGTAAGAAAATGAGGGATCTTGTTGATGGAAAACCAGTCATTTTAATTAATAAAGGGAAGATTGATGAGAAAGCGATGAAAAAACTGCGCTACAATTTAGATGATCTCCTTATGCAACTACGTGAAAAAGATATTTCACTTATATCTGATGTCGAATATGCAATACTAGAGGTATCCGGGAGCTTGTCTGTGATTGAAAAGAGCAATCAGTCATCACAAGCGGACCTTACCCCATCATTTACCCTTCCTCTTGTCATGGACGGGAGAATAAATAGTGAAAACTTAGCATTAATCAATAAGGATGAAGAATGGTTGAAGAAAGAATTAAAGGAAAAAGGGGTCCATGATATTTCAAGGGTGTCCTTATGTAGTTTTGAAAATAATACATTTTATATTGATTTAATTGATGAGAAATAGAAAAGATGTTCATGGGTAGAAAAAACTGAGTGTGTAAATCTAGTCACTCAGTTTTTTATATGAAGGCTATCTAAACATAAATTTCGCTAAAAACTGACCGACTCCCGGAAGTCCTTGTACATCACCTTTTCTAATGAGCTTTGTGAAAATCATGATGATTAGATAGAGTAAACTCATAATCATTGCCCCACATAGGATAGTAGGTACGATGGTGAAATTTAGGTACTTAATTGTAATATATCCGATATAACCGGTTAGGAGCATAGCGCCCGATGTGATTAAGTATTCACGCATATGAATGGTATAAGAAATGGCTTTTAACAAAGTGGCGAAATGCAGTAGAGTAACTAATACAAAGCCGACAATTAACCCGAGCGCTACTCCTGTAATACCAAAGGCAGGCTGGCTTCCAAGAATAAAGATAACCGCAATTTTAGCAACCGCACCAATCAGGCTATTGATCATGGCAGCACGTGCTAAATCTAGGGCTTGTAGCGCAGACTGCAGTGGCTGTTGGAAATAGTAGAATAGGAAAAGAGGCGCCATTAATTTTAGGAAGTCGGTACCTGTTGTCGAACCATACATGACAGTCATTAATGGTTCAGCCAGAATATAAATAACTACAACTGAAAGACCACCTGTGGTTAAAGAAATCCTTAATGCTTGCTGCAGACGATATTCAATTAAATGAAAGTTATTTACTGCTTTCGCTTCGCTAATGGCAGGTACGAGTGAGGTGGAGAGCGCCATATTAATGAATGATGGTAGCATTAACAAAGGAAGAGCAAATCCGGTTAAGGCACCATATCCTTCTGTAGCAGCAATAGTAGAAACACCAGCTATAGCAAGACTATAAGTTACAACAATTGGCTCTAAAAACCAAGCGACAGAACCGATCATTCTACTTCCAGTCGTAGGTAATGCCACTTCCATAAGTTGTTTAAACGTATCCTTGCCCTTACGGATATGTTGGAAAAATTGTCTTCGTACCTTAAACTTCTTTTTTAATTTAAATGATGCTAGTAAATAAATGAGTGACGCTAATTCGCCAATTACGGATGCAAGCATAGCTCCCGCTGCAGCATATTCAATCCCGTATGGCAAAAATGCTTTAGTTAGTGCAGCAATTAATGTGATTCTTACAACTTGTTCAATAAGTTGTGAATAAGCGGCCGGCTTCATATTTTGCTTACCTTGGAAATATCCGCGTATGACAGAAGAGACGGCAATAATCGGCACAACAGGTGCGATAGCTAATAATGGATATAGCGTCCTGTTATCTGTTAATAAATGCTCTGAAAGATAGGGAGTTAATAAAATTAAAGCTGGTGTAAATAAGATCGATAATGATAATGTACTAGCTAATGAAACAATGAGGATTTTTTTTGTTTTTTCCGTATCTCCTCTTGCTTCCGCTTCCGCCACATTTTTTGAAATTGCTACGGGTAAACCAAGCTGTGTAATTGTTACGACTAGAATAAATGTAGGAAAAGCCATCATATAAAGACCGACACCTTCAGCTCCAATGAACCTTGCGATGACAATCCGATTAATAAACCCGAGTACTCTAGTTACAAGTCCAGCAAATAAGAGAATAATCGTTCCTTGAATAAATTTCGACATTGTACACCCTGCCTTCTCAAATGAAAGGTATTCATATACAATTAATCTATATGCAAGAAGATGGACAAAGCATGACAAGCTTTCGTAATTAAAGTGAGTTATATTTAAAAAAAGGAGAGTTGAATTTGAAAATGCATGCCTATGATATTTTTTTCGAAGAGGTAGAACCTGCAATTGATGTAAAAATCGATGAGTTTCGCTTTCTTGGATATGAACATGTGACAAGAGCGCAATTATGGGAATACTTAAAGAAGAAAAAGTGGAAAACACCTAAATCAACGATACGATTATTTGAAATTGTGGAAGATGTTTTAGGGATAAAAGTTGGAGAATTTATTAACTATACAACTGTTGAAGCTTATATGGACACAGAATTTTCTCTGGAAAATGCTGAGGAAATGAAGGAATTACTAAAATAGAACGAGTTAGTTATCCATCACTTAGTACTCTAGTCATAAACGTTTATCTCAACAACTATGTTGATAAAATTGACAGTCCCTTCCTCTTGTTTCATAATAATAATATTGCGCTTGAGAAAGGTTTTCATTAAACGGTTATAATCATATTTACTTCGTTTATCCTGTTAGAAAAGTCACGGTAAAAAGCTCAATATTTGGGCTTGTTTGGAAAGTGAGGAGGAAATATACATAATGGTAAAGCGTAGCAGAATTCTATCATTTTTTCTAATCATTATTTTATTTGCAAGTTTGATGGGATTCACTTCGAAAGATATTTTAGGAGATGTAAAGCTTGGTCTTGATTTGCAAGGTGGGTTTGAAGTGCTTTATGAGGTGTCGCCTGCAAAAGAAGGCCAAGAAATTGACCAAGCTGCAATGTCAGCAACAGCACAATCCCTAGATCGCCGAATTAATGTCCTTGGTGTAAGTGAACCCAATATTCAAATTGAAGGGGACAACCGCATTAGGGTGCAACTGGCTGGAGTAACAGATCAAGAGCAAGCTAGGGAAATGCTTTCAACTGAGGCCAATCTAACGTTTAGAGACGTGGATGATAATGTGTTGATGGATGGGAGTGACCTTGTTGAAGGGGGAGCATCACAAACATTCGATGAAAATGGTCGTCCGAGCGTCTCTATTAAGTTAAAGAGTGCGGATAAGTTTAGAGAAGTTACTCAAGAAATTGTAAACAAACCAGCAGGGGAGAATCTACTGGTCATTTGGTTAGATTTTGAAGAAGGAGATTCATTCGCCGAAGAAGCGACAAAAGAAGATCCTAAATACTTATCAGCCCCACAAGTGAGTCAAGTATTTAATCAAGATTCGGTTTCAATTGTAGGTAACTTTACTTTAGAAGAAGCAAAAACTTTATCTGATTTATTATCGGCAGGCTCATTACCAGTTAAGTTAGATGAAGTCTATTCGACTTCTGTTGGTGCACAATTTGGTGAGTCAGCATTAGATAAAACCATTATTGGCGGAATAATAGGTATTGCTGCGATTTTCATCTTTATGATTGCTTATTACCGACTTCCTGGAGTCATTGCAGTCATCACTTTATCTGTTTACTTATATTTGACATTAGTCGTATTTAATCTGATGAATGCGGTACTCACATTACCTGGTGTGGCGGCATTAATTCTTGGAGTGGGTATGGCAGTAGATGCAAATATTATTACTTATGAAAGAATAAAAGATGAAATAAGAGTGGGCCGTTCGATTAAAGCTGCATTTAAAGCAGGTAGTAAAAACTCTTTATCAACTATTTTTGATGCCAATTTAACGACATTGTTAGCAGCTGGCGTATTGTTTATTTATGGGACAAGTTCTGTAAAAGGGTTTGCTACGACTTTAATTTTAAGTATTTTGATGAGTTTCATTACGGCTGTATACGGAGCTAGATTACTACTCTGGTTATGTGTAAATAGTAACCTGTTTAAAAACATGCCAGGCATGTTCGGTGTTCATAAGAAAGATATACACCAATTAAATGAAAACCTAGATACAGTAGACTTAACAACTAAATTTGACCGCTTTGACTTCGTTAAACATCGGAAAAAATACTATAGTTTTTCTGGCTTGATGATCGTCCTAGGAATTATTATGCTCTTTATATTCGGCTTAAACTTGAGCATTGACTTTTCACAAGGAACAAGAATTGAGCAAATGTCTAATGAGCCGTTAACGGAAGACGGTTATCAAGCATCTTTAGCAGAAATAGGTATAGAAACGGACGATATCGTTATTTCCGGTAATAATAATGAAATTGGTGTCGCCCGTATAAAAGACGAGGTATTCAATAAAGAACAAATTGCTGAGTATCAATCACAACTAGAAGATGAATATGGAAGTATTCCTAACATTAGTACTGTTACCCCAACAGTAGGTAAAGAAATAGCGATGAATGCAATAAAAGCATTAGCCATAGCGGCCATAGGAATTATTCTGTATGTCACCATCCGTTTCGAATGGAGGATGGCTTTAGCCGCAGTACTAGCTTTATTGCATGACGCCTTCTTTATTGTTGTTATATTTAGTGTGACAAGGCTAGAAGCGGATCTTACATTTATAGCTGCTGTCTTAACCATTGTTGGTTATTCAATCAATGATACAATCGTTACATTTGACCGCATACGTGAGAATATGGTTAGGAAGAAGAAAATTAAAACCTTTGAGGAGCTTGCGCAAATAGCTAATCAAAGTTTGCGGCAAACGCTGGGTCGATCAATTAATACCATTATTACAGTCGTACTAGCTGTACTCGGACTGTTGATATTTGGTAGTGAAGCGATACGTAACTTTAATATTGCTTTATTAATAGGGTTAATTGCCGGTACTTATTCATCTATCTTCCTTGCGACACAAATGTGGCTATCATGGAAAGGTATGCAACTGAAAAAGCATGGCGTATTAATTACTTATAAAGAAAAGAAACAGAAAACGGACGAACCACAAGTTTAAAAGAAGATATCAAGCATCTGCATAAAATGGCAGATGCTTTTTTTATCGCTTTCATAACATAGATGTCACTATATTCATTGCTAAATCGCAAGTATGGGTTTAGTAAGGTATATAGGTGGTATTGCTAGGTCTTTATTGTTTGCTCTCGTTTTTTATCCCCTCCATTTAGAGTCAGTAATTAGTTAAAGTAGGAGGCACGCTCTAGTTATGGTTATGATTTTAGTTGTTATGGAAATAATAGGTAGATGAATGATCAAGAGGGGGATTTTTAAATGCTTGTTGAGAAAGAAGTGAGGTTTAAACGGGCCGAGAATGCAGCAATTTTAGGAATGGGGGCAAATATTGCCCTAGCTATTTTCAAATGGGTAATTGGAGTTCATTCTGGTAGTAAAGCTTTAATAGCGGATGCGATCCATTCAGCATCTGATGTAGCAGGTTCACTCGCTGTTTATATTGGCTTAATTGCAGCTAAAAGGCCTCCAGATGAGGACCATCCATATGGACACGGTAAAGCTGAATTAATTGCTGCAATTATTGTTGCTGTATTTCTATTCTTTGTTGGTATAGAGATTTTCATATCATCATTTCAATCATTATTTCAACCTGTTGAAGCTCCGAAGGTATATGCGATTATTGCTGTGATTGTTTCCATCCTAGTAAAAGAGGGAATGTTTAGATATAAGTTTAAACTGGGAAAAGAGTTAAATAGTGATGCACTTATTGTAAATGCCTATGAACACCGCTCAGATGTCTATTCCTCATTAGCTGCATTAATTGGTATAGGTAGTGCGATTATAGGAGGAAAATTAGGGCTCAATTGGCTAGAATATGCGGACCCTGTCATTGGTTTAGTAGTAGCTTTTATGATTCTCCATATGGCTTTTCAACTAGGGAAGGAAGCCATTCATAATACAATGGATCATGTGTTAAGCCCTGAGGCATCAAGTTATCTATTTTCTGCTGTCGATAAAGTAGAAGGAATTAAACGAATAGAAGAGCTGCATGCAAGAGAGCATGGGCATTACTTAATTATTGATTTAAAGATAGCCGTAGACCCATCTCTCACTGTTGAAGACGGTCATCTCATTGTAAAAAATGCAAAAGAAAAACTAATGGCTTTTCATCAAGTGCAAAACGTTTTTATTCAAATGATTCCATATGATCATACATAGGAGGGGAATAAATGAAAAATCAATGGATTATATTACTCAGTATTGTTTTTACATTAATTGTCGCTATTTTTGCTGTTATTAACGTCGATCCTGTTACGGTTAATTATCTATTCGGCGAAAGTAGTTGGCCGCTGATTCTCGTTATTTTAAGTTCTGTATTAATGGGAGGTCTCATTGTTAGTTCAGTCGGTTTAATAAAAATTTTTAATTTACAAAGAGAAGTTAAATCGTTGAAAAAACAGTTAGTAGCGCTTAAAGGAAATGAGGGACAAAAAGAAGCAGATAAAACTCATCAAGTGAAAAGTGAATTTCATGATGCTAAACAATTAAGGTAAGCAACAACAAAGAATAATTGAAACGAATGCGACGCTCTAGTATAATGTAAAAGTTGAGGGGTGAACGTATGTTACATTCTAAAACGCGTTGGAATGTTCGTCAATCAGATGAAGCCTCTGTAGAGGAACTCATAAACGGATTAAATATTTCATCTGCGTTGGCTACATTACTTGTTAATCGCGGCTTTAATACCGTCGAATCAGCACGGTATTTTTTATTTGATGAAAAAAAAGAATTTCACGATCCTTTCTTATTAAATGATATGGATTTGGCTGTTTCGCGTATACAACGAGCGATTAAAAATAACGAATCGATTATGATTTTTGGAGACTATGATGCCGATGGTGTTACGAGTACTACTGTCATGATGAGAACATTAACATCACTAGGAGCAGATGTGCAATTTTACATACCTAACCGCTTTACGGAAGGTTATGGGCCAAATGTTCCGGCATTTCAATATGCTAGTGATATCGGTGTTTCGTTAATTATTACTGTTGATACAGGAATTGCTGCTATCGAACCTGCGCAAGCGGCTAAAGAAATGGGAATCGATTTAATTATTACGGATCATCATGAACCAGGCCCTGTCTTGCCAGAGTGTCTGGCAATCATTCATCCGAAACTTCCTGACAGTCGTTATCCTTTCAAAGAACTTGCTGGAGTTGGTGTAGCATTTAAGCTTGCTCATGCTCTATTAGGTAATGTGCCAAATGATTTATTAGAGTTTGTTGCAATTGGTACAGTTGCAGACCTTGTTTCATTGACGGATGAAAATCGGTTAATTGTGAAGAAAGGTCTTAAAAAGCTGCAATCAACACAGAATCTTGGTATCAGATCATTAATATCATTAGCTAATGTCAAATTAGCAGAGATGACAGAAGAGACAATCGGCTTTACGATTGCACCAAGATTAAATGCTGTAGGTAGATTAGATTCTGCGGACCCTGCAGTGGAATTGTTATTAACTGAAGATGCGCTTGAGGCTGAAGCGTTAGCTGAAGAAATCGACCAAATGAATAAAGAGCGACAATCAATTGTTCATACCATGGCTGAAGAAGCGATTCAACAAGTTGAGGCGGAATATCCAATTGAGGAAAATCCGGTCATTGTAGTAGGTAAAGAAGGTTGGAACCCTGGGGTTGTTGGAATTGTGGCTTCAAGGCTAGTAGAGAAATATTATCGTCCTGTTATATGTCTAAGTTTCGATTCACAACAAGGAATAGCTAAAGGATCTGCGAGGAGTATAACTGGCTTTGATCTGTTTCATAATCTGTCGCAATCTCGAGATATCCTTCCTCATTTTGGTGGTCACCCAATGGCTGCAGGAATGACCTTGAAACTTGATGATGTTGACATACTTCGTCAAAGGCTTATCCAGCTTGCGAAGGAACAGTTAAACGAAGATGACTTTATACCGATTACTAATCTAGATGCTGAATTAAGGGTAGCTGATGTTAATTTAGAAATGATCGCTGAAATACAACAATTGGCACCGTTTGGTATTGATAATCCTAAGCCGAAAGTAATGTTAAAAGAGGCGAATGTCAGTCTGTTAAAGAGAATTGGGACCAATAAAACACATCTGAAGATTACATTAGAAGATAATGATGTGACATTGGATGGAATTGGATTTGGATTTGGAGAATACGCAGAACAAATTTCTATGGATGCTAGTCTTGCTATTGTAGGGGAACTTTCTATTAACGAATGGAATAATATAAAGAAGCCACAAGTCTTTATCCAAGATATACGTATACAAGAATGGCAATTATTTGATATTAGAGGCGCTAAACGTTTAGACACAATTGTCACACATGTCCATCATGAAACCTCTGAATGGATCGTATTTAATAAGGAAAATCATGATAAATTTTTACCTTATAATCCCAATGTATCGTTGGTTCTGTCTGACGAAGAGGCAGAAAATATTATATTAGATGGTAAGCATGTGGTTTTTTGTGATTTACCACCACAAAAGGAAAGACTAGAGGCTATTTTGCGTGGGAAAAGTCCAGAAAGAATTTATTGTCATTTCTATCAAACAAATGATATATTCTCTATGGCGACTCCAAACCGTGACCATTTTAAATGGTACTATGCGCTCATTGCTAAGAGAGGGCCTTTTAACCTTGAAGAAAGAAAAGCAGAGGTAGCTAAATTTAAAGGCTGGCAAGTTTCTTATATTGATTTTATGACTGAAGTGTTTTTTGAACTAGAATTTGTTAAAATAGATAATGGGATGATTTCTCTTAGTGATGCAAAACAAAAGAGAGATTTATCGGAATCACAGGCTTTTTGCATAAAGCAACAACAAGTGAAGTTAGAAAATGAATTGCTTTATTCAAAAGCAGGTCAATTAAAAGATTGGTTTGATGGGCTGCTTCAGAATGCCTATGTGAATTGAGGAGGCAAAGGAAAGAAGATGGATTTAAAACAATATATTACTATAGTAGAGGATTGGCCAAAACCAGGTATCACATTTAAAGATATTACTACATTAATGGATAATGGTGATGCTTATAGATATGCAACAGACCAAATTGTTACTTATGCGAAAGAAAAACAGATTGACCTTGTTGTCGGGCCAGAAGCGCGTGGATTTATAATTGGATGTCCAGTAGCTTATTCTTTAGGAGTAGGATTTGCACCTGTTCGTAAAGAAGGTAAACTACCTAGAGAAACGGTAAAAGTAGATTATGGTCTGGAATATGGTAAAGATGTCTTAACTATCCATAAAGATGCGATTAAGCCTGGTCAACGCGTATTAATCACGGACGATCTTCTAGCTACAGGTGGAACCATTGAGGCAACAATAAAATTAGTAGAAGAACTAGGTGGAGTTGTTGCAGGTATTGCCTTCTTAATCGAGTTAAGCTATTTAGATGGTAAAGAGAAATTAAAGGATTATGATGTTTTAACTTTAATGACTTATTAATAGATTCTAGAGAGCACTATATGTGTTCTCTTTTTTTATTAATAGTTATTTTTAGGATAATTAAGGAGAAATTGGAATTAATTATTAGTAATTTCGACAAATTCTACGTTTTTTTGTAAAAATAAAACGCTAGCTCTTTACATCTATGTTATTTTTTTCGATAATAGTAACAATCGTTTCTTTTTTCTTAATGATATATATTTATTTTGTATAAGGAAAAGAAGATATTACACATGGTTATGGTTATTAAAAATAATTTGGGATAAAGGTGATTCCATGGCGAACGATCAGGTGTTGACCGCCGAACAAGTCATCGATAGGACAAGAGAATATTTGAATGAAGAGCATGCCCAGTTCGTCAAAAGAGCTTACGAATTCGCTAAGTCTGCTCATAGTGAACAATACCGTAAATCAGGTGAACCGTACATTATTCACCCTATTCAAGTAGCGGGAATATTAGCGGACCTGGAAATGGACCCAGCTACAGTAGCAGCTGGCTTTCTTCATGATGTTGTTGAGGATACTGAATCCACTTTAGAGGATATCGCAGAACATTTTAGTGAAGAAGTTGCTATGCTTGTAGATGGTGTAACAAAGCTGGGGAAGATTAAATATAAATCAAAAGAAGAACAGCAAGCAGAAAATCATCGTAAAATGTTTGTTGCCATGGCACAAGATATTAGAGTGATTTTAATAAAACTTGCAGATAGACTTCATAATATGCGGACGTTAAAACACTTACCTGCTGAGAAGCAAAGAAGAATCTCGAACGAAACTTTAGAGATTTTTGCTCCGCTTGCTCATAGACTAGGAATTTCTAAAATTAAGTGGGAATTAGAAGATACAGCTTTAAGATACTTGAATCCGCAGCAATATTATCGAATTGTTAACTTGATGAAGAAGAAGAGAGCAGAGAGGGAACAATATTTAGTAGATGTTATTGCGATGATGAGAGATCGTCTGGACGACGTAACCATTGAACCTGAGATTTCTGGTAGAGCTAAACATATTTATAGCATCTATCGAAAAATGGCTCTACAAAACAAACAATTCAATGAAATTTATGATCTACTAGCCGTAAGGATTGTGGTAAATAGCATAAAGGATTGTTATGCTGTTCTCGGTATTATCCACACGCATTGGAAACCAATGCCAGGCAGGTTTAAAGATTATATTGCGATGCCTAAGCAAAATATGTATCAATCATTGCATACAACAGTTATTGGTCCTAAAGGAGATCCATTAGAGGTGCAAATACGTACCTTTGATATGCATAGAATAGCTGAATTTGGTATCGCTGCTCATTGGGCTTATAAAGAAGGAACAAAGGTCGATGAAAATTCTTCATTTGAAGATAAATTAAAATGGTTTAGAGAGATATTGGATTTCCAAGATGATTCGGTTGGTGCCGAGGAGTTTATGGAATCGCTTAAGATGGACCTGTTTTCTGATATGGTCTATGTTTTTACGCCTAAAGGAGATGTCATTGAACTACCATCAGGCTCAGTACCAATAGATTTTGCCTATAGAATTCATTCAGAAATAGGTAATAAAACGATTGGTGCGAAAGTAAACGGTAAAATGGTAACACTTGATTATAAGTTGCAAACAGGGGATATTGTTGAAATATTAACTTCTAAGCATTCTTATGGGCCAAGTCAAGACTGGCTTAAATTAGCTCAATCTTCACAAGCAAAAAATAAGATTAGACAATTCTTCAAAAAGCAAAGAAAAGAAGAAAATGTTGAAAAAGGGCGCGAATTAATCGAAAAAGAGATTCGTAATATGGATTTTGAAGTAAAAGAGATTATGACCGCAGAAAATCTAAATCGTGTATCGGAAAAATATAATTTCCCATCTGAAGAAGATTTGTATGCTTCAGTTGGATACAATGGCATTACGGCATTACAGGTAGCCAATCGCCTAACTGAAAAGTTAAGAAAGCAAAGAGACCTTGAAGGTAAAAAAGATATATCCAATGCTGTAAGCGAATTGAAACAGCTTCCTCAAGCGAAAAAACGTGAATCAGGTGTACGCGTATCAGGAATTGATAACTTGCTTATTCGTTTATCGCGTTGTTGTAATCCGGTACCAGGTGATGAAATTGTCGGATTTATTACGAAGGGTAGAGGTGTCTCTGTCCATCGTGCGGACTGTACGAATATTAATACAGATGATGCGAAAGCAAGACTTATACCTGTTGAGTGGGAGACCGCTTTAAATGATCAGAAAGAGTATAATGTAGAAATAGAAATTACTGGCTATGATCGACGTGGATTATTGAATGAAGTGCTTCAGGCAGTAAATGAAGCGAAAACAAATATATCTGCAGTAACAGGTCGTTCGGACAAGAATAAAGCCGCTTCAATCAATATGTCGATCTCTATTCATAATGTAAACCATCTGCATAAAGTGGTAGAGCGTATTAAGCAGATACCCGATGTATATGCGGTTCGTCGAATTATGAACTAAAAGGAGTGGCTAGAGTTTTGAAAATTGTTGTTCAGAGAAGTAAAGCAGCCAAAGTGACTGTTGGTGAAAAAATAACTGGTAGCATTACGCATGGCTTTGTTTTGCTTGTTGGGATTACCCATGAGGATACGTTTGAAGATGCTGCTTATTTAGCTGATAAAATCGTTCATCTTCGTGTGTTCGATGATGAAGAAGGTAAAATGAATAGGTCATTACTTGATATACAAGGTGAAATTCTTTCTGTATCTCAATTCACCCTGTATGGGGACTGCCGTAAAGGGAGACGCCCTAACTTCATGAATGCTGCACGCCCTGAGAAAGCGTTAGACATCTATCTTCGCTTTAATGAAATGCTTGAGGAAAAAGGTGTTCACGTAGAAAAAGGTGAATTTGGTGCGATGATGGATGTATCTCTCACCAATGATGGTCCCGTTACACTCATTTTAGAAAGTAAATAAAAAATAAGACCCAACCTGAACAAATCTTGATTGAAGGGGATTTGATCAGGTTGTTTTTTTGTTCTAATAATTGGGCGTTGTTTATGAGAGTTGAATGTGTTTGCTCGTACATTTCGCCAAAGATAGCGTAGGAAGAGGATTAATCGTACAAATAGAGTGGAATCGTTAAAGATAGCGTAGGAAAGTGAATGAGCTCGTGTATCTAGAGTGACAACATCAAACATAGACGAGCAAAACTACATTACACACTCTCTTTTTGTTATTGGGCTAAGGAACTCTTAATTTATGCTAGTTCAATAAATATAAAAAAACACCTGCCTAAAAGTAAAAAGGCAGGTGTGAGATTCTTATTGAAAATGTGTACGTAATCCTTGGAAGATACCTGTCGAAACAGCTTCTTGGTATTGTTCAGATGTTACTTTTATTTCCTCTGTTGCGTTACTTAAATAACCTAGTTCAAGTAATATTGCTTTGCTGTTATTTTCACGTATAACATAATAATCACCATGTCTATAACCTCTATCATTTAAGTCGATCTTCGACATAATCCCTTGATGGACATCAGCAGCAAATTGCTGTTGATAATCGTGATAGTAATAAGTAGTCATGCCTCTTACACTTCGATCGTTTATGCTATCATAATGAATACTGATGAATGCATCAGCTTTATTCATATGAGACATACTTACCCGTGATTGGAGAGGAACATATGTATCTTGTTGTCTTGTGAATATTACAGTAGCTCCTGCTGCTTTTAATTTTGCAGCCAATTTTTCAGCAGTGCGAATCGTTACTGTTTTTTCAAGTGTACCGGATGCGCCAGTTGTACCATTATCTCTTCCTCCATGGCCAGGATCTAAGACAATCACTTTGTTTTTTAATCCTGGAGTAGAAGAAGATTGGTCGGTTGGTTGAGATTGTTTGCCATTAGAAACAATCCAGCCAGCAATAAAACCTGTTTGTCCATCACCTAATTTAATTTCATACCAATCTTTTTCTGTCCCCACAACTTCAAATGTATCTCCTTGATTGGCTCTTGCTACAATGGTGGCATTAGTCGTTGCGCTTTGACGAATATTGGAGCCATTGTGCAGAATCGTTACATTTTTGACAGATGAAGACGATTTTGATTCCGTTGAGGAACTTTGATCTTTGTTCACATACCAGCTAGCAACCCATCCGTTTGTCCCATTTGGAAGCTCAATATTTGTCCAGTTATTTTCTTCCTTTAAAATACGAAAATGGTCACCTTGAGCAACTGAACCGATAATGTTCCCGTTTAATGATGGTTTTTCCCTTACATTTAAAGAACTTGCGGTAATGGTGCCATTATTATTAGTTTCTTTCTTTTTTTCTTGCTTTTTGCCTGCTTGGATATATTGACTACTTATCCATGCATTTGTCCCTTGAAATGAGATTTCAGTCCAATCATTTTCTTGTGATAAAATATCTACGGACGTACCTGAATTTAACTTACCAATTACTTTACTGTTTGTATCTGGACTAGTACGAACGTTGAGGGAATTACCAGTAATGACCCCTTGTTTAATCACCGTTTTCTTTTCTTCATTAGATGAAGAGCTTGCTTCTTGGGTTTGGCCATTCACTTGAACAAAGTCTTTGTGTACCCATACATTTCCGTACTCAGTCGTAATATTGAACCAATCTTGGTCGGTGGAGACGATTTTGTATTCTTTTCCTTTTGAGACAACGCCAACAACGCGATAATCAGTTGAAGGACCACCTCTAACTCTTAAACCATCAGCATTGATGGTAACGGTTTTTTCACTACCGCTATTTACTTGTTTTTCTTTTTCTTGCTTATTTTCTGTTTCCATTACAACAAGCCAATTGGCGACCCACCCTTTTTGGCCGGATTCAAAATCAATCTGATACCAATCACCTTCTTGATCAAGGATTGTGTAAGTCTCGTCTCTTGCCGCCATTCCTAGACTTGCATAACTTAATCCTGGACCTGTGCGAACATTAAGACTATCTGTTGCAATTCGAAGCTTTTGTCCTGCTGATTCAGCTTCTGCCTCTTTTATGGGTATTAGAAGAGCTATCACTAGAATCATACAAATGGTTATCCAAAGATGTTTTTTGCCTTGCAACCACGTTCCTCCTTCCTGTTTGCCATTTATCAAGATAAGCAAATATTTCCTCTCTCGTCAAGATAAATGAGGTTATATATACTTTCTTTTTTATGTGGCCGTTTCCCTTCTAATATCGGTTTATCAACCTGTTTTGTAAACAAGTTGTAACGTAATTACCACTTCAAACCATTCGGGAGAATTGCATGGTTTTTGTCTATTTCTTTATTATTTTTATAAATATCATTCGATTTGCCCATACTAACATGAGTAAAAGACTATATGGTAAAAGGATGATTGTCTGTGAGATATGGTGAAAAAGGGATGAATGTGCAAAGTGGCGAGAACCAATTATTTGGTGTTGACTTTCATGATTTTATTCAAGCTGAGGGGAATGCCACGATGGTTGAACTTGCGAGTGAATTCGGAATTTCCTTACAAGATGTGAGAAAACTGAAAAAGAAAATTTCTAGAACGTAAATCGCCATCTATTCTATATGGAGACTTGACATCTTGTACAATGGTTATTATGATAAGAAGGATAAAATGATATTTTAATACAGTAAATGATAAAATAAATTGAACCAATGATGAAGAAGAGTAATCATTCTCCACATAAAAAGAGAGGAAATGCCATAGGCTGAAAGCATTTCTATATGATGATTTGATGAAAGAACACTTCTTAGGTTTCTCCCTGAAAAATATAAATTTATTAGGGGAAGAACGTATGCAGGCGTTATCTGTATAAAGAGACAGTATAATTATTATGCTGTAACTAGGGTGGCACCACGGGATATTCAACTCTCGTCCCTTGTATTGAAAAATACAAGGGACGAGAGTTTTTTTATTTAAGCTTTAGGAAAGAGGAGGATTTGGTATATATGTCAATCCGTTTACCAAGGGGTACCCAGGATATACTTCCTGGTCAAGTAGAGAAATGGCAATTAATAGAACAAAAAGCGAGAGAACTTTGTCATAAATTTCAATATCAGGAGATTCGCACACCGATATTTGAACATACAGATTTGTTTTTACGAAGTGTGGGAGATACAACTGATATCGTCCAGAAGGAAATGTACACATTTGATGATCGTGGAGGAAGAAGCTTAACATTGAGACCAGAAGGAACAGCTTCCACAGTACGCTCATTTGTTGAACATAAAATGTTTGGCCAAGCAAATCAGCCTGTTAAATTATATTATATGGGACCAATGTTTCGTTATGAAAGACCACAAGCTGGTCGTTTCCGCCAGTTTGTGCAATTTGGTGTAGAAGCGATAGGCAGCGATGATCCGGCCATTGACGCAGAAGTTATTGCTTTAGCCATGGCGCTTTATAAAGAAATGGGTTTGAAAAAGTTAAAACTAGTCATCAACAGTTTAGGTGATAAGGAGAGCCGGGCAAAACATCGTGAGGCCCTCATTGCTCATTTCAGCCCGAGTATTAATGAATTTTGTTCAGATTGTCAAAGCAGATTAGAGAAAAACCCTATGCGTATTCTCGATTGTAAAAAAGATCGTGAGCATCCATTGATGAAAACTGCCCCATCAATTATTGATCACTTAAATGACGAATCCAAACAATACTTCAAAAAAGTACAACAGTACTTAACAGACTTAGAAATTGAATTTGAAGTCGATGCAAATCTAGTCCGTGGTTTAGACTATTATACGCATACTGCCTTTGAGATTATGAGTGATGCGGAAGGGTTTGGCGCAATAACAACTCTTTGTGGTGGAGGCAGGTATAACGGTTTAACAGAAGAAGTCGGTGGACCGGAAGCACCTGGCATTGGCTTTGCTCTAAGTATTGAGAGATTTCTAGCTGCTTTAGAAGCCGAAAATGTTGAACTCCCAATTGATCAATCCATTGATTGTTATATTGTCGCATTAGGTGAAGAGGCGAGAGATTATTCTGTCGGTTTGCTCCACAAATTACGCCATGCAGGATATTCTGCTGAAAGAGATTATTCTGATCGTAAAATTAAGGCACAATTCAAAGCAGCCGATCGAATGAACGCAAAATATGTAGCTGTTATTGGTGAAGATGAATTAAAAAACAATAAGATTAACTTAAAAATAATGGATAGTGGGGAACAAAAGGAAATGGAGCTTGCTTCATTTATCCAAGACTTTACTGCGCTATATAGAAACTAGGAGGAATCATAGATGTTTGGAAGAACGTACTACTGCGGAGAGATTACCGAAAAAGCGATAGGTGAGAAAGTAACATTAAAGGGTTGGGTGCAAAAACGTCGTGATTTAGGAGGTCTTATCTTTATTGACCTACGTGACAGAACAGGCATAGTCCAAGTTGTCTTTAATCCGGAAGTTTCACAAGAAGCTTTAGCATTAGCAGAAAAAATTCGTAACGAATATGTGTTAGATATTGAAGGCGTCGTTATTGAAAGGGAACAAGGGACGGTTAATGAGAGCTTAACAACTGGTAAAATTGAAATTCGAGTGGAAAAAGTAACGATTCTTAATGAGGCGAAAACACCTCCATTTACAATTGACGAAAAATCTGAAGTATCTGAGGATGTTCGCTTAAAATATCGTTATCTAGATTTAAGAAGACCAGTAATGGCCAATACATTAAAGCTACGCCATCAAGTAACAAAAGCTATTAGAGGATTCCTTGATGATGCTGATTTTATCGATGTAGAGACACCAATCTTAACGAAGAGTACACCAGAAGGAGCGCGCGATTATTTAGTGCCAAGTCGTGTGCATCCAGGAGAGTTTTACGCGCTGCCACAATCGCCACAAATATTTAAACAATTATTAATGGTCAGTGGAGTAGACCGTTATTATCAAATTGCTCGTTGCTTCCGAGATGAAGATTTACGCGCAGACCGTCAACCGGAGTTTACGCAAATTGATATTGAAATGAGCTTTATGAGCCAAGAAGATATTATTGAGTTGATGGAAAGTATGATGGCTAAAATCATGAAGGATGTAAAAGGACAAGAAGTTCATATCCCATTCCCTCGTTTAACCTATCATGAAGCTATGTCAAGATACGGTTCAGATAAGCCAGATACACGTTTTGAAATGGAGCTAACGGATTTATCTGATATCGTAAAGGATTCGAGCTTTAAAGTATTTGCTGGTGCTGTATCATCAGGTGGACAAGTGAAAGCAATCAACGTCAAAGGCGCTGCTTCCACCTATTCCCGCAAAGATATTGATGCCTTGACGGAATTTGTTTCGGTATACGGGGCTAAAGGACTTGCTTGGTTAAAAGCAGAAGAAGAAGGTTTAAAAGGCCCAATTGCTAAATTTGTATCTGAAGAAGAACAAGCAGCGATTCAGTCAGCACTTGGTGTAGAAGCTGGCGACCTATTACTATTCGTTGCGGATAAAAAATCAGTAGTTGCTGATGCATTAGGTGCGCTTCGTCTAAAATTAGGTAAGCAATTAGAATTAATTGATGAAAGCAAATTTAACTTCTTATGGGTAACGGATTGGCCGCTACTTGAGTATGACGAAGAAGATGGTCGCTATTATGCAGCACATCATCCTTTTACAATGCCACAAAGACAAGATTTGGAAAAATTAGCTGATCAGCCTGGAGAAGTAAAAGCTCAAGCGTATGACCTAGTTCTTAATGGCTATGAACTTGGCGGTGGTTCCCTACGTATATTCGAAAGAGATATTCAGGAGCGAATGTTTGAAATTCTTGGTTTTTCTAAAGAGGAAGCTGTCGAGCAATTTGGTTTCCTACTTGAAGCATTTGACTATGGTACTCCGCCACATGGAGGGATTGCACTAGGACTTGATCGTCTAGTAATGTTACTTGCTGGTAGAACGAACCTAAGAGATACAATTGCTTTCCCTAAAACAGCTAGTGCAAGTTGCGTTTTAACAGATGCACCTGGGGAAGTAAGTGAAGCACAATTAAATGATCTTCATCTCGCTTTGAATGTAAAGAATCAAGATTAATTGGTAAAAAAAGTGATTTTTGAACTATATGTCACTTCTTGAATTCATATCTTAGCTATGATAAGATTACTTCAATCATAAAGAGTCCTGATGTGTACGTCGTCTACCCTAATTTTGACCGAACATATTACCTTCGGGAGTCCGGAGTTTTCTACGTAAGCGTAAATGCCTCATTTCTAGAGGACTTACAGATGCGAGAAGCAGGACACCCACCTGCTAAGTGCGGGTTCAAAATGAAGGACCAATAACGACGGCATAATTGGGACTCTTTCAATTTATAATTGTATGTGAAACCTGATCATAGTTATCAGGTTTTTTTATCTGTGGTCGAATAATAGTGTACTTACTTAAGGGGTTTGCAAGTTAGAAACAACCCGGTGTGTGAGCGCTTCACAAAATGGATGAGCAGGTCCCTCAGAAGGAATCTGGCGTATGAGCGCTTCGCAAAATGGATGAGCAGGTCCCTCAGAAGGAACTCTGGTGTGTGAGCGCTTCGCAAAGTGGATGAGCAGGTCCCTCAGAAGGAACTCTGGTGTGTGAGCGCTTCGCAAAGTGGATGAGCAGGTCCCTCAGAAAGAACTCCGGGCGTGAGCGCTTCGCAAAGTGGAATAGCAAGTCCTTCAGAATGAATCCTGGGCGTGAGCGCTTCGCAAAGTGGATGAGCAGGTCCCTCAGAATGAATCTGGCGTATGAGCGCTTCGCAAAATGGACTAGCAAGTCCCTCAGAAGGAACTCTGGTGTGTGAGCGCTTCGCAAAATAGATTAGCAGGTCCCTCAGAAAGAATTCCGGGCGTGAGTGCTTCGCAAAGTGGAATAGCAAGTCCTTCAGAATGAATCCCGGGCGTGAGCGCTTCACAAAATGGATTAGTAGGTCCCTCAGAATGAATCTGGCGTATGAGCGCTTCGCAAAATGGACTAGCAAGTCCCTCAGAAGGAACTCCGGTGTGTGAGCGCTTCGCAAAATGGATTAGCAGGTCCCTCAGAAAGAACTCCGGGCGTGAGCGCTTCGCAAAATGGAATAGCAAGTCCTTCAGAAGGAATCCCAGGCGTGAGCGCTGCACAAAATGGATTAGTAAGTCCCTCAGAATGAATCCGGCCTATGAGCGCTTCGCAAAATGGATGAGCAACTCCTTCAGAAAGAACCCCGGGCGAGAGCGCTTCGCAAAATGTATTAGCAAGTCCCTCAGCAGGAAGCTGGCGTATGAGCGCTTCGCAAAATGAATGAGCAAGTCCCTCAGAAAGAACCTGGCATGCGTATGACTTCATTATTTTTAGGGTTTAAAAAACTCAACAAATATGTACCAAAACAGGAAGGTCAAAAGAGATCATATGCCCATAAAAATCTGTTCACCTTTTTCAAAAGAAGGAATGAGAAATCCCAGTGATTTACTTGTATTTAACGGAAAGTATGATATATTTTTTTACGGGTATGATTATTTGTAGGATAGATATGGAATGGAGTTGAAATAGCATGTTACATCAGTTTTCGCGAAATGAGCTTGCCATTGGTAAAGATGGTTTAGAGACAATGAAAAATAGTACAGTGGCTGTATTAGGTATCGGGGGAGTGGGGACATTTGCAGCTGAGGCCCTTGCTCGTTCAGGTGTGGGCAGACTTGTGCTTGTTGATAAAGATGATGTGGATATTACCAATGTCAATAGACAAATTATTGCTTTGCTTTCTACTGTCGGTAGACAAAAAGTAGAAGTAATGAAAGAGAGAATTATGGATATTAATCCAGAATGTGAAGTCATTGCTTTGAAAATGTTTTATACAGAAGAAACATATGAAGATTTCTTTAGTTATAACCCTGATTTTGTCATTGATGCTTCAGACACGATTTCTTATAAGATCCACTTAATGAAAGAGTGCTTGAAAAGAGATATACCGATTATTTCTAGTATGGGTGCAGCTAATAAGATGGATCCGACAAGATTCCAAATCGCTGATATTTCTAAAACGCATACTGACCCAATTGCTAAGGTAATTCGTACTCGTTTACGAAAGGAAGGCATTCGTAAAGGTATACCCGTCGTTTTCTCTGATGAAAGTCCAATCGTTATTCGTGAAGATGTGAGAAAAACCGTTGGGAAAGATGATGCAAAAATCCGTAAGGCGAAAATGCCGCCGTCTTCTAATGCATTTGTGCCATCTGTATCAGGACTTATTATGGCAAGTTATGTTGTTAAGGAATTATTAGCCGACATTCCTATTAGTCGTGTAAATGACGAAAGTAAATAAATGAAAAAAAGCTTGTAGTTATTGTTACTACAAGCTTTTCTTCATTTATTTGCGATATTCTTTCATAACAGACATTAGTCCTTCGTAAAGTGATAGCTCGTTTTCTAATTGATGGCTAGTTTCTTCCCATTTTTGATTAAGTTCTTTATTTCTTTCCTCTAATTGCTCATTTTCCAGTAAAAGTGCCTTGTTCTCAGATAATAATAAAAGGTCAGGGGTTGTTTTTAAGTATTCAATCACTTTCTGTATAGATAAGCTCGTAGCGTCTTCTTTAGTCTTCTTCATATTGTGATACCTAGTTTGACAGGCTGATTCTGTTCTACCTAATTTTTTTGCTGCCATGCGAAAGGCATCTGCTTTAGAATCACCATTTTGGCTATACTCATTAACCAATTCTTCTAATAGTTGATCGTCGGATTCTTGCCAAGATGCATGTGTCATCGAAAGCCTCCTTATCAAAACATTTATTATTATCCTCTACCTTAAAAAAAGAATCATACATTAGGCTTGACGGAAACAAAGTACCGGTGTACTATTTAACTAATACACTAGATGTAAAAAGGAGGAAAAAATGAATCCTTTTCGTGGCTTGCTCGTAAAAGAATTAAAGATAATGAAATCTCACTTTTATGGCGTAATTTTAACCGTGTTCTTTGCCGTGTTAATAGGCTTAGCATTGACTCATTATTTTAAGGAAGGTAATATTTTACCTGCTTTTCTGTTCTTCTTATTTTTTGCGCATATTCTGTTTTACCCTATTTTTATTTTGTATTCCTTAAATTTAGAGACAAAGACGCAAGGGTGGTTGCATAACCCAAATCGGGGTTCTTATTTATTGAGTAGTAAGCTAGTGGCCATTAGTATTTATTTTGTAATGTCGATAGTCATTACCATTTTCTTAGCAATAGGGAGCTATTATTATAATCCTAATGTCTCATTCTATGACAACATACCAGTTGTTCTTCCGCTTTACTTATTATTATTTATCACTTGTTTGTCTTTCTATTTTGGTTTATGGTTCTGTTTTTATTGGTTCGTTTACTATAGCTTAAAAAATGTACCAATCTTAGGAAGGGTGCGCTCAGTATCTTTATTTATCATAGTAGTTGTGCAAATGTTCATTTCTGGTTTAATAGGTGAAAGCGATTGGTACAAACAATTAGTCCATATGAGTGAGCTTGATTTAAATGTAGATTGGCTGCATTTCAACTTTTTTGTTCAATCAGACGGGTTCACATTCAATATGGCTGATAGTACAATCTCCATTGTAGAAATCCTTTTATACCTCGTTACAGCTAGTCTGTTATTCATTACCTCGACTTGGTTGCTCGAAAAGAAGGTTGAGGTGTAATAATGGCGAAAGAGTTTCATTCATCACAGCCGATATATCTCCAAATCATGGAACGGGTTTGTCAACAGATTGTGAGAAAAGAGTTAGCTCCAGGGGAAAAATTACCCTCTGTTCGTGAGATGGCCCTTACATTTGGGGTGAATCCAAATACAATTCAAAGAACGTATCAAGAGCTAGAAAGGATGGAAGTCGCCTTGGCGAAGCGTGGGCAAGGAACATTTGTAACAGAAGATACAGCCAAGTTAATGAACTTAAAAAGAGATATGCAAAAGCAGATCATCCAATCCTATGTAAATAATTTGCGAGAGTTAGGCTTTTCTAATGAGGAAATGAAACAAGGGCTATCTCAATTCCTGAAGGAGGATCATGATGATTGAGTTTCATAAGGTGAATAAGAAATATGGCTTTAATCAGGTTTTGAAAGATATCAGCTTTACAATACGCCCTGGGAAAATCATCGGTCTAGTGGGACCGAATGGAAGTGGAAAATCCACCATATTGAAACTCATCTCTGGTCTAACTTATCCTTCAAGTGGTGAAGTCAATGTATTAGGCGAGCCTGCTAATAGAAGAATTGCGTCCAAAGTCATCTATTTAACAGAGGCAGACAGTTTTTATCCTTCTTTTACGGTTAGAGATATGCTGAATTTTTATGAGAGCCAATTTGCTGATTTTGAACAAGATAAAGCAATGGAACTACTTCAATTTATGAACTTAAATGATTCAGTAAAAATTAGGTCATTATCGAAAGGAAACCGTGGACGGTTAAAGTTAGTATTGGCTCTTGCTAGAAGAGCACCTATTCTACTTTTAGATGAACCATTTTCTGGATTAGATCCAATGGTTCGGGATTCGTTGGTTCAAGGATTATTAAGCTTTATTGATTTTGAGAAACAAACAGTGCTAATGGCTACACATGAAATAGAAGAAGTTGAAACAGTCCTTGACGAATTGATTATGATAGAAGATGGGAAATTTCTTGGTCAGTATCATGTAGAAACAATAAGAGAAGAAAAAGGGCTGTCTATCAAAGAATGGATGAAAGAAACATATAAGGGGTGAGGAAAAGAAATGAAAGCAGTAGTTAAAATTGAAAATGTAACAAAGATCATTAAAAAGAGAAAAATTATTGATTCCTTAAGTTTTGAAGTAATGGAAGGAGAGGTTTTTGGGTTTCTAGGCCCTAATGGTGCGGGTAAAACAACCACTATTCGGATGATTGTTGGCTTAATTGGCATTAGTGAAGGTGATATTAAAATTCTTGACAATAGTGTGCAAACAAACTTTGAGAAGGCAATCCAACATGTAGGAGCGATTGTTGAAAATCCAGAAATGTATAAATTTATGAGTGGATATCAAAATCTCCTCCATTACGCAAAAATGGCAGAGGGAATTACAAAAGAAAAAATTATGGAGACAGTAGAGTTTGTTGGTTTGACTGAGAGAATACATGATAAGGTGAAGACTTATTCTTTAGGTATGCGGCAACGACTAGGGTTAGCTCAATGTTTGTTACATGACCCTAAAGTGTTAATTCTGGATGAACCAACAAATGGATTAGACCCCGCTGGTATTCGTGAAATCCGTGACCATGTAAGGAAGTTAGCAAGAGAAAGAGGAATGGCAGTCATTGTATCTAGTCATCTACTATCAGAAATGGAAATGATGTGTGATCGAGTCGGTATTATTCAAAAAGGTAAATTAATTACGATTCAGTCTGTCCATGAGCAAGTAGAAGGAGGAGCAAAGGAATATGAAATTGACGTCGATCATCCAACAGAAGCAATGTTTGCTGTCAATAGATTAATTCCACAACAGCAAGCAGAAGTGAAGGGAAATACGCTTATGCTGCGAGCACAAAAAGAGGATATCCCTTTATTGGTGAAAGAGTGGGTTCATGATGGAATTAATATATATCGTATTCAAGAAACGACGAAAACGTTGGAAGACCGCTTTCTTGAAGTGACAACACTACAGAAGGAGGCGGAATAAGCGATGTTCTCATTAATTAGAAACGAATGGGTGAAAATCTTTAAACGAAGTGGCACTTATGTAATGATTGGCATTCTTCTTTTTATCGTCGCTGTAGCAGGTGCTTTTATGAAATACCAAGATGTACAAGGATCAGTCCCTCCAAATGAGCAATGGCAAAAAGGGTTACAAATGGAGATAGACTCCTATGAGAAGGAGCTGGAGAATTCCGGAGATATGCTTCCAGAGGATGTAAAAGAAAGCTATGAAAAGATCATTGCCATTAATGAGTATCGCATCGAAAACAATATATCACCAAATGGAGATTACGAGGCACTGAGTTTTATATCTGATATGTCTTCGCTAATAGATTTTGCCGGTTTGTTTATGATTATTATTGCTGGAGGGATTGTAGCAAGTGAATTTAATTGGGGAACGATTAAACTGCTACTCATTCGCCCAATTACTAGAAGTAAAATTCTTCTCTCCAAGTACATAACTGTGCTGTTATTTGGTTTCAGTTTGCTCTTTTTACTTTTCATGTTCTCTGGCATATTAGGCCTCGTTCTATTTGGTTTAGGTGGTAGTGAACCGTATCTCTTATATCAAGATGGAGTAGTAAAAGAACAGTCAATGATTTTGCATTTAATCAATGTGTATAGTTTATCATCCATTCAAAACATTATGCTAGCAACGATGGCCTTTATGATTTCATCAGCATTCAGAAGTAGTTCATTAGCAATTGGTTTATCTATTTTCCTTATGTTTGCTGGTGGACAAATTACTCACCTCATTGCGATGAAGTATGATTGGGCGAAATATAGTTTATTTGCTAATACCGATCTGTTTCAGTACTTTGAAGGAACACCGATGTTACCAGGAATGACGTTAACTTTTTCCGTTATCATGTTGATTGTTTATTTTCTGATATTCCAAATCATTGCATTTATCATATTTAAGAAAAGAGATATAGCTGGATAAAATCTAGAAGCTGCTGGAAATTTCCAGCAGCTTATTTTTATGGGTAAAATGGCCAAAATAATCATTGAAGGAGTGTGGGGTCATGAGGATAAAGTGGTTTTTTCTCGTTTTTATAATGATTTTATTTATACCATTTCGTATTAGCGAGGCTTCGATTAAGGAAAGAGATGAATACGAACAATTGGGCCTAGCCATTTGGGATTTTTGCCAAATGAAAGGAAATTATGTAGCACTTACATTTGATGATGGACCAGATCCTGTATACACGCCGCAAATCTTAGATTTATTAAAAAAATATCAAGTAAAGGCGACTTTCTTTGTCGTGGGGAAAAAAGCAAAGGATTTCCCTGAGGTGATACAGCGTATAAATAAAGAAGGTCATGAAATTGCTAATCATACGTATAACCACGGATATGATGTCTTAATTAAAGAAGATAAATTGACAGAAGAACTTATAAAGACAGAGGAGGTTGTGAAAGCCATTACTTCTAAATCAATGACGTTATATCGACCAGTTGCAGGAATATACAATGATACTATTATGAATACAGCTACAAAACAAGGTTATTTAGTAACGATGTGGTCTTGGCATCAAGATCCTAAAGATTGGATGAACCCTGGTGTTTATCCTATTTTTCATCACGTATCTACTGCGATGAAACCTGGAGATATAATTGTTTTACATGATGCTGGTGGTGATCGTTCACAGACAGTGTTTGCACTAGAGGAAATCTTGAAAACAATGAAAAATATTGAATTTAAAGGGGTAACTGTGTCCGAGCTTATTTTACTTTCACAAGAGATTCCAACAACTATCTTCGATGCAAAATAACACGTTTTCTCTTTTTTTGAGTGGAAATAAGTGGTGATGAAAAGATATGTTCTGCGTTACTTATCAGAGTGACAAGAGATAGATAAGGCATTGCCAAGTATTTTATTGTTAACAAATGAGGAAAATCCACTCAAACATTTAGAACTGAGTGGATTTACTATCTTTTTTAGCCAGAATCTTACTGTTGTAGCCGTTTGTAAACATTGGAAAGAGCTTGTTCAAATTTACCGTTCGTTTTTGGCTCATAATAAGTTTTCTGCTTAATGTTATTAGGCAAGTATTGTTGCTTTACCCATCCATTTTCATAATCATGCGGGTATTGATAGTCAATGCCTCTACCTAATTCTTTGGCCCCTTTATAATGGGCGTCTTTTAGGTGATCTGGAACTTCACCGCTAATGCCTGCACGTATATCTGATAAAGCCCGGTCAATCGCCATAATAGCTGAATTAGATTTCGGTGAAAGGCATAGCTCAATCACTGCATTAGCTAACGGAATTCTTGCTTCAGGGAAACCTAACCGCTCTGCTGATTCAATGGCTGATAATGTTCTTTGTCCAGCTTGGGGGGAGGCAAGTCCGATATCTTCATAAGCGATAACCAATAGTCTTCTTGTAATACTAACCATATCTCCTGCCTCAATTAATCTGCCTAAATAATGAAGGGAGGCATTCACGTCACTTCCACGAATGGATTTTTGGAATCCAGATAAAACATCGTAATGTGCATCACCATCTTTGTCATGTGCCATACTCTTTTTTTGCATGCATTCTTCGGCAGCTGAAAGTGTGATGAGGATAGTACCTGAGTCATCTGGTTCAGTTGAAAGCACTGCCAATTCAAGCGCATTTAGCGAACTACGAACATCGCCTCCAGATGCAGTTGCAAAGTGAGTTAATGCCTCATCTTCTATGTCTATTGTCTTATTACCCAGCCCTCTATCTTCATCAGCAATAGCTACTTTTAATGCCGTTTTAATCTCTTCCACTTCTAATGGCTTTAGTTCGAAAATTTGACATCGACTTCTGATGGCGGGGTTAATTGCATGATAAGGATTGCTAGTAGTAGCACCTATTAAGGTAATCATGCCATTTTCTAAATAAGGTAAAAGAAAATCCTGTTTTGCTTTATCTAAGCGATGAACCTCATCTAATAATAAAATAACCTTACCTGACATCTTTGCTTCGGCTGCTACGACTTCCATATCCTTTTTATTATTTGTCACTGCGTTTAAAGTGCGAAAAGCGAATTTAGTACTACCAGCTATTGCACTAGCAATAGAGGTTTTTCCAATTCCTGGTGGTCCGTATAATATCATCGATGATAGTTGTTTCGCTTTTACCATTCTATGAATAATTTTACCTTCTCCCACGAGGTGTTGTTGACCAATAATTTCATTGATTGTTCTTGGTCTCATTCGAAAAGCTAACGGTTTGATACTCAACTATATCACTCCTAATTAGATAAGAGGCTTATCCTGTTCCTTTTGATAACATATCATAAAATTAAAATAGCTAAAATGATTAACGCTTGCAAATGTGCTATAATAGCAAGGTCTATTTATATGTTGTGAAGAAAAATGTTTTTAACCTATCCAACTACTTATTAAAGAGTATTCTACCATTTAATGGAGGGCGTAAGAAAAAAGATTAAAAATAATCTATCCTGTGAGGGCTTGTCAAATGATCAATAATAATAAAATAGGGCAAACAGGACCGAGGTTTATTATCTATTTACTCGGTTTATTAGTAATGAGTTTAGGAATTGTACTCCTTATTGTTGCAGATTTAGGCGCAACACCTTGGGACGTATTGCATGTAGGTTTGTATTATCAATTAGGGTTATCAATTGGCACCTGGTCTATTATTGTTGGTATTCTTGTACTTGCCATTGCGGCAATCATTGGTAAAGAGATGCCAAAAGCAGGTGCTTATCTTAATATGATTCTTATTGGAATCTTTATTGATTTGTATTTATTATTACCGTTTATGACCACTCCTGAAACGATTTGGGGAAAGTTCATTATGTTTGCTTGTGGTCTTTTAATTAATTGTTATGGTATGGGCATGTATATATCAGCTCGTTTAGGTACTGGGCCACGGGATAGTTTAATGATGGCATTAATGAATCGAACAGGTTGGAAAGTTGCCTATATAAGGTCAAGTATGGAAATTATTGTGTTAGTTATCGGTTGGCAGCTTGGCGGTCCTGTTTTTTGGGGGACAATCGTTTTAAGCTTGGCTACTGGTCCAATAGTCGGTGCAGCATTACCACAATGTCAACGATTTACGAATAAGTTACTTGCACGAATGAAGGAAAGAAAAGTATCGATTGCCTCATAACAGGTAACGATGGAATTTATAGAGAGAATAAAGATGAATAGAGGTGTCGGGAATGAAAATATCGACAAAAGGTCGTTACGGATTAACGATTATGATAGAACTCGCTAAGAAATATGGGGAAGGTCCCGTTTCATTAAAAACAATTGCACAAGCAAATGATTTATCAGAACACTATTTAGAACAATTAATTGCTCCTTTAAGAAATGCTGGTTTTGTGAAAAGTATAAGAGGAGCTTATGGCGGATATATACTTGGAGATGAGCCATCAAAGATCACTTCAGGCGATATTATTCGCGTATTAGAGGGTCCGATTAGTCCAGTTGAAGGGATAGAAAATGAAGAACCAGCTAAAAGAGAATTATGGATGCGTATACGTGACGCAGTGAAAGAGGTATTGGATAATACAACGATTGAGGATTTAGCAAACCATAAAGATAATGGTGAATCCGATGCTTATATGTTTTATATTTAACAGATTGGCAAGAAGGTGAAAAAAGTGGAAAGAATTTATTTGGATCATGCGGCAACAAGTCCGATGCATCCTCAAGTAATTGAAGTAATGATGCGAATGATGCAAGAGGATTACGGAAATCCATCAAGCATTCATTCTTTTGGTAGAGAAGCAAGACAAGTACTTGATCGGGCAAGAGAAGTAATGGCATCAAGTATTGGAGCTATTGCAAACGAGATTATTTTCACAAGTGGTGGAACCGAATCCGATAATCATGCTATTTTTGGAGTAGCTCGAGCGAATCAAAATAAAGGTAAGCATATCATCACTTCAGAAATTGAACATCATGCAGTACTACATGCGTGCGAAGAGCTTGAAAGAGAAGGATTTGAAGTAACATATTTACCAGTCAACAATGAAGGGGTCATTGAGGTAGACACTGTTAAGAAAGCGTTACGAGATGATACAATTTTAGTTACCATCATGTATGCGAATAATGAAGTTGGTACCATTCAGCCCATCGCTGAGATAGGTAAACTGCTCGTTAATCATCAAGCAGTCTTTCATACAGATGCGGTACAAGCTTATGGCCTATTGCCTATAGATGTGAATGAAGCAAATATTGACTTACTTTCTGTTTCAGCTCACAAAATAAATGGTCCAAAAGGTATTGGATTTCTATATTGCCGGAAAGACATTTCCCTTCCTTCAAGATTGTTTGGGGGCGAGCAAGAAAGAAAGCGTAGAGCTGGAACGGAAAATGTACCTGCCATTGCTGGTTTTTTAGAAGCAGTGAAAATAAGTCAACAAAATAGAGGGGCTAAAAGTACGCACTTTCAACAATTAAGAGAAATGTTCTTGCAAACATTGATAGAAAATGGAATAAAGTTTAAGCAAAACAGTTCGCTTGCTGAAACACTTCCTCATGTATTAAACTTAAGCTTTCCAGGAACAAATGTGGAAGCTATGCTTGTTAATTTGGATTTGGTAGGGATTGCCGCATCTAGTGGTTCTGCATGTACAGCAGGATCTATAGACCCATCGCATGTACTGGTCGCGATGTTTGGTAAAGGAGATGAGCGGTTAGCTAACTCTATAAGGTTCAGCTTTGGCTATGGTAATACATTAGAACAAGCAGGTGTAGCTGGAAAAGAAGTAAGTAAAATCGTGCAACGATTTCAGGCATAAATAAAGTATAGCAAAGAGAGGTGAAGACAATGACAAAAGCGCCAAAAGATACGCGAGTTGTTGTTGGGATGTCCGGTGGTGTTGATTCATCGGTAGCTGCACTCCTTCTCAAAGAACAAGGCTATGATGTCATCGGCATTTTTATGAAAAACTGGGATGACACCGATGAAAACGGTGTATGTACAGCGACGGAAGACTATGAAGATGTAATCCGCGTATGTAATCAAATCGGTATTCCATACTATGCTGTCAACTTTGAGAAGCAATATTGGGATAAAGTGTTCACCTACTTTCTTGAAGAATATAAAGCAGGTAGAACACCGAACCCCGATGTCATGTGCAATAAGGAAATAAAATTTAAAGCGTTTCTAGAACATGCGATGCATTTAGGTGCTGATTATTTAGCAACTGGTCATTATGCGCGTGTAGAAGAAAGAGACGGCGAAGTAAAAATGCTTCGTGGCCTTGATGAAAACAAAGATCAAACGTATTTCCTTAATCAGCTTTCGCAAGATCAATTAAAAAAAGTAATGTTCCCAATCGGCAATATTAAAAAGTCAGAGGTAAGGGAAATTGCGGCAAAAGCAAATTTAGCAACAGCTACTAAGAAGGATAGTACAGGTATTTGTTTTATTGGTGAAAGAAACTTTAAAGAATTCCTAGGTAACTACTTACCAGCTCAACCAGGTAATATGGAGACATTTGATGGTAAAGTAGTCGGTAAGCATGATGGTTTAATGTATTATACAATTGGTCAAAGACATGGTTTAGGGATCGGTGGCGCAGGTGAGCCTTGGTTTGCGATTGGTAAGGACTTGAAAAGGAATGTTCTTTATGTAGGACAAGGCTTTCATCATGAAAAATTATATTCCGATTCCCTTGTAGCTGTGAATGTAAGTTGGGTATCTGAAAAAGAAATGCCACAAACATTTGAATGTACAGCTAAATTTAGATATCGTCAGACAGACAATAATGTAACGGTGGAACGCTTAGCGGACAATAAAGTTCGAGTGAAGTTTCATGAGCTAAGTAGAGCGATTACCCCTGGCCAATCAGTTGTTTTTTATAACGGTGACGAATGCTTAGGCGGAGCAACAATTGATGAAGTATATATTAATAGTAGTCAACTCACATATGTAGGATAAAAAATCAGGCAAATTGATTGCCTGGTTTTTTATTTTTCCCACGTTTTTATGATAAATCTTCAACAAGTTACTGAGTCTAGAATGGATACGCACAAATGCCGCAAATCATCGAAGTTAACTTTTCTCCTCTCATTCTTTGGAGAAGCTGGAAAATCAAGCCGTGTACCAACTATATTATGTTCAATTCTAAAAACCTAAACAAATTATGCCTGAACGTTTAGCCTGTGAATGAAGTCATAACGAAAAATATGCTATACTATTTCGAAGAGTAAAGAGATAGAAATGGAGTCGATAAATAATGGATAAAAACCAACAAGGTATTCAATATATGCAAGAAGGTAAATGGGAAGAAGCAGCTAAGATTTTTATGGAAGCCATTGATGAAAACCCTGAGGATGCGGTTTCTTATATCAATTTTGGTAATGTTTTATCAGCCGTTGGCGACGGAGAACGAGCATTGAAGTTTTTTCTAAAAGCAATTGAACTTGATGAAAACGCGGGTGTTGCTTATTATAGTGTCGGAAATTTACTTTTTGAAAAAGAACAATTTGACGAGGCTAAAAATATGTTTGAACAAGCGATGCAAAAAGGAATCGACCATGGAGACAATTATTTTATGTTAGGTATTTCCCTTATGCAATTAGAGCAAGGGAAATTAGCATTACCATACTTGCAACGTGCAACTGAATTAAATCCACAGGATGCAGAAGCGGCGTTTCAATATGGTCTTTGCTTAGCGCAATTAGAATTAATAGATGAAGCCATTAAGCAACTACAACAATGTATTGAATTAGATGAGGAACATGCAGATGCTCATTATAATCTCGGTGTCGCTTATGGTTTTAAAGAAGACGTGCAAAAGGCACTCGCTCATTTTAATCGTGCATTGGATATACAACCGGATCATATGCTTGCCGGCTACGGTAAGAAAATGATTGAAAAACAAGCATAAGATAAAAAACAAGATGCGCTTAAAAAGGAAGGAGCATATGGGATGGATGAGCAGAATTCTTTAGATTTATTTGCTGAACAAAAAACGTATGTAAAGGGCAAGCATCTTGTGACTATTTTCCATAATGAGAGTAATCTTTATACGGTTTTACGTATTCGGGTGCTAGAGACAAATGCACAATATGAAGAGAAAGAAGCGGTCATTACTGGCTACATACCGAAAATCCATGAAGAGGAGACCTATACATTTATAGGGGAATGGAAGGAACATCCAAAGTTTGGGTTGCAATTCCATGTAGAGCAGTACAAGAAAGAAATGCCTCAAACAAAAGAAGGTGTCGTTAATTATTTATCAGGTGACCTCTTTAAAGGAATTGGTAAGAAAACGGCACAAAGTATCGTGGACGAGCTTGGAGAAAATGCGATCAATAGCATTTTAAATAATCCTTCATTATTAGATGGGATACCAAAATTAGCAAGTGAAAAAGCGAAAGTTTTATACGACACACTTGTGGAGAATCAAGGAATTGAACAAGTCATGATTCACCTCAATCAACTTGGTTTTGGTCCACAACTATCTATGAAGATTTTTCAAACATATAAAGATCAAGCAATAGATATTTTGCAAAAAAAACCTTATCAACTCGTAGAGGATATTGAAGGGATTGGCTTCCATCGGGCAGATGAGATTGGACAACAAGTGGGAATGTCAGGTAGTCATCCTGACCGTATTAAAGCAGCATGTTTGTATGTGCTTGATAGTGAAAGTGCACAGGCAGGTCACGTATATGCTGAAGCAGAAGAATTACTCCCTGCTGTCAAAAAACTATTAGAGGAAAAAGCGACTGAGGTAATCCCTTACGAGGCGATTAGTGAAGCAATCTTAAAGCTCGGAGAAGAGAGAAAAGTGATTGCAGAAGGACAGCAGTTATATTTACCTTCTCTTTTCTTTTCTGAAAAGGGAATCGTTACAAATATCAAACGTATACTCAATCAAACGGAATTTAATGAACAGTTTCCTGAATCGGAATTCCTCCTTGCTTTGGGACAATTAGAAGAGCGACTTTCGGTACAGTATGCGCCATCTCAAAAAGATGCCATTCAAAAAGCGTTAATGTCGCCAATGATGATCTTAACTGGTGGTCCAGGTACGGGCAAAACAACGGTTATTCAAGGAATTGTTGAATTGTATGGTGAATTACATGGCTGTAGTTTAAATCCGAAAGACTATAAAAAAGAAGAGCCTTTTCCTTTCTTATTAGCTGCACCTACTGGAAGAGCGGCGAAAAGAATGGCAGAATCTACAGGATTACCAGCTGTGACGATTCACAGATTGCTTGGTTGGAATGGAAGTGAGGGTTTTGACCATCATGAAGAAAACCCGCTTGAAGGGAAAATTCTTATTGTTGATGAAACTTCCATGGTTGATATATGGCTAGCCAATCAACTTTTTAAAGCGATCCCTGAAGAAATGCAAGTCATACTTGTTGGTGATGAAGATCAATTACCATCTGTGGGCCCAGGTCAAGTATTAAGAGATTTATTACTTTCTGAACGTATCCCTTCGGTTATGTTGACAGATATTTATAGGCAATCGGAAGGCTCGTCAATTATTGAGTTAGCACATGAAATGAAAAAGGGAAGATTGCCGCAAAATATTACTCAGCAACAAAAAGACCGTTCCTTTTTTCAATGCCAACCAGGTCAAATTGGCACGGTTATCGGGCAAGTAGTGCGAAATGCAAAGAAAAAGGGGTATTTAGCAAAGGATATTCAAGTACTTGCACCGATGTATCGTGGTCCTGCAGGTATTGATCGCCTTAATAAAATGATCCAAGAAATTTTCAACCCTAATGAAGATGGTAGTAGAAAGGAAATTGCTTTTGGTGATGTTGTCTATCGCATTGGAGACAAGGTGTTGCAATTAGTCAATCAACCTGAAAACCACGTTTATAACGGTGATATGGGTGAAATTATTTCCATATTTTATGCAAAAGAGAACACAGAGAAACAAGATATGGTTATTGTTTCTTTTGACGGAGTGGAAGCAACGTATACAAAACAGGATTTAAATCAAATCACTCATGCCTATTGTTGTTCCGTTCATAAGTCACAGGGCAGTGAGTTTCCGATTGTTATTCTTCCGGTCGTTAAAAGTTATTACCGGATGTTACGGAGGAATTTATTATATACTGCCATTACACGAAGCAAGCAGTTCCTTATATTATGCGGTGATGAAGAAGCGTTAAAAATGGGTATACAACGATTGGATGATCAATCGAGGCGATCTAACTTACGATTGAAGTTACAAGATGAAATCTTCGAAGGAGAGACCATTGAAGCTATAGATGAATCATTAACATATGAAGATTATTTGATGAAAGTCGACCCGTTGATAGGAATGGAAAATATCACACCTTATGATTTTTTAGAGGCTGATTAGACTAAGATGAGAGATTTTTCTCATCTTATTTTTTTACCTATATACATAAAACAAATTGCCAACCTGGAAGAAGAATGACTCGCACCATCTTTGAACAAAATAACAATGTTCAAAGAAGGTGGGAGTAACTTTTGCGAACATTTTCCTTATTAAGAGGCTTGTCGGTAATCGTGTTGAATAACGGTAGGGCAATAGGTGAAGTGAATGATCTCTTCATCTCACCCGAAGGATTAGTGAAGGGACTATGGGTGAAGAACCACTCATTTATTCGTAAATCCTTTTTTCTAGATATTAAAGATGTGTACTCATTTGGTTGGGATGGTGTGATGATTGAGAGTTGTGATGTATTAACAGCTATACCAAAGCATAGTGATTTTACAATTGCTAGTGAAAATCGTCTGGCTGGCCGAATGATGATGACAAGAGAGGGCGATCGCTTAGGACTTCTTCAAGATGTATATTTCAATGAAGAATTGGGCACAATCGTAGGGTATGAACTATCAGATGGCTTCTTTTCTGATGTACTTGAAGGAAAGAAAGTAGTTAAAGCTAGTTGCGCACCAGCGATTGGAAAGGATGCCATTATTGTAAATGTAGAATAAGGTAGGTGTCCTTTCCATGATGCTTCAATGTCCTAATTGTCAAAGCAAAGATGTCGGTAAGATTGGCATAAATCAATATTACTGTTGGAATTGCTTTATCGAACTCTCATTGTCTAAAGGAATTATTCACACTCACCAAGTGGAAGAAGATGGGTCTTTAAGTTCTTTAGATGACTTATTTGATGAAGAAGAGCGTCGTTTTTCTTCATAAAAATTCTTATGAGAGGTGTCATATGATGAATAAAATGTTAACCTCAGCAGCTGTCATAGGCGCAGGTGTAGCCGCATATAGCTATATGCAGAAAAATAACATCGTCTCAAAAAGAGATATGAAAAAAATACAAAGAAAAGTAATGAAAATGTTTTAAATGTTTTGGCGTCCTCAATCAAATAGATTGGGGACGTTTTTTCGTACCTGTGCTATGTCAATAAATGAATCCATTCCGTCCCTTGTTTAACTTGTATGTATAATTCATATGCTCTCTTCTCAAGATAGTAAAGGGAGGCGTAGTGCATGGACGTTCGTATGAAATGGTTGTACCGTTTAGGCTTTGTTTTGCTTGTTCTCATTTTACTTTATATCTTTTTTCAATTAAAAGAATTATGGCTCCCTCTTTTAAAATTACTGCTTGTTGTGCTGATTCCGTTTTTACTTGGGGCGTTTTTTACTTATCTCTTACACCCTATTGTTGAAAAGTTACATCAAACGGGTATGCACAGAGGATTAGCAGCTTTAGGAATTTATTTATTATTTTTTGGTGGTGTTGGCTACGGATCGTATAAAGGGATTCCGGCTTTTATTCATCAACTAAATGATTTAGTTGATCATGCGCCAGAGTTTGCCGAGCAATATCGCTCTTTTATTGCTTTGGTTCAAGAACGCACATCTGAATGGCCAGAAACATTACAATTACGTGTAGAGGATGGGATTAACAATATTGAAGCAGCATTAGATAAATTATTAACAAAGGCAATTAATATATTGCTTGAGATTCTTAATTATGCTTTAATCATCGCTATTATCCCATTTATCTCCTTTTACCTTTTAAAAGATTATACGGATGTAAAAAAAGCAGTCTGGTACTTAACGCCAAGAAGATGGAGAAAAGAAGCTGTTTTGTTTATAAGAGATGTTGATAAGTCACTCGGAGGTTATATTCGTGGGCAGCTCCTTGTATGTTTAGTAATCGGGGTGATTTCAGCTACTTTATTTTGGGTGTTCGGTATGAAGTATCCATTGTTGCTTGGTTTTATCATTGCAATAACCAATATTATTCCGTATTTTGGTCCAATTATTGGTGCAGTCCCAGCGGTGATTATTGCAGCGACCCTGTCAGTCAAAATGGTGATTATCACATTAATTATTATAGTTGTATTGCAATTTGTGGAAGGGAATATATTATCTCCTTTAATTGTAGGGAAAAGCTTACATATGCACCCCCTCATTATTATGCTTTCATTACTAGCTGGTGGAGAAGCTGGCGGTATCATTGGTTTAATTATGGCTGTTCCGATTTTGGCAATCCTAAAAATTAGTCTTATACATGCACGTAAACTATTAATGAACCGACATAGGGCAGATAAGGTATAGTTTCAGCTGAATTTGTTGATACTGTTAGACATTGATATTGACAAAAGAGCAAAAATCTAGCTATAATTCGACTATATCTATTTAAATAATGTAAGATGTTGATGGAAGAAGTATGTTATAGTCCATTCGAAAGAGAGGAAATTCCATGGCTGAGAGAATTTCTCGATGAAGGATAACAGAAAGCTAATCCGGAGTGCAGTTAACTACTGCCGTTCACCGCGTTAAGGTGCTTTGAGAGGTGAGAGTTTTCTTTCACAATCAGGGTGGTACCGCGAGCTTAAGTTCTCGTCCCTGTATTGGGGATGAGGGCTTTTTTTTATGGTTACATAAATTTTTTAGGAGGTTTTTTTATGAAACATTTAACTGGTGCAGAAATTAGACAAATGTTTTTAGATTTTTTTAAAGAAAAAGGTCACGCAGTGGAACCGAGTGCTTCTTTAGTACCACATGAAGATCCGTCACTACTATGGATTAATAGTGGTGTAGCTACATTGAAGAAATATTTTGATGGTCGAGTGATTCCCGAAAATCCAAGGATCGTTAATGCACAAAAATCAATACGTACCAATGATATTGAAAATGTTGGGAAGACAGCACGTCACCATACATTCTTTGAAATGCTTGGGAATTTTTCTATCGGTGACTACTTTAAAGAAGAAGCGATTCTATATGCTTGGGAATTCTTGACGAGTCCAAAATGGATTGGTTTTGAAGAAGACAAATTATCTGTGACAATCCACCCTGAGGACGATGAAGCGTACAAATTATGGAGAGAAAAAGTAGGTGTACCAGAAGAACGAATTATTCGTTTGGAAGGGAATTTCTGGGATATTGGTGAAGGACCAAGTGGACCGAACACAGAAATTTTCTATGATAGGGGAGAAGAGTATGGTAACGATTTAAATGATCCTGAGCTCTATCCTGGGGGAGAGAACGAACGTTACTTGGAAGTATGGAACCTTGTATTTTCTGAGTTTAACCATAATCCAGATGGAACATATACTCCACTACCAAAGAAAAATATTGATACGGGCATGGGCTTAGAGCGTATGGCTTCAGTTGTGCAAAATGTAAAGACGAATTTTGACACAGATCTATTTATGCCAATCATTAAAGGAACAGAAGATATTTCTGCTGAGAAATATGGAAAAACTGCGGAACAAGATGTCGCATTTAAAGTGATTGCTGACCACATTCGTACAGTAGCATTTGCAATTGGTGATGGTGCTCTTCCATCAAATGAAGGTAGAGGATATGTTCTTAGACGATTATTACGTCGCGCGGTTCGTTATGCGAAACAAATCAATATTCATCGTCCGTTCATGTTTGAGTTAGTACCAGTGGTTGCAGAAATAATGGTTGATTATTATCCACAAGTAAAAGAAAAAACGGCTTTTATTCAAAAAGTCATTAAAAACGAAGAAGAACGCTTCCATGAAACGTTACACGAGGGTTTAGCTATTCTTTCAGAAGTAATGAAAAAAGAAAAAGCTAATGGACATACTGTAATCGATGGAAAAGATGTTTTCCGTCTTTATGATACGTATGGTTTCCCCGTTGAATTAACAGAGGAGTACGCAGAAGAAGAAGGGATGAGCATCGACCATGATGGCTTTGAAAAAGAGATGGAAAATCAGCGTGATCGCGCTCGAGCTGCTCGTCAAGATATAGATAGTATGCAAGTCCAGGATAGTGTCCTAGGTGAAATTACGGTAGACAGTAGGTTTGTTGGGTATGAACAATTGACGATTGATACTGAAGTAGCTGCAATTGTAAGTGGTGGCGAGCTAGTAGACCAAGCTGGTCAAGGCGAAGAGGTTCAATTAATATTGACAGCTACTCCTTTCTATGCTGAAAGTGGTGGGCAAATCGCTGATAAGGGAACTCTAACAGCAAGTGGCGTGAGGGTTGAAATAAAAGATGTGCAAAAAGCTCCAAATGGACAAAACCTCCATCGTGCAGTTGTCACAGAAGGAGAATTAAAAGCTCATTCATCGGTTAAAGCATCTGTAGATTATTTTAATCGTAATAAAATCGTAAAAAATCATACTGCGACACATCTTCTTCATCAAGCATTGAAAGATGTATTAGGTACGCATGTAAATCAAGCAGGTTCTCTCGTTGAACCAGATCGACTAAGATTTGACTTTTCTCACTTTGGACAAGTAACAGGAGATGAGTTAGAGAAAATCGAAGCCATTGTTAACGAGAAAATTTGGAATAGCTTAAATGTGCAAATTGACCTGAAAGATATTGAAGAAGCAAAAGCAATGGGAGCAATGGCTTTATTTGGAGAAAAGTATGGGAAAATTGTACGAGTTGTTCAAATCGGTGATTATTCATTAGAACTTTGTGGTGGCTGTCATGTGGCAAATACTGCAGTCATTGGTTTGTTCAAAATCCAATCTGAAAGCGGGATTGGTGCAGGCACAAGAAGAATAGAAGCAGTCACAGGTGAAGGTGCTTATAAGATGATGACAGAGCAAATCTCTGTATTAAAAGAGGCTGGAGCTAAATTAAAATCAAATATAAAAGATGTACCAGTAAAAATTGACAGCTTACATGCAGAGATCAAGCAATTACAAAGAGAAAATGAATCATTAGCAACTAAATTGGGTAATATTGAAGCTGGAAGCTTGATTGACCAAGTGAAAGAAGTGAACGGTGTAAAAGTATTAGCTGCAAAAGTTCAGGCGACAGACATGAACCACTTGCGTAATATGGCAGATGAATTAAAACAAAAGCTTGCTTCAGCAGTGGTTGTACTAGGTAGTGCGAATGAAGGAAAAGTGAATTTAATTGCCGGTGTGACAGATGATTTGATTAAAAGTGGCTATCATGCGGGTAAATTAATTAAGGAAGTGGCTACTCGCTGTGGAGGCGGTGGCGGTGGACGTCCAGATATGGCGCAAGCTGGTGGAAAAGACCCAGCAAAATTAGAGGGAGCGTTACAATTTGTAGAGGAATGGGTAAAATCCGTTTGATTCCCGAATAGTTTAGTGTAAAATGTAGGTAAACAAAAGCGAATCATAAAAAGAAGAGGTTATATAACCTCTTCTTCATGAACTTGGTGTAGCTATCCATCCTTCTCTTTTTGAATAGGTAGCTTAATCGCTTAAGAACAGAATAGTGAGGTGTAGCAATTGAGCTCATTTGACAAAACGATGAGATTTAATTTTCCTGAGGAACCATTTGAACAAGATGTCAATAAAGTTTTGTTCCATGTTCACGATGCCCTGCAGGAAAAAGGGTATAATCCTATTAATCAAATTGTAGGTTACCTGCTTTCTGGAGATCCTGCCTACATACCCCGTCACAAAGATGCAAGGAATGTGATTCGCAAGTTAGAACGGGATGAAATTATTGAAGAACTTGTGAAGTCGTATTTAAAACAGCAACGAGAGGGATAATATGCGTACAATGGGATTAGATGTCGGCTCAAAAACGGTCGGCGTGGCTGTTAGTGATGGTCTTGGTTGGACAGCCCAAGGCATCGAAACAGTGAAAATAAATGAGGAACAGAATCAGTACGGATTTAAACGTATTGGTGAGCTGCTCAAAGAATATGAAGTAACAAAGGTTGTTGTTGGCATTCCTAAGAACATGAATGGTACAATAGGGCCTAGAGGTGAAGCGAGTCAGTTCTATGGTAATGAACTTAACAAACGTTTCGGTGTTGAGGTTATTTATTGGGACGAGCGTCTCACTACAATCGCTGCAGAGAGAGTCCTACTTGATGCAGATGTCAGTCGCAAAAAAAGGAAAAAAGTGATTGATAAAATGGCGGCAGTCATGATTTTACAAGGTTATTTAGATAGCCAGAATTAAGAGGTGAAAGAAATGGATCACGGAGAAAACAATATCACAGTAGTAGATGAGGAAGGTAACGAGCAGCTTTGCGAAGTGCTTTTTACTTTTGACTCTGAAGAATTTGGCAAATCTTATGTTCTTTATTATCCAATTGGTGCAGATGAGGATGAAGAAGAGGTTGAAATTCATGCATCTGCATTCGTTCCAAGTGAAGATAATACTGATGGTGAATTAATGCCAATTGAAACGGACGAAGAATGGGACCTTATCGAAGAGATGTTAAATACATTTTTAGAAAACGAAGAAGAATAAATTTGAAAAGACCCGCGTATTTAGTGGGTCTTTTTTTTATGTTCTATCATCCTTCGCAGGTGAACTTGCGACTAAGGCTAACCCAGAATTAATATCACACAACAAAAAAACATTAAGTAAAAAAAGACTTAGCAAAATATAACCTATCTCAAAAAAAACCTCCACTTTCAGCATTGTCCTCATTTCTATCTCATTCTCTATAAACTTAACTCATTCATTATTAAGGGAGAGGTATTATTGATTAACGCTTTCAGTATAACTGATTCGTTCTATAGTAGAAGAATTTTGTCTAAATATGCTATCCTATGACAGAAAGTATAGTATAATAATCCGAGATGTATGAGAGCTATTTTCCAGCTATTAATACAGTAGCAACATGAGGCAAAAAGGAAGTATGAATAGTAAGGGGAAATAGTTGCAAGGAGGTTTACCATGACAGATGATAAAAAAGGTAAGATGAAAAAACAGTTGATAGAGAGGCAAACAGAGGCGAAAGTTGTGCGTAAAATCGTGTTAATTACAGCCATAATATTATTTGTAATCATAGGTGTTGGAGGGCTAGGTGGGTTCCTTTATGTGAATTCTGCTTTAAAACCTGTTAATCCAGATAACGACAAAGTCAAAAATGTCGAAATCCCTATAGGCTCATCCGTTTCAGGGATCGGACAAGTATTAGAAGAGAATGGGATAATAAAGGATGCTAGAGTATTCAAATACTATGTGAAGCTAAAGAATGAATCAGGCTTTATGGCAGGAACTTATGAACTGGCACCGGCGATGACTTTAGGTCAAGTCATATCAGAGCTGAAAACTGGAAATGTTGATCAAGAAGTCGTGTTTAAAGTCACACTTCCTGAAGGCAAGCAGTTGGAGCAAATTGCAGCAATTATAGCAGAAAAAGCAGGCATGGACGCAGACGAAGTCTTTGCAGAATTAAATGATAAAGCATTTGTACAGGAAATGCAGGAGAAATTTCCAAGTGTCATTACTGATGATGTTTTTGCGGAGAATATAAAATACCCTTTAGAGGGTTATCTATTCCCTGCCACATATGATTACTACAAAGAAGATGCAACGTTAGAAGAAATTGTAACACCAATGATTAAGAAGACAAGTGAAGTGCTTGCTCAGTACACAGATGCAATGGAGAACAAAGAGATGTCTGTCCATGAATTACTCACAATGGCTTCATTAATCGAAGAAGAGGCCACTGCACAAGTGGACCGCGATAAGATAGCCAGCGTTTTTTATAATCGTATGGATGAAGATATGCCTTTACAAACAGATCCCACCGTTTTATATGCACATGGTGAGCATAAGGAAAGGACATTGTATAAGCATTTAGAAATAGATGACCCATATAACACATATAAATACAATGGCCTAACACCTGGACCGATTGCTAATGCAGGTTCAACTTCTATTGAAGCTGCTTTGAATCCTGAAGAAACGGATTATTTGTATTTCCTAGCTACACCAGAAGGAGAAGTTTTATTCTCTAAAACATTGGATGAACATAATGTGAAGAAAAATGAGCACATAACTAGTAATAATTAAAAAATAGAGGAAGCTAAAGAGGTGTGAATGATGTTAGATCATCATTTATGATAAAATCTCATAGCTTTCCTCTTTTTTATGTGGTAAAATAGCACAAGCATTTTATATATTTTTTTATGTGGCGTATCATGCAGATAGCGTAGATGGTCCAAGCTCTTGTTGACAATCTACTAATGTGAGCGCTTTTTTTCTTGCATATGCAAAGGATGGAAGTTAAATTAATAGAGGTGAGAGTAATTGCTAAATGATGAGCTAATTACATATATGCAAAAATTAATACCGGATCGTACAAACCTCTTCATGGAAATGGAAGAATACGCTAGGGAAAATCGTGTGCCAATCATGGAACTAGAAGGTATTGAAGCCATGTTACAGATTGTACGAATTCAACAACCAACAAAAATATTAGAGATTGGAACAGCAATCGGATATTCCGCTTTACGAATGGCTGAAGCTTGTCCATCTGCTCATATTGTTACATTGGAAAGAGATCAGGAGCGTTATGAAAAGGCAGAGAACTACTTTGCAAGAAGCGGCATGGCGAATCAAATCACTTTAATTAAAGGCGATGCATTAGAGCAAGAAGATGAGGTTCGAATATTAGGTGACTATGATATGATATTTATTGATGCAGCAAAAGGACAGTATAAGAAGTTTTTCGAGATGTATAGTCAATATTTAAATGATACAGGTGTAATTATTACCGATAACGTGTTATTTAAAGGCCTTGTTTATGAAAAAGCAGAGATAGAAAAAAAACGCATCCGCAACCTAGTGCAAAAAATTGACCAATTTAATGAATGGCTTATGACAAATGATCGTTACCATACGGTGATTTTGCCTATTGGTGATGGTGTTGCGATTAGTAGAAAGAAATAAGTTTTGTTGTGATAAAGAATTATTACTAGTATAAGTACCATATGTTTGGCAATCATAGCAAAAAGGTGTATATTGTTAAACAGTAGCAAAAAAGCTACGATGTTAGGGAGATTGATAAAGATGAAGAGAAAACCGATTGTGATCGGTGTAGCTGGTGGATCAGGCTCTGGAAAGACAAGTGTAACGAAGGCGATTTATAATCAATTTCAAGGTCATTCTATTCTTATGTTAGAACAAGACTATTACTATAAAGATCAAGCACATCTACCGTTTGAAGAACGTTTGAAAACCAATTATGATCATCCACTTGCGTTTGACACAGATTTATTAATTGAGCATATCATCTCTTTAACGAATCACGAGGTCATCGAAAAGCCTGTATATGACTATTCTATTCATACGAGGTCAGATGATGTCATCGTTGTTGAACCAAAAGATGTGATTATCTTAGAGGGTATTCTTGTACTTGAAGATGAGCGTTTACGTGATTTAATGGATATGAAGCTGTTTGTCGATACGGATGCAGATCTAAGAATTATTAGAAGGCTTATGCGTGATATTAAGGAGCGAGGGCGTTCCATTGACTCAGTAATTGAGCAATATGTCAGTGTTGTTCGTCCAATGCATAATCAATTTATCGAACCGACTAAGAGATATGCCGATATTATCATTCCTGAAGGTGGACAAAATAAAGTGGCGATTGATTTAATGGTCACAAAAATTCAAACAATTCTTGAAGAAAAGTCTTTTTTATGACACAATAGCATAGAAAAATAATAAGGCTACAAACGTTTGCATAGATAGGCGCGTTCGATAAAGGACGCGCTGTAAATGCATTGTTTATAAAATTCATACATACTTTTGACCAATAATTGGTTATATATGGTAAAGGAGTGGGTGTTTTGAGTACAGAAAAAGTATTTCCAATGACACAAGAAGGTAAAACGAAATTAGAACAAGAACTAGAAAACCTAAAAACCGTTAAACGAAAAGAAGTGGTTGAACGTATAAAAATAGCTCGTAGTTTTGGTGACTTATCTGAGAACTCAGAATATGATTCTGCTAAAGAAGAACAAGCTTTTGTAGAAGGTCGTATTACGACTCTTGAAAACATGATTCGTAATGCTAAAATCATTACTGAGGATGAGATGAAAGGCGACGCAGTTAGCTTAGGCTCAACTGTTACTTTCGTAGAATTACCTGATGGTGAAGAAGAGACTTATTCTATCGTAGGTAGTGCAGAGGCAGATCCTTTTGAGGGCAAAATTTCCAATGATTCTCCGATTGCTAAAAGCCTTATTGGTAAAAAAGTAGGCGAAGAAGTGTCTGTGCAAACACCAGGTGGAGAAATGAGTGTTAAGATAACAAGTATTAACTAATAAAATTATTGTGTTTTAGCGTTTGAAATAGAAACACCTCGTCAACACTTTTGACGAGGTGTTTTTATGCAAAGAAAACGAGTCATTCTGTTTGTTTCTGTTATGATGATTATTTTATCAATACTTATTGTTAGACTGGCTCAAATACAGTTGTTTGAAACAAAGCATTTTACAAATAGAGACATTAACTTGATCAGTCAAAGTGTCGCACAACGCTCTAAGGAAATAGCTATAGATGCCGAGAGAGGGAATTTGCTTGATAGAGATGGCAAACAATTAACTGTAGCCTATAAAACGGTCTTAATCCTTTTTCCGTTCCTGAAAGATATAGAATGGGATGTCTCGAGTGTAGCTGAAATTCTTAAAGTTGATAATAGTCAATTCCGTCAAAAAGTTCAAGCAATAAAGGATCCTATTGTATATGGTGAGCGAGAACCTTTCATTTTGTCTAATGAACAAATGGAGGAGATTAATCAGTTGGAAATACCAGGTGTATTTGCAGTGAGAAAATCATACCCGATTTATGAGAGACCAGCAGGACAATTATTAGGGATTGCCAATAGGGATTTTTTACTAACCAAAAGATATCCTAATAAACACTTATCTAATATAACAAGACTAGGTGCAACTGGTATGGAAAAAAGCTTTGATGAACTTTTGTCTGGAGAAGGTGAAACAAAGCTCATTTATCATGTTGATGGAAAAGGAAGGCCTTTATTTGGCTCGAATGTAAAGTATGTTCACCCTGCGAACCCTTTTTATCCATTGAATATTAGAACGACGCTTGATTTTGAATGGCAGCAACGAATGGAAATGCTAGTCGATAAAAACGAGGTTACCAAAGGGGGGATGGTGTTAATAGATATTGAGGATAATTCAGTTGTCGCGATGGTTTCTCGTCCGAAAGTGAACCCAGTCAACCCTTTCGCTCATGGCGAAGAAGGTACAAATAATTTTATGGTACAAAATCAAGTACTAGGGTCTATTTTTAAAACTGTTATCGCTGCAGCAGCGATAGATTATGGGCTAGATGCAAAAAGTCGTATGTTTGATTGTAATCGGTCAATCAATGGAGAAATCGATGAAAATTATCAATACGGCATGCTTAATTTTAAAGATAGTTTTGCGAAAAGTTGTAATTATACATTTGCAACGGTCGGCAAAGAGCTGATGTCTATAGAACCATTGGTGGTGGATAGCTATGCCAATAAATTAGGCCTATCGATAAAAGTAGGATGGCAAGGAGATTTCTATCATTTAAAAGGCTTTCAGCAATTGGCAGATGAAGAACAAGGCCAGGTCTTTAGTGATCCGCGAAATAGAAAAGATACAAATCTAATTGCTCTAACATCCATTGGTCAATTAGATGTCCGCAGTACACCGTTAGCTGTGGCGAATATGATGGCAACAATCGCAAGAGGTGGAGAAAAGCAGATGGTACGTGTCGCCTCACAACTAGAATATAAAAATGGGACGAAAGTAAAGAGCTTTCAGTCTAAAAAAATTGTTGGTAAAAATATTAAGCCATATACAGCCATATCATTACAAAAGCTTCTTCTTGAAGTTGTCAATCATGATTTGGGGACAGGTAGGCAACTACAAAATTTACCGTATCAAGTAGCAGGCAAATCTGGAACAGGGGAAACAGGGAAAAAAGTGAATGGGCAGCAACTAGAAAATAAATGGTTTGCTGGCTATTTTCCATATGATAACCCAAGATATGCACTAGTAACCGTCCGGTTAGATGCCAAAAGTACCGACCCATCACCACTTTCTTTATTCGCTGATATTGTGAAAGAAATACATAGATTAGATCATTCCACGTAATGGTTATCCCTTCAAGTTTTTTAAAAGACATGTTAAAATGTTTTCAGCTATGATATTTCTTTTTTAAATTAGGAGGTATTCCTTTGAATAATACTGATAATGGTTCATCCCGTTATGATAAAAGATCGAAAAGGAAAAAAACAAACATAATCTTAAATGGCTTAATTGGCGTCGTTATTCTGCTCATCATCGTTGTTGGTACGATTATTTTCTCCGGTGGAAAAGACGAGGATCAACCAGCGGATTCTGCTGCGAATGAAGAAGTAAATAATGAAGAAACTTCTAAAGAAAATAGCAGTGATGAGAAAGATGATGCAACAAATGAGGGAAGTCAAGAAGGTAACAGTGAGGAAGAAGAAAATAAAGATAATGAAGAGAATAAAGATGAAGAAAGTAATGAAGAAGAAAACAATGAAGAAAAAGTAAAAGAGGAAGAGATTGTCACTGAAGGCGGCAGTAGTGCTGATGTCAATAGAACGGTAGAAAATCCGGCTTGGCAACCTGTAGGTACAGTACAAGACGACCATCCGACAGCTGTGTATGATCAGAGTCATGTGGATTGGGATGAAATGCTTCGTGCAATCACTTATGCTACTGGATTAGATCGTTCAGCTATGACTGTTTATTTCCTTGGTAATGACGGTGTAAATCGTTCTGTTGGTACAGTCGCTTCACCTAATAAAGATGAAATGTATCGTGTATATATTGAATGGGTAGACGGAAAAGGATGGAAACCAACGAAGGTAGAAGAATTAAATAGTATATAAGAAAAACTGGTTTTCCTAGCCAGAATGAAACGCGAACATTCATTTGTTCGCGTTTTTTTGCATCGAGAGTCAACATATGGCTGCATATTAGAAAGTGGTGAATTCTAAGTGTCCACTTGCCACAAAGGATCATTTGCTTCGCATGCAATTTTTATTCTACTTTTTCTTCAGTTTAAAATGAACAACAGCTGAATAGAACCTTTTGCCGTTTTCATCTATATGCATTTGGTGAGCGACATGATGAACTTCTAGCATAATGGCTTTATTTGTTTCAATTTGGTCATTTATTTTCTTTTCTAAATCGTCCAGCTTTGTTGCTTCGAAAAATTCTACTTTATCCTCAATAAAATCTAATTGAAAGTTCAAGTTAATCATCCCTTCATACGCTATCACTCCTAATTTTAAGTAAATTTCATTTTCTGTGCAATGAGAAAAGTGGATATTGATTTTTCTTGAAACTTAAGAAGGGGTGTGGTAGATTGGGAACATGTTACAAATTAATTCATAGTATACTCATAGGAATTATTGCTATTGTAATTACGTGCAGGAGGGTGCAAAATGGGGAAAGAGTTTATTGAATTATTCGAAGAGTGGGCTAAAACATATGATGATACAGTAACAGGCCATGATGAAGAATATAAGGATGTTTTCTTATACTATGATCAATTGCTACAAGAGGTGGCAGATAGAGCAACAGGTAATGTATTAGAATTTGGCCCAGGTACAGGCAATTTAACTGCAAAATTATTAAAACGTAATTTAACTGTTATCGGGATTGAACCGTCGAAATCAATGAGAGAGATTGCTATCAACAAGTTACAAGATAAAGCAAAAGTGCTCGATGGTGATTTCTTAAACTTTCAAATAGATGAAAACGTAGATACTATAGTAAGTTCTTATGCCTTTCACCATTTAACAGATGAAGAAAAGTCTTTGGCGATTGAACAGTATGGAAAGATGTTACCTTCAGGTGGTAAAATAGTGTTTGCGGATACAATGTATGAATCTGTAGATGCTTATCAAAAGGCTATTACTGATGCCACTGAAAAGGGTTATCATAATCTAGCTGAAGATTTAAAGCGAGAATACTATACGACAATCCCCGTATTAAGAGAGATTATGCGGGTGAATGGTTTTACAGTTTCATTTAATCGCTGCAATGATTTTGTTTGGATTATGGAAGGTGTCAAAGCTTAGAAAGAGGGAAAGTAATGAAAATAGCTATTATCGGAGCAATGGAAGAAGAAGTAACAATTTTAAGGGACCATATGGATGAGAAGCAACAGCAAGTGATTGCTGGCTGTGAATATACAGAAGGTAAAATGAACGGAGCAGACGTTGTTCTTCTTCGTTCTGGCATTGGTAAAGTGAGCGCAGCAATGTCCACTACCATTCTTTTGGAGAAGTTCAAGCCGGATTATGTTATCAATACAGGGTCTGCTGGAGGATTCAACCCTGAATTAAATGTAGGTGATGTCGTTATTTCATCTGAAGTTAGACATCATGATGTCGACGCAACTGTATTTGGTTATGAATATGGTCAAGTACCACAACAACCTCCTGCCTTTATTGCACATGAGGCGTTATTGGAAATTGCTGAAGAGAGTGGTAAAGAGTTAGAAGGTATAACAGTTATAAGAGGACTGATTGCGACTGGAGATTCATTTATTAGCAACCCAGCGCAAACGGCACTAATACAAGATAAATTCACGGCATTGCAAGCAGTAGAAATGGAAGCAGCAGCGATTGCGCAGGTTGCTCATGCCTTTGATACACCTTTTGTGATTATTCGCTCTTTATCTGATATTGCTGGTAAAGAATCTAATATTTCTTTTGATCAATTCCTAGAGAAAGCAGCACTACACTCTGCAAATCTTGTTATGAAAATAGTAGAAGGAATCAAAAGTAAATAATCAACAAAGGACGGGAAGTTATGAAGGTTTACCGAAGCATTCATGAATTAATTGGACAAACGCCAATGGTAGAAATTTCGCAGTTTGACTTACCAGAAGGTGTGCGTTTATTTGCTAAGTTAGAATACATGAACCCCGGTGGCAGTGTAAAAGACCGCCTAGGACAAGAATTATTAAGAAACGCCTTTGAAAGTGGTAAGTTAAAAAAAGGTGGAACAGTTATTGAGCCTACAGCAGGCAATACAGGTATAGGTCTAGCGCTAGCAGCATTAAAAGAAGATGTGAATGTGATTGTTTGTGTACCTGAGAAGTTTAGTATTGAAAAGCAAGATCTGATGAGAGCTTTAGGAGCTACAGTCGTTCAAACACCTACAGAAGAAGGCATGAAAGGTGCCATTGCCAAAGCAGAAGTGCTTTTAAAGGAAATCCCTAATGCATTTTGTCCACAGCAATTTGCAAACCCGGCTAACCCGGATACTTATTACCGAACTTTAGGCCCTGAAATATGGGATGATCTTGATGGGAATGTTGATATATTTGTAGCCGGTGCAGGTACAGGTGGCACATTTATGGGCACTGCTCGTTATTTGAAAGAAAAAAGAGAACAAATAAAAACCGTCATTGTTGAGCCAGAAGGCTCCATCTTAAATGGTGGCGAATCTGGTCCGCATAAAACAGAGGGAATCGGTATGGAATTTTTACCAGATTATATGGATACCACTTATTTTAATAGCATTCATACAATAAGTGATGAGAACGCTTTTAATAGAGTAAAGCAATTAGCTGAAAAAGAAGGAATGCTTGTCGGTAGTTCATCTGGTTCAGCTTTGCATGCAGCATTATTAGAAGCAGAACAAGCTCCAGCAGGTACGAATATTGTGGTGATTTTTCCAGATGGCAGTGAGCGTTATTTAAGTAAAAAGATTTATGAAGGAGGTATTTGATATGAAAAGAAAAACAAAATTAATTCATGGCGGAATTGCTGGTGATCCAACAACAGGTGCAGTATCTGTACCTATCTATCAAGTAAGTACTTATAAACAAGACGGAGTAGGTAATCATAAAGGCTTTGAGTATTCACGTACAGGTAACCCAACAAGACATGCATTAGAAGAGCTTATTAAAGATTTAGAAGCTGGGCATGCAGGCTTTGCTTTTGGCTCAGGGATGGCAGCAATCACTGCTACTGTGATGCTTTTTGATAGTGGGGATCATATCATCCTCACTGATGATGTATACGGTGGAACTTATCGTGTGATTACGAAAGTGCTTAATCGATTCGGTATTGAAGCGACATTTGTTGATACAAGTAACTTAAACAATATCACAGCTGCCATAAAGCCAAATACAAAGGCTGTATATATTGAAACACCAACAAATCCACTTCTAAAAATCACGGATATTGAAGCAGCAGCAAAATTAGCTAAAGAAAATAATCTCTTAACAATTGTTGATAATACATTTTCAACACCATATTGGCAAACTCCAATTGAGTTAGGTGCAGATATCGTGCTTCACAGCGCGACGAAGTACTTAGGTGGACATAGCGATGTTGTTGCAGGGTTAGTGGTTGTAAATAGTGATAAGCTCGCAGAAGAATTACACTTTGTTCAAAATTCAACCGGTGGAGTGTTAGGGCCTCAAGATTCATGGTTGCTAATGAGAGGGATTAAAACATTAGGAATCAGAATGGAGGAAACGGAAAGTAACACAAAGGCGATTGTCGAGTTTCTTATACAGCATCCTGCAGTATCAAAAGTGTATTATCCTGGGGTTGAGTCTCATCCAAATCACGACATCGCCAAGAAACAGGCTGATGGTTTTGGAGGAATGGTTTCTTTTGATGTTGGCAGTGAAGAGAATGCTGATAAGCTACTTGAAAATGTGAGATACTTTACTCTTGCAGAAAGCCTCGGTGCTGTTGAAAGCTTAATCTCCGTTCCAGCAAGAATGACTCATGCATCTATACCGAAAGAACGTCGAGATGAACTAGGTATCACAGACGGACTTGTAAGAATTTCTGTTGGTTTAGAGGATGTTGAGGATTTAATTGAAGATTTAAAGTTAGCTTTAGAAAAGTAAAGTTGAGGCTCACCTAAGGGGTGGGCTTTTTTCTGTTCTCAAAGAAAGGTAGGGCGTTCTAGGGAGAAAAATAATTATTTTCGCCCTTTTTAAAATTTTTTGCAAAAAGCCGTTTACAAATGGCTATTTCTTGGATATACTTACCAATGTAAGCGAAAATATTCTAAAGAAAAGGGAGGTCGGAAACAATGAAAAACTTATGCAATTTAACTACAGCAGTAAATGAAACTCAAATACAAATCAATTTCGACCTATTTGGAATGGATCGCTTCATTTAATTTTTTGTCTATCCATGCCGCAGGGAGGAATTGTCATCTCCTGCGGCATTTTTATGTTTATTTCTTAATGCCGTAAGGGGGTGAGTGCCCCTTTGCGGCATTTTTGTGTGCATTTTTTGGATAGATAAAGAGAGGAGGTGCTGCAGGATGACATTAAATCTAATTTTTCTAACGGTGACAATTAAAGCTAGAAAACGCTCGGTTGAAGAACGTATGCATGATGAATATGTAAACCGTCTTCTTGAAGACCATAAAGCACGACAAGAAGAAATCTATCGCAATTTTTACTAAGGATAAAGGAAATAAAGAAAGGTGGAGGAGATCATGATGTTTTTATTACAAGGAAGAAAGGTTTATTTCTGGGTTGAGAAGGACTCAACCTAACGTAGTTTTGTAGGGGGAGAGTATGTGGCGATAAAAATAACTCTATTCACAGTTTATTTTACAAAAAAATATAGAAATCAAAAGTGAAAAATATAATGACAGAATTGATGGGACCTCTAGCTTTTAGATGTCCCATCATGATTTTATTTATCAGGTCGTTTCCATAAAAACATAATTAAAAATAAACCAATGACAAAAATGACAACTGGTTTCCAAGAAAAGCCTTCAAATATAATTTCAGCAATACTAACCATGGCGATGATAAGAAAAACAATCCCTAATACTAAACGATTCACTCCCAAACTAGCGTTCCCACTTTCTATCCATTTCTTATATCTCCATATTAACTGATTGGCATACACCTCGTCCAATTCCACTAAACAATAAACACTGTAATTGAAAATTAATACGCTAGGACAGACAATAACAGCTTTTCCACTACATAGAAATGGTTAATAGGCGAAAAGTTCAAACTAGCGGGGGTGGCTCTATGTCTGGAATTATGACAGCACTTGGATTTTTAGTTAAAGAAATTGTTTTTCTTGTCTCATATGTGAAGAATAATGCTTTTCCTCAGCCTTTATCTTCAAGTGACGAAAAAAAATACTTAAGGCAAATGGCAGAAGGGGATTCACACGCACGCAATATGCTAATTGAGCATAATCTTCGACTTGTCGCACATATTGTAAAAAAATTCGAGAACACAGGAGAAGATGCTGAGGATCTTATCTCTATCGGTACAATAGGGTTAATTAAAGCGATTGAAAGCTATTCTGAAGGCAAAGGAACAAAGCTTGCTACTTATGCCGCAAGATGTATAGAAAACGAAATTCTCATGCATTTGAGAGCATTAAAGAAGACAAAGAAGGATGTCTCTCTTCATGATCCAATCGGGCAGGATAAAGAAGGCAATGAAATTTCGTTGATTGATGTGCTAAAGTCAGAATCAGAAGATGTGATTAATACGATTCAACTAAATATGGAACTTGAGAAGGTGCGAGAATACATTGATGTATTGGACGAAAGAGAGAAAGAAGTGATTGTGGGACGGTTTGGGTTGGATTTAAAGAAGGAAAAGACGCAAAGAGAGATAGCAAAAGAATTAGGTATTTCACGGAGCTATGTTTCGCGTATTGAAAAACGAGCATTAATGAAAATGTTTCATGAGTTTTATCGAGCGGAAAAAGAGAAGAAGAAGAATTAAGAATACCGTATGTATTTACCACAGTTTCCATGCTGTGGTTTCTTTGTAGTATAGAAAAATGACTGCAATGTAAGGTAAGAGCTATGTAAAAGATAGTATTGAAATGAACGAGCTTTATGAAGAAAAGGGTCGTTTAATCATTGACACAATAAATTTAAACCAAGTACTTTTAATTACTAGTATAATATGAATTTGAGATGTGTGAATATTATCGATTGCCCACATAAAAGCGGATTTCTAATGATTGATTTCCGCATATAACTTGCCTAATGCAAGTGAGTAAAGGAAGTCGAGAGTATCGCAAAATGAAGAACCACTGTAACCTGTGTGATTATCAAGGGAACCCCGCATCGATTGGATTTTTTATGAATGTTCAACTCAACATAAAGCTTTGTTTAATGTTGACTGCGCACTTATTTCCGTTTTTTCCTCAGAATGCTGTAAACGGCAATAGCGGCGCGTCCAAGACCTCAAATGAGAGCTGCACAGACTGGATTTTCTCAACATGCATAAAACTTTTCCTTATAAAGAGAGAGACAATTTACCAATGAATCAGTATCTTATACCTACAGTGATAAGATAGTAGTGAAATAGATCATATGGTTGACGATGATAATCATTATCGATTAAAATGAAGTTATATCATTAAATATAGAGGTGGATTTAAATATGTTCGTTCAAATGAAAAAATTTACTGTAACTGAAGGTAATGCCCATCACCTTGTGGAAAAATTCAGCCAAAAAGGCATTATTGATGAACAACCAGGGATTATTGACATCACAGTTATGGTAAAAAAAGTACGTAGAGGAAATGAAGAAGTTATATTGCAAATTCGTTGGGAATCGGAACAGGATTGGAAGAACTGGGAGAAAAGCGAAGCACACATTGCTGGACATAAAGCAAGTAGAGGAAAACCAAAGCCTGAATTTATTCTAGAAACTGAAGGCAGTCTATATCATGTTGAAACAATTAAAACACCTGCAATCGAAGCAAAATAACCTTCTACATTTTGCATAGTCAAGTAAAAATAAACGGAAAAACACTAGGATACGCTCCCTTATAGGTAGACAAGTAATAAGCTTGGTACTTATAAGGGAGTATTTTTATGCCATATAGACCGTTCCAAAAAGTATTAATAATCTGAAACCTCTGATAGTATTTAAATATTAGAAGGGAGAGATTAGAATGACTCATACAACTTATACTGAGGTTTGGGATTTAGAAAGCTTTTTTGAAGGAGGTAGTCAATCACAATCGTTTCAAAATTATCTAGAGCAAATAGATATCTTGATGGAAGAATTCACTTCACTGGCTAACGATATGCAAATAACAGAAAATGAAGAACATACTATAAATAGTATAGGACAAGTTTTAAGGTCATCTGAAGAAGTATTTAAAAAGCTCATGCAGGCAAGCGCTTTCGTCAGTTGTTTAAAAGCTGAGAATACGTTAGATCCTTTGGTTGAACGGTTACAAATGCAAGTCATGCAACAATCATCCACTTTTTCGACAGTGCTATTAACCTTTCAAAATAAATTGGCACTTATAGGTAATGATGAATGGAAGCAATATGTAAGTAGTAAAACTCTTACTCCGGTAGCTTTTGTCTTAGACGAATGGCGACAGATGGCTCAGGAAAAATTATCAATCCAAGAAGAAGATTTAATTCAATCATTAAGTATGGATGGATTTCACAGTTGGGGAGAGTTATATCATACAACTGTTAGTATGATTGCTATTCCATATGAAGATGAGAATGGTCAAACAACATTATCTGTAGGACAAGCGAATAATATAATGGGACAGTCAAATGCAGCATTAAGAGAAAAGGTCTTTAATCAAATGGAACAGGCATGGGAGGAGAAATCTCCAATCTTTGCAAAAGCATTAAATCACATAGCAGGGTATCGATTAATGGCAAATAAGAAAAGAGGTTGGAATAGCCCTTTAAAAGAGCCGCTTCTTAATAACCGAATGAAAGAAGAAACCTTACATAGTATGTGGGCAGCGGTAGAGAAATATAAAGAACCAGTAACGCGTTATTTAGAAAGAAAGGCAAAATTACTTGGGGTAAATAAATTAAGCTGGTTTGATTTAGATGCACCGATCGGTAAAGTAGATACAAAGAAAGATTTCACAGCGGGCGCGAAGTTTATCATTGAACAATTTGGTACATTTAGTCCTTTAATGAAAACATTTGCAGTACAAGCTTTTGAAGGCCGTTGGATTGAGGCTGAGAATCGTCCGAATAAGCGTCCAGGAGGATTTCACACATATTTTGCCGACAGTGGGCAGTCACGGATTTTTATGACATATTCTGGGACACCTAGTAATGTTTCTACACTCGCGCATGAGCTTGGACATGGATTTCACAGTTTTGTAATGAAAGATATCCCTTTCTTTAATCGAAAATATGCCATGAATGTAGCAGAAACAGCATCGACTTTTGCGGAGCTAATTGTCGCTGATGCTTCAGTAAGGCAGGCGGAAACAAAAATGGAAAAAGTGATTCTTCTGGATGATAAGATTAGTCGGACTGTTACGATGTTTATGAATATACATGCACGTTATTTGTTTGAAACCGCTTTTTATGAAGAAAGAAAAAAAGGTACAGTCACACGAGAGCGATTAAATGAATTGATGACAAGTGCGCAAAAACAAGCATATGGTCATTCGTTAGAACATTATCATCCGTATTTTTGGGCTTCCAAATTGCATTTTTATAATACCCATACACCTTTTTATCAATTCCCTTACACATTTGGCTATCTTTTCTCATTGGGTATCTATAAACAAGCACAAGAAGTAGGCCCAAGTTATGAAAAGAAATACGTAAATTTATTAAAAGATACTGGTTCTATGACCGTTGAATCTCTTGCGATGAAGCATCTAAATGAGGATTTAACAAAACCTGACTTTTGGGAAAACGCTGCGAGCCTTTGTATAAAGGATATTGAGGAGTTTATGCAGTTGACTACTTCATTATAAAAGAAAGAATAGAGGCTAGGGATAGTATGACCAATTAATATACGATTTTTGCTTAGCCTCTATCAAAAGATGAATCTTCACTATCTTCGAAAATCTCTAGAATGATGCCTTCTATCTATGTAAATCATCTCAAGTTTACAACATATTCATTCTTTCCTCTTTACAATCATCATTCCTTACGATAATTTTAATAGGCTGGACTGTTAACTAGTGATATAATAGCAGTCGGTGAGGGTGGGTTTATTATATATGAAAGACACCCCTTTCTTTAATGCATAAAGAAAAAACATAAACATAATTGACTTTATTTATGATAAATATTCAGTGACGATAGATGAACTTTAAGAAATGAAGAACAAGTAGTAGAATTAGAGAAATTTAAAATGAAGAGAGACACCTTTACGAAATAGGTGCTTATTCCTTGGAAAAAAAGTATAGAAAGGTGTTAAAGATGAAGCAAGCGATATATCGAACTTTGATTGAATTAACGAATGGTCGAATGACCTCATCGATATTATATAAATTTGCAAGATCTAAAATGAGTAGATTTTTAATTAAACCGTTTTCTAAGACGTATCGTATTAACGAAGATGAAATTAAAGGAGATTTGGATCAATTCCATACATTACATGAATTCTTTATACGTCTATTGAAGGAAGATGCCCGGCCTATTCATCAAGGGGAGGATACAATTGTTAGCCCTGTTGATGCTATGATTGAGGATATAGGTATGGTGGATAGTAAACATGTGATTACTGTGAAGGAGAAAGATTACTCTATTGCAGAAATGCTTGGTGGGGTTGAAGAAGCGGAGAAATATAAAGGTGGGACGTATATGATTTTCTACTTAAGTCCTAGTCATTATCACCGCATTCATAGTCCCGTAGATGGTCAAGTAAAGAGGCAATGGACTTTAGGAAAGAAATCTTACCCAGTGAATAAATGGGGTTTAACTCTTGGTAAAGATACTTTATCTAAAAATTATCGCAAAATATCAGAAATTCAATATGACGGTGGCGAATTAGCAATGGTCAAAGTAGGGGCCATGTTTGTCAATTCAATTGAGCGGACGTATCAAAATGACTCATTGAAAAAAGGTGAAGAGGTTGCTTATTTTTCATTTGGCTCGACAGTGATTTTGTTATTTCAAAAAGATGCCTTTCAATTGGTACCGACAATACAGTTTCCAGCCCCAATAAAAGTTGGAGAAGTAATTGGTCATATTGTGTAGACAAAAAGAATAGCCCTACAATTGTGGAGGGCGATGATTCTGCTAGGAAGAAGCTTTTATTCTATTTGATAAGGATCTTCTGTGAATTTCAGTTTCGATAAGGCGGATGAAATCCAATGATAATTGAAGTTGAATAGCTTTGTGATAAGATTCTATTAATAGCTCATCAGATAACTTTCGCATGTAGGATCACACCTCCATTACGTCTCATTCGTTCTCGTTTATCTAAAGAACAGGGCTATTTTAAAAGAAGTTCTTGTTGTTACTTCTACCATAGCAGAATGAGTAAGATAGAACAATCGTTCGTTTATCCACAGTGGAAAGTGGATAAAGTGTGATTAAACTGTTCATATCTCTGTACGAGTAAATAATCTCACAGTGTATAATGTGTATAAAGTTATCCACAAAAAGGGTAATGTTGGAATTTGTCGAAAAGTTTTAGTTCTATTTATTCGATTATTCATTTTCGAATATAGAATAATGCTAATTGACCATTTGATTGTGATATGTCATATTAGGTCAGAATAAGATGATAGCTTGAAATAATGAAGAATGAGGTGTTTAAACGGTCGTGCTAAAGAATTTTCTACCGGATCAACATGTAAAGAATGTTTTTGAAATTACTCCAGATATCTTGAAAGAACAAGGAATTAAAGGGATTATTACTGATTTAGATAATACGTTAGTTGAATGGGATCGACCTAATGCTACTCCAAAATTAATTAATTGGTTCGAACAAATGCGCTTAAGTGATATTAAAGTAACGATTGTATCTAATAATAATGAGAGCAGAGTGAAAAATTTCTCTGATCCTTTAAAAACACCATTTATTTATCAAGCAAGAAAACCGATGGGAAGAGCTTTTAAACGCGCGTTACTAGAAATGCAACTGGAAAAGCATGAAGTTGTTGTCGTTGGTGATCAGTTATTAACAGATGTATTAGGTGGAAATAGAAGTGGATTTAACACGATTTTAGTAGTACCTGTTGCAAAAACAGATGGGTTTTTTACGAAAATCAATCGTACGATAGAAAGAAGAATACTCAACTGGTTTAAGAAAAAAGGTATGATTAATTGGGAGGATTAACTTTGAAAGAAGAATACGTTTGTATAGGATGCGGTGTGCATATTCAAACTGAGCATCCGAATGAAATAGGTTATGCGCCAAATTCAGCATTAAAAAAAGAAGAAATTATTTGTCAGCGTTGCTTTCGCCTAAAACACTATAACGAAGTACAGGATGTCAGTTTAACAGATGACGACTTTTTGAAAATTCTAAATGGCTTAGGAAATAAAGATGCTTTAATTGTAAAGATTGTTGATATCTTTGATTTCAATGGCAGTTGGTTGCCTGGATTGCACAGGTTTGTAGGTAATAATAAAGTATTATTAGTTGGTAATAAAGTAGATTTACTACCAAAATCAGTGAATCATAATAAATTAATTCACTGGATGAAACAGCAGGCGAAGGAACTTGGTTTGAAACCTGAAGATGTCTTTTTAGTTAGTGCTGCGAAAGGTCAACAAATGAAAGAAATAGCAGCAGAAATTGATCGGTATAGAAGAGGTAAGGACGTATATATTGTCGGTTGCACGAATGTTGGAAAGTCAACGTTTGTTAACAGGATAATAAAAGAGGTAACTGGAGAAGGAGATATCATTACTACTTCTCATTTTCCAGGAACAACATTAGATATGATTGAAATTCCTTTAGAGGATGGAAAAGCCCTCATCGATACACCAGGTATTATTAATCATCATCAAATGGCACATTATATTGACAAACGTGACTTGAAAATCATTACACCGAAAAAAGAAATAAAACCGAAAGTATACCAATTAAATGATGGTCAAACCCTTTATTTTGGTGGATTAAGTCGATTTGATTTTATTCATGGTGACCGGACATCATTTATTTGTCATTTTTCTAATGAAATCCAAATTCATCGGACAAAATTAGAAAAAGCAGATGAATTATACGAAAAGCATGCTGGAGAAATGTTGACACCACCTCGTAAGGATGAATTAGACGAGTTTCCTGAACTCATTCGCCATGAATTTACAATAAAAGAAGATAAGACAGATGTCGTTTATTCAGGTTTAGGTTGGATAACAGTACCTACAGCAGGGTGCAAAATCGCAGCATATGTACCTAAGGGTGTTAATGTTTCACTAAGAAAATCACTGATATAATCCTTATTGTCAAAGGGGAGAAGAAGAGTGGAGAAGTTTTATGCAGTAATTGGGGATCCTATTGCACATTCGATGTCACCTGTGATGCATAATGATTTATTTCAGTACTACGAAATGGATGCGCATTATTTACCGTTGCATATTCAATCGGAAAATCTATCGGATGCCATAAAGGGCTTAAGGGCATGTGGTATTGCAGGATTTAATGTGACTGTGCCACATAAAGAGACTATTATGGCGTATTTAGATGAACTAGATCCTTTAGCAGAAGCAATAGGGGCAGTAAATACTGTCATTCACAGGGATGGAAAGTTAATTGGCTATAATACGGATGGAACGGGTTTCCTCCAGGGGCTGAAAAACCATCAACCACAGTTTAGTGAAAATAAAATATTGGTAGTAGGTGCAGGAGGGGCTGCTAAAGCTATTGTCTATGCTTTAGCACAAGCGAGTGTTTCCCATATCACAATTGCCAATCGCACCGTTAATCGTGCGGCGCAATTGATTGCTGATTGTCCGTATGATGTAGATATGCGAGCATTGACATTGGATGATGCAGCACATAAACTGGACGAATATGATTGTATCATTCAAACGACTTCGATTGGAATGTCACCGAGAATGGATGAAAAACCACTTAATCTTAATCTTATGCGTGAAGACGTTTTTGTTAGCGATATTATATATAATCCATTTGAAACAGCCTTTTTAGCAGAAGCAAAAGCAAAGGGAGCCCGTGTACAAAATGGACTAGAGATGTTTGTTTATCAAGGAGCGTTAGCGTTTGAGTTATGGACTTCTCAAATGCCAGACACGGAACGAATGAGAAGAAATGTGGAGCAACAATTAGGAGGAAATTATGTTAACAGGTAAGCAAAAGAGATATTTAAGATCAGAAGCACATCATTTAAACCCGATTTTCCAAGTGGGAAAAGGCGGCGTAAATGATAATATGGTGAAGCAAATTGCGGAAGCATTAGAAGCAAGAGAACTATTAAAAGTAAGCATCTTACAAAACTGTGATGAAGATAAGGATACTGTAGCCGAATTGTTAGTTAAAGGAACTAAAGCGGAACTTGTACAAGTGATTGGCAATATGATTGTGCTTTATAAACAATCTAAAGAGAATAAACAAATTAAATTACCTTAAACGATCCTGTGGGGGGAAAAGGATGAAAAGAATAGGAATCCTAGGAGGTACATTTGATCCTCCTCACTTAGGTCACTTAATTATCGCTAATGAAGTATTGCATGCAAAAGACTTAGACGAGATTTGGTTTATGCCTAACCAAGAGCCACCTCATAAAAAGAAGAGTTACTTTTTAAGTAATGAAGATAGAGTAGCATTATTAAGAAGAGCGGTTAGTGATCATCCACAATTTCAAATAGAATTAGTAGAATTAGAAAGAAAAGGTCCTTCTTACACTGTTGATACGATCAAGATCTTACATGAAAGAGAGAAAGATACAAAATTTTTCTTTATTATTGGCGCGGACATGGTTGAGTATCTGCATAAATGGCGTGATATAGATTATTTACTTGATCTTGTTACTTTTGTAGGTGTAAAGAGACCAGATTATCAATTAACGACCAAATATCCCGTTGATTATGTTGAGATTCCTGAGATTGGCATTTCATCTACTTTGATTAGAGAACGCATGCAAAATGGAAAGACAATTAAGTATTTAGTGCCAGATAATGTCCGCACATACATGGAGGAGAATCACCTATATGAACCGTGAACAGGCATTAGAGATTGTCAATGAACAATTAACAGACCATCGATATCAACATACTATTGGTGTGATGAACAGTGCCATTGAATTGGCAGAAAGATTCGGAGCAGATGTGAAGAAAGCTGAAATGGCCGCCATTTTTCATGATTATGCTAAATTTCATCCTAAGGAAGAAATGAAAGCGTGTATCATAGCAAAAGACATGCCTTCAGACTTACTAGAATATAATAGTGAGTTATGGCATGCACCAGTGGGCGCATATTTAGTCGAAACGAAAGTTGGTATTACTGATTGTGAAATATTAGAGGCAATACGCTATCATACTTCAGGGCGAGCTAATATGTCATTATTAGAGAAAGTTGTGTATTTAGCGGACTATATTGAGCCGGGTAGGCATTTTCCTGGTGTTGAAGAAGTGAGAGAACTTGCACAGCGTGATTTGGATGAAGCATTAATTCAAGCTGTGAAAAACTCTATTCTTTTTCTAATGAAAAAAAATCAATCAGTCTATCCGCTCACATTAACGATGTACAATGATTTAGTGATGAATAGAAAGGGTTGATGATATGTCAGAAAAACAATTACTTACAACAGTTGTTAAAGCAGTAGACAGTAAGAGAGCAGAAGATATTGTGGCACTAAATATGAAAGGAATCTCGTTAATAGCGGATTATTTCGTTATTTGTCACGGGAATTCAGATAAGCAAGTGCAAGCTATTGCTAAAGAGGTAAAAGACAAAGCTGAAGAAAGCGGCTATGAAGTCAAAAGAATGGAAGGGTTTGATGAAGCACGCTGGGTTTTAGTTGACTTAGGGGATATCGTTGCACATGTGTTCCATCGTGATGAAAGAAGTTATTATAACTTAGAACGTCTTTGGGGCGATGCAAAAACGGAAGATATTAAAAGTGAGCTGCAACCGTAATGAGTTATCAGCAATTTGCTTATCTCTATGATGGATTAATGGTAGATGCACCTTATGAAAAGTGGGTATCCATTGTTGCATCACAGTGTAATCTTCATCAATTAAAAGGTAAGCGCCTCCTAGATCTTGCTTGTGGAACAGGTGAGCTGTCTTTGCGATTGGCTAAAAAAGGATATGAAGTAACTGGGGCTGATTTATCAGACAATATGCTTGCGGTTGCACAAAGAAAAGCAGCGAGCGAAGCCCTGTCAATTCAATTTTTAGAGCAGGATATGTCCCAATTAGATGAAATTGGTTGCTATGATATCATTACTATTTTTTGTGATTCATTGAACTATCTCCAATCAGAAGATGAAGTAAAATCTACCTTCTCAGGTGTATATGAACATTTAGCTGATGACGGTTTGTTTATGTTTGACGTGCATACCGTTCATAAAATTGATGATTTGTTTGTTAATCAAACGTTTGCCCTGAATGAAGAAGACGTAAGTTATATTTGGCAAAGTTTTGAAGGGGAATTTCCTCATAGTGTGGAACATGATTTGTCATTCTTCGTCCTTGATGAAAAAATAGGCACATACAAACGATATGATGAATGCCATTTTCAGAGAACGTATGAATTTGACGTATACAGACAGTGGTTGAAAGAGGCAGGTTTTGAAATAACTACTTTTTTCGTTGATTTTAATGAGAAAAATAGAGAAATGAACGATGCTGAAAGATTGTTTTTTATTTGTAAAAAGCTGAAAAACAGAATATAAACAAAGAAAAGTCCCGGAAAAAATTCCGAGACTCTTTTTTTGTTAGAAGGGTTATGGCATTTTTTATAGAACTATTAAATAGTTGTATATTGCGTTTTAACCAGGTTTATATCCTCAGTAAACTTTGAGTGAGTCGCTTGGAACAAGTGTTCAAACATATCTCCTAACTCTTTTTCAAGTATCTTTATGCCTTCGCCAGTAACTCCGCCCTTTACACACACCTTTTCTTGTAAAGTAGGTAATGTATAATGTCCTTGGCGCAACAATTCCCCTAAACCTATCAGCATTTCACTAGCTAATTTTGTGGCTGTATCATTATCTATCTTTGTTTCCTTAACGGCGGCATCGATAAATCGTTGGGTTAAGTAACTAAAAAATGCAGGACCACAGCTAACGATATCTGAAGCCACTCTTGTAATATTCTCCTCAATAATGGTAGGGACAGAAATTTGTTCAAACAGCCATTGAATACTTTCTCGCCATTCTTTTGAGCAATGATCTCCATATGTGACTAGAGAGACACCAGCTAATGCTCGGTTCGTAATACTCGGAATGACTCTTGCACTTGAACAGTACAAGACAGACTCTAATTGATTTACTGCAATAGGACTTGTAATAGAGATGACGCATTTGTCTCTATTTAGACTCGGTTGAATGGTTTGAATGACTTCGTAAACATCATGCGGTTTGACACACACGAAAATAAGCGAAGACATCTTTGCAGTTGTCAGTGCATCTCGTGCCACATTGATATCTGGATATGCTTTTTTTATCTCCAATGATTTTGCAATGGTACGGTTTGTAATGGTAATGGAAGAAGGGGAAACAGCTTTGCTATCAAGCAAGGCTTCTGTCAAAATTCTCCCCATATTGCCTGTGCCAATTATACCGATATTCAAAATACATCCCTCCTTCGCCAACAAAAAATGACTCCTATTAAAAATATGAAGCACCAGTTGAAATTATGTCTATTGAAAGGAATTGATGAAAATGGAATGGGTGAAGCAATACGCCCTGTATATTGTAATAGCTGCTGGATTCATTGTTGGTGCTTTATGTATGTGGTTGCTCTCCCCACTTCTAAATCAAAACAATACGGTTGAAGTGGAAAATGAATGGTTGCTTGATGATAAAGGTTTTGAAGAAGGGGGGGAAATATCTCAAGAAGAAGAAGAGAATTATTCAGATGATGATGTTATGGTTGACATTAAAGGAGAAGTCAAAGACCCTGGCGTCTATGAATTAAAAAGCACCCAGCGTATTGTAGATGCTATTCAAGTTGCAGGAGGGTTTCTAAGTGAAGCGGATCAAAAACAAGTCAATCTTGCTCAGAAACTGACAGACGAAATGGTTATCTATATTCCAAAAGTGGGGGAAGAGGGCGTGTCGTCATTACCGCCGTTAAACGAGGGTAATGATGGGAAAATCAATTTGAATCAAGCAACGATTGAACAGCTTGAAACACTGCCAGGGATTGGCCCTTCAAAAGCAGAAGATATTCTTTCGTATAGAGAGGAAGTCGGCTCTTTTAAAGCTATTGAAGATTTAAAAGAAGTATCAGGAATTGGAGAAAAAACGTTTGAAAAACTAAAAGATCTAATAAGTGTTAATTGATTAGATGAAAATGGATTTGACCATACATGTATGGTGTGATTAAACTAAAATATGAGGATGTTTTTAAAAAAGGGAGAGACGTACAATGGACAGAATTTCTTGGGATCAATATTTTATGGCACAAAGCCATTTACTAGCATTAAGAAGTACATGTACACGATTAACTGTAGGGGCAACAATTGTTCGCGATAAACGAATGATCGCAGGTGGATATAATGGGTCAATCACAGGTGGCGATCATTGTATTGATGAAGGGTGCTACGTCATTGACAATCATTGTGTTAGAACAATACATGCGGAGATGAATGCGATTTTACAGTGCGCGAAATTTGGTGTACCAACAGAGAATGCAGAAATTTATGTAACTCATTTTCCATGCTTACAATGCTGTAAAGCGATTATTCAAGCAGGCATTAAAAAGGTATACTATGCAGAGGACTATAAAAATCATCCATATGGGATCGAGCTATTTCAACAAGCTGGAGTCTCGTTAAAGAAAGTACCTTTCGATCAACAACAGTTAGATGCAAAAGCAACAGAAAAGAACGACTTAATTAAGAAGTTATTGGTTGAAATTAGAGACTTAAAAGGTGAGAACGCTCTAGATGCTCAATTAAAAGAAGAAGTAGAAACAATTTTAAAATAATTGATGGATGAAACGGTTTATTAGGTAGCGAGCCGTTTCATCCTCTTGGTGTACAATACTATTCTAAATGGGTGGTGAGATTTCTTTGCCAGGGAAATGGTTTTTTTGCTCCCTTGTCGCGATTTTTTCACTCTTATCTTCTTTCTCCTCTTATTTTTATTTCATTCCCCTTTTCCTATTTTTTCTCTTTAGTATTTTTACAAGGTATCTTTCTCGAAGACTGACATTATTATTTATTTTATGTAGTGTGTTATTTTTCATTAGAGGTTATGTTGCTTCTTATGATAATGGGACTGATATAAGAAGTGAAAGGACTGATTTCACGCTGACCTTTACTCATGGATGGGTCATTGATGGAGATCATCTCTCTGCTCAAGCGATCGATCAACCTTCAAATGAAAAGCTCGTATTTACATACTATATTCCATCTAAGGAAGAGAAAGACTCACTGGAGAAGGTAACGAGTACAGGTCTGATATGTAATGTGATGGGCAAACTAGAAACTCCGCAAAAAGCAACAAATTTTCATAGCTTTGATTACCAACAATATTTAGAGCGCAAAGGTATTCACTGGCAAATTCAAACTGACCAATTTGATTTACGAAGCTGCCAAATGGGCAATACGAATATCGTTACACAAATTTGGCAATTGCGGGAAAAAGGGATCCAATACGTGAGTAAGTATTTTCCAAATGAGACCGCACCACTAGTGAATGCTCTAGTTTATGGAGACCGATCGCAATTAGATGAAACCGTTGAAACAGCTTATCAAAGATTAGGCATTATTCATTTATTAGCTATTTCAGGTATGCATGTAAGTTTATTAGCTGGAATGCTCTTATTTGTGGGCTTAAGGCTAGGTGTGACAAGGCAGCATATGTTGATGATTTTAGTGGGTTTGTTACCGATCTATGGCATCCTTGCCGGAGGAACACCTTCAGTGATTCGAGCTGTAGCAATGCTTATGTTCGCAGCGCTTTTTAAGATTTTTTTGTCAGCTATGAGAACGCAAGATGTGTTATGTATTGTATTTGTTTGTTATTTATTAATTAACCCATTTATTCTTTATGACGTTGGTTTTCAGCTTTCTTTCACAGTTACTTATGTTTTACTTTTGTCTTCTTATTCTCTCCTCAAAAGACGTACCTCTCCTATAAGATCTCTTTTTATAATATCCTTTATTTGTCAATTAGCAGCAACGCCAATATTACTTTATTCCTTCTATGAAATCTCAATCTTCTCCCTCGTCGCTAATATACTCTTTGTACCCATTTTTTTCTTTTGTTATTCTCCCGCTATTTCTGTTCTTATTGGCTTATCATATGATTGTTGGAACTTGGGCTTGGTTTCCGATTCAATGGATAAATACATTACTAGAGCGAATGAATGATTTGAGTTTAACAATAGCGGATTTTCCCCAGGCTGTATTAACATTAGGGAGACCCTCTTTGTGGCTTATTCTGCTCTATTTAATTGCAATCAATCTTTTCTTCTTACAATGGGAGAAAGGGGAGGGGAGAAAGAATTTTCTATTAGCAAGCATTGCACCTTTTTTCGTCTTTTTCATTCACTATCTCACTCCTTATTTTTATTTTACAGGTGAAGTATCCTTTATTGATGTAGGGCAAGGGGACAGTATTTTCATTCGTTTACCTCATAACAGGGGGAATTATTTAATTGATACTGGGGGAGTACTTTCGTTTGATAAAGAGGAATGGCAGGAAAGAACCGGCGCATTTGATCCTGGGGAAGATATCGTTGTGCCTTTTTTGAAAAGTAAAGGCATTAGGAAAATTGATAAACTGATTCTTACACATGGTGATAGTGATCATATGGGTGGTGCACCAGCTGTTTTGTCTATGATTGAAGTAAGTGAGATATTACTCCCGATTACGAAGGAAAGAAGTGCGTTAGAAACAGAGATAATAAAGATAGCTCACACAAAACAGGTTAATGTACGGCAGGTAAGTGCTGGAGTACGTTGGCGTATGAAGACTGAGGAATTTCAAATTCTTATGCCGTTTGATAAAACAGCAAATAATAAAAATGATGGGTCTATCGTGCTTTATGCTGTCATAGGAGGATTAACATGGTTATTTACTGGTGATTTAGAAGAAGCTGGGGAAGCGAAGCTAGTCAATAAATATGAAAGGTTATCTGTTGATGTATTAAAAGTGGGACATCACGGAAGTAAAACTTCGACGACTGAGAAGTTTCTTGATGGAGTAAAACCTAAACTGGCAGTTATTTCAGTTGGTAGAAACAATCGTTTCGGTCATCCAACAGAGGAAGTGTTGCAGAGGTTAAGAAATCATCAAATTCCAATAGTAAGAACTGATCGTCATGGCGGAATTACTTATGTTTTTTTCAAAGGTAACGGAACCTTTTCAACTGTCCTACCATAGGATATGTTATGCCCAGACAATAGAAAACAACTTAACTTTCTTTTCAAAAAATAAAAAAGACTGCAAGCGTAATGCAGTCTCTTCCGAAAGCTCGATGTCAATGCAAAATTGCAGAAGTATGTATCTGCTAATGAGCCTTCAAGGGTTATGCGCCGATTGCTTTAATTGCGACCGCAATGACAAATAGAATGGTAAAGAATCCGAAAGAAGCAACGAATCCCATTGCGGAGTCACCAATATCGTGACGTTTCGATTGGACATTTTTTTCAAATTCGTTCACAGTCAACCCTCCTATTTCCTTAATTAGTATAAGTGATTTCCATGAAAAAATCTACACTTCTAGAAATGCTTTTCCTTTACTTACATGAGTTGACAGCGATAATTCAGCGACTGTCATGACATATTATAAGTATAAGGGTGCACCGCTTCAGCAAGAGTATCCTAGGCCTCTTGCTTGCAAGCGTTTCTATATAGATTGTTTGAGAAGCGCCTTAAAAAGCGCTTTTCTTTATATTTATTGGTATTATAAGCAGCGTACATTCTTTTCATTCCACTTGTCAAAATCGATTTGCTTCTATAGGATAGATAGTACTTATAAAAAATGATCGGAGCGAGAAAAAGTGGTTTTTGATATATGGAAGCAAATTAAAGCAAAAAGCTTCTCATCTGTATATTTATTATACGGTACCGAGCCTTACCTTATAAATGAAACGAAACAATTATTAATAAATCATGCGTTACTGCCAGAAGAACTTGACTTCAATTTGTCTACCTATGATTTAGAAGAAACGCCTATTGAAGTTGCGCTTGAAGACGCTGAAACGTTTCCTTTTATGGGGGAGCGCCGTCTTATTATTTTACATAATCCCTATTTTCTAACAGCGGATAAAGGGAAAGCGAAGGTAGAGCATCAATTAAATGCACTTGAGAATTATTTGAAAGATCCTGCTCCTTACACGATTCTCGTATTTTCAGGCGCATATGAAAAGCTAGACGAACGTAAAAAGTTAACGAAACAAATCAAAAAAAGCGCTGCAGTGTTAGAAGCGAAACAATTGAATGAGAAAGAGCTACATGTTTGGATGCGTGATCGTGCATCCAAAAATGGCGTACAGATTGATGAAGAAGCAATCAATCTTCTACTTACACTATCAGGTATGAATTTATTTATGTTAACGAGCGAAATGGATAAGCTTGCTTTATATGGAAGTGATGAAAGACGTATTACGGTTGAAATGGTGGATCAATTAGTGTCGCGGTCTTTAGAACAAAATATCTTTACACTTGTAGAAAAAGTCGTCCATAGAGATATAGAAGCAGCATTAAGAATTTTTTATGATTTATTGAAGTTAAATGAGGAACCTATCAAAATTTTGGCAGTCATTACAAATCAGTTTCGTCTCATTTACCAAGTGAAAGAATTGTCTAGAAGAGGTTACGGACAAAATCAGATAGCTGGATATATTAAAACGCACCCTTTTAGAGTGAAACTTGCCGCCGGTCAAGCGAGACTTTTTAGTGAAGAAGAGTTATCGCAAATCATGGATATTCTCGCAGATGCGGATTATCAAATGAAAACCGGAGGAATGAACAAGCAATTATTAATTGAGTTATTCTTATTTAAATTAAATAAACGGGATATGGAAGTTCTATAAATAATCTTTTATATGTAATGAAAAAAAGCTATCCATCATGCGGATAGCTTTTTATGATTTCTACAAATTAAGCATTTGCAGTATTCATTCTTTTCATTAAACGAGATTTCTTACGAGCAGCAGCATTTTTATGGATAAGTCCTTTTGCAGCAGCTTTATCTAGTTTGCTTGCAGCTAGTGCAAAGCTTTCAGCAGCATTTGCATCGTTATTAGCAATCGCAGCTTCAGATTTTTTCACTGCAGAACGCATGTTAGACTTAGCTTGAATGTTACGTGCATAGCGTGCTTCGTTTGTTTTAACACGTTTGATAGCAGATTTAATATTTGGCATTCCATTCACCTCCTACAAAAAAGGCATCGAATTTTTATGAACTCGATATTTGTATTCATCATTAATATAAATTCAGAACAAGTGATATTCTATCAAAACTGAGACAATAAATCAATACAAAACGAGGAAATCCATCTTCTCCTTCACTGTAGAAACATATTGTTCACATATAAAACATGCATGATTTGAACAAGTGGTGGTCATCCTAAAACTACAATAATACGCAAAAAAGGTGGTCGTTTGGCTTTGAATGAGAAGTTGGATCTAAGCAAATATGGGATAAGAACGGACTTAGCAATAGAAGCTCGTGAGGTCGTATTAGAAAACCAAGGAATACAAGGTGAAGATAATCAGTCCCAAATCGAAGGCGTTATTATTAAAGAAAAAGAAAAAGAGGGCATGAAAATCTCTTATGTTGAAGTGACTGAACAAGGAAGTGAAATGCTAGGGAAAAAACCAGGTAAATATTTAACAATAGAGGTACAGGGGATTAGACAACAAGATACGGAAACGCAACTGCAAGTGGAAAAGCTATTTGCTAAAGAAATGGCCTACTTTATTAAAGACCTAGGTATTGGCCCTAATGATTCATGTTTAATTGTTGGTTTAGGGAACTGGAATGTTACCCCAGATGCGATTGGACCCGAAGTATGTGAAAACCTACTAATTACTCGGCACTTATTTGAGTTACAGCCAGAGAGTGTAGAAGATGGCTATCGTCCTGTCAGTGCGCTTTCGCCTGGTGTAATGGGTTTAACGGGTATTGAAACGAGTGACATTTTGTTTGGCATTGTTGAGAAAACGAAGCCGGATTTTGTCATTGCCTTGGACGCTCTAGCAGCAAGGTCAATTGAAAGGGTCAATTCTACTATCCAAATTTCTGATACAGGGATTCATCCCGGTTCAGGTGTAGGCAATAAACGAAAGGAAATTAGTAAAGAAACTTTAGGTGTACCTGTTATTGCAATTGGAGTACCAACTGTTGTTGATGCCGTTTCAATTACAAGTGACACAATTGATTTTATCCTCAAGCATTTCGGAAAGGAACTGAAAGAAGGGGACAAGCCTTCTCGCTCACTAATACCGGCCGGAATGACATTTGGAGAAAAGCGAAAGCTATCTGAAGAAGATTTACCCGAGGAGAAAGAGCGACAAACATTTATGGGTATTGTGGGTACTTTACCTGAGGAAGAAAAACGTAAATTAATCGGAGAAGTATTATCTCCATTGGGACATAACTTGATGGTGACCCCAAAAGAAGTAGATGTGTTTATAGAAGATATGGCTAATTTACTAGCTAATGGATTAAATGCAGCTCTCCATTCTAAAGTAAATCAAGAGAATACAGGCTTTTATACGCGATAAAAAGGTTCTATCTTTTCTATTCTTTTCATACAATCTATTACTAGAATGAGGGAAAGGTGATTCGAATGAAAAGATTCATGGTCGCAACTATATTAATTATATCTCTTATGTTCATTTCTGTTTTGTTTGGTATGAAGCAAGCGAATCATGCAATGGTAGAGATGAGTGCGCTAACAGTCGGGGACGATAGGGGCGCATCCACACACGACTTACAAGGTAAGCAAAAACAATTAGAGGAGATGAAGTCCTTTAATCTCTTTTCATCTATAGGTAAGTCCATATCAGAAGGAACTCAAGCCATTACAAGAACAGGTATTGATATGGTAGTTGATAAGGTACAAGAAAAAGATGAGGAGTAATAGAGCATTCCCTAGGTGGATTCGAGGATCCGCCTAGGCCTAATAAAAAAGTTCAATAATCTCAGATGAAACAATTCCCCAACTAGCTTTTCAATTCTTACACAAGAAATGAAACTCCGATTGAATCTGTACACCCATTCATGAATTTCGTTGAATCTTCCATTTTGTACTGCTATAATCAACAATATGTATGTCTTTTCGATTAGAAAGAGAAGCAAGTAAATAAATGAAGTACATATCATCCACTTTTTAAGTGCTAAGAAACTTGGCTAACAATAATGATTGTAATCGTTGAGAGAAGGATCGTATCGTATAGAGACTTTGTGGAGCCCAGACAATTAGTGTACTTACTAGTGAAAACTGTTGTGAACCATACACATATGTGTGATTTGCGCTTTTATATAGGAGTGAAGAAAGTTACATGAACAGAGAAGAGAGACTGAATAGGCAATCTAGGATCCGTAATTTTTCCATTATTGCTCATATTGACCATGGGAAATCTACGTTGGCTGACCGTATTTTGGAAAAAACAAATGCCCTTACTGCGCGGGAAATGAAAGACCAGCTCCTAGATTCTATGGATTTAGAGAGAGAACGTGGCATTACGATTAAATTAAATTCTGTACAACTCAAATATAAAGCTAAGGATGGAGAAATTTATACCTTCCATCTAATTGATACGCCAGGGCACGTCGATTTTACATATGAAGTGTCCAGAAGTTTAGCTGCATGTGAGGGTGCAGTATTAGTCGTTGATGCTGCTCAAGGAATAGAGGCGCAAACGTTAGCTAATGTATACTTGGCATTAGATAATGATTTAGAAATATTACCTGTTATTAATAAAATAGATTTACCTAGTGCCGATCCAGAACGTGTGAGAAATGAAGTGGAAGAAGTCATTGGACTCGATGCTTCTGAAGCTGTTTTAGCATCTGCCAAAGCGGGAATTGGGATTGAAGATATTCTAGAGCAAGTGGTAGAAAAGGTTCCGGCACCTACTGGAGATCCCGATGCACCCCTTAAAGCGTTAATATTCGATTCGTTATATGATGCTTATCGTGGGGTTGTTGCTTATATCCGCGTCGTTGATGGAACGGTTAAAGTGGGCGACAAAGTTAAAATGATGGCTACTGGTAAAGAGTTCGAAGTGACCGAGGTTGGCGTGTTTACACCTAAATCGACACCAATGGATGAGCTTTCCGTTGGAGATGTTGGTTTCTTAACGGCAGCAATTAAAAATGTAGGCGATACACGTGTTGGTGATACGATTACAAGTGCAAAGAATGGTGCAACAGACCCGTTGCCTGGTTATCGTAAACTGAACCCGATGGTCTATTGTGGACTTTATCCGATTGATAGTGCGAAGTTCAATGATTTACGTGAAGCACTTGAAAAACTAGAACTGAATGATTCTGCTCTTCAGTACGAGCCTGAGACTTCCCAGGCACTTGGATTTGGATTCCGTTGTGGATTTTTAGGTTTATTGCATATGGAGATTATTCAAGAAAGAATTGAGCGCGAATTTAAGATTGATTTGATTACAACTGCACCAAGTGTAATCTATGATGTCATGCTAACAGATGGGACAGAGTTGAAAGTTGATAACCCATCAGATATGCCGGATGCACAAAAAATTGACAGAGTAGAAGAACCTTATGTAAAAGCAACGATGATGGCACCAAATGAATATGTTGGGGCGATTATGGAACTGTGTCAATTAAAACGAGGCAATTTCATTGATATGCAATATATGGATGAATCACGCGTGAATATTGTATATGAAATTCCTTTATCAGAAATTGTTTATGACTTTTTTGATCAATTAAAATCAAATACAAAAGGGTATGCGTCTTTTGATTATGAATTAATCGGTTATCGCCCATCCAAGCTAGTGAAAATGGATATTTTATTAAATGCAGAGAAAGTTGATGCCTTGAGCTTTATTGTTCATAGTGACTTTGCTTACGAACGAGGAAAAGTGATAGTTGAAAAATTAAAAGAACTTATTCCGCGTCAACAGTTTGAAGTCCCTATTCAAGCAGCTGTTGGACAAAAGATAATTGCTCGTTCAACAATAAAAGCGATGCGCAAAAATGTCCTTGCAAAATGTTATGGTGGGGATATTTCCCGTAAAAGAAAATTGCTTGAAAAGCAAAAAGAAGGGAAAAAACGCATGAAACAAGTGGGGTCGGTTGAAGTACCGCAAGAAGCATTTATGGCTGTATTAAAAATGGATGATAATAATACAAAGAAATAAAATAAATTGCTTTATTAGGATAGGTTAGGTATGCTTTCCCATAGGCGTATCCTAGCCTATTTTTTTCCGTTTTAAATTTTAAAATAGAAGCAGAAACAAAGAGACTAAAATTGGAAAGTCTAAAGATTGTTTTTGCTAGACTCATCACTAGATGATGAGAAACCTAAAAAAGTAAGGTTGTGAAAGTAATGATTCAAGCGGCATACCTTCATATACCGTTTTGTGAGCATATCTGTCACTATTGTGATTTTAATAAAGTGTTCTTAAAGGGACAACCAGTAGATGAGTATCTACAATATTTAGATAAAGAAATGGAAATTACGATGAACAGCAGCGACTACGCTCCTTTTAAGACTATATTTGTCGGAGGAGGTACACCGACTGCTTTGAATGAAAAGCAACTTGCAACTTTTCTAGAGTCAATTCGCAAAAGATTACCTCTTGCTGGTCAGTATGAGTTTACGTTTGAAGCTAATCCAGGGGACTTGTCATACGAAAAACTTAAGCTTTTGTATGATTATGGGGTCAATCGATTAAGCTTAGGTGTACAAACATTTAATGATCAATTGTTAGAGAAAATTGGTAGAGTACATCGGGCAAAAGATGTATATCAGTCAGTGGAATCAGCAAAAAAAGCTGGCTTTAAAAATATGAGTATAGACCTTATTTATAGTTTGCCTACTCAAACGATGGCAGACTTCCAAGAAACTTTAACCACTTCCTTTCAATTAGATGTTCAGCATTATTCTGCTTATTCTCTCATCATAGAGCCAAAAACAGTATTTTATAACCTTATGCGTAAAGGTAAACTTCATACCCCTGGGGAGGATGTTGAGGCAGCCATGTATGAGTTATTAATGGAAAAAATGAAAGAGAATGGCTTTGAGCAGTATGAAATTAGTAATTTTTCTAAACCTGGCTTTGAAAGTAAACATAATTTGACCTATTGGAATAATGAAGCTTATTTTGGGTTTGGTGCTGGTGCCCATAGCTATGTGGAAGGTTATCGTCGCTCGAATTACGGTCCTTTAAAAAAATATATGGAACCATTAGATCAAAATGAGTTGCCTATTATGGATAAACATGAAGTAACGAAGAAGGAGAAAATGGAGGAAGAAATGTTTCTTGGACTTCGGAAAACACAAGGTGTTTCTATGAAAGAGTTTAAGGATAAATACGATATAGATATTATGGAGGTATTTCGCGAAGAATTACTAGGACATGAACAGAAGTCTTTACTAGAAATAAAAGGTGATTCTATTCAATTAACAAAGCAAGGCCGACTGCTAGGCAATGAAGTTTTTCAATCATTTATTAAATGATTAGAACGGTAAAAGCTACCGCTCTATTTCGTTGATCAGGTGGTACGTAGAAAGAAGCAAAATATGTTGAAATCATTGTATTCTAAACAATGATCAAACGAGTGGTACATTCAACATTCTTCCTTGAATGATGGTTTGTTGTCTTTCTTTTAATAATTATGATGGAGATAAGGCGCAAATGATTGACACTCGCTCCTAGATTTGATAATTTATTATTAGATTTAGCACTCATTAAATGAGAGTGCTAACAGAGGTGATTACTGTGTTAACAGATCGTCAATTGTTGATATTCCAAGTGATTGTTGATGATTTTATTCAGACGGCACAGCCGGTTGGCTCAAGAACATTATCTAAGAAAGATGAAATTTCTTTTAGCTCGGCGACAATTAGGAATGAAATGGCTGATTTAGAGGAGCTTGGTTTTTTAGAAAAAACACATACCTCATCAGGACGAATACCTTCTGAGAAGGGGTATAGATACTATGTCGACCATCTTTTATCCCCGCAGCGACTAAATAAACGTGAAGTAGTACAAATGAAAAGTATTTTCAGTGATAAGATGTACGAATTAGAAAAAATTGTACAAAAATCAGCTAAAATCCTTTCAGAAATGACGAATTACACTTCAATCGTTTTAGGTCCGGCAGTGAAGGAGAATAGGTTAAAAAGAATTCAAATCGTTCCATTGAATGATCACACAGCCATTGCAATTATTGTGACAGATACTGGGCATGTGGAAAATAGAATGTTTCATTTTCCTGAATCCATGAACCCAGCAGATATTGAAATGATGGTAAATATTTTAAATGATCGTTTAGTGGGTGTACCAATTGAACATCTAAATCAAACGATTTATAAAGAAGTTGCCATAGTTTTACGCCAGCATATCCAACATTATGACTTTCTTTACCACTCAATTATCGATACGATTCAAATGCCTGCAAATGAGAAATTGTTCTTTGGTGGGAAAACGAATATATTAAGTCAACCCGAGTTTCATGATATAGACAAGGTAAAGGACTTACTTTATATGATTGAGCAGGAAGAAGGAATATATGATTTAATACGTAATCATTCCTCAGGTATTCGAGTGAAAATTGGTACCGAAAATAAAAATTCTGCGATGGATAATTGTAGTTTAATTACCGCAAGCTATTCTATTGGTGCAGAACAATTGGGAACGATTGCTATATTAGGACCAACCAGAATGGAATATTCCAGAGTCATCAGTTTGCTACAATTTTTAAGTAAAGGCTTATCTTATGAGTTGACAAGGCTGTATCAAAACGAATAACCCTGGAAATATTGAATAAGGGTGGAATTCGCTTCCACCCCTTTAACTATGAACCCAATAGCATTTAAGGGAGGTGAAAAAGTTGGCAGAAGAAAAAGAGACTCTACAAGAAGAGGTAAACAAATCCGAGCAAGAAAACATTCAACCAGAAGAAGTTTTTGGTGAAGCTGCTGACACTCAATCTGAAGGTGATTCATCTGAAGTAAATAGTGAGGTTTCTGCGCTGGAAGCTAAGGTGGCAGAGCTTGAGAAAAAGGTGGAAGAGGCCGATAATCGTTATTTAAGATTACAAGCGGATTTTGATAATAGCAGACGTCGTGCGAAGTTAGATCGTGAAGCGTCTGAAAAATATAGAGCGCAAAGCTTAGTATCAGATTTATTACCAGCCCTTGATAACTTTGAAAGAGCACTGCAATCTAATTCAGACGATAGTAGCGTGCAATCATTGCTACAAGGTATGGAAATGGTTTATCGCAGTTTAATCGAGGCGTTGAAAAAAGAAGGCGTTGAACAGATTGAAGCTGTAGGCCAAGTATTTGACCCTCAATTCCATCAAGCTGTTATGCAGGTGGAAGAAGAAGGCTACGATTCTAATGTAGTCGTTGAAGAATTTCAAAAAGGTTATTTACTGAAAGACCGTGTCATTCGACCGGCAATGGTTAAAGTAAATCAATAACTACATATTATGTAATGGAGGTATAGATCATGGGCAAAATTATTGGTATTGACTTAGGAACAACAAATTCATGTGTTGCTGTGCTTGAGGGCGGCGAAGCAAAGGTAGTTCCAAATCCTGAAGGAAATAGAACAACGCCATCAGTTGTTTCTTTCAAAAATGGTGAACGTCAAGTAGGGGAAGTAGCTAAACGACAAGCAATTACGAACCCGAATACAATTATTTCAATTAAACGCCATATGGGAACAGATTATAAAGTAGAAGCAGAAGGTAAAGAGCTTTCTCCACAAGAAGTATCTGCAGCTATCCTTCAATACTTAAAAGGCTATGCTGAAGATTATCTTGGAGAAACAGTTGATAAAGCTGTTATCACTGTTCCTGCTTATTTTAATGATGCTGAGCGTCAAGCGACAAAAGATGCGGGTAAAATTGCGGGGTTAGAAGTTGAACGTATCATTAACGAACCAACTGCTGCCGCACTTGCTTACGGTATGGATAAAACGGACGAAGATCAAACGATTTTAGTATATGACCTTGGTGGTGGTACTTTTGACGTCTCTATCCTTGAATTAGGAGATGGCGTATTTGAAGTAAAAGCAACTGCAGGTGATAATCGACTAGGTGGAGATGACTTTGACCAAGTGATCATTGACTACTTAGTGGAACAATTTAAAAAAGAAAATGGTATTGATTTAGCTAAAGATAAAATGGCTCTTCAACGTTTGAAAGATGCAGCTGAAAAAGCGAAAAAAGATCTTTCAGGTGTTACTTCTACGCAAGTTTCTTTACCATTTATCACAGCAGGTGAAGCTGGACCACTTCACTTAGAAGTTACTTTATCAAGAGCAAAATTTGATGAGCTTTCTGCAGATTTAGTTGAACGCACAATGGGACCAACTCGCCAAGCGTTAAAAGATGCTGACCTTTCTCCATCAGAAATTGATAAAGTCATTCTTGTTGGTGGTTCTACACGTATTCCAGCTGTACAAGAAGCGATTAAAAAAGAAACAGGTAAAGACCCACATAGAGGGGTAAACCCTGATGAAGTCGTAGCGATGGGAGCTGCCATTCAAGGTGGTGTCATCACTGGTGATGTGAAAGACGTTGTTTTACTTGACGTGACTCCACTTTCACTAGGTATTGAAACAATGGGTGCGGTATTCACGAAGCTAATTGAACGTAATACAACAATCCCAACATCTAAATCACAAGTATTCTCTACAGCTGCTGATAACCAATCTGCTGTTGATATCCATGTACTTCAAGGTGAACGTCCAATGGCACAAGATAATAAAACACTAGGTCGTTTCCAATTAGGAGATATTCCACCGGCACCACGTGGTGTACCACAAATTGAAGTATCATTTGATATCGATAAAAACGGTATTGTTAATGTTCGTGCGAAGGATCTTGGCACAAATAAAGAACAAGCTATTACAATCAAATCTTCAACAGGTCTTTCAGATGAAGAAATCGATCGTATGGTGAAAGAAGCTGAAGATAATGCAGAAGCGGATAAACAACGTAAAGAAGAAGTTGAACTTCGCAATGAAGCAGATCAATTAGTTTTCACTACTGAAAAAACATTAAAAGATCTTGAAGGTAAAGTAGAAGAAGCAGAAGTGACAAAAGCAAATGAAGCGAAGGATGAATTGAAAGCTGCCATTGAAAAAGGTGACTTAGAAGACATTCGCACGAAAAAAGATGCACTTCAAGAAATCGTTCAAGCTTTGACTATGAAGTTATATGAAGAAGCACAACAACAAGCACAAGCAGCTCAAGGTGCAGAAGGCGATGCATCTAAAAAAGCAGACGATAATGTGGTAGATGCAGAGTACGAAGAAGTAGAAGACGATAAAAAATAATTTTAAAGTCCTAACAAAAGTCAAAGTCAGGTATTACTTGGCTTTGGCTTTATTTTTGCATTAAAAAGTTCATTATTTAAGTGGCATTTGTTTTAGAAATAAGAAGTAAGGAAGCAATCGTCAGCTTACTTCTTATTTCTAAACTATAAACCACACTTTGTTAATGAAAAGAACATAAAATAGTCATAAAAATCATGTATCCTCACCCGTAGAGGTGAAATAAAGTGGACGAACTGCTTTCGCTTTTTTATGATCTAGCTGCAGGTGCCATCGGCTTGAGGTCATAAGTCAAAGCTGTGTCTATGAGGTAAGAACAACCTCATAGCCAACCTCACCTTATGCTTGTCGCTCCAGAGCAAGCCGCTTCCGCTTTCTTATTGTCTAGCTGCAGCGGCATGGAGCTCGAGGTCATAAGTCAAAGCTGTCTATGAGGTAAGAACAACCTCCTAGCCAACCTCGCCTTATGCTTGTCGCTCCAGAGCAAGCCGCTTCCGCTTTTCTTATTGTCTAGCTGCAGCGGCATGGAGCTCGAGGTCATAAGTCAAAGCTGTCTATGAGGTAAGAACAACCTCATAGCCAACCTCGCCTTATGCTTGTCGCTCCAGAGCAAGCCGCTTCCGCTTTTCTTATTGCCTTTTGGGTTGGTGGGATGATACAATTATTTTTATGTGAAATGGATCGGGGAGTGGTAATCATGGATAAAAGAGATTACTATGAAGTCCTAGGCGTAAGTAAAGGTGCGTCTAAGGATGAAATAAAGAAAGCATACAGAAAATTATCGAAGAAGTATCATCCGGATATTAATAAAGAACCGGGTGCGGATGAAAAGTTTAAAGAAGTGAAAGAAGCTTATGAAGTATTGAGTGATGATCAGAAAAAAGCTCATTACGATCAATTTGGTCATACAGATCCAAACCAAGGTTTTGGTGGTGGAGGTGGCTTCGAAGGCTTTGGTGGCTTTGAAGATATCTTCAGTTCTTTCTTTGGTGGAGGATCAAGAAGAAGAGATCCGAATGCACCGCGCCAAGGTGCTGATTTGCAATATAATATGACGGTATCTTTCGAAGATGCCGCTTTTGGTAAAGATACTGAAATTGAAATTCCACGTGAAGAAACGTGTGAAACATGTAATGGTTCAGGCGCGAAACCTGGGACGAAACCTGAAACGTGTAAACATTGTCATGGTTCCGGTCAATTAAATGTAGAGCAAAATACACCGTTTGGTAAGATTGTCAACCGTCGTGTATGTAATTATTGTAACGGTACAGGCAAAGAGATTAAACATAAATGTTCAACATGTGGTGGCGACGGTAAAGTGAAAAAACGTCGCAAAATCAGTGTGAAAATTCCAGCAGGTATTGATGATGGTCAGCAACTTCGTGTATCTTCTCAAGGGGAACCTGGTGTAAACGGTGGACCAGCAGGTGATTTATATGTTGTTTTCCACGTTCGTGCACATGAGTTCTTTGAGAGGGATGGCGACGATATTTATTGTGAAATGCCAGTTACATTTGTGCAGGCTGCACTTGGGGATGAAGTAGAAGTTCCAACACTTCACGGCAAGGTTAAGCTCAAAGTACCAGCAGGAACACAAACAGGTACAAAGTTCCGTCTAAAAGGAAAAGGTGTAGCTAATGTGAGAGGTTATGGTACTGGTGATCAACATATTATTGTTAGAGTGGTAACACCGACGAAGTTATCAGATAAACAAAGACAGCTATTAAATGAATTTGCAGAAGTGAGTGGCAAAGTACCTCAAGGTGAACAAGAAGATGGGTTTTTCTCAAAAGTAAAGCGTGCCTTTAAGGGTGAATAAGTGAAATGGAGTTGGTAGTAAGATGAAATGGTCAGAGATTAGTGTTCACACGGCGAACGAAGCAGTTGAGCCGATTTCAAATATTCTTCATGAAGCAGGTGCAAGTGGTGTAGTGATTGAAGATCCATTTGAATTGACGAAAGAACGAAGAGATCAATACGGCGAAATCTACCAGCTCGATCCACATGATTATCCAGAGGAAGGCGTAATCGTTAAAGCATATTTACCGATTAATAGCTTTTTAGGCGAAACAGTAGAAGAAATAAAGAATGCCATTAGTAACCTTTTATCGTTTAATATTGATATTGGTAAAAATGAGGTCAGTATTAGTGAAGTGAACGAAGAAGAGTGGGCGACTGCTTGGAAGAAGTACTATCACCCTGTGAAAATCTCTAAACGATTCACGATTGTTCCAACTTGGGAAGAATATACACCAGTAAGTAGTGATGAACTCATTATTGAATTGGATCCAGGAATGGCATTTGGAACAGGAACTCATCCAACAACAGTGATGTGTATTCAAGCACTAGAGCATATTGTTACATCTGGTGATCATATTATCGATGTGGGAACGGGGTCAGGAGTACTCAGTATTGCTGGAGCGATGCTCGGTGCAGAGAATATTACTGCACTCGATTTGGACGAAGTAGCTGTACGTTCAGCGAAAATCAATATCAAGTTAAATAAAGTGCAGGATATTGTTGAAGTCTCTCAAGGTAATCTGTTAGATAATATTACTGTACAAGCTGAAGTAGTAGTCGCCAATATTTTAGCAGAAGTAATTGTAAGTTTTACAGATGATGTCGCGCAAGTGGTGAAACCAGGAGGTCATTTTATTGCTTCTGGCATTATTCAGCAGAAAAAACAGGCTGTCAAAGAGGCGATGATTTCAAGTGGTTTTGACATTGTTGAGACAATTCAAATGGAAGATTGGGTTGCCATTATAGGTAAAAAGAAGTAATGTACTAGGGGGAGTCATGAATTCCCCCTATTTATTCGTTTAGTAAGGGGTTATATATATGCAACGATATTTTGTGAATCATAGAGAAAATGATCATTTTTTTATTACAGGTGATGATTATCACCACATTACCCGCGTAATGAGGATGAATGTAGGTGACGAAATTATTTGTGTAGACCCTGACGGAAAAGCAGCTCAATGTAAACTGGTTAACATTACCTCTGAAGTGGTAGAGTTAGAAGTTGTACAATGGATAGAGAAAAATGTCGAATTACCTGTTGATGTTACCATTGTGAGCGGATTGCCTAAAGGGGATAAGCTCGAATGGATAATACAAAAAGGCACCGAACTTGGCGCCCATCGGTTTATCCCTTTTATGTCAGCTCGTTCCATTGTAAAGTTAGACGAAAAAAAGGCGAATAAAAAGAAAGATCGTTGGCAAAAGATCGCTAAAGAAGCGGCCGAGCAGTCTCATCGCATCATAGTACCACATGTGTATGGACCACAGTCCTTACAGCAGTTACTAGAAATAAGTAAAAATTATGATTATAAATGTGTCGCTTATGAAGAAAGTAGTAAACAAGGTGAATCATCGGCTTTTCACCAAGTACTCAAGGGTATGTCCCGGGGAGACTCTTTATTATTTATTTTTGGGCCAGAAGGTGGCCTGACAGAAAAAGAAATAACGCTTTTAGAGGATGAAGGGTTTATTTCTTGTGGATTAGGACCAAGAATATTAAGAACTGAAACAGCACCTTCCTATGTACTTTCAGCTGTTTCTTATCATTTTGAATTAATGGAGTGAAGATATATGCCATCAGTAGCTTTTCATACACTTGGTTGTAAAGTAAACCATTATGAAACAGAAGCCATCTGGCAATTGTTTAAAGAAGAAGGATACGATCGTGTCGGTTTTGAATCTACCTCTGATGTGTATGTGATTAACACATGTACGGTTACGAATACTGGTGATAAAAAAAGCAGACAAGTCATTCGTAGAGCCATTCGAAAAAATCCGGACGCTGTCATTTGTGTAACAGGATGCTATGCCCAAACATCTCCGGCAGAAATCATGGCCATCCCAGGTGTGGATGTTGTCGTTGGAACACAAGACAGGAAGAAAATGTTAGGGTATATTGAGCAATATAAAAGTGAACGTCAACCGATTAATGGTGTCGGAAATATTATGAAAAATCGGGTTTACGAGGAACTAGATGTTCCGGCCTTTACAGATAGGACGCGTGCTTCATTAAAAATACAAGAAGGTTGTAATAACTTCTGCACTTTTTGTATCATTCCTTGGGCTCGTGGCTTAATGAGATCTAGAGACCCCAAAGAAGTGATTCATCAAGCGCAACAATTAGTGGAGGCTGGTTACAAAGAAATTGTCTTAACCGGGATACATACTGGCGGTTATGGCGAGGATCTTAAGGATTATAATCTAGCTATGCTACTAAAGGATTTAGAAGAACAGGTTAAAGGCATTAAACGGATTCGTATATCCTCTATTGAGGCGAGTCAAATTACGGATGAAGTGATTGAAGTAATTAGAAACTCTAAGGTTGTTGTCCGTCATCTGCATATTCCGATTCAATCAGGATCGGACACAGTATTAAAAAGAATGCGTCGAAAGTATACGATGGCGTTTTTCGCTGAACGTATTGAGCGTTTAAAAGAAGCCTTACCTGGTTTAGCAGTTACTTCAGATGTCATTGTCGGTTTTCCTGGTGAAACAGAAGAAGAATTTATGGAGACGTATGATTTTATTAAAAAACATAAATTCTCAGAGCTTCATGTTTTTCCTTATTCAAGTAGAACAGGCACACCAGCAGCACGAATGACTGATCAAATTGATGAAGAAGTTAAGAATGAAAGAGTTCATCGCTTAATTCATTTATCTGATCAACTAGCGAAAGAGTACGCAAGTCGCTTTGAAGATGAAGTACTCGAGATCATCCCTGAAGAAAAATACAAAGATGCGCCAGACGGGAATTTGTATGTAGGCTATACGGATAATTACTTAAAAGTGATTGTGCCTGCAACAGAAGAGATGGTAGGTAAATTAGTCAAAGTGAAGATAACAAAAGCAGGTTATCCATATAACGAAGGGCAATTTATTCGTGTCATGGATGAGATGAAAGAAAAAGCAGTATAAACGATTAGAGCTGACCGTTCATTGACCGGTCAGCTTTTTTTACTGCATTTTTATTCCGTAAGAAAAATAGCCGGAGTAAGGTAAATGGTGAATCTAGGAAAACGAATGAAACCCTAAGTAATTCTTTATTTTAGGTGATCCCTTAATAGGTTATTTTTCAATTTTATTCGGATTCTTTATCTTGTCGATTTTTTCTTAAGTAATAGATATAAATGATTGGAATTAGGCCACAAATAAATAGAATAGCACCCACAATTACTCCATTCATGATAGAAAATCCTTGTGTGAGAGATACAAAAAAACCAACAACTGTTGTAATCAAAATAAGAATTACTAATGAAATAATTAGACTTTTCCGGGGGTTTATCTTATTATCTTCATGGTCTGCACTAATACTCATTGATAAATAGGCTGAAACAACTGCGGTTATTATAAATACTGTCCATAGTGGGTTTTTTCTCATTTCATCTAACCCACCTGTAACTAAGTCATAACCTAAAATTCCAAGAATTCCAATGGTCTGGATGATAAATGCAATACGTATATTTTTTAAATTTTGTAGAACTAAACGTTCATCTGTGATTTTTTTCATATATTATCAGCCTCCTTTTTCTATCCAAAATACTTCATCTAAAGTTTTATTAACTGCGTAACATATATCCAAACATAACTTGAGAGAAGGGTTATACTTACCCTTCTCAATTAAACTGATGGTTTGGCGAGTAACACCTATCTTTTCTGCAAGTTGTTGTTGTGTTAAATCTACTTGTATACGAGAAATCTTAACCTTATTATCCAAATATTGTATCACTCCTTTTATAAACGTAACATATATTTTACATTTTTCAATATATATATTACATGAATAATAGCTTTTCAATATAAGGATAATAAAAGTCCTGGGAATAAATAATGTCCTTAACATCTTGTAAAACAGTCTTATTATCTTTTGGAACCTAAATTAAAACAGTTTTTCTCATTTTACTAAAGAGAATCTCGATATTTCATTCATAAAATGATATGATAACAGAGGTACGGACAACTAGCAGAAGAATTAAGTATAAAAGCATTTTATAAAAAAAGGAGAGTTCATTGATGACAAATAATATAGCAAAAATGATTGATCATACATTATTGAAGGCTGATGCAACGGTTGAGCAAATTAATACTTTATGTAACGAGGCAAAAGAGAACGGTTTTGCTTCTGTATGTGTAAATCCAACATGGGTTTCACAAGCGGCTAAACTTTTACAGGGATCAGATGTGGCTGTTTGTACAGTCATTGGCTTCCCTTTAGGTGCATCGGATAAAGAAGTTAAATCTTTTGAAACAACACAAGCCATCAAACAAGGGGCCACAGAAGTTGATATGGTTATTAATATTGGCGCACTTAAAAGTGGGAAATTAGAAGTTGTGGAGGAGGATATCCGTGCAGTTGTGGAAGCGGCAGATGGTAAGGCTTTAACAAAAGTGATTATCGAAACTAGTTTGTTAACAGATGCTGAAAAAGTAATTGCATGTCAATTGGCTGTTAAAGCAGGAGCGGATTACGTTAAAACATCAACTGGTTTCTCAACGGGTGGCGCGACTGTTGCTGACGTGAAATTAATGAGAGAAACGGTAGGTCCCGATATTGGCGTCAAAGCTTCTGGTGGAGTGAGAAGTGCAGAAGATGCACAAGCAGTTATTGATGCTGGTGCGACTAGAATCGGTGCAAGCTCAGGCATTGCTATCGTAAATGGATTAACAAGTACAACAGATTATTAATCTAGTTGTTGAAAGAGAGGCGGACATTCTGAATGTTCGTCTCTCTTTTTAACTGTGGTGTATATTAGCACAACGATATTCACTACTTTTTACGGTCATGTAGGCGAATAATCAAGTCACTAAAAGGTTTGGCAAAAGGTAGAACGAGAAGTGAAGTAATGACATTAAAAAGGACACCAACATGAGCAAGTTGCCTATCAATTTGGTCTGCTGAACCAATACCGAAATTTGTTAGCAGCTCAATAAAAGGATAGAAGAGAAGAACACCTATAATATTCAACCAAATGTGAGCATAGGCAGTTAACTTTGCTTCTCTACGTCCACCGATACTGGCGAGATATGCGTCAGCGCATGTGCCGATGTTGGAACCAAGCATAATAGCAATCGCTGTACTAAGGTCCATCCCACCTGCTGTTAAAAATCCCATTAGAATACCTGTAGTGGCAGTGCTTGACTGGATAATCGCAGTAAGAACAATACCGGTTATTACGGCTAATAATAGACTTTGATCTAATGTAATAAGAAAATCTTTTACCCATGGGGTTTCTTTAATGGTAAAAGCTAAATGTTCAAACCCCCTCATAGCAGCAAATACGCAAGCAATACCCATTAATCCAATGCCGATACTCTGAAAGGATCGCCTCCTGATGAATGCACATAACATGCCGATTATAGCAATCGGTAAAATAAAAGATTCTATATCGAAAGTAATTAACTCCGTTGTGATAGTGGTGCCAATGTTTGTCCCTAAAATAATACCAATCGTTTGGCGGAAAGTAAGTAAGTGTACGGCAACTAAACCAATGGTAATAATCATAACTGCGGAGCTACTCTGCATAATAGCAGTTAAGATAATGCCAACCATCATCCCTTTAAGAGGTGTATTTGTAAACTTAGTTAACCAGCGTTTAGTTGAATCTGCTGATAAATAGAATAGCCCTTTCCGCAATAAAGTCATGCCAAAAATAAAAACAGCAATCATTATTATAAAAATGAGTAATGAAGTCATGCTTTGTCCCTCCTAGGAAAGCATATGGTGAAAAATTGAGGGACATGCATAGGAAGAATCAAAAAATTAAATAATAAAAATAAATAAGACAAACGTACATTTATCTTTAAACAGCGAAAGACTAGGTGAAATACAGTTGACCTCACACCGCTGTTATATTATAATTGCAAAGTACATGGTATTCCATGTTGACATGTAAGTGTGTTGTGCTCGGAGGGAGGGAAAGAGAATGTCTAAAACCGTCGTTCGTAAAAACGAATCGCTTGAAGATGCTCTTCGTCGCTTCAAACGTTCAGTATCAAAAACTGGTACTTTGCAAGAAGCAAGAAAGCGCGAATTCTACGAAAAACCAAGTATCAAACGTAAGAAAAAGTCTGAAGCTGCAAGAAAGCGCAAGTTTTAAGAGAGGGTGTATGTAAGTGAGTCTTCTCGAGCGTTTAAATGAAGATATGAAACAAGCGATGAGGAACAAAGAAAAAGATAAGTTAACTGTGATTCGGATGATCAAAGCTTCATTGCAAAATGAGGCGATCAAGGAAGGAAAAGATCTTACCGAGGATCAGGAACTTACTGTCCTTTCTCGCGAAGTAAAGCAACGCAAGGATTCCCTCCATGAATTTGACAAGGCAGGTCGTGAAGATCTAGTTGAAAAAATTCGTACTGAATTACAGTACGTAGAGTTATATATGCCTGAGCAGCTCTCTGATGAAGAGGTATCTGCTATCGTCAAACAAACCATTGCCGATACAGGCGCTACATCGAAAGCTGAAATGGGTAAAGTGATGTCAGCCATTATGCCAAAGCTAAAAGGTAAGGCAGACGGTGCACTTATTAATAAACTTGTACAACAACACCTTTCATAAAAAGATGTACGGAAAGACCGGAGCTTTCGAGCTTACGGTCTTTTTATTTTGTCTAAAAGATGCCATACTAGTAGTAAGGTTTCTTTTATATATATTACATAGTCACACTTTTTTACTTTATGTAATTATAAATAATCAAAATAAGAAAAGAAAAATGAAACCTTTTCACGCGTCAGCCGTATAACTATCATAGGTATTTCTGTAAAAGGGGGGAGGGGAGAAGAGAATGAGAAAAGCGACAATCATCCTTTCATTTTTATGGGCATTTTTCGTAATGATGACACCGATCAGCAAGGCTGATAACGAGGTTGTGTATGTCGTACCAATAGAAGATACTGTTGAAAAAGGATTGCATGCTTTTATCAATAGAGCGGTGACTACAGCTGAAGAAAATCAAGCAAGTGCGATTATTTTCGAAGTAAACACGCCTGGCGGTGAAGTAGAAGCAGCTAAGGAAATTGGCAGAGTATTAACATCTACAAATATTAAAACGATTTCATTTGTAAATAAACAAGCATTGTCAGCTGGTGCGTATATTTCATTAAACATGGATGAGATTTATATGACGCCCGGGGCTACAATGGGATCGGCGGCGATTATCGACCAAGAAGGCAACACAGCTGACAAAAAAGCAGTTTCAGCATGGTTATCTGCTATGACTGCAGCTGCTGAACAAAGTGGGAGAGATCCAGAAATTGCTCAAGCAATGGCAGATGATTCAATCGATCTACCTGAATTAGGTGCACCAAAAGGAAAGCTATTGACATTAACTGCTAGTCAAGCAGACGAGGTAGAATATTCAGAAGGAACATTTGCTACGCAAGCAGAGCTTTTAGAACATTTAGGTTATGAAGATGCAGAAGTAAGGTCTATCGAGGAAAGTTTTTCTGAGAAATTGGCTAGATTCATTACACATCCAATCATCGTGCCTATTCTTCTTTCTATAGGAAGCATTGGATTATTGCTAGAGCTCTATTCTCCTGGTTTTGGTATTCCAGGTATAATGGGACTCACAGCTCTTGGTTTATTTTTCTATGGTCATATGGTTGCTGGATTTGCCGGGTATGAATCACTCATTGTATTTATTATTGGAATTGGGTTAATTATCGCAGAGTTTTTCCTCCCAGGTGGTATCGCCGGTGTGTTGGGGATTGCTGCAGTAATTGGGAGTTTATTCATGGCTGGGGCTGATGTGCAACAAATGGCAACCTCCATTATGATTGCGGCTATATTATCTATTGCGGTTTCTATTCTAATGGTAAAGGTGTTTGGTAAAAAAATGAAATTTTTCAAAAAACTAATTTTAAGCGATTCTACAAATACTGAAAGAGGATACATCTCAAATAAATCCCGTTCAGAGCTAATTGGAAAACAAGGTTATGCTTTAACAGGGTTACGTCCATCAGGAACGATTGTCATTGAAAATGAAAGAATTGATGTCGTTAGTGAAGGTGGATTTATTAAAAAAGATGCAAAAGTGGAAGTCATAAAAGCAGAGGGCTCGAGAGTAGTCGTCCGTGAATTAACAAATTTAGATAAATAACCAAGTATTTTAGGAGGTAATTGAATGGAACCTATTTCTATTATGACGATCGTAATTGTGGTATTAGCAATTATTGCTCTTGCCATACTCTTCACATTCGTACCAGTTATGCTGTGGATCTCAGCATTAGCAGCAGGTGTTAAGGTAAGTATTTTCACCCTTATTGGAATGAGATTAAGACGAGTAATTCCAAGCCGCGTAATTAATCCATTAATTAAAGCACATAAAGCAGGATTAGAAGTTCATACCAATCAACTTGAAAGTCATTATTTGGCAGGTGGTAATGTAGATAGAGTAGTGAATGCTTTAATTGCAGCGCATCGTGCCAATATGGAATTAAGTTTTGAAAGAAGTGCGGCGATTGACCTAGCTGGTCGTGATGTACTTGAAGCAGTTCAAATGAGTGTTAATCCAAAAGTAATTGAAACACCATTTATTTCTGGTGTAGCGATTAATGGTATCGAAGTGAAAGCAAAAGCAAAAATTACTGTAAGAGCCAATATTGACCGACTAGTCGGGGGTGCTGGAGAAGAAACAATCATTGCCCGTGTTGGTGAGGGGATTGTCTCTACAATTGGTTCATCTACAAGACATACAGAAGTATTGGAAAACCCAGACATGATCTCTCAAACTGTCCTTGCTAAAGGGTTAGATGCTGGTACAGCATTTGAAATTCTATCCATTGATATAGCTGATGTGGACATCGGTAAAAACATTGGTGCAGAATTGCAAACAGAGCAAGCGGAAGCTGATAAAAATATTGCCCAAGCCAAAGCGGAAGAACGTCGTGCAATGGCTGTTGCCAAAGAGCAAGAGATGAAAGCGAAAGTTGAAGAGATGAGAGCGAAAGTTGTGGAAGCAGAATCTCAAGTTCCTTTAGCGATGGCAGATGCATTAAAAAGTGGCAATATTGGCGTGATGGATTATATGAATATCCAAAATATTGAAGCTGATACAGAAATGAGAGACTCGATTAGTAAAGTATCAGATGACTCAAAACAAGGGCCGAAGAAAGATTGAATGTCCTAATCGGACTCACCTCTAGAGGGGAGTGTTGTATCTCATGATTGATTTTTTGTTGGAAAATCCTTTATTATTGGTTTTTCTTATCGGGATCATTACTTCCTTATTTGGTAAGAAAGTAAATGACCAGCAGTCAGACAAACAGAAGCAGCCACGTGGAAAGTCTGTCGAAGAGCAAGAAGAAGCTAGGCGTCAGATGATGGATGCAGAGAAACAAGAAGAAGGGCCACCTGTTTATGATCGCAACGAAGAGAAGTTAAAACGTTACGCGAAGGCTACTATGCAAGAAGCTGGTGTAGAAGTCTCGGATCGTAAAAAAGAAGCAGAAGAGCGACTGGCTGATTTAAGAAAACAAAAAGAAGAAGCGCAAAAACGAGCAAGTGCCTTCCTTTCAGCAACAAAAAATAAAAATGTGGCCAATAACAATGTAGATCAACCTAGTATGAGAGTCTCTAATAAACAATTAGTTGACGCGGTTGTTTGGTCAGAAATTCTCGGACAACCGAGATCAAGGAACCCACATCGAACGATGAAAAGAAAATAAAATTTGCTGTTGAATTCAGTGCTAGAACCATCCTTTCTCTCATACATATGAGATGAAAGGGGGTTCTTTTTTTATGGCAAAAAAATGGGGAGAACGACTAAGAAGCTGGATGACAAAAAATATGGAACTTCCTCAAGATGTCATGATGGATTTGCCCCGCATTACTATGATTGGACAAATTCATATTTATATTGAGAACCACCGCGGTTTACTTGGTTTTTCAGATAAAGAAGTAAGGTTGTTATTAGAGCATGGTCAACTGCTCATTAAAGGGAATAACTTTGTTATTAAAACAATTATGCCTGAAGAAATCTTATTGCAAGGAACAATTGATCAAGTTCTTTTTGTAGCTGAGTAAATTTGATGTGGGAAGGGTCGCTATTCTATTACAAGGTTAGCGATTTCCACCTGCTCAAATATGAGGAGGATAAGATGAAAAATCAATGGCTCTTTTTTTTAAAAGGAATCGTCACAGTTAGGACAAGCGGTAGAGGAAGTGAAAGATTTTTAAATACTTTAACGAGAGCTGGTGTATCCATTTGGAATGTTAAAGCCCATGGAAGCCAAGTGCTTACATTTCAAATGAAATTAGATGATTTACCGACTTTAAGACAATATGCAAGAAGTGCCGACTGCAAATTTGAGTTTGTCGGCCGCAAAGGATTGCCCTTCATGAAAAAGCGTATGCTAAGGAATAGTGGATTCTTATTAGGGGCAATAGCTTTCTTAGTTGTAGTTATTTTGTTGTCAAACATGGTATGGGGGATCGAAATTAAAGGAGCAAATCCAGCAACAGAATATAAGATGGAAAAAGAGTTAGAGAAAATTGGTGTAAAAAAAGGGAAGCTACAATTCTTTATAGATACACCTGAAGGTATACAACGGTATTTAACAGAAAATGTGAATGAAATTACTTGGGTCGGTGTGGAGTTGAAAGGGACAACCTATCATCTTCAAGTGGTAGAAAAAAATGAACCAAAGAAAACAGAGTTATTAAGTCCGCAGCATTTAGTGGCAAAGAAAAAAGGAACCATTATCGGTATGTTTATTGAAGAGGGAGAAGCAAAGGCGAAAATTAATGACTTTGTAAAACCAGGTCAATTATTAGTTTCAGGCCTAATTGGAAATGATGAAAGAAAGAAGATAGTGCCTGCCAAAGGGGAAGTATTAGCGGAAACGTGGTATAAAGCGAATGTAGCTTATCCATTAGAGAAAAAGTCCAAAGTATACACTGGTGATCAAAAAGTGAAAAATATATTGGAGCTTGGATCATTAAAGATTCCTTTTTGGGGCTTTGGAAATATAGGTTTTGACCACTATGTAAAGGAAGAGGACAAGCGGCAAGTTAAATTTCTAAAATGGGAGTTACCGATTGCAGTTACAAAAAACATCTACAGAGAAGCAGAAGAGATGACACAAGTTTATACAGAAAAAGAGGCGATTGTAGAAGCGAAGAAATTAGCTAGAAGTAAAATTAAAAAGCAGCTAGATGAAGATGCTACCATTAAAGGGGAAAATGTTTTGCACCAAACGATAGAGAATGGTAAAGTTAAATTATCAATACATTTCCAAATTATTGAGAATATTGCTGAGGAACAACCAATAATCCAAGGAGATAAAGAATGACAGAAGATTTAAAGACATTAAATGTACAATTTGAAAACCCAAATGAAGCCATTGCCCTCTTAGGTAATGGTGACACAAATATTAAACTAATTGAACAACAGTTATCGGTATCAATTGTAACAAGAGGCGAATCTGTTTATGTATCAGGTGAGAAAGAAACTGTGGCCATTGCAGGTGACGTAATTGAGCAACTTCTTTACGTTATTAGAAAAGGTATTCAAATTAGTGGTAGGGATATTATTTACGCATTAGAGATGGCAAGGAAAGGTACACTAGAATATTTCAAAGAACTTTATGAAGAAGAAATAATGAAAAATGCAAAAGGTAAATCGATTCGAGTTAAAACCTTAGGTCAGCGCCAATATATTATGGCTATGAGACAGAAAGATTTAGTTTTTGGTATTGGTCCTGCAGGAACGGGAAAAACCTACTTAGCTGTTGTAATGGCAGTGAATGCCCTTAAGAATGGACAAGTGAAAAAAATTATTCTTACTCGTCCAGCTGTAGAAGCAGGAGAGAGTTTAGGGTTTTTACCAGGTGACTTAAAGGAAAAGGTCGATCCGTATTTACGTCCTTTGTATGATGCGCTTCATGATATACTTGGAGCAGAGCATACAGAAAGGTTAATTGAAAGAGGAACAATTGAAATTGCCCCACTTGCTTATATGAGGGGACGTACGTTAGATGATGCTTATGTTATTTTAGATGAAGCGCAAAACGCAACACAAGCGCAAATGAAAATGTTCTTAACACGTTTAGGTTTTGGATCAAAAATGGTTATTACTGGTGACAAAAGCCAAATCGACCTTCCTCGTGGGGCTAGATCGGGTCTCGTGGTAAGTGAACAAATATTAAATGGTGTTTCTGGAATTGGTTTTATTCATTTAGAACAAAGTGACGTTGTCAGACACCCGCTTGTTGCAAAAATCATTCAAGCATACGAAGAAAATGCTGAATAAATGGCTGTTTTAGCAACACAATCAGGAACAAATTCTGCTTTTTGGATCAGAGTTTGTTCTTTTTTATCGTGAACTATAAATGATCCGACATTATGATTATTTTAATGATACATATCTTATTAAAATAATCATAAATGGGAAGAACTTGTAAGGTGAAATGCTTAAGCCAAAAGTGGGGTATGTGAATATGTAAAGGAATAATACTCGCTCTTTCTTGATTTCTGCTGACAATCTCTCGAGCTAGGAGTGATTGTTATTTGGAGTATATGGAAGAATAGGGTAAGATAAGGATGATTACATATTGTCATCAATTAAAAATATTAGTGTAATTTTGAAAAAAAACTGTTATGATTTTACATAATTAAGGAAGAAAAGAATTTCTCAGAGATACTTAGGATTGGAGGTCTCGTTAATGGATAAACTCCATCACTACATACATAAAATTAGAAATTTATTAAAAATGACATTTGTGAGGGTTTTGCTCTTTGTTCTACTTGGAATCATTATGTACGCAACAATGTTTTCAAATGTACGGCCAGAGAAATTGGAATTAAGTCTTTTTTCTGTAGCAGAGCAAACGATTCGTTCGCCGGTTACGATTGAAGACAAAGAAAGTACCGAAAAGAAAAAGAAAGAAGCTGAAAACCAGGTTGAGGACGTTTATGTTGTAAAAAAAGAAATTGCACAAAACCGAGTGGATCTCATAACATCAATTTTTGATACCGTTTCTGCAGTAAATGAAGAAGCAGCGGAGGAAAACGAGCAAGCTTCAGAAAAGGCGAAAGAAAGTGAAAAGGATGAAAAACCAAAGCTTGTTAGTCTTGATGAGAAACTTGAGCGCACAAAATCACAATTAACAGAAGAAGTAACGAAGGAAATCTCAGATAGCGTATTGAGAACGTTATTAGAAGCCAGCCCTAATCAATTATCAATTGCAAAAGATGTTACAATTACAGAGATTAATCACGTTATGCAACAAAGGATCCCTGCTGATGGGGTAGAGAATGCTAAAAAACGTGTGCAAGATCAAATTAGCTTAACATCACTCAACAATACTTTAAAAACTGCGATGGTGGAGCTTGGTAGGTATGCTATTTACCAGAATGAATTTTACGCTCCGGAGGAAACGCAAGAGAAACGACAAACAGCTGTTGAATCTGTTGAACCAGTCAAAATATTACAAGGACAAATACTTGTTGAGCAAAATCAACTCATAAGTAGGGAAGTCTATCGTCAACTTGAACTAGTAGGCATGTTAGATAATGAGAATTCTATCCAACCATTTATTGGACTAGCGCTAGTTGTTCTCATCATTCTAGCAGCCACATATTATTATTTTTATGAGCTTGATAAGCCACAAGAAGTAAAGCAAAATTTCTTATTAGTCTATAGTATTGTTTTCATCATTTCCTTACTACTAATGAAGGGGATTAGCTATATACAGGCATTTGAGTATTCTGATATACTCTATATATTTCCTGCTGCAATGGGTTCGATGTTGATTAAAATACTTATTAGTGAAAAACTTGCCCTTTATTATTCAGTAATTATTGCTATTTGTGGCTCCCTTATCTTTAATGGGTCTATTACTGGAAGTTTTCATGTGACTGCTGCCATTTATATAACTTGCAGTGGAATAGCGGGCGTATTATTTTTAAGTAAACAAAACCAACGATCAAAAATTTTACAAGCTGGCTTACTTGTTTCCGTTGTAAATATTCTAGTGATTTTAGCACTGCTATTGCTAAGAAATGGTCAAGTGGATCTTGTAGAGTACAGTTTTTATATGGTTTCTGGATTTATATCAGCCATTTCCGCAGCTGTTTTAACAATCGGGTTCTTGCCATTTTTTGAGGCAGGCTTCGGTATTCTTTCTGCAATGAAGCTAATAGAGCTATCGAGCCCTAATCATCCGCTCTTAAGAAAGATTTTAACAGAGGCGCCTGGAACATATCACCATAGTGTAATGGTTGCTAATCTGTCAGACTCTGCCTGTGAAGCTATTGGTGCCAATGGACTTCTAGCGAGAGTTGGTTGCTATTATCACGACATAGGGAAGACAAAAAGGCCACAATTCTTTATCGAAAACCAAATAAACATAGACAACCCACATGATAAGCTGCCACCATTGACGAGTAAAAATATTATTATTGCACATGCGCAAGATGGTGCTGATTTGTTAAGAAAGCATAAAATGCCAAAAGAAATTATTGACATTGCTGAACAACATCATGGCACGACTTTACTTAAATTCTTTTACTACAAAGCAAAAGAAAGTGGAGTTGAAGTGAAAGAGGAGGATTTTCGCTATCCTGGTCCAAAGGCACAAACAAAGGAATCGGCTGTGATCGGTATAGCTGATAGCGTTGAGGCAGCTGTGCGCTCTATGTCTCATCCTACTCCAGAACAAATTGATGGTCTTATTCGTAAAATCATTGCTGACCGACTGCAAGATGGGCAGTTAAACGAATGTGATTTAACATTAAAAGAGTTAGAGGTTGTAGCAAAATCATTTAATGAAACATTGAATGGTATTTTCCATTCACGAATTGAATATCCAGAAATGACGAATCAGAAGGTGACACAAGCATGACATTACACATTGACTTTATTGATGAAACAGAAGGACTTACAGAGACGCAAACAAGAGAGATTGAAAACCTTCTACAATTTGCAGCTGTAAAAGAAGTGGTTGAAGAAGATACGGAGATTTCTATTACGTTTGTTGAAAATGAGCGCATACAAGAAATCAATCGTGAATATAGAAATAAAGACAAGGCTACAGATGTGATTTCATTTGCAATGGAAGAAATGGGGGAAGGGGAAATCCCTCTTATCGGAGAAGGGTTGCCTCGCATGTTAGGCGATATTATCATCTCTATTCCTAAAGCAGTGGAACAAGCAGAAGAGTATGGACATAGTTTTATGAGAGAATTAGGATTTTTATCTGTACATGGTTTCCTACATTTACTTGGATATGACCATGAAACAACCGAGGAGGAGAAAATAATGTTTACTCGGCAAAAGGAAATTTTAGATGAATTCGGATTACAGAGATAAAAATTCACGTAAAAAACAATCATTAGTCTCGTCATTTTATTTTGCATTTATCGGGGTCATTACCGCTTTAAAAGCGGAACGAAACTTGAAAATCCACTTTGTGATGACAGTACTAGTCATTTTTTTCGGTATTATTTTTGAATTGACTAAAACAGAATGGCTGTTGATAAGTTTTGCAATAGCTGGGATGATTGCACTTGAGTTAATGAATACAGCTATAGAGCGTGTCGTTGATCTTGTGACAACAGAGCAGCATCCTTTGGCGAAGCAAGCAAAAGATATTGCAGCTGGAGCAGTTCTTATTTATGCCGTTTTAACCGTGATCATTGGCCTTTCTATTTTTTTACCAAAGATCCTTTAAGTGTATAGCCGCAATTGCGGTTATATGCTTTTTTTGTTTTTTAAAACCATTTGCTTTATTTGTTTTAAATAAGTACAAGATAGTATAAAAATTAGTTTGATTCATGAAAAATAGATTTTCATTTTCTTGATTTCAGTGAAATGAAGATAAAACCGTTTGTATAGTAAGCATGATTAAGCTAAAATGACAAAGCATAAGAAATTTATTAAATGGGCTTATTTACTGAAAATTCAATTATTTTATTACAAAATGACAACAACCCATGATTTTACAAAAAAAATAGTGTAAAATAAAAGAAGGCAATCGGCCATTTCAGAAAGGAAGAAACAATTGAACATTGATAAACTAATCGAAGAAGCGAAAATAGCAAGGGACCGGGCATATGTACCGTATTCAAAATTTAAAGTTGGTGCTGCACTTTTGGCAGTAGATGGTACAGTTTTCCACGGATGTAATATAGAGAATGCCGCATATAGTATGTGTAATTGTGCTGAAAGAACGGCGCTTTTTAAAGCATATTCTGATGGCGTAACAGAATTTAAAATGTTAGCAGTTGTTGCAGATACTGACAGACCAGTATCACCATGTGGCGCGTGCAGGCAGGTAATCTCTGAATTATGTTCAAAAGAGATGCCGGTGGTTCTAACAAACTTAAACGGAGATACACAACAATTAACAGTAGAGCAACTATTACCAGGAGCTTTTTCATCGGAGGATTTACATGAATAATCAACAAGGACATCAATCAGGGTTTATTTCCATTATCGGCAGACCAAATGTAGGAAAGTCTACACTACTTAACCGTGTCATTGGACAAAAAATTGCGATTATGAGTGATAAACCACAAACAACAAGAAACAAAGTACAAGGTGTGCTCACAACAAATGATGCACAGTATATTTTTATCGATACACCAGGAATTCATAAGCCTAAGCATAAATTAGGCGATTTTATGATGAAAGTTGCACAAAATACGCTAAAAGAAGTCGATGCCATTATATTTATGGTGAATGCTGAAGAAGGGTTTGGCAGAGGGGAAGAATTCATTATAGAAAAGTTCCAATCAGTCAAAACACCTGTTTTTCTTGTCATCAATAAAATTGACAAAATTCACCCAGATGCACTATTGTCTGTCATTGAATCTTATAAAGAGAAATATAACTTCTGTGAAATTGTGCCGATATCCGCTTTAGAAGGGAATAATGTTGATCGCCTTCTAGAGCAGCTTAAGGAATATTTACCAGAGGGGCCGCAATACTATCCTGCTGATCAAGTAACAGATCATCCGGAGAGGTTTATTATTTCCGAATTGATACGAGAAAAGGCTTTACATTTAACCCGAGAAGAGATTCCTCACTCATTAGCGGTTGTAATTGATAAGATTGAGCGGCAAGAAAAGAAGGATATCATTCATGTCATGGCTACGATTATTGTAGAAAGAGATTCTCAAAAGGGTATTGTTATTGGTAAACAAGGGAAAATGCTCAAAGAGGTCGGACAACGAGCAAGAGTAGATATAGAAAATCTCATGGGAAGTAAGGTTTTCCTCGAATTATGGGTGAAAGTTCAAAAAGATTGGCGTAACAAAATGACCCAGTTAAGAGACTTTGGATTTAGGGAAGATGAATATTAAACCTGTCAACATAGGTTATTGGTGAAATCAAAGAATTATGCATCCATTTAATTAACAATTTTTTCGTCTTATGATTTTCAGAAGACAGGCTATGATAAGAGTATAGATTTAATTGCTAGTAAAAACACAATAAAGGTGGGGTTATCTATGAAAGATTTTACCTGGAAAGTGTTTTCCCAAACAGGTAATATTGACACATATCTTCTTTTTAAAGAAATTGAAAAAGATTACCATGATATACCCGTAGAACAAGATGAAGAACTAGCAGAATTTGATTTTCCGATTTCATAGGTTGTCATCGTATAAGGATGGTGACATCGATGCTTGAAAAATGTGAAGGCATTGTCATTAGAACAGTCAATTATGGCGAAACAAATAAAATTGTCACACTCTTTACAAGAGAGTGGGGAAAGGTTGGTGTGATGGCACGCGGCGCAAAAAAGCCAAATAGTCGGCTTGCTGCTGTCACCCAGCCTTTTACTTATGGCACTTACTTAATACAAAGAAGCAGAGGGCTTGGGACCCTTCAACAAGGTGAAATTTCACTTTCGATGCGGAGCATAAAAGAAGATATTTTCCTTACAGCTTATGTAAGTTACATAGTAGACTTACTGGATAAAGGAACGGAAGAGAAGAAGCCTAATCCTTATCTTTTCGAACTTGTATTTAGATGCATACAAGCAATTGATGAAGGATATGATGCTGAGATTCTAACACATATTTTCGAAATGAAAATGCTCGGCTTATTTGGCTTATATCCTGAGCTTAATCATTGTGCCGTCTGTCAACGAACGGAAGGAACATTTGCTTTTTCTATTAGCCAAAATGGCTTCATTTGTCATCATTGTTTGGATAAAGATCCCTATCATTTAAAGCTTTCTCCTGCTACCGTTAGATTACTTCGCATTTTTTATTACATGGACTTGTCAAGGCTTGGGAATATATCTGTAAAAGAACAAACCAAACTTGAATTGAAAAAGGTAATAGAAACATACTATGATGAGTATGCAGGCTTGCAATTAAAAACAAAAAGGTTTTTAAATCAAATGAACAATATGAAGGGTTTCATGCAATAATAAGTAAAAGTAAGCTATTGACTTTCGAAAGAAATTCAGCTATTATTTCATTAAATTATAGCTATGTTTAGCAATGAAGGAGAAAAGTACTTCACTCCCTCTATACAAGCGACTCTAGGAGAGTGTGAGCTAGGGAATAGAAAGTGAACGAAGGGCGCTCTGGAGCAACAGGTGAAGTAAAAGAGGCTACGTAAAAGTAAGTAGCAAATAGGGTGGAACCGCGGGTTAACTCTCGTCCCTATGTCTTAATTAAAGGCATAGAGACGAGAGTTTTTTATGCTTTTAAAAGAAAAAATACTTGTCGAAAAGCAAGTGTTTATCTAATGTAGATACCGGTCTTTGGTGACTGAAAAGGAAAGAAAGAGGTGGCTTATGAATATTCAAAATATGATTTTAACGTTGCAAAAGCATTGGTCAGATCAAGGATGTATCTTGATGCAAGCTTATGATACTGAAAAAGGTGCGGGTACAATGAGCCCGTATACATTTTTAAGAGCGATTGGACCTGAACCGTGGAATGTAGCTTATGTAGAGCCTTCTAGAAGACCAGCAGACGGCAGATATGGTGAAAATCCAAACCGTCTCTATCAGCATCATCAATTCCAAGTAATAATGAAGCCTTCACCAGATAATATCCAAGAGCTTTATTTAGCTTCTTTAGAAGCATTAGGTATTGATCCGTTAAAGCATGATATCCGCTTTGTTGAAGATAATTGGGAAAACCCGTCTTTAGGCTGTGCTGGACTCGGTTGGGAAGTATGGCTTGATGGTATGGAAATTACGCAATTTACTTACTTCCAACAAGTCGGAGGATTAGAGTGTAAGCCTGTTTCTGTTGAGATTACATATGGTATTGAAAGGCTTGCCTCTTATATTCAAGATAAGGAAAATGTATTTGAATTAGAATGGACAGAAGGTTTTACTGTCAGAGATATTTTTGGGCAACCCGAATATGAGCATTCAAAGTATACATTCGAAACTTCAGATGTAGATATGTTATTTAATCTCTTTAATATTTATGAAAAAGAAGCTCATCGCCAAATGGAGGTAGGACTCGTTCATCCTGCATATGATTATGTTCTTAAGTGTTCGCACACATTCAACTTATTAGATGCAAGAGGAGCGATTTCTGTCACTGAGAGAACGGGCTATATTGGTCGATGTCGTACACTTGCTCGAAAAATTGCTAAAACCTTTTATGAAGAACGTGAGAAATTAGGATTTCCGATGATACAAGAAAAGGAGGGGGAAGACCATGAGTAAACAAGATCTCCTATTAGAAATTGGCTTAGAAGAAATGCCAGCCCGTTTTGTAACAGATAGCATGAACCAATTATCGGATAAAGTAAAGGCTTGGTTAGTAGAAAAAGGTATTCAATTTTCAGGGATGAAAGCATACTCTACGCCTAGAAGATTAGCTGTACTTGTAGAAGATGTTGAGGAAGCACAGGAAGATGTCCATGAAGAAGCAAAAGGCCCGGCAAAAAAAATTGCACTGAATGACCAAGGTGAGTGGACAAAAGCAGCGATTGGCTTTAGTAGAGGTCAAGGAGCGACGCCTGATGATATTTTCTTTAAAGAAATTAAAGGTGTGGAATATGCACATGTTAAAACCTTTACTAAAGGACAAGAAACGCTGAAATTACTTCCTGAATTAAAAGAGCTCATTCTTTCTATGCATTTCCCAAAGAATATGAAATGGGCAGACAAAGAAATGCGCTTCATTAGACCAATTAAATGGTTAGTGGCAATGTTCGGTGAAAAGGTGGTTCCTTTTGAAATAACAGATGTACAAACAGGTAATACATCTAGAGGGCATCGTTTTTTAGGAAAAGATGTTATTACGAATCCTAAATCATACGAAAAAGCTCTGCTTGCAGAATATGTGATTGTAGATGCTGTGGAAAGAAAAGAAGCCATTCGTAAGCAAATCGATAAATTAGAAGAAGAACAAAATTGGCTCGTCCCAATTGATGAAGACTTACTTGAAGAAGTAAATAACTTAGTAGAGTATCCTACTGCTTTATTCGGCAGTTTTGAAGAGGAGTATTTATCATTACCAGAGGAAGTGCTTGTGACTTCGATGAAAGAACATCAGCGTTATTTTCCTGTTAAATCGAAAAGTGGAGACTTATTACCTCAATTTATAACAGTGAGAAATGGTGGCCACGAACATTTGGATAATGTCGCTCGAGGAAATGAAAAAGTGCTACGAGCAAGATTATCAGATGCAGCATTTTTCTATAATGAAGACCAAAAAACATCCATTGAAACTTCTTTGAAAAAATTAGAAAAAATCGTTTATCATGAAGAAATTGGAACGATGTCTGAGAAAGTAGGACGTGTACGAGCATTAACGAATCATATCGCTCAATTATTATCACTTTCATCAGAGGATAAAAAAGTAGCAGACAGGGCTGCAGAAATTTGTAAGTTTGACCTTGTGACACAAATGGTTTATGAATTTCCAGAACTTCAAGGGTTCATGGGTGAGAAATATGCCTTGCAAAAAGGAGAAGATGCTGTAGTAGCTCAGGCTATTAATGAACATTATATGCCAAGAAACGCACATGATTCTACTGCAAAATCTGTCCCTGGAGCGATTTTATCTATTGCAGAAAAATTAGATACGATTGTTTCTTGTTTTGCAATCGGGATTATTCCAAGTGGTTCACAAGACCCGTATGCGCTAAGAAGACAAGCGACTGGAATCGTTCAAACATTGTTGAATATGAATTGGGAGATTTCGTTTGAGGAGTTAATTAATCAAGCTATCCACCTTACAGAAAATGCTGGCATTAATAAGCAAGAGAATGAGAAAATAAAAGAAGAGTTAATAGCCTTTTTCCGCTTAAGAATAAAGTATATATTACAAGAAAAAGCCATTCGCTATGATTTAATTGATGCTGTGTTAGGCAGTGCATTAACATCGGTCCCAGCGATTATTGAAAGGGCAAAAGTTCTTCATTCAAACAAGGATAATGACAGTTTCAAGGGTGAAATAGAAGCATTAAGTAGGGTATTGAATATCGCTCAAAAAGCAGAAAGTATGGAAGATGTTCAAATAGAGCTATTTGAGAATGAAGATGAGCATAAGCTATATAATAAATACATTGAAGTAAGAAATAACCTTGATGAAACAACGAATGCAGAGGTTTATTTTAACTATCTTATATCATTAAAACCAGAAATTGATATGTATTTTGAACATACAATGGTAATGGCTGAAGATCCAAAAGTGAAAGCGAATCGTTTAAGCTTTATGGCCCATTTAGCAACGATGATACAATCGTTTGCACAAATGAATCATATACTTGTGAAATGATTTAAATGGAAAGAACCGTTAAATGCTGCCATATGGTTCTTTCCACCCTTTCTCATTTACTTCAACAAGCAAATTCTTTTCATTTCTGAGAAATAGTATATAATAATTATATAAAAGTATAACCTTATTGCTCGTTCATAATTTGCTTATTTGGGGAAACGTCTACATATGCATAGGTTTACTTAGAAGACGCTCCAACTCAAGGTGGTGAGATCAATGGAACTCAATAAACGGCAGGAAAAAATATTAGAAATAGTGAAAGATAATGGTCCAATTACAGGGGAACATATCGCTGATCAATTACATTTAACAAGAGCTACGCTTCGTCCGGATTTAGCTATTTTAACAATGGCTGGCTATTTAGACGCAAGACCAAGAGTAGGATATTTCTATACAGGAAAAACGGGTGCTCAACTTTTAACTGAGAATATGAAAAAGTTATTTGTGAAGGATTATCAATCAATTCCAGTTGTTATTAGTGAAAATACTTCAGTTTATGATGCCATTGTCACAATGTTTTTAGAGGATGTTGGCACATTATTTGTAGTTGACAAGGACTCTTTACTTGTAGGTGTATTATCTAGAAAAGATTTGTTAAGAGCCAGTATCGGAAAGCAAGAGCTCGGCGCACTACCAGTAAATATCATTATGACGAGGATGCCAAATATCACAATGTGTAAGAAAGAAGACTTACTTATTGATGTAGCGCAACAACTCATTGATAAGCAAATTGATGGTATGCCCGTTGTGAAGGAAGCTGATAAAGGCTTTGAGGTTATTGGAAGAATAACAAAAACTAATTTAACAAAAGCATTTGTTGCACTAGCGGGTGAATAAGTAAAGCTCAAATAAGGAGTTGATTATGCTAGTATGGGTAATATGCCAATTATTTATGTAGTTTCTGATTCTGTTGGTGAAACGGCTGAGCTTGTCATAAAGGCGGCTGCAAGTCAGTTCAATAATGGGGATGTAAGAATTAAACGTTTTCCATACGTCGAGGAACAAGCTCATATCGATGAAGTGGTCGCTTTAGCTAAACTCGACAAAGGATTCATAGCATATACGTTAGTGAAGCCACATATACGTAATTATATGCTTGAAACAGCTAAAAAAGAAAATATCTTCGCCTACGATATTATCGGGCCGATAATGGATCAAATTCAAAATAATTATGGAAATGAACCATTGTATGAACCGGGTGTAGTGAGGAAATTAGATGATGATTACTTCAAGAAGATAGAAGCAATTGAATTTGCCGTTAAATATGATGATGGTAGAGATCCTAGGGGGATTTTAAAGGCTGATATCGTTTTAATAGGGGTCTCTCGGACATCGAAAACACCATTATCACAATATTTAGCTCATAAAAGGTTAAAAGTGGCGAACGTGCCGCTTGTACCAGAAGTCGACCCTCCTGAAGAGTTATTCCTCGTACCAAAAGAGAAGTGTTTTGGTTTGAAGATTAGCCCGGAAAAATTAAATCATATTAGAAGAGAAAGGCTTATTTCTTTAGGACTTAGTGATAGCGCAAGTTATGCAAATATAGAAAGAATTAAAGATGAGATTTCATATTTTGATCGCATTGTAAATCAGATAGGTTGTTCAGTGATTGATGTAACAAACAAAGCGGTTGAAGAAACAGCAAATCTTGTACTAGATCATTATCGTAAAAATCTTTTAAAGGATTAGCACATAATGTAATTGATTATGTGCCTTTTCTTTGTACATTCCAGATTAAAATGTATGCCATTGCCATTTTGCTGAATAAATAGGCTAGCGCTAGTAGAAACATTCTATATAAAACATATGTCTGGAAATTATCTATTTTATATATTATAATAAAAAATCGTGATAAAAAATGATAAAATAGGTTTAGACTTGACTTTTAACGAATAAACTATTTATTGGGAGAAGTCAAGGGAATTATATAAAAAAAATTCGACAATCCTTCCATTATAAAGAAATTTCTTTATAAGGAGGAAATACTGGAGTGATGTAGAATTATAAGAACATCAGACGAACCAACCATCTTAGTGGATGCGGATGCCTGTCCGGTTAAGCAGGAAATTGTCGAATTGGCCAATATTCATTCGGTTGCTTACAAGTTCATTGCATCCTATGCACATATGAAAACAGAGTATCGCTCAGATGAGTGGACATTCGTGGATTCCAGTAAAGAAGCTGTCGACTTATATATCCAAAATTACTCCAAACGAGGAGATGTGGTAATTACCCAGGATATAGGTCTTGCTTCTACACTCCTGTTAAATGGTGTTCATGTTTTATCGCCAAGGGGTAATGTATATGAGGAAGGTCATATTCATACAGCATTAGATATGCGATACCTATCGGCGAAAGCACGGCGTCAAGGTGTTTATGGAAAAGGACCAAAACCGTTCAAGGAAGAAGACCGACAGCGATTTAAGAAAGAACTGACAAAAATATTGTCGAAAATTGAAGGATTTTAGCTTTTTTTCTAGAATACTTCTTTATGTAGTGGGGAGTTGTCGTTATGGCAGAACGTATTCCTGAAGAAAAGATTGATCAAATTCGAAATTCAGTTGATATTGTTGATGTTATTGGAGATTATGTGAATTTAACGAAGCAAGGCCGAAATTATTTTGGACTTTGCCCTTTTCATGGAGAGAATACACCATCATTTTCCGTATCTCCTGATAAGCAAATTTATCATTGCTTTGGTTGTCATGCAGGAGGAAACGCTTTTTCATTCTTAATGGATTTAGAAGGTTTTTCTTTTCAAGAAGCTGTTGTCAACTTAGCAGAGAAAGCAAATATCCCTCTTGATATTGACGTTTCTTCACATGACAAAAACGTGAAACAGTCACCTGAATTGCAACAAATGTATGATGCGCATGAATTATTATGTAAATTCTACCACCATTTACTAGTAAACACAAAGGATGGTCAAGAAGCGTTAGAATACCTTTTAAAACGTGGATTTACAATGGAGTCAATTGAGAAGTATAAAATTGGCTATTCACTAAATTCATGGGACTTTGTCTGTAAATTTTTGCAGAAAAGAAAATTTCCCTTGGATCTCATGGAAAGAGCAGGTTTATTAATCAAAAGAGAGAGAGATGGTAACTTTTTTGATCGATTTCGCCATCGTATCATGTTTCCTATCCATAATGAAAAAGGGAATATTATTGCTTTTTCAGGAAGATCATTGGGGGAAGAAGACCCAAAATATTTAAATAGTCCTGAAACGGCCATTTTCAATAAGAGCAAAACGGTCTTTAATTTTAATCGAGCAAAGAAGCACATTAAAAAAGAGCAAAGAGCTGTTCTCTTTGAGGGATTTGCTGATGTCATTGCTGCTGATGCGGCTGGCGTCATTAATGGAATTGCTACGATGGGTACTTCGCTTACAGATGAACATGTACAATTAATTCGAAAAAGTACTGACCATGTGACGATCTGCTATGATGGGGATACAGCAGGAATTCAAGCAGCCAATCGTGCCTTAGATATGCTTCAATCAGTCGGTTGTAATGTGCGAATTGCTTGGCTTCCGGAAGAGCTTGACCCTGATGATTATATAAAGGAATATGGCGCAGAAAAGTTTAAAAATGAGGTTATTGAGGCTAGTCTTACTTATATGTCCTTTAAAATGAGATATTTAAGACTAGGAAAAAGGTTGAATGATGAAGGAGAACGGCTTCGTTATATAGAAGAAGTACTAACAGAAATCAGTCGTCTAACGAAAGCAGTAGAAAGAGATCATTATTTAAGACAAATGGCTAGCGAATTTTCGCTTTCATTAGATGCCCTACAACAGCAACAAAAACAAATATTTTATTCAATGCAAAAAAATACAAAAAATCAGCCACAGTCATTACCACAAGAACCGTTTTTATTACAACAAAAGTCAAATAATGTATTACGGCCAGCTTTTCAAAATGCCGAGCGTATGTTGTTGGCTCATATGATGAATAATCACGATATTACATTGAAGGTTCAGGAAATGTTAAGTGGCAATGAATTTAATGTGGATGAGCACCAAGCGATTTATACTTATCTTCTTGCATATTATGAAAGTGGTCATGTGCCTGATACAAGTAACTTTATGCAATTTATAAAAGACAAAGAGTTGCGGCATATTGTAGCAGATATTGTGATGATGCCTGTCAATGAAGATTTTACTGAAAAGGAATTATCTGATTATATTAAGCATGTGTTAAATCATCAAAAGATGATTAAAATAAAAGAAAAAATTCATGATGAAAAAGAAGCAGAACGTCAAAAGGACTATGCCAAAGCGGCATTAATTGCGATGGAGATTCTACAATTAAGAAAATCATTAGAAAAGTGATAATCTCTCATCGTGTTAATTATATTATAGACTGCATAAGCAAAAGCAAATGATTACCATAATAACCATTTAAGTGTTATGCTGTCCCAGAGGTTTGTGATTTTTTGGAAGGAGGGGGACAAATGGCTGAAAAATCGGCCCGTTCGAAAGAGGTTGAAACAGAATTGACCCTAGAACAAGCAAAAGAGCAGATTTTAGAAACAGGAAAGAAGACAGGTGTTCTCGCCTATGATGATATAGCAGAAAGATTGTCTCATTATGAGTTGGATTCTCATCAAATGGATGAGTTCTATGAATTCCTTGGTGATCAAGGTGTGGAACTAGTTGGTGATAATGATGACGATGCAGATCCCAATGCGCAAGAATTAGCAAAAAATGAAGAGGAATTTGATTTAAATGATTTAAGCGTACCTCCTGGAGTAAAAATTAACGACCCTGTAAGAATGTATTTAAAGGAAATTGGTCGTGTCGACCTACTAACAGCAGAAGAAGAGATTTCACTTGCAAATAAAATTGAGCAAGGCGACGAAGAAGCGAAGCGTCGTTTAGCGGAGGCTAACCTACGTCTCGTTGTAAGTATTGCCAAGCGATATGTCGGTCGTGGCATGCTGTTTTTAGATTTGATCCAGGAAGGGAATATGGGTCTTATAAAAGCAGTAGAGAAATTTGACTATCGTAAAGGTTTTAAATTTAGTACTTATGCAACATGGTGGATACGTCAAGCAATTACAAGAGCAATAGCTGACCAAGCAAGAACCATTCGAATTCCGGTTCACATGGTTGAAACAATTAATAAGTTAATTCGTGTTCAGCGCCAATTGCTACAAGACTTGGGCCGTGAACCTTCTCCAGAAGAAATTGCTGAAGACATGGATCTAACACCAGATAAAGTACGAGAAATTTTAAAAATTGCTCAAGAGCCAGTCTCATTAGAAACACCGATTGGTGAAGAGGATGATTCTCATCTTGGAGATTTCATAGAAGACCAAGACGCTACTTCTCCATCTGAGCATGCTGCCTACGAGCTGTTAAAAGAGCAGTTAGAAGATGTACTCGACACTTTAACAGACCGTGAAGAAAATGTACTTCGTCTTCGCTTTGGACTAGATGATGGAAGAACAAGGACGCTAGAAGAGGTTGGAAAGGTCTTTGGCGTCACGAGAGAAAGGATTCGTCAAATTGAAGCGAAAGCCCTTCGAAAATTAAGACATCCTAGCAGAAGTAAAAGACTGAAAGACTTTTTAGAATAGAATTCAATTCAGGATAGTTTACTCTAAATGGGTAAGCTATCTTTTTTTAGTGCAGTATTCACTTCTAGTGGTGTGGATAATTCCTTTATTTGTATATGATACCATATATTAATAAATAAACAAATGTACGGTAATATCCATACTTATATTTACAATTTATTTTACTGAATAGTTAATTATATTGCAAATTACTTTTTGTAAAAAATTCTTAAATTATTTATTATTTAGATAATTATTACTATATTGAGAAACAAAACATGAGAGTCATAAAGCGGTTTTATTTAGTTCTAATGTTTAAATCATTATTGAAACATAACTATGTACAATTTTAAATTTTTTAAATCTTGAGAATATTAGAGAGGTGATTATATAATAGGAATTGAAAGCGTATTCAAAAGTCATAAGAAGGAGGATTTATATGAATTTTGACCTTACATCTGAACAAAAGATGATTTTTAAAACGATTAAAGAGTTTGCAATGGAAGAAGTGGAACCTGGTGCATTGGAAAGAGACCGAACGAAAGAATTTCCATTGGAAGTGTTCAAGAAATTATCAGACCTGGGTATGATGGGCTTACCCTTTTCGGAAGAATATGGCGGTGGTGGAGCCGATACAATTAGTTTTGCAATCGTAACTGAAGAATTAAGTAAAGCATGCGCCTCAACAGGTATAACGTATTCGGCCCACATATCTTTGGGTGGCGCACCTCTGTCATTATTTGGTACCGAAGAACAAAAACATAAGTATTTAACACCTATTTGTACCGGTGAGAGTCTTGGTGCATTTGGTTTAACTGAACCGAATGCTGGCTCCGATGCTGGTGGGACAAGAACAACAGCAGTAGAAGAGAACGGGGAATATATCATCAATGGGAATAAGTGCTATATCACGAATGCGAGTTATGCAAAACATTTAGCCTTAACAGCTATCACTAGTATGAATGGTACGGATAAAGAAATTAGTGCGATTATTGTTCCTACCGATGCCAACGGTTTCACTGTATTGGATAATTATGAGAAGATGGGACTTAATGCATCTAATACGACTGAATTGATATTAGAAGACGTGCGCGTACCGACTGAGCACTTGCTCGGTAAAAAGGGTGATGGATTTAAGCAATTTTTAATCACTCTTGACGGAGGAAGAATTGGCATTGGTGCCATGGCAGTGGGCATTGCCCAAGCAGCATATGAGAAGGCGCTAAAGTATGCTAAAGAACGTGAACAATTTAGTAGAAAGTTATCTCATTTTCAAGCTATACAATTCAAACTAGCTGATATGGCGATGAAAATTGAATTGGCGAGAAATATGGTTTATAAAGCAGCTTGGTTAAAAGATCAAGGAAAACCGTTTTCCAAAGAAGCGGCAATGTGTAAGTTATATGCATCTGAGATTTGTATGGAAATCGCTGATCAGGCCGTTCAAATTCATGGTGGTTATGGCTATATGAAAGAATATCATGTAGAAAGATATATGCGTGATGGTAAGTTAACAGAAATTGGAGAAGGAACTTCAGAAATACAACGTATGGTGATTGCCAGACAGATTGGTTGTTAATAGGAGTATATTTTTTGCATTAAAGGAAAATGCTATCTAAGAATGGTTAGAGAGGGTGAATCTTTAGAGACTTTACGTGTATAAAATTACCCAAAACTATTTTTTAGATAGTTTTTCTTTTAAACAATACATGTTATACATAAAATATTTTTAAGGAATGAAAAGGGGTAAAATGGTAAAAAAATAAATGATAGGAAGTAAACTTTTTTGCCAGTTTATTAAAATAATTTTGAATTGCTGATAACAAATTCGTTTTAGGGCTTTTCCAATAGCGTTTTTTACAGTAAAATAGAGATTGTTTGTATATACTTACTTATATTGTGAAGTTCTTACATAAGGGAGGTTTAAACATTGAATCGTAATCCGTTAATACCGTTCGCTCTTATTGCTATCCTTGGGATTGGCGCAATGTTCCTTGTTTCATTTAAAGGATTAGGTGATCACAAAGAACTGACAAGTGAAGGGGACGAGGAAGCAACAGAAGAGGTAGCAGCGTCACCGGAGGAAATTTATCAACAATCTTGTATTGGCTGTCATGGTGACCAATATCAAGGTGGTGTAGGACCCGCACTAACGGGTGTTGGCGAGAGACTTTCAGAAGAAGAAATCGTTGATGTATTAACAAATGGTAAAGGTGCAATGCCAGGGGGACTTGTCTCTGGTAAAGAGCAAGAAATGGCTGAATGGTTAATGACATTGGAATAAACGAGTAAGTCCTTTGCATATGCAAGGGACTTTTTTTATACTATAATCAGAACTTAATACATAGAAGTGGTGGAAAAACGAATGAACACAAATCAATTATCTAATCGATTAAGAACAGTTGCTCAATATATACCAAAAGGTTCGAAAATAGCCGATATTGGCTCAGATCATGCTTACCTACCTTGTTATGCTGTTAAACAAGGGATTGCAAAAGAAGCGATTGCTGGTGAGGTTGTGGAAGGACCGTTTCAATCAGCGTTAGCACAAGTAAAAGCAGATAAATTAGAAGACAAAATCTCCGTGAGAAAAGGAAATGGACTTTCTGTTTTAACGGACGATGAAGTAGATGTAATAACAATTGCCGGTATGGGCGGAACATTGATTGCGTCCATTTTGGAAGAAGGTTCAGATCGCTTAGGTGGAGTAAAACGATTAATTCTCCAACCTAATATTAGTAGCATCTCTATCAGACTTTGGCTGCGTGAAAACGGATGGGCGTTAATAAATGAAGAAATAATCGAAGAAGATGAAAAAATTTATGAGATCTTAATCGCTGAGAAAGGCGATATCAATCGAGGATACGACGATTTAGAAGAAGGTCTTTTGTTAGGACCGTATTTATTACTTGAAAAATCGGCAGTTTTTATTAAAAAATGGAAACATGAACGAAAGAATTGGGAGAGAATAATTAGTCAAATCCAAGCAGCAAAATCATCAAATGAAAATAATGAAAAAATAGTTGCTTTACAGAAGAAAATAGCTATTGTTGGAGGGGTATTATCTTGAAGAAAGCAAATGGACATGAAATCATTCAATTATTTGAACAGTTTTCACCAAAAGCCTACGCAATGGAAGGAGATCCTATTGGGTTACAAATCGGTAGCTTGAACCAAAAAGTAAGCAAAGTAATGGTTGCACTTGATGTGTTAGAGGAAGTGGTTGATGAAGCAATTGACCAAGGTGTTAACTTAATTATTGCACACCATCCACCGATTTTCCGTCCTTTAAAGAAATTAGACAGTGATACACCTGCAGGAAGAATCTATACAAAATTAATTAAGCATGATATAGCCGTTTATGCAGCTCATACGAATTTGGATGTTGCTAATGGTGGTGTAAATGATTTATTAGCAACTGCACTTCAGATGAAAAATACAGAAGTCCTTGTACCAACATATGAAATACCCTTAATGAAACTTGCTGTTTATGTACCTGTAGAGAACGAGGAAGCAGTCAAGCAAGCTTTAGGTAATGCTGGTGCAGGTGCATTAGGTGATTATAGTCATTGTAGTTTTTCAAGTGAAGGGAATGGACAATTTTTACCAAGTAAGGGAGCAAATCCTCATATTGGCCAACCGGGTACACTTGAAAAGGTGAAAGAAAATAAAATTGAAGTAATATTCCCATCTAATTTAGAGAAGAAAGTTATCAAAGCAATGCTTGCGGCTCATCCATATGAAGAGGTGGCCTATGATCTTTATCCATTAGCTAATCAAGGAGAAGTTCTCGGACTCGGTAGATTAGGTGAAATTAAGGAAATGACCTTAGCACAGTTTGCAGAGCATGTGAAGGCGGTGTTGGATGTGCCTAGCGTGCGTGTGGTAGGAGATTTACAATCAGTTGTGAAAAAAGTAGCCGTTCTTGGTGGAGATGGCAATAAATATTATGCAAAAGCGAAGATGAAAGGTGCAGACGTTTACGTTACGGGAGATATGTATTATCATGTTGCGCATGATGCGATGCAAGCTGGTTTAAATATTATTGACCCTGGTCATAATGTCGAAAAAGTGATGAAATCAGGTGTTGCAGAATATATGAAGAAAAAATGTGCTGAAAAAGGGTTAGAGGTGGAGTTTATTGCTTCTAAAGTACATACGGATCCCTTTACATTTGTATAATTGAAGATAGAAAAAGCCATCTCCATTTGGAGATGGCTTTTTGCTTACTTTTGTACAACTTTTGGCTTTTTTATTTTTGGAAGAATTTTAGATAATGGTACTTTCTTTTCTGTAAGCCAAGTTGATTCTTCTTTTGGATCATACTGTTCAATAAAAGAAATCACTTCTTTTGTAATTGGTGTTGGTGTAGAGGCACCGGCCGTTACTGCAACCGTTTGAGCATCCTTAATCCAATCTAAATTAAGCTCGGAAATATCGCCAATACGGTAGGCTTTTGTGCCAGCAATTTCTTCGGAAACTTGAGCAAGCCTGTTCGAGTTATTACTTTTCGGATCCCCAACAACGATAAGGACATCTGCAGCCCCTGCTTGCTCTGCAACCGCTTCTTGACGTACTTGAGTAGCAAGACAAATTTCTTTATGAAATTCAGCTTGAGGATATTTCTCTTTGATTTCTTCCATGATATCGCCGACATCCCACTGGCTCATGGTTGTTTGATTTGTAACAAGAATTTTTTCATTTGTTAGTGTTAACGCTTGAACATCGTCAATCGTTTCAACTAAGTGAACGATCTCAGGTGCAACCCCAACCGCTCCTTCAGGTTCAGGATGTCCCTTTTTACCAATATATATAATTTGATAATTTTCGTCTTTCTTCTGACGAATTAAATCATGCGTGCTACTCACATCCGGGCAGGTAGCATCTAAAGTTACTAACCCTTTTTCTTTAGCTCTTTCTCGAATTTTAGGTGATACACCATGTGCTGTGAAGATAACCGTACCGCTTTGGACTTGGTCTAAAATATCGTCACGGTTTTTCCCATCTAAAGTAATAATGCCTTCTTCTTCAAATGCATCAGTCACGTGTTTGTTATGGACAATCATGCCAAGGATATAAATTGGCCTCGGTAAGGTTTTATCGAGTGATGCGTTTTTAGCAATCACCATTGCGTCTACTACACCATAGCAGTAGCCCCTTGGTGATATTTTGATGACGTTCATTGAATATCCTCCCTATATCTGAAACATATATTTTGTGTTATATAATTTTAAATAAAACATTGGATGAATGAAATTACTCATCTCTTCTAATCTATTATATAAGACATAAAGCAATAACACAAAAAGGAGAATTTATAAAAGAAATCCACGGTGATTTAAGCTCAATTCTATTGTTCCGTAAGGACGAATGAAAATAAGACAATGAAGGTGATAGGATAGATACACTTTGCATATTGGTACTTAAGAGATGACTATAACAATTTTTTTAATTCACTTAATGAAGGAAATGAGCGATTTAAATAAAATAAAAACTCGCCAAAATGGCGAGCGCTAAGCACATGATTAAACATACAGTTTCGGTACAGACTGACCACCAGCTTTTTTAGGGGGTTGTTGAGTTGGCTGGTCTTCTAAAGACTTCATAGTGACTGATGTCTCTTTTTTAGTTTTCGTTACTGACATAGTAGGATGACTATCCTTTATCGGAGATGGTGAGCTAGATTCATTTTCTTCTTCTTTTTCTTCCGTTGTTGAACTCATATTCTTAAGACCGCGATAAAGCTTCCACATTGAAGGGATATTTTTAACCATTGGACCGTACTGTTGAACCATTGGACCGATTTGCCCTGCAGTATTTAAGAATTTTTGTGTATTTGTTAAAAAACCGCTGATATTTGTTGGGTTTGTTAGCGTTTGGAGAATGCCTGCTCCACCAGCGGCTCTAGATTCTGTGGCAGCATTAGTAGCAGTGTTAACGGCTGCCTGCGCACCGGAACCACCTCTACCACCAAGAATTTTGGATAATAGACCTCCACTTCTTGAAGATCCGTTATTTCTCATGCCACCATTATTTCTTGGTTGTGTTGGTCCGTATGGAGTCATACCGGGTGGAAATGGTGGCCTACCTGATAAGTTTTGCATCATTTGTGGTGTTTGGTGTGGTGGTGGGAAGCCTGGTCTCTGCCCTCGATTTGGTCCCATTCCTGGATACATCACATCTCCTCCTCTCAAAAGGGGATTTTACTTTCATTGTATGCAAAAAGGAGAAATGGGTTTATCTTTAATAAAAGGATAAGAAGGAATAACAAGTATAACTGGTTATTTACCTGGAATTTTATTATAATAATATGATGGAGTAAATGTTTGCGATTTTAAGTGATCATGTGTGCAAGTACTTATGATCATTTCATAACGATAATGAGGAGTTAAAAAAATGAATGAAACAAGATTTGAAAGGTATGAGTTTAAACCTTTTATTATAGAAGCAGTAAAGAAGTTAGGGTTTTATGAACCAACAGATATACAGGAAAGATTAATACCGACTGTCTTAAAAGGGGAAAGTGCCATTGGTCAATCCCAGACAGGTACAGGTAAAACACACGCTTATATTCTGCCAATGGTTGAAAAACTTCAAACAAATAAAAAAGGTGTACAAGCAATTATCACTGCACCAACTAGAGAGCTAGCCAACCAAATTTATCAAGAGGTTTTAAAAATCACGAGCCATAGTGAAGATGCTATCGCAGTTAAGCTCTTTATCGGTGGTACAGATAAACAAAGAACAATTGAAAAGCTTAAAACGCAACCGCAAATAGTTGTTGGTACACCGGGAAGAATTAATGATTTAGTGAAAGAGCAGGCATTGCTTATCCATACTGCTTCATTATTAGTTGTGGATGAGGCGGACTTAATGTTGGATATGGGCTTCTTGGAAGATGTTGACCAAATCGCTTCACATATGCAAGAGAAATTGCAAATGCTTGTGTTTTCAGCTACGATCCCAGAGAAGCTTAAACCATTTTTGAAAAAATATATGGAAAACCCAAAATATGTTCATGTAGAGCCGAAGCAACCAACCGCAGCTAAAATTGAACATCAATTATTACCTTCAAGACACCGCAACAAAGTAAATCTTGTGTTTGATGCTTTACAGTCTTTTAACCCGTATTTAGCCATCGTGTTTACGAATACGAAGAAAAAGGCAGATGAAGTCGCGGATGGTTTAATGGCTAAAGGCTTGAAAGTCGGAAGAATTCACGGAGATTTGAACCCACGAGAACGAAAGAAAATGATGAAGCAAATCGTTGATCTCGAATTCCAATATATCGTAGCAACTGATTTAGCTGCTAGGGGTATTGATATTAAAGGAATTAGTCACGTAATTAACTACGAATTACCTACAGACTTAGATTTTTATATTCATCGTGTAGGTAGAACAGCGAGAGCAGGCACTTCAGGTATTGCCTTAACGATTTATGATCCAACAGATGAAGACGCATTAAATAAATTAGAGAAGATGGGCGTTACTTTTACTCATATTGATTTTGTTAAAGGAAATTGGGTAAAACTTGACGATCGTAATAAAAGAAAAAACAGACAACGTCAAACAGATGAGATTGATAAAAAAGCTAGTTCACTTGTACAAAAACCGAAAAAAGTAAAACCAGGATACAAAAGAAAGCGCAAATGGGAAATGGAAAAGATAAAGAAGAGAGAAAGAAGGATTAAAAGAAAATAAGAGAGAGGGATATTGTATGTTGAAAATCGGATCCCATGTTTCGATGAGCGGAAAAAAAATGTTGTTAGCAGCCAGTGAAGAAGCAGCTTCTTACGGGGCGAATACATTTATGATTTACACAGGTGCTCCCCAAAACACGAGAAGAAAGAAAATAGAAGATTTAAATATAGAAGCAGGCCTAGCTCATATGAAGGAAAAGGACATAAGTGATATTGTTGTTCATGCCCCTTATATTATTAATATAGGGAATACAACGAACCCAGCTACATTCGAATTAGGAGTGAATTTTCTACGTTCTGAAATCGATCGTACAGAAGCGCTTGGGGCAAAGCAAATTGTCTTGCATCCTGGTGCACATGTCGGAGCAGGTGCAGAAAACGGTATTGCAAGGATTATTGAAGGTTTAAATGAAGTACTAAATGGGGATGAAAATGTGCAAATCGCGCTTGAAACAATGGCTGGAAAAGGGTCAGAATGTGGAAGAGATTTTGAAGAACTAGCGAAAATTATTGATGGTGTAACTCATAATGAACATTTATCTGTTTGTTTTGATACTTGTCATACTCATGATGCTGGATATGATATTGTTAATGACTTTGATGGTGTATTAAATGAATTTGATAAAATCATTGGTATCGATCGATTAAAGGTTCTTCATATTAATGATAGTAAAAACATTCAGGGAGCTAGGAAAGACCGCCATGAAAATATTGGATTTGGTCATATCGGTTTTAAGGCACTAAACAACATTGTTCATCATCCACAACTTACGACAATACCGAAAATCTTAGAAACACCTTATGTTGGCGAGGACAAGAAAAATAAGAAACCGCCATATCAATTCGAAATTAATATGTTGCGTAAAGAAGCGTTTAATGAAAATCTTTTAGAAGATATTTTAGCACAATAAAAAAGCATGGAGGAGAGGGATCCTCTATGCTTCTTCTTTGCCCTTCTAATGGTCTGTTAAAATCGTAGATGTCAATGGCACTTGTAATCGACTTAAGAATTGGTAAACATAAGAAATATTTGATTGACTGACTTTGCCGTGTCTACACCTGCAATATTGGCAATTTCTTTGACAAGTTTCTTTCGTTCATTTTCATTAAAGATATTCACCTTTTTACCGCGAAGATATTGGGCGATTTGCTCCGCTTCTGAGCGGCTAACTGAGATATTAAATTGTTTTCCATACTTTAATAATTCATCTGCGGTAATGTGATTGACTTTGTGATTAATGATGTTCTCAAAGATTTTCATGTGCATCACTCCTCATTAAACTGTATGCACCTGTGCAGAAAAATTTGCCTATTTTTCTACAAAAATTGATGAAACAAGCCCCATTTCACTCCTTTACAAGGTTAGGAACTTCATGTATACTACTCTTTGTACTAAATCGTAATGATTCTTAAAACGAAGGTGAATAAGATGGAAACACTGCAAGAGCCAGTGATTAAAATAGAGGATGTTTCCTTTAGATATGAAAAGAATAATGTATTAGAGCGGGTAAATTTAATTGTAAATGAAGGAGACTTCTTAGCCATTGTTGGTCCAAATGGTTCTGGAAAATCAACACTTCTCAAGTTAATATTGAACTTATTAAAATTACAAAATGGGAAAATCACTCTTTTCGGGGAAGAAATGAATCAATTTAAGGACAGGCAAAAAATTGGCTTTGTTTCGCAAAAGGCAAATTCATTTAATACAGGTTTTCCGGCAACGGTATTTGAGGTTGTTGCTAGTGGGTTAACAAAAAAGCTGGGACTATTTAAATGGATGAAAAAGGAAGATAGGCGTCTTGTTATCGATGCTATAGATTCTGTTGGATTACGCGAATATGAAATGAGTAATGTGGGAGAGTTATCTGGAGGTCAGCAACAACGGGTGTTTATTGCAAGAGCGTTAGTTAGTGAGCCTAAATTACTTATATTAGATGAACCGACTGTTGGTGTTGATGCACAACATGTGCAATCATTTTATCATATGCTTGAAGATCTGAATAAAAACCGTGGCATTACGCTTTTACTGGTTACACATGATATAGGGACAGTTTCTGAGCGGGTATCACATGTTGCATGTATGAATAAAACTCTTCATTTCCACGGGAAAACAGAGGAATTTGAGCGTCTTGATAAAGCTGAAATGTCGACGTTTTATGGACATGACGTTCATATCTTATCCCATGATCATCACCACCATCATGAAGGGGTGAGATGATGATTGCTGCTATATTTGAATATGAGTTTTTACAAAATGCTTTTTTAACTGGTATGATTATTGGTATTATTGCCCCTTTACTTGGTGTGTATATTGTAGTCAGGCGGTTATCATTGATAGCAGATGCGCTTAGTCATGTAACGTTAGCTGGGATTGCAGCAAGCTTATTACTTGAAAAGAAACTAACCGGTTTTAGCGGAGTCAATCCTGTTTATATGGGGATGGCTTTTTCCGTTACAGGATCTGTGTTTATAGAAAAGTTAAGGTCTGTATACAAGCATTATCAGGAGCTTGCCATTCCTATTATACTTTCTGGGGGAACCGGTCTAAGTGTAATATTTATTTCACTCGCTGATGGCTTCAATTCAGATCTGTTTGGTTACCTTTTTGGTAGCGTTAGTGCAGTCAGTAGAGAAGATCTATGGCTTATTATCATCATTTCGGTGATTATTATAGCCATTATTGTTTCTTTATATAAAGAACTATTCTTATTATCTTTTGATGAGGAGCATGCGCAAGCATCTGGTATTCCAGTAAAAATTGTTCATTTTATTTTTATTGTGATGGTGGCACTTGTTATCGCTTCATCTATGCGTATCGTTGGAATTCTCCTCGTATCCGCACTTATGACTTTACCGGTTGCTGCGAGTATGCGGATTGCAAAGGGCTTTAAGCAAACGATTTTATTGTCAGTTATTTTTGGGGAAGTGTCAGTACTTGGCGGTTTATTTTTAGCATATTACTTAGATCTTGCTCCTGGAGGAACCATTGTGATCATTGCTGTGTTAATATTATTAGTAACGATACTTTTAAAGAAAGTAAAGACATCTAGACCAGCTAAAGTATAATTGCAAAAAAAGGGTGAATCAGTCATGAATGTGAGTGGAGCATTAGAACTGTTGAAAAATCGAGGCTATAAGCATACAGGCAAGAGAGAAGAAATGCTTGCACTATTTGCGGATAGTAATAAGTACTTAACGGCAAGAGAAGTCTTAGAGGAAATGAAACCAGATTATCCGGGCTTGAGCTTTGATACCATTTATCGTAATTTATCGTTGTTTGTGGACTTAGATATTCTTGAGATGACCGAGTTATCTGGTGAAAAACATTTTCGGTTTACTTGTTCTCATGAACATCATCATCATCATTTTATCTGTCTGGATTGTGGAAAAACAAAAGAAATAGAAACTTGTCCGATGAATACTCTGGCAGAAAACTTAAAAGGATATGATGTTTCTGGGCATAAATTTGAAATTTACGGAAAATGCCCAGAATGTTGTTAATTGGAAAAACCCCTCATGAGGGGTTTTTTATGTGAAGATAGTAAGATTACACAGATACTTTTAACCAATTCTCAACCCATGTGGCTGCTTCCTTCCAGCTTGTCACCCGTTTTACGCCGTCTGGAGTCGGTAAGCGGTTATAGGGTGTATCGAACAATATGACGGGAATTTGACACGCCTCATGGATCATAACAGCATTATCATGTTTATCTTCGAAGAATATGTCAATATCATATTGTTTAGCTGCTGAGACTTTATCATGAGAGCCAATAAGATCAATATGATCAAAAGTAATGCCATTCTGTATGAACCAATTTTCAGTTACGCTCATCAAATGAGTTGAGCGTGCACTAATAAAAAATAGTTCATGTTCTTCTTTCCATTGTGTTAATATTGTTTTTGCGTTAGGTACAATGGTTGACTGGCGATAAATTTCCGGTTCATTTTCTTTAAACCATTGATCGAATGCTTGAGGTTCTATATCTACAAGCGGATACAAGTCATATTGCTTTATGTCTTCTAAAGTAAGTTGTAAACCAAATGCTTTGTTCATAAAAGGAATCATTGCCGCTGGACTCGTGACAGTTCCATCGATATCAATTCCGAATCGTTTTTTCATTTCATTGCTCTCCTTTAAAACTTGAACATTTAACCGTTCACTTCATTTTATCTCTACTTCCTAATTTTAGCTGAAACTTTTCATTATATAAACCATAAAAGCCTTTTTGTTGCTAGAAAATCTTAACACAAGTAAAAGTGTAACGCTTGTTAATAATAATAAATGCTCCACCACAGAAAAAGTGGATACCATTAAAGCGAGGGATCATGATGGCAGATCAGATGCGTAAATATGATGAAGATCAGCTTCGTCGTGACAGAGTTGATGAGAACCAGTATGAAGTCTCAAGCGATTATTCAGAAGAAACTGCAGCTGAAATTGCTGCTCCTGTAACTTATGATGAGGACAGGGGAAGGGATATTGACGATAGAAAAGGAACGCGTAGTGGTGGCCGAGGAGTAGGTATTACTGCTTTAGTATTATCAATCCTTTCACTATTCATTATGCCGATATTTCTTGGAGCTGCAGGGATCGTACTTGGTATTGTTGCAAATAGCAAAGGAGCTAGAGGATTTGGCACTTGGGCGATTGGTATCGGTATAGTATCGCTCTTAGTAGGGATTTTTATAATGCCATTCTTTTAAATAATGAACAACAAGCGCCTAGGAGTATCCCTAGGCGCTTTGTTTATTTAAACTGTTTCTTTGGCGTTTTCTTCTTCTTCTTTTTGTTTTGCAAAGTACTCTTCAGCTATTTTATCAATTTCAATCTTTAATTCATCGACCATTGTATCTTCTGGTACTTTGCGGACAATTTTCCCTTTGCGGAATAATAAACCTTCACCTCGTGCTCCAGCAATGCCAATGTCAGCTTCTCTTGCTTCACCAGGGCCGTTAACGGCACAGCCCAAAACAGCGACTTTAATTGGTGCTTTAATTGTTGAAATATATTCTTCAACTTCATTCGCGATACTAATTAAGTCGATTTCGATACGACCACAAGTCGGACAAGAAATGAGTGTCGCAGCATTCGATGATAAACCGTATACTTTTAACAGCTCTCTAGCCACTTTTACTTCTTCAACTGGATCAGCACTTAATGAAATTCTTAACGTATTTCCGATACCTTTATGAAGAATTGCGCCTAAGCCAGCTGCACTTTTTACTGTACCGGCAAATAATGTTCCGGATTCAGTAATCCCTAAGTGTAGAGGATAATCAAAAGCTTGAGCTGCTTTTTCATAAGCTTCAATCGCTAAATTGACATCTGACGCTTTCATGGAGACGATAATATCATGGAAGTCTAGGTCTTCCAGGATTTTAATATGGTGAAGTGCACTTTCAACCATTCCGTCTGCTGTAGGATAGCCGTATTTTTCTAAAATGCGTTTTTCTAATGAACCTGCATTTACACCAATACGAATAGGAATACCTTTCGCTTTAGCAGCTTTTACAACAGCTTCCACTTTTTCGCGTTTTCCAATATTACCTGGATTAATTCTAATCTTGTCAGCTCCACCTTCAATGGCTTTTAAAGCTAACTTATAATCAAAATGGATATCAACGACAAGTGGAATATCGATTTGTTTTTTTATATCAGCAATCGCATTAGCTGCCCTTTCATCTGGACATGCTACGCGAACAACTTGGCATCCTGCTTCTTCTAATCGTTTAATTTGCGCAACGGTTGCTTCTACATCATGAGTTTTCGTTGTAGTCATACTTTGAATAAATAATTCATTACTTCCGCCAATGGTTAGCGGTCCCACTTTTACCGGACGAGTTTTCGTACGATGTATCATTTCACTCAATGGAGATTCGCTCCTTTATATATAAAAAATATATTTGAACTTCTCAATGTAAGCTCTTATCATCAACTATTGTATCAATGAAGTGATTGAATTGACAAGAAATAGATGCTAAGCATTTAGTTTTCATTATTATATGAAGGAAATTTATAGGTATTGCCGTATTGAATTTCTTCAGGCTTTATTCCGTTATTTAATGTGCTGAAATCTTCAGCAATAACATTAATTGGAAGATTTTCGATGTTCATATTTTGCTGCTCAATAATGGATAGAACGGTATCTCCCCGATTCACTTCTTTTTCGAAATAAGTAAGGCCTACCTCTTGTTCGCCTTTTTCTAAATTTGTGACCTCTGCGACAACGGGTGCAATATGTTTAGGGAGAGTTCCTTTGGAAAGATCGACGTATACAGCAAATGCAATGATAATAATTAAGATGAAGGCTGAAATTCTTCTCATATTTACAAGCTCCCGTCATTATAGAATAATCATTATCATACTTATGCATGTACATATCTAATTAGAACAGATTATGTATAAAAAAACTGCAGACGGTATAGGCGTCTACAGTATGATTCCATTATTGTTCAGGTATTTCCTTTTTCTGATGAGGTATTTCTTTGATGGCTAACATGAGAATGATGATGGATATTAACCAGTTAATAAGTGCTCCATTTGGAACTACGGTTTGTAGTGTGTCCATGATAATAAAAAATACTGTTGATAACGTGATACTATAAGCGGCTATTCGCCACATGTAGCGATAAGGAAGTGTCTTCTGAACAATTCTCACAATCATTATACCGATTAAGGCAATAATGGAAATTTCTATTAAGCGCATGGCTACAGAAAATAAATACAGTACAATAGCGAAGATACTAATTAAAATGATTAACCAAGAATCTGCCGTTTGTATTAATTCAATAACGGTTGATTTATCAATATTGATATCACCGAGCATACTATAGCTATAGGATTGTTGATTGTTTCCGCTAATGAACACCAATTCGTCTTGTAGAATGGCAATGGTATCATTTGTTTGTAATATTTCATCTTTCTTTACAATATTATTAGAGTCAAAAATAATGGTCACACCATCATTCTCAACAGTAATAGGTGCTGTTTCATTTGCTTGTAATGTCCCATTAGCAATCTCAAATTCAGGCAAATCATCCATTATTGTTGATTCCATTGATTGTACACCATTGAAGACGGATGTACTGAGAAAAAAAATAGTGGGGATAATGGATAGGAAAGTGAGAAAAAAAACATAACCTATAGTCTTTCCTATACCCTGCTGACGAAATGTTGCAATGTCTTTTGGAGAATAAATGCTACTTATAAATTGTTTGAAGATATTCAAAAATTTTCCACGTCCTTACTTGTCATTATTCTACTTATTTTAACGACAATACTTTCGTCATACAAGAATAATAAGTTTTTTGAATAATTAATCCTTTGTCATCTAATTGTAACATAAGGGAAAAATATTAAAGGTTTGTAAATTTAACCGTTACACTATTTACATTAATAGAGAAAGCTTTAATAATAGTGTGGGGTTTACATTAGTGTTGAAATACTTTCTAGGGGTTGAAAAGCTTGGAATTAGATATTCAAAAGATGATATTTGAGTTTGTCGGTGGATTAGGTATCTTCCTTCTCGGAATTAAAACGATGGGAGATGGTCTACAAAAGTCAGCTGGAGATCGTCTTAGAGATATTTTGGATAGATTCACCACAAATCCATTAATGGGTGTACTAGCAGGAATGTTAGTAACGATGCTTATTCAAAGTAGTTCTGCAACGACGGTGTTAACAGTAGGATTAGTTAGCGCTGGATTTATGAATCTACGTCAAGCGATAGGCGTAATTATGGGTGCGAATATTGGGACAACCTTTACAGCGTTTATAATTGGTCTAGATATTGGTGAATATGCGTTGCCAATCCTAGCGATTGGGGTATTATGCTTAGTCTTCTTTAAAAATAACCGTATGCAAAACATTGGGTCTATTATATTTGGTTTTGGGGCATTGTTTTATGGATTAGAGTTAATGGGCGGTGGTATGAAACCGTTAAGTAACTTACAAAGCTTTCATGACTTGACAGTTAGTATGAGTGAGATTCCAGTATTAGGTGTTCTTGTGGGAACTGTGCTTACAGTAATTGTGCAAAGCTCAAGTGCGACAATTGGAATATTGCAAGGCCTATTTTCTGAGGGGTTAATTAACTTAGATGCAGCTCTTCCAGTTTTATTTGGAGATAATATTGGTACAACGATAACTGCCGTATTAGCTTCACTTGGGGCTACAGTTGCAGCTAAACGAGCAGCGCTAGTTCACGTAACGTTTAATTTAATTGGAGCTACCATCTTTTTAATATTACTTCATCCTTTTACTTTATTGGTTGAAATGTTCCAAGCGAATCTTGGACTGAATCCAGAGCTGACAATTGCGTTCGCTCATGGAACATTTAATATTACTAACACGTTGATTCAACTGCCATTTGTGGCTGTTCTGGCCTATATTGTGACGAAGCTTATTCCGGGTGAAGATACAGTGATTGAGCAAAAAGCCAAACATTTAGATGCTGTTTTTATTCAGCAATCGCCATCAATTGCTCTTGGACAAGCAAAAGAAGAGGTACTTCGAATGGGTCAATTTGCTGTTGAAGGATTAAATGAGACACGATCATTTTTAATAGATGGTTCTCCTAAACATGGTGAAAAAGCTTATCAAATCGAAAGTGCGATAAACAATCTGGATAGACAAATTACAGATTATCTTATTCAGCTTTCTAGAAGTTCTTTATCTAATAGCGAATCGGCTGAACATACGGTTCTAATGGATACGATTAGAGATATTGAAAGAATGGGTGACCATTTCGAAAATATCGTTGAATTAATGGATTATAAGAAAGCCAATAAGGTAAGTATTACGGAATCCGCTATGAAAGATTTAGATGATATGTTCCAATTAACGATCTCTACGGTTTCTGAAGCATTAGAAGCGCTAGATCATAATGATAAAGAAGCAGCACAACATGTTGTACAAAAAGAAGATCAAATAGATAAAATGGAGCGTAAATTACGTAAACAACATATCATTCGCTTAAGTGAAGGAGTATGTTCTGGACAAGCAGGGATTGTATATGTGGATATCTTAAGTAATCTAGAACGAATCGGTGATCATGCAGTTAATATTGCAGAGGCTGTATTAGGCGAAGATTGAGTATTATAAAGAGGTAAGGGTTGGTTCCTTACCTCTTTTTTTAAAATCTTTCGATGGAAAAGATAACATTTTAATGTTTTAATTATGGCGAGACTATGAGAAGTTTTTGTTATGAATAGGAGGGAACGGTTATGGATATTTTAGCTTGGGCACTCATTATCATCTTATTTGTTATAGCTTTTATCGGATTGATTTATCCAATTATCCCGAGTGTACTTTTTATTGCCGCTGGCTTTATTGTTTATGGATTATTCTATTCCTTTGAACCTTTTGGTGTACTGTTTTGGTCCATTCAAATTTTATTTGTAATATTACTATTTGGTGCCGACTATATCTCTAATATGGTTGGTGTGAAAAAATATGGTGGGACAAAAGCTGGAATATGGGGAAGCACTATTGGAATACTAGTAGGTCCTTTTGTTATCCCGGTGGCAGGTATATTACTTGGACCAATAGTCGGGGCAATTATCGCAGAATTAATTGTACATCGTCGCCCATTTAAGGAAGCGGTCTTAGTTGGATTTGGGTCACTTGTAGGATTCATAAGTAGCATCATTACTAAAGGAATTGTTCAAGTAGTGATGATTATCTATTTCTTATTTGTTGTTCTATAAAAAAATTAATTTTTATGTTTGATTCTATGGCAAAGTGGTATAGAAAATATAAGAAGACATTTTAATGATGTCTGCATATGATTATATTTTTTAGTAGGAGGAATGTTTACATGGCTTATGAACTACCGAAATTACCGTATGCTTATGATGCTTTAGAACCACATATCGACAAGGAAACAATGAATATCCATCATACGAAACACCATAATACTTATGTAACTAACTTGAACAATGCAATTGAAGGAAAAAGTGCATACGCATCGAAAAGTGTAGAAGAATTAATTACCCATATAAATGATATTCCTGAAGATATCCGTACAGCTGTCAGGAATAATGGCGGTGGACATGCCAACCATTCTTTATTCTGGGAAGTTCTTTCACCAAATGGAGGGGGTACACCAACAGGCGATTTAGGAGATGCGATAGCTAGTAAATTTGGTAGCTTTGACGACTTCAAGGATGAATTTGCTAAAGCAGCTACTGGTCGCTTCGGATCGGGTTGGGCATGGTTAGTTGTTGATAATGGAGAATTAGCCATAACGAGCACACCTAATCAAGACTCGCCATTAATGGAAGGCAAAACACCCCTTCTTGGGCTAGATGTTTGGGAACATGCTTATTATTTAAACTATCAAAACAAACGTCCTGAATATATAAAAGCGTTTTGGAATGTTGTCAATTGGGACGAAGTAGGCAGAAGATATCAAGAAGCGAAGTAAAAGCCAAAATAAATCTATAATCTTAAAAAAAGCGCTATTCATTGGAATAGTGCTTTTTTACATTGCTGTCTAATAAATGTCACTCTTTCCTAATGTATGGGCTTCGATTGTCTAACCATAATTGTTTTTTGTAAGAAGACCAAGTGACATGAAATATTTTTTCAATGAGGATCTTCCTTTTCTTGCATAACTCCATCGTTTTTGAAGGAGACTATTTGTAGAATCGAAGGGGAGTTTTTTTATGAGTAAATTGCAGAGAGTGATTGGAAATATTGAGCCGACCAGAGACCTTGTTTTGTTGCTGCTAATTGGAGGATTATATTCCTTAAGTATTGCGTTATCCAATACTTTTGTGAATATTTTTTTGTGGAAGCAATCTGGTGAATACGTGGATTTAGGCTTATATAACCTCGCTGCTGTTGTTCTGCAACCTATTGCATTTATTATTGCGGGCAAATGGGCGAAAAAAGTAGATCGTGTCATTGTTCTAAGGTTAGGGGTTATATTTCTTGCCTTCTTTTATATTTCTGTGCTTCTTGTAGGGGATAAAGCGTCGTCATATCTCCTTTTATTAGGTTCTTTATTAGGTATAGGTTCTGGTTTTTATTGGCTTGCGTTTAATGTATTAACATTTGAAATAACCGATCCAGAAAATCGAGACTTTTTTAATGGTTTTCTCGGGTTACTTTCATCATTTGGTGGTATGATTGGTCCTATTTCTGCCGGTTTAATTATTTCAAAAATGAAGGCTTATACTGGTTATTCAGTCATATTTGGAATTTCATTAGCATTATTCGCGATTGCCGTATTTTTAAGCTTTTCTATTAAAAGGCGTCCAGCAAATGGAAAATATTTTTTTAAGCGGATTATAGAAGAACGAAAGTATAATAAGAATTGGAAGAGGATTACAAATGCTCATTTTTTCCAAGGGTTTCGTGAAGGTACATATGCGTTTGTCGTTTCTGTCTTTGTGTTTATAGCTACGGGGAGCGAATTAGCACTTGGTACATTCGGATTATTAAATTCAGGTATCGCATTAGTTTGTTATTATATTGCTTCAAGATGGATTAAGAAAGAGCATAGGAAAAGAGCAGTGTTAGCTGGAGGTGTGTTATTATTTCTGTCAATTTTCCTGTTAGTATTTCATATAACCTACGTTAATCTTTTGCTCTATGCGGCATTAATTGCAATCGCTTATCCTTTATTACTCGTTCCTTATTCTTCAATGACTTATGATGTAATAGGCACAGCCTGGAAAGCGGCAGAAATGAGAATTGAATATATTGTTGTAAGGGAATTATTCTTGAACATCGGTAGAATATTATCTTTGTTGTTCTTTATAGTGGGTGTAATCTATTTTGATGATCATGTGATCTTGCCGATATTGCTAGTAATATTAGGGATTGGGCATAGTATGATCTATTTCTTTATAAAGAATATCGAATGATGTGAAAAAAATATTCAAAATAACTATCATTTCCTTATAGTTATGAATAGAATTATTTTTGGTTTTCTTTTAAAATAAGTATATGTAATTAAGAGGGAAGTGTGGTTTTAGCAATTGAATAAAAAGAAAAAGAAGAATCGTGTGTCCTTTCGGTTGAACATGCTATTCTTAATTGTCTTTGTGTTGTTCTCTGTACTTATTTTTAGATTAGGGTTTGTTCAGATTGTCTACGGTGATGACTATAAGCGAGAAATAGAACGAACAGAAGAAATCACTGTAAATAACCCTGTACCTAGGGGAAAGATGTTTGATAGTACAGGAAAGATTATTGTCGATAATATCCCGCAGAATGCCATTACATATACAAATAATGGAGCTAGTCAAGAGGAAATGCTTGATACTGCTGAGAAATTAGCGGAACTAATTGAAAAAGATACAGAAAAAGTCACGGAACGAGATGAAAAAGATTATTGGATTATGATTAATCCTGATCGCGCGGATGAAAAGGTAACAGAGAAAGAAAAGGAAAATATTCGCGAGGACGAAGAAGCCGATTACGATAAAGATGTCTATCAATTAACATTAGATCGTATTACGGAAGAAGAATTGGATGAACTGACAGAAGACGACTTGGAAGTGCTTGCGATTTATCGAGAGTTCTCTAGTGGGTATGCCTTTACACCACAAGTTGTTAAAAATGATGAAGTAACTGCAAAGGAATTCGCCCTAGTAAGCGAAAATTTAGATTATCTTCCAGGGGTTGATACAACAACTGATTGGGACCGTTACTATGCTTTTGATAATACATTGAAATCTGTCCTTGGTTCTGTTTCTTCTTCTGAAGAAGGTATTCCGAAAGAAATGCTTGATTACTATTTAGCAAGAGATTATTCAAGAAATGACCGTGTAGGTAAAAGTTATCTTGAATATCAATACGAAGAAGTCCTCCATGGTCAAAAAGCCAAAGTGAAAAATGTCACTGATAAAGGTGGTACGATTCTAGAAACGGTTACAATTTCAGAAGGGCAGCGGGGGAAAGATTTAGTATTAAGTGTCGATATGGATTTACAATTAGCAACAGAAAAAATCATTGAAGAAGAGTTGCGTGCGGCTAAACAAACTGGAGGAACCAGTCTTTTAGATAGAGCCTATGTCGTGTTAATGGATCCGTATAGCGGCGAAATTTTAACAATGGCTGGTAGAAGGCTTGTGAAAGATGAGGAAACAGGCCGAACAAGAATGACGGATGATGCGTTAGGGAATATTACGACCACTTATAACGCCGGTTCCGTAGTCAAAGGGGCTACTATTCTTACGGGCTATAAGGAAGGTGTGATTCAACCTGGTACAGTAATTAATGACCAGCCATTAAAAATTGCTGGTACACCTGTAAAAAAATCATGGAAAACGTTCGGACCAATTAGTGATTTGTACGCATTAAGGGTTTCATCCAATGTGTATATGTTTGAAACAGCCATTCGAATTGGAGGCGGCACATATCGCTATAATAAATCATTGCCGTTAGATCCTAAAGGGTTTGATACAATCAGAGAATCGTTTGCTCAGTTTGGTTTAGGCGTTAGAACAGGGATTGATCTACCAAATGAACAAACAGGATTTAAAGGAATGAGTCAACTCCCTGGATTTATGTTGGACTTAGTGATTGGACAGTATGATACGTACTCTAATATGCAGCTCGTGCAATATGTATCCACGATTGCTAACGGCGGGAATAGAATGGAGCCTCATGTAGTAAAAGAAATTAGGGAGCCTTTATTAGAAAATGAAGAATTAGGCCCTATTGTAGAAGAAATATCGCCGAAAGTTCTTAATAAACTTGATATGGATGCTTCTTGGATTGAACGTGTAAAAGAGGGATTCCGTCAAGTTGCACAAGAACAACAAGGTACGGCACTATCCTTCTTTGGTGATAAAGAGTATGACCCTGCAGGTAAAACAGGAACAGCAGAGGCTTTCTATGATGGACCACTACGTAGTAATTATGATGAGCCACCTGAAGTAATGAATATCAGCTATGTTGGTTATGCACCTTCTGATAATCCAGAAGTGGCAATTGCTGTCATGGTCCCTTGGGCCTATGAAGGTGGAAGTGGCCATAAAGCAAACATGATTATTGCCGAACGCGTCATGGATGAATACTTTGAATTAAAAGAAGAACGTGCGAAAGAAGAAAGTAAGAAACCAGAAGATTTAACGAAGCAAGAAGTAATTGATGTTAACAAAGAAGAGGATGAATAAGCTTGTTTGTTTTGAAAAACACAAGCATAACAGATACTAATCAACAATCAAACTCGGATTCACCCTATTTTAAAGGGGGAATCCGAGTTATTTTTATGCTTTTCTTTTAGTTTTAGTTTATAACATCAGAAGTGAAAGAGGCAAAGAACGCTGACAATCCTACACAACTACCTCTATATTATCGTTCTTTTACTAAGGAGTGCCTCGACAATCCCCATGTTCATTACTTTGCTTTTACAGCATTGTTTGTTTGCAAGGTAATGCTCACTCCAAAAATGAGATATGATTTTCCCTAAATTTCACTTTACATTTCTTCACATTGGTTTACAGAATATTTACACGACATTTATTTCCTATTAACGTTTAGGTCTTATGATGGGTTTGTAGGACAAAACAACTGATTTTCTAGGGGGAATATTTCTAATGAAGAAACGATTCAAGTATGTGGCATCAACATTAATGATTGGTTCTGTTCTTGCTTTTACAACGGCATGTGGAGCAAATGGCGGTGCGAACAGTTCAAGTAATGGAGAGCAAACAACTAGTGAAGAAAATCAACAGTTACAAGGAGAAATCAAAATTGATGGCTCCTCTACAGTTTATCCTATTATGGAAGCTGTTGTTGAAGAATTCAGTATGGATCAGCCAGGCGTACAAGTGTCAGTCGCTTCTTCTGGAACAGGTGGAGGATTTAAACAGTTTATTGCAGGAACAACGGATATCAGTAACGCTTCGAGAGAAATTAAAGATGAAGAGAAAACCCAAATTGAAGAAGCAGGAATTGAGTATTCAGAATTAAAGCTAGCCAACGATGGATTATCAATCGTTGTAAATAAAGAGAATGATTGGGTCGATTCACTTACTATCGAAGAATTGAAAGAGTTATGGATCAATACGGGAGAAACAAAAAAATGGTCAGATATTAGACCAGAATGGCCAGATGAGGAAGTCAAATTTTATTCTCCAGGAACAGACTCTGGAACGTATGATTACTTTAATGAAATCATTCTGGAGGATGAGCCAATTGTAGAACAAGCGACACTGTCAGAAGATGACAACATCCTTGTTCAAGGTGTAGCAGGGGACGAAAATGCCATTGGATTCTTTGGATTTGCTTATTATGTTGAGAATCAAGATAAGCTAAAAGTTGTTCCAATCGATGGTGGGAATGGTCCGGTAGAGCCGACTCATGACACGGTTGAATCAGGGGAGTATGCACCATTATCACGTCCTTTATATATCTACGTGAAAAATGATTCCCTAAAGAATGAAGAAACATATGAATTCGTTAAGTTCACATTAGAAAATGCGGGGGCACTTTCAGAAGATGTCGGTTATGTGAAATTAAAAGATGAAGAATATGAAACAGGGTTATCAACAATTGAAGATTTAAAATAAGTGTTTGAATGATGAAGAGAGATCATCATCGTAATGAAGGGGGGATCAACTATGAATATACAACAAGAAGAAAAAGCGTTTTCTGTGCAAGAACTTATACAACAAAAAAAATCTAAAAGTAAAAATAAACTGAAGTCAGAAAAGATTGTTCCAGTTATCTTATTATTAACCGCGATTGTGTCAGTATTAACGACGATTGGGATCGTTGTAACATTATTTGTGGAAACGACGACTTTTTTCAGTCACGTAAGTATCAAAGAATTTTTTACCGCACAAAAGTGGTATCCATTTTCTGAAACACAAGGCTCATATGGAATCCTACCGCTTATTTCAGGAACGTTAAAAGTTGCTCTTATAGCTGCAGTTGTGGCAGTCCCGATTGGTCTCGCTGTAGCTATTTTCTTGAGTGAGTATGCGAGTGACCGAACAAGGAGAGTTATTAAACCTATTTTAGAAGTATTAGCAGGCGTACCTACTATCGTTTATGGGTTTTTTGCTCTCACTTTTGTGACACCAGTGCTTAGAGAAATGATTCCATCTCTGCAAATATTCAATGCGCTTAGCCCAGGGATTGTTATCGGGATTATGATTACACCGATGATTGCCTCATTATCAGAAGATGCCATGTCGTCTGTACCTAAAGTGATGAAAGAAGGGGCTTATGCATTAGGGGCAACAAAACTTGAAGTGGCCATTAAAATTGTTATACCTGCCGCTGTTTCAGGTATTGTTGCTTCTATTGTATTAGCAATTTCAAGAGCAATAGGTGAAACAATGATTGTCGCTGTTGCAGGAGGCTCCACGCCTAACTTAAGCTTTGACGTGACAAGTAGTATTCAAACAATGACGGCTTATATTGTCCAAGTCAGTCAGGGAGATGCTGGATATGGTACGACCATCTATTATAGTATCTACGCAGTTGGATTTACATTGTTTATTTTCACCTTGTTCATGAATATGCTCGCCCAATTCATCTCCAAGCGCTTTAGGGAGGAATACTAGTATGAAATTAATTAATCATGATCAAGTACTAAAGAAAATGTCACCACGAAAATGGAAAAATTCCGTTTTTAAAGGTTTGTTCATGTTGGCGACTGCGTTTGCATTAGTGGTTCTTGCGATATTATTGTATCGCATTATCACTCAAGGAATTGGTTATTTAGACTGGCAGTTCTTGCAATCTTTACCTTCACGTGATCCAGAACAAGCGGGTATTAAAACAGCTTTAATAGGGACCATTTGGTTAATGGGTGTTGTTGCCCCTGTGACGCTTATACTTGGTGTAGGAACAGCCATTTACTTAGAGGAGTATGCGAGTAAAAATAAGTTTACCTCACTGATTCAGATTAATATATCTAACTTAGCAGGTGTCCCGTCGATTGTTTTTGGATTATTAGGATTAACGGTTTTTGTGAGAGCATTAACTTTAGGAACAAGTGTATTGGCCGCAGGCTTAACGATGAGTTTACTCGTATTACCAATCATAATCGTCGCGTCTCAAGAGGCGATTCGAAGTGTACCGATGGAATTAAGAGAAGCGTCATTTGGAATGGGAGCTAATAAATGGCAAACAATTGTAAGGGTGGTTATGCCGGCTGCATTACCTGGCATATTAACAGGAGCAATTTTAGCTCTCTCTAGAGCAATCGGGGAAACGGCACCATTAGTAGTGCTTGGTTTACCACTTTTCTTAGCGTTTTTACCTCAATCTGTTTTCGATATGTTTACTGTCTTACCAATGCAAATCTATAACTGGACGAGTAGACCGCAAGAAGAGTTTCATGCCGTTGCAGCGGGGGGCATTATTGTATTACTAGTAATGTTAATTGTGATGAATTCTATTGCTGTGTTGATCAGAAATAAATTCCAAAAAAGGTATTAAACGAGGAGTGGAGAATATGAGTACATTGGTTGCACCCAAAAAAGAAGCCGCCGATTCACTTGACAACTATAAAAATCTTAATGACAACAATAAAGTTTATCAAACAAAAGAATTAAATTTATGGTATGGAAGTAATCATGCATTAAAACAAATCAATTTAGATATTTATGAAAATGAAGTAACTGCGATTATCGGTCCATCAGGATGTGGTAAATCGACTTATATTAAAGCGTTGAACCGAATGATTGAAATGGTACCATCAGTAAAAACATCAGGAGAAATTCAATATCGTGGACGTAATATTTTTGATAAACGTTATGGTGTTGAAGAATTAAGAACAAAAGTGGGTATGGTGTTCCAAAAGCCGAATCCTTTTCCTAAATCTATCTATGAAAATGTTGTTTATGGTCCGAGAATTCATGGTATAAGAGATAAGAAAGTCCTGAATCAAATTGTTGAAAAAAGTTTAAAAGGGGCAGCGCTTTGGGATGAGGTAAAAGATAGATTGCAGGATAACGCTTATGGTTTATCAGGTGGTCAACAGCAAAGACTATGTATTGCAAGATGTTTGGCGATAGAACCAGATGTTATTCTCATGGATGAACCTACCTCAGCATTAGATCCGATTTCAACACTAAAGGTAGAAGAGCTTGTACAGGTATTAAAAAAAGAATATAGTATCATTATAGTGACTCATAATATGCAACAAGCAGCTAGGATATCTGACCGAACGGCCTTTTTCTTAAACGGTGAAGTAGTAGAATTTGCAGAAACAGATAAAATTTTTTCTAATCCAACTGATAAGAGAACGGAAGATTATATTACCGGCAGGTTCGGCTAATTAAGTAAAGGAGACTGATTATATTGCCAGTAAGAGAGAAGTTTGATGAAGAATTAGCAGTATTAAGAGGAAAATTATTAGACTTAGGTCATTTTGCTGAAAATGCCCTTTCTTTATCGATTCAGGCACTTGAGAATCATGATATAGAACTAGCTTTAGAGATCATGGAAAATGACACAAAAGCAAACATATTGTACGAAGAAATTAATGATTATGCCATTTTATTAATAGCGAAACAACAGCCAGTAGCTATTGACTTGCGAAGAATTATTGTCGCAATAAAGATAGCAACGGATATTGAGAGAATAGCTGATTTTGCTGTGAATATTGCTAAATCAACGATTAGAATTGGGAAAGAAGACCATGTGAAACCAATTGTTCATATTAAACAAATGCATGCGATTTGCTTAACAATGTTAAACGATTCATTAACTGCTTTCAATGAAGAAGATCTTAAAAAAGCAAAAGCCGTTGCTGACATGGATGATGAAGTGGATGATTTATATGGGCAAACGATTGTTGATTTACTGAGAATAAGTGGGGAACAATCTGAGCGAATTCCGCAAATTACTCAATTATCTTTTGTTTGTAGATATTTAGAACGTGCAGCAGATCATGTCACAAACATTTCTGAGCATATCTTCTATTTAGTGAAAGGTAAGCAATTTGATTTGAATGATTGATAAAAGTAACGAACCTCTTTCATCATAGAGGTTCGTTCTTTTATTTATATGAAATGAATGTGAGTCTTATTTATTTGATTAAAAAAATTAGTTACTGATCCAACCACCGTCAACGACCAATTCTATTCCATTAACAAATTTAGATTCGTCTGAAGCAAGGTATAAGTATGCATTTGCAATATCCAATGACTCTCCAGCATAAGGAGGTAATGGAGCTAAACCTTTATAATTCTCTCCCATTTCTTCTTGTGTTTTAATTCCAGCTTTCTCAACCATACCTGTAAAGATTGCACCAGGATGCACGGAATTCACTCGGATGTTATCTTTTCCAAACCACTGAGCACCATGTTTAGTAAGTGCTCTAACTGCGCCTTTTGATGCACTGTACGCTGCACCTTGTGCATCAGCGACACCACCCACAATTGCTGCAATGGAAGATGTATTAATAATTGACCCTTTGCCATTCTGTTGCATATAAGGTATAACGGATTTCATTCCAAGCCATACACCCGTTGTATTAATGGCCATCACTTTATTCCAATCATCTAATTCTGCTTCTAAAATTCCTTTTGCCATATGAATTCCTGCATTATTGACTAAAATGTCAATTTTACCGTATTTTTCTATTGTCGTTTGAACGACATTTAACCATGATTCTTGGCTTGAAACATCTAATTTTAAGGCAATGGCTTCTCCACCATTATCAATAATCTCTGCAACTTTCACTTTTAAAGCATCTTCAACTATATCAGTTGCTACAACCTGAGCACCTTCTTTTGCGAAAATTTGTGCACCTGCCAAGCCCATTCCGCTAGCAGCACCAGTGATAATAGCCACTTTTCCAGTTAATCTACCCATATAAAAGACCCCTTTAAATAATTATAGAATATAGCTTTTAAACATTGTTGTAATCGATTACAATACCACTATAATTATTTTTATTTTCTTTAACAACCAACAAAAAAGTATTTATTTGTTGGGGTTACACGGAGAGGTGGCTAAGTTAATGAGTAAAAATCTAATGACTGAACAAAGAATTAAAGATGCTCTGGTTACATTATTACTACTAAAACCATTTCATAAAATTACAATAACTGACTTAACAACTACTGCAAATATTAATCGCAGCACATATTATTACCATTACTATAGGAAAGAAGAAGTTCTAAAAGAAGTGATGGACGAAGCAATTAGGGACTTAATCTACAAGATGGAAAATAGTACTGCAAATCAACGAGATTATGAAATTGACCAAAGTGTTTTACCTTCTACAAAAGAATTATTTAACCATATATTTAAATATAGACATTATTATAAGTCACTATTACAAAGTGATGTTTCTTATACATTTGAAAATAAGTTTATAAAAGCACTTAAGCAATATGTTCATAATATTCAAATAGACTTTGGAGGAAATGATAAGTTTGTGATAGATCACCAATTATATACAAATTACCAGGCATATACAGTTTTAGGGCTTATTAAGCATTGGATTGATACAGAGTTTGAAGAATCGCCCATTTATTTATCTGAACAACTAACATCTTTATTGCATGTAAAGGTAAATTCTGTATCATTTACTAGCAAAGTGAAATAAAGAAGTAGGAACTTTTTGTGATAAGCATACTCTTTTATTTATTAGATCAAGCGGGGGAATTAAGTGTCAATTTCTAAGTGGACTGATGTAAACAAAGTTCGGTAATCGTAACTATATTCTTCGGTAATTTAATAATAAAAAGGCTGTAATTAACTCTATTTTAAGAGTGTAATTGCAGCCAAGTAAGATCCATTGAGATAGAGATTCGTTTTTTATGATTTGCTAAATAAATCAGCAAGCTCTTTATAAGACTGTTGATTATTCACTTGATATGTACCAACACGTAGCTTCTGACTATAATTGAATTCTTTTAAAAAACTAGTAAAGTCCTCACTATATTCGATGATGCCTGCCTCTTCAAGTTGCTGCGCAATCTCTTGTGGAAGCATACCGCTTTCGATTTTAATTTCTGTTGTAATGGTAGTTTCTTCTTTAGGTACTTCTTCCTGTTGTTTATCAAGTTCTAATTTTTCTTCAATGAGTTTATCGATCTCATCATCCGTCAAAACATGAAAACCTTGTTCTTTTACATAAGCTTGAGCCGCTGTCTCATCAATCATTTGCTTGTTCTCGTCATTCATAAGCATATAACCAATGAGAAGAATTAGGGTTGTACAAAAAACACCAGCTGAAAAGCCTCTTAAAACATATTTTTTCATACTTTTTCACCTTTAAGTTGACTAGCTGTGATAATGGCCAATACTTCATCTTCTAATAAAGAAGATTGCTTAGCGATTTGCTCTGTGGAAAGTCCCTGCTTATGAAGTAAAAGTACTTGATTTTTTATAATATCATGAACTTCCTTCTTCTTAGGTCTAGATAACCCAGTGTCATTCGGAAGTTTGATTTCGTCTATCAGTAATTCTTCTTCTAACAGCTTTAATTTTTTCTTTATTTGATACGTTTCTTTTACATGTTGAATAGATAGTTGGTCAATCTCATCCTTTAAGGAACGGTAAGGATCTTTAAGAAAAAAGGATAAAATAAATAGCAGAAAAGCGATAACTAATAAAATAGCAAATATATATATAATCATTCTCACCTCAAAGCTTTATTATCAAAGTTATTCTACCATAAATATCGACAAGTCGTGCTAACTTTGAAGAATCTCCTATAGAATTTGTCGAGTAAGATATCATAGTTTCTGTCGAATGAATGAAGAAATAAGTCGGTGAAGAAAAAATGCTTATCATAATAACAAGTGTAGCGATAGATAGCATAAACCGACAAAATCTGTTTATTGTGGGCTTGGCCATTCAGTGCTAACATTAATGTATAGAATAATCTGACAAGGGGAATGGTTCGAAAAATGGAAAGTAAACAGAATCACATAATACATTCGTCAGGATTATTACCTTTAAAAACAGAAATTATCAACAAAGATATCTATATTAGTTGGAAGGTTAGGCAAGAAAAATATGACATCCTCTCGCTCTACTACAACAAAGATATAAGAAGTTGCCTGCAAGTAATTCAGCTTCATTCATACAGTAAAAATCATTCCGATCTATATGAGTTTTTTATTCCACCATACCAATCGATGAGGATCATTAGAAACGCCATTAAAACAGAATATCATTCTTACCGCATCACCCTGTGTTTGAAACTAATGGATGATAATTATCTCCCTTTACTTACTACTGAGATAGGTAGTGGAGTGGGAACTGTCAAATTATCATCAGAAATAAGTGCTGACTGGATCCATCAAGTGTGTGGGTATAGTTATTATGAAGTGAAGCAATGACGGAGAGTATTCTACTGTTAAGTTGGGAATACCCACCGTATATTGTTGGTGGCCTTGGTCGCCATGTAAGTGAATTAGCGAGATCACTCGCACAAGAAAAGGTGTCCGTTCATGTGCTAACAGTGAAAAGGCATGAAGTTGACGAAGAATTTGAAGTGCAAAATAATGTAGTCATTCATCGTGTGGCACCGCTTATGCAAACTGGATCATTTCTTCATTGGGTTGCTTCGGTGAATTTAGCAATGGAAGAGAAAGCAAGAGCTTTGATTGAGCAAAATGGTATAGAGATGATTCATGCCCATGATTGGATAGTTGCAGCGAGTAGCATCATTTTAAAGAAGCGAATGGATATACCGCTTATCGCTACCATTCATTCGACTGAGGCAGGTAGACATAATGGAATTCATACAGAGAGTCAAAGCTTTATCGATAGACAAGAAAAATTATTAATGGCATATGCCGATCATCTTGTAGTTTGTAGTCATTTTATGAGAAATGAGTTACTACATAAATACCAACAGCCATCTTCGACCATTTCCATCATTCCAAATGGCGTAAGTAAGCCGATGAAAAAAGATAGGAACCTACAATTTCATTTTGCCCAACATAGACCATACCTCTTTTCGCTGGGGAGGATGGTAGAAGAGAAGGGGTTCGATATTCTTATCGCTCTTGCTGAAAAATTAAAGAGAAAAAATACAAACTTAAAAATCATTGTCGCTGGGGAAGGTCCGTTATTATCGTATTACAGACAAAAAGTTCGTGCTAAACAAATCGATGAATGGATTCAATTTATTGGTTATGTTGACGAATATGAGCGTGATAACTGGATGGAATATGCTAGCTTAGCTATTTTCCCTAGTTTGTACGAACCATTTGGAATAGTTGCTTTAGAAGCGATGGCAGCTGGACTCCCAGTAGTTTTAGCTAAAACTGGCGGGTTCAGTGAAATAATCATTGAAAATGAGTCGGGGCTTTTTTTCGATCCTCGAGATGTAGTAAATCTTGAAAGTAAAATAGATTCTCTACTATTAAAACCTAACTTTAGAAGCCAAATCGTCAGTGCAGCTCAAAAAAGAATCAAGACAGAATTTAGCTGGCAATCGGTAGCGAAACAAACGTTAAAGGTGTATAGAATTCACGGACGAGTCAATAAATTCCAAAGAAAAGGTGATTAAAGTGAAAATAATTGAGCAAACGCCTTACACAACTGAATATTGGAATCAGTCGAATCAGGAAAACTTATTGCATCAAACGTTAGGTATCGCCGTTGGTAAAAGTGTTTATTGGATTGAAATGAATGATATGGCAGAAGGAAGAGAACATCAAGTAGAAGGTTTATCGATACGTACAGAAAAGGTGAGAATTGATCATCATATTTCTATGTTAAATTTCAACATTTACAATGAACTATCTACGAGTAAAGAGATAAAAGTACTTATGGCGCATAGTAATCCAAGAGAGTGTGACTACCAGATTTCTTTTATATCTCCGATTGAACACTTGATATATCACATGATTGATCGCCAATTATTCTTAGTGAATGGTCATTTGAACGGGGTGAAAATGAAGGAAAACACAGTTATGCAACAATCACAAGTGGATAATAACAAAATATGGTCATATGGCAAAGGTGGAAAACAAACATTATCATACAATCCAATAGGAAAAGGAAAGGTAGTTAGTTTATGTGGGGATACTGTTAAAATAACAGGGAAATCTGCTATTGACGGACAAGCTTGGTCAATTACAGATGATTGTCAAAAACAGCTTTTACAAGTAAATCAAACACTTTTAAAAAAACATACTAGCATTTCAAACTAAAAAGTGATATTATATAAAAGTCGTATGAAACGAACTAGTGCTTAGTAGTTTGGAGGGAAATGACATGCGTGTAAATATTACGTTAGCTTGCACAGAATGCGGAGATCGTAACTATATTTCTAAAAAAAATAAAAGAAACAATCCAGATCGTCTTGAGCTAAAAAAATACTGCCCAAGAGAAAAGCGTTCTACAACACACCGTGAGACAAAATAAGCAGTAGGTAGATTCCTGCTGCTTTTTTTGTCTCTTTTTTTATGGTTTCATCACGGGGGTGATACCGGGTAAGGTTCAAGAGGTGAAATTACGAGTGATGGTTGTTACTTCATATGTCTAGATTGAAACTAATATTTTTATAAGATAAGTGTGTTTTTTATAAATAGAGGTATAGGAGAGTTAAATGGTGGATAAAAAACAACTGAGAAAGATGATTATGCAACAATTAACAGAAATGCCTAGTGAACAATATACATCACTATCAGAAAAATTAGCATCGCAATTATTCCTCACATCTCATTGGCAACAATCCAAAGTAGTTGCCCTTACAATATCACGCTTTCCAGAAGTCGATACTTTTCCAATTATTAATAAGGCTTGGTCAGAAGGAAAACAAGTGGCTATTCCAAAATGCTTACCTAAAACGAGGGAAATGAATTTCAGGATTTTTTCAAGTTATGACAATCTTGAAGTCGTCTATTCTGGATTACAAGAACCAGTAGTAGACAAAACTAAGAGTGTTCAGCCTTCTGAAATTGATTTACTAATAGTTCCAGGCGTTGCTTATACATTAAAGGGAGATCGTATTGGTTTTGGAGGCGGTTATTATGATCGTTATTTAGTGGATTATAACGGCTTTACACTTTCATTAGCTTTCCCCCAGCAAGTGGTTAATAAAATACCATTAGACCAACATGATCTACCTGTTCAAAAGATTATTACAATAACGGAGTGAAAGAATTGATATTTATTTTTCTTGTACTCATTGCCGCCTTTTTAGGCTACCTTCTTCAACTTCTTACAAAGTCAGGCGCCATAGCAGCAATTGTTGTGGGTGTATTGATTAACTTAGGTTTTGGGTGGAGGGGACTGCTGCTGCTTGGCTTCTTTTTCACTAGTTCAAGCTTATTGTCTAAATACAAGAAAAAGCAGAAGCAACAAATCGAAGCACGCCATGAAAAAGGGTCTACTAGAGATTGGCAGCAAGTGGTTGCTAATGGTGGGTTACCTGCATTATTTAGTGTGCTTTTTATTATTTTTCCATCTCCCATTTTTTTTATAGCTTTTACAATAACCATTGCGAGTGCGAATTCAGATACTTGGGCCTCAGAGATAGGTTCATTAAGTAAAAGAAGACCTTTGTCAATTCAGCATTTTAAGCAGGTAGAACCTGGTACTTCAGGAGCGATGAGTTTCCTCGGAACCTTTGCTGCAATAATGGGTTCCTTCTCTATTGCTATTATTGCTATGTTGTCCTATTCATTATCTTTTTCCACCATGTTTATTATATTTGTCTTTGGTTTCCTCGGAAATATCTTGGATACCTTATTAGGTGCCTTCATACAGGTAACTTATCGTTGTCCGTCTTGTGAGATGGTGGTCGAATCGAAATGGCATTGTAATCGTAAAACGGTACATATAAGCGGTAACACAATAGTTAATAATGACCTTGTTAACCTTTCATCTTGTGCTCTTGCGAGTTTATTAGGTGTTTTGTTCTTTGTGACTGTAGCAGGTGGATAATTGCAGAGAATGATTCGCATAATAGTGATAGACAGGAGGGAATGAAATGGGAAAAATAATGACTTTGATACTGTTTGTATTGTCAGGTGTTTTCATTTATCAGTATCGTTATCGCCTAGTTGGTCTTTTAGCGAGACAAAATTTTATCATTGCTACCGTATTAAATTGCCCTTTTTTAAGAGAGAGAGCAATGAAGCTAGTTTTTCCTCAACCACAATATAATGATGAACGTTTATAACAATGTACTTTTTGGCCCTGTTTATATAAGGGCTTTTTATTTTGTTAAAAAGAAACATTGACTATAATAAGATATATAACTGTAAGGAAGTGAGAAAACAGTGCATAGTAAAGAGGCTTATTTATTTTGGTCATTGGCCAATCATCTGCTACATAAAGAAGAATATCGCTTCATTCAGCTTTCTGAAAAACAAGATGAACTCTGGATTGAGAAGTTAGAGAATAAACAGACAAAAATCATTCGTTTGCTAAGGAAGGATTTAGATTGGAGTAACTGGTTACAAAGAGATATAGAATCAGTTGCCTTTAATGGTGAGCGTATTCGAAAACAAGTAAGGCATAGAGAAATGACTGTGCTCAATATATATATTTCACCATTTGTACCTGTTGACGATTATGAGGATAAGCTTAATAAGCCCTTTCAGCATTCCAAAATGGAGAAGACAACGGTTGAATCTGTCATTATGACTGTGGATAGGCTGAAAGAGGTGGCCAAACAGCTGCAGCGACACTTTATGAAACCTCTTCTCTTTTTAGAAGAACCATCTGATGATATTGATGAACAAGTAATTGAAAACTTAAAAAAACAGACATTATGGCTAGCAGCAAATAAAGCGAAAGAAGAAACAGAGGTTTTTAATCAAGGTAAGCCCATTTTTACATATCTATTTATTGTGCTACAAGTCCTAGCTTTTCTTTGGCTGGAGTGGAAAGGTGGAAGTACAAATACCTCGGTGCTGATTGAAAGTGGAGCAAAATATAATCCACTTATTTTGGCAGGTGAGTGGTGGCGTTTTTTCACACCGATCATTTTACATATTGGTTTCCTGCATTTATTGATGAATACTCTTGCTCTTTTTTATTTAGGCTCTGCTGTTGAACGAATAATGGGCAATACAAGGTTTATAGTTATTTACTTGTTATCTGGTTTTATGGGTTCATTGCTTAGTTTTATTACTAGTCCTAACGTATCGGCTGGAGCGAGCGGAGCGATATTTGGCTGTTTTGGAGCGTTGCTTTTCTTTGGGATATTGAAACCAAAATTATTTTTCCGCACAATGGGTATGAACATTATCGTTGTTCTTGTGTTTAACCTTGCATTAGGCTTTATGATCCCAGGAATTGATAACGCTGGTCATATTGGTGGTTTAATTGGCGGGTTCTTAGCAACGGGAATCGTTCTTTTGCCTAAGAAGAGAAACAGGATTGCTCAACTATTGATAGCTTGTTTCACGGCTCTTCTCATAAGTGGAGGTCTCTATTATGGCTTTCATTTCCCTAATGATCAAACACAAGAAGAGATGGCTTTGATTGAAGCACAAACTTATTTAGAAAAAGAAAATTACTCAATGATGATTAAAGAGCTTACTCCGTTTGATAAAGAAGGTGCAACCGCACAAACTTATTTTTTATTGTCCTATGCGGAAATTCAATTAGGAGAAACAGAGAAAGCGAAGCGTCATTTGCATCTTGCTATTGAAGTAAACGAACAATTCCATGAAGCTTACTATAATCTTTCCTTATTATATTTAAGGGAAGGCAATACGGATGAAGCGAAAAAGTATCTTGATCAAGCTGTAGAATTACACGACTCAGAAGACTATCGGCAGCTACTAGACAATCTAAATGAAAACAAATAAGATATTTCGACAGGAAGGGAATATTTCCTAGGAAATTCTACATCTTTTCTTAGAAACTTAAAAAACTTGTTGTTTAACATAATGTAAAAGGAATCAACCTCTTAGGAGGGTATGATTCCTTTTTAGTATGTCTATGATGTTTGTTAGGAATATATTTGAATGAGGTGAACTCATGGAAACAAACAAACATCATAAAGTATCTAAGGAATTGATTAACAATACATCATATTTAAAAGAAGCATTAGCAGTCGGAAAAAACTTTGATGTGTTACAAATAGATGTGGAATATACTGGGATTGACATGGCAATCTATTTGGTTGATGGCTTTGCTAAAGATGATATTATGAATCGGTTAATGGAATTTCTTGCTCAGCTTGGAAGAGAACAATTAGAAGAGGATACTGTTCCGAAGCTAATGAAGAGATATATCCCTTATATCGAAATTGCTACAGAAAGTGATCTGGATGCAATTGTTGATGCTGTATTAGCTGGTCAAACGGCATTGGTCATTGATGGAGCAGATGAAGCGATATTAATTGATACAAGGTCTTATCCGGCCCGCGGCCCGGAAGAGCCTGATATTGAAAGGGTTGTAAGAGGCGCAAGGGATGGCTATGTTGAAACATTAGTTTTTAATACAGCACTAACGAGGCGGCGGATAAGAGATCGAACGTTAAGAATGGAGTATTTACAAATCGGTAGACGCTCAAAAACTGATATTGTCATAACTTATATTGAAGATATTGCAGACCCTGAGTTGGTCAATAAAATAAAAGATAGTGTATCTAAAATTGATACAGATGGCTTACCGATGGCCGAGAAGACAATTGAAGAATACATTTCTGGTCAGCATTGGAATCCTTATCCGATGGTTAGGTATACAGAGAGACCGGACACAGCAGCTTCGCATTTATTTGAAGGTCATGTATGTATCATAGTGGATGGTTCACCGAGTGTGATTATAACACCGACTACTTTCTGGCATCATTTGCAGCATGCAGAGGAATATCGAAACAAACCGATTATTGGTGCTTATTTAAAATTCGTTCGCTTTATTTCCGTATGGGCTTCGCTGTTCCTTTTACCTATTTGGTTTTTATTTGCTGCGAATCCAAGTTTATTACCAGATTCTCTATCATTTATAGGACCAGAAGAGGCAGGGAAAATCCCTTTGATTTTGCAAATCTTAATTATTGAAGTAGGTATTGATATGTTGAGGATGGCCTCCATTCATACCCCCTCGAGTCTTGCTACTGCTCTCGGCTTAGTAGCGGCACTCATGATAGGTGATTTGGCTGTTTCAGTGGGCTTATTTACAAGTGAGGTCGTTCTTTATTTTGCGATTGTAGCAATTGGTACATTTGCTACACCAAGTTACGAATTAGGATTAGCTAATCGAATTGTTCGTATTGTTTTATTATTACTGACAAGTGTATTTCATATGTATGGTTTTATCATCGGTATCACACTATTTGTCATTTGGTTGTCTAAAATGAAGTCTTTCGGAGTCCCTTACTTATGGCCGTTTATTCCCTTTAACCTAAGAGCCTTTAGAGATGTCCTTTTACGGTCACCAATGCCTTTGAAAAATAGACGTCCAAGAATGTTGCATCCAAAAGATCCGGATAGATAAAGAACACTTTTCTTTTGATCGTTAGAATTACTCTTTCTCTCATGTTTTAATGATTGAGGAAGAGTTTTTTTTCGTTTATACTTTGCTTTATGAAAGAAAGAATCGAGGGAATGAATGTGAAAAGTTTTTATGATGTACAACAGTTGTTAAAAGCATATGGTGCTATTATTTATATGGGTGAACGTTTATTGGATATTGAAATGATGGAGCTTGAAGTGAGTGAATTATATAAAGCAAAAATAATTGAAGTAGATACCTATCGAGATGCTTTATTAGTCTTAAGGGCTGAGAGAGAAAAAGAGAAAAAGAAAACAAGAAAATAGTTGCTCATTACTTCTCTAGGGGGTGTTGTTTTGTTTGTTGGTGTGGATATAGGTGGTACAACAATTAAATTTGCTTTTGTTAACGAGAATGGCGACATTCACTTAAAATGGCAAGAAATGACGAAGCAGGATTATACAGACAACAGTTTAGCAGAGCAAATTACAACTTCAATTGAACATCATAGAAAGAGGGCGCAATTAAAAAAAGAGCAGATTTTATCTGTTGGAGTAGGTGCCCCAGGACCGGTTGATAGCAAAAATGGAATTTTACTTTCAGCAACAAATATAAATTTGTCACCTCACTACCGCTTACAAAAAGAACTATCAGATTACATGGCGCTTCCAGTGATATTGGAGAATGATGCTAATTGTGCTGTGTTAGGCGAACGCTGGGTTGGTAGCGCAACTGGCTACAAAGACATTGTACTCTTAACAATTGGTACTGGTATCGGTGGTGGCATTATTAGTAATGGTCAGTTAATGCGTGGGAATGGGGGTTCTGCTGGTGAAATAGGCCATATCAATGCCGTTTCTTCTTATGGCGTGCGATGTAATTGTGGAAAATGGGGTTGTCTTGAAACGATTGCCTCAGCTTCTGGAATAGTACGTGTGGCTAAGGAAATCATTCATTCTAACAAGAACACATTATTAGTTGACCATTTATCAGTTCAGAATATATTTCACTTAGCAGGTAAGAATGACGTAGTTGCTAAGGAAGTGGTTCAAAGAACAATGAAGCCATTAGGCATTGCCTTAGCGAATGTAGCAGCAATACTAAACCCTGAGGTGATTATAATCGGTGGTGGGGTTTCTCAAGCCGGGAAATTATTATTAGAGCCATTACAATTCTATTATGACGAAAACTTATTTCCTGAGATGCGAGGGTCTACTTTATTGAAACTAGCTACTTTAGGGAATGATGCAGGAGTAGTAGGTGCCGCCTGGAGTGCAAAGCAATTAATTATAGGGTAAGGGCTCAGTAATAGTGAGTAAGTCATCTTTTCTTCTCATTCATCATATGTATGAACTGATGGAGAGGAGGATAAAAGGTGAAGATTAAAGTTAGGTCAGGTGATTCTTTATGGTACTACAGTCAGCTGTTTATGGTTCCAATTAATTTAGTCATTGATAGCAATCCACAAGTGGACCCTTCCTCATTGCAGATTGGCCAAAGCATTCAAATTCCTGGCTTTCATACATCTACTATTAAACTTCAAAAAGGTGATTCACTATGGCAAATAGCATCAAAGAATAATCTTCCTGTCGATGCATTGCTTTTATTGAATCAGCAGTTACAGCCTCAAAATCTACAAGTAAATCAAACAGTCCTAGTGCCAACAAGAGTGATTATGCCTTTAATGGATAGGAAAAAAAGTTATAGTTTTAAAACTTTGCAAGACGATCTCAACCAATTAAAAGAAGTTTATCCATTTATAAAAATAAATGAGATTGGTTATTCGGTGACAGGCAAGCCTTTATATGAGATAAGAATAGGTACAGGTGAAAAGCAAGTTCATTATAATGCGTCATTTCATGCAAATGAATGGATTACAACGCCTGTCCTCATGTCTTTAATAAATGCCTATTTGTTATCTATGACTAATGCAAAACCTTTAAGGGGAATTGAGACTTTACCTTATTATAGTCGTGTTGAGTTATCCGTTGTTCCAATGGTTAATCCTGATGGAGTTGACTTGGTTTTAGGGGGACCACCAGAAGGCTACAAAGAAGAAATATTAGCAATTAATGAACAAAAAGATGATTTTTCCCTATGGAAGGCGAATATTAGAGGAGTAGATTTGAATAAACAATATCCCGCAAAGTGGGAATATGAAAAAGAAAGAAAGCCAGATGTTCCGTCATCTCGAGACTTTCCTGGATATGAACCGTTATCCGAGCCTGAAGCGATAGCGATGGCCAATCTTGTTGAGAATAACAACTTCAGCTTATTATTAGCTTTTCACACACAAGGTGAAGAATTTTACTGGGGATATGAAGGACTTGAACCGCCTGATTCAAAAGTCATTGCTGATGAATTTGAACGAGTAAGCGGTTACCGTTCAGTACAGTATGTAGATAGTTTCGCTGGGTTTAGAGATTGGTTTATTAAAGAGTATCGACGGCCAGGCTTTACGATGGAACTGGGAAAAGGAGTAAACCCCCTGCCGTTATCACAGTATGAAGACATGTATGAAGAAATGCTTGGTGTCTTTTTGGCTTCACTTTATCTTTAATAAAAAATAGTTGTTGCTTGTATTTCCTCCATAATCAGTATAAAATTTACTATTGATTACAATGTTTTTGGGAATTAATTAGGAAGAATTTCGTAGAGAGCGAAGAAAAGCCGGAAACGGCTTTTTCTCGCGTCTATTCAGATAAAAGTGCGCTAGAATGAAGCCAGATTGGAATTCGATGGGGGGCAAGCCAAGTTTATGAAGCACAAAGCGGAACACCAAGATTATATGCTCATATTGCTTTTATTTTTTTCCACAATGATTATAGCTGGCTGTCAAGTGAATGAAACAGGTGATAAGCCACCTGTAAAAGAAACGAATATGACAGAGAAGCAAACTTCAAAACAATCAGTTATACCTCTTGCTGTTTCAGATTCTGATCAAATTTTCTTCTTTGGCTGGTTAGATGCCAAGCACTTATTATTCCTCAATCACAAAGATGAAACATTGAACAAAATTTTTAAATATAATATTTATACCGGAGAACAAGAGTTATTTTTTGAAGGTGAGGCACCAATTAATAATGTCTATATTAGCCCAGATCAACAATATATATTTGTCCAGTCTGAACCAAGTAATCAAAAATGGCGTATTGCTATAGTGGATCATAAAGGTGATTACATATTGCAGGAGTTAATAGATGGCACCGAACTAGCTGTTTCTTGGAATCAATATGATCCGACAAAGTTATTGGTTTCGAGTTTTGCCGAGGACTGGTCTTACACTTCTTATTTGATATCAGCTGAAACAAAAAATATGGAACATATATCTATAGCGGAGCCGTTTGTCCATTGGTTAAGTACTGATTCATTTGTTTATTTGGACTGGAGTACGGTTGGACCTTCAATCGTGACGCAGTTAAAAGAACAAAAAAAGACTGGAACGGCGGAAGTGAAGAAAGAAAACGTGTATTTTGTTGATACATTTAATGATTTAATGGTGACCATTGGTGTAAACGAAAATCATGATGAAGAGGCACAATACACATTCATGAATAACGACTTTGAATCGGTGTTATCTTTTTCAGTTCCTCATTTAACAAGCTTTTCCGGTTGGATGGTTCCACAATATGCCATGATGGATAAAGAGTTTTTATACTTTAAGCCGGAGTACAGTACAGATGCAGATACGTATCGGGGTAGCTTTGATTTCATGGCTACAGATATGGAAACGGGAGAACAGACCGTATTATTAGAAGATATGGACAACGAACCTCTTTCCTGTTCTAATAATGCCAATGCTTGTTTATACGGTCATTATTTAGATAAAATCATTTTATTAGATGAGAAAGAAGTCATTTCACTTATAGAATCTTGAGCAGATAAATTTTCTTCGCTCTTTATTTTGTGCATACTAATATTGATATTTAAAGGAGATGACATGATGGCAATAGTAGACGTAACAATTATTCCAATAGGAACGGAGAGTCCAAGTGTATCAGCTTATGTAGCAGATATTCAAAAGGTTTTAAAAGAATATAAAGATGCTGGGAAAATTGATTACCAATTGACACCTATGAATACACTCATTGAAGGAGAATTACCAGTGTTATTCGAGGTTATCCAAGCAATGCATGAAGTTCCATTTGAAAAAGGACTAGCGCGAGTGGCAACAAATATTCGCATTGATGACCGTAGAGATGTAAAACGTCAGATGGCGGATAAAGTTAAACGAGTAGAATCATTGCTACAAGAGGATGAATGATAAATAAAAAGTCTGCCCTTAAAGAGGCAGACTTTTTATTTACATCCCCTTTTAATGGACAGCTGGGAATCCGCTATGAATTAATGTCATCACAGCAAACCATCCGAAAACGGCAGCTGTCCCGAAAGCGAATACAATCCCTAGGAGATTTTTGTTTCGTAGTGCACTGATTAGACCGAAAATTGCTAAAATAGCTGTTAAACCAGTAATAATTACTAGTCCCATGTTTATAGCCCCCTTTTCATTCAATCAACAAATGAGTCTATGCTCATTCCTTGCAAAGGTTTGGAACCGTATGTAATACTTATTTTTACATTCACATCATATTTTATACTTTTTTTCAAAATTTGTCGAGGTGTATTCTACGAACTTTTCAGATAATAACATTTTAAGGAAGATATATCAAGTCCATTAACGATGTTTGCTTCTCGTAGACTATAGAGTTGTGTACAATAAAAGAAAATAACCAAGGAGGAATTCATTTGAAATACGCACAGTTACCATTAGGACCATTACAAACGAATTGCTATCTTCTTATAAAAGAAAACAAGGACTGCTTAATTATTGATCCAGGGGGAGAAGCAACAAAACTAATCAAAATAATGGATGATGAAAAATTGAATCCGAAGGCGATACTTTTAACGCATGCACATTTTGATCATATTGGTGCAGTAGATGACGTAAAAGAAAAGTACCAAATCCCTGTTTACATACATGAAAAAGAAAAGGATTGGCTAATAGACCCAGCCTTAAATGGTTCAGCAAGATTTCAAATGGGCACAGCGATTTGTTTGCAACCAGCCGATGAGTTATTTGTAAAAGAGCAAGAGATAGATATCTCAGGGTTTTCCTTCAAAGTATTAGAGACACCGGGTCATTCTCCTGGTAGTGTCTCCATTTATTTCGCAGACATTGCCTTGCTGTTTGGTGGGGATGCCCTTTTTCAAGGCAGTATTGGGCGAACAGATCTACCTGGTGGCCATCATGAGACGCTTCTGCAAAGCATACATGATAAATTACTCACTTTACCTGAAGACACACTCGTCTTACCAGGACATGGGCCAGTGACTACCATTGCCAATGAAATGGACACAAACCCTTTTTTGAACGGCTTTTCATAATGAATCCAATCATCCGCTATATCGAAGAAAATAGGATGGAACGGCTTACTTACGCCGATTTTATTCAGTTAGCCCTCTATCATCCTGATTTTGGATATTATATGAAGGATGATAAAAAGATTGGTGTAGATGGGGACTTTTATACATCACCAACAATGACACCTATGTATGCAACAATAATCGCTAAATGGTTTATAGAGCAGGTGAGAGTGAATCAACTGCCTGCAGCCGTGTTAGAAATTGGTGCAGGTGATGGTTCATTTGCTCAAGTCTTTATAAATCAATGGGAAGAGATGACCGATGAGTCGCTAGTTTATATATTAGTTGATGAAAGCCCTCATCATAGAAGATTACAAAAGGATAAATTAAGTAAACATCACAGTGTAGAACTTCATTTTCTCCAATCATTAGATGAATGTCATACGTTTTCAGGGCTTGTTTTTTCTAATGAACTACTTGATGCGCTACCTGTTCATTTAGTAGAAAAAAAAGATGATTGTTTATATGAAATAATGATTACTTCCAACCAAAATGGGCTAACCGAAGTCTATATTCCTATAGAAAATCAGGAAATCATTTCATACATCGAGCAAATGTCGATTTCTTTATACAATGGCCAAAGAATGGAGATTCCATTATTTATGGATGGCATAAGTGCATCGATTAGCGAAGTGTTAGAAAAAGGACTTGTATTGACAGCTGATTATGGTTACACGGACGATGATTGGTTAATACCGACGAGAAAAGATGGCAGCCTGAGGGGATACAGGAAACATCAGCTTATCCCCAATATCCTTACACACGCTGGTGAGATGGATATTACTCATGATGTGCACTGGGATTCGTGGATCCGTTTTGGTGAGAAGTATGGATTGACTTTTATGCAGAAATGGCGGCAAGATGAGTTTTTAATTGCATCAGGTATTCTAGATGAATTATCCAATCATAGTGGAGACCTATTTTCAAATGAGGCTAAGAAAAATCGTGATATTCGAACATTATTAATGGATAGTGGAATCAGCCAATCGTTTCAGCTTGTTCTTCAGAAAAAGAACCTTTAAAAAAACATAATAAAAAGAGGATGACGTTGCATCCTCTTTTTATTATGTTTGTTATGTGTGCTTTTAGTGTGACCCCATACCTGGTACCATCATAAAGACAGTCCAATATGTGAATCCGATAAAGGCAACAGTCAAGTATGCGCCAAAAATATAAATGTACATACGCTCTGTAAGCTTTAAGTAGCCTAGTAGCACAAAGAAACCAGTTTGGCCAAGGAATAGTAGTGCTGGTGTATACATATCACCTACATAAAACATAATTGCAAAAATAGCAGTCCAGAATCCCATCACTCTATACATGCGATCCATATGTATCCCTCCTTTAACACACACATATGTCCATTACTCAATAATTATAAGGTAATACTTGGTTAAAAGTAAACAGTATGTTTTTTATTTTGCGACAGCTTCATAAGAACATGAAATACACCCGTTTAACATATTACCCAATTCCCTTAATTCTATATCTAAAAAAACCGTCTCAAACATGCCTCGTAAAAATTCAAAGTGCATATGACATATTTCACCTTGATTTTTCTTTGCGGTTTCTTTAAAGGGACAATTAAACATTTCAAACATGATCTTTTTTCCATCAAAATTAAATTCTGGCTGAAGACCAGCCACTTCTGCTGCTTCAATGACGAGAGCTAATTTTCTTTCAAATGAGTCCTCTAATGTAACCATTTGCCTGTGTAATGCCGTCTCCATCAATTTCTCGCCATATTTTTTACCAGTTATATATAATGCTTTTTTTCCTTCTGGCCCAAGTGTAATCATTGTTTCGAGAAGAATATCTGATAACATTTGATAATTACGATAAGGAAAATGTAGTCCAATCTCGCTATCAGTTAGGTGATAGCGCTTGCTCGGTCGGCCACCTTGACCGGTTTTTTCTATTTTAGCTTCAAGCATGTGGATTTCTGCGAGTTTTGATAAATGCAATCTAGCAACATTCGGGTGAATAGAAAACTCTTTAGCAATTTCTTTAACAGTGACAGGGAAATGTTTTTTAAGAACATACTGATAAATATAGTATCTCGTTGGATCGGATAATGTATTCGTAATTTTTAATGTTTCATTCATTATTCTCACCTCTCATATGGTTGTCATTATTCTTTTTTTCGTGATATGAATAGGATTTTAAAGAAGCGATTGCACTGTCAGTCATTTGTGGATGTTTTATATTTGTTAATACCATTATATAGTAAAGCGTGTTGAAAGAGGAGAGGGTAGAGGGAATCTCTTAAATGTTCAAAAAAAAGTTAAAGAAAAGGACTAAAATCATGCAGGAAACGATCTTTTTTTGGCGAATAATAAAATATCTTAAAAAAGGTGGTGACTAATTACTTGGTCTCAATGCAACGCATGGCTACCTTAATTTTAAGGGAAGCTGTGAAAACAGAAGTAACAGATATTCATTTTGTCCCCAGAAAGAATCACACAATCATTTATTTCCGCTATGGCAAGCGCCTTGTCCCTAAACATTACATCCCTCATTATGAATCTGACCGCTTAATTTCTCATTTCAAGTTTATTGCATCCATGGATATTGGTGAAAAACGAAAGCCACAAAATGGCGCCTATTCTACAGATATTGAAGGATATGAGATAGGCTTACGTTTCTCCACATTGCCCTCTCAATACAATGAAAGTCTTGTCATCCGCATCCTGCCACAATCGTCTCATATTTCTTCTCACAATGTTTCACTATTTCCAACGATGTCCCGAAAAATCGTTGCGATGCTTAAACATTCGCACGGGATGATCATACTAACTGGTCCGACCGGTAGTGGAAAAACCTCAACCTTATATAGTCTGCTAAATGACAATTCCAACCTATTCAATCGAAGTATTATCACTTTAGAAGATCCGATTGAGAAAAAGACTGACTCCTTACTACAAGTCGAAGTAAATGAAAAGGCAGGTGTAACATATGCTACTGGTTTAAAAGCTATCCTTAGGCACGACCCGGACATAATTATGGTTGGGGAAATACGCGACGCACAAACAGCTAAAATAGCTGTGAGAGCAGCTTTAACTGGGCATTTAGTATTGACGACGATGCATACGAGAAATGCTGTTGGAGCCATACATCGGTTAGTGGAGTTTGGGGTAGCATGGAAGCAAATAGAACAAACGTTAGTAGCCATAACAGCACAGAGGCTTGTAGAATTAACCTGCCCATTTTGTGAAGGAGAATGCACCGATTTCTGTTATAGCTGTGGCAGGTTAAAAAGAGCTGGTGTATTTGAATTATTGAGTGGAAGGGAATTGAATCAAGCTTTGAAGGCGGCGAAAAGTAGTGAGAACAATTATGAACCATATTTTTCGCTCAAGTCAGCTTTGAAAAAAGGGGTAGCCTTAGGGTATGTAAAAGAAAGTGAGTTTAATCGGTGGATTTTAGATGAAAAAAGTTAAATGGACATTAAAGGAGCAATGCGACTTCCTGAAGAAAGTAGGAGAATTATTATCAAGGGGTTATTCGCTCTCAGAAGCGATGGCGTCCTCGAGTTTACAATTGACCTTAGAGAAAAAGCTACAATTACAAGAGGTTATATATCAGTTAAAAGAAGGTTTCCATCTGCACTCTGCCCTAGGGTCAATGAACTTTAATTCACATCTAGTTGGTTATGTCTTTTTTGCTGAGCAGCATGGAGGATTACAACAAGCTTTTATTGATGGCAGTGAAATGATGCAAAAGAGGGGAGAGGATATGAGAAAGTTAAAAAAGGCATTAATGTATCCATGTTTCTTATTCATTATCACCATTTTTCTGTTTTTTCTCGTTGATAAAATCATTCTTCCTCGCTTTACCTCACTTTTTCAGTCGATGAATGTCAATGAAAATACCTTTATGGTGCTCCTTCAATGGATTGGTTCTGTTGCTCCTCTATTTTTAATTGTAATGTTCACCCTGTTACTATTATGTTCTTTGTATTACTACTTTATTTTTCGACGGTTTTCAATGATCAGACAAGTATCTCTTGTTGTTCGCATACCGATTATTGGCAAACTAGTCGCCCTTTTTTATACACATTACTTTGCTATCCAATTGCATTATTTACTTGCAGGTGGGATGTCTATCACAACTTCCTTGAACTTATTTGCTAAAGATGAAAAACAACCATTAATGAAGGAAGTTGGTCAATATTTGCGTCGTAAGCTAGAAAATGGTGAACAATTAGATGAATTGATTCAGGTTTTTCCCTTTTTAGAATTAGATTTAAGGGCAGTTATTCGTCATGGGCAGCAAAATGGAAAGCTAGAAGAAGAACTACAATTCTTTAGCCGCTATTGTCTGCAGTTGTTAGAAGAAAAAATAGATCAGATAATGAAAGTAATACAACCCGCTATTTATCTTATTGTCGGTTGTCTAATTATTTCATTATATTTAGCAGTAATGTTACCAATGTTTCAACTAATGGAGGGCGTATGATGAAAAACATAAAAAATGAAAAAGGGTTTACCATGATTGAAATGATGATTGTCTTGTTAGTCATATCTGTACTCCTAATTATTACAATCCCAAACATCACAAAAAACCAATCAGCGATAAACGAAAAAGGCTGTAGTGCTTATACAAAAATGGTTCAGAGTCAAGTGCAATCGTATGAATTAGCTAATAATAAGCTTCCTGAATCATTGGATGTGCTTGTGACGGAGGAATATTTAAATGAAGGTGAAACAACATGTCCGACCGGAGAAACACTTGTTTTAATAGACGGCATTGTGACGGCGGTGAGAGACGAATAAATTTACAGTCAGGGTTTACTTTGATTGAATCATTAATTGTTTGGTCTGTTTTTAGTGTTATTCTTTTTATTACTGCTATAAGCATGCAGCACCAATTTGAAGAGTATGATAATCAAGCTTTCTTTGCCAAATTAGAAGGTGACCTTCTATATGCTCAGCAGTATGCAATTGTAAATCAAACCACGGTTAGTGTTTATCTTTTACCTGATGAGCATGAATACATCTTTTCTAATGGTCGAAATATTTTCTTTCGTCAGAAATATAGTGAGGATTATTTCATTACTAGCGGTACAATGCCATTACATTTCAAATTTTTAAATACTGGGAAAATTAACCGTTTCGGTTACTTGCAAATCAAAAGCTCGCTTAAGCAGTACAAATTTGTTTTTCAAATAGGTAGAGGGAGATTTTATGTGGAAGCATACTAGTGGTTTTATGCTCATTGATTTACTCTTCACGTTATCGGCGATGCTTTTAATCGCCACTCTTTTTATTCCTGTTATGATTCATCTCTATACGTACGCACATATTGAAGATTTGAGATATGAAGCCACTCAAATTCTATATGAGGAAATGATGGACAATGATAGGGTGCTACCTAGAATGGTGAGAAAAGACGAAATGTCATTTCACCTTTTTAACAGTGAGGCTAATAATATTTGTATCTCTTATCTCTATCAACGAGAAGTGATGATCTGTGAAAAGTATTAAAAGTAACGGATTTACATTAATAGAAGCACTTATAACTTTAGCTTGCTTTTTAATCATTGTGAGCTTTATGCCACTTGTGTTTAAGGTTATTTCCGTTAACGAGAATATTGATGAAAGAAAGCAAAAGATTGAATGGCTCGTATTTATTCAGCAATTAAAAAAAGAAGTACGTGTTGCTGAGAAGATATCATTAGATAATCGAGGAGAGCTCATTTTATTAATAGACAATCAATCTATTAGCTATGAAAAATATGGTGATAAGTTAAGAAGGCGTGTGAATGGGGCAGGCCATGAAGTTGTGTTACAAAAGCTTCAATCCGTTCAATTTGAGGTGAAGGAAGATAACATGGTGCTTATTTATAAAAATATTTTCCAAAAAGAGTATCGGTCTTCTTTTTATCAAATGAAAATAAGGAGTACAAACGGTGACGAAGAAGATGAATGAGAAGGGGCTGTTTTATCCTTTTGTATTATTCCTCATTGTTTTGCTTTCTTTTGTGATTACCATTCAAGCAGATTTTTTAATAAGAGAAAAAAGAATTTTGAAATTAAGTAGTATACTTTTACAACAGGAGTACTATTTTAAACAATCTATTACTTATTTAGATGAACAATTTCATTTGAATGATGAGCTACCAATAGAAGGAGAGTATTTATTCAATCATGGAACGGTTTATTATGATTTAGAAGATCAAGAAGGAGGCCTCATCAAAATCAATCTGGAAGTACAAATAAACGGTGTTGCGAACGTAGAAGCGATTGCGTATTATTCATTGATTGAAAAAGAAGTGGTCAAATGGATGGAAATCGAGAGAAAATAATAGGAATAAATGGTTTATGAATGGGAAAGACTAGTAGCTAAAAAAGCAGGGATGCCAGATGAATTCTAATGATTATGTCAAGTTTATTACTCAGACATTCGTTCAATATATGGAACAACCAAAGTCTGAGAGAAAGAAACAAAGAATAGAAAGAAAGCAAGAAAAAGCGCCTGTTTTATTTAGGTGGTTTGGAATTGTACCTTATCTTTTGTTTTACGGAATGAAAGGAACGAAAAAAAGAAATCATTAATCAACAACAATCAAAAAATATGAACAAAACCCATTGTTGGGTTTTGTTCATATTTTTTTTAGTGTCGATAAGAATATTGGTGCCATCGTTGTTAAAAGGAAGAATGAGGAATACTCTAGCTGTATGGTTAAGCCATAGGTACTTAGTGTTTCCTTAAGAATCTCATGAGTCGTCCACGTTTGTTAATGCTTAACTAATCGCTTCATCTGTTAAATAAAATAATCCACCATTAACGATAGAAATATGAACTTGGGGTTCATACTGCTCTTGTAATGCAGTCATTTCGTTTTCGAAGCTTTCTCCTTTTTCATCCGCATCTTCATAGAATCTTTCTAATAGTTGCAGGTCCTTTTGCCATCTTAGTCGTGCTTCATCTGCCCATGTGTGATCTTCCTTTTCAATTTCCGACTGTAAAAAATTCGCTACACGCATCACACCACTTTGAGGCTTGATAAATGGTGACAATGTAAAGCTAAAGTCTGGTATTTTAGGAGTAAGTGATAAATGAAGGAGCTTATCATGGAATTGTTCAACCATCTGCCCGTTAATTAAGTGCAAGCCGATTGACTTGAACAAATCTTTTTTACGATCACATTGATAGGATATCCGTAGATTTAGCCCTAGCCAAGGACGTAAGGCGGTTTGCGTTCCTGGTGGGGCCTCGTAATTTTCATACAAACGGATATAACCAGCCAAGTTTTTCGTCGATTGAAAAATTTGATGCAAGCGAGGTGATCCAAAGTGAATGATCTCTCCCTTTATATCATCTGGTGCTAAGGACGGGTTGGTTATAAGTGTAAGTTCCATTGGGTTTGCAACACCGCCTGTTTTCTCTAAATAATGCCAATAAAAGGGACGGTTCATTAATTCTTTGTCTAATTCTACTGTCAACTGAATGACTAAATAGCCTGGTTTATTTTCAAGGATTTCACAATGGTTGGCATGAAAGTATCTTAATAGAAAATGGTGGATTTCATGTTGCTGCATGTTGATTTTCCTCCTTTACAGACTCAGCAAATTCAATCATAGATGTTAAATTATCCATTTTTATGCGCATTTCTCCTTCTGAAGCCGATTGTCCGAAGATATCAATTAGGTGATCATTAATACTGCCAAATTGTAGTTTAGTTAAAATATCATCCAATTCGCCAATCACTTTTTCGAAGAGATGGATTTTTTCATACAATAGTTTGAGTACATGTTCTTCTACTGTATCTTTTGTAGCGAAGTTATAAATATGGACATCGTTTTTTTGACCAAGACGGTGAATCCTACCAATTCGTTGTTCTAGTCTCATTGGATTCCAAGGAAGATCGAAGTTAATGATATAACTACAGAATTGTAGGTTGATCCCTTCACCGCCTGCTTCTGTGGCAATTAACACCTGGGCATGGTTTTGGAATAACTCGCGCATCCAATCTTTCTTCCCGCGTTTGAAACCACCGCGAAAAGGAACAGACGTAATGTTATGCTGTTTTAAGAACCATTGTAGAAATAGCTGTGTGGCTCGATACTCTGTAAAAATAATGACTTTATCATTGATTTGTTGAATGATTTCTAATGCTTTTTGGGCTTTTGCATTTTGTTGAATATTTTCTACTAACCCAATTAACTCCTCAATTTTTTGCTGAAAGGCAACAGAGGGTTGTTCTTGTTTCTTTAACATATTTCTTAAAGTGTAAAATACCGCTTCGCGACTGCTACATGCTTCACGTTGTAAAGTCATAAGTGAAAATTGGTTATCAGTCATCCAATTACCTTCTCTGTGCATGGAAGAAATTGCATCATATAAGGCTCTTTCTTCTTTTGAGAAATGGATGGGAACGGTTTCGACATGTCTTTTTGTCCATTCAATACCCGTATCTTGTCTACGATTACGAATCATTACTTTATTGACTAGCTCCTTTAAACCTTCATCATCATCGAGAGAGCGTGCATTTTTTTTGTATTTTTCATAGAAAGATGTTTCTGTTCCTAAGTGACCTGGTTTTAACAAAGAAACAAGATTGAAGATCTCACTAATTCGATTTTGTATAGGTGTTGCTGTAAGTAGTAAGCAAAATTTCTTTTTTAAAGACTGTACAAATTCATAGTTTTTTGTTTTATTATTCTTTAATTTATGTGCTTCATCAATAATAATCAAATCATAGTTTTGTTCAAAGACTAAACTCCTATGCGGTTCTCTTTTCGCTGTGTCGATTGATGATACAACAACATCACATTGCTCCCACACATAGCTCTTTTTTTGAGCGACAGCTGGGATGAAGAACTTACTGTTTAATTCAATTGCCCACTGAGACACTAATGAAGCGGGTACAAGGATGAGTGCTTTCTTTACAAGCCCTCTGATCATGTATTCTTTTAATATTAACCCTGCTTCTATCGTCTTCCCTAATCCGACCTCATCAGCTAGAATTGCTTTACCATTCATGTTTTCCACTACTTGTTCGGCAACCTCTAGTTGATGTGGTAGTGGGGTGAGGTTTGATAAATGTTTGTCTACTTGCAGTCCATCAAACGCAGGGATGACCGTTTGATTCTCAACCTCAATGGTAAGCTTGAATAAATCCCAGTTTCCCCATGGTCCATCATTATCAATACGGTTTTGAAATTCATCTTGCCAAGTTGCATCAAAATTTATTTGTAAAGTCATTTGCTCTCTCCTTTTTATACGAACATTATTATAATTTTTAAATATAATGTTCGTATTAAGCTTAAGTCTTGTTGAAAAAACATTAGATTTTTAAATAAAAATATTGCTCAAATAATGATAGGATGGTAGGATGTAAGTAGCTTTGAAAGTTGTGAATTTTCAACGCTAAATCTGCAAATACGTACAATACGTCTTTGTAAGCTTCGACTCTCTAAAGCAGTTAATTATAGTATGTGCAAAAATGGAAAAAATTATAAACGCGAATGATAGCAAGGGGAGAGACTGCAGTGCTGCAGCGCCGAAGGAGCAAACAATCATCGTATTGTGAATCTCTCAGGCAAAAGAACACTTGCTTGACGCAACTCTGGAGAGAGCTCAAGGTAATAAGCGAGCCACCAAAGGGGAAAGGCTGCAATATCGCCGTAAACTCTCAGGTGAAAGGACAGAGAATCTGCTCAAATGATCGGTTTTGAGGAGATTCTCTGTCCTTTTTGTGTGCTTTAGAACACTTAGCTTCTTTAATGGGTTAAAGTGGAGAGCGTGTAGCTTTCGTCGTAGCATTTGGCGAGAAGCCAAGTACTTCTAGGGCTAGTATGCAAATATTCATCTTAGAAAAAAACAGAAATATAAAGGAGGATGAGTGAATGTCACAGTTGAAGAAAACACCACTACATGACATTTATCAACAGTATGGTGGAAAAACGATTGATTTTGGTGGATGGGCTCTACCTGTTCAATTTTCTAGTATTAAAGAAGAACATGAAGCAGTACGTACAAAAGCGGGTCTGTTTGATGTATCACATATGGGAGAAATTGAGGTTAAAGGTCAAGATAGTTTACGTTATCTTCAGAAAATGATGACAAATGACGTCGCAAAACTAAAAACGTTTGGTGCACAATATACAGCAATGTGTTATGAAAATGGTGGAACTGTGGATGATTTGCTTATTTATAAAATGACTGAAGATGAATATCTCTTAGTCGTAAACGCAGCTAATATCGAAAAAGATTATCAATGGTTACAAAGTCATTTAGAAGGAAATGTTGAACTTAAAAACCTTTCAGAGGATATGTCACAATTGGCCTTGCAAGGTCCTATGGCTGAGCTTGTTTTACAGAAGATTACAGATGTTGATTTAAGTGAAATCGGATTTTTTAAATTTAACCAAACAGTAAATATTAATGGCAAAAATGCATTAGTATCGAGAACTGGCTATACCGGAGAAGATGGATTTGAAATTTATTGTCAAAATGAGGATGCAGTCTTTTTATGGCAGTCGATTTTAGAAGCAGGAAAAGAAGATGGAGTTCTTCCTTGTGGTCTAGGTGCCCGAGATACCCTTCGCTTCGAAGCAAATTTAGCTTTATATGGTCAAGAGTTGTCTGCTGAAATTTCGCCGCTTGAAGCAGGTATTGGCTTTGCCGTAAAAGTGAACAAAGAAGAAGATTTTATTGGAAAAGTGGCATTAAAATCACAAAAAGAAAATGGGTTAAGTAGAAAAATTGTTGGGATTGAAATGATTGAACGTGGGATTCCTCGTCATGGTTATGCAGTTTATGCTGACGACCAACTGATTGGTGAAGTTACTACAGGTACACAATCTCCTACTTTAAAGAAAAATATCGGCTTAGCACTTCTGGACAATCAATACACAGCGCTAGATTCTGAAGTGGAAGTTGAAATTCGTAATAAGCGTGTCCGTGCCAAAGTAATTGTAACACCGTTTTATAAAAAAGAGAAAAAGAACTAACTTATCAGGGGGAGAGAAGCGATGAAACACCGTTATTTACCGATGACTGATTCTGATCAAAAAGAAATGCTTGAAGCAATCGGAGTCAAAACAATTGATGATTTATTTAGTGATATTCCTGAAAGCGTTCGTTTTAAAAGGGAATATAATATTAAACCAGCTAAAACGGAATCTGCTTTAATGAAAGAATTGATGCTTCTATCACAAAAAAATGCAGATTTAAAAACAAATACTTCATTTTTAGGTGCAGGTGTTTACGATCACTATATGCCAGTTATTGTTGATCACGTGTTATCGCGTTCAGAGTTCTATACCGCTTATACACCATATCAACCGGAAATTTCCCAAGGTGAGTTGCAAGCGATTTTTGAATTTCAGACAATGATATCTGAACTAACAGGAATGGATGTAGCAAACTCATCTATGTATGATGGTGGGACGGCACTTGCGGAAGCTGCTATGTTAGCAACTGGGCATACAAAGCGTAAAAAAGTATTGATTTCAAGTACAGTACACCCTGAATCAAAAGCTGTAATTCAGACTTATGCAAAAGGCCAATACATCGATGTAGTTGAAATCCCACACAAAGATGGATTAACAGATATGAGCGCACTAAAAGAAATGATTGGTGATGACATTGCCGCAGTAGTCGTGCAATACCCTAACTTTTTTGGAAGAGTCGAGCCACTCGCTGAATTAGAAGAAATTATCCATGCTCATAAATCTTTATTTGTTGTATCAAGTAACCCACTATCTTTAGGAGCGTTAACACCTCCAGGAAAATTTGGTGCAGATATCGTTGCTGGCGATGCGCAAGTTTTTGGTATTCCAACAGCTTTTGGCGGTCCTCACTGTGGTTACTTTGCCGTGACAAAGAAACTCATGAGGAAAGTACCTGGACGTTTAGTGGGGCAAACGGTTGATGAGAACGGACAACGTGGATTTGTACTCACACTTCAAGCAAGAGAGCAACATATCCGTAGGGATAAAGCTACATCTAACATATGTTCTAACCAAGCTTTAAATGCACTAGCCGCATCTGTTGCTATGACAGCCTTAGGTAGAAACGGTGTTAAACAAATGGCGATAGATAATATTCAAAAGGCGCATTATGCGAAAGAACAATTTAGAAGTGCAGGCTTTGATATTACTTTTGATGGCGGTTCATTCAACGAGTTTATTATTAAGTGTAATCGTCCAGTTCGTGAGGTAAATCAAGCATTACTGAAAAAGAATATTATTGGTGGTTATGATTTAGGCAGAGATTATAGTGAATTGGCTCATCATATGCTTATTGCTGTAACAGAACTAAGAACAAAAGACGAAATTGATACATTTGTGGCAGAAATGGGGGATTACCGTGCATAACGAAAACCAGGCGCTCATTTTTGAGCTAAGTAAACCAGGGAGAATCGGCTATAGCCTTCCCGAGATGGATATCCCAGAAGTAGAATTATCTGATTTGCTCCCAGCTGAATATATCCGTCAAGAGGACGCGGATTTACCTGAAGTATCTGAACTTGATATTATGCGTCATTATACAGCTTTATCTAAGCGTAACCACGGAGTAGATTCTGGTTTTTACCCGCTTGGGTCTTGTACGATGAAATATAATCCTAAAGTAAATGAGAATGTAGCACGCTATAACGGCTTTGCTCATTTACACCCATTACAGGACGAAAGCTCTGTTCAAGGTGCAATGGAGTTGTTATATGATTTACAAGAGCATTTAATTGAGATCACAGGAATGGACGAAGTCACTCTACAACCGGCAGCAGGTGCCCATGGGGAATGGACTGGGTTGATGATGATTCGTGCCTATCATGAAGCAAACGGTGATTTTAACCGTACAAAAGTTATTGTTCCAGATTCAGCTCACGGTACAAACCCTGCCTCGGCAACTGTGGCGGGCTTCGAAACCTTAACAGTTAAGTCTAATGATCAAGGCTTAGTAGATTTAGAAGATTTGAGGAGAGTGGTGGGAGATGATACAGCTGCTCTTATGCTAACAAACCCTAATACGTTAGGTTTGTTTGAAGAAAATATTCTAGAAATGGCAGAAATAGTTCATGGAGCAGGCGGGAAACTGTATTATGATGGAGCCAACTTAAATGCCGTTTTATCTAAAGCAAGACCGGGAGATATGGGATTTGACGTTGTTCATTTGAATTTGCATAAAACATTTACTGGTCCCCATGGCGGAGGAGGACCCGGTTCAGGTCCTGTTGGGGTAAAAGAAGACTTAATTCCTTATTTGCCTAAACCAATCTTAGTGAAAACAGAAGAAGGTTATACATTTAATTATGACCGTCCACAGTCAATTGGAAGAGTCAAGCCTTATTACGGTAACTTCGGTATCAATGTCCGTGCCTATACGTATATTCGTTCTATGGGTCCAGATGGTTTGAAAGCTGTTACTGAAAATGCAGTACTTAATGCCAATTATATGATGCGTAAGCTAGCGCCAGCATTCGATCTACCATATGATAAACATTGTAAACATGAGTTTGTACTAAGTGGAAAACGCCAGAAAAAATTAGGTGTACGCACGCTTGATATCGCGAAGCGTTTGCTTGATTTCGGTTATCATCCACCGACTATTTACTTCCCGTTAAATGTTGAAGAGTGTATGATGATCGAACCAACAGAGACTGAATCTAAAGAAACACTCGACAGCTTTATTGATGCCATGCTCCAGATTGCCAAGGAAGCTGAGGAAAACCCTGAGGTCGTCCAAGAAGCGCCTCACACGACAGTAATTGGCCGTTTAGACGAGACGCTAGCAGCAAGAAAGCCAGTATTACGTTATCAAAAGGACTAATATAAAACGCCCTCTTACAAATATGTACGAGGTCTAAATAAAACGTGAACAAATTCATTTATGTGTATTTGTTCGCGTTTTTTTATCGCAAAAATCACTCCTAATAGGAGTTTATAATTGTAGATTAAGAACGGAACTTATTCTTCTAAATAAAATAAAAAAGATAAGTATATTGGGACTCTTTACGTAGGATATAGATGGTCTAATGAGGTTTGTAATCTGGTAGTTTAGAGGGAATAGAGGGATCATGAAGAATGAGAATAAACCACCCGTTTTAAGGCGGGTGGTAGGAGAGATCTATTTTTTAGATTTAATTTTCCCGCCCCATTTTTTGAAGCCGCCTTGTAAATGAGAAAGATTTTTGTATCCCTTCCGATACAATAGCTGAGCCGCTCTACCGCTTCTCATTCCGCTCTGGCAGTATAAATAAACAGGCTTATCTTGACGAAGTTCAACAAGTCTTGTTTTTAACTGAGATAAGGGAATATTTCTGGCACCTAAAATATGGCCACCTTCATATTCATTTGGTTCTCGGACATCAATCAATTGCGCTTTACGATATCCTTCTCTGAATTCTTGTTCTGATAATGTTTTTACAATTCTCTTTTGATACAACCTTGTGATTACTGTGTAAACAATAATAGCACCGATTATAATTAATAAAAAATATAGAGTAGACAATTAATATTTGCTCCTTTCAAACATTGCTTACGCCAAGATATATTATATAAGTTTTTCATAGGTTTAGTAAAGGACAAGAACGAGAAAATTGTAATGAAAACTTAATGAAGCCCGCTTTTTTTGCACATTTAGTAAAGGTGAAAAATCTTTCCATTAAGCGCTCATCTTTTTAATGCTTCATCAGTTGTAAGGACAAATCATTTTTTTAGACTATATGGAAAGAAGAATGTATGGCTTTTTTTTCTGGTCGAATTTTGATAGACTAAAATACGCTTAAACGTTTACTAAAAATAGATGTAAAAGAGGGTTATTATGGGGAAGGAAGTATGGCGATTTATCCATTCAGGTATGGGTTCTCCATCATTTAATATGGCTTTAGATGAAGCTTTATTAGATTGGAATAGCGAAGGGAAAATGCCACCAGTGATTCGTTTCTATGGTTGGAACCCAGCCACACTATCTATCGGGTATTTTCAAAAAGTTGATAAGGAAATTAAGCTTGAAGCTGTAAAGGAAAATGGATTAGGTTTTGTTCGTAGGCCTACAGGTGGTCGTGGGGTTCTGCATGAACATGAGCTGACTTATAGTGTAATTGTTCCTGAAGAACATCCACAAATGCCGAAAACAGTGACTGAGGCTTATCGTGTGATTTCAGAAGGGGTATTACGAGGTTTCCAACAACTAGGCTTAGAAGCATACTTTGCTGTACCTCGTTCAAAGGAAGAAAAAGAAATGCTAAAGAATCCTCGTTCATCCGTTTGTTTTGATGCACCAAGCTGGTATGAATTAGTTGTAGAAGGTCGTAAAGTAGCAGGTAGTGCCCAAACACGGCAAAAAGGTGTGATTCTACAACATGGATCCATTCTACTTGATTTAGATGAGGATAAATTATTTAGTCTGTTTAAATATTCTAACGATCGCGTGAAAGAAAGAATGCAAAGAGCATTTAGTAGTAAAGCGGTAGCGATAAATGAACTGACGGATCGAAAAATTACATATGAAGATGCAGTAGTGGCTTTTAAAAAGGGATTTGAAGAAGGACTTGACATCATTTTAGAACCATATGAGCTTAATGCAGAAGAAATAACTTATGTTGAAAAGCTAGCAAAAGAAAGATATGAAAATGATGAATGGACATTTAAACGATAATAAATTTTTTTCGACTCGCTCTTTTATTTTTAAAAGAGTAGAGTCGAATTGTTTTGTCTACTAGATTTGTGAGAAACGATTTAAAGTGCAAGTCGTAAAATTGGTGAAAATCATTTATTTTATTAACTTAAATAAATAATTGCTCTTGTTTTCGAGTGTTTATCCTCTTTCTTGCATTTGACAAAATAAAAATAACACAATATATAGTGTTATATTTTATAAAGTAGGTACTATATATTGATTATCTAGGTTTATTTATGATAACGTAAGGGTATTCTCTAAAAACAATATAAAAGCATAAAACGATGTAAACATAAAGAGAAGTAAATTTTTAATGATTGAAGGAGTTGTCGTAATGTCTGTTGCTGTAGGACAAGAATTAAAGTTAAATGTTGAGAGGTTAAATGAGGACATCCGCTTATTTCCACAAGTGCATCCTATTACTCCAGAGATGAAATTAACCCATAAAGGTGTTTCCCGCCTAGTTATGCTTGATAGATATACATTTAAAGATACAGAAAAAGTAACGTTATCTGAAGGTGACTTTGTTGTTCTAACGATTAAGGAGGATCCGAAGTTTCCTGCGCGAGGTTTAGGCTACATTGTAGAGATTGATTGGGAAAATAAAAAAGCAGTTGTACAAGTTGAACAAGATTATCGCGGTGTACTCGATACACAAGAAGAGATAGAAACGGGAATCATTGTACGTTCTTTAGACGTTATAGAGAAGCCGTTAGAAGTATTTTATGAGCAAATTGCTAAGCGCAATGCCACAGGGTTAGCTTCGGTTGAAAAGACTGAAGAAAAACAGAAAGAATGGTTTGAAAAGTTTTATCAGGAATTAGCTGATTTGAACTTTATTCCAGCTGGTCGTGTTTTGTATGGTGCCGGTGCTGATACTGAGGTTACATACTTTAATTGCTATGTAATGCCGTTTGTACAAGATTCTCGTGAAGGTATCTCTGAGCATCGTAAACAAGTCATGGAAATCATGTCTAGAGGTGGCGGTGTTGGAACGAATGGTTCGACATTAAGACCGCGTAATACACTAGCGAAAGGAGTGAATGGGAAATCTTCCGGTTCTGTTTCTTGGTTAGATGATATTGCGAAGTTAACACATCTCGTTGAACAAGGTGGTTCAAGAAGAGGTGCGCAGATGATAATGTTAGCGGATTAATTGATGCTGTAGTCCGCGTCATTCAAACCAATGAATGACTAGAAAATCGGGTGAATTGCGGGGATATCCTGTTAAAGGCAAAACTGCTACAACGTGACTGGCAACGGTGAGCGTGAACGCTATAAAAAATGTTTTGCATGGGACAATCCGCAGCCAAGCGCCACTGGGCATAGGTAGTGGTGAAGGTTCAACGACTAGAGAGTGAGCCCCAACAATAAACTCTCAAATAGCGCCCGGCCCCTATACATAAGGGTGATGATATAGTCTAGTCCGACTGCTAAGAGCAGTGTAAATATCCTGAAAGGGACGGTAGTTAACGTGGCATCCTGATATTATTGAATTTATTATTTCTAAAATGCAAAATCCAAGAATTCTTCGTTTCTTACTTGAAAATACGGAAGATGAGACAATTAAACGTTACGCTAAGGAAAAACTCAAGTTCACTCCATTTACAGAGCAAGAGATTGCCATGTATCAAGGAATAATCAATTATAAAACCATTCCAGGTTTAGGTGGATTTAATGAGAAAATCATTAAAGATGCAGAAGAAAAACTATTAATAGGCGGAACATATGCTGTTCATAATTCTGAATTCCTTACTGGAGCAAATATTTCAGTTTGTTTAACGAAGGAGTTTATGGAAGCAGTTGAAAATGATGGTGAATATGAACTTCGTTTCCCAGATGTAGAGAGTTACGATCGTGAGCAGATGGACAACTACAATAAGCAATGGCATGAAGTTGGCGATGTGCGTGAATGGGAAAAGTTAGGTCACGGTGTTCGTGTATATCGTAAAATTAAGGCAAAAGAGCTTTGGAACTTGATAAATATTTGTGCAACTTATTCAGCTGAACCAGGTATCTTCTTCATTGATAACGCCAATGATATGACCAATGCAAAAAGCTATGGCCAAAAGGTAGTAGCAACAAACCCTTGTGGCGAACAGCCATTAGCTCCTTACAGTGTTTGTAATCTAGCAGCAGTGAACCTAGCTGAAATGGCTGACAAGGAAAATAAGACAGTTGATTTCGCAAAGCTGGCAAAAACTGTTGAGATTGGCGTACGTATGCAAGATAATGTCATCGATGCTACACCTTATTTCCTTGAAGATAATAAAAAACAAGCTTTGGGTGAACGTCGAGTTGGCTTAGGTGTCATGGGTCTGCATGATTTATTAATTTATTGTGAAACAGAGTATGGCTCAGAAGAAGGTAATGTATTAATTGACCAAGTGTTTGAAACGATTGCTACAACGGCTTATCGTGCGTCAGTAGAAATCGCTAAAGAAAAAGGTAGCTTCCCATTCTTAAACGGAGAAACAACGGAGGAAACGAACCGTTTAAGAAAAGCCTTTATCGAAACAGGTTATATGGAAAAGATGCCGGCTGATATCAAACAGGCAATTCTAGAAACGGGGATTCGGAATTCTCATTTATTAACAGTTGCTCCTACAGGTTCAACAGGGACAATGGTTGGTGTTTCTACTGGATTAGAACCATATTTCTCATTCTCTTATTTTAGAAGTGGTCGACTTGGTAAATTCATTGAAGTAAAAGCAGACATTGTTCAAGAATATTTAGATCGTCACCCAGAGGCGGATCCTGAAAACTTACCAAACTGGTTTATTGCTGCAATGGACTTAGCTCCTGAAGCGCATGCTGACGTGCAATGTGTGATTCAACGTTGGATTGATAGTTCTATTAGTAAAACAGTGAATGCTCCTAAAGGTTATAGTGTAGAACAAGTGCAAAAGGTGTATGAGCGTTTATATAAAGGTGGAGCAAAAGGCGGCACTGTATACGTGGATGGCTCAAGAGACTCTCAAGTATTAACTTTAAAAGCCGAAGAAAATTCTTTTGAAGAAGAAACCTTAGAGAAGAAATCATCCAATAAACAGCATGTTGTCCTTGTAGATACAATTAATGACTTACGTTCAACTGATGTCACTATTGGATCTGAAGTTGGTAATACTTGCCCTGTCTGCCGTCAAGGGAAAGTGGAAGAAATCGGTGGCTGTAATACATGTACCAATTGTAATGCACAATTAAAATGTGGGTTATAAGTAGCAAGACTGGAAGGAAAGTGAGCTTAGCTCACTAAATAAAAATACAAGCATGAGCAAATTATCTAGCGAATTTGTTCATGCTTTTTTTCTGTCTGTATAATCAAGAAAAGTAGCTAGAAGGTTCTAGTTGGAGGTTGTTAAGTGCATTCGACATAAGATAGTTTGCTTGTACATATTTAGTTAAAAATGGAAAGATAATTTTTGGCAAGGTGTGTGCGTATGACTTTGTAGGAATTCGTTAAAATTGCTGAGCAAAGGGGTATTGCTCGTACATCAAAAGTGAAATCGCCAAAGATAGCAGAACAAAAGAGTTTCATCGGCCCTCATCATAAAACGTGGGATAAAAAAGAATGCCAGCACCACCAGAAATTCTAATCATCCACATGAAAACTCCCCTTAACTCTTCTTAGGGACTTAACAATCAATTTCACTGTCACCATTATTAGCTTCATAATTGTTCTGGAAGAGTAGAGTTTAATAGGGGATTTACCGAGTTCTTTTATAACAAATGCCAGTTTTGTGATTTTCGCAAAAATCGGACTATTGCCAAGCTCAAGTGATTACAAATGTATTATAATGCTTTTTTCTTTTTGCAAAAGGATGTATGCAAATTAGAATGGGGTGATTGTATACATGGAAATCGATGGTGTATTTTCAGGAGGGGGCATTAAAGGGTTCGCTCTAATTGGTGCTCTTGCGGAAATTGAAAAGCAAGGTTTCCAATTCAAACGTGTTGCTGGAACGAGTGCCGGGTCAATTATATCTGCTTTAATTATTGCAGGCTATTCAAGTGATGAGATAGAAAGAATGATGGACGATTTAGATTTAAAAGTGTTTTTAGATAGTAGAAAATCACTTATTCCTATTGCTGTAGCAAAATGGATATTTTTATTTTGGAGTTTGGGATTATATAAGGGAAATGAATTAGAAAAGTGGATAGAAGCTCGATTAGCAGCAAGGGGGATTCGGACATTTGCAGACGTTCCCCCGCTTTCTCTACGCATTATTGCATCAGATTTGACGAATGGGAGATTACTCGTGCTGCCAGATGACTTACCGAAATACCAAATTGACCCAAATCGTTTTTCCGTAGCTAAGGCAGTGAGGATGAGTTGTAGTATGCCTTATTTTTTTGAACCTGTGAAAATCGGTGGCCGTGGCAAGCGTAATAATCTCATTGTGGACGGTGGTGTATTAAGTAACTTCCCAATGTGGTTGTTTGATAAAGATAATGTAAAGAAAACGAGACCGGTTCTCGGAGTGAAATTGAGTATTAATAATAATGAACAGCCACCGAGAAGAATCAAAAATGCAATTCAAATGTTTGAAGCATTATTTGAAACAATGAAGGATGCTCATGATTCCCGTTATATTTCGAGAAGTCATGAACAGAATGTTATTTTTGTTCCTACAGAAGGAGTATTAGCGACAGAGTTTGAGTTAACTGAAGAAGGGAAGAGAGATCTACTGAAACTTGGGAGGGAAAGAGCGAAGGAATTTCTTGCCACATGGACTTATTGAGAATAAGCCTAAAATGTCTCTAATCACGCAATCTGACATGAAAAAATCGGACCTCTTATAAAGAAGCCCGATTTTTCTTTTTGCCTTTTTTTCCTTCAATGACTGTTAGATGTACAGAGGTATTTCTTTTTGATTTTTTTATAGAAGTTAAAGTGACTGGCTTACTTCTTCGGTTTGAAGAAGTTTGATTCTCTTTATTTTTAAAACGTTTTTTTGATTTTTTAGCGGCTTGCGCAAATGCTTTTCGCTCACTCTTATTGGGACTTGATGACCCGCTAAGTTTCTGGACGACAAAATAGATGACGACCCCAACAAGCGCCATAATGGCTATACCTCGAAATAATCCGGCTGGGTCTTTAATTAATTGAGAACCAAGCCCAATCATTGCAAGTAAAATAAGTGCGCCAAAAATATATAAGGATTTCCGATTCTTCAAGAAAGCCACCTCCCTATGAGCATGATGAGCATATTTGTAAGCTTTTAAACTTCGAAAGAGTAAAAAACCAATTTATCGTACCCTTTTAAAGTTATCTTACCCAATATTTGAGATTTCAAGCAGTACTTATATAAGAAAAATATTATCTTAGACTATCTTGTACAATCAATAAGATTTTATATATAAATTTCTCTATTTTCACTGTGAAACCCTCTACAAATAGATAAAAAACAAGAAAAAAATACGGATTTTAACAATTTTATGAAAGATGCAATGGTTTCTACCTGCATTGGACATAATAAGCACGGAGGTGAATCATATGAGTGATAAACATGAATTAGAACAAAACGAACGGGAACAACCATTATCAATGACATCTTTAACTTTTATCACTGGATTTGTCGGAGGTGTTTTTTGGAGTACGATTGGTTACATCGCTTATGTCCTTAATTTAACAGAAGTAGGACCAAGAGTCATTTTAGAACCATGGACAATAGGTGATTGGAAGGATGGTTGGCTTGGAACAGTGATTTCGATTATTTTAATTGGAGCTGTTTCAGTTGTAGCCGCTTATATTTATTATTGGACAATGAGAAGGTTCAAGAAAATGTGGTTTGGTGCCCTTTATGGACTTGTTTTATTTGCCCTTGTTTTTTTTGTCCTAAATCCGATGTTTCCTAATATTGCCCCTGTAGGAGATTTGAAAATAAATACAATTATAACATCTGTTTGCTTATATTTATTGTATGGTGTATTTGTTGGTTATTCCATTTCATATGAAAATGAAGAACAACAAAAGATGAAAGAAGCACAAGAAACGGAAGAAGCTTAAATTGTTAGAAGATTGATTGCTTTTATTTGCTTTATTATAGTGAGTGTTCTCTATTTTGTGATAAAATAGCCATATTGAATATTTCAGTATTCGTAGGAGTGGCGCCATGAAAAAAATATTGCTCATCAATGGACCGAATTTGAATCTTCTAGGCCAACGTGAACCAGGGATTTACGGTTCGGACACATTAGAGTCGCTTGAACATAATTTAAAACAAATAGCAGAACAAAGAAATGTTGCGCTTACTTGTATGCAATCTAATCACGAAGGTGTAATCATTGATCAAATCCATCTGGCGAATAGGAAATATGAAGGTATTATATTTAATCCAGGAGCATTTACTCACTATAGTATTGCTATTCGTGATGCCATTGCAGCCATTGATGTCCCTGTTATTGAAGTACATATTTCCAATGTGCATAAAAGAGAATCATTCAGACATCATTCCGTCATGGCAGCAGTAACAAAGGGGCAAATTGTTGGTTTAGGAATGAAAGGCTATGAGCTTGCTTTATTTGCATTAACAGATGAATAAGAGGGAGAGTAGAAGTTATGACAAAGATAGATAAAATAAGAAATAGTTTTGATCGAGTAGGTATTGATGCTATTTTGATTACGAGTGCTTATAACAGACGTTATGTTTCTCATTTTACAGGGTCTGCCGGTGCTGTTTTAATTAGCAAAAAAGATGCATTGTTCATTACCGATTTTCGTTATACTGAGCAAGCTAGCAAGCAATGTACTGGATATACGGTTGTGCAACATAAAGGAACTATACCTGAAGAAGTGGCATCAATTGTAAAGCAATTAGGTATTAAGAAATTGGGATTTGAAAAAGATTATGTTACATATGCTTCTTACCAAACTTTTAATGAAACAATTGATGCTGAATTAATTCCTGTATCAGGCGAAATTGAAAAGTTACGCTTGATAAAGGATGAATCAGAGATTAAGATATTAAAGGGAGCCGCGAAAATAGCGGATAGCGCTTTTTCTCATATTCTTAACTTTATTCAACCTGGTAAAACAGAAATAGAAGTCGCAAATGAATTAGAATTTTTTATGAGAAAAGAAGGAGCAACTTCATCTTCGTTTGATATGATTGTTGCTTCAGGTGTTCGTGGTGCATTACCTCACGGTGTAGCGAGTGATAAAGTCATCGAAAAAGGTGAGCTTGTTACAATTGACTTTGGTGCGTTATATAATGGATACGTTTCCGATATAACAAGAACCGTTGCCATCGGTCAACCAAGTGATAAGATGAAAGAAGTATATGATATTGTTTTAGAAGCACAGTTACGCGGTATGAAAGGGATTAAAGCTGGAATTACTGGGAAGCAAGCTGACGCTTTAACGAGAGACTATATTTCAGAAAAAGGCTATGGTGAATATTTTGGTCATTCTACCGGTCACGGTATTGGCTTAGAAGTCCATGAAGGACCAGGACTCTCTTTTAAATCTGACATCGTATTAGAACCAGGAATGGTTGTTACTTGTGAACCGGGTATATATTTACCAGGCATCGGTGGCGTTAGAATTGAAGATGATACGATTGTAACTAAAGAGGGTAACGAAAACCTTAATACATCAACAAAAGAATTAGTTATTCTTTAATGAGTGAATAGTAGGAGGAACTTTTTGCATGATTTCAGTAAATGATTTTAAAACAGGTTTAACCATTGAAGTAGATAATGGGATTTGGCGTGTAATGGATTTCCAACACGTGAAACCAGGTAAAGGTGCGGCGTTTGTTCGTTCAAAATTACGTAATCTACGTACAGGAGCTATTCAAGAAAAAACTTTCCGTGCGGGTGAAAAAGTAGCTAAAGCACAAATTGATAATCGTAAAATGCAATATTTATATGCTAATGGTGATCAACACGTCTTTATGGATACAGAATCTTATGATCAAATTGAATTAAGTGCTTCAGCAATTGAATATGAATTGAAGTTCTTAAAAGAAAATATGGAAGTTTCCATTATGTTATATCAAAGTGAAACATTAGGTGTTGAATTGCCAAATACGGTAGTACTTGAAGTAACTGAAACAGAACCTGGCATCAAAGGTGATACGGCCTCTGGTGGTACAAAACCAGCCATTTTAGAAACAGGCTTAAGTGTGCAAGTACCTTTCTTTGTGAACCAAGGCGATCAGCTTATTATTAACACAACAGATGCTTCTTACGTATCTCGTGCTTAATTTTTGCGTTTGATGACTTGTTATTTTCGTGATCTTATAGTAATATAATAATCAACTTGCTGCGTTGTTCGTTTGTATATGAAGTTTCAACCTTTACGTTAATTTAGGGAGCTTAAGATCATAATTGAAATAACATGCCTACATTGTTTAGGACGTTAGGAAGATTATTGCAAGCACCCACCTGGTGGAGCAGGTATGAAACTCCATATAAATCGGCGGCAACAGCGGCTACTTGATTTACTAATGAAGACATTTGAGATGATTCTCAGATGTCTTTTTTACGTTTCAACCTTTAGAATGACTTCCAAAGAGAGGTTAAAGTAAGTCGAAGTTTACAATAAAATGAAGATAACAAGTAAGTCTTATAAACCCGATTGGTTTACTTTATAAAAGCATGAGTAAAATTTTTTACAACCATCTTAAAGATAAAGGTGGGAATTCCCCCACCTATTATACTTCCATCATTAATCCCATTGATAACCCAATAATTCCGCCATTTTTTTAGGAATATCCGTATTATCCAACATACCATGGAAATGTTCTGCACCTGCACCGTATGCAAATAACGGAACTGGATTGGCTGTATGGCCACCCGCACTGCTTATACTACGGATTTGGTGATTAACGATACCAGTATTATATCTTTCTGAGATAAAGCTACCAAGTTCCCATGCAGCTTTATTTTTTTTGTATACTTTTCCCCGAGCGTTCATTAATCTTGCATTGAGCTGTATACCTTCTTCCTCAGTTAAAACAATCCCAGTATATTTAACTAAATTGTCTACTATGTGAGAGGTAATGAATTTACCATCCTCTCCCATTTTCGTTTGTGCAAGCACATATTCTGGTGAAGCTTGAATTTTTTTTATCATCTTTCGCTTTAGTGGTTCGGTCGCAGAAATACCCATTGTTTCATGATCAGCAACAACAACTATCAAAGTATCTGAACGGTTATGAGCCCATTCGACGGCCGTTTTCACAGCCTCATCAAATTCTACTGTTTCTCTCCAAACACTTGCTATATCTGCTGAATGGGCTGCATGGTCAATTCTTGCCCCTTCCACCATTAAAAAGAAACCATTTCCATTATTAAGCTTTTGTAGTGCTGTTTTTGTCATTTCACTTAAGCTGGGTTCTGTGCCATCTGTATATTTGCGGTCTATTTTAAATGACAGATGATACGGAGCAAAAAGGCCCAGCAGTTTACCCTCTGTCTGATTGCTTAATAAATCATGTCTATTTCTGACAATGGTATAACCTAACTTCTTTGCTTTTTCTAACAGGGCAGGACCATAAAAAACTTCTCCCCCACCTAACATGACATCAGGGGCGAGTGTGAGTTGTTGCTTCGCAATATCCGCCTGATCTGCCCAACGATTAAGAACGCTTGCTGTGAAAGCGGCAGGTGTGGCATCCGTGATGGCATTGGTGGAGATGATACCAGTCTTTTTCTTTTGCTCTTTAAATAAATCGAGGATGCTTTTTACCTCCTTGCCATCTGGCGTGACTCCGATCATTTCATTATTGGTTTTGCTTCCTGTTGCGAGGGCAGTACCGGCAGCAGCAGAATCAGTTACGACTCGATTAGCAGAATAGGTTTGAACAAGGGCACTAAAGGGGAGGGAAGTCAGAAACAATTGCCCCTCTTTACCTCTTTCCAATTCGCGCGCTATCTCTAGTTGGCCCACCCCCATACCATCTCCAATCATATAGATAATGTTTGTAGGTTTGTTTCCTTCTGCCGTAACAGACGAAGTATTTATTAGTAGTAATAAAGAAAAACATAGAATAGATAAGTACTTTAATTTCCTCACACATTTCACATCCTCTTTAATAGATTGTCATGTGAATTATTGTCTCTCTTTTAATAATAATTATTTGTTATCTGGTCATACGTTAGATTCATCTTGCATACATTGAGAGTAGAAAAGAGCAAGTCCTATGGAGACAAAGGAAAGGGAGGACTTTCGAGGTGGAAACAATTCTAGCATTTTTACCACGTTCAATCTCACAACAGTTACGGCAATTACCAACTCGTCAGTTAGCAGAAATAGAGGAAATTAGGATTAGGACTCATCGCCCGATTGAAGTTGTTACACATGGTAACTATGTTTTGTTACCTTATCAAGCAACGGAAGAGGATGCGATTCATTTATTAGATAAGATGAGTCACTTCTCTATTTATACTTTGGAAGAAGAGTTACGTAGAGGTTATATCACGATAGAGGGCGGTCACCGGGTCGGACTAGCAGGTAAAGTTATTTTAGAAGGCGGACAAGTAAAAGTGATTAGAGATGTCGCTTCTTTTAACATTCGTATTGCTAAAGAAAAAATCGGGATTGCCGAAACTGTTGCTCATCATATTTATCAGAATGGTTGGATGCATACAGTTATTATCGGCCCTCCACAAACTGGAAAGACAACTTTGCTTAGAGATTTAGCGAGAATGGTCTCTAGTGAAAATAAATACACAACTGCTAAAAAAGTAGGCATCGTCGATGAAAGATCAGAAATAGCTGGAAGTATTCATGGTATACCACAAATGAGGTTTGGTCCGCGTGTTGATGTTTTAGATGCGTGCCCAAAAGCTGAAGGTATGATGATGATGATTCGCTCGATGAGCCCAGATGTCCTTGTGGTCGATGAATTGGGTAGCAAAGCAGATGTAGAAGCCGTATTAGAAGCAGTTAATGCCGGTATAAAGTTAATTACTACTACCCACGGCTTCTCGTATGAAGATATAAAAAAACGTCCGTTAATGGCGCCTTTACTTGAATTAGATATATTTGAACGTTTTGTTGAACTTAATAGACGTGCAGGACCGGGAAATATACAAGCTGTCAAAGACGGTAATGGTATGCGGTTATATAGGAAGCAAGAGGTATTAGGACCATGATTAAAATAGTGGGAGCAATACTTATCATCGTAGCAACTACTCTCGTAGGATTTGAGATATCAAAACGATTAAGTGAAAGGCCACGTCAACTAAGGCAGCTAAAGAGTGCCTTGCAATCATTAGAAGCGGAAATCATGTATGGCCACACTCCATTACATGAGGCATCACGACGCCTCGCTTCTCAATTAAGTCAACCAGTTTCGTTATTCTTTGCTGATTTCGCTTCTCGGCTAACAGAAACTGAAACGACAGTAATGAGGGCCTGGGAGAATAGCTTGAATCACATTTGGAAAAAAACGGCTCTGAAAAACAGTGAATTTGAAATCATGAAACAATTTGGAGAGACATTAGGGCGACATGATCGCATCTCCCAACAAAAGCAAATTTTGCTGACATTAGCCCATCTGGAACGTGAAGAAGTAGATGCGCATGAGAAACAGGCAAAATACGAAAGAATGGCGAAAAGCCTCGGGTTTTTATCAGGACTTCTGCTAATTATTTTATTAATGTAGAGAAAATTTCTCATGTTTGAGTGTAGGAGGAGAAAATAATGGGATTAGATGTCGAGATTATTTTTAAAATTGCCGGTGTTGGGATAGTCGTCGCTTTTTTACACACGATTCTTGACCAAGTGGGAAAGAAAGAATATGCCCAATGGGTCACTTTGTTTGGATTTATCTATATTTTATTTCTGGTTGCATCAGTGGTAGATAACCTCTTTCAAAAAATCAAATCAGTATTCTTATTTCAATAAGAAGGGAGAGGTATGCCATTGATATTCTTAAAATAGTAGGCATTGCTTTAATAGCTACATTCTTGGCACTAATTATCAAAGAACAAAAACCTAACTTTGCTTTTCTTTTAGTTGTTTTTGTTGGTTGTACGATTTTTTTATATCTTGTCGATCAGATATATATGATTATTCATATGATAGAGCGCATTGCTGTTAATGCCAATATTAATATGGTGTATTTGGAGACCATACTGAAAATAGTGGGTATTGCCTATATTGCAGAATTTGCCTCGCAAATTACGAAAGATGCTGGTCAAGGTGCAATTGCTGCAAAGATTGAGATGGCAGGGAAGATTTTTATCTTAGCAATGGCTATCCCGATATTAACGGTTTTGATTGAAACAATTATTCAAATGATCCCAAGTTAATCAGTGTAAAGAGAAAATGAAGGAGCCACCCATGCGGTGTGAATAGAAAATGACAACATCATAAGAGAGTAGCACCTTCCCTATATAAAGAGGTGTAAAAGATGAAGCACTATTTATTGAAAACATTGCTGTTTAGTATGTTGTTTATTTTCATGACAAGCCACATTGTACATGCCTCAGATGAAGAGGCAGATAAACCAGATGAATACCGAACTGAAGAAGCTCAAGAAGTTTTTAATCCGGAAGATATTGTAGAGTCACAAATAGATACACTCCATTTGGATGAATTAAAGGGATTCTGGGAAGATATCACCAATGAATATGGAGGTTTTTTGCCGGAAAGTCAAAAGGGCAGCATTTACGATTTTATAAAAGGTGAAAAAGAGTTTTCGTTTGATCAATGGGCATTAGGCATACTTAAATTCGTTTTTCATGAATTTGTTGTAAATGGAAAACTTTTAGGAACCTTAATCTTACTAGCTGTATTTAGCATGTTTCTGCAATCATTGCAAAATGCTTTCGAATCCGGAACAGTAAGTAAAGTCGCTTATGCGATTGTTTTGATGGTATTGGTTATTTTAGCATTGAATAGCTTCCATATCGCGATGGAGTATGCAAGTGATACTGTCCATAAGATGACTTCATTCATTCTAGCGCTCATTCCTTTGCTGCTAGCATTAATTGCCTCCTCAGGTGGACTCATCTCAGCAGCCTTTTTTCATCCAGTTATTCTCTTCTTAATGAATACGAGTGGTGTGTTAATTCAATATGTTGTGTTTCCTTTGCTTTTTTTATCCACGCTACTGCATATCGTCAGTACTTTGTCAGATCAATATAAGGTTACACAATTGGGGAACCTCTTGAGGAATTGGAGTGTGGGCTTACTCGGTATTTTCCTTACTGTGTTTTTGGCTGTGATATCAATCCAAGGAGTTTCTACAGCCATTACAGATGGTGTCACACTAAAAACAGCGAAGTATGTAACAAGTAATTTTATCCCTGTAATCGGGCGAATGTTCACAGACGCAACGGATACGGTAGTGACAGCATCTGTATTATTGAAAAACACTGTCGGAATTGCTGGTGTCGCCATTTTGATGATTATAGTAGCTTTTCCTGCAATCAAAATATTAATGATTGCGTTTATATATAAATTTGCAGCAGCTGTTCTTCAACCTTTAGGCGGAGGGCCGATTATTAAATGTTTAGATATTATCAGTAAAAGTGTCATGTATGTATTTGCAGCATTAGCCATTGTGTCTCTTATGTTTTTTCTTAGTATTACTGTCGTGATCGTAGCTGGAAATCTCACGATGATGGTGAGATAGGGAGGGTCGCTAATGGAATTTTTAAAAGAATGGATTACAACAATTATCATATTTATTTTGCTAGCAACGGTTATTGATATGATTCTTCCAAGTTCAAAGCTACAGAAATACACAAAAATGGTTACGGGCTTATTATTAATAGCGATTATTTTAACTCCTATATTTAAATTTGTTTCTAGTGATTTCGAACAAACGATTATGTCGTTACCATCAATTGAGTCTACTTCTTCAAAAGAAGAAATAGAAAATTCAATAGAAATGCAAAAAAAAGAAATACAAGCCTCCTCTCGTGCATATGCTTTAGAAAACGTAGAAAAAGCCATGAAAGCATCGGCGAATGAGGAGTTGGTAGAAAAGTACGGTTTAGAAATTACAAAGATAGAAATGATTGAAGACGATAGGTCCGAGCTTGAGTTCCCTCAAAACCTTCAAAAGGTCTATGTGCAAGTACAACCAGTAGAAGAAGGGGAACAAGAAGCAGTTGAAGTTGTCCAAAATGTAGAAGTAGACACAGGAAAGCCGATTGAATCAGAAGCAACAACTACTGTCCCAGGTGATATTACTTCTCTTCTGTCTACTAATTGGGAAATCGATGAAAAAGTGATGGAAGTATTTTTAGAAGAAGGGGGGATGGCGAAAAACGATGGGTAAAAAAGGACCAATTACATTACTGAAAGAATGGTTATCAAAAGAAAAAGATGGCGAAAAAAAACCCGGTAAAGTTCAATACTTGATGATCGTTCTCTTATTTGGTGCCGCGATTATGCTAATTAGTAATATATTTTTTAATAATGACACGTCTGATGAAGTCTCTGTCTTTAACTCCGAGAGTGAGCAAACAGAGAAAGAGCAAGAAGTCTTTGGACAATCTAAACCACAATCAGCCAATTCAATTGCTGATTATGAAAAGGCATATGAAGCACAGATTAAAGAAGCGCTTGACACAATAGTTGGAGTGGATGATGTCTCTATTGTTGTAAATGTTGATTCCACAGAGAAAAAAGTATTAGAAAAAAATACAACGAATCAAGGACAAATTACTGATGAGACGGATAGAGAAGGTGGCAAAAGGGTGGTGGAAGATCAATCGAAAGAAGAACAGGTTGTCATCATCCGTGAAGGAGAAAAAGAAGTTCCAATTGTAATAGAAACAAAAAAGCCTGATATAAGAGGCGTTCTCATAGTAGCAAAAGGTGCTGATAATATCCAAGTGAAAACATGGATTGTGGAAGCTGTCTCACGTGTACTAGATGTACCTGCACATAAAGTTTCTGTTTTACCTAAGAAAAAATAATGTTTAAGGGGGATTTAATGATGTTATTAAAAAAGCAAACGGTATGGTTATTAACTATGTTGAGTTTAGTCGTTGTTCTGTCAATTTATTACTTAACTTCTCCAGATGGACAAATGAATCTTGCGGGAAATGACCAAGAAGAAAATGAAAATGCAGAAACCGGTGGTGCGGTAATTTCAGATGTAGCATCTGATGAAGAATTTGCCCAAGAGAGACTTGATCAAATGAACGAAAGAAGTATGGAAAAAGAAAGATTAACAGAAGTCGCAGCTTCGACAGAATTACCTGCAGAGGAAAGAAGTGAAGCGAAGGATCAACTTGATTCACTTAATGAGTTAGCTGCTAAGGAAGAAATGTTAGAGAACTTGATAAAATCAATGAACTACGAAGATGTTCTTGTGAAAGCTGATGGTGCCAATGTAAAAGTGGTTGTTAAGGCGGAAGAACAATCAAAAGCTGAAGCAAACAAGATTATTAGAGAAGTAATGAATGAGTTAGGCACACAAGCTTTGGTAGCAGTAGAATTTCAAGTAAGTAAGTAGTATGAAAACTGAGCGATGAATACAGTCGCTCAGTTTTTTGCATTTATTTATAGGGGAATGATAAAATAATTACAATAGTTAGATAATAGTTTTTGATAAGTGCATAATTTTTGTACGTGTTTGACTGATGAAATATTTTACATAGTTAAATAATCCGAGCCTAGCAAAAATGAAGAACTTCAACTTTCACTTGTTCTCTTAATAAATCAGAAGGAAAGAAAGGGATATAAGTGGTGTATTTAGAGGGAGACTTATTATTTGGATAATATTTACTATTAAAGTTAGTGTTGAACTTTCATTAGGTCTTAGCGTATGATTATAGTAGCTAGTCATAATTATTTTACATAACTAGTATTTCATCTATTAAAGTTGAAGCGTAAATGAAGAACAGGGGTGTAAGAATGCTAAAAGTCCAAGAAATTCGTGAATTGATTAAATTAGTTGATCAATCAAATATTGATGAATTTGTTTATGAACATGAAGGTACAAAAGTAGAAATGAAGAAAAATGTCACTGCTATTCAACCTGCAGCAGTACCAGTTGTTCAACCACAGGCACAGGCTGTAGTAGCGCCTCCTGAACAACCTCAGAAAACAGCAGCAGTCCAAATGGAAGTACAAAAAGTAGAACAAGTAAATGAAAAGAATGAAGATAAAGATACTTCAAATCTGCATCAAGTAGTTTCTCCTATGGTTGGAACTTTTTATCAGTCATCCTCACCAGATGCAGATGCATATGTAAAAGTTGGTTCTAAAATCACCAAAGATTCTATTCTGTGTATTGTTGAAGCAATGAAATTATTCAATGAAATCGAAGCAGAAGTAGATGGAGAAATTGTGGAAATTTTAGTTAAAGATGGTCAATTAGTTGAATACGGGCAACCATTATTTTTAGTGAAGCCTGAGTAAGGAGGGCTTTTGTCGATGATAAAAAAAGTATTAATCGCAAATAGAGGAGAAATCGCTGTACGTATTATTCGTGCATGTCGTGAAATGGGTATTGAAAGTGTAGCTGTCTATTCAGAAGGTGATAAAGAAGCTCTACATGTTCAGCTTGCTGATGAAGCTTATTGTATTGGTCCAGTTTCTTCAAAGGATAGTTACTTAAACTTCACTAGTATCATTAGTGTGGCGAAGTTAACAGATTGCGATGCGATCCATCCAGGTTACGGTTTTCTAGCAGAGAACAGTGACTTTGCAGAATTATGTCGCGAGTGTCATATTACATTCATTGGGCCAACTCCAGAAGCGATTGCCAAGATGGGTACGAAAGATATTGCTCGTGAAACGATGAAGGAAGCAGGCGTACCAATCGTACCTGGTTCAAATGGAATTATTGAAGACATTAGTGAAGCGCTTGAATTGGTGCAAAAAATAGACTATCCTGTTATTATAAAGGCAACTGCTGGCGGTGGCGGTAAAGGAATTCGCGTCGCACGTAATGAAGAAGAGTTAACGAAAGGAATCAACATTACACAGCAGGAAGCATTAACAGCTTTTGGTAATGCAGGTGTATACATTGAAAAATACATTGAAGATTTTAGACATGTAGAAATTCAAGTACTAGCAGATACTTATGGAAATACGATTCACCTTGGAGAGAGAGATTGTTCCATTCAGAGAAGATTGCAAAAACTACTTGAAGAAACGCCTTCTCCAGCCTTAGATGGTGAAACACGTGAAGAAATGGGGAAAGCTGCAGTAAAAGCTGCAGAAGCAGTAAATTATACCGGTGCAGGTACAATCGAGTTTATTTATGATTATCATAACCGTAAGTTTTATTTCATGGAAATGAATACACGTATTCAAGTGGAACATCCAGTAACAGAAATGGTAACAGGCGTTGACTTGATTAAAGAGCAAATTAAAGTTGCTTCTGGTGAACGTTTAGGTATGACCCAACAGGATGTTACTTATAGTGGATGGGCGATGGAATGTCGAATAAATGCAGAGAACCCGGCGAAAAACTTTATGCCATCAGCAGGGAAAATTACGATGTACCTTCCACCAGGTGGTTTAGGTGTTCGTGTTGATTCTGCTGCATATCCTGGATATACGATTCCTCCGTATTATGATTCAATGATTGCAAAAGTGATTACTTATGGTGATACGAGGGAGGAAACAATTGCTAGAATGAAACGAGCACTAAGTGAATTCGTTATTGAAGGTGTTCATACTACAATCCCGTTCCACTTAAGACTTCTTGAGAATGAGAATTTTGTTGCAGGGGAGTTTAATACGAAATTCCTGGAATTGAATGACGTTATGAAATCTGAATAAGAATTGGAGGTTTCAAAATGAGCGATCAAAATATTCTAGAAATGAACCAAGAGGAAACAGGGTTAGGTAAGGTGGAAATTGCACCTGAAGTAATTGAAGTAATTGCAGGAATTGCGGCATCTGAAGTGGAAGGTGTTGCACAAATGCGCGGCAACTTCGCATCAGGTGTAGTTGAAAAATTAGGCAAGAAAAACCATGGAAAAGGTGTAAAAGTCGAATTAGCTGAAGAAGGCATTAAAGTGGATGTCTACTGTTTAATGAAATTTGGCGTATCTATTCCAACTGTTGCACAAAGTATTCAAGATAATATTCGTCAAGCTCTATTAAATATGACAGCGCTTGAAACGAAAGAAATTAATATTCATGTAGTTGGTATTCTTTTTGAAAGCCAAAAACAAGAAGATGAATACGAACAAGAAATATAAAAAGACAAAAAAAGCGACTAGAGACATCGGTGTCTTTAGTCGTCTTTTTTTTGTATTGATATATCCGCTTCATGACTTAAAGGTTTGTTTCAACAAATTTTAGATAAGTCTATTCATATAATAACTATGTTCTCATTATTTAAAGTTCATCAGACTGTAAGGAAAAATAGAGGAAAAATTATTGACTACACTGTGCGAATCATAGTCAGTTATGCTATTATCTTCTTATGTGTTTTTTTATGTGTCGTTAAAGAAATCCACGAGGACATTTATATAATAGATTGAATGACAAAGGAGAAATAAGAATGAAAAGAAGAACAGCAAGAGAAAAAGCATTGCAAGCGCTATTTCAAATCGATTTAAGTGGAACGGAAATGAATGAGGCCATTCATCATGTGTTAGATGAACAGCGAGAGGATGCTTATTTAAACCATCTTGTCAGTGGTGTTCTTCAGCATAAAGCCCAGATTGATGAATTAATATCTAACAATCTGGAGAACTGGAAATTGGATCGTTTGGCAACCGTGGATCGCAATTTACTACGTCTTAGCACTTTTGAATTTGCTTTTAGCGAGGATGATATACCGGTTAATGTTGTTATTAATGAAGCCATTGAGATTGCAAAGATGTATGGAGACGACCAATCGCCAAAGTTTATAAATAGTGTATTATCAAAAATAAAAGATAATTATAGTGAGAATTAAGAGCATCTATTTTATGCGATTACATCATTTGAATCCGCTGCTTAAACTTTCCTATTACAATTAATTCGTTGTAATAAAGAAGGAGATAAGAATGGAAGAAAAGAGATATTTAACAGTTTACGCATTAACAAAATATATAAAGCGGAAATTTGATAGAGATCCACATTTACAACAAGTAATGGTCAAAGGTGAAATCTCAAATTTCAAGCGCCATTCGAGTGGTCATATGTATTTTACATTAAAAGATGAGAAATCAAGAGTTCTTGCAGTGATGTTTTCAAGATACAATCAAACGATGAAATTTGTCCCTAAGAATGGGATGAATGTTCTTATTACCGGTGATTTGTCCTTATATGAAGCAAGTGGACAATATCAAATATATGTGAAAGAAATGACCCCTGATGGTATTGGTGACCTTTATCTAGCCTATGAACAGTTAAAACAGAAACTTGAAAAGGAAGGGTTGTTCTCAGAGAAATATAAGCAACCGATTCCTAAGTATCCGAAAGCGATCGGGCTGATTACTTCACCAACTGGTGCAGCAATCAGAGATATGATTACAACATTGAAACGCCGATATCCTGCTGTTCCTATTTATATTTACCCAGCACTTGTACAAGGAAAAGGGGCCGCACCTTCCATCACTCAACAAATCAATCGAGCGAATGAAAGGAAAGAGGTTGATGTGTTAATTGTTGGTAGAGGTGGAGGTTCAATTGAAGAGTTATGGGCATTTAATGAAGAAGAAGTGATTAGAGGTATATTTGCTTCATCTATCCCAATTATATCAGCGGTTGGTCACGAGACGGATTTTACGATTGCAGACTTTGTCGCAGATTTAAGGGCACCGACCCCGACCGGTGCTGCTGAGCTTTCAGTGCCTCATATAGATGACCTAAGTGAACGGATCCATAACCAACAAGCACGGATGATCCGAGCAACGAGGGAGAGGTTAACAAGGCAGTTTGAACGTCTTCATAGAGTGGAGAAATCTTATGCTTTTCGATACCCCCAAAAACTTTATGAGCAAAAATTAGAACAAGTTGATCGTACGAAAGAACAATTAATTAAAAGTACAATACGTTTATTAAAATATAAGCAGGAACAAGTCGATCAGCAACGAAAACGCTTGCTAAGAACACCACCACACTCATTAGCCATAGAAAGCAGAAAGCTATATATAGATATGAATAAACGGTTAAGGCGTTCCATGAATGTCATGAATGAGCGAAAGCAAAGGGAATTCTCACATCTTATATCAAAATTAGAGACGTTAAGTCCTTTAAAGATTATGGACCGTGGTTATAGTTTACTGTATTCGGAAAAAGAAGAACTCATCAAATCTATTCATCAAGTTAAACAAAATGACGAAATAAAAGTAAAGGTAAAAGATGGAACGATCTTAGCTGAAGTAAAGAATATAATCGATAATCGAGGTGAAAAGTAATGGCTAAAGAGAAAACACCTACTTTCGAAGAAGCAATGGAGCAGCTTGAGCAAATCGTAGAAAAGTTAGAGGAAGGGGATGTCCCTCTAGAAGAGGCTATTTCCATTTATAAAAATGGGATGGAACTTTCCAAGCTTTGTCACGATAAACTAAAAAATGTAGAAGAACAATTAACAGAAATGATTACTGATGATGGAAAAAAACAGCCGTTTGTTATACATGAGGAGGAGTAGGGAGAATGGGTGAGTCACTACAAGCTTTTTCACAACATCATAAAACACTACTGGAAGAGAAAATGGCATCCTTTGTAGAGAGATTAGAATCTCCAGCTGTGCTAAAAGAAGCAATGCAATATTCTTTATCGGCTGGAGGTAAACGCATCAGACCTTTATTGCTCTTCGCTACTTTAGCTGCTTATGGACAAGAAACAATTAAAGGGCTTAACAGTGCATGCGCACTTGAAATGGTGCACACATACTCTCTTATTCACGATGACCTTCCTAGTATGGATGATGATGATTTAAGAAGAGGAAAGCCGACAAACCATAAAGTGTATGGGGAAGCCAATGCAATCTTAGCAGGGGACGCGCTTTTAACTTTTAGCTTTCAATTAATTGCAGAAACGGATGAAGCATTTGCTTCTCCTGAAGCTAAATTAGCTTTAATTAAAGAATTTGCTCAATCAGCAGGAGCAGAAGGCATGGTTGGTGGCCAAGTTGCTGATATGTTGGGTGAAAAGAAAACACTTACACTTCCTGAATTAGAATACATTCATGTACATAAAACAGGAAAGTTACTAAGTTTTGGTGTCATGGCTGGTGCCATTTTAGCTGGTGCCTCAGATAAGGAAAAGCAGCTTTTACTTGAATTTTCCACACATTTAGGTCTAGCCTTCCAAATAAGAGATGACATTTTAGATTTAGAAGGTTCTGAGGAACTAATTGGTAAGCCGGTAGGTAGTGATGAAGTCAATGCGAAAAGTACTTATCCAAGCATATTAACAATGAATGGTGCAAAAGCAGCTCTTGATGAGCATACACAGTTAGCGAAAGAAAAATTAGCAAAAACAGGTTTGAATACTTATTACTTGGAAAAAATTACAGATATGCTAGCTGAAAGAAACCATTAAAAGGGATAACATTTGGCTTATTTTTATTTTTGCTGTAATCTAGTACTAATCATGAAAAGGAAATGAGAAGAAGTATACTCAATTTATGAATAAGTAATGAAAGTGAGTGATCCGTCTTATGGATCTGTTATCAATTAAAGACCCCAGCTTTTTAAAGAAGCTCTCTAATGAGGAATTAGAGAATCTAGCCTCGGAAATTAGACATTTTTTGATTGAAAAATTGTCAGTTACTGGTGGCCATATTGGGCCTAATCTAGGTGTTGTTGAATTGACCATTGCTCTGCATAAAGCGTTTGATAGCCCAACAGATAAAATTTTATGGGATGTTGGGCATCAGTCATATGTTCACAAAATCCTTACTGGTAGAGCTAGCCAATTCGATACGTTAAGAAAGTATAAAGGATTATGCGGGTTTCCTAAAATGATCGAAAGTCCTCATGATGTATGGGAAACAGGCCATAGCTCCACCTCTTTATCAGGTGCTATGGGAATGGTCATTGCAAGAGATATTAAAAAAGAAAATAGCCATGTGATACCAGTAATAGGGGACGGTGCCTTGACTGGTGGAATGGCATTAGAAGCGCTCAACCATATTGGTCACGAGCAGAAAAACATGATTGTTGTTTTGAATGATAATGAAATGTCAATTGCTCCTAATGTTGGCGCCCTTCATAATGTTTTAGGTCGTCTTAGAACTGCGGGGAAATACCAATGGGCAAAAGATGAGTTAGAAGCTTTTCTGAAAAAGATCCCAGCTGTCGGTGGTAAAATTGCTTCAACAGCTGAAAGATTAAAAGATAGCTTAAAGTATTTACTTGTTTCAGGCGTGTTTTTTGAGGAACTCGGCTTTACTTATCTTGGACCAATTGATGGTCATAATTATGAAGAATTATTTGAGAACATTAATTATGCCAAGAAAACTGAAGGTCCAGTTCTCTTACATGTAATTACGAAAAAAGGAAAGGGTTTTGAACCTGCAGAACGTGATACAGTTGGTACTTGGCATGGAACAGGCCCTTATAAAACGGAAACAGGTGACTTCCTGAAACCTGTTAATACTGCACCGGCATGGAGTAAGTTAGTTAGTGAAACAGTCAGAGAATTGGCAAGAGAAGATGAACGAATTGTTGCCATTACGCCTGCGATGCCTGTGGGATCTAAGTTAGAAGGTTTTGCAAGTGAATTTCCCGATCGCATGTTTGATGTAGGAATAGCGGAACAACATGCGGCTACAGTAGCGGCAGGTCTTGCTACACAAGGAATGAAGCCATTTTTAGCAATTTATTCGACATTTTTACAAAGAGCGTATGATCAAGTGGTCCACGATATTGCTAGGCAAAACCTAAATGTTTTTATTGGGATCGATCGTGCTGGGTTAGTAGGTGCTGATGGAGAAACGCACCAAGGTGTTTTCGATATTGCCTTTTTAAGACATTTACCAAATATGGTACTGATGATGCCAAAAGATGAAAATGAAGGTCGTCATATGACATATACCGCTATTCAATACAATGATGGTCCAATTGCAATGAGGTTTCCAAGAGGAAATGGACTTGGAGTTGAGATTGATGAGAAGATGACGGCACTTCCAATTGGTTCATGGGAAGTGTTAAAAGAAGGTAAAGACGCAGCTATTTTAACATTTGGAACAACCATTCCAATGGCTATGGAAGCGGCAGCTCTTCTTGAAGCGAAAGGCTATTCAGTAAAAGTTGTTAATGCCCGTTTTATTAAACCATTAGATGAGACAATGTTACATGATATTTTAAGTATGAACATGCCTATTTTGACAGTTGAAGAAGCCGTCTTACAAGGTGGATTTGGTAGCGCCGTGTTAGAATTTGCTCATGATCATCATTACCATCATGCGAAAGTGGATAGACTTGGTATCCCGGATCATTTTATTGAACATGGTAGTGTCGACAAACTCTTAGAAGAGATAAATTTAACATCTGAAGAAATTGTAAAGCGCATGAGTAGATTAGCTGAAAAAAAACAAAAGAGGGCATGAAGCGATAATGAGTAAAAAGGAACGAGTGGATGTTCTTCTTGTAGAACGAGGCTTGGCAGAAACAAGAGAGAAAGCAAAAAGAGCGGTAATGGCAGGCATCGTCTATAGTAATGAAATGAGGCTAGATAAACCTGGAGAAAAGGTAAAGAGTGATATTCCATTACAAATCAAAGGGAAAGCAATGCCTTACGTAAGTAGAGGTGGCTTAAAGCTCGAAAAAGCATTAGAGGTATTTGATTTAACCGTTGAAGATAAAATTCTATTAGATATTGGGGCATCAACAGGGGGCTTTACAGATTGTGCATTGCAAAATGGGGCACAAATGTCTTATGCCCTAGATGTTGGATATAATCAGTTAGCCTGGAAGCTAAGACAGGATGAACGTGTGGTTGTAATGGAGCGGACTAATTTTCGCTATGTTACACCTGCTGATTTAGTCGGTCAAATGCCAAATTTAGCTTCCATTGATGTCTCATTTATATCTTTACAACTAATTCTTCCTGTTTTGCGAACATTACTCGTACCTGGTAGCGACGTGATCGCATTAATCAAGCCTCAATTTGAAGCAGGAAGAGAACAAGTTGGGAAGAAGGGAATTGTTCGTGATTCGTCAGTACATGAACAAGTAATTGATAAAATTCTAACCTTCGCTCAAACGGAAGGATATCATATTAAAGGCTTATCCTATTCTCCGATTACAGGTGGAGATGGTAATATTGAATTCCTCGCTCATTTGCAGTGGCCACATGGTTCAGAGGAAGTGCATGCTACCAATGATTTTGATATCCAATCAGTAGTAGAAGAAGCCCACAAGCAATTAAAAGCAAAACTGAAAGAATGAACACAGACTAAAGTGAGCAGGCTAGGGGAGCATTTTCCAGCCTGTTCTTTTGTGTCAGGCATCATAACGGATATAAATGAGATTTGAAATTCTCTTATGAAACAATCTTTTTTACCAAAAAAACACAAATTATGCAGAATAAATTGTACAATATAGAGAAAATCAGCTAACATATGAATTAAAAGATAATAAGAATCGTGTTGCTGATTTCAGGCAGCGCTTTGTATTCATAGAGGTGAAAAGAATGAATAAAGGACAACGACATATTAAGATTAGGGATTTAATTACGAACAATGATATTGAAACCCAAGATGAACTAGTAGAAGAGTTAAGAAATGCTGGGTTTAACGTCACACAAGCAACGGTTTCAAGAGATATTAAAGAACTACATTTAGTGAAAGTTCCCCTTTTGGATGGAAGATATAAGTACAGTTTACCAGCTGATCAACGCTTTAACCCTTTACAAAAATTAAAGCGTAACTTAATGGATGCATTTGTTCGTCTAGATTCTGCCGGTCATTTACTTGTGATGAAAGTTTTGCCAGGGAATGCAATGGCGATTGGTGTATTGATGGATAACCTAGATTGGGATGAAATATTAGGAACAATTTGTGGCGACGATACTTGCTTAATTATCTGTCGAACACCTGAAGAAGCTGAAGTGATTTCCAAAAGATTTTTAGAAATGCTATAAGCTGGGGTGAAATGTCAGTGTTAAATGAAATATCAATTAGAAACTTTGCTATTATCGAATCAATCACAATTGCCTTTAATAAAGGTCTAACTGTGCTTTCAGGAGAAACAGGAGCAGGAAAATCAATTATTATTGACGCCGTTCACCTGCTTGTTGGTGGCAGGGGTTCTTCAGAGTATGTAAGACATGGTGAAGAGAAAGCTGAGATAGAGGGTTTATTCATATTAGATGATGAACAACATCCGTGTTACAAACGGGCGCAAGAATTTGGTATAGATATCGATGAAGGAATGTTGATTCTGAGACGAGATATATCTAAATCAGGTAAAAGTGTCTGTCGAATAAATGGAAAACTTGTAACCATTTCTATTCTTCGAGAAATTGGTAGTACTCTAATTGACATACATGGTCAACATGAACACCAAGAATTAATGAATGAAAGTTTGCATTTGCCTTTATTAGATCAATTTGGTGGTACCAAAATCGCTAAAAGCAGACAAGAATACGAAGAGGTCTATAGAGAATACGAGCAAACAATGAAAAGAATCAAGACATTAACAGAAAATGAACAGCAAATGGCTCATCGCCTGGATCTTATTCAATTTCAATATGAAGAAATAACAAACGCCAATTTAAAATTGAATGAAGATGATGCACTTTTAGAAGAGCGAAACCGCTTACTTAATTTTGAGAAGATGTATGAAGGCGTAAAAATTAGCTATAATGCCTTGCAAGGAGAACAAAAAGGGCTTGATTGGATTAGTTTAGCTATGAATCACCTTCAACAATCGGCAGAAGTTGATGAAGAGTTAGTTGAGTTGCAAGAAGTTGTTGCCAACAGTTTTTATCAATTAGAGGACACGGTAGCTATTTTAAGGAGTAAATTAGATTTTATGGAATTTGATCCTGTTCGATTGAATGAAATTGAAGAGCGATTAAATGAAATCAATATGCTCAAACGAAAATATGGACCATCAATAGAGGAAATATTGGAATATGTTGCAAAGATTGAGGAAGAAATTGAAACATTAACCAACAAAGAAACTCATATCGAACACTTGCTCAAGCAGGCTAAAGAATTACAAGCTGATTTACTTGTCGAAGGAAAGGAATTGAGTGAATTAAGAAGAAATGCTGCGGAACGATTAACAAAAATGATTCATCGTGAATTAAAAGCACTTTATATGGAAAAGACTGTATTTGAGGTCCATTTTATTACGGATAAAGAAAGCTTTCATAAAAAAGGTATTGATACAGTCGAATTTTACTTATCCACTAACCCAGGAGAACCGTTAAAACCATTATCAAAAATTGCATCAGGTGGTGAACTATCCCGAATTATGCTTGCTTTAAAGAGTATCTTTTCTAAACATCAAGGGGTAACATCTATTATTTTTGATGAAGTTGATACAGGGGTAAGCGGAAGAGTCGCACAAGCTATAGCCGAAAAAATTCATCAAGTAGCGATTGATTCGCAAGTTCTTTGCATTTCCCATTTGCCACAAGTAGCTGCAATGGCAGATACGCATTTATTTATTTCTAAAACACTCAAAGCTGGCCGTACAAAAACAACGGTAAAGCCGTTGGATGACGAGGAAAAGATTAAAGAAATTGGTCGTATGATCTCTGGTGTGGAAATGACTGAACTGACAAGGGAGCATGCGAAGGAATTACTGAGCCTTGCCAAAAATGTAAAAATACCATGAAAAGCTATCCAATGGAGGGTAGCTTTTTTTATTAAGTTGCCAGTTATAATTGCTCTTGAAGCAGGCAAAATTATATATGTAGCCATGAAACAAGAAGCGAGGAGAGTGTTGAAATGACAAGAGATATATTGAGAAAAATAATTGGTGGAATTCTCCTTGTTTCAATCATATGTATAGGATTTTCTAAACCGTTTCAAGAGTATATTCACATTCCTATAAACCTTACCGTATTTGAGGGTGAACAAGTACGATATAATATGGCGGAAACAGTAAATGCAACAACACAAGCACCCGATGGACAATTGGCGGTTGTTCAGGATAAAGAAGTCATTACACTCTCTGCTAATGAACCAGGCAAGAATGAAATGTTTCTTGATTTGGCTGGTTTTCCGATAAAAAAAGTAGATGTGGAAGTTTTAAAGGACTTTAAAGTTATACCGGGTGGGCAATCAATAGGTGTAAAATTGAATACAGTTGGCGTATTGGTGGTCGGACATCACCAAATTAATACAATAAATGGAAAGATGTCACCGGGAGATTTAGCAGGTATTAAAATAGGTGATATTATTACAGAAATAAACGGAACAAAAATTGAAAAAATGTCTGATGTTGCTCCATTTGTACAAGCAGCAGGAGATAGTGGTAAACCCCTAAAAATATCAGTTACTCGTGATGAAGGGAAATTTGAGACAGAATTATTACCATTGAAAGATAAAAATGAACCAAACTTTAAGCTTGGATTATATATACGTGATTCAGCGGCTGGAATAGGCACAATGACTTTTTATCATCCACAATCAAAAAAATATGGTGCTCTTGGTCATGTTATTTCTGATATGGATACAAAAAGGCCAATTGTCGTTGATGATGGTCAAATACTACGGTCGACTGTTACTTCCATTGAAAAGGGGAGTAATGGGAATCCAGGAGAAAAATTAGCACGCTTTAAAGATGAAAAAGAAGTTATAGGCAACATTGATCGAAATAGCCCATTTGGCATTTTTGGAAGGCTTAATCGTGGATTGGCTAACGGGCTAATGGATAAACCAATGCCAATTGCTCTTTCACATCAAGTAAAGGAAGGACCAGCAAAAATTCTAACAGTCGTTGAAAATGATAAAGTTCAACTGTTTGATATCGAAATTGTTAGTACGATCCCGCAAAAATTTCCTGCTACAAAAGGAATGGTCATCAAGGTCACTGACGATGAATTGCTCGAAAAAACAGGGGGTATTGTCCAGGGTATGAGTGGCAGCCCGATTATTCAAAAGGGCAAGGTTATAGGAGCGGTAACACATGTTTTTGTGAATGACCCGACCAGTGGTTATGGTGTGCATATTGAATGGATGTTAAATGAAGCGGGCATTAATATTTACGAAAACCATGAAGAGCGAGCATCTTAAACAAAAAAGCGGTTTTGCCCGCTTTTTTGTTTGTTTAGATATATAAGGTGAATGTGGATTTAAATCATTCAATTTGAAAAAGCATGACTAACATATATATGTTAAAATAAGCAAAGAAACAAAGATTTTTCGACAAAGAAGAAGAAAGATATCGATTATAGTCGAAAAATAGAGGAAAACAAAGAAAACTTAAGATTTTATTAGTTTTTTAAAGAAAAATAAAATTTGGTAAAGGATTTTTATCCCCTTTGTCGAAATTGTCACTTAGCAAATAGAGACAAAAAAATAGAAAATAGATTCAACTATGGGTTGAGGAGGAAAAAATTAGTGAAAAAAATCAAAGTATGTGTAGTTGATGACAATCGAGAGCTAGTAGCTTTACTTGAAGAGTATATTTCTTCTCAAGAAGATATGGAAATAGTCGGAGTGGCGCATAATGGACAAGACTGTTTAAATATTCTTGATGAAATCGAAACAGATGTGCTTGTATTAGACATCATTATGCCGCATCTTGATGGACTTGCAGTTCTCGAAAAGATGAGAGAACTTAACTTAAAAACTCTTCCTAGCGTTATTATGTTAACTGCTTTTGGTCAAGAAGACGTGACAAAGAAAGCTGTTGATCTTGGTGCATCTTATTTTATATTGAAACCTTTTGACATGGATAATTTGGCTAGTCATATCCGCCAAGTGAGCGGAAAATCAAGTCCGATGATTCGTAAATCACCTTCTACAACCAATTACCGTTCACAAGCAGAGCCAAAACCCAAAAATCTCGATGCAAGTATTACAAGTATCATACATGAAATTGGTGTGCCTGCTCATATAAAGGGTTACTTATATTTAAGAGAGGCGATTTCAATGGTATATAATGATATTGAGTTACTTGGCTCGATTACAAAAGTTCTGTATCCTGACATTGCCAAAAAGTATAATACAACAGCTAGTAGAGTGGAAAGGGCAATTCGTCATGCAATTGAAGTGGCATGGAGCAGAGGAAATATTGACTCTATCTCTTCTTTATTTGGCTATACAGTCAGCATGACAAAGGCCAAGCCAACAAACTCAGAATTCATTGCAATGGTTGCCGATAAGTTAAGGCTGGAACACAAAGCAAGTTGAAAAAGCTAGGCGGACTGGTAGCACTGGGTTTTACATACTTTTTCACTAAAGTATCTCAAGTGTGTATTGGCCGATAAACTTCTTTTCTGACCTAAGAATAATTCGTTTGTTTACCGTAAGACATCATTTTTTATTGGTATGTAAATTTACCAGTAAAGGATGGTGTCTTTTTTTGTTGTTATCAGATTTAGAACTGCAAGTTGATAATTTTATGCTGTATTGCACCAGTAAAAACCTGTCACAGAAGACCTTACGCAGTTACGAACAAACTTTAAGGCTGTTTGCACTTTATATGACGGAAAAATTTGAGATCAATGAAGTGGAAAAAATTAAATCAGCCCATATAAGGCATTACATAAAGTACCTGCGAGAACGCGGTAAATACACTGTAGTGACTGATAGTGCTTCAGCAATGGTAAACCACCCTGATAGTAGAACTGATTTTAACAAGCCTGTCAGCGATACTACAGTGGCAAATTACTTGAGAAATATCAAAGTGTTTTTTAACTACCTGTATAACATTGAACGAGAAATTAAGGTAAATCCAGTTGAAAATATCGAAAACATTAAACCCGTTCGGAAGCAAAAGGCATTGTTAAGCAGTGAAGATATTGTAAAAGTGTTACGTCAGTTTGACATAACAACCTTCCACGGGTATCGAAATTGGCTTATTACACGCTTGTTACTGGATACAGGCATGCGTATCAGCGAATGCCTGTCACTCAAACCTGAAAATCTCGACTTTAAAAACAAGGCTATATTAATTGAAAATCCAAAGAACCGACAACAAAGGTACGTGTACTTTTCATATAGAATGTCCACTGATTTAAAACGTTGGCTACAGTATCATGACAGATTTTCAAGTAGTGAATTTGTATTTCCGACTACACGTGGAACTGAACTGGAAGTAAGAAATTTTGAGAAAACCCTAAGGGAAGCAGGTAAAAAAGTAGACGTATCTATTCATCCCCACCAGCTAAGGAATAACTTTGCAAAGTATTATCTGCTTAATGGCGGTGATTGGGTTAGTTTATCTCGAATCCTTGGACATTCTAGCGTGGAAGTGACACAGAAAGCTTATCTTGATTTTACTGATAAAGAGATTGGACAGAAATATCAGAAGCATTCACCGTTGAACAGTCTGAAGATATAGGGGAATGACTTAAAGGAACAGAACGATAGGCTTACTCCACTAAATAGTATAGACGTTTAAATGAACTACAAGAAAAAAGCCACCTATTGGGGTAGGTGGCTAACGCTTTAACAATAAAATCAAAAAAATATACTGCAATCCGTACATTAAAATATACCGCAAACTGTATATTTACCTTTATTCTACTGAAAAAAACAGAAAAAGTAAAGGGCTTCTTCAGTGATGCCAATTTTAATAAAGGTTTGTACGGTTCTGCTGATAATACTTGGGGGAAACTTGGCATGGAATCAGCTAGTGCAATAATCACTGCATATAATTATGATATACAGAAATACATGGAAGGACAGCGTCTTTCAACAAAAGTAAAGAACTCGTTGTTAGATCAGTTAAAAGATATGCTTAATAAAGCAGGGGAAAGTTTTTATAAACTGTTTCCACGAAACACTAAGCGTACTGAGGTATTGGACAGCATCATGTATTTATTGAGTGGGAATGGTATCTGTAAAATTGAAAGTAAAACCCTGGCAAATAAAGTAGGCTGTTCTGTGAGGACAGTTTATACAGCTGTGCGTCATTTAAAAGAAAGTGGACTGGTTCTAGTCGCTGGGCTGGCAGACGGACAGAATAAGTATGTGTTTGTGTTGAAATCACATCCTGACTTTAAGAAGATAATGCAGGAAGTGTTCTATATTGACGATTTATCAGAAATAGAAACTGGTGAAAATGTCCCCGCTGCGGTTTCTTCTGTAGACCAAAATGCAGAACCAATTGCAGAACAGGTTGCAGGTCATATTGCAGAACTAGGAAACGCTGAAACCGTTGGTATACAAGGGGTTGAAGGTACAAATCCAAGTTTTAACCTTATTAGCCTGAATATAAATAAACAAGAAAATAAAATATATATACAGAATGCCATAGAAAACGAACTGGCAGAAACTACTGACCACCAAAAAGAATTAGAACAGATTAATACATATTATGTTAATGACCTACAGCATAAACTTTTTAATGAACTGAAGTATGGCCAGTATCACCAGCAATTAAAGGACAGTGCTTCCATCATAGGTTTACGTGTGGGGTCTAACTGTAAACGTACGCATTACATAACGGCATTACAAGCTGTAATCAAAATTAATAAGTTCTTATTAGCTGATGGAACTGTAAGAGAAAGCATACCTGCAATGTTCACTCGTATCTACCGGGATATTAAACGTGTGCGTGAAGTTAAGAAGCAGAAACCGAGGGTAAGAGAACCTGAAGAACGTACTCGAACACTTCCGTTCTATAACTGGCTAGACGAATAACCTGGTACATAAAAAAGAGAACTACTGACGCAATTCCCAGTGTTTTAGTTATGAAAAATTAAGGATGGCTTCAGGTGAATCCTGGTATTGATCTAATGGCAGTTCATGGATTAAATAGCTGATATATTGAAATACGGCTTGTTCTACTTCCTGGTTAATGCGATAAGTGATTCCTAGCATCCCGAGGGGTAAAAGGTATTTCATTTTGACTTGGTTGAAGTACGTATACGGGTCATCTGTATAGGTTTTCTTTAGTGTAAGTATTTCCTGAACACTAATACCATCAATAGCTTTAAATGCAGTGTCCTGTAACAATTTCAAGTGTGAGTCGTTGTTTAAGTTGAGTAATGTTTTCATTTTGTTTTTCCACCTTTTTTAGCATTATTGTTTTATTTAGTATTTACAACCCATTAACACCGTATCTATAATTATCAGACCAACTAATATTAAGAAAAATATACCAGTTTGAAGGGTTTTCGCAGATGGTGTTATGATAAAATAGAGTAAAAAAGGTAGGTTGAATAATGCGAACAATAACTTATGAAAGATTAGATATTGATAATGATGAAAACATATATAAAGAACGTCTTAATAATTTTCCTGAAAGTTGTCCAAGGTGTAATACTGTTCAAGAACCTAAATTTATTAACGCGTATAAGCTAACTCCATTAATTACTGAAGCTATTTTTAAATGTAATAAGAAGGACTGCGGACATTTATTTTTAAGTGAACTTATATATGGGTTAGATGGCTATATTTTAATGAAATCCTACCCAAAATACCCTGAGACAATTGAATTTAAAGATGAGATCAGTAAATTGTCGCCTTTATTTGTAGAAATATATAATCAAGCTAATGAAGCAGAAACACTAAATTTAAACCGGGTTGCTGGGATGGGTTATAGAAAATCTTTAGAATTTTTAATTAAAGACTATTTGATTAAATTTAAGCATGAAGATGAAGATACTATTAAGAATGCCTCCTTAAGCACGTGTATTAAAAAGCATCTTTCAGCTAACATCAAACAAGTTGCAGAACGGGCTACTTGGTTAGGAAATGACGAAACACACTACCACAGAGTTTGGGAAGATAGAGATATTGAAGATTTAAAAACACTTATAGATTTAAGTGTTTATTGGATGAGTTCGGAAATGGATACTGCCAAATACATATCTGAAATGGAAAATAGAAAGGGAAAAAGTAGTCCAATAAAGCAAAAAAAATCCCCTCCAACTATCCAACAGTCGTAACGAATTGGAAAAGAAGAAGGGGAACGTACCGTTCAGTATTACTAACTAAAACCGAAAAGGAAGTGGGGAAGCCTGTCATGAGGTAAGCTTCCTTACTCTTTATATACTTGTTTAGATAGAGAAATCAGACTTCATCGTCAAATAAAGTACGAACCTTTCTTGGGTGCTTTTCCATGAAATCTACAAACGCTGCGAAGCAGTCTTTTCTACTTTTACCGTTTATAATTTTCTTAATAGTTGCCTTGGATACAGGGAATATTTCTTGTAATTGGTAGGGAAGCATTCCTTGTACTTTGTTCATGTATAACATCCTGTATACTTCTTTATCCGTTAATTTGACATTGTACATCATCCTTCACCCCTTTCCATATTAACTTTCTTTTTCTTGGATAACATATATACCTTTGCCGAACTGGATAATAAATTATATCGTCTTTTTTAGCTTCAAAAGATACGGTATCACCCACTGAAAAGTCTTTGAAGCAATGACCTGTATAATAGTAATAAAGCCTGTCCTGATAGCTGTACATCTTTACTAAATCGTAGGTACTATCTAGGTATTCCATTGATTCTATTACCGCTTCTATCTGATGAAATCTCTTTGTTAATGCCATTCTTTAACCACCCTTATTCTTTCTCTTTTTCTTTGCGTATTCTCGCATAACGACTGTTAATCCTTTGTTGACTAATTAAACGCTTTGCAATTTCATTTTCAGTATTAGGGAACATAGCAAGTAATGAAGGATTAGGTGCTTTGTTTCCACTCCTTGAAGCGACAAAGGGGTTAACATAAATTCTTGTATATTTCTTTCTGTCAAGCATACCTTCACCGATAAAGAAAACATTAGTCCCAAATAGTTTACAGTTCATAAGCTTACTTTTTAACATTGAGGTTCTACTATATCCAAACATTTTAGCTAAAGCAGTTAATTCCAATGGTTCAGCTTCATCTTCAATAGGGGTTAACGGTTGCAGGCATAAAACACCTGATTCAGAATTGATGAAAGGCAACACCATGAACAGGATATAAAGGTTTTTAGGGGTGTTTATGCTTTTGCCTTTTTCATTTTTAGCTTTGTATAGTTCCTGAATCTGTCTGTCATATGCCTTAACAGTAACCATACTTGAAACACCCTGCTTAGCTGGGTTGCCTTTAAAATGGTATTTACTGTTCCATTTCAGTTTAATTTCAGTGCGACAAATTACTTCTTCTTCTATGATTCCAGTTTCAACAAGCTTATTATAGAACTTATAGAATTCTTTTTTATTGGATATTTCCAGTAATTCCCGGAGATCACTCTTTAATAAATACTTATTGTTGTTTGTCATTAGGTAACTTCCTGAAGATGGATAACTTACATATGTGCCTAAGAACATTAAACGTGCCTTTTCCATATCATTGAAACGTGTATCTTTGTGTAGTTCTTTCAGTGTTTCTTCTAGCATAAATGAAAATCCCCCTGCAACATCTTGGTATAATCCGTAGTTTCTTTTATCGTTCAGGTAGTCTTGTTTTCTTTGTAAAGCGTCTTTATCTATAATTACTTTATCTTTATGGTTTTCAACTAAAGCACCTGTCTTTAATTCCCCAGTTTCAATATCAACATAGCTTCCTAGTTTCACAGTCATTTATCTACACCCCGTTAATTAATTCAGAAACCACCACCTTTAACCCTTAAACATTTTTTTACATGGTTACAGACTTCAAATGAGTGATTTTCTGTATATATAGGGTTATGTAACCGGGCTAATGTAAGACCGAAATTATAAAACAAGAAAAGGCTGTAATTTCGTCCCCTGCAAAAATTGCATCGAAATCTACCCTGAAACTACAAGAATTGCATCGAAATCTACCCTAACTTAAAGTGCTTTAAACCATTGGGACAGTAAGGATGAAGGTGCTTGAAAGGCTAATTAGTAACTCTAATCTATTTACTTCTTTATCAGGTTCTGACAAATGAACTAATAACCGTTATAATGCTTTCGTTCGTAAACTCACTTCAGCAGGGAAGGCAAGCTTCCCCTTTATTAATAGATTCTGAAAAGGGTTCTGACAAAGGGAATATACCGGGGTAATTTCTCAGGGAATTTTAAATGAGTTATTTCAGGGATTCTTTAATAAAGCTTGGAAGGGGTGTTCTTTCCCCTGACAAGAATGTTTTTGCATAACGGTAATACTGTTTATTTCTCATTGATCTCCTGTATCTTCAGTACATTCATCCTGTTTTAATAGCTTGGATATTGTTAGTTTTGTTATTGTTAAGTGAAAGTTTTTTAAACAGTACTGTATTAAGAATCTTTAACAAGCAGTATGGACAGTGAGGGGTGGTGTTAAAGATTATTAAACAGGTACACCAGGATGAACAGGTATACCAGGCTGAATACGTGTAAGGCAACTGTATGAATCTGTATGTTCAGGGTATGAATGTGTCTAAAGTGTGTACAATTATGCGTATTAACTGGTGGAGAACAGTGGTGTTTTACCCATGAAACAAGCCATGCATGCCTGCCGGAAAATGAGTGCCTAATATTTTCCTATTACAGTTATTGCTACAGTCATTTCCAGGACACAAAAAAAGAACCAGCCTAAGCCAGTTCCTACAGGTTTAATGCTATAATGCTTTCTCGTTCTTCTTCCATAACTTCTTTTAAAGCATGAAATGCTACTCCCTTTGTATATGGGTCATTCTTGAATTGATCTTTTATCTTCAGTTCAATCTGATAATCAGAATAACCTTGTTTACGTGCCTTCAATATTCTTTGCTTCATTGATATATTATCTTGAAGAAATTGGTCTTTATATTCTTTAGCACGTTTCTTCAAATATCCAAGTTTTAAGAAATTAGTATCATGTACAAGCCCGTGACAGGCTTCACACAGTAAAGAAAGGTTAGTTAATCTGTTAGTGCCACCAATTGCTAAAGGTACTATATGATGTACGTGAAAAGCTTCTGAAGTTATACCACAATTAAAAACATTCTTTCTTTTCAAGTTGGTTCAGAAATTGTTTTCTTACAGTTTGAAATTCCGTTCTTTTGTCCAAAATAAACATCCTTTTTTACACCTGGAACAAGAAGGATGTTCAGTTCAGACACGATAAAATCAGTTGTCCGTTTATTCATTACACAACCGTTTCACAAACTTTATTGAACTAATGAAGGATGCTGAAAGTATTGGTATATCAACGTTTGTATAAAATCCTGCATAAACGCATAAATTCAGTACATTGTGAAAAGGCTTTAAATCAATGTTTATACAGTTCATCAACTTCCTATAGCCGTTATTATGTTAACTAGAAATGAATATACAATACATAAAATGATTAAAGAAGGGGTGGTGTCAGTAATTTTAAAAAGGGGTACATCTTATTTTTAAGCCGGGGGCATATCATTTATTGACTGTATTTAACCGGGCGATCTCTTGGGCATTATACTGCCGTATACTGGCTAGATATCTGTAGCTAATAGGAAAGTGCCATAAGTATCTATCAGCCAACTACAAGCATATATGAAGCTTATACAGATACATCTTGTACACTTATATTCAGCAATTAATTCAGTTATATATTTGTTCTGATTCCATTAAGGAACACGAACCTTTACAGTAGAATGTAAATAACAAACCCTGATTGTTACATTGAATTGTTTCGTGTTCCCTTGTCAGAATCGAAAATAAAGTTTCGTGTTCCTAAAACAGAATTAATTTATTTAATTTACTTGAATGATTCAGAAGTTTATTAGAAATATATTTGTAAGATTAATTGAACATTTATATTCAAAATAATTTACATAGAAATTTCTGTGAAGGGGGTACACCGGGGGATGGGGGTATAAGGTTCTAGGGGTTTGCGTGTTAAGATTACACGTACTATTTTTTGCCTTCCTGACTTTCTAGAGATTCCCCGGTACATTTCAGAATCTCCTTATTAGTACTTCAAAGCCTATTCATAACCTTGTGAATCACTCGTAACCAAGTTCTGAAGGGGGGGGATACCTGGATTTCACAATGTTATTTTCATGAATTCCAGTATAAAAATTTAAAAAAATTATTTTTGATACGGTTATTTTCCTGGGCTATGACTTGCTGCGAGGTGTTCAGAGTGTAGGGAAGTAGCTGAAATCAAATTATTTTCTTATTATTGTCGTACAAAGTGCAATAAAGAAGTACCTACTATATAGGAACGGTAAAGGTGAACCGTTCGGTTTGTTTCCTTTCTGCTTGCCTATTAAAAGCAAAAGTATAAAGTTTCTGTGGCTGGTCGGGTTCATTCTCGACTGGCTTCTTCTATTTAATTATTATTCATATTTTATTACTAAAAAAGGGGTGAATATGATATGGGATTTATTAAGCCGGAATCATTGAAGTTGTTAAGGGTTCTTGCTTGTGATATGAAACAAAAAGAATTGGCAGACCATTTGGGAGTGACGCAAGGGTTTATCTCAAAAGTCGAGAATGGAACGGTACCAATGTCGCAGGAAATAAAACAGAGAGTGAAAGCAATATTTGTTTCAGCTGGTATCAGTGAAGAACACGTCAACCAATTAACTGCTTTGATTCAGGAAAAAGAAAGGAATGATTACCGTGAAACAGATAAAGAACAATCTGAATCACATTCATAAGGTGTTACAGAGTGACGGATATCAGGCAAATATTCCAAGCTTACTTGTACTTCTCGCAGAAACTATTATTGAAGTCCGCAAACAGCAGTTTGTCTATTACGTGAATTACACTAGTGAAGAAAGCCATATTAGTACATACAAAGCTTACTGTAAGATGAACAAATATAAACTACTGGCTGATCTCGAGGAAGTTGAGATGATTTTACGAAGTAAAACAGTGAATGTAAAACGTTGTGTGGTGCTACTGGATAAGGTACTTAATTCTAACTTATATCAGCAAACTGCACAAAGAAAATTGTCTAGATGGCAACACGTTAATCCTAAAGCAGTAATAAACCAAACAAAAATACATGTGAACCAATAAAGGAAGGGAGATGAAAGAAATGACCAAAGAAAGGACAATTCACGATGTACCAGTGCCTGCTGGTGTAGATGAAAAAATGATGGCCGTTGCGAAAGATTATGTCACCACACGCTTAAAGGAAGGTTTCAAAATGGAATCTTTGTTTGCGAGAAACAACATCGCTGGAAAGACATATTACAAGTGGCTGAAGAATGCGGAGTACGAAAGGTATATTAATGAAATGGCTGATGTGCTAATACCTTCAGACGAATTACAGGCGGTTAGAAAGTTCCGCAGAAAGGTAATGGCATACGCAGATAAAGAATCATTGACTGCGGGGGAAATGAAGCTATTTAAGGATGTGTTTGAACCGATTATTGAGGCAGACATTCGGCTGCAAATGACTAAGTTAGGGCTGAATAATGAAGGTTCGGGTTCAGATACTCCTAGAAGTTTATCGGAGAAACGTAACTTATTATTGCAAAGATTGAAAGGTTAACACTAATATACAAAGCGAAATGAAAAGGGAGAGATATTTAAATGTTAGTTAATGAGAATCTACCAGTAACTTGGGCACAGGCAGAAATGACAGAACATGGGAAGGCTATTATGGAAAGTATCGAACACCGAAAACAGCCTTTAAAAGACATATCATCATATTATGCTGAAGCTAGAAGGCAAGAAGAAGAAGCTAGAAAGCAACAGGAAGCCGAGGAATTAGCTAATATGCCAGCACCAGTTCTATCGCCTGAACAACAACAGATTGCTGAACTCACACAGCAACTCGCAGCGTTAAACAAAAAATTAGACGGGATGGGGAAATAGACTATGGGAAAACAAAAAACAGCAGTTCAGCAATTGAAAGACTTACACAATGAGACTAAGGAAATTCATGAGACTTATGCTAAAGCAAAAGAGAATGCCCAGCAGGAGGTAGAAACACTCACACAAGAGATTGCAGAAGGTGAAGATAATATTCATGGACTGTATAAATCATATGTTTTAAATCTAGTGTCACTCGAAGCTTACCAGGCAGAACGTAAAGCAATTGATGATAAGAAAGCTGTCTTGCACGTGGCACAGAAGAAAATTGCGGATATTGACGGTCTAATGAAAGGTGAATTGAAGAAGGTCTATAGTAAAGCAAAAGGACTATCTGCTGAATATAATAGAGAGAAGGCTATATTTGTCGCAGAGAAAAAGAAGAAGATGCTGGCAATGAAATACGAATACCTAAAGGCAATACATGCAGAAGCAAAAGAAATTTTCCCTGTTGAATATCAGGGGGTTTGGGTAAGTGAATTAGAAGTTGAACTTGGCATGAAGTCATATAGCTATACATCCTATGTAAATCCTGACAATTTCCTTGAAGCATATGCACCGTACAGACCAGGTTGCACTGTGACAAAAGACGAAGTGGAGAATGCATATGTAAAAGGTACAGTAGATAGGGAGTTAGCTGAAGCTATTAAATAACGATAATCAAAGGTGGTTCTGTTACACATAGTTCCGCCTATTTTTTTTTATTTGAAAGGGGATATACATATGTTGCGGAAATTTACAGAAACGCTGAAACGACTGTTTAAGCGAGATAAGAAAGATGTACCCGTACAGAATAACAAGACTGGTAACACACCAAAGACTATTAAAAGAGTGGAGTTACTACAGGAAGAATTGTCACAGATTACTACTGGCTATGATAAAAGCCTGACTGATCTACAGGGTAAATATAATAAAGCGTTATGGGAATATGAGAATGCCTACTCGGATTTATCTGAAATTACTCGTCAATATAAGTTAAAGATGATACCTGAAGCTGATGTGCATTCAGAACGTGAAAAAGTAAAACCGTTTGAAGAAGCGTTGAATGCTGTATCAGAAGAAATTGCGACTGTAGAAAGCTATAAAAAAGAAGATATTCTGAAGATAATCACAGAGATAGACGCATTAAAAGATGAATATCTCGCAGAAGTAGCTAAGGAAGTAACTGTGAAATATGCACGGATACAGGAATTAAAGAACGAGTATCTTCAGGAAGTTGGCGACATCGGTAATATGTGTGATGAAATTCTAAAAATAGAATCTACCGTTAAACACCATTTTAATGAAGCTGGCTATCAGTATAAGCCTGTGATGACAAGTAAATTCGCTGAAATGACAGAAGGTGTCATGCTTGAAGGTTTCGCCATCCCGTATGATACCATTAACGATGCTTTAGCTAATAATAATAAGACACACAAAAACCCTGTTCAGGTCGGTTGACAGCCATCTGACAGGGTTTCTTTTTTTTTGTCTATGAATTGCATTTACTTGATACTGATACGTAAAGTAAAAGTTAATTGCGTTGTAGGTCGATTTTCATCGTTTTAGTTGTTCTTTTAATTCATCTATTATTACAGTGTAGTTCGCTTCTATCCGGTTTACACCAGCTTTAATCTCTTTCATATCGGCTTTCATATCCTGAAGGTCACTTTTTACTTCCGTAAACGATACGTCTAACCTGGTGCTGATCTCCCTTAAAAGTTCCTCACATCTTTCTTCATCCACTTAAATCAAGCCCCCATTTCCCATTTAATATTAAGTGAAGTATACCATAGAAAACTATCCCAGGAGTAAGAGAACAATACATGGAACGTGTGGAAGTGTTAGACCGTGTGAAAGGTTTGCTTCTTCTTCCGAAATTAGAAATGGCGACAACTAAACAAGTGGCTGAATTTTACGGGGTTAGTCGTGCGGTTATCTCAATGCTTATATCAAATAACAAAGGTGAAATACAATCAGATGGTTATTTCACTATGAAGGGTAGAGAGTTGGTATCAAAATATAATTTGCATAGCACACCACAAAACGGTTACCTTCTATTAGAAGATGGAAGCACTGTGGCTTATCGTGGAACTGGACTATTCCCCAAACGTGCAATTTTACGTGTAGGTATGTTACTTAGAGATTCTGAGGTCGCAAAGGAAGTCAGAACACAACTGTTAAATATAGAAGAAAAGGTAACTACCGAGGTAAAGACTGTTGATCTCAATGAAGAAATACTATTAAAGGTTGCAGTTGCTGATGCACATTCTGCCGGTTACATGCATCGTAAATAACTTTTTTAATTCAACATATTGACTTTTATTAGTGTAATTATTATACTAGTTAATGTAACAAACTGAACACAAGAATTCTTTCATATGCCCATCAATGGGTACTGTCGAATGGACATGAAATAAGACAGGGAAGAATTATACTTTCACACCATGTATTAGGGAGGGGGAAGCTATTGCTTGAGATATTCTTTACTGCATTAGTTATAATTTTCTTTATTGCCATGTTTGCTTTAGTGTTTGAAGGGTTTTTAGCACTTCTTATTATCGGTGTTTTGGCTGCGGTTGTGGCAGGAATTATATGGGTGGTGCAGTTTTTCATTGGCTTATTTTAAGGTGGTGAAATAATGGATGAAATACTAAAGGTTTTGGAACGTGAAGGGGTGACCAGTTCGCAGAAATTAATACTGGTTATTCTGAAAGCACTGCAAGCTTCAGAAGGGGTTTCTTTCAATGAAATAAGTTACTACAGTTCGTTGACAAGGAAAACAGTCATAAGCAACCTGAACGCATTGGAGGAAGCTGGTTTAGTAAAGGTTGTTAGAGATAGTACACGAACTAACAAATATATAGTTCTAGTATAGTTGTAAAAAAAAACAAAATGAATATTAATATTCAAAATAAAAAAGTCCCCAGGTACTCGCAATACCTAAGGACTCATGAAAGGATATTAACCTTTGTCACTGAATATAATACCAAAATTATATCAAAAGTTAAACTTGTATTTTTTCGGAGTAGAAAGAATTGGCTTTGTTGATGCAATGTTCATGTATGGAATATCTGCATTATGTATTATAATCATGCTTGTTACAGTTATACCAGCATGGATTCAACTATAAACAATGTAAATTAAAGGGGAAATATAAATGAATACAAAGAACACAAATATTACTGAAAAGACTAGAACAATAGAGGTAGTTACGGCAATGGTAGGAGAAGATTTAAAAGCTGTGACGTTAGAAAATTCACTTGAAAGCTTTCATAATATTTTGGGTGGTTCAGTAGATGTCATTGAATTATGTAATGATATTAGCGTGTACATAAATGGCGATGGAATGGCTGATGGAAGTAGGGGGAACTTTATAATTCTGAATGAGAAAAACATTCCTGAATCAGTGATAGCTGGTAATGCCTTCTTTGCTTCCAGGGATGAACAGGGTAATATCACGGGCTTATCTGACCAGCAAGTTGAACTTATATGTGATTTGTTTATTGATAACAAGCTGATGAGACTGGGGTGAATAATGTTTCAGTAAAGACACAGTTCTGATTGACGTATGTACAGGCTGATATTATAATAAAAGTGTAAGCGAAATTTAACCAATTAATACAGTTTTTACATACCCATAAATAAATGAAGTTAATAAACAAACGAACTGTTCAAATCCTTGGTATATCAGTGGTTATACAGTCAGCATGACAAAGGCCAAGCCAACAAACTCAGAATTCATTGCAATGGTTGCCGATAAGTTAAGGTTAGAGCATAAGGCTTCTTGAAAAAGCTAGGCGTGTGAACATATCGTCCACACGAATAAACAAAAAAGCGTCAGCATTTTTATTATGCTGACGCTTTTTATGATTCTTTCTTAAAACGGTCTTGCACTTTATTTCTTTTACGATCACGATGCAAAATAAATCCGGCAATAAAGCCAATTCCTAATATAACAAATAATAATCCACACACAAACTGCAAAGGTAAAGATGGGAAAGGGCTTTGTAAAATGCCAAATACCATATCCCTCATTAATTTAATTCCGTATACCGCTAAAACACCGGGAAGTACAAGTATCATTAATGCAATTAGTCTAATCATATTATTCCTTTCTTCCGCTGCTAAAATATTCAATAAACTCATTATATATGATAGGAAACGTTTATTAAAGGGAGATTTCATAGGTGCATCATATGAGAAAAAATATTAACACTAACAGTATAAGATATTTGTCAACAAGAACAATTAAGGTTACATTATAAATGAAAGAAATTGCATAGTAGATTTGAAAGAATATTCAGGGTAAGGTGAAAGTATGCAAAAAGTAATTATCATCGGGGCTGGTCAAGGTGGCTCCTCGATATATCGATTATTGAAAGAAACAGAAATGTTAATAGTAACAGCGGTTGTTGATATTAATCGCGAAGCAAAAGGACTTCAACTTGCGAGTGAAGATGGTGTGCAAATTGGTTATGATTGGCGCCAATTTATTAAAGAACCTGTTGATATTATTATTGAAGTAACAGGAGATGAAGAAGTTAGTAAACAAATTAGATCTTCAATCAAAGAAGAGGTAATTTTTATCCCTGGTAGTGTCGCTTATTTAATGGCCAAACTTTTGTCTCAAAAGGAAGAGCTCATATCCGCACTTTCTAATCAAACATATAAATTCAACCTCATATTTAATACGACCGATAACGGTATGATCGTCATCAATCCTGACGAGGAAATTATACTTTTTAATAAAAGCGCAGAAACGATGACAGGAATAGAAAAGAAACAGGCGATAGGTAAAAAGATCGGAGATGTAATTAGCGGAAGCTTATTGCCGAGAGTGTTGCATTCAAGGAGAGTGGAAACAAACCAAGAGTTTGTTTTAGGTAGTGGGTTGAAAATTATTACTACGAGAATTCCTGTAATCGGTGATAACGGTCAATTAATCGGTGCGGTTTCTATTTTTAAAGACATTACGGAATTAGTTGATTTAGCTGAAGAAATTACTGATTTGAAAAATTTAAAAACAATGCTTCAAGCTATTATACAATCAAGTGATGAAGCGATCTCTGTAGTAGATGAAGATGGGAAGGGGTTAATTATTAACCCGGCCTATTCAAAAATCACTGGATTAGCAGAAGAGGAAGTCATTGGTAAACCGGCAACTGCTGATATCTCAGAAGGTGAAAGTGTTCATATGAAGGTGCTTAAAACACGCAGAGCCATCAGGGGTGTACCAATGCGTGTAGGTCCGAAGAGAAAAGAAGTTGTCGTCAATGTAGCTCCGGTAATTGTAGATGGTATTTTAAAAGGAAGCGTCGGGGTTTTGCATGACGTTTCAGATCTACAAAGTATGAGTCGCGAATTAAATCGCGCGAGACAAATTATTCGAAATTTAGAAGCTAAGTATACTTTTGAAGATATTATTGGTCAGTCTGATGAAATGGCCATTGCAATTGAACAAGCTAAACTTGGAGCAAAAACGCCAGCAACCGTTCTATTGAGAGGTGAATCTGGAACAGGTAAAGAATTATTTGCACATGCCATTCATAATGCAAGTGACCGTAAATATAATAAATTTGTTCGTGTAAACTGTGCTGCCTTATCGGAATCACTACTGGAAAGTGAATTATTTGGTTATGAGGAAGGTGCTTTTTCTGGCGCGAAAAGAGGCGGAAAAAGGGGTTTATTTGAAGAAGCGGATAAAGGAAGTATCTTTTTGGATGAAATTGGCGAGTTAACTGCCAGCACACAGGCTAAACTATTAAGGGTGCTACAAGAAGGAGAGATTACCCGAGTAGGTGGTACAAAGCCTCTTCAGATTAACGTCCGAATTATTGCTGCAACCAATGTTAATCTGGAAAAAGCCATTGCGAACGGCGGATTTAGAGAGGATTTATACTACCGTTTGAATCGAATGCCAATTCATATTCCGTCTTTGAGAAAAAGAAAAGAAGATATCCCTTTACTAGTGGACCGCTTAATTGAAAAAATCAATATTGAATATGGCCGTAATGTAGAAGGTGTAACAGAAGAAGCGATGAAGGTTTTAATGGCATATGATTGGCCAGGTAATGTCCGTGAACTAGATAATATTATTGGAAGAGCGATTATATTTATGGGCTATCAAACACATATTGACAGTGAACATTTATCTACATTAGCGAATAGTGACAGTCCAGTTCTCGTAGATTCTGAAATGCATGCATCTATTCAACAAGGAGAGCCATTAGCAAAGCAACTGGAAGGTTTTGAAAAAGAAATTATTACGAAAGCAATGAAACAAGCGGATGGTAATAAGACACAAGCAGCCAAACATTTAGGGCTATCTGTAAGGAATTTATACTATAAATTGGAAAAATATCAAATTGAAAATAAAAGCATGCAATAATTTGCATGGTTTGCAATAAATTTCACGGTAGATTTTGAGCAATAAAGCGTTTTCATCGCATTTTAATTTTGGCACGGTAATTGCATAATAAAAATATGAGTGCAGCAAAAAAACTTTTTACTTGCACGCACTTTGAAGTAAAGGGGTTGAGACAGATGAAATTGGATTCGCTTATAGAGAAAGCAACCCAATATGAAGGCAATGTAGTTGCAGTTGCCGCAGCAGAAGACGAAGAAGTCTTAGAAGCTGTAGCTGGTGCACTAAAGAAGAACATGGCAAGCTTTCTATTATTCGGTAACTCTGAAAAGATTACGCAAATACTGAATGCAAACCATGCAGATGTCGCTAGTAGCGACCACCTAACAATTATGCATGCTGAAACAGCTGCTTTAGCTGCTGAAATGGCGGTTAAATCTGTCAAAGAAAAAAAAGCAAGCGTACTTATGAAAGGAAATGTTCCTACAGCAGTTATTCTAAAAGCCGTACTTAACAAAGAATATGGCTTGAGAACTGGTAGCGTTCTTTCACATGTTGCTGTTTTTGAAGTTCCTAACTTTGACAAATTTACGATTGTCACTGATGCTGCGATGAACATTGCGCCTGATTTAAGTCAAAAAGCGCAAATAACAGCAAATGCAGTAGGTATTGCTAAGAGTATCGGGGTGGAAATGCCTAAAGTTGCACCAATTGCTGCGGTTGAGGTAGTAAACCCAAATATGCAAGCAACATTAGATGCAGCGGCATTAACGCAAATGAATCAACGTGGTCAAATTAAAGGCTGCATCGTTGATGGACCTTTAGCACTTGATAATGCAGTTTCTATTGAAGCTGCTGAGCATAAAGGTATTACAAGTGATGTTGCTGGACAAGCAGATATCTTACTTGTGCCTACTATTGAAGTTGGAAATGCTTTATACAAATCATTGATCTACTTTGCTCAAGCAAAAGTTGGTGCAGTGATTGCAGGTGCAAAAGCACCAATCGTTTTAACTTCCAGAGCAGACTCAGCAGAGAGTAAATTATATTCACTTGCTTTAGCTATTTGCTCTGCTAAATAATATATTTTCTTTTAAAAACAAGGAGGATTTACAACCATGGAAATTTTTAAATATCTAGAGAAATATGATTACGAACAAGTCGTTATTTGCCAAGATAAAGAATCAGGATTAAAAGCAATCATCGCTATTCATGATACAACTTTAGGACCTGCATTAGGCGGAACACGTATGTGGACTTATGAGTCAGAAGAAGCAGCGATTGAAGATGCTCTTCGTCTTGCAAAAGGTATGACTTATAAAAATGCTGCAGCTGGACTTAACCTTGGTGGCGGTAAAACAGTTATCATCGGTGATCCTAAGAAAGATAAAAATGAAGCATTATTCCGTGCTTTCGGACGATATATTCAAGGTCTTAACGGACGTTATATCACTGCAGAGGATGTTGGTACAACTGTAGCTGATATGGACTTAATTCATGAAGAAACTGATTATGTAACTGGTATTTCTCCAGCATTTGGTTCTTCTGGTAATCCTTCTCCTGTAACTGCTTACGGTGTGTACGTAGGTATGAAAGCAGCAGCAAAAGCAGCATTCGGAACTGACTCTCTTGAAGGTAAAACAATTGCTGTTCAAGGTGTAGGTAATGTTGCATATCACTTATGTAAACACCTTCATGAAGAAGGAGCAAAATTAATCGTAACTGATATTAACAAAGAAGCTGTTCAACGTGCAGTTGATGATTTCGGTGCAGAAGCAGTGGGAATTAATGACATTTATGGTGTTGAATGTGATATCTATGCCCCATGTGCATTAGGTGCAACTGTAAATGATGATACAATTCCACAACTTAAAGCAAAAGTAATCGCAGGTTCTGCTAACAACCAATTAAAAGAAGAACGTCATGGCGATCAAATCCACGAAATGGGTATCGTATACGCTCCTGACTATGTAATCAATGCTGGTGGTGTTATTAACGTTGCTGACGAACTTTATGGTTACAATGCTGAACGTGCAATGAAAAAAGTTGAAGGTCTATACGATACAATTGACCGTATTATGCAAATTTCTAAAGAAGAAAATATCCCAACTTATAAAGCTGCTGACCGTATGGCAGAAGAAAGAATTGCGACAATGAAACAATCTCGCAGCACATTCCTTCAAAATGGTCATCACATCTTAAGCCGCCGTAAGTAATTATGGTTCATATTGAAGTGGCGAGCGCCTTCATAAGGCGCTAGCTATTTCCTTATGTAATTTCAAAAATGGATAAATAATGGAGGGTCTGTTGTGCAAGATCAAATCAAGAGAATGCTCGTCATCAACCCAGGATCTACTTCAACGAAGATCGGTGTTTTCGATAATGATAGTTCTGTGTTTGAAAAAACATTAAGACATGATACAGACGAGATTAAAAAGTTTAAAACAATTTTCGATCAATATGAATTCCGTAAAAACGCTATTTTAGAAACTTTAGACGCTGAAGGAATTAACATTTCAAAACTAAGCGCAGTAGTCGGTCGCGGAGGACTTTTACGCCCAATTCCTGGTGGTACTTATGCGGTTAATAATGAGATGATTGAGGACTTAAAAGTTGGTTATGCTGGTCAGCACGCATCCAATTTAGGTGGGATTTTGGCTTACGAAATTGCTTCAGGTCTAAATATTCCTTCCTTTATTGTCGATCCGGTTGTTGTTGATGAATTAGCACCGATCGCCCGCGTTACTGGTTTCCCACAAATTGATAAAACAAGCATATTCCATGCATTAAATCAAAAGGCAGTAGCAAGAAGAGTATCAAAAAAATTAGGTAAGAAATACGAAGACTTAAACTTAATTGTTACACATATGGGTGGCGGAGTTTCTGTTGGCGCTCATGAAAAAGGCCGTGTAATTGATGTGAATAATGCACTTCATGGTGAAGGGCCATTCAGTCCTGAACGTGCAGGAACTGTTCCAGCTGGCGACCTTATTGATATGTGCTTCTCTGGTGAATATTACCGTGAAGAAATCATGAGCATGTTAGTTGGTGAAGGTGGACTTGTAGGTTACCTTGGTACGAACGATGCTGTTAAAGTGGAAAAAATGATTGAAGCTGGCGATGAAAAAGCGAAGCTCGTTTACGATGCGATGGGTTACCAAATTGCAAAAGAAATTGGTACTGCAAGTGCGGTATTAAAAGGTAAAGTAGACGCGATCATTTTAACAGGTGGACTAGCTTATGGGAAAGCATTTGTAAATGATATTTCAAGCTATGTTAACTGGATTGCAGATGTCATCATTGAACCTGGTGAAGATGAACTTCAAGCGCTTGCAGAAGGTGCACTTCGTGTTCTTCGTGGCGAAGAAGAAGCTAAGAATTACTCTATTGATGAATTAAATACAACAACAGTTAAGTAAGTAGTAATAGGAGGGTTTATTAATGGCACAAGAATATGATTTAGTCATTCTTGGCGGAGGTACTGGTGGTTATGTAGCTGCTATTCGTGCTTCTCAACTTGGTCTTAAAACAGCGTTAGTAGAAAAAGGAAATCTTGGCGGTACTTGCCTTCATAAAGGTTGTATCCCAAGTAAAGCATTGCTAAGAAGTGCGGAAGTTTTTGCGACTGCTAAGAATAGTGATGAGTTCGGTATTTCTACTGGCGAAGTATCAGTAAACTTTGCAAAAGTGCAAGAGAGAAAAGGCAAAATTGTTGATCAATTGCATAAAGGTGTTCAACACCTTATGAAGCAAGGGAAAATTGATGTATACGACGGTTTCGGACGTATTTTAGGACCATCCATCTTCTCTCCAACAGCAGGAACAATTTCTGTTGAAATGAATAATGGTGATGAGAATGAAATGCTTGTACCTAAAAATGTTATTGTAGCAACAGGTTCTCGTCCAAGAACATTACCTGGTTTAGAAGTTGGCGGAAATGTAATGACTTCTGATGAAGCATTATCGATGGAGGAAATTCCTAAGTCAATTATTATCGTTGGTGGCGGTGTAATCGGTATCGAGTGGGCTTCTATGCTTGCTGATTTCGGTGCAGAAGTAACTGTACTAGAATTTGCTGACCGTATTATCCCTACTGAAGATAAGGATGTAAGTAAGGAAATGCAACGTCTACTGAAAAAACGTGGCGTAAATATCGTTACTAAAGCGAAAGTACTTCCAGAAACATTGAAACAAGATGGCGGTGTAACGGTTTCTGCTGAAGTAAAAGGCGAAACAAAAGAATTCACAGCTGAAAAGCTTCTTGTATCTGTAGGTCGTCAAGCAAATACTGAAGGTATTGGTCTTGAAAATACTGATATTCAAGTAGAAAAAGGAAGCATCGTTGTGAACGAGCATTACCAAACAAAAGAGTCTCATATTTATGCAATTGGTGATGTGATTGGTGGACTTCAACTTGCACATGTTGCTTCACATGAAGGTATTCATGCAGTAGAACATATCGCAGACCAAAATCCAGAGCCAATGGATTATGATCTTATTTCTAAATGTATCTATTCTTCACCAGAAGCTGCAAGTGTAGGTATCACAGAAGATCAAGCGAAGGAACAAGGCTATAAAGTGAAAGTCGGTAAATTCATGTTCCGTGCGATTGGTAAAGCGCTTGTATTCGGTGAGTCTGACGGCTTTGTTAAAATTATTGCTGACGAAGAGACAAATGACATCTTAGGTGTACACATGATTGGACCACATGTGACAGATATGATTTCTGAAGCAGGTCTTGCAAAAGTATTAGATGCTACACCTTGGGAAGTAGCACATACGATTCACCCTCACCCAACTTTATCTGAAGCAATCGGAGAAGCTGCATTAGCAGTAGACGGAAAAGCAATTCACGGATAAGCGTTAGGATTTATTAAAGTGGACTTCTAGATTTTGTTGGAAATCTAGAAGCCTCACTTCATTAAGTGGAGAATATAAGAGCGTTCCACGTTCTTCTATATATATTTAGGAGGTTTTGAAATGGGTAAAACTAAAAATCGTCATAAAGCTTTAGGTTTAAGTGATGAGCAAGTATTAGAAATGTATGAAACCATGCTTTTAGCACGCCGTATTGACGAGCGTATGTGGCTTTTAAACCGTGCAGGTAAAATTCCTTTCGTTATTTCATGTCAAGGACAAGAGGCTGCGCAAGTAGGTGCATCTTTTGCATTAGACAGAGAGAAAGATTATGCCCTTCCATATTATCGTGACATGGGTGTTGTTCTTGCATTCGGTATGACTGCGAAAGAATTAATGTTATCAGCATTCGCTAAAGCGGAAGATCCAAACTCAGGTGGCCGTCAAATGCCAGGTCACTTTGGGCAAAAGAAAAACCGTATCGTAACAGGTTCTTCTCCAGTTACAACACAAGTTCCTCACGCAGTAGGTATTGCACTTGCTGGGAAAATGGAAAATAAAGATCTTTGTACATTTGTTACTTTCGGTGAAGGTTCTTCAAACCAAGGAGATTTCCACGAAGGAGCAAACTTTGCAGGTGTTCATAAATTACCAGTTATTTTCATGTGTGAAAATAATAAGTATGCGATCTCTGTACCAATTGAAAAACAATTGGCATGTGAGAAAGTATCAGATCGTGCAATCGGTTACGGTATGCCTGGTGTAACTGTAGATGGTAACGATCCATTAGCAGTGTACCAAGCAGTTAAAGAAGCAGCTGATCGTGGACGTAAAGGTGAAGGTCCTACATTAGTTGAAACAGTTTCTTATCGTTTAACTCCACACTCTTCTGATGATGATGATCGCAGCTACCGTGATCGTGAAGAAGTAGACGCAGCGAAAGAAAAAGATTCGATTATTACTTTTGCAGCCTACTTAAAAGAAATTGGTCTTTTCGATGATGAAAAAGAAAAAGAAATGAACGATCGTATTATGAAAATCGTGAATGAAGCAACTGATTATGCTGAAAATGCACCATATGCAGATGCAGAAGATGCATTGAAATATGTGTACGCAGAATAAGTAGGGGGGAATAACACATGGCAGTAATGTCTTATATTGACGCGATCACTTTAGCGATGCGCGAAGAAATGGAAAGAGACCCAAAAGTATTTGTACTAGGAGAAGACGTTGGTCGTAAAGGTGGAGTTTTCAGAGCGACAAACGGCTTATATGAAAAATTTGGTGAAGACCGTGTGCTAGATACACCACTTGCAGAATCTGCAATCGCTGGTGTTGGTGTTGGTGCGGCAATGTACGGTATGCGTCCTATCGCAGAAATGCAATTTGCTGATTTCATCATGCCTGCTGTCAACCAAATTATTTCAGAAGCAGCAAAAGTTCGTTACCGTTCAAATAACGACTGGAGTGCTCCAATGGTTATTCGTGCACCATATGGTGGCGGTGTCCATGGTGCCCTTTATCACTCTCAATCAGTAGAAGCTGTATTTGCAAACCAACCAGGTTTAAAAATTGTTATGCCTTCTACACCATACGACGCAAAAGGACTTTTAAAAGCAGCGATTCGTGATGACGATCCTGTTATGTTCTTCGAGCATAAGCGTGCTTACCGTTTAATTAAAGGTGAAGTACCTGAAGATGATTATGTACTTCCAATTGGTAAAGCTGACGTTAAACGTGAAGGTGAAGATATTACAATCATCACTTACGGATTATGCGTACACTTTGCTCTTCAAGCAGCAGAAAAACTAGCGAAAGATGGTATCTCTGCTCATATTTTAGACTTACGTACGGTTTATCCATTAGATAAAGAAGCGATTATCGAAGCAGCTTCTAAAACGGGTAAAGTCCTTCTTCTTACAGAAGATACAAAAGAAGGAAGCATTATGGGTGAAGTAGGATCGATTATTGCTGAGAACTGCCTATTTGACTTAGATGCACCAATTATGCGCCTTGCAGGTCCAGATGTACCAGCAATGCCATATGCACCAACAATGGAGAAATTCTTCATGGTTAACCCGGATAAAGTAGAAAAAGCAATGAGAGAATTAGCTGAATATTAATCAAAAGTGGCAATGAGAGCGGAAATCCGACTCTTTTTGCCACATTCCAAATAGATGTTGATAAGTAATAAGGAGGTCACTTTAATAATGGCTATCGAACAAATAAAAATGCCTCAATTAGGTGAAAGTGTAACAGAAGGTACAATTAGTAAATGGTTAGTATCTGTTGGAGATAAAGTAAATAAGTACGATCCACTTGCAGAAGTAATGACTGATAAAGTAAATGCTGAGGTTCCTTCATCTTTTGATGGAGTAATTAAAGAGCTAATTGCCGAAGAAGACGGCACATATGAAGTAGGAGAAGTCATTTTAACAATTGAAACTGAAGGTGGCGGAAGCAGCGAGCCTCAAGCTTCTGAAGAAACTTCTGCACCAGCAAAAGAAGAAGCGCCAAAATCAGAAAGCAAATCAGTCGCTTCTACACCTGCAGCAGATGCACCTAAAGGTGGACGTTATTCTCCAGCTGTACTTAAGCTTTCTCAAGAGCATGGCATTGACCTTAGCCAAGTAGCTGGTACTGGAGCAGGCGGAAGAATCACACGTAAAGATCTAAACAAAATTATTGAGACTGGTAATATTCCAACTGCTGATAATGCACCAAAAGCAGAAGCACCAGCAAAAGCAGAAGCACCTAAGCAAGAAGCACCAAAAGCGGCAGCTTCTAAACCAGCAAAAGCAGCAGGCACAAATGTACCAGTTGTACCAGGAGATGAAGAAATTCCTGTGACTGGTGTACGTAAAGCAATTGCAGCTAACATGCTTAAGAGCAAACATGAGGCTCCTCATGGTTGGACAATGATGGAAGTAGACGTAACAAATCTTGTTGAGTATCGTAACTCAATTAAAGGTGAGTTCAAGAAGAAAGAAGGCTTCAACCTTACATTCTTTGCTTTCTTCGTAAAAGCAGTTGCGCAAGCACTTAAAGAATATCCACAAATCAACTCTATGTGGGCTGGCGACAAAATTGTACGTAAAAAAGACATCAACTTGAATATTGCAGTAGCAACTCAAGACGCTCTTTATACACCAGTTATCAAAAATGCTGATGAAAAAACAATCAAAGGTATTGCGCGTGAAATCGGTGAGTTAGCTGGTAAAGTACGTGCTGGTAAATTAACAGGTGCTGATATGTCTGGTGGTACATTCACTGTAAATAACACTGGTTCATTCGGTTCTGTTCAATCAATGGGCATCATCAACCACCCTCAAGCAGCGATTCTTCAAGTAGAATCTATTGTGAAGCGTCCAGTTGTTATGGACAACGGTATGATTGCTGTTCGTGACATGGTTAACCTTTGTATGTCACTTGACCACCGTGTACTAGACGGATTAGTATGTGGTCAATTCATGCAACGTGTAAGAGAAATTCTTGAAAATACTTCTAAAGAAAATACATCTGTATACTAAGAAGTGATCGTAAAAAAAGAGAGGCCATTCGCCTCTCTTTTTTTTATGAAAATAAATATCAAGTTTCAAGAACCACAATAAATTACCCCATAAATAAAGTATTTCTAGATGATAAATTGATGGAATTCTACAAAAGATTGCAGCTTTTTCCTATCTATACTACAATAAAATTAAGATTTATTAGAATTTTATTAATGTTTTGATCGCTATGATGAGGGGAGGTCCTGTCTTTTTAGACAGATATTTTATGAATTTAAATAAAATGAAAAATGAGACATTTACAAAGCCGACTTTACGCGATTGGCAGGAGAAAGCAGAGGAATCATTAAAGGGTGGGTCCATCGATCGTTTATCAACAGTCACTTATGAAGGGATTAAATTGAAACCGCTTTATTCACGAGAAGATTTACCATCACCTATCCAAAATCCACTTCCAGGAAGTTCAGACTTTCGTCGAGGATATACCTCTTCAGGATATCTTGAAGAACCATGGAACGTCTCGCAACGGCTTTCTTCTACATCGGCAAAAGAAATGAAAAAACAATTATTAGAAGAATTAAATAAAGGGCAATCAGCCATTTCATTTAACCCTGATCTTTACAAGCTTTCAGAAGTATCAGCGATTGTTGAAGGCTTAGAAGAATATCCATTTTGTTTAATGACGGAAAATTCTTCACTAGATTTATACAAAACGATTGGTCAGCAAAATTCGAAGGGGTTTATTGGGAAAGATCCGTTAGCCAGTTTAATGAATAATAGTAAAGGTTACGATAATGATTGGTTAGAAGCAATTGTACATGCGAAAAAGTCCTCACCTAAGCTAAAAACCATTTTAATTCATACGACCATATATCATGAACTAGGTGCAAATGCTATTCAAGAACTGGCAATTGCCATTGCTTCTGCTGTTTCTCATATTGAGCGCTTGCTCAGCGAAGACTTCTCTATAGAAGAAATAGTAGATAAGGTCGTATTTCATTTTTCCATTGGCGCTCAGTTTTTTACGGAAATCAGTAAATTAAGAGCGGCAAAAATCCTATGGTCTAAAGTTTTAGAAGCATACGGACTAAATGAGAAGCTAATGAACATGACCATTTCTGCTCAAACTTCACCATTTACAAAAACATTGTACGACCCCTATGTCAATCTTTTACGGGCAGGGAATGAGGCCTTTGCAGCCATACTAGGTGGGATCAATTATTTACACGTGTCACCATTTGATGAACCTAGTGAAGCCTCCTCTTTTACTGCGAATCGAATTGCTCGAAATACCCAATTGATTTTAAGGGAAGAAGCGCATCTAAATAAAGTCATTGATCCGGCAGGAGGGTCTTATTATATTGAATCAATCACGAATCAAATTGCTGAAAGAGCTTGGGATTTATTTTTAGCAATAGAAGATCAAGGTGGTATGGAAGTTGCCATAGAGACAGGTTGGATTCAAGAACAGATTACGCAAGTGCAAAAAAAGCGGTTAGCTGATATTTATACGCGAAAGCAAAGTATTGTTGGCACGAACAAATATGCGAATTTAGATGAATCACCGCTGCAGAATGCAGTGGCCCTAGGCAACCGTTTATCCATTCCATATGAAAAGCTGCGCTATCAAGTAGAAATGATGAAGACGAGTAGCGTTGATATTCAGGTGGGCTTATTATGTCTTGGAGATTTAAAAAAGCATAAGCCGCGTATGGATTTTGTAACCGGCTTTTTAGCTCCAGGTGGTATTCGTTCTCATTTTATACCAATTATGCATACAGAGAACCTAAAGGAACAAATAGAAAATAATCCTTTATCTCATTACGTGATTTGTGGTGCAAACGATCAATATGATGATGATCTTTTAACTGCTGTGAAGTTAGTAATGACAGAGAAACAAAGCATATTTAAACTATATTTGGCTGGTCATCCTACAGTAGAGGAACAAAAATGTTGGAAAGAGGCGGGCATCACCGAGTTCCTCCATATGAAAAGTGATTGCTACCATATACTAAGCACCATTGTGGAAGATTGGGAGGGTGAAGTGAAATGACCAAACCTGATTTTACGAAAGTGAAATTATTTGATGAGGGTGACAAAGCGCAACATCCTGATAAAATCCATCATGATGTGTTTGAAACAAATGAAAGTATAAATATTAAATCAATTTATTCCCATAATGATCTAACGTCGATGGAACATCTTGATGATATGCCAGGAATCGCACCTTACACACGAGGTCCATATCCAACGATGTATGTTAATCGACCTTGGACTGTTAGGCAATATGCTGGGTTTTCAACAGCGGAAGAAAGTAATGCGTTCTATCGTCGTAATTTAGCGATGGGGCAAAAAGGACTTTCAGTCGCTTTCGATCTTGCTACACATCGTGGCTATGATTCCGATCATCCGCGAGTGGTTGGCGATGTCGGAAAAGCAGGCGTAGCCATTGATAGTATTTTAGATATGAAAATATTGTTTGATGGCATTCCGTTAGACCAAATGTCAGTCTCCATGACAATGAATGGAGCAGTTTTACCGATTATGGCGTTCTATATTGTCACGGCTGAAGAGCAGGGAGTGAGCCAGGAAAAGCTTGCGGGGACGATTCAAAACGATATCCTTAAAGAGTATATGGTGAGAAACACCTATATTTACCCACCCGATATGTCAATGAAAATCATTGCAGACATATTTGAGTATACGTCACATTATATGCCTAAATTTAATAGTATCAGTATATCTGGTTATCACATGCAAGAAGCAGGTGCGCCGGCAGATATAGAATTAGCATACACGCTCGCAGATGGACTTGAATATGTGCGTACAGGGATGAAAGCAGGGATTGATATCGATTCTTTTGCTCCTAGATTGTCCTTTTTTTGGGCAATTGGGATGAACTATTTTATGGAAGTGGCAAAGATGAGAGCGGCTAGACTTATATGGGCAAAGATGATGAAAAACTTTGCACCAAAAAATCCGAAATCGATGGCGTTAAGAACACACTCGCAAACTTCCGGTTGGAGTTTAACAGAACAAGATCCATACAATAATGTGACAAGAACTTTGATAGAAGCGCATGCAGCAGCGATGGGACATACACAGTCACTACACACAAATGCACTAGATGAAGCGATTGCCTTACCAACCGATTTCTCAGCAAGGATTGCGCGCAATACACAGTTATTTTTACAAGAGGAAACAGGCATAACCAATGTAATCGATCCTTGGGGCGGTTCTTATTATGTAGAAAGTCTAACAAATGAGTTGGTAGAGAAAGCTTGGGCGCATATTGAGGAAATTGAAGAACTTGGCGGAATGGCTAAAGCGATTGAAACAGGATTACCAAAAATGAGGATTGAGGAGGCGGCTGCAAGAAGGCAAGCACAGATAGATTCGAATAAAGAAACCATCATTGGTGTAAATAAATACCGGCTTGAGCAGGAGGAGCCTCTAGATATTCTAAATATTGATAATACTGCAGTGCGGTTAAAGCAAATAGAACGCTTAGAGCATTTAAGAGCGACAAGAGATGAAGATAAGGTGAAAGAAGCGCTTGCAGCTATTACGAGAGCAGCTGAGACAGGTGAAGGGAATCTTTTAGCTTTATCCGTTCAGGCGGCACGAGTGCGGGCATCTTTAGGAGAAATTTCTGATAGTATTGAATTGGTAGCTAAACGACATAAAGCGATGATTCGCTCTATTAGTGGTGTATATAGCTCCCATTTTTCTAATGAAGAGGAAATTAATGAAGTAAAGGCAATGGCTGATGAATTTTTAGAAAATGAGGGGAGAAGACCTCGTATTTTAATTGCTAAAATGGGACAGGATGGACATGATAGAGGAGCGAAAGTCATTTCTACAGCCTTTGCAGATTTAGGGTTTGATGTGGACATTGGACCACTTTTTCAAACGCCAGAGGAAACAGCGATTCAAGCAGTCGAAAATGACGTGCATGTGGTTGGGTTTAGTTCTCTTGCTGCTGGTCATAAAACATTGTTACCACAATTAGTGGCTGAGTTAAAAAAGCTAGGGCGTGAAGATATTTTAGTTGTCGTAGGAGGCGTAATTCCACCGCAAGATTATGAGTATTTGCTTGCTAATGGTGCATCAGCTATCTTTGGACCAGGAACAGTGATTCCAGTGGCTGCGCAAAAGGTAATAAGAGAGATTTATCATCGTTTAGGCTATGAGGAAGTGACGAATTAATATGGACACATATAAGAAGCGTGGAAGGCCGTCTAATGAAGCTTTTACAGATTCTGTTCAGGCTGGTGACTTCTCATCCAGTTTTTCGTCTCTGACAAGAGGAAGTAACTTTAAAAAGAAAAAAGAAACCTCTCCACCCATTGATGAACTGGAAAAAGGCTTATTAGAAGGTAACCGAAGTGCACTTGCTCGTGCCATTACTTTAATAGAGAGTAATGCTGAGCATCATTTTCAAGGAGCTCAAGAGTTATTGCATAGAGTTTTACCACATGCGAATCAATCTATTCGTATTGGCATTACTGGGGTGCCTGGTGCAGGGAAAAGTACTTTTATAGAATCTTTTGGTTCGTATTTATGTAATGAGTTAGGGGCAAAAGTAGCTGTTTTGGCTGTTGATCCTAGTTCAAAATTAAGTGGTGGTAGTATTCTTGGTGATAAAACGAGAATGGAGCAACTCGCCAGAAATCCTCTCGCATTTATCCGTCCATCACCAACATCAGGAAAACTAGGTGGTGTCCATCGCAAAACAAGAGAAACGATGATCTTATGTGAAGCGGCTGGTTTTGATGTCATCTTAGTGGAAACGGTCGGTGTTGGTCAAAGCGAAGTGATTGTACGTGATATGGTTGATTTCTTCATGCTCCTTGTTTTAACTGGAGCTGGTGACGAACTGCAAGGAATGAAAAAAGGAATTATGGAGTTAGCAGACACGATTATCGTTAATAAAGCAGATGGGGAAAATAAACATGCAGCCAAAAAAACGAAAGCTGAATATGAAAAGATTCTTCATTTCCTTCAACCTGCAACGAAAGGATGGCCATCTAGGGCTTATGTTTGTTCTTCCCTTTATGAAGAAGGTATAAAAGAAGTGTGGGAAGTGATTCAACAATTTATTGCCAATACACAAACTTCTGGTGTCTTCGAGCAGAGAAGAAGAGAACAAGCGAAAGAATGGATTTATTCCATGATCACAGATCAACTTCATTATCGTTTTTTTGGTTCACCTGTCGTGAAAGAAATGCTGCCTAAAATTGAAAATGATGTGATTGCAGGTAACCGAACCGTAACAGCGGTTGTCGAGGAACTTTTTAGGCGGTATACAAGAGAATAAAAAAAGCTGCCCCTTCACCGTGATAGGGGCAGTTCTAGTATATATAAGCCTGCTTTACTAGCAGGAACACCCAGGGGGGAGGGTTATATATTGTATGTTACCCCAAAGTTTTTCTTTTAAAACTAAAAGATAAAAGTTTCTATACTGTAAAAAAACTCACGACCTTGGTATGATATAATTATACGTAAACGAATAAAACGTATAAGGACACTTTGATCCTAATTATTCTTTAGGGGGAATGAAATCATGAGTATGGATTTTAATTTGTTTATGAATGATGTTGTGCAACAAGCTCGTAAAGAAATCGTTCATGCAGGATATACAGAGTTAAGAACAGCAGACGATGTGAAACAAGCATTAGATAAAAAAGGAACAACGCTCGTAATGGTTAACTCTGTTTGTGGGTGTGCAGGGGGAATTGCTCGTCCTGCTGCAGCACACTCTATTCATTATGATAAGCGCCCTGATCATTTAGTAACAGTATTTGCTGGTCAGGATAAAGAAGCAACTGCTGAAGCACGTTCATATTTCACAGGTTTTCCACCATCTTCACCTTCCTTTGCTTTGTTAAAAGATGGAGAAATTATTACGATGGTTGAACGCCATGATATTGAGGGACACGATCCAATGGCAGTTGTTCAAAAGCTTCAAGCATCATTCGAAGAACATTGTGAAGAAGTATAATATCATTATTTTATCATGGAAAGAATAGCCGTTCCGTACGGTTATTCTTTTTTTTGCATTTAACACTTCTACCATTTTTTAATAGAGAATTAAAAACTAGTAAACTTTTTCTTTTCATATACAATTCTTTCCTTTATACTGAAAATTAGTTAGAAAAATCAAAAAAATATTATAAAAATATAATTATGCAAATATATCATTGCATATTCATGTGAATGTGTTAAAATACATCTAGATGAATAAATATTAATTGATTAAAAACGAAATTTATTTTCATACTATATAATTTTTAGGAGGAAAGATTGTGAAGAAACAATGGATACTTTTAAGTGCGTTATTGGTATTAATTGCAGGATTTTTAGCTGCATGTGGATCAAGTGAAGAAGCGGGTGGCGATAACGATAAAAAAACATTAGTAATGGGTACGTCAGCTGATTATCCACCATTTGAATATATCGATACAGCACAAGGAGAGGAAATTATTGGGATTGATGCTGATATCGCAAAAGCAGTGACTGAAAAGCTAGGATACAATTTAGAAATTAAAGATATGGATTTTGGTGGACTGATTCAAGCACTTAACTCCGAACAAGTTGATTTTGTTGCATCAGCCATGTCTGCAACGGATGAAAGAAAAGAGAATGTTGACTTTACTGAAATCTACTATACTTCTAAACATATGATTATCTCTAAAGAAGGTAGCGGTATTGAAACAGCTGAAGATTTAGAAGGAAAAACAGTTGGTGTACAATTAGGTTCTATTCAAGAGACAAAAGCAAATGATTTAGCTGAAGGGATAGATATGAAGGTTGAAAGCCGTAATCGTATTCCTGAGATCATTCAAGAGATTAAAGCAGGTCGCTTTGAAGCAGCCATTATTGAAGATACAGTTGCACAAGGCTTTCTTGAAAAAGAGAAAGATTTAGCTGGTGTAACGATTGAGGATGCTGACGGCGGCTATGCGATTGCTTTACCAAAAGGTAGTGAGCTAACAGAAGAATTTAATAAAGCCTTACAAGAAATGATTGATAACGGGGAAATCGAGGACATTATCACAAAGTGGTTCTCTGAGCAGTAAACCCAAATCAACGTTCAGAAGGGAAAAAACCTTCTGGGCGTTTTTTCCCTTCAATGGGTGGATCAAATGAATTCCAAATATTAATTACTGAGAGGAATGGCAATATATGAATTTAGATTTTACCTCTGTCCTCCCTTCTCTACCTTTCATTTTACAAGGGCTCGGTGTCACACTACAGATTGTTTGTTTAGCGGGTATTTTAGGGTTTTTATTAGGAATTATCCTTTCTTTATGTAAGATTAGTAAAATTAAGCTATTAAATTGGTTAGCGAATGCTTATACTTCCGTTTTTAGAGGTACGCCATTAATTTTACAATTGATGATTATTTATTTTGGCTCACCACAAGTACTAGGCTTTCAAATAGAGGGTGTAACAGCAGCCATTATCGGATTTGCATTGAACTCGGCCGCTTATATTTCTGAGATTATTCGTGCAGGCATACAAGCAATTGATAAAGGACAGCAAGAAGCGGCAATGGCTTTAGGCGTTCCGTATCGTCCGACAATGGTAAATATTATTCTCCCACAAGCAATGAAGAATATTTTACCTGCGCTTATGAATGAATTCATTACATTAACGAAAGAATCTGCCCTTGTGACGACAATTGGGGTAATGGATGTGATGAGACGAGCGTATCAAGTAGGAGCGAATCAGTATCAATTTATGGAACCACTCCTTCTTGCCGGAATTATTTACTATATCTTAGTAACGATACTCACATTCTTAGGCAAACTAGTTGAAGGGCGGTTGAGATCCAGTGATTAAAGTGGAAAAATTGCATAAATCCTTCGGGAAGAATGAAGTGCTAAAAGGTATTTCAACACAGATAAATAATGGTGAAGTTGTTGCTATTATTGGTCCATCCGGTTCAGGTAAATCCACTTTTTTGCGTTGTATTAATAAATTGGAAGAGCCAACAAACGGGAAGATATGGATTAAAGATGCGGATATTACCGATCGACAAACAGATATATTAAAAGTCCGACAAAATGTAGGGATGGTGTTTCAGCATTTCCACTTATTCCCTCATATGACCGTGTTGGAGAATTTAACTTATGCACCATTAAAGGTAAAAAAAATAACAAAATCAGAAGCGGAAAATAACGCTATGAAATTACTAGAAAAAGTCGGATTAGCTATAAAAGCACAGGAATATCCTAACAAATTATCAGGGGGTCAAAAGCAGCGGGTAGCGATTGCTCGCGCACTTGCGATGAATCCAGAAATTATGCTATTTGATGAACCAACCTCAGCACTTGATCCTGAAATGGTAAAAGAAGTGTTAGATGTAATGAAAACACTCGCACATTCAGGTATGACAATGGCTATTGTTACCCATGAAATGGGGTTTGCGCGTGAGGTGGCGGATCGAGTATTATTTCTAGATGGTGGCGTGCTAGTAGAAGATGCCCCGCCTAACGAATTCTTTTCCAACCCTAAGTCTTCGCGTGCGCAAGATTTCTTACAAAAAGTATTATAAAAGCGGAAAAAGATGGTCAAACTGATCATCTTTTTTTCATTATTGAAAAGTGAATACTGTATAATAATAAAACATAGCATTGTATGAGGGATGAGAGGACAATCTCTGTTAAATGAATGGTTGATATGTTATAATCATATATTTTGTAGGGAATGGTTATGAAGGATGTTGAATGATACATTTCGCTTTAGAATACGAGACTGATTCGTTCTTAATGCACTAGCATGATGAACATACGAGGAGTAATAAGATGAAATTTAGAATAGGCTATAGAACAGTGAAAACGGCAGTCGGAGCAACTCTTGCTATTATGATTGCGCAAATGCTTGGTTTGGAGAATTATGTCTCCGCCGGTATTTTAACAATTTTATGTGTGAAGGTGACAAAAAAAGATTCCTTGCGTGCTTCATGGGATCGGATATTCGCGTGTTTCATTGCTATATTTGTTGCGTCTCTACTCTTTGAAATACTTGCCTATCATCCATTAGTTATTGGTATCGTCTTACTTGTGTTTATTCCATTAGCGGTGATGTTCAAAGCTAGCGATGGAATTGTTACAAGTTCCGTTATTATTCTACATATTTATTCAGCTGAACAAGTGACAGTGGGACTGATTTTAAATGAGGTAGGAATTATTATCATTGGGGTTGGAATTGCATTATTAGCCAATTTATACATGCCTAGCCTTGACGTGAAATTAAAGGAATATCAAGTAGAAATTGAACAAAATTTCAAACTGATTTTTGATGAGATTGTCATATATTTAAGAACAAATGAAAGTACTTGGGATGGTAAGGAAATCACGGAGACGTATCAATTAATTGAAGAAGCAAAAGCATTAGCATTCAGAGAAGTGGAAAATCATGTATTAAGGAACGAGAGTCTCTATTATAGTTATTTCAAAATGAGAGAGAAACAATTTGAAATCATTGAGCATGTTTTGCCAGTGGTGACAGCGATAGATGAAAATGTTGAGCAAGCAGAGATGATAGCTGATTTTATAGAGGATTTATCCGAACATATTCATCCAGGAAACACGGCCAGTCTCTTCATCGATAAGTTACAACAAATGCGGGCCCAATTCGCTGAAATGCCATTACCACAAACAAGAGAAGAATTTGAAGCACGCGCGGATTTACTTTATTTTATTAAAGAAATGGAAGAATATCTCTTTATCAAAAGTCAATTTGCGGGGTTAAAAGGAAGCAAGAGTTTGTATCAAAATACAGCCACTGGAGAACAATAAAGGGAAAAAGGATGTGATTCTATTGCTAAATGTGATGAGTCATCTTTTTCTAGTGTTAATGATTTCTCCACTTTGGCCCATTGGCCCAAACCCGTTACCGGGAGATCCTTTCGTGATTGTAAATAAGCGCACAAATGAGCTAACTTTTATTGATAATAGGGAGGTTCAACAGGTTGTTCATGTTGCTACAGGAAAGACTGATAGCTTAACACCAGAGGGTATGTTTACAATTATAGTAAAAGCGGAAAATCCTTATTATCGAAAAAAAGACATTCCAGGAGGAAAGAAAAATAATCCGTTAGGCACACGCTGGATGGGGTTTGATGCGAAGGAGACAGATGGCAGAATTTATGGCATTCACGGCACCAATGACCCAGATTCGATAGGTCACTATGTCTCTAATGGTTGTATTCGCCTGAAGAATGACCATGTTGAAGCTTTATTTGAGAGAATTCCTATTGGAACGAAAATATTAATTGTTTCAACTGATGAAACCACAGAACAATTAGCGAAAAAATATGGCGCGTTATAAAAGGACGGCTCAACATTCGGAATTTCCGAGTGCTGAGCCGTCCTTTTTCTTGTTAAGCTTCAAGTAGTTCCATGCTTTTTTAATTTTATATTAGAAGAACATCGTTAGACCCATTAGAAGTGTTGATGCAAGCATAACGAAAATCATCAAATAGACTATGATCTTCATTGTTTTTTTCGGCAATTTCTTTCACCCTCTCCCTTGAGTGGTATTCCTCTTTATTTTACTAGGATTTTCTCATTTGAACAACATAGAGTTTTTTTCTCGTATATTCGACATATTCGTGGAAAATTATTATAATTATATATAGTTAGAAAATAATGATATTTTTAAATAGATAGAATAGGGGGGATTTCGTTGATCAAAAAAATTGATCATATTGGTATCGCTGTTCGATCATTAGCGCAATCATTACCTTTTTATACGGAAACATTGCAATTACCTTTGTTAGGAATTGAAGAAGTGAAGAGTGAAGGCATTAAAGTAGCCTTTATTCAAATTGGGGAGACGAAACTTGAGTTATTAGAGCCGCAAACAGATGAAAGCGCTGTAGCGAAGTTTATCGCTAAAAGGGGAGAAGGTCTTCATCATGTGGCATTGGGCGTCCATTCTATTCAAGAGAGAATCGAAGAAATGAAAACAAAAGGCATTCAAATGATTCAAGATCAGCCAAAATTGGGTGCAGGTGGAGCGAGTGTAGCCTTCATGCATCCTAAATCAACTGGCAGTGTTTTATATGAATTATGTGAAAAGAAGGGAATGACAAGCTAATGGCAGACATCTATGAAAAAATTAACGAACTTTATGATCGTAGAAGAGAAGTAGAGCTTGGTGGCGGAGACGAAAGAATTGAAAAACAACATGAAAAAGGAAAACTAACAGCAAGAGAAAGAATTGCTTTATTAGTCGATGATGGTACATTTGTGGAATTAAACCCGTTTATTGAACACCGTAGCAATGATTTTGGTTTAGATAAACAAAAAGGGCCTGGTGATGGGGTTATTACTGGATATGGAAAAGTGAACGGGCGTCCGATCTTTCTTTTCTCACAGGATTTTACCGTTTTTGGTGGTGCACTAGGGGAAATGCATGCAAAAAAAATTGTGAATGTTATGGACTTAGCCGCAGAGAACGGAGCTCCGTTTATTGGCTTAAATGATTCTGGTGGTGCCCGTATACAAGAAGGTGTCGTTTCTTTAGATGGATATGGACAGATTTTTTATAGAAATTCAATTTATTCAGGTGTTATCCCACAAATATCTGTTATTTTAGGTCCGTGTGCAGGTGGGGCTGTTTATTCGCCAGCTATTACTGACTTTGTTTTTATGGTCGAGAATACGAGCCAAATGTTCATTACAGGACCAAAAGTGATTGAGACCGTTACTGGAGAAAAAATTACGGCAGAAGATTTAGGTGGAGCAAACGTACATAATACGATAAGTGGCAATGCTCACTTTAAAGGAAAGACAGAGGAAGAGGTCATTGCGCAAGTTCGGGATTTATTAAGTTATCTCCCGCAAAACAATGAAGAACGCACACCAAGAAAAGCAGATGAATCAACAGATGATTATCGACCAGATTTAACGGATATCATTCCATTTGATGCAATTAGACCTTATGATGTTCGTAAAGTAATTGATCAAGTGGTGGATGCTGATTCTTTCTTAGAGGTGCAACCTGATTTTGCCAAGAATATTGTTGTTGGCTTAGCGAGGATAAAGGGAGAATCAATTGGACTTGTTTGTAATCAACCTAAAGTGATGGCTGGCGGGTTAGATATTGATTCATCTGATAAAGCAGCCCGCTTTATTCGTTTCTGTGACTCATTTAATATCCCATTAGTGACTTTTGAGGACGTAACTGGGTTCTTTCCTGGGATTAAGCAAGAACATGGGGGAATTATTCGTCATGGCGCAAAAATTCTTTATGCCTATTCAGAAGCAACGGTACCTAAGTTAACCGTCATACTGCGAAAAGCGTTCGGAGGGGCTTATGTAGCGCTGAATAGTAAATCTATTGGGGCAGACTTGGTTTTTGCTTGGCCAAACGCTGAGGTGGCTGTCATGGGCCCTCAAGGGGCAGCTAATATTATTTTTGCTAAGGAGATTGCCACGAGTGAAAATCCTGAACAAACGAGAGCGCAAAAAATAGAAGAGTATCGTGAAAAATTTGCCAACCCATATGTCGCAGCCAGTCGGGGTATGGTAGATGATGTCATTGATCCAAGAGAAACAAGAATAAAAATCATCCAGGCGTTAGATATGTTAAAAAATAAAAAGGAAACACGCCCGTTTAAAAAGCATGGGAATATGCCTTTATAGAATAAAACATTCTTTATTTGCTGATAAGTTTCGTTAGGAGTATACTAATTAGTGTTGAAGAGAACTGTTTAAAAGCATAATAAGGCTCGTGATATTTGGAGGTTATTGACGGATGATTAATGAAGAAAGACTGTTAAATGAGTTTTTAGAACTTGTGCAAATTGATTCTGAAACAAAGGATGAAGCACAGATTGCAAAAGTATTAAAAAAGAAATTCCGTGACATTGGAGTAGAAGTATTTGAAGATGATACGACTGCGGTGACAGGGCATGGAGCGGGCAACTTAATTTGTACACTTCAAGGAAATAAAGAAGGCGTTGACCCTATTTATTTCACATCTCATATGGATACGGTTGTGCCTGGTATCGGGGTCAAACCTTCAATTCAGGATGGTTATGTAGTTACAGATGGCACAACGATTTTAGGTGCTGATGATAAGACTGGGTTAGCGGTAATGCTTGAAATCGTCAAAGTACTTAAAGAGCAAAATATTGCTCACGGTACAATCCAATTTATAATTACTGTCGGTGAAGAATCTGGACTAGTTGGTGCAAAAGCATTAGACTCTTCTCTCATTCAAGCAAAATTCGGCTATGCTCTTGATAGCGATGGAAAAGTAGGTAATATTATTGTTGCTGCTCCGACACAAGCGAAAGTGAGAGCAACGATGATTGGCAAAACGGCACATGCTGGAGTAGCACCAGAAAAAGGTATTTCTGCAATTACGATGGCATCAAAAGCGATTTCTAGAATGCCTTTAGGTAGAATTGATGAAGAAACAACAGCCAATATCGGTCGCTTTGAAGGCGGAAAACAAACAAATATCGTATGTGATCATGTCGACGTTCTTGCGGAAGCACGCTCTCTCATTGCTGAAAAAATGGAAGCGCAAGTTGAGAAAATGAAAGTGGCATTTGAAAGTGCAGCAGAAGAAATGGGTGGCAGAGCAGAAGTTAATATTGAAGTGATGTACCCAGGATTCAAATTTGCAGACGGTGACCATGTTGTCGAAGTTGCCAAAAAGGCGGCGGAAAAAGTAGGGCGTAAACCGGAATTATTGCATAGCGGTGGTGGCAGTGATGCCAACATTATTGCTGGATTTGATATTCCTACAGTAAACTTGGCAGTAGGTTATGAAGAAATTCACACAACGAACGAAAGAATGTCTATCGAAGAGCTCAATAAGTTAGCTGAAATGGTAATAGCAATTATCGAGGAAGTAGCAGCTTAAATCCTCGTGTTAGAGCATAGCTACAGCTCAAGTAAGGCCAACCTTGAAAGTCGCAGAGCACATTTTAATTTGTGCTAGCGGCTTTCTTTTTTGTTGATGAAAAATTATTCTTAGAGTGGTTTTGGTGAACATAAATGAGAAGAAAAGTAGGAGAATGAGTTGGACGGATAACCTTCATACACAGCGAATTTTTGCTAATTATTAGAAAGGTATATGAGCAAATGGGGTGTGCTCGTTCAATTCAAAAGAAGAAAGATTGGAAGTACATCATGTTAACGTGCAAAAGACAAAAGCATAAGTCAGAGGGTTGCACAAGTCACGTTTTCGTACAAAAAGCACTAGAAAATAGATGAATTTGCGATTATTTATTCCCGTAGTACATATTTGTACGTTCTTAAATAACCAAAATTGTACATCGTTAGAATTGACATTTACATAAATGATCCCAATAGAATTTGGTGGAAATGTTGTGAAGAACAGATAGAACCCTATCAAAGATATAATTCTCCATTAGGAAAATAGTCCCTACTCTTCTCTCTTCTTTTTTACTAATTATATGATATATTTTTACTATGAACAAAAGAAGGAGTGAATCTTTTGGATAAATATATTGTGTTTCGATGTAGGCAGGAAGAGTATGCGATTACTATTGATCAGGTCATTGCTATAGAACGGGCAGAAGGTTTTACATCAGTCCCACAACTCCCGCATTATGTAAAAGGTATGATACGTTCTCGGGGCCACCTTGTCCCGGTTCTTGATATTGAAATGATATTTTATGATCGAGCGATTGAAGAAAGTAACGATAGAAGAATCATCATCATTCAAGGAGAAGAATTTGAATACGGTTTACTTGTTGCGGAAACGAAGGAGATTATTGATATAGCGGAAGGTCTTATTGAAAAGCCAGGACTTCTTTTACATATTCGTCTAGACTACTTAAAAGGGATTGCTAATTTTAAAAATAGATTAATTTCTATCATTGACAGCCATCGCTTCTTAAGCTCATTGGATGGTAATGTTTCCATTGCTGAATATATTACAGAATCTAAAGAAGCAGAGGCAGCTTTATAATCTATTTGCTATAATTGGAGGATACAAACCTAAAGGATGTGCTTTAAGTGAATTCAATGTATCCTAAAGCAGGCCGAGTGATTTTACATGTTGATATGAATAGTTTTTATGCATCTGTAGAAATGGCCTATGATCCGACATTAAAGGGGAAGCCTATTGCTATTGCTGGAAATCCTGAGGAGCGTAGAGGGATTATTGTAACTTGCAGCTATGAAGCAAGGAGATTTGGCGTAAAAACAACGATGCCATTGTGGGAAGCGAAAAAGTTATGTCCGCAATTAATAATTTTACGCCCTAATTTTGAAAGGTATCGTGCAGCGTCAATTGGTATGTTTGAGGTGCTTAATCATTATTCAGATCTTGTAGAGCCTGTCTCTATTGATGAAGGGTATATGGATATTACTGCTAGCGACCAGTTTGGCACTCCTATTGAAGTGGCTTCAATTATTCAGAACCGTATAAAAGAGCAGTTAGATTTACCTTGTAGTATTGGCATTGCACCAAATAAATTTTTAGCCAAAATGGCCTCTGATATGAAGAAGCCTCTTGGCATTACAATATTAAGAAAAAGGGATGTGCCTAGTAAATTGTGGCCTCTTCCTGTAAAAGAAATGCATGGTGTTGGTCAGAAGACAAGTGAGAAGCTTGAAAGTATGCGTATTTATACGATTGGTGATTTAGCGAAGGCAGACACGTTCATGATAAAATCTTCATTAGGCATTAATGGTGAGCGTTTAAAAGATAGAGCAAATGGCATAGATTCACGTCCGGTTGATCCAGAAGCTGCCGAGGAATTTAAAAGTATCGGTAACTCAACGACACTCCCTCGGGATATGAGTAAGCAGAAAGAACTTTTTGAAGTGTTGAATCAACTCGCTTTTAAAGTGTCTACGAGGCTAAAACGAAAAAAAGTCTATGCTACTGGTATAAGCGTGATGATCCGTTATAAAAACCGCCATACGATTACGAGAAGCAAAAAAATTGGTTTTGCTATTCAGTCAGTGGAAGAAATCTATAATCAGGCTCAGCATCTCTTTATGAAACACTGGAGTGGTGATGCTGTGAGGTTGCTTGGCATAACTGGTACGGATCTTGTCGAAAAAGGACAAGCTGTGAAACAATTAGATTTATTTCATTATGAAGAAGACGCCAAAAAAGAGCCTCTTTACCAAACCATTGAAAGTTTGAGGAAAAAGTATGGCCAATCGATTGTTGATCAGGCAGCGTCTCTTGAGTCTATACAAAAGAAAAAAGCCAATATCGGTACATCAACCAGCTTTAATAAAGATTTTTTACAGCGATTAAAAAAAGAGAAAGAATAAGCGAAAACATGTACACCACAAACTATCTTGTTGTGGTGTTTTTTAAATCTTAAAAATTGAACTAAAAATAAAAGCAAGGCATAAGGTTTTTTTCCCTTATGCCATGCTTTTATATTGTACATTCATATTAACGATAGTCGCCACTTTCTACCGGCCACCAGTGGAAGCCGTCTTTTTCTAATAACTCGTCAGCCGCTTTTGGACCCATTGTTCCCGCTTCGTAGTTTGGAAATTGCTCTGCTTGTTGGTTTTCCCAAACTTGTGAGATCTTATCGACGAAGCTCCAAGATAAAGCTACTTCATCCCAATGAGCAAAGTTGGTTGCGTCTCCGCGCATACAGTCATAAAGGAGTCGCTCATAAGCTTCAGGTGTGTTCATGTGATCGACACTATTGTTGGAGAAGTTGAGCTTTACTGGTGTGGCATTCATTGTGTCACCAGATTTTTGTGCGTTTAAGTAAAGACTAATTCCTTCATCTGGTTGGATATGAATGACGAGTAAATTAGGGTTTAACGTCTTTTCATGCTGATAGTATAAATTCATTGGAATATCCTTGAATTGAACGACTATTTTTGTTGATTTCGTTGCCATCTTTTTTCCTGTACGGATGTAAATAGGAACACCGGCCCAACGGAAATTGTCAATTATCAGTTTTCCGGCAACGAAAGTTTCGGTATTGGAGTCAGCTTTGACCATCGGTTCTTGACGATAACCGTTAATTGGCTCATTATTTTTGTTGCTTGGTCCATATTGGCCACGAACAAAATTCTCCTTTACAGCCTCTCCTTCAAGTGATTTCAAAGCACGGAACACTTTTACTTTTTCAGAACGGATTTCCTCATCTGTCAGTTTAATTGGTGGTTCCATAGCAAGTAAGGCAACCATTTGCAGCATATGGTTTTGCACCATATCCCTAAGGGCACCGCTATTCTCATAATATCTCCCACGTTCTTCAACACCTAATACTTCACTTGATGTCACTTGGATATTAGATATGTAGCGATTATTCCATAGTGGTTCAAATATGGCGTTGGCGAAGCGAATGACCTCTATATTTTGGACCATTTCTTTTCCTAAATAATGATCTATCCGATAAACTTCTTCCTCAGCAAACGCTTGGCGAAGGCGATTGTTCAATTCTATTGCTGAAGGTAGATCATGACCAAATGGTTTTTCAATCACTAAACGTTTAAAACCGTCAACATCTGTTAGTCCATCTGATTTTAAATGATCGGCAATTGTGCCAAAGAATTCTGGTGCCATCGCTAAATAGAAAATGCGATTACCTTCTAATTGATAATGTGTATCTAAGTCATTTGCTAGTGTTTTTAACGCTAAATAAGAACTGGAATCTGTAACATCATGGGAATGATAATAAAAGTGTGTGATAAACTCATTAAGGTCATCATGATGCCCCTCAGCTTCTTCAATAGATTGTCGCACACTTTCTTGAAAAGCACTGTTCGTTAGTTCTCGTCTAGCAACGCCAATGATACAATAGCGTTCAGATAGTTTTCCTCTTTTAAACAATCGGTAAAGTGATGGAAATAGTTTACGTTTCGCTAAGTCACCTGTTGCACCGAATATCATAATCAAAGCAGTTGGATTTTCTGAATTATTCACAATGATATTCCTTTCTATGTAAAAAAGTTCTATTTTTTAGGTTCATCTCAACGATGAAATATATACCCACTCAAGTATAAAATTTTATCGCTTAAAGTGAAAAACAGCAACCTTTTTTAAAAGGAAATAACTGTAGCGCTTTAGCTTTATGGTGTTTTTCTGTATGATGATAATAATGAATGAGGAGAAAGGAAGAAAAGGCAGTGAAAGTTTTTTTCTTAGGAACAGGTGCGGGTGTCCCTGCGAAAGCAAGGAATGTTACGAGTATCGCTTTAAAGCTTTTAGATGAAAGAAGAGCCATATGGTTGTTCGATTGTGGAGAAGCCACACAACATCAAATTTTACATACAACAATCAAGCCAAGAAGAATAGAGAAAGTTTTTATTACTCATCTTCATGGCGATCATATATATGGTTTGCCGGGATTTTTAGCTAGTCGTTCACATCAAGGCGGCAAAGAAAAGCTAACAGTGTATGGTCCAAAGGGAATACAAGAATATATCGAAGTGTCTCTTTCGGTTAGTCAAACTTACTTGCAGTACCCTCTGGAGATTATTGAAATAGACGAGGGGGTCGTTTGTTGTGATGATCAATTCATAGTGACAGCGAAGAAACTTGACCATGGTATACCATCTTTCGGTTATCGGGTTGTAGAGAAAGATTTGCCGGGAACTTTAATGGCTGATCAATTGATAGAAGATGGTGTAAGGCCAGGTCCTATTTTTAAAAGAATTAAAGAGGGTGAGACAATTACTCTTGAGGATGGTCGCATAATTAATCCTAAAGATTATGTTGGGCCACCACAAATGGGGAGAATCGTGACTATTTTAGGTGACACGCGTTTTTGTTCGGCGGCAATTGAATTAGCACGCAATGCAAATTTACTTGTTCATGAGGCAACCTTTGCGAATGGTGAGGAACAGCTCGCACATGATTATTACCATTCAACAATTGCCCAAGCAGCTGCTGTAGCCCAGCAAGCGGGTGTAGAACAATTATGTCTCACACATATTAGTTCACGCTATGAACGTAGTGAGTGGTCACAGCTAGAAGAGCAGGCAAAGGTAGATTTTCCTGCAGTAGTCCTTGCTGAAGATTTTAAAGAAATAGATATCCCTAGGAAATAATTGCGTAGTTTATCGGTTTAACCAAATGCGACAGTAGGACCAACTCAGGACATAGGGAGAAATATCTGTTTCATTTTATCTTAAAAATTTAAAAAAACAGTTATTGACTTATAGATAGTAATCGTACTATAATCACATTTATACTTTTAAAATTATATTTTATAAAGCAATGAAGAGAAACTAGTAAACCTTATTTCCCTAGTAAAGAGAGTCAGCGGTTGGTGTGAGCTGAACTATAAATAAGATGAATTTCATTCTTGGAGCTTTTTCTTTGCTGTCATGTTCGGCCGAAGACAGTAAGGACGGTTATCAATACCGTTATGAATTCGAGTGGAAAGTCGCAAGCTTTCAAAAAGGGTGGTACCGCGTGAGTCACACGTCCCTTTATGAGCTTTGCGGCTTTTTTGTTTTATTTTCAATAAGGAATAGAGGATTTTTATAGCAAAATTCACGTTGACAAATGTCCTAATTTCCAGGGATGAAATAATGGGGAAGATATAGATAAAGGTTAAAAAAGGAGGAAAAAATCATGCAAAACGAACAATGGTCTTCTAAGCTTGGATTTATTCTTGCTTCTGCAGGTTCAGCAATTGGCTTAGGCGCGATATGGAAGCTACCCTATGTGACTGGGGAAAGTGGTGGTGGCGCTTTTATTTTATTATTCATTTTGTTCTCTTTATTTATTGGTTTTCCATTACTGCTGGCTGAGTTTGTTATCGGACGCAGTACAGGAAAAGAAGCGATTACTGCCTATAAAACGATTGCACCTAAAACAAAGTGGCATTGGGTTGGTTACTTAGGCGTATTTACTTCTTTCTTATTACTCTCTTTTTATAGTGTAATCGGTGGCTGGGTTATTCAATATTTATTTTATGGAGTAACAAGTGATAAAGGTGTAGGGATGTCGGGGTATGAGAGTCTGTTTAATGAAACTGTATCTAATCCGTATATTTCTTTAGGTGCACAGGCGTTATTCCTCATCATTACAATTTTCGTTGTTGCCAAGGGTGTACAGCAAGGGATTGAAAAGGTAAGTAAATTTATGATGCCAGCATTATTTATCTTGTTTATTATTATTATTATTCGTTCTGTTACATTAGAAGGCGCCTCAGAGGGAATAAAGTTCTTCTTGCAACCCAATTTCTCTTTATTAAACTCTGAAAGTTTATTATATGCGATGGGGCAATCATTCTTTTCTCTTAGTGTAGGGATTTCTGTAATGGTTACGTATAGTTCTTACTTATCAAAGAAAGAAAGTTTGTTACAACCGGCACTTTCTGTTGTCGCAATGAACTTATTCATTTCTATACTGGCTGGTTTGGCCATCTTTCCAGCCGTCTTTTCATTAGGGTTTGAACCAACTGCTGGCCCTGGCCTACTATTCATCGTCTTACCAGCTGTATTTGATCAAATTATTTTTGGAAAAGTTTTCTTGTTGTTATTCTTAGCTTTGTTCTTATTCGCCACACTGACTTCTGCCTTTTCAATGCTTGAAATTGCAGTAGCTTCGGTTACGAAAGGAGCGACAAAAAATAGGGGTAAAATCGCTTGGTTATTTGGTTTGGCGATATTCATTGTCGGAATTCCTTCTAATCTTTCTTATAGCTTACTATCTGACATAACTATTTTTGGTAAATCTATTTTTGATAGTGCTGATTTCTTAGTGAGTAATATTCTTTTACCTTTTGGTGCTTTGTTGATTGCTCTATTCGTATCATATCGAATGAAAAAAGACTTATTAAAAAGCGAAATTATCATGAACTCTACGGCGCTGACAGGGGTATTTAATGTTTGGTTCTTTTTGATGAGATATATCGTACCAATCATTATTGTAATTGTGTTCTTAGATTCTTCTGGTTTATTTAATCTATTCAAGTAACAATTGAAAGACTGAGACAATATCAAGATGCTAATCGAGTGATAGAAATACGAGCAAATGGTGGTAATCCTGTTTGTTCGTATTTTTTTGTCCCAGTCCCTATCTATAATCAAGAAAGAATGCAAAAAAATGATGAATGTGCAGCAGTGTAAATATTGATACCAATTTATTAGGTTAAACTTTCATGTTATTAGCAAAAATCTCACCAAGCTTTTTAGACTGTGCTGTCGCTGCTTTAATGCATTCTACAAATGCTTCTTGTACCGCATGTGCTTCGAGTACCTTTAATCCTGCCTCTGTTGTTCCTCCAGGGCTAGTGACCTCTTTTCGTAATTGTGCAGATTCCTTTGACGATCTCTCAAGCATTTCTGCAGCACCTATTAAGGTTTGAATAATAAACTTTTTCGCTACCTCTTTTTCGAGCCCTATTTCTACTGCACTTTTTTCCATCGCTTCAACTAGATAATAAATATAGGCTGGACCACTTCCAGATAATCCTGTAACCGCATCTAAGTCTTCCTCTTTTACGATGGTCGTTAAACCAACTGTTTCAAACATTCCTTTAACTGTTTCTAATTGTAAATGGTTTACATTATGATTGATGGCTAATGCACTGGCAGATTTACCAATTGTTGCTGAAGTATTAGGCATGGCTCGAACAATAGCTAGGTCTGTGTCTACCATTTCTTCAATAGAAGTAATGGATACCCCTGCTAAGACGGAGACGATTAACATGTCTTTACGTAAATAAGCTCGAATACTTTGAATCGCTTCTCCAACATCCTTTGGTTTCATAGCTAAGCAGACGATATTGACATGAGAGAGGATGTCTTTTATGTCATAAGATATGTTGACACCATAAGATTGTTGTAATTCATAGAGTTTTTCTTGATTGCATTTGTTTGTTACCCATACATTGTTTCCACTTACTAATTTTTGCGTAATGATGCCAGATATTAGAGCTTCAGCCATCGAACCTGCGCCAATAAATGCGATTTTCATTTTTTTTTCCTCCTTGATAATGTTGATAAGGTTCGTACTTGCAAACTCCGTCAAGGTCAATAAAAAAAGCCCCTTCATCCTGTAAAGGACGAAAGGACGTGCTTCCGTGGTACCACCTTCATTTGTCATGTTCTTTAAATTAGAACAGACAATCTCGAATCCGTTAACGCCGGCTACGGTTAGTTTTGCTAACACTCATAAGGTAGGTTCGATGGACTAGTGGACGGTGAAACCTTTCAGCCTAATTGAGTTTCACTCTCTTTTCGTCTTATGTTCATCTACTATTCTTATTCATCGCGTTAAATCATTAATTTATTGTGATTATGAGGGATAACAAGGGAAATTGTCAATAACATTTTCATTCGTTTTTAGAGATAATTTGTTAAAAGTTATGTGAAAATAATGACATTGTTGAGAAATAAAGCTAAGATTAAATATATATATGTTTAAAGATTAGATTGTTCTACACATATTTTATTTAAATATAATGATTGTTGGAGGGAATGAAAATGGCACAATGGATTAATGATATCGGTCGACTCGTGATTCCTACTCCTTTTCCTGTAGGTGATGTTAACCTTTATGTCATCAAAGGAGAGAAGCTAACCCTTATAGATGCTGGACCTAAAACAGAGGAAGCTTGGGTAGCGTTGCAGTCAGAACTAAATGAATTAGGCTTAACACTGTCAGATATTGAGCAAGTGATTCTTACTCATCATCATCCAGATCACGTTGGTCTGCTTGATTATTTTCCGGCTGATATGCAAATTATTGGTCATCCTTTAAATGAGCGATGGCTCAATCGGACAGAGGATTTCCTACAGCAAAATAATGATTTTTATCAGCATGTTCTCACTGAGTTTGGCTTGATTCAGTATTACGATAAAGTAATGACAAGACTACATAGTGAGCTTGCCTACTTCTGTGATCGCTCATTAGCTCAAGAGATTTGTGAGGGAGACGAACCTCCAGGGTTAAAGGGATGGCGTGTTATTGAAACGCCGGGTCATGCGCAAAGTCATATTGGTTTATTGCGAGAAAGTGACGGAATTTATATTGGTGGTGACCATCTGCTGGCTCATATTTCTCCGAATCCGTTAATGGAGCCACCTTTACCGGGGCAATCTGAGCGTCCTAAATCATTATTGCAATATAACGAATCACTTGATAAATTAAGCCGTTATCCGCTTGCACTTGTATTGCCAGGTCATGGAGAAGTCTTCACAAATGTAAATGAAATCATTCCTCAACGAAAAAAAGCACAGCATGAACGTGCGATGAAGGTCAAGAAATGGCTCATGGAAGAATCAATGACGGTCTTTGATATATGTAAACGCCTTTTTCCGAAAGCTTACAAAATGCAATTACCTCTTACGGTATCTGAAACAATCGGTCAGCTCGACTATTTGCTTGCGATGGGGGAAGTAAATGAGTATAAGAAGGACGGTGTGTCTTTCTATAGTAGCCAAATGAGGTGATAAAATGGTAAAAGATTTACATGGAAAGAACATTATTATTACAGGTGCATCAGGTGGGATAGGTGAAAAGATGGCAAGGCTTTGTGCGGAAAGAGGAGCCAATCTTGCTTTAGTGGCTAGAAGGACAGATAAGTTAGCTGCAATGAAAGAAGAGCTTGAGCAACGCTATTCTATTGATATTTATACATTTTCTTTAGATGTCTCTAATATGGAAAAGGTAGAGGAAGTTTTCCCATTGATTCTCGAACGGTTTAAGGTAATCGACGTCCTTGTGAATAATGCGGGATACGGCATTTTCACTTATGCTCATGATGCAGATATGAAAGAAGTAAAAGGCATGTTCGATGTGAATGTACTGGGTTTAATTGCTTGCACTCAGCAAGTATTGCCAAAAATGTTAGCGACCAAAAGCGGGCATATTATCAATATCGCTTCACAAGCTGGAAAAATTGCCACGCCGAAATCAAGTACCTATTCTGCAACCAAACATGCAGTATTAGGTTATTCTAATAGCCTAAGGATGGAAGTTGCTTCTCAAGGTGTGTATATTACAACAGTGAACCCAGGTCCAATTGAGACGAATTTTTTTGATATTGCCGATAAAGAAGGCACATATGTGAAAAATGTTCAGCGATATATGTTAAAGGCGGAGTATGTTGCGCGAAAAGTTGTTGATGTGATGTTGACGCCAACAAGAGAGGTCAATCTCCCAAGGTGGATGAATTTAGGAAGTAAAGTATTTGCCATTGCTCCCAGATTATTTGAATGGGCTGGACGCGGTGTGTTTAATAAAAAATAATGTTTCAAGTTGAATGGTTTGCATCGGGCTGTTTTTATCTATATGGTGAAATCGTGAAGATATTTATAGAGAAAAGGTGATAGATATGAAAGCAAAATTTGAACCATTATTTGAATCCTATACATTTCCTAACGGTGTGACAGTTAAAAATCGACTTGCACTCGCACCGATGACACATTATTCTTCTAATGAAGATGGCTCTATTTCGGAAGAAGAATTAGTCTTTATTAAGGCCCGTGCAAAGGATTTAGGTACAGTTATTACTGCTTGCGCCAATGTAACACCAAATGGTAAAGCTTTTCCTGGTCAACCGGCTATTTACGATGACCAATTTATTCCTGGTTTAAAAAAACTAGCCGAGACAGTTCAACAAGAAGGGGCAAAAGCGGTGATACAAATTCATCACGGCGGCATTTCATGTCCCTCTGAACTTGTTCCCGATGGTGATGTTGTATCTGCATCAAATATCGATCGTGATAACCAAAAGGCTCGTGCCCTATCGACAGGGGAAATTGAAGAAATTATCGAAGCTTTTGGAGAAGCAACGAGAAGAGCAATTGAAGCAGGTTTTGATGGAGTAGAAATTCATGGTGCAAACGGGTATTTAGTACAGCAGTTTTATTCCCCTTATACGAATAACCGTACGGATGAATGGGGTGGATCCGTAGAAAATCGGATGAAGTTTCCATTGGCTGTTGCGGAAGCTTGCCAAAAAGCGATTGATAAGCATGCAAAGAGACCATTTATTTTCGGTTATCGCTTCTCACCTGAAGAGCCGTCGACACCTGGTTTAACAATGACTGAAACCTTTCAACTAGTGGATGCCTTATCAAATCTTCCATTCGATTATTTGCACATTTCCCTTATGCATGCACTATCTACTCCTCACCGCGGGGCGGATACAGAGCGCACAAGAATTGAGCTGGTGAATGAAGTAATTAACGGACGCGTTCCGTTGATGGCCGTTGGAAAAGTGAATTCACCTGATGATGCATTAGCTGTTAGAGAACGAAATATCCCGCTTATTGCTATAGGTAGAGAATTGCTCATTTCACCAAGATGGGCTGCATATATTCAAGAAGATCGTCTTGAGAAAATAGAATATGCCCTGAATTTAAAAGAAAGAGATAAATATGACATTCCGAACGGATTATGGGAAGTGATCCTAGCTGCAGAAGGTTGGGTCCCATTTACTCGCTAGGAATCTTTAGAAAACAGGAACATGAACAATTTGTTCTTGTTTTTTTTGTGTCTTATTTTGGTTACAAAAGAGATTTGCTCGTATAAACCGTCAAAGAAGCGGAGCAACACTGATTTTTTCGACTATCCATTAAACATTCCCGTTAAATAACAGGCATGTCAAATAAAAGAGGAAAAGCTGGGACTTTTTTTGATTATAGATTTAGGTAAAATATCATAATATGTCGAATATTTATACATAGAATAATGGAAGGAGCAGCCTTCTGCTGTACAAGAGTTTGTTTTACCCATAGTCCATCTCATCTAATGATAGAGCTATTCTTATTTAATCCCAGGTTTTGTCTAGGCAGTCGAATATAAGAAATTCGTCGTAAAATTTCCATTGAAAGAGAACGTATATTCGGTTAATATTATGGGTATAAATAAACGGAACATAAGTTCCTATTTTATAGTGGGAAGAGGCAATCTAATGGTTGATTATAGTGTAATGCCAAAACAACAAATTTTATGTATAGATATGAAGAGCTTCTATGCCAGTTGTTCAGCTGTTATACGGGGATTAGATCCAATGGAATGCTATCTTGTAGTGGCGGGAAATCATGATCGTAAAGGTAGTGTCATTCTTGCTGCTTCACCGAGAATGAAGAAAGAATTTGGCATAAAAACAGGGTCGCGGCTATTTGAAGTACCCAATGACCCGCGCATTATTATTGAAGAGCCAAAGATGGCTACGTATTTACGTGTCTCTATGGAAATTACACGTGTATTTCATCGCTATGTACCAAAAGAGGCTGTGCACACTTATAGTGTCGATGAAAGTTTTATTCGTATTGACGGAACAGAACATATATGGGGTGACGCCTATACGATTGCCCAAAAGATAAAAGATGATATCGAAAGGGAATTTCAACTACCTTCATCTGTTGGAATTGGTCCTAATATGTTAATGGCAAAGCTTTGTCTTGATTTAGAAGCAAAGAAGGCTGGTATTGCTGAGTGGACTTATGAGCAGATAGAAGAAAAGCTTTGGCCGATTTCTCCATTAAGTCAAATGTGGGGTATAGGTAGTAGAATGGAGAAAAATTTGAACAGTATGGGCATTTTCACGGTTGGTCAGCTTGCCCATTTTAATCTAACTACACTAGAAAAAAAGTTTGGTATTATGGGCAATCAGCTATATTATCACGCATGGGGAATAGATTTGTCAGAAATCGGTGCTCCGATTTTACAAGGTCAAATTAGCTTTGGGAAAAGTCAAATCTTGCTTCGAGATTATACTGATAGAGAAGAAATCAAGCATGTTGTTTTAGAGATGTGTGAGGAGGTTGCAAGAAGGGCGCGCACACATCGTAAGGCTGGAAGAACCGTTCATTTTGGGCTTGGATATAGCAAGGATGAGTTTGGTGGTGGATTTTATCGTTCTCGGACAATGGAGGAGCCGACAAATGTAACAATGACCATTTATCATGTTTGTTTAGCTTTATTAGATGAACATTATAACGGCAAAACGGTTCGGAAGATTACTATTTCTCTTGGACAAATAACCGATGATCACGAGTATCAGCTTAGTTTATTTGATCAAAACGGCTTTAACAAGCGCAAGCTCGGCTATACCGTCGATCGCATTCGTGCCCGCTTCGGATCTGCTTCCTTATTGCGAGCGGTTTCTTATACCGATGCAGGTACAGCGAGACATAGAGCAACACTTGTCGGTGGCCATAAAAAATAGTAATGAGAAAGAAGGAATAAGTGATGCTTCGTGATCGTGGGAATAAGAAATGGGTTTCAATGATGCTACCGGAACATGTCAAGCTTTTAAGAGAGTATGATGAAAGTCACCATAAACAAACTAAACCTCAGTTAGATGAACAACAATATGAACAGTTCGATGAGGTGATTAGCGAGGCCATGGCGTTTCATACTTTGTTAACATTTACCTTGTTCCGTCGAGGAGAACAAGTGACTATTTCCGGTCGCATTCATTATGTAGATACATTCAAACAATCGCTTCGAGTAGTAAAGGAGGATGACAGTATTGATATCATTTTCCTACCAGAAATCATTCATATAGAAGAAAGTTAAGTTAACTATACCCCGTATCAATCGCCAACACTCTGATCGTCAAAATAAGTAAGAGCGATGTGTTTGAAAAAACGCACCGTAAATTGATGGAGATCAGTCGCAGCCTGAGAGAAATAACGTCCTTTATGCCAGGCGAGTCCAATATTACGTCGACAACGAGGAGCAGTGATCGGGAGTTGCACTGTTTTCGGTAAATTCTCTTGCAATAATGATAACTGTGGTGTAAAAGAAATCCCTAAACCGAGCTCAATCAATCGTAAAATAGCCCCTGCTTCTTCAAGTTCAAGCGGAGTATGGGGAGTGAAGCCTGCTTCAGAGCAAAACTGATCCGTTAAATCTCTAAAATCATAGCCCATCGGACGATTAATAAATACCTCGTTACATACTTCATTTAAATGAACCGAAGATCGGTGGGCAAGGTGGTGATCAGGTGGAACAGATAAAAAGATTTCCTCATCAAGGAGGGTCATCCACTCAATTTCTGTCCCTTCGATAGGCCTCATAGAAATACAAAAATCAATATCTCCATCCTCTAATTGCTTTTTCATCGCTGCTGCTGTGCCGGTGTATTGTTTAATATGAACATTAGGATGCTCCTTCATAAACTCTCCAATAAAGAAGGGTAAGATATGTGGCAGGGCAATGGAAACCGAAGTGATACGATGTTGTGTCGTTACCATTTCTTCTATTTCACGCTCGCCTTCCTCCAATTCAAAAAACACACGATTGATTCTATTTAAATAAGAGCGACCAAAATCATTTAAGCGAATGGTTCGTCCTTGACGATCGAAAAGAGATGCCCCCAAATCATGTTCAAGTCTTGCAATCATTTTACTCAATGCTGGTTGAGATACATGTAATTCATTCGCTGCTTTTGTGATGCTTTCTAAATGAGCTACTTTTTGAAAATAGCGTAACTGTAAAAGCTCCAAAACTATCCACCTCTTTCATAACTTCAAAGTTATAAATTATAGATAAATATGTATTATACGTTATTAAAAGGCTATTTTACAATAGTAAACGTAGGACAAAGGAATAGGCAATCACTTATCCTAATTTAATTTACTTTCAAAGGGGAGACAGTTATGAGATTACAAAATAAAGTAGCTATTATTACAGGGGCAGCATCTGGTATGGGCAAGGCTGAAGCCCTTCGTTTTGCTAGTGAAGGAGCGAAAGTAATTGTTGCTGACTTAAATATGGAAGGTGCTGAAGCAGTAGTAACAGAAATAAAGGAAAACAACGGGGAAGCTTTAGCGGTAAAAGTCAATGTAACAGAACAAGCTGATTTAGAAAATATGGTAAAAACAGCTATGGATAACTACGGTCAGATTGATGTTGTTATCAATAATGCTGGAATTTTTGATAAATACACGAACAGTTTAGAAACAACAGAGCAACAATGGGATTTAATATTTGATATTAACGTGAAAGCCATTTATAAAATTACAAACCTTGTATTACCAAATATGATAAAGCGCGGTGAAGGAACAATCGTCAATATTGCTTCCATTGCAGGTCTTGTTGCACAAATGGGTGGAGCCGCTTACACGGCGTCAAAACATGCGGTAGTCGGTTATACGAAGCATATTGCTGCAGTCTATGGTTCAAAAGGTATCAAAATTAATGCGATTGCACCGGGAACAATCCGTACGCCATTAACAGCAGATATGTTAAAAACACGTCCAACAAATAAAATACCGTTAGACCGTTTCGGTAATGACTATGAAGTGGCTGATCTAGCCGTATTTTTAGCATCAGATGAATCGAAATTTATGAACGGTGCAGTCGTACCAATTGATGGCGGCTACACAATCGTATAATTACTTTTTGAAGATAGTCATTAAGCAGTAAAGGCTTAATGGCTATCTTTCTTTAAAGATAAGAAATGAAGCGATTGTTCGAAAAAGGGGGATAAACATGTCAAAATCAAAGAAAGTACCAAATCGCTGGTTTATTTTCACTAGTGCCTGGATCATTATTTTTCTCGTCGCCTCTATTGCGATTTTTAGTGTTTTTTCGGAACCGATGACAAAATTACATGGATGGTCAAGTGCGGACTATAACTTAGCTTACTCATTGTACACTTTAATTTTTGCTATTGTTGCCATATTTGCCGGCATGATTACTGACCGCTATGGGGTCAAGTGGCTGATGTATATTGGTGGGTTACTCTTTGGGTTAGGATGGTTTTTAACTGCTTCAGTGACAACCATTCCAATGCTTTATGTAACCTTCAGCCTAATCGCTGGTAGTGGAGCGGGGATGATGTATAATTCGGCCTTAGTCACAGCCATGCGCTGGTTCCCTGATAAGGGTGGAAAGATTTCAGGGTTATTATTATCAAGTGCAGCAATTGGTCCATTTATATTGTCTCCGATTGCGGCGATAATTATTGAACGTTTCGGTGTGCTAGTATCATTTCGTATACTGGGGATCGTCTTTTTTATCGGTGTTTGGGCTGTGGGTTGGTTAATGTACACTGCACCAGCTAACTTCCGTCCTAAAGGCTGGCAATTACCATCGGAAAAAGAACAAAGTCAAAAGAAAAAGGCGGCAATCATCAATCTAAATTGGAAGGAAATGCTTGCTACGCCACTGTTTTATCTATTATTTTTAACTTTAGTGGCAGCGAGTACGGCAGGAACAATGATGGTATCTTCTGCTTCTGTAATCGCTCAAGACCAAGTTGGGTTAACAGCGACAGTTGGTGCAGTCATTGTCAGTATTAGCACATTATCGAACTTTGTTGGACGCTTAGCGTTTGGTGTTATTTATGATAAATTCGGTTCCTATATCGCTCTATTAATTAATTTAGTTATGACGATTGCAGCATTATTACTATTAACGATGGCGACATCACTTGTGTACTTCACCATTTGTATTATTATTCTCGGTTTTGCTTTTGGTGGTTTACTTGTTGTGTTTCCGCCTTTAACTAGTCAGTCATTTGGTCAAAAGAATTTCGGTATGAACTATGCCATCGTTTTTCTTGGCTATTCTGGGGGCGCTTTTGTAGGTCCACGTATCGCTTCCTACTTCAAGGAAACAACAGGAAGCTTTACGACAGCTTATATCGCAGCAGCAATCTTAACAGCTATCGGTATTGGGCTTGTAGGTTTAGTGTTATTTTTAAATAAAAAGAAAGAAAAGAAACAGCAAGCAATCATTGCGTAAGCATAAGTGCTTCCCACCTGAACCTTTTAAGAAAAGAAGTTCAGGTGGTTTTTTATTTTTTTAAACCATTGACAATTTATCTACTTAGTCATATTATGTAGTAGTACTTAGTTTTACTATATAGTTAATATCGTTTATGTTAAAGAACAAGTTGTTTATGTATACTACCTAGTATTACTACTTAGTTAAGAATGAAAGAGGGGTTTAACGAGTGAAAGGGTTAACAGAGTTATTGAAAGGTGTGTTAGAAGGAATTGTGCTTCAGAAAATAGGGCAGGGGGAGACCTATGGCTATGAAATCACACAGTATTTACAAAACATAGGCTTTGAAGATATTGCAGAAGGAACTGTGTACACTGTGTTGCTTAGACTTGAAAAGAAAGAGCTGTTACATGTTGAAAAAAGAAAATCGGAGCTTGGTCCACCAAGGAAGTTTTATACGTTAAATGATTCCGGAAAGTATGAGCTCGATAAGTTTTGGGAGAAATGGTTTTTTCTCTCTAGAAAATTAAATGACATAAAGGAGAATGATAGTAAATGAAAAACCTATTTGAAAAATTAATTGGCAGTAAAAAGCGGTATAACGATTATAAAGCTGAAAAAGAGCAGTTGCCACAAAGTTACAAGGACGCCCTTCATGCGTTAGAACAGTATATGTGGAATTTCGCCAAAGGAGAAAATTTTATGGAAGTGTTAGAAAATATGCTTCAATTATTTAAAGAAAGTTCAATTGAGCAACTTCCATTACAGGATATTATGGGTAATGATCCTGTTGAATTTGCAAATGCCATTATGGCGCAATATCCAGAGGAACTTTGGTTTATTAAAAGCCAAGAAAAGCTCAGATTGGAAATAGAAAGATTAAATAATAAAAGCAATTAGATAATGGCAGTTGGATGGTTGTCAAATGGTACCTAATGGACTGAAGCTGTTATTCAATCATTTTCGTTGTTATAATCATGATTAACATAGGAAGAAAGGGCGGTAAAGTTGAAGATAACAATTACACCAAGAGCCATAATGAAACTAACAGAAAAAATAAAAAATAAAGATGGTTATTTAAAATTAAAATATGATACTGAAGGTTGTGGCTGTGTTGTAAGCGGTGTAACTGCTTTGTGGCTTGTGAAAGAACTAGAGCCAGATGACAGCGAAGTACAAACAGATTTCATGTCTATTTATATCGAGCCTTCTAAGGAAGTCTTTTTATCAGAAGAGGTAACGATTGATTATAGTGATAAGGCAAGATGCTTTCAATTAAAAAATAATTATGAATACTTGAATCCACGTATGGCTTTTATGGATTATACGAAATGAGAAAGAGAAGAAACAGAAATCTTCTCTTTTTTTGTTGACTAATTTAGTAAACATATTTAAAATTTGTTTATATAAGGAGGGTAATATGGACTTTCAATCATTAACTGTCACTGAACTAAAGCAAGGATATCAATATCGATCACAAGAAGCTGTTTACGTATGTAATTATTGCCAACAGACTTTTGAAACAGGGCGGGTTTATCAATTTGCCGAAGAAATGTTTTTAGGAAAACAAGCAGTAGAGTGGCATATATCCGAAGAGCACGGAGGGAATTTTCTGCAGCTACTTTCAAACGAGAGTAAATATAATACGCTAACAGATAAACAAAAGCAGTTGTTAAGCGCCTTTCAATCGGGTAAAAAAGATGCCCAAATTGCAGAAGAGATGAATGTATCTCACTCAACGATTCGCCATCAAAAGTTTTCATTTCGTGAAAAGGCAAAGCAAGCAAAGCTATACTTAGCCATATATGAAAATGCGTTTCTAGGTCATCTTCAGGAAGAAATCATCCCTATTCATAACGGTGCGACTATGGTGGATGAACGCTACTTTATGACAATAGAAGAACGAGAGCAAATCATAAATGAAAATTTCGAGAGCCTCCATCCGCTCAAGTTAAAACGATTACCGAAAAAAGAGAAAAAGAAAATCGCGATTTTAAGTCGCATCATCAAAGAATTTGTTACTGGGCGCACATACGGAGAAGATGAAATAAAAGAAATACTAGTAGGCATATACGATGATTATGTCACTATAAGAAGGTATTTAATCGATTATGGATATATGAACAGGACGCCAGATGGCAAAGCCTATTGGGTAAATGATTAAGGAGGAATACTATTGAAACCCGATCGTAAGAAAGAATTAAAACAACAGTATAAAGAGATGAAAACCTATTATGGTGTGATTAGAATAAAAAACGAAAGCAATGGAAAAAAATTTATTGATGCTGTACCAAATGTGAAAAATCGTTGGCTTACTTCTAAAATGATCTTAAATGATGGTCGTCATATGAACAAAGAATTACAAGAAGATTGGCATAAATACGGTGAAGAAGTGTTTAGTTATGAAGTACTCTGGCAGAAGGATAAAAGTGAGATCAACGATATGAAGTTCGAACTGCAAAAAAAGAGAAAAGAATGGATTCTTAAAGAAGAGGCTTATGATGACAAAGGCTATCACCATAAACCCGAGGAATAATAGGTTAGAAAAGTTATGCTAAGCAAATTTGATTTTCTATGCCTTGGCTGAGGGCATCTATAAAGAGCTGTGTGCGCTAAAAAGAGAAATGAGCAACAAGTAAAAACAAAAGCTTCAGTCTAGTCAATGATAGAGGGTGGGAATTTGGTTAAAAATCAGCTTATGGTAGGCTATCGCTCAAATTTATGGGCAGGTGAATCTTCCACTTGAAAGGGGATTCCATTATCCGTAAAGAAAGAGTCGATGGCTGCTTCATAGGCTTCTTTATTTTCATTGTATGATTGAGCATGTGCGCCATTTTTAGCAATGAACAGTTTTTTGGGTTCATTTTTTTGTTCATACAGCATTTCCGTCATAACAGGTGGGATAAATGTATCATCTTTACTATGGATAAAAAGAACAGGCTTACTGATATAAGATACGACAGCGAGTGGTGACACGTCATGGATGGAATATTTGTCACGCAATCTAAGAAAAACGTTACTTATTGGCAAGATTACTTTAGGGGGTAATTTAAAGGTCGTACGCAAATGATGAGTAAGTTGACCAGATAAATCAGAAAAAGGACAATCAGCAATATAAAAATCAGCATCATCAGCAAGGCTCCCAGCGTATAAGAGCATTGTCGCTGCCCCCATTGATTCACCATGAATACCTAAGAGTACATCAGGACCTTTCTGCCTTTTGAGCCAATCTACCACAGCTTTAAGATCATATTTCTCATAATAGCCATAGCTCGTTGTCTTCCCGCCAGATTCACCATGTCTTCGGTGATCATAAATAACAACATTGAACCCGCGAGATAAAAACAAGTTCATATATTTTATAGAGTTCGTTTTATTCTCTGTCACCCCATGAGAAATGATGACGTATCTATTACTAGGATAAGGTGCAGCAACGACAACTTTAAGAGAGTATCCTAAAGGAGAATGGATAAAATGTTCTTCCTTTTCTAATTGATCATAGGCTGAGACATTTAATCTGCCAGCGATGCTTTCTCTTTCAACGATAACCGCGTTATCTTTTTTACGAATATACATTAATTTATTTGTGAAATAGGTGCCAATAGAGAGAATAACAGTTAGCAGTAATAAACTATAGCGCAGGATTCTTTTCATTTTTTCCCTCCATGGAGTTTTCCTTTATTTTACCATTTGGACAAAAGAAATATCCATCTTAAAACACCGGTTCGTGTCATAAGATGGACGGATTGTTTAAGCATTTAGTTGAAAATAACTACTTTCAATTGTCCTTGTCATATGTGGCTTAACGAGATGAATGGCTTCAACTAACTTTTGCAAGTCTATATTGGTTGAGATACCCATTCTCTCTAACATATATACCACATCTTCCGTAGCAGCGTTCCCAGCTGCACCTGGAGCGAAAGGGCAGCCGCCAAGCCCACCAGCAGAAGTATCAAAACGGTCGACACCAGCTTGAAGAGCAGCAAGGATGTTAGGAAGAGCTAATTTTCGTGTATCATGAAAATGAGCGGTAATGAGTGTTTCAGGAAAAGCATCTTTTAACTTTTTAAATACATCAAATGATTCATGCGGAGCCGCCATTCCGATGGTATCAGCAACACTTAACTCATCTGCTCCTGCATTGACAAAGGCTTGGCATAATTTTAATGTATCATTTACATCTACTTTTCCTTCGTACGGACAATAAAAAGCTGTGGAAATACAAGCACGTACAAAATATCCATTTCCTTTTAATTCTTTGATTATTGGCACAATTTCAGCGACACTTTCTTCGGTTGTTTTATTAATATTCTTTTTGTTGAACGTTTGACTAACACCAACAAAAGTAGCAACGGCCTGGCAATCAGTAGCATAAACACGATCAATCCCTTTTCGGTTGGGAGCAAGCACCATATCTCGCGTATGTGATGTGAGGGTATCAGCAACAATTTCAGCTGCATCACTCATTTGCGGTACCCATTTTGGCGAAACAAATGAGGTAAGTTCCATTTCTTTTACACCAGCACTTTTTAATTTTTGAATAAATTGTTTTTTGATATCTGTTGGAACGAAGTTTTTTTCATTCTGTAGTCCATCTCTCGGGCCCACTTCAATAATCGTCACTTCTTTTGGCAGTGTAAACATTATATTCCTCCTTTTATAGAAAGCGTTTACTTTATTGTAGTGGTTTAATATTCAGAAATGCAAGAATTAAGTAAAGTGTGGCATAATAGAGAGGTAGATTCATAACAAGGTAACCATGGAGGGGAAAAACAGTATGGAACGAGCAGAAGTCGTTATTGTAAGCGCTACAAGAACAGCGTTAGGAACATTTAATGGGAGTTTAAAAGGGGTATCAGCGATAGATCTAGGAGCAGTAGTTATTAAGGAAGCATTAAAAAAAGCAGGGGTAGAAGCATCGGCAGTTGACGAAATTATTATGGGGAATGTGCTGCAAGCAGGATTAGGCCAAAACCCAGCAAGACAAGCAGCTATAAAAGCAGGTGTACCTGAAAGTGTTTCTTCAATGACTATTAATAAAGTGTGTGGCTCTGGCTTGAAAGCCGTTCATTTAGCAACGCAAGCAATTGTCGCTGGAGATGCAGACATTATTGTCGCTGGTGGCATGGAAAATATGAGCCAAGCACCTTATATTCTAAAAGGTGCACGTGATGGGTTTAAAATGGGTAATACTACTTTATATGACTCCCTTATTGATGATGGGCTAACATGTGCATTTAATCAGTATCATATGGGTGTAACTGCTGAAAACTTATGTGATAAATATGAGATTTCTAGAGCGGAACAAGATCAATTTGCGGCTGAGAGCCAAGAGAAAGCAACGCAAGCAATCGAATCTGGTCGCTTTAAAGATGAAATCGTTCCGGTAGAGATTCCGCAGCGAAAAGGAGAGCCAATCATTTTTGATCAAGATGAACATCCAAAAGCAGGTACAACTGCAGAAAAATTAGGTAAACTCCGCCCAGCATTTAGAAAAGAAGGAAGTGTGACAGCAGGCAATGCATCTGGTATCAATGATGGTGCAGCGGCAGTGGTAGTAATGAGTAAACAAAAAGCGGAAGAGTTAGGAATTAAGCCACTTGTTACAATTAAAGGAAATGGGAATGCTGGTGTTGACCCAAGTATTATGGGAATTGGTCCAGTAGAAGCGGTGAAGAAAGCATTAACGAAAGCAAATACTACATTGGAAGAATTAGAGTTAATTGAAGCAAACGAAGCTTTTGCGGCCCAGTCCCTAGCGGTTGATCGTGAATTGAACTTTAAGAAAGACATCTTAAATGTAAACGGTGGCGCAATTGCTCTAGGGCACCCAATTGGTGCAAGTGGCGCACGAATTTTAGTTACTCTCATCCATGAAATGCAAAAACGCCAAGCGAAGAAAGGTTTAGCAACATTGTGTATTGGTGGCGGCCAAGGTGTGGCAACTGTAATAGAGCTTGCAGAATAATTTATGGTGAGAGGGTTCTATGCTATAATAACCATACATTCTATACAAAAGAATGAGGGGGTAGGACACCAGTCATGAAGCAGAGAAAACAGCGAGCACAATCAAAGAAAATAAATGAAGATAAGCCGCTTACTTTAGGAGATATGTTAAATCCTGAGCTTGTCAGAGGGTTGCAAGTGAAGAAAAATGAGCTAAAAAAAGCGGAAGAAATAAAGTTTGAGGAAGAATCACGTAGAAAAGCAGAAGAGCGTAAATTACGTGAGAAAAATAAAAGCTTTGAAGAGCTTTTAGGCGAAAGTAACTTAAATTGGAAAGAATTTAAATAATAGATTACGAGAAAAGATGACGTATCCAAAGGTACGTCATCCTTTTTGATTTAAGTAAGTGTTAACGATGTGCCTCGTACTTATTCATTTTAGCTAATTGTTCCATGAAAGTTAATTCTGACTTAGATAATGGCTCTGCACGAACGGCGGCAACATTCTCTTTAACCTGCTCCATAGAAGAGGCACCGGCAATAATAGAAGTAACCCCTTTATGTGCCAAGTTATATTGTATAGCCGCTTCTTGTAGATGGCGTGTTTCAGTAAACTTTGCTTTAAGCTCAGTCAGAAGAGCACGCAATTCAGTTTCACTATAATCTAAATATCCTTGTTCCGATAGTTTATCAATCCAGTTTTCACTTAATAAACCTTTAGCGAGTGGACCTCTCGTAACGACACTAATGTTATTTTCAGCTAATAGTGGTAAAACTTCTTCCTCTGGACGACGATCAAGTAAACTATATTGCATCATTACTGAATCAATAGAGGCATGCTTAACATATTCGCGAATCACATTAGGACGAATGGAGGAGATACCATATGCCTTAATAAAACCTTCTTGTTTAAGCTCTTCAAACGCGTCAATTGTTTCTAGTATATTATCTTCTAGCGTCCCGCCATGCAATTGATATAAGTCAATATATTCTACACTTAATCGTTTCAAGCTTTGTTTTACGGCTTCTTTTATATAAGCTTTTGACGGATCCCAGCGCCAGCCTTCTTTTCCTTCAGTCCACCGATTACCTACTTTTGTGGCAATAACGACATCCTCTCGTACGCGTTTTAACGCTTCTCCAACTAGCTGTTCATTCAAACCAAAGTCGTATAAGTCGGCTGTATCAAAATAATTAATACCTTCTTCTAGTGCTGTTTCAATAATCGCTTGTGCCTTTCGTTTATCTGTTCCAAGTGACATACAACCAAGACCAAGTGGAGTAACCATTAATGGTGATTTACCTAACTGTACTTTTTTCATTTGTGAACCTCCGCTCTTCTCTGAGTATTTTTTATCTATTTTACCGATACTGAGAGAGGTTAAACAAATCTTTTGATTCATTGCATGGAGAATTTATGAGTCACGTTCGCTATTCTTGGGCTCCTTGTAATAATCATCATTTGTTGTTCCATCTATCCATTCTCTAACATAAGTAAATGACTTCTGATAAACCTTTAGTTTTTCTTTAATTTCCCATGCCTTACCAACAAAGGTAATACCCTTTTCATGAACGTAAATTTTCATCAAGAGCTCTCCTAAACATAAGTATGTTAAAATGTATGAGCAGAATAATCGGATAGAACAGGAGTGACGAGAGAAAATGAGTCGCCTAGAAGAAAAAACGTTAAAAACGGAAAAAATCTTTGACGGTAGGATTATTCGACTCCAAGTAGAGGAAGTTGAACTACCGAACGGACAATTGTCGAAAAGAGAAGTAGTCAAGCACCCAGGTGCAGTAGCAATATTAGCACTAACAGATGAAGGAAAAATGGTTATGGTTGAACAATACCGTAAAGCACTTGAGAAGACGATAATTGAAATACCAGCAGGTAAATTAGAAGGAAACGAAGATCCCCTACAATGTGCAAAAAGAGAATTAGAAGAAGAAACAGGGTATGGGTGTGATGAGATAGAGTGGCTTATTTCTTTTTATACCTCTCCTGGTTTTGCTGATGAAATTGTTCATTTGTATATGGCAAAAGGTTTACATGTGATAGAAAATTCGGCCAATCTTGATGAAGATGAATTTGTTAATCTGAAAGAAGTCACTGTTCAAGAAGCTGTCCAATTAATAGGAGAGCAAAAAATCTATGATGCGAAAACCGCTTATGCAGTTCAATATATGCAACTAAAAGAAGCATTGCAGGAAAAATGAAATCTTATTATGCAGATTTGCATATTCATATTGGGAGAACCGCTACTGGAAAGCCGGTTAAAATCACAGGTTCAAAAAACTTGACTTTTACAAACATTATTCATCATGCAAAAAATCAAAAAGGGTTAGACATCATTGGGATTATCGATTGTCATTCTCCAGAAGTGATAACTGAAATAGAGGCTTTACTTCAGGAGGGTGAGTTACAAGAACATGAGGATGGCGGATTATTATTTGATGATATGATGATTATTCTTGGTTCAGAGCTCGAGATTTATGATCAATATTGTCATGGGCCCATCCATGTTCTATCGTTTTTCCCAACACTTAGCCACATGAAAGATTTTTCAAACTGGTTGTCAGTTTTAATGAAGAATATTCAACTGAGTTCACAGCGTGTTTATATAGAAGGACGTATGCTTCAACAAAAGGTAAAGGAATTAGAAGGTTTGTTTATTCCTGCCCATGTGTTTACACCTTTTAAAAGCTTATATGGAAAGGGCGTAAAGCATTCACTTAAGGAAGTATTTGACCCTCATTCGATTGATGCAATTGAATTAGGATTGAGCGCTAATACAGAAATGGCCGACAGGATAGCTGAGTTACATGACTATCCATTTATAACAAACTCTGATGCGCATTCATTAGCGAAAATTGCAAGAGAATACCAAAAAATCTCCCTCCAAGAATTAAGTTTTAAGGAGTTAACTATGGCACTGCAACAAATGGATGGAAGAGCAGTTGAAGCTAATTATGGATTAGATCCGCTTCTGGGTAAATATCATGAGACGGTCTGTGTTCAATGTGGTGTGGCCCAGCCACAAGGGACAGTACTATGCAGTAACTGTGCTAGTAAGAAAATCATTAAAGGGGTAAAAAATCGTATTCAAGAGTTAGCAAATGTAACTTCAATGGCTCAAGGGAGGAAACGACCACCCTATATCCATCAAATCCCTTTAGAGTTTATTCCCGGAATCGGGGTAAAGACATTAGAAAAGCTACTTCTTCATTATGGCACAGAAATGGCCATCATCCATGATGTTCCTCTTGCCTCATTGCAACAAGTCATACCTGAACAAGCAGCGCTTCTGATTGAGCAGGCGAGATCAGGGAGCTTACAATTTGACGTAGGTGGCGGAGGAAGATATGGTAGAATTCGCATTGATTAAATACTAGACTTGACAGACTACCCATGTCGGGGATAAGATACAGTGGTATAAATAATTGAATGCCAAAACCGGTACGGATTTGTGGACTTTTTAAGAGTAGACACTCTTTTTTCGCCACACATTGATGCAAGTAGCATCGATGTGTGGCTTTTTGTATTTTAAAAAAATGCTCTTATCTTTATTAAAACGATATTTGTCAACCGGTAGATTGAGGAGGAAATACGGATGAAACAATCAATGTATCCTTTAGCAGTCCTTATCGGAGGTGCTTGCTTTGGTGTATTATCAACCTTTGTCAAGCTTGCCTACGGTGAGGGGTTCGAACTTGCTGAAGTTTCTGGAAGCCAATTTTTAGCTGGGACGTTACTGATTTGGCTTATATTCTTGTTTACAAAAAAACAGAAGATAAGCTTCAAGCGTTTTAGCTTTCTCGTATTATGTGGTGTGCCAACTGGTTTAACGGGAATATTTTATTATCAATCCTTACAGTCTTTAAATGCGTCGTTAGCCATCATTTTCTTATTTCAGTTTGTTTGGATTGGTACGGCTATTGAGTTTATTGTTGATAGAAAAAAACCAGGAATGAAAAAATTACGTGCGATTTTGCTGTTACTTATTGGCTCTTTCTTGGCAACAGGTATTTTGTCACAAGGATTTAATGACTTTTCTCTAGTTGGTGCAGGATGGGGTATGCTTGCGGCATTATCCTTCTCCATCTTCGCCTATATTAGTAGCACGGTAGGGAAAGAAGTACCGCCGATCCAAAGAAGCGCTGTCTTTGCCATTGGTGGATTACTCATTACTTTTGTCATCTTCCCGCCAGTTTTCTTAGCTGATGCAGCAACTGTAACGGCACTTATGCCGTACGGATTGTTTTTAGGTCTTTTTGGTGTCACTTTACCACCATTGTTATTTGCAATCGGAATGCCTCATGTGGGTGCTGGGTTAGGTACAATATTGACATCGTCAGAATTACCAGTTGCTTTACTAATGTCTGTACTGGTTTTACAGGAAGAACTTGTCCCGCTTCAGTGGTTAGGGGTTTGTATTATCATTTTAGGGATTATTTATGGTAATGTGGCTCATAAAACAAAAAAGGACCACGACCTCATTCAGTCGTCAAAGGCGAGTTAATTAATCGGGGATATGTTTATTTTTTTCTTGAGATGGTGGGGGCTTTGTTTAAGATTTTGACAAGGCCCTCACCTTTTTGTATGAGGATATCAATTAGTCATCAACTTTTACTTTTGCATACACACATGTACTTCTTAGGGATATGTTATCGGTTGCTAAGCTATCGTTACGCAATATGCCCTCTAATGGGAAACCGAGACCTTCCGCTATTCGCCGACTATCTATATTTTTTTCATCACAGCGGATTTCAACTCTATTCGCTTTGAAATGCTCAAAACAGAAAGCTGTCAAAGCTTCTGCAGCTTCTGTTATATAGCCATTCTTAATTTGGCGGCTATCACACCAATAACCAATTTCAAATTTTTTAATATCCCAATTTATCCGGTGAAGGCCGATTGAGCCAACAAAAAGATGATTCTCCTTCAGATAGATATGTAGACGGAAATCGCTTCGGTTAATAAATTCGGCAAAAGATGCGCGTATTCCAGCTTCTACTTCTTCAACAGTCTCTTCTTTTACAGCAAAAGGCAACCACTTTTTTAGAGAATCTCGCGACACTGCAATGGCTTCATGCACTATCTTGCCGTCACCAGGCAAACATGGTCTAAAATACAAACGTGTTGTTTCTATTTTCTCTGGAAAATCTACTAAGATGGGATTCATTCTTTATTCTCCTTTTTAATTTAATAGCGCCTATCGCCGGTCTATCATACCCTTTTACATATAGTAAATGTAACTTTCTTAAAGTGTAAATAAATAACATCTTATTGACAATAAAAATTTTAATAGATTAGTTATATTATTTCGTATCTTTCTGTCATGATCTCAGCAAGTCTAGCATACATTCTAGTAAGTGAAATCATTTTCAGGAGGAAGAGCAATGATAAAAAAAATGTACCAGAACGTCGTAGCAAATCATTTCCGTGAGCATTCCTCAATCTACTTGTTTGTTATTATATTGTTTTTGATGGGTGTCATATTTGGAGCGGTGGTCGTAAACAGTTTAAGTTTGACGCAAAAAGAGGATTTATTTCAATACTTGACTCAGTTTTTTGGTCATGTTTCAAATGAAGAAATGGCGACACCGGCTAACATATTTGAACAAAGCTTACTTCATAATGGTAAATATATAGGCGTGATATGGCTATTGGGGATATCTATTATTGGATTACCGCTTATTTTAGTTTTATTATTTATGAAAGGGATGGTCGTTGGATTTACTGTCGGTTTTTTAGTAAGTCAATTAAAGTGGCATGGGTTTTTACTATCTTTTGTGTCCATTTTGCCACAAAATATGATTATCATTCCAATTTTTATTATTACATCTACTTTTGCGATTTCATTTTCAATGAAGATGATTCGTCGGTTGTTTATGAAGAAAGTAAATAATCCATTTATGCCGTTGCTAGGTAAATACTTAATTTCTTTCCTTATTGCCATTATTATATTAGCTGGTGCATCAGCTATTGAGGCATATATTTCACCGGTGTTAATGAAGTCAGTCATTGATTCAGTCCTCTAAACTCATCGATTGCTTATATAAGATTTGAATGCTATAATTCTTTTATCATATGAGTTTAGTAATAATGACTACTTGGATAAATTATCATGTACAGAGCCTACGTTAGGTTCTGTACTTTTATGTTGTTTTAGCTATTATAACAATTCTAATATAAGAGTTATTATAAAGGTCTCTTTATAATGATTTTAGTTTGATTCTATACATCTATCTGTTATAATGAGAATGTTAGTGGTGAGGGAGGGACTTTCGGTATGGAAAGCAGAATTGACAGAATCAAAAAACAGTTGCATTCATCCAGTTATAAGCTAACACCACAACGTGAAGCCACGGTTCGCGTTTTGTTAGAACATGAAGAGGACCATTTGAGTGCGGAAGATGTATACCTCCTTGTTAAAGAAAAGTCGCCAGAAATCGGTTTAGCAACTGTTTATCGAACACTTGAATTACTAACTGAATTAAAAATTGTTGATAAAATTAATTTTGGTGATGGCGTTTCCCGATATGACTTACGTCAAGAAGGTGCTGCTCACTTCCATCATCATCTTGTATGCATAGAATGCGGTGCAGTAGATGAAATTCAAGAAGATCTACTAGAAGATGTGGAAGAAGTTGTTGAGAAGCGTTGGCATTTCAAAATAAAAGACCATCGTCTTACTTTTCATGGCATCTGCTATCGATGTCAAGATAAAAAAAATGATGAAGAGCCAGAAGCATAAGGTAAAACCCTTTTCTAATTTCATTGGAAAGGGTTTTCTTATTTTTCTCTAATTCTGCCTCAAGCTGCGAACGAAATTAAGGTTTTTGTTCGATAGAAGCTCACAGAACTTAAATGATTCCTCGTTGGAAACAGGTATAAATCTTGTCCAAAATGGCATACCCTCTAATAAGACGTTTTATTTGGGGGAGAAATGATGAGTGCATGGATCAAACTAGTCTATCAAACCATTAAGGTTTTTGTTCTTTTTACAGGAAGCACAATTCTTTTTTATTATGGTATTATGTGGTTAAATGAAGAGTATCAGGATTATCATCGTTATGATGAACCGAGTGGGGCAGCCGTGAAGGTAGCAGCAAGTGCGAATGCAACGGACTCTTCTTGGTTGGATCGGTTGATTCTGTTTTATTTAAATGGGGAGTAATGATTTTATGAATGATCATCTGCAGGATTTTATCCACTATTTAATGATTGAAAAAGGGCTAGCCAGAAATACGATAATGTCATATGAAAGAGACTTAAGAAGTTATATATTGTTTATTGAGAAGAAGATGATGAAGCAATCGATGAATGAGATTGAACGTGTTCATATTGTTCAGTTTCTAGCTCAGCTTAAGGATGATGGTAAGTCTGCTAAAACAATTGCAAGGCATATAGCGTCTATTCGTTCCTTTCACCAATTTGCACTTCGTGAAAAAATAGCAGATCACGATCCTTCTATTCATATTGAAACACCGCAAGCTGAAAAATCTTTGCCAAAGGTTTTAAATATGAAGGAAGTTGAGAGATTGCTAGACCTCCCGAACAATGGCAGCCGCTTTTATTTAAGGGACAAAGCCATGCTAGAAGTACTCTATGCAACAGGAATCCGCGTCAGTGAATTAATCCATTTAACAATAAATGATGTTCATCTAACCATGGGTTTTTTAAGATGTATTGGTAAGGGAAATAAGGAAAGAATCATTCCATTAGGAAAAACAGCACAAGCAGCTATTCAAGATTATTTAGATAAGGGTAGACAACAGTTGTTATCACCAAAACACCCGACAGAATACTTATTTTTAAATCATCACGGTAAAGGGTTATCACGGCAAGGGTTTTGGAAAAACTTAAAAAAAACAGCACAAGTAGCTGGTATTCAAAAAGAGTTAACGCCTCATACTTTAAGGCATTCATTTGCCACCCATTTACTTGAAAATGGAGCAGATTTAAGAGCTGTACAAGAAATGCTTGGCCATGCAGATATTTCTACGACACAAATATATACACATGTGTCAAAAACGAGATTAAAAGATGTATATAAACAATTCCATCCGAGGGCTTAACAGGAAATATGTAGAAAAACAGTGAAAAGTGATATAAAAGACTGTTTTTCTTTTTTTATTTTCAGTACAATATAGATGTCAGACTTCTGACGAAAGAAATCTTTCTTAAAGGTGAAGTATATTCATGACATTCCTCTTTGTTAGGTTCTAGACGTTTTACACTATCCTTCGCTGTTGATGAAAGCCTTTTTGGGGTATGATAAGTAAGGATTTCTGTAGTAAAGAAATAGTTAGAAAGGAGTGTTAATTGTGAACACATTTACATATAAACGTATTTTCCTTATTGTAATGGACTCTGTTGGAATAGGAGAAGCACCTGATGCGAAAAATTTCGGTGATGAAGGTTCTCATACGTTAGGCCATATTGCCGAGAAAATGGGCGGTTTGCATATGCCACATATGGAACGTCTCGGATTAAGTAATATCAATGGAATAAAAGGGATAGCAAAAGTCGCACAACCTGAGGCTTATTATACAAAGCTTCAAGAAGCTTCTGTTGGGAAAGATACCATGACAGGACATTGGGAAATAATGGGCCTTCATATTCAAAAACCCTTTCAAGTATTTCCTAATGGATTTCCAGAGGAGTTAATTCAAGAACTAGAAGAAAAGACAGGTCGAAAAGTGATTGGTAATAAACCTGCGAGTGGAACAGTGATTTTAGACGAATTAGGGGAAGAGCATATGGAGACAGGTTCTCTTATTGTTTATACGTCGGCTGATTCGGTGCTACAAATCGCCGCCCATGAGGAAATCATACCAATTGAAGAACAGTATCGTATTTGTGAAATTGCTAGAGAATTGACTTTAAATGAAAAATACATGGTAGGTAGAGTCATTGCTAGACCATTTGTTGGTAAAGCTGGGGCATTTATAAGAACAGCGAATAGACATGATTATGCATTAAAGCCATTTGGCAGAACAGTAATGAATGAGTTAAAAGATGCCAATCTAGATGTCATAGCCATCGGAAAAATTAATGATATATATGATGGAGAAGGCGTAACAGAAGCAATTAGAACCACTTCAAATATGGATGGCATGGACAAGATGGTAGCTATAGCAAAAAAAGACTTTACAGGCATGAGCTTTTTGAATTTAGTAGACTTCGATGCCCTTTATGGACATAGAAGAGATCCACTTGGATACGGTCAAGCATTAGAAGAATACGATGCTCGTTTACCTGAACTGTTCGAGCAGTTAAATGAAAATGATCTTCTGATTATTACAGCGGATCATGGTAATGACCCAATCCATCATGGTACAGACCATACGAGAGAATATGTGCCATTACTTGTTTATTCTAAGCGCTTATCTCATGGAGAAGAACTGCCTCAAGGCAAGACATTTGCTAACATTGGCGCGACTATTGCAGAGAATTTCCAAGTAAAGAAGCCATTGATTGGAGAGAGCTTTCTTAAAAATGTCAAGGGAGTAGGGAAATAATGACTAGTTTACATGAGGTAAAAGCAGCGAAAGAATTAATTCAATCTAGAATAGACCAAACACCAACAGTAGGACTTATATTAGGTTCTGGACTTGGGGTTCTTGCTGAAGAGATAACAAATGCGATAAAAATACCTTATAGAGATATACCGGGTTTCCCGCAATCAACAGTAGCAGGTCATGCAGGTCAACTCGTTATTGGCCGATTAAACGGTGTAGCGGTTGTTGCGATGCAAGGAAGATTTCATTATTACGAAGGCTATACTATGCAGCAAGTTACGTTTCCGATCCGTGTAATGAAGGAGTTGGGAGTACAGAAATTAATCGTAACCAACGCTGCTGGAGGCGTTAATGAAACTTTCTCACCAGGTGATTTAATGATCATCACAGACCATATTAACAATATGGGGGTAAACCCACTTATAGGTCCTAATGACGACCATTTTGGTGTGCGTTTTCAAGATTTGTCATCAGCGTACAATAAAGAAATGATACAAGTCGCAAAAGAGGTCGCAGAACACCAACAATTAAACATACAAACTGGTGTATACGTAGCTAATACAGGGCCAGTTTATGAAACACCTGCAGAAGTAAAAATGCTTAGAATTTGTGGTGGAGATGCAGTTGGTATGTCAACTGTTCCGGAAGTTATTGTTGCGAATCATGCTGGTATGAATGTACTTGGAATCTCTTGTATTTCTAATATGGCTGCAGGTATTTTAGACCAACCATTAAATCATGAAGAAGTGATAGAAACAACGGAGAAAGTAAAACAACAATTTTTAAGCTTTGTCAAAGGAATCGTGACAAAAATTTAAATTTAGTGGGGGGAACGATACGATGAGAATGGTGGACATCATTGAGAAAAAAAGGGATGGTCATTGCTTAACGACAGAGGAAATTAACTATTTTATTCAAGGCTACACAAATGAAACAATCCCTGATTATCAAGCAAGTGCACTTGCTATGGCGATTTATTTTCAAGGAATGGATGAAAGAGAAACAGCTGATTTAACAACGGCAATGGTTAAATCAGGCGATGAAATTAATCTTTCAAACATTGATGGAATCAAAGTCGATAAGCATTCTACTGGGGGTGTAGGAGATACAACCACGCTCGTATTAGGGCCGCTAGTAGCTGCTGTAGGTGTACCAGTTGCAAAGATGAGCGGAAGAGGTCTGGGCCATACGGGTGGGACCATTGATAAATTAGAGGCTATAGATGGATTTCATGTAGAGATTGATAATGATGAATTTATGAATTTAGTCAATCGTAATAAATTAGCAGTCATAGGTCAAAGTGGAAACTTGACACCAGCTGATAAGAAGCTTTATGCGTTAAGAGATGTGACCGCTTCTGTTAATAGCATCCCATTAATTGCATCAAGTATCATGAGTAAAAAAATTGCTGCGGGTGCAGATGCAATTGTTTTAGACGTGAAAACGGGTTCAGGTGCATTTATGAAAACGATTGAAGAAGCAATTGCTTTAGCAAAAACAATGGTGAAAATCGGGAATCATGTTGGTAGACAGACAATGGCTGTCATCTCAGATATGAGCCAACCCCTTGGCCTAGCAATCGGTAATGCTTTAGAAGTAGAAGAAGCGATAAATACTTTAAAAGGAGAAGGCCCGGAAGATTTGACTGATTTATGTTTAACTCTTGGAAGTCAAATGGTCGTATTAGCGAAAAAGGCCGATACGTTAGAAAGTGCGCGCACGCTATTACAAGAAGCAATCAGTAGTGGTAAAGCGTTAGAGACTTTTAAAACATTTATCCAATCTCAAGGAGGAGATGTTGCAGTCGTTGATGACCCATCTCTACTTCCACAGGCAAAATATCAAATAAAGGTAGAAGCTGCACAAAGTGGATATATTTCTGAAATTGCTGCAGAAAAACTTGGTACTGCTGCAATGATGCTTGGTGCGGGTAGAGCAACAAAAGATTCTATTATAGATCTCGCAGCAGGCCTCCTTCTTCATAAAAAAGTTGGCGATTCTGTCCAAAAAGGAGAAGCGTTGTTAACGATTCATAGCAATATGGAAGATGTGGAAGAAGTAAAAGATATCCTTATTAATCATATTAAAATAGTGTCAGAAGAAGTAACAGCACCAACATTGATACATCAAGTCATCACAGAATAAAAATACTAGAAAAAGCTTAAAGGAAATAAAACCTTTAAGCTTTTTTAGTACAATTTAACTGAAAGATGCTCATTCTTAAAATATTTCCTTCGAATAATTCCCACATCAAAGCATAGAAGGTCTCATTTCATACCTCTCACCTTCCCGATCTTTTTTCAAAGTAAAACACGGAATTTCTCATTTATAAAATGTAGTTTATGGTATTTTCTTTGGTATAAATTATCAACAAATGGTAATCATGGAAACTATAAAGAATGGAGGGTTTGTGCGATGAAGCGAATAGTTAGTGTATTTTTTATATGTATTCTCATGGTTTCTACCATAGCACCACAAGTATTTGCACGTGAAAGTGAAAAAATGACTGAAGAAGAAGTTGTGAAAAATGTAAAGTCAGCTATTTTAATTGAGCGAGATACAGGCAAAGTTCTGTATGAAAAAAATAGTGATGTTCAATTACCACCCGCAAGTATGACGAAGATTATGACGATGCTTTTAATTATGGAAGCAATCGATGAAGGCAAACTTAAATGGGATGAAAAGATTAAGACAAGTGAATATGCTGCTTCTATGGGTGGTTCACAAATTTTTCTTGAGCCTGGAGAAGAAATGACAACAAAAGAAATGTTACAAGGAATTGCAATCGGTTCTGGAAATGACGCTTCTGTTGCTGTAGCAGAAAGATTAGCGGGTACGGTAGATGACTTTGTCAATATGATGAATGCAAAAGCAAAAGAGCTAGGTTTAAAGGACACTGTATTCAAAAATCCTACAGGCCTCCCGGTAACGGATCATTTTAGTACGGCTCATGATATGGCGATGATGGCAAAGGAATTACTGAAGTATGAAGATATTACAAACTTTACCGGTACTTACGAGGCTTATTTGCGTGAAGACACCGATAAAAAGTTCTGGTTAGTAAATACGAATAAATTAGTGCGTTTTTATCCAGGGGTAGATGGTCTTAAGACTGGATTTACTCAAGAAGCAAAGTATTGTTTAACGGCGACAGCTGAGAAAAACGGCATGCGTGTCATTGCGGTTGTTTTCGGTGCACCTAGCTCAAAAGAGAGAAATGCAGAAGTGACGAAAATGCTAGACTATGCTTTTAATAAATATGAAACTCATGCCATGTATAAAAGGAATCAAGCGGTGGCAAAAGTGAAAGTGTCAAAAGGTGAAAAGAAACAAGTAGAAGCATTAACAAGCGAACCCATTTCAATATTAGCTAAAAAAGGTGAAGATATTAAAAACGTGAAACAAACGGTTGTACTCGATGAAAATATGAAGGCTCCTGTTAAAAAAGGTGATGAAGTCGGCAAGATTATTTTTGAAAAAGACGGAAAAACAATGGTTGAAAGTCCTTTAGTCGCAAGTCAAGATAGTAAAAAAGCCAACGTATGGACATTGTTTAAGCGTTCAATGGGAATGTTTACGAAAGTCTCAGAGTAATATGTCGAATCGAGTGAAGACAAGTCCTGTTTTAGCGAATAAACACTAGTTTTGTCTTCATGAAGGAAAAACAGTTCATAGTATAGAATTGGACTCACTAAAGGCAGGTTGATATTCTATTGGTGTCAATCCTGTCTAATCCATAGAGACAACTGATTACAAAGGAGGCTATGGTTAGTGAGTCTAGCAATTAATTTAGAAATAAAAAACAACGTATTATGTATTCGTTTAAGCGGGGAGCTTGATCATCACTCTGCGGATGAATTAAGAGCAAAAGCAACAAAAACGATTGAGGAACACGATATCCACCATATTATTCTTAATCTGGAACAATTAACATTCATGGATAGTTCTGGACTTGGAGTAATTCTTGGCAGATATAAACAAGTGAAACAAAAAAATGGCGAAATGGTTGTATGTGCAATTTCTCCATCTGTAAAAAGACTTTTTGATATGTCTGGTTTATTTAAAATTATTCGCTTAGAACCTACTGAAGCGTTTGCCCTGCAACGATTGGGGGTGGCGTAAGTGAAAAATGTTATGCAAATGCAGTTTACTGCTCTCAGTCAAAATGAATCATTTGCTCGAGTGACAGTGGCAGCTTTTATTGCTCAGCTTGATCCAACAATGGATGAATTAACAGAAATTAAGACCGTTGTCTCAGAAGCTGTAACGAACGCTATTATTCACGGCTATGATATGAGCCCAGATGGCATTGTACACATTTCAGTAACCATTGAGGAAGGAATAGTCGAACTGTCCATTAAAGACGAAGGTCTCGGTATTATGGATATAGAAGAGGCAAGACAGCCTCTTTATACAACAAAGCCAGAGCTAGAGAGATCAGGCATGGGCTTTACGATTATGGAAAATTTTATGGACGAAATTAGTATTGTATCACACCCAGGTGAAGGCACAGAGGTTCGTTTAAAGAAGCATTTATCAAATAGTAAAATGCTATGTAATTAAGGAGTCTTGCTATGGATGTGGAGGTTAAAACAGGAAAGACGCAATATTTAAAAGATCATGAAGTTAAAGAGCTCATTGGTAAAAGTCAAAATGGTGATCAAGCGTCTAGAGATTTGATTGTCCAAAAGAATATGCGCTTAGTATGGTCAGTTGTCCAGCGCTTCCTCAATCGAGGATACGAACCAGATGACTTATTTCAAATTGGCTGTATTGGATTGTTGAAATCGGTTGATAAATTTGATTTGAGTTATGATGTGAAATTTTCTACTTACGCTGTTCCTATGATTATTGGTGAGATCCAACGTTTTATAAGAGACGATGGAACAGTTAAAGTCAGTCGTTCACTTAAAGAACTCGGAAATAAAATTCGAAAAGCAAAAGATGAATTATCGAAATCATTAGGTAGGGTACCAACCGTATCAGAGATTTCAGAATTCCTTGATATCCCAACAGAGGATATTATTATGGCCCAAGATGCTAGTCGACTTCCCTCGTCAATTCATGAAACCGTGTATGAAAATGATGGTGACCCTATTACATTACTTGACCAAATAGATGATGGGGATGAGGGGAGATGGTTTGATAAAATCGCATTAAAAGAAGCGATAAATGAATTAGATGAAAGAGAGAGACTGATTGTTTATTTGCGCTATTACAAAGACCAAACACAATCAGAAGTAGCAGTCAGGCTTGGCATTTCACAAGTACAAGTCTCGAGGCTTGAGAAGAAAATATTGAAGCAAATGAAAGAGCATATGGACTTATAGTCCATATGCTCTTTCATTTGCTTCTTTTAAGCGAAGAAAGTCGACGTTTATGTATTTACTAATAACCAAGAAAGTAATATCAGTGTGAGGAAATTATTGGATTTCATGAAGTGAAATACCTTTACTCATACTATATGCAAGGAAATCTTTGTGTGGGAAGTGAAAGGATGGAACGTATCGTTTATTTACGCTTGCGACATCGATTGCAGGTTAAACCGCACGAAACTATTGTTTTATCGGATGTTGCGCAGTTGATTGCAGATGACGAAGTTTATGATAAATTAGCTAATCTCCTGTTATACCGTGTGTCTAAGGAAGATAAAAATATTATCATTATTGATGTTATGCAGGTAATTAAGCATATTACAAAATGTTTTCCGAGTTTGGAAATCCAAACGGTTGGGCCGACACAGATTATTGTTGAAGTTGCCGTGAAAAGAAGAAAAGTCTCACTTCCATTGTTTATGCTAATATGGTTTTTATTATTTTTTGGTGCTGCTCTCACCATCATGAATTTTCATGAAGACGTTAGTATGCAAGAAGTTCAACAAAAGATTTATACATTGATTACAGGGGAAGTAGATAGTCGGCCATTGATTTTTCAAATCCCATACTCAATTGGATTAGGCTTAGGAATGATTCTCTTCTTCAATCATGTATTTAAAAAGCGTTTAAATGAAGAGCCTAGTCCTTTAGAGGTAGAGATGTTTAATTATCAAATGGATTTGGATAACTATGTTTCCCTACACGAAAACAAAGAGAGTATGAAGAATATTGATGAGCGGTAAAATTATCTTTGCCATCTTTATAGGCTTAGCGAGTGGTATTGCTGTAGGTGGTGGAGTAGTTGCATTCTTATCTGTCTTAGGAATTATTCCAAGGCTTACACAACTAACAAAAACAATGAAGATGATCCATGCTTATGAATGGGCAGCGGTGTGCGGGGTGATTGCTGGAGCTGTAGCTTCCATGTGGGAGCCAGTACTACAAGCACCGCCCTTTATACTTATTCCGATTGGCCTGTTATGTGGAATCTTTGTAGGAATGCTTGCAGCTGCACTTACGGAAGTTCTAAATGTCTTCCCGATATTAGCTAAACGCATTGGTGTAGAAGGGAAAATTGTCTATTTATTAATGGCTTTTGTTTTTGGGAAAATTATCGGATCTTTATTTCAATGGATATATTATGTCAATCTGTAGGTTTGCTCACTTAGAAAGGGAAATGGCGATGAAAGAACGGAGAAAAGTCATATTGATTACAGATGGAGATGAGTTTGCAAAGCGAACAATAGAGCTCATTGCTCATGATATTGGTGGTAGTTGTATTTCTGCTTCTCAAGGAAATCCAACTATACTGTCTGGTGAAGAGATGGTGCATTTAATTAAAAAAGCTCATTCAGATCCTGTTTATATCATGTTTGATGATAGTGGTTATATCGGAGAAGGTCCAGGAGAGAAAGCGATGACTTTCGTTGCCAATCACCCTGATATTGAAGTCATTGGTGCAATAGCTGTAGCATCAAGGACTCACCACGAGGAATGGACAAAGGTAGATGTAAGCATTGATCGCTTTGGTGAATTGACAGAATATGGTGTTGATAAATCTGGGATAGCAGATATGGATGAAGGCAGAATAGTAGGTGATACAGTTTATTGTCTTGAGATGTTAAATATCCCTTTTATCGTCGGTATTGGTGATATTGGTAAAATGGCAAGAATTGATTCAATAGAAGCCGGTTCACCCATTACGAAACAAGCTGTTGAACTTATACTGGAAAGGAGCGGTATGTTATGAGCGAAAAAGAAAAAATAAGAAAGAGACCATTACCCACATCCGTCAAGGAAGTTGAAGCGTACATGCAGGACCATGTAGGTCTTGGAACAAGTTTTGACCTTGGAGTGAGAAAGCTTAAAGTATTAAAAAAGGATGTTCATTTATACTTTATTAATGGTTTAACAGAGACACAATTTATCATTGAAATTGTTGAAGAGCTTGTAGGGATTAATGATAAAGAAAAATTATCGACCCATCTCTTTGATATTGTAGAGAACCGTATCGTTCATCAAGCAGTTGATCGCATTAAGACAATTGATGAGCTCGTTGACCAAGTATTATCAGGGCTTATTGTTATTGTGATGGAAGGTGAAGGTACCGCTTTAGTAATAGACGTAAGAAGTTATCCAGGACGAACACCACAAGAGCCTGATACGGAGAAGGTAATTAGAGGTTCTCGTGATGGTTACGTAGAAAATATAATTGTCAATACAGCTCTAACAAGAAGAAGAATTCGTGATGAACGTTTAAGGTTTGAAATGCTCCATGTTGGTGTAAGGTCAAAAACTGATATTTCCTTAGGCTATATTGAAGGGTTAGCTGATCCCAACCTAGTAGAAGTGTTACGTAAAGAAATTAATGAAATTGATATCGATGGTCTACCCATGGCTGATAAAACGGTAGAAGAATTCATCCTTCATCAAAGTTATAATCCATTTCCACTTGTAAGGTACACTGAAAGAGCGGATGTAGCGGCCACTCACTTGATGGAAGGTCATGTCGTGGTTTTTGTGGATACATCGCCCAGTGTAATCATCGCCCCAACGACTTTATTTCATCATTTGCAGCATGTAGAGGAATATAGGCAAGCCCCAGCTGTCGGTACTTTTGTTAGATTTATGAGGTTTATCGGACTTGCTGCTTCTTTATTTTTTCTACCATTGTGGTTTTTATTTGTCTTAGAACCGTCTTTGCTTCCGGATGCCATTGATTATATCGGGCCGAATGAACAATCAAATATACCTATTCTTATTCAATTATTATTAGCGGATTTAGGGATAGAGTTTTTAAGATTAGCTGCTATCCATACACCGACCCCATTATCAACGGCAATGGGACTAATAGCTGCAATACTAATAGGAGAAATTGCAATCACTGTTGGATTGTTTGTACCTGAAGTTATTCTCTATGTTTCTGTTGCGGCAATTGGAACTTTTGCCACTCCGAGCTATGAATTAAGTGTGGCAAATAAACTTATTCGTATGCTCTTGTTAATATTAGTTGCAATTTTTCATACACCAGGTTTAGTTGTCGGAATTACGTTATTTATTCTTTTTCTTGTATCCATGCGTTCATTTAGAACACCATATTTATGGCCATTCATTCCATTTTGCCCTGGCGCTATCGTTCATATTATTTTTAGAAGAGCCGTCCCAGGGTCAAAAATCCGACCAAGTATTACCCATTCTCGCAATCGTTTTAAGCAGCCACCAAAATAATTGGGTAAATGGCGATTGCAGGCATATGGGAATTATGGTAAAGTATGTTCAACTGAATAAAGGGTTAAAGGATAACAGAATAGACAGTTTCTTAAGGATTCTGTCTATTTCTTCATTTTAGTCCGATAAAAATAAGCATCAATTCTTTGATTAGAGAAGTAATGGACGAAAGAGGGGAAAGCATGTTTTTTCACGGTACATCAAAGGTAAATGACAAAGGACACTTAGAAATTGGCGGTGTTGATACAGTAAAATTAGCTAGTAAATATGGCACGCCTGTTTATATTTATGATGTAGAGTTAATAAGAAGAAGAGCACGTGGATTTAAGAAAATGTTTCAGGAAAATAATATAAAGGCACAAGTAGCCTATGCAAGTAAGGCTTTCTCTTCTGTAGCGATGATTCAGTTAGTGGAAGAAGAAGGATTGTCTTTAGATGTTGTTTCTGGAGGAGAACTATACACTGCCATTAGGGCGGATTTTCCAGTTGAACGTATTCATTTTCATGGGAATAATAAAAGCCGTGAAGAATTAGAAATGGCGCTTTCCTATAATATTGGTTGTATCGTCATAGATAATTTCCATGAAATGAACTTATTAGAAGAAGTAGCTATATCAATGAATAAGCGCGTCGATGTGTTACTAAGGATTACTCCAGGAATAGAAGCGCATACACATGATTATATTTTAACTGGGCAAGAAGATTCTAAATTTGGTTTCGATTTACAAAATGGACAGGCAGAGGAAGCATTAAAAATCGCCCTTAATTCCCAACACATCCATTTACTTGGGTTCCATTGTCATATTGGTTCACAAATCTTTGAACCAACTGGATTTATCCTTGCCACACAAAAAATCTTTGCCAAATTGAAAACGTGGAGCCAAAAATATGATTATGAATCTGAAGTTCTTAATTTAGGTGGAGGATTTGGGATTAGATATACAGAGGAAGATGAACCACTCGCCCCAGAAACGTATGTAGAGGAAATTATCAAGGAAGTAAAAAAACAAACAAGCCATCACGGGATGACTTTACCTGAAATATGGATTGAACCTGGAAGATCACTTGTCGGTGATGCTGGCACAACCATCTACCAAATTGGCTCATCAAAAGATGTTCCGAATGTAAGAAAATACTTGGCTATTGATGGAGGAATGAGTGATAATATCCGTCCTGCTCTCTATCAGGCACAATATGAAGCTGTTCTTGCTAATCGTGTCCTAGATGATATAGAGGAAAAAGTCTCTATCGCAGGTAAATGTTGTGAATCCGGAGATATGCTTATTTGGGATTTGCCACTTCCGAAGGCTGGAAACAACGATTTGTTAGCTGTTTTTTGTACAGGTGCATATGGTTATTCAATGGCAAATAATTATAATCGTATCCCTCGTCCACCTGTTGTGTTTGTGGAAGATGGAGAAGATCGATTGGTCATTAAAAGAGAATCATTTGAAGATATGGCACGGCTAGATTTACCTTTAAAAAACAAGGTTAATCAGTAATTAACATGAACCAAGAAACTTAGGTGGGTTTCAGAATCTTCATAAGGGACTCACCTATTATTCTACTTATTTGGAGAACTCCTTCTTTTAACATATTGGAATGTAGAAACCTTTCATGTACAATAAAGATGAATGTATATCAAAAGGGGAGCTACTGAAGAAAGTATGGATAAAAAAAGTAATATTATGTTATTTGTCTTTATTTTAGGTATAGCTTTTATATGGGGGCTTATTTATTGGTTATTTATTGCCCCGCAATCATAACTAGTTCCATTTCAATCTATAGATACATATGATAAAATAGTTTATGTTAGTTGTGAAATGGAAATAATAGCAAATAAACGGTTTTACTAATAATGAGGGGTTATCATGTTAATACGCTATAAAAAGTCTTTTGAGAAGATTGCTATGGGACTTTTATCTTTTATGCCAAAAGAAAAAGTATTAAAGCAGTTGTTACAGACGATTAAAGAGTATGAAAGTGAAGAAAATCTGCAATTGTTTTTGTGGAAAGAAGACGAAGATATTATTGGGCTAGTTGGTGTATGCTTATCTGATCATCATATTGAAGTTCGTCATATATCAGTCAACCCTTCTCATCGTCAGCAAGGAGTCGGTAAGTCGATGATAAAAGCATTAAATGACACTTATCCACATAAAGAACTAACAGCGGACAATGTTACAGAAGCCTTTTTACAGAAATGTGAAGAGATAAATAAAGGCAGCGAATAATTTTCGCTGCCTTTTAGCGATGTCTTTGGAGGGCTTTCTCTCTTTCTGCGATGACATTTGACCGATCTCTTTTCATATGTCGATGAACAATTTCTTCGTTTTCAAGATTGCTTTCCTGTCCCCATCGGAATCCTTTAGAATTACATGTCTTTTTGACCTCATCTAATAAGGAAACATCGTTTATAGGGAAGTAATAGCTTTTATAAGGAAAGGCCTTATCAATTTCTTCTTGCATTGTGTGTATATCATTTAACAGTTGTTGATGGTCAATACCAAGTTGTTTTACTTCTTTTGGATATGACGAAAGAATAAATGCTGCTTTTTGCAAAGTTTTTTTAGCACCATGAAAATTCCCTCTACGATGATGATAATTAGACACGGCGACTTGAATCAAGCCAACCCAGATGGATTGCTTGTTTCGATTGTCTACTTCTTTCCAATATTCCTCTAAAATTTCGTGGCATTCAAAATAATCACGATCGCCGTGATAATGAGCTAAATAGTCAATAAAAGCTTGGGGATGCAAAGTTACACTCCTCCTTCAAACATACAGTTGATTAATTTCATGGTATCATATAATAATGATGGAAAAAAGAAATGCCTGGCAAATTACAATGCCAGGCAATGTCTATTTACATTAAAATAACCAAGAAGCGCCTACGATAATAAGTAGGATGAAGAGAACAACGATTAAAGCAAAGCCTGCACCGAAACCGCCACCATAGCACTCTTCTTCTCTATGATGATTGTCACCATAATTTTCTCTGGACATATTTATACCTCCATTAGTACCTAATTGTCATTACCTTCTCATTGTATGTGAGTAGTTTGTCTCATGTTTGGGCTTAGGATAAAATAAAAAGTAAGTTTCTAAAAGTTGAAAAAAGAGTCCCTTGTTAAAGGAAAGAATTATGTTGGATTCGCTACGTTGAATCATCTATACTGTATAGAGTAAAGAAATAATTTTATAGAAATTTTGGTGGAACATATGGAGCATTATAATGTAAAGATTAACGCCTTCGAAGGGCCGCTCGATTTATTACTGCATTTAATTAATCGCCTCGAGATTGATATATATGATATTCCAGTAGCAGAAATTACTGAACAGTATTTAATCTATATACATACTATGCAAGAATTAGAGCTGGATATAGCAAGTGAGTATTTGGTTATGGCTGCCACGTTACTCGCTATCAAGAGTCAAATGCTACTCCCAAAGCACGAAGAAGATAACTATGACGAAGATATTGATATGGAAATGGAAGAAGATCCACGAGATGAACTCGTTGAAAGATTAATAGAGTATCGCCGTTTTAAAGAAGCAGCCGAGGACTTAAAGGAACTTGAACAAGAAAGAAGCTTATTATACACAAAAGCACCGAGTGACCTTTCTGACATGGCAAAAGAAGTGAAAATGGAACAGACCCAAGTCGACGTATCGCTTTACGATATGTTAGGTGCGCTGCAAAAGTTATTAAGAAGAAAAAAATGGAAAGAACCACTTGCAACGAAAGTAGCCAGGCAGGAAATTCCGATTGAAAAAAGAATAGACGAAGTTATACGTACACTTAGAAAAAGTAATGGCCGTAAAAACTTTAATGATTTATTTACTGCACATTCTAGAGAAGAAGTTGTTGTAACCTTTCTAGCTGTTCTAGAGTTAATGAAAAGACAGGCTGTGCTCGTTACACAAGATAATAACTTTGCAGAATTGTATGTAGAAGTAGCGGAGGGAAAGTAAGTGAGTAAGAAAGAAAATTGGAAAGCCATTTTAGAAGGGCTTTTATTTGCAGCAGGAGATGAAGGACTTAATTTGAAATCGATTGCTTCGGTATTTGAAGTGAGTGATCAAGAGGCAAGTGAAAGAATGAATCAATTAATGACTGAGTTAGCAAATAACCAAGGACGGGGATTACAAATCATTGAAATTGGTGGGTCGTATCAATTAACGACTAAAAAGGAATTAGCTGACTATTTAAAGAAACTCGTGGAAGCTCCTTCCTCCCATTCTTTATCGCAAGCTTCTTTAGAGACATTAGCAATTATTGCTTACAAGCAGCCCATTACAAGAATTGAAATCGAGGAAATTCGTGGAGTGAAGACAGAAAGACCATTACAAACACTTGTGGCAAAAGCATTAATCAAAGAAGTAGGAAGAGCTGAAGGTAATGGTCGTGCATATTTGTATGGCACGACAAAGGGTTTCTTAGATACATTTGGATTAAAAAGTTTAAAAGAGCTGCCAAAGCTACCTGATCAAGGAGACGAAGAGTTTGAGCAAACAGAAGCAGATTTGTTCTTTGATACATTAAATAATGTATAAGTGAAATAATTCTGAACAATCAACAGCTCATTTATGTTAATATAAAAACATTAAGGGTGATTTACTTGTTTAGCATAATTAAACACCAAAGGCATATATACATAATGTCAGATGGTACAAAAGAAAATTATTTCCCTTAATAAATTTATATCATCAGCAAACTTCATTATTATCAATCACGATGCTTATCAAAAAGTAGATTGAATCTGAAGGAGGGTTCTGATTGTTCATTCTGCAATCGAAAGGATGGTCGCTTGAAAAAACTCTTCCTAATTCCTTCGAAGATTTTTTTAATAAAAGTGAAGTCATTTATGAGGAAGATGGAGAGGAAAGAAAATTCACATTAACTTATTTGCAGTACTTTGAAGAAAAGCTTGATCAATTGACATCATATGAACAGTCAGTAAGTGATAGAACTTTTAAGGATATTGCAGCGCTAGCTTCTCTTCTCAATCATCCGGAATTGAAGCTGAGAAAACGGTTATTTATAAGTGATGAGACCGCTTTTATACGGTTATTTGAGGGATTTGATTTTAAGCAAATATCTAACATAATAGAAACAATGATGCAGAATAAATGAAGAGCTGATATAAACAAATTGGCTGAAGAACGAAATGGATAAAAGAGTAGCTAAATATACGGGAGGAAAATGATGGGAAATTCTATAGTTGAATCACAAATGGAAGATGTGCAACAATTCCTTAGTAATACGGTAAGCACTTTTGAGAACTTCTTAAATGAAACAACCTTGTCGGTACTTAAAGAGGAAGGACAGGGTGATGAGCGATATTATAAAAGCATTTTATCGAATTTGAGAAAGCTTCTAGTGTTTTGCGAGGAAGGTCATGAAGCATGTCGCATCATACTCATGAGTGATCAATTTCAGCGGGGAGCAGCTGAGCAAACATTGTATAAACTTTACCATCATTGTATTGAAGAGTTTTTCTCACCTAAAAATGATGCGTGGTATGAGAATAGTCGTTCAGCGTATACAGGAAAGAATTCAATTCGTTTTCATCACGAAGTACCCGTTCGCCTTGAGAACTTATTTAGAGGATTAGAAAGCGATTTCCAAAAGATAAGAGAAGAACTAGAATACTACGAAACAGATTATCGTACAAAAATGATGCAATCCAAATAAATAATGAAATACTTTAGAATGAGCTAAGGTACGGACAAATTTGTTCGTGCTTTTTTGTGTCTATAGCGTTCAAAATGATAAGCATCATGTAGAATGGCTAAAAAACGATATTATTTATCATTACTATACATATGATGTAGTGAAGAGGAGGGATTTAGCTTGAATCATCGTATGAATGAATACTTAAAGAATGTGTTTCAATGGAATGAAGATATGAGGGCTTTTTTGGAGAGTGAAAATATTGAAGAGAGCAATGAGCTATGGGATAAACTTGATCATATGACAGCCATTATGGAGACAATTGATCATAGTATGGGAGACAAGGAAATAGAAGAAATTCACGAAAAAGTAGAAGAACTTCACGGTGAGATGGAACAGTATTTCAATCACCGATTATCACTTGGACAAATTTATGTTAATGAAGTAAGTGTTCAAGCTGGAAAGCATGAACTTCCACCTTTACCTTATGGATATAATGCTTTAGAACCGTATATCTCAGAAGAAATCATGAGATTACATCATGATAAGCATCACAAAAGTTATGTGGATGGACTGAATAAAGCAGAAAAAGAATTAGAAAAGGCGAGAAATTCGGGCGATTTTTCTCTAGTTAAACATTGGTCAAGAGAATTGGCTTTTAATGGATCAGGCCATTATTTGCATACGATATTTTGGGGAAATATGAGTCCGCAAGGTGGTGGAGAACCTACGGGGGAATTGAAAAAAGAAATAGTCAAATACTTTGGTAGCTTTGAAGCTTTTAAAAAACATTTTACAGAAGCGGCAAAGCAAGTAGAAGGTTCAGGTTGGACCATTCTTGTTTGGTCTCCGAGAGCTAGACATTTAGAAGTATTACAATCTGAAAAACATCAAAACTTAACACAATGGGACACGATCCCGTTACTTGTGTTAGATGTTTGGGAGCATGCCTATTATTTACAATATAAAAATGACAAAGGTGCTTATATTGACAGTTGGTGGAATATTGTAAACTGGGACAATGTTTCAAGAAGGTTTCAAAAAGCACATGAAATGAAATGGCAGCCTTTTTAAGAAAATAGCACAAGAAAACAGGCAGTTGCTTATGTTTTTTACACCCCGCAAGAGTATTGAGCTTTCATCTCTTGCGGAACCTCAATCATAGTCAGTCAACAAAGTCCAAGTGATCCAACAGTTTACAATACCCGTATCCTTACCCCAATTTGAATGAATAGTTCAACTCCTTTCGATGAAGGTTGATAAAATACAGCCTACTAATTTATGAACCGATCGCCATGAATCTGTCATAACAAAACTTGTCCTGCATAGAATTGTACAAACCATAAAATGAGACGGGGTTTGTGCGATGAAGAAATGGAAAAACCTAATCACTATTCTCATAATGTCCACCTTATTGCTTAGTTTAAGTCCACAACTAGTAGAGGCGAAGCCCTCTGTTAGTGCTAGAAATGCAGTATTAATCGAACAGGAATCAGGTAGAATTATTTATGATAAGGCAGCCAATGATCGAAACCGGATTGCTAGTATAACAAAAATTATGACAGCAATATTGGCGATTGAATCAAATAAGCTAGAAGAAGATGTGAAAGTAACTGATACGATTTTAAAAGCAGAAGGCTCATCCATTTATTTGAAACCGGGGGAAGAAATCAAACTAGAAGATTTGGTTTATGGCTTAATGCTTCGCTCGGGTAATGATGCGGCAGTTGCGATTGCAGAGTATGTAGGCGGAAGCTTAGATGGCTTTGTGTATTTAATGAATCAGAAGGCTGAAGAAATAGGCATGACAAATACGCATTTTGAAAATCCACATGGGCTTGACGATCATGAAAATCACTATTCAACTGCCTATGATATGGCGTTACTTACTCGCTATGCAATGAAAAATGAGATGTATCAAAAAATAGCAGGGACAAAATCTTATCGATCTGAAAACAGAGATTACAGCTGGAATAATAAAAATCGTTTATTGACCCAGCTTTATAAATATACAACTGGTGGAAAGACTGGTTATACAAAAAGAGCAAAAAGGACTTTAGTAACAACAGCGACAAAAAACAATCTTGATCTAATTGCTGTTACGTTAAATGGACCGGATGATTGGAATGATCATATTGCTATGTATGAGGGTGCATTTGATCAATATGAACAAGTTGAAGTATTGAGTGAAGGGAGAATTAAGGGGGTAGAATATGCTTTCTACAAAGATAAGGTATCACTGCACTCCTCCTTTTCATACCCGGTAACAGAAAAAGAGAAAGAATCTTTTCGGATTAAATATAATTTTATTGAACCGAAAGAGAGTTGGAGAAAAGGTGAAAAATCACCTGAAATAGTAGGAAAAGCCGTTGTTTACTTAAATGATGAAGCAATTAAAACTTTGCCTATTCACTATAATCAGGCTGGAGTTAAAAAAGAAAAAGGAAAATTTTTTGATTACTTCAAACATCTGTTTATAAGGATATTAGGAGTACAACAACATGATTAATGTTATATGGGCAGGGTTAGCGATCATTGGTATCGTTTTTGCCATGATTAATGGAACTATAAGTGATGTAAATGAAGCGATATTTAAAGGGGCAAAAGAAGCAGTCACATTATGTATTGGTTTAATCAGCATATTAGTCTTTTGGCTAGGAATGATGAAAATAGCCGAACATGCAGGTCTATTAGACAAGCTGGCTAAACTATTTAAACCATTTATATCAAGACTTTTTCCGGATGTACCGAAAGATCATCCGGCAATGGGCTATATATTATCGAATATGATGGCCAATTTGTTCGGCTTAGGGAATGCTGCTACACCTCTAGGGATTAAAGCAATGGAACAATTAAAAGCATTAAATGGTGAAAGTACAGAAGCAAGTCGTTCTATGATCACATTTCTTGCCATCAATACATCAAGTATTACATTAATTCCAACAACAATTATCGCCATCCGCATGAATTACGGGTCAGCTAGTCCAACTGACATCGTTGGTCCTACCCTTATAGCGACAATTTGTTCGACCATTTCCGCTATTTTGATTGATAGATACTTTTATTACAGGAGATCACGAAAAGGATGAGATAGATGGAAATAGTATCTTTAATTTCTCTTTGGTTTATTCCCGTACTTATAGGTTTTATATTAGTCTACGCGACGTTTAAAAAAGTACCGACTTATGAGAGTTTTGTAGAAGGTGGGAAAGATGGCATTAAAATTGCTATCTCAATCATTCCTTTCTTAGTAGGTATGATGGTAGCTATTGCTATCTTTCGAGCATCAGGTGCATTAGAATACTTTCTTGATTTCATCAGACCATTATTTGTGGCTATCGGGATTCCAGCAGATGTTGTCCCACTCGCTATTATTCGTCCAATATCAGGTAATGCTGCCTTAGGAATGACAACTGATTTAATAGCTGAACACGGACCAGATTCATTAATTGGAAGAATGGCATCTGTCATTCAAGGGAGTACAGATACAACCTTTTATGTATTGACTGTTTATTTTGGAGCAGTCGGTATTAAGAAGATGGGTGATGCGTTGAAAGTTGGCCTATTAGCAGACTTAGCAGGTTTTATCGCTGCCATCCTTATTGTATTACTTGTCTTTTCATAATGTAGTCTTTTATTTATAAAAGAGGAAGCTGAACAAATTTGGATCATTTGTTTGGCTTTTTTTTGTGCAGTGTGATAACAGCTTACTACAATGCTTCTTTTATGTTAGAATTGCCTACTAACTGTTCAAATTCAAAGAGAAGGGAATGACTATTGTATACTTAGTTTAAAAATGTACAATTTGGTTAAAAAATGCGCTCTTTGAAAAAACTTGAACTTATGGCATAATTCATATGGACAGTAATAGAGATTTTGAGGTGACTGATAATGGAAAGATTACAGAAAGTCATAGCCCATGCAGGGGTTGCATCTAGGAGAAAAGCGGAGCAACTTATTGTAGATGGCCGTGTAAAGGTTAATGGTAAAATTGTAAAAGAATTAGGGGTGAAAGTGACACCTTCTGATAAAGTCGAAGTTGATGGTATCCCGGTTGAGGGTGAAGAGCCGGTTTATTTTCTTCTATATAAGCCAAGAGGTGTATTATCAAGTGTTGCGGATGACAAAGGTAGAAAAGTGGTAACCGATTACTTTGAACATGTGAAACAAAGAATTTATCCAGTGGGTCGATTAGATTATGATACATCAGGATTATTATTATTGACGAATGATGGTGAATTCGCGAACTTGCTTATGCATCCAAGAAATGAAATTGAAAAAGTATATGTAGCGAAGGTAAAGGGCATTCCTTCTAAAGAAAGTTTAAATCATTTACAAAGAGGTGTCCGCTTGGAAGATGGAAAAACGGCTCCTGCACGAGTAAAAGTGCTTAGTAGTGATAAACAAAAACAAACAGCGATAATCGAATTAACGATTCACGAAGGCAGAAACCGTCAAGTGAGAAGAATGTTTGAGGCTGTTGGTCATCAAGTGCAAAAGCTTAAAAGAGAAAGATACGGATTCCTTCAATTGAACAGACTTTCAGCGGGCGGGGCAAGAGAACTTACAGCACATGAAGTAAAGCAATTTAGGGCATTAGCTAAAAAGAGTACAGGTAAATAAATGAAAAAGTCATAGAGTTGTCACATTTCCTTCACACCGTTTACAAGGACTGTTTTCATACTAGTGATATAATAAATACCAAATTGTTAAAATAATGCTAAAAATTTGTGTCTTAACTTTGGGAGGAATTTTTCATGAAAAAACGACGGCTCGTTATGAGGACAGCGATATTAGTGATTCTATTTGCAGCCGTTGCTTACACGCTATATGCAAACTTTAATAAGGATAATGTGCATAAAGTACAAATAGGTAAAGAAGCTCCTGATTTTGTATTAGTCGATATGGATGGAAAAGAGCATCAATTATCTGACTATAAAGGCCAAGGCGTTTTTTTGAACTTTTGGGGTACTTGGTGTAAGCCTTGCGAAAAAGAAATGCCATTTATCAACAATCAATATGAACAATTTAAAGATCAAGGGGTTCAAACAATCGCAGTAAACATAAGTGAATCGAATCTAGCAGTGAATAAGTTTATTGAAAGACATGGCATGACTTTTCCGGTAGTCATTGATAAAAATGAAGATGTAAAGGCAGCATATGGAATCGGTCCTTTGCCTGCGACTTTTCTCATTAATCCTGAAGGTGAAGTCGTGAAATATCATACGGGGACTTTGACAGAACCAATGGTAAAAGATTTTATGACGCAAATCAAACCGTAATTATTGGGGAGTTTTTATGATGAAACAAGTAAAGTGTGAATGTGGCCATGTAAACCCTCATGGTACAGTCCTATGTGAATCATGCGGTCGTGTGTTAGTAGAAGAAGAGAAAAGTAAAAAGCTCGTTGATATGCGTTATGAGGGCAGTGCGAGAAGGTCACAAACGTACAACAAAACAATTATTGATAAAATATGGAACTTCTTTTCTTCTGTTAAAGTAGGGGTAACTTTAATCATTATTACATTAGCCGCTTCAGCAATTGGTACCATTTTCCCGCAAGAAATGTATATACCGCCTACAGAAAATGCATCCGTTTATTATGAGGATCAATACGGGTTTGCTGGGGAAGTGTATTATACGTTAGGATTTCACAACCTGTATAGCTCATGGTGGTATTTATTGCTCATTGCTTCAATTGGCGTATCTCTGGTTATATGTAGTCTTGATCGTGTCGTACCTCTATACCGTGCCTTGAAAAAACAAAGAGTCGATCGGCATGAAGGGTTTTTAAAACGCCAAAGATTATATAGAGCTACAACCTTGGCTTCTGTAGAAGAGGATTCATTTGAGAAAATCAAGGCGAAACTAAAGGAAAAACGCTACAACATAAGAGAAGAGAATGGGAGTATACTTGCTGAGAAAAATCGATTTTCAAGATGGGGCCCTTATATAAACCATATTGGGTTGATTATTTTTTTAATTGGAGGCATGTTGCGTTTTGTGCCAGGAATGTATGTTGACGAATTGCTATGGATCCGTGAAGGTGAAACAGTCGTTATCCCAGAAACAAAAGGCGAGTATTATCTGGAAAATCACGAATTTATTCTAGAAACTTATGAAAAAGAAAAAGAAAATGAAGCGTTTTCAACAGCGATAGAAAACAATGGTACAGTCGCGAAGAACTTTCAAACAAATGTGAGCCTTTACAAAGAATCTGGAGAAACAATTGCAGGGCAAGACCCAGAACTAGAAAAGGTAGAAGACTATGAATTAAGGGTAAATGAACCTTTAAAGTTTGAACAGTTTGCTCTTTATCAACAAAGCTATAAACTAGGTGAGCTAAGCGAAATGTCGTTTGCTTTAACGAATAAAGAAACAAATGAAGAATTTGGTCAAATGACGATTGATTTACATAACCCACAAGATGAATATACATTTGAAAATGGATACAGTGTTGAGCTAATGAGCTATTTCCCTGATTTTGAATTTGATGAAAATTCAGAGCCAGTCACGAAATCACGCGTGCCGAACAACCCAGCGTTTATCTTTAAAATGTTCTCACCCGAACATCCTGATGGAGAAGTTAGCTTCGTTGCTATACAACAAACGATTGAACCATATGGTGATAATGACTTAAAGATGGCCTTTAAAGGAGTAGACACGCAAAATGTTAGTGCTTTGACCGTAAGAAAAGACTTAACACTTCCTATTCTAGCTATAGGTGGTCTCATCTTCATGATTGGTGTCGTGCAAGGTGCATACTGGAACCATCGCAGAATATGGGTTAGAAGGTTAGGAGATCAAGTTTTAGTTGCGGGTCATACAAATAAAAATTGGCACGGACTTAAGAGAGAGATCACCCATGTATTTGATGGTAGTGGTATTCAAGAACCGATTGACCAATCAGATGAAACAACAAATAAGAAGGGTAAGGAGGAGTAATAATGGTTGCATTAAGTGGAAATTTATTATTTATCGCCTTTTTGCTCTATTTAGTAGGCACGGCTTTTTTTGCCGGTTCGATTAAGGACAAGAAAGCAAGAGAAAAAGATCATGGACCAAATAAGTGGGCAAAAATAGGTGTTACGATAGCGATTGCCGGATTTATATGTCAAGTAGGTTATTTTATTACAAGATGGATAGCAGCTGGACATGCACCAGTAAGTAATTTATTTGAGTTTACAACATTCTTTGGCATGTGTTTAGTTGGGGCGTTTATTGTCATTTATTTTGTTTATAAGCTTCCTGCCCTTGGGTTATTTACATTACCAGTGGCACTTCTCCTTATTGGTTATGCTGCCATGTTCCCAAGGGACATTACACCATTGGTCCCATCTCTTCAAAGTAATTGGCTTCATATCCATGTAACAACAGCAGCGTTAGGACAAGCGATTTTAGCGATTAGCTTTGTTGCTGGCTTAATCTATTTAATCAAAGCAGTGGATCATACGAAAAAAACAAAAGAGGCAATCTGGTTAGAAGTTGTTCTCTTTGGAGTTGTCTGTACACTAGGTTTTATTATCATTTCTTCCGTATTTGGGGCAACAGGCTATAAGTCAGAGTTTCATTGGGTTGATAATAATAATGTAGAAGAAACGTTAGAATATCACTTACCTGCTCTCGTTGGGCCTCATGAAGGTGAACATTTAACGCCGGATAAATTTAGCCCATTGGTGGAGACTCCTGGTATCATTAATGCCAAAAAGTTAAATACTGTTTTATGGTCATTGTTTACAGGAGCAATTCTCTATTTGCTATTTAGGTTATTTGTTAGAAAACGAATGACGCTAGCCTTGCAACCACTAACGAAGAGAGTAAATTTAGATTTAGTCGATGAAGTAGGTTACCGATCTGTCCTAATTGGTTTTCCGGTGTTTACATTAGGAGCGTTAATTTTTGCCATGATATGGGCACAGATCGCTTGGTCGCGATTTTGGGGCTGGGATCCTAAAGAAGTGTGGGCATTAATTACTTGGTTATTCTATGCAGCATACCTCCACCTCAGATTATCAAAAGGTTGGCATGGTAAAAAATCTGCTTGGCTCGGTGTAATTGGGTTTATTATTATCATGTTTAACTTAATTGTTGTCAACTTAGTTATTGCCGGGTTGCATTCCTATGCAGGATCGTGAAAATTTTGCTAAAATAGAATTGAGCATTAAGGTAGTGCTAGATTTTATGCCTTCACTTCACATGTAGTGGAGTGAAGGCTTTTTTCTATGAAAATAATCTTCATTCTAAAGGAGTGCTATAAATGGATAATGAAGTAAAAGTTTTAGTTGTTGATGATGAAGAGAGAATTCGCCGATTATTAAAAATGTATTTAGAGAGAGAAGACTATGTTATTGAAGAAGCAGAAGATGGTGACGAGGCACTAGATAAAGCCCTAACAAATGAATATGATGTCATTCTTTTAGATCTAATGATGCCAGGTAAAGATGGGATAGAAGTTTGTAAAGAAATAAGAGAAAAGAAAACAACACCAATCATTATGCTTACGGCAAAAGGTGAGGAAGTAAATCGCGTCCAAGGATTTGAAGTAGGTACAGATGATTATATCGTCAAGCCCTTTAGTCCTAGAGAAGTGGTTTTAAGAGTGAAGGCATTGCTAAGAAGGTCGTCTAAATCTTCTTACGTCCCACCAGAAACAACTGCTAAAGATATCATTGTCTTTCCTTATTTAACAATAGACAATGATGCTCACCGTGTATTAGCAGATGGTAAAGAAGTAAGCTTGACTCCTAAAGAATATGAGCTGCTTTACTTTTTGGCTAAAGCACCAGATAAAGTATTTGATCGTGAACAGTTACTAAAAGAAGTATGGCATTATGAATTCTTTGGTGACTTGCGTACAGTAGACACACATGTAAAAAGGTTGCGAGAAAAATTAAACAAAGTATCAGAGCAAGCTGCTAGAATGATTGTTACTGTTTGGGGAGTGGGTTATAAGTTTGAGGTTGTAAATGAATGAGGTTATGGCATAGTGTTGTAGGGAAACTATGGGCAACTTTTCTTATACTGGTCTCCTTTGTCTTATTTATTTTAACGGTTATGTTGCTGCAATTTTTTGAGAATTATCATATTGATCAAACAGAAAAGGGATTGAAGGCAACTGCCAATAAAATAGCAATGATCTTGGAAAAACATGATCGTGAAATAGGACTGGAAATTGCTTGGGAGCTAGTGGATGAAGTGACAAAAGTAATTATTATTGCTGATGATCAAGTGTACTATTCTCCCAATGAAAGTCAAACATTCGAGTTGCCACTATCCTATTTACATGGTGACCCAGATTTAAAAGCTGTTTTCACAAAAAATGAATCAGTTACTAAGGTGTCTTCTTATTTAACAAATGGTGGAGAAGGAAATATAGATAATCCTGATATACTGATTAGCGGGGTCCCACTTCCGCCTTCAAATGAAAGTGATGGTGCAGTTTTTATATATCAATCTTTGGAGGTTATGCAAGAAACAACAGAGTCAACGACTAAGTTTACTTTATTAGCCGCTGGGGTAGCGATTATTTTAACAACTATTTTTGCCTTCTTCTTGTCAACGAGGATTACTGCACCCCTTAGAAAAATGAAAGAAGCCGTCACAGCAGCATCACGAGGGAATTTTGATACAAAAGTACCTTATCTTTCTAAAGATGAAATAGGTGATCTAGCGATTACCTTTAATCGGATGGGCCGGCAGTTGAAATATAATATTGATGCTTTAAGTCAAGAGAAAGAACAATTATCTAGTATTTTAAGCAGTATGGCAGATGGTGTATTCACCTTTAGTAAAGATGGTGAAATTGTGATAACAAATCCACCTGCAGACCGTTTTCTGCGTAATTGGTCCTATGAACGTGAAGATGGTCTCACTAATAGTGTACCTGCTTATGTAATGGAGTTGTTCCAAACAGCTGTAAATACAGAAAGTGAAAGTATAGGTGAAGTAAATATTCAAGGGCGAACGTGGGTAATGATTATTAGTCCTTTATATAATGAAACCTATATTCGGGGTGCTGTTGCAGTTATCCGTGATATGACAGAGGAACGACAACTTGATAAATTACGTAAAGATTTTATCGCCAACGTCTCTCATGAATTACGGACACCAATTGCTTTAATGCAAGGATATAGTGAAGCAATTGTCGATGACATCGCTGGTACTGAGGATGAAAAGAAAGAAATGGCTAAAGTTATTTATGATGAATCGTTAAGAATGAGTAGACTTGTGAATGAACTACTAGATATCGCAAGAATGGAAGCTGGCCATATTCAGCTTATTCGTGAAGCTGTAGAAGTAAAATCATTTATTCTAAAAGTTACTAGAAAGTTTCAAAGACTGGCGGCTGAAAAGAAAATTATATTAGCTGAGTCATTGGAAGATAAAGGTGTTTGGGCAAGCTTTGATCCTGATCGGATGGAGCAAGTCTTGACCAATCTGATAGATAATGCTATTAGACATACTCCTGAAGGTGGACAAGTCACTGTCGTTCAACGTAGTAACGAAAAAGGGCTAATGATAGAGGTTGTTGATTCTGGATCTGGAATTCCAGAAGAAGATTTGCCATTTGTATTTGAAAGGTTCTATAAAGCAGATAAAGCACGAACAAGAGGAAGATCTGGAACAGGGCTTGGCCTCGCAATTGCCAAAAATATTGTCGATACCCATAAAGGTCAAATCACTGTTCAGAGTAAAATTGGACATGGTACGACATTTTCCATCTTTCTTCCGAAAAGTCATGAATAGTCAGCGCTATTCTTGACGAATTCTCTTGATTCATAAGGAACATTCCAATCATAAAAATGAAATATAGTAACTGCGATTCAAAAAAACCGGACATGAACTCCTAATTAAGAGTGCGTGTTCGGTTTTTTTATTTCTGTTTACGTATGAATGCCAATACCACATGGGATTAATATAAGGCCTTCTTTTGAATTTTATCTCTAACAAGTATAAAAGAGCTGGATATGTGATGATTCAGACAATCGATGTGCATTTGGCAAACCATTCATGTCAGAAAACAGAAGCGAAATAAGCAAAAAGAGATTTCCTAAAGAAACCCTTCCATTTTAATTTCATTAATACTATAGTTAGAGTGTAACTTTTTTAATTCTAATAACGACTATTATTTATGAACGGGGAGGGGAAGTTATTGGACTCCGTTTTCGATGAATTATATACAAAATACCATCAGGATGTATTTCAATTCTTATTCTATATGGTGAGAGATCGAGAGCTGGCAGAAGATCTTATGCAAGAAGTATATATAAGAGTTTTGAAGTCATATGATAAATTCGAAGGCAAGAGTAGTGAAAAAACATGGCTATTCTCAATTGCAAGGAATGTGGCCATTGATTCATTTAGAAAACAAAAAGGCTGGAAACAAAAAATAATTGAAAAATTTGATTGGTCAAAGCAACAGATTAAAGATGAACACCCTATGCCAGAGGAAGTAGTTATGCAGAGTCAGGAAATCCAAATGATATATCGGTGCATGGAGAAGTGTTCAGTGGACCAACGAACGGTTATTATAATGAGATATATTCAAGAACTATCCATTGCTGAGACGGCAGCAACTCTAGGCTGGACGGAAAGTAAAGTGAAAACTACGCAACACAGAGCATTAAAGGCTCTGAAGAAAAACATGTCTGACATGTGGGAAAAGGAGGGGTTAAATAGTGAAAAAACAAGATTGGAAAGATGATCACATCGAAGAACTATTGAAACAACTTCCTAAAATTACTAACCACATAAGTAAGCAAGATATGTATCAACAAATGATGATATTTAAAGAGGAGAAGAAAAGAAAAAGGTGGTTAACCCCATCTGTAGCTTCTGCAGTTGCTGTTTTATTGTTATGTATTCTCGTTCCGACCATGATCAATTTTCAAGATTCAGCCGGAAGTAATATAGATGATAGCGAGCAAGAGAATCAATTGGCATCGAATGCGACTCAACAAAAGGAAGTAAACGATGAGATAACAAATGACGAGAGTAATCATACGCAAGAAAATACGGAAGACATAGTAAAGGATGAAGAAGTAACTCCGCAAGAAGATATAGATCAGACGGATGAAATTTATGCTCAAAATGACCAGTCAGAAGAGGCCAATGCCAATGATAATAATGAGCAACCAGTGACACAGCAAATTGAACCAACTGCAGTCTATGCGGAAGATATTAAAGATCAAGAGGAAGTTTTAACTTATTCTATACCGGATCATAATGTTCAAAATTTTATTCCCATTAGTGTGATGGTAAATAAAGAAGCAGATCTTTCTAAAATGGAATTATTCATTAATCATATGTCAGATTTAAAAGAAGCTGAATGGGGGTTAGGGGAGCTAAACCCATTTAATGCGGACTTTCATTATGATACTTCAAATCAAGTGCTTGCAGTTGATTTTCCTGCTGCAACAAATATTTCATCAAGCAGTCAATCAGAAGCAATAAAAGAAATATTAACGGATATGATGGCTGATTTTAATATAGAGAAAATCGATTTATTAACAGATGGTGAACAAGGGCTAGAGATGGGAAATGAAGGCTTTACAGAAGAAATAGATCAAGTTGATACGACTAATAAATCTGCTTACTATTTTTACTATCCTAACGAAGAATGGACAACGCCTTTCCTTGTTCCGTTTAGAGAAAAAATAAACTCAGTGACAGATGCTTTTGCAGCAATGAAAAAAGGGATTGAAACTTATAACCTGAAAGCTTCTATACCTAATGACATAGACTTTGAAACGGAAGTCGTTTCCGATGAACAATTATTAATTACTTTTGAAGATGATGCCGATATAAAGAATGATGAGGAAACTTTATATACGATTGAAGCGATTCTATTAACAGCCAAGGAATTTGAATATAATGAGGTTAAGTTGGAAAATACCGAAATTGATCAAATTGGTCGGTTTGATTTAGAAAAAGAAATTCAAGTGCCGGTAGCACCTAATAAAAGGGATTTACCATAAGAAAGAATAAAGAGTTGGTAATTATGACTGTAAAAGTCTAATATTACCAACTTTTTTGCGTTTTTGACAAAGGTAATATTGAAAAAAGTAAAACACTCATAACTATAATTTTAAAATAAGGTGCTACATTAAAAAAAGAAAAATTTATTTTTATATACATATTTTTAAAAAACTCGTACATAGTAATGGATGTGTTTTTTGGCAGGATTTGTCGTAATCATAGAGTAATTAATTTGTCTATATAATATAACCGCTATAGGAGGCAAAGTTTTGAAGTATAAAGTAAGCCGTTTATTCATGTTCGGAAGTATATGTTTTCTTTTTTTAATATTCAGTAGTGAAAAAAATGCTTTAGCAGACTCTTGGCCAGAAAAAACAAAAAATTGGGTATGGCCAGTAGAAGGGGTCATCACAGATACATATGGAACTAGAGGAGGACATCATAAAGGGATTGATATTGCTGCAGAGATAGGTACACCTATTCACTCAGTGGATAGTGGAGTAGTTACAAGATCATATTACTCTGATACATATGGTAATGTTGTGTTTATACAGCATCATAACGATACAGAAACCATTTATGCTCATTTGAAAAAGCGTTTAGTATTTGAAGGTGAAGTGATTTCAGCAGGCGATACAATAGGAGAGATGGGGAATACCGGTGATTCCTCAGGGGTTCATTTGCATTTTGAAGTTCACGCAAAAGAATGGACCTTTTCTAAGGAGAATGCGCTTGATCCTTTTTTAGTATTTAATCACGATGAGGATACGATACTTGTTTCAGGAAAAATGAACGGACCTCATATGGATACGTATGAAGTGAAAACAGGAGATACGTTATGGTCGATTAGTGAAAGGTATAATGTGACGGTAGCAGAATTGGTAAATAAGAATGGATTGCGGACAGAAAACATATATCCTAATCAAATATTACAGGTTCCCTAAATTGAAAGGAATACATACAAGGTACGTACATGTAATATGAAAATAAATGAAAAGGTTGTATTTTTTTAAAAAATCGCATCTTTTTTCAATCAAAATAATTTGACGCCATTTAAGTATTGATTATTCTAAAAAAATAGTTAAATCTCATTGTCCATGCCTCTTTTAAGGCGTATAATTGTTACATACAATTGAGGAGGCAGGCAAAATGTTAACGGATTATCATAATCATTTAGAGAACGGTACACTTACATTAGACTATTTAGAACAATTTACAAACGCGGCTAATAATAAAAATATTGGTTCATTTGGTATTTCTGAACATGCTTATCACTTTTACCAAACGGCAGATATTCTGCAAAATAAATGGGTAAATGAAAGACGATATTATGATATGAAGGATTATGTATCATTATTTCACCAAGCATGGAATAAAGAAATAGATGTAAAAATGTCCATTGAAATGGATTATACACCTGGAAAGCATAAGGAAATGGAGAAATTCATTCAATCATATGATTTTGATTATGTGATTGGCTCTGTCCATTGGGTAGGTGACTTTGGCATAGATTTAGCTGAGTACAAAAAGGAATGGGAACGACGCGATCTTTATGATGTATATCGTAAATATTATGATCAGATAGTTACTTTGGCTCAATCTAATCTATTTGATATTGTCGGCCATATTGACTTAGTGAAGATTTTTAAGTATGTTCCTCAGGATGAAGAGTTTCTATTAGAACAATATGAAAGAGCAACTGATGCTTTAGCACAATCAAAAACATGCGTGGAAATTAGTAGTGCTGGTTTAAGAAAACCTGTGGGTGAGCTATATCCAGATCCAAGATTATTACGAAAATGTTTTGAGAAGAATATACCAATCGTTCTATCGTCTGATGCTCATTTTCCCGAGCATGTTGGTGCAGACTTTGATCAATCGCTTGCATTAGCAAAAGAAATTGGATATTCATCCATCATGACTTTTTCAAAAGGTGAACGTAAAAAATACCCTTTAGGCTAGGAATAATGATGAATAGTGCTCAATTTAAAAAAGTCATTCATAAAATGAACAGGTTCTAATTGGAATCTGTTTGTGTTGTGAATGACTTTTACTTTTATCCTAAATATAAAAAAGAGTGGTCGACTGAGGGCCACTCTCTACAAAAAGGAATTATAAAATAATAGGATTAATAGAAACAATCTCATCTAAGTTGTTCAATAAGGAAAGCTCTTTGTCACTTAGTGGTTTGTCAAAAGCTAGCACCATAATTGCTTCTCCACCTGCTTGTTTACGACCTACTTGCATTGTGGCAATATTAATATGGTGATCGCCAAGGACTTGACCTACGTGGCCAATAACACCAGGTCTGTCCATATGTTGAATATAAAGAAGGTTACCTTCTGGTAAGAAGTCAATATTAAACCCGTTTAAATAGACAATTCTTGGCCCATAATGATCAATAAATGTTCCTCTAACTGTAAATGCATTTTCTTCTCCTTTTGCTGTGACCGAAATGCAGTTGTCATAGCCAAATGCATCGGTGGAAATCTTTTCTCCAACAGTGATACCACGCTCTTTTGCAGTGAGTAATGCATTAACCTCATTCACGTTAACGTCAATTCTACCTTTGAAGAAACCGGACAGCATTGCTTTTGTTAAGTATGCAGTTTCTAAATCTGTCACTGAACCAGAGTAAGTAATAGAGAGTTCATGTACCCCTTCTTTAACACATTGAGTTAAAATATTTCCGATTTGTTTAGAGATTTGGTAAAAAGGTTGTATTTTTTCATAAATGTCTTTGGAGATAGCTGGTAAGTTAATTGAATTAGATACTGGATTTCCTTCAAAGTAAGTCCGAACTTCTTGAGCGACTTGTGTTGCTACATTTAATTGTGCTTCTTTTGTTGACGCACCTAAATGTGGCGTTACAATGACATTTTCATATTTCAAAAGTGGGTGTTCACCAGGTGGTTCAGTTTCAAATACGTCTAATGCAACTCCTCCAACATGTCCATTAGCCACATATTTAGCTAAATCTTGCTCATCAATGATACCACCACGGGCACAGTTAAGTAAGCGAACGCCTTTTTTTGTTTTTTTCAATGCCTCTTCATTGATAATCCCTCTTGTTTCAGGTGTAAGTGGAGTATGAACCGTAATAATATCAGATCTTTGCAGTATTTCATCTAATGTACTAGATTCTACACCGAGTTTTGCTGCACGTTCTTTCGTTAAAAAGGGATCGAATACTAACACACTCATACCAAATACTTTTGCTCGCTTGGCGATTTCACTCCCGATTCTTCCCATACCAACAATACCAAGACTTTTACCGAATAGTTCAGTACCTACATACTGATTTCTTTTCCATTCCAAATTCTTAACTGAGCTATGTGCTTGAGGAATATTTCTCATAAGGGAGGCCATCATAGCAAAAGTATGCTCTGCCGTAGAAATTGTGTTTCCGTCTGGTGCATTTATGACGATAATGCCTCTTTTAGTTGCTGCTGGAACATCAATATTATCGACACCCACACCTGCTCTTGCAATAATTTTTAACTTTGGCATCTCCGCCATTAATTCATCCGTTACTTTCGTGGCACTCCGTACTAACAAAGCCTCAATAGTTGATAAATCAACCTCGGGATCGTCGGTTTTCTTTTGAATAATTTCAGCATTTGTGTCGTTAAGTAAAGGGTATAAGCCTTCTTCACTAATGGCATCAGCCACTAATATTTGATACATGTATGAATCCTCCTAAGTTGGTTACTTAATTATCTGATTATTTTACAAGACGAATATTATTCTGTCAATTGGATTTATTGTTTGTGTTTAAAATGGAAACGCTTTAATGTAGTAAAATAAAACGATCTTCGTGGAAAGAAAATTTTATCTCCTGAAGACAAATGTGCATAATGAAAGGAATGTTTTTAATTCGAGATATTTACTATTTTAGGCTTCACAAATGAATTATTTTTCAGTATAATGAAGTTGTCAAATAAATATGGTCTATCTTCGGGGCAGGGTGAAATTCCCGACCGGCGGTGATAAGTATTTATACTTTAAGCCCGCGAGCCTAAAAGTGGAGTGCAATTAGCACGAAGCGTTTGTATTGGGCAGGATTTGGTGAGAATCCAAAGCCGACAGTAAAGTCTGGATGGGAGAAGATGGAGGTTCTGCTAACGTTCAAAGTATACACTACAAGAACGTTTATTAAGAATGTCTTTGTTCAATTCTCCCTCAAGTTTACTTGAGGGTTTTGTTATGCAAAGACGCTTATTTGCTGAACCTTTCTTCTATAGGAGAGATAGCCTAAAAGGAGAGAGGAAAATTGAAGAAGTTAAATGTCAAAGCTTTTGTTGCAATCGGTATGTTGAGTAGTATCGCGTATATTCTTATGTTGTTAAACTTTCCATTACCACCGTTTCCGAACTTTTTGATGATTGACTTTAGTGATATCCCTGCTTTAGTGGCTGCGTTAATATTTGGTCCGATTGCGGGAATACTGGTCGAATTGTTTAAAAATGTGTTGGATTATTTTATGACGGGAAGTGCTACTGGTGTACCTGTTGGTCATATTGCTAACTTTGTAGCAGGTTTATTATTTATTTTGCCAACCTATTATGTTTATACAAAGATGAAATCCAAAAAAGGTATGACAATAGGATTAATCATTGGCACAAGTGTAATGGCTGTATCCATGAGTTTGCTTAATTATTTCGTCTTTTTACCTGCCTATACAATGTTTTTAAATATGCCCGCTATGTCAGGACCAGAAATGCGTTCAACTGCAGTCATGTTTATTCTACCTTTTAACTTTATTAAAGGAATTTTAATGGCATCGGTATTTATGCTTGTATTTGCTAAGATGAGTAATTGGATTAATAAACAAAGATCGCTAAATACGATTGCTTAATTTATAAAGGAGGCATCTAACTTTGAAAAGTTAGATGCCTTTTAATATATAATTTTATGCCGCTTAAGTAGAATTGTCACTCTTATCCATCATATTACATCATTCGTAAAAGCACCAATGAACTCATATGCAATCCTCGATAACTACTATTTTAATTCCAACTGGATAATTGATGAAGGGAACGATTTTTATTCGAATGAGTATACGAGTATGTGATTCCCTGTAGCTCATAGAAAAAACGAGCAAATCCCTAAAATAGGATTTACTCGTTTTCTTTTTTTACAATTAGATTTCTTTTTGTTCTATTCGTATTTTAACGGATCACCATCAAAGGCATCGTCTGCGACTTTTATTGAGTCAGTTGGACAGCCTTCAAATGCATCCATCATATCTTCTATAAGAACATCGGGAATTTCAACAATTCCTTCATTATCATCTAGTGTTACAAATGCGATGCCCTCATCATCGTAATCATAAATGTCTGGAGCTGCCGCACCACATGCGCCACAAGCAATACATGTTTCTTTGTCAACAATTGTATACTTCGCCATGGAATAACCTCCTATTTAAAATCTTTTTCATGTTAAAGCACGAAAATATCTGCCGAAACACTTACCACATGTTCTATTGTAAATCTGTCTTGTAAACATTTCAATAAAAATCTACCATCTAGAATAGTCTATGGTGGGACTTTTCATCTTGTTCATGATGAAAAATTGACTGATATTATCACGTATATAACGGTTTCATGATACAATAAAATTCAACAAAAAAAATTAAAATAATGTCGAAAAAGTCTGCAAATTCACCACGGAAATGCTATTCTAAAAACTAATTAGTCAATGAATAAAGGGGAGAGAAATGTGAGCGTTATTCAGAAATTGGTCTTATTTTGTCTAAAATCAATTGAGAATCAGAGAACTGCTTATGCCATTTTACATTTGCTTAATGGCAAAAAGTCATCTCAAACAATACAAGATGCTCATTTATTTCACTTGAAGCAATACTTTCATGTGTTACCCCATTTGGCAAGAGAGGAATTTAATCAAATATTAGATCATCTTTTAGAGGAGAAATATGTCACTTGTCTTGGTGAGGGGTCTTATCGAATGACGGAAAAAGGGGATATGTATCTCCAAGAGTTTGCTGAACCAATCATACCTAGCTATCTCAATGGCTGGTCATATAACCGGATGGACAAACTTTTTTGGGAGCGCCTTTCTCTTATGGTTCAAGTAATTTCTAACCTAGTCGCATATAACGGAAGGTATCTCCCTATTCAAAATAATAAACCTGATCTTGATTGGTTAAAGAACTTTATTCAAAGGAATAGAATCAATCGCCATGAGTTGGCAACACAACTGTTTAAGGAGTTACAACAAATTTTAACGAATAAAAAAATTGACCCTCTTATTCTCATTCTAAGGTTAACAGGAAGTAATCGAATTGGCTTAACACAGCAGCAGGCAGCCGAACAGTTGCAAATGTCAATGTTAACCTATCAGTTACATTTTACAAATGTGATTCACATGATATTAACTGAAGTAAAAGAAAATAACACCTCTTATCCGTTACTCGAGCAAATATTAGAGACAAAAGAGACAAATGAGTGGTTACAGCTAACACAATCAACAAGAAAAACAGCTATCTATTTAAATCAAGGATACGATATTGAGGATATTATTAAAATAAGAAAATTAAAACAAGGAACAATTGAAGATCATATTGTGGAATTGGCCATTGTTGATTCGTCTTTTAATATAGATGTATATGTTCCACCAGAAGTACAAAGAAACATTATAAAAACTTCAACGAACGGAATAAAGCAGCTAAAATATATCCGTCAATCAGTTCCTGAAGCAAGCTATTTTCAGATACGGCTTGTACTAGCTAAACATAAAAGTGCGGTGAGCGTATAATGAAACAATTACTGAGAGAAAAATTTGGTTATACGTCTTTTAGAGATGGACAAGAAGAAACAATAAAAGCGGTAGTGGCCGGTAAGCATACGTTAGCCATGCTCCCAACTGGTTCTGGGAAGTCTTTATGTTATCAACTTCCAACATTTATGCTCCCAGGCACAACTTTAATTATTTCTCCACTTCTTTCCTTAATGCAGGATCAGGTAGACCAATTACTATTGATTGGGGAAAAACGGGCTATCGCATTTAATTCTTTTTTAAATTACCAAAAAAAAATGTATGCACTTAAAAATTTGCACCAGTATAAGTTTATTTTTACTTCACCTGAAATGCTGCAATCAAAATTATTCATGGAGAGATTGAGTGAGCTTCATATTACATTACTTGTTGTCGATGAAGCTCATTGTATTTCTCAATGGGGACATGATTTCAGACCGGACTATTTAGCTATTGGCTCTGTAATGAAGGAGTTAGGACATCCGCCTATATTGGCGTTAACGGCTACGGCAACTGATAAGGTGAAACAGGATATTAAACAATCTTTAAACATGCAAAACAGTATTGATATTCTTTATTCAGTTGACCGACCAAATATCTCTTTACATGTTGAGAAAGTTGAAAGCTATCAAGAGAAAATCGATGTGTTAATTAAGAGGGTAAGAGCTTTACATGGTCCAGGTATTATTTATTTTTCTAGTAAAAAAACGGCAGAAGTTTGTGCACAATCATTAAAAGAGAATGGGATAAAAAGAGTGAGCATCTATCATGGCGGATTGAATCATGAAGAAAGAATACTTATTCAGCAACAATACATTCATAACCAACTCGATGTGATATGTGCAACAAGTGCATTTGGCATGGGGATTAATAAAGAAAATATTCGTTATGTTATTCATTTTCATATGCCAATGAATATGGAATCATATTTACAGGAAATTGGTAGAGCTGGGAGAGATGGCAAGCCTAGTCTTGCTTTACTGTTATATGCACCTTTTGATGAACAGCTGCCGATGCAGTTGGTAGAATCAGAACTAATTAATGATAGTCAAATGGAGAATTTAAAACGTTTTTTTTTAACAGATTCCCTAAGGTGGTGGGAGTTAGAAAAATACGAAGAGGATTTAACAGTAATTGCTAATCTTAGTGAAACATCTATGCGAATATTAAAGGATTTTCATCGTAATGCTATCCTTGATCATAAGGAGGCAAGTTCCTTAGATGAACTAAAGGTGATTATGAATAAACAATTCCAGCTTAAATTAGGAGCCATTCAAACTGTTTATCAATATATTCATAGTTCCACATGTAGGCGAGAAAAAATCTTACACTATTTTGGTGAAGAGCCGACATTAAATATAGGAGAATGCTGCGATCATTGTAATGGTAGCAACTACCCTGATCTGCAAACTGAAGAGCTAGGGATAATGCCTTTATATGAAAATTGGGAAGAGATCCTACAAGACATTTTATTAAGTGAGACATCCAAAAATGAAGAGTAAATATGAAGAAACCATTCGTTTGTTATCTGATAAAGAATTAAGATTTCATTTATATTTAACACAAGTGTTATTACTTTTCATTGCATTGGTTATTGGCCTATTTCTCTTTCATTCATGGGATTCTTTTTTTGCGCTATTTCAATGGGATGGACCATCTATTGCGATTGGTATATTATCAGGATTAGTCATTGTCATGCTTGATATAATAGGGATGCGGGTCCTACCTCCCTCCTATTATAATGATGGTGGGGTAAATATAAGGATATTCAGCTCACTATCACCAGCCCATATCGTAGTAATTACGTTAATTATTGCCTTTAGTGAGGAAGTGTTATTTAGAGGTGTGCTGCAAACTCACTTTGGGTTGATAGTGACTAGTTTAATCTTTGCTCTTGTCCATTATCGTTATTTATTTCAATGGTTCTTATTTTTAAATGTCGTTTTATTGAGTTTCTTCATTGGTTGGATATATGAATTAACTGGTAATTTGTTAGCGACAATTATTATGCACTTTATTATTGATTGTTTATTGGGGTTATATATATATAAAAGTCAAAGAGCAGGAAGGGAAGATAGATGAATAGAGAGGCATCATATCGGGAGAAGGCAAAGAGAGATCGCCAAAGATTACAAAAAGTAAATGTTAGTGAAGAGTTGTCAATGGCGGAGATCAGCAGTACTAAAGAAAAACAAACAGTGGATAAAAAGTTGGACTACCCACTCATTCGTTTACTTGCAGCATTTTTTATTATGGTACCAATAGTGGCTTTGTCTGTTTATTATCTTGTTCCTATGCTAGCTGATCAGTCTTCAACTTCAGCAGAAAAAGAAGATTTTGAAACTGTTGGTATATCAAATAGCAGTAATAATGGGTCATCACAAAATGTTGCAGCCGCCCCTGATGATAAGGAAGAAGATAAGGAAGAACAAGAAAAGGAGAAAGCAGCTGAAGAGGCAAAATTAAAAGAACAAGAAGAAGCTGAACGAAAAAAACAAGAGGAAGCAGAGAAGAAAGCAAAAGAAGAAGCAGCCAAAAAAGAAAAGGAAGAGGCTGAAAAGAAAGCACGAGAAGAAGCTGTACAAAAAGAGAAGGAATTAGCAGAACAAAAGGCGAAAGAAGAGGAAGCAAAAAAACAAGCAACAAAAGTTGTTCAGCATACGGTTCAATCACAAGAAACAATGTATAGAATCGCTATGAATTATTATAAGTCACCTGATGGGATTGCAAAAATTAAGGCTGCTAATAATTTGCCATCTGAGGAAATTTACGTTGGCCAAGTATTAAGGATTCCCCTCGACTAGTCATGAATCCACTCCTCCAATCATATAATGTGGGCAAGCATAGCTATGACTGGGGGGATTTTATGGAAACAGCAATTAATCAACTAGATGAAAGAACAGACCAAGCAACGAGACAAATGCTTCAAAAAGTAGTTGAAAGAAAAGCGAAATATGATCACTTGAAAGAGTGGCATTTGGTTATTATGTGGCTAGTTGTATTTCTATCATTTGCTTATGTGATTTTTGTGTATTATCAATTTTATTTACCTTATTCCTATTCATTTGCTTCTGTTTTTTCTGTTTATATTAATCATCCATTCAATTTATACAGTATGGTAACGTTGATTGGCTTTTATGGATATATGGTCCTGTTACAACAGAAGCGTGATAAAGCGGAAAAAGAATATCATGCACTTAGATGCGAGATCATCGATAAGAGTAAGGACTTGTGGAAAAAAGAGGATGAGTGGAAAAATAGACATCATGTCTTTAATATGATGAAAAAAAATTATGATATTAATCTGTTTCATGAGAACAAATAATCATAGTTCAAAGCCATAGGGAGTAAAGACATTTAAACCTATCTCATACGAATGAAGAAGCAGAGAAATGAAGAGGAACTGCTGACTAAAACCTACCCCAGTTTGCGATTGCATGACATGAATCATTTGAAAATCTAAGAACTTACAGAACAACTAACGGTGATTCAAGTCATCATAGCGACAATCGGGCAAGTTCACATGAAATATAAGGTTTGTAGAAGCGAAATAAATGATATTTAGGTTGTTCGTTTATAGAGCATCCTTTTTTTATTGACTAACTTAAATTTTAGTACATATAGATGAGGTGGAGTCATGTATATTATTTTAGCAGGTGCATTACTGTTTATTTCCGTTGGGGTCGTCGTTTATATGTATAAGGAAGCACATAAAGATACAATTGAAGTGAGAAAGGTTGCCATACAAGGTTTCCCAGAGAGTCTTGCAGGATTGAACATTTTTTTTATTTCTGATATCCATCGTAGAGAGCTATCAGGAAAGTTGATTCAAGCTGTTAAAGATAGAAAGGTGGATATCGTTTGCATAGGCGGTGATTTAACAGAAAAGGGAGTACCTTTGGCAAGGACGAAACGGAATATAGAAAACCTTGTTTCTATTGCTCCGACTTATTTTGTATGGGGGAATAATGATTATGAAGTGGATTTTCATGAGCTAGATGCATTGCTATTAGATCTCGGAGTGAAAATTCTTGATAATTCAGCAGTCAGTTTTGAAGGCTCAGATGGTAAACGTATCGTGTTACTTGGAACAGATGATTTTAGTAGGGAAAGAGACCAGATTGATCTTGCAATTGAGGATGCTGGGAATGGCTGTCGTATTCTCATGAGCCATGACCCTGGTATTGTTGACTATTTATTACCAGAATATCAAATTTCGTTTATGATGTCAGGACATACCCATGGTGGGCAAATCCGTATCTTAAACTGGGGACCTTATGAAAAAGGTGGGATGAAATATAAGAACGGTATACCTTATTTTGTAAGTAATGGTTATGGGACAACAGCCTTGCCTTTAAGGCTAGGCGCACCTGCACAAACACATATTCTTTCTTTATATCCAAGTTTAGAAGGAAATGTTAAGGACGACTCACCAACTAAAGTATATACCATACACTAATCACAAGAGTCGGTTCTGGGCAGGGGGCAGAAGAAATGCAATTGGAGCGTTTGAATGATAATAAAATTAAAATTTTGCTTACTTTAGATGATTTGTTTGAGAGAGGCTTGTCAAAGGAAGATATTTGGAAGGACTCTTTAAAATGGCATCAGCTTTTTCAAGATATGCTTGAGGAAGCAAGTGAAGAATTTGACCTTGATATATATGGCACAATCAGTATCGAGATTTTTTCAATGCAAATACAAGGAATGGTTATGATTGTAACGATACAAGAAGAAGTAGAAGAAGAATGGCTTAAGGATGGAATCATTGATTTTCAAGTAGATGTAGACAAACAAGATTATATTTTATATGAATTTCATGATTTTGAGAATATTATTTCATTAAGTCACCGGAAAATATGGAAAGAAGAAGTGGTAAATTCATTATATGTGTATAACGGACTTTATTATGTATTGATTGAAGGCAATAGAAAACAAGCGGAAGAAAAACTGATTTCAATTTTAGCTGAATATGGTACCGTTTCTTTTGTTAGTTTATATATTATTAAAGAATACGGAAAAGAATTAATTAGAGACCATGCATTAGAAAAGATCGAACACTATTTTAAATAATGGTACATTCAAGCAAATAGGATTTAAGTGATCCTATTTGTTTGAATATTCAGGTGCCTTGATGTTTATCGTATTAGTTCTTTGGGAATAGAATGTAATATGGAGCTTATCGATGAGATTAATTCAATTTAACTCGATAAATACATATGAGTATTTTATGAATGAAATCAGCTAATAAAGGCAAAATAAAATAGATGTAAATATTTTTGAAAATAAGGAAAATACGTAATATTATAGCTTTGGTAGCGTTTACATAAAAATAAGAAAAAATTGCTTTTTCTCCTTGCATAAATAGAGTAAAGGTGTATACTATGTCTTGAAAGCGGACAACTAAAGAATGTGAATTTTTCTAGGAGGTTTCAAATAGTGGCCGATAAAGGTACTGATCATACGAATCAAGAAGATAAAATGGATGTTTTGAAGTCAACTCAAATCGTAATCCACAAAGCGTTGGAGAAACTTGGATATCCAGAAGAGGTTTTTGAACTGTTGAAAGAACCAATGCGTTTATTAACAGTGAAAATTCCTGTTAGGATGGATGATGGGACGGTGAAAATTTTTACTGGTTACCGTGCTCAGCATAATGATTCAGTCGGTCCTACAAAAGGGGGAATTCGTTTTCACCCTAATGTAACAGAAAAAGAAGTGAAGGCACTATCTATATGGATGAGCTTAAAATGCGGTATAGTCGATCTACCATATGGCGGAGGTAAAGGCGGTATCGTTTGTGATCCAAGAGATATGTCTTTCCGTGAGCTTGAAAGATTAAGTAGAGGGTATGTTAGAGCGATTAGCCAAATTGTTGGTCCTACAAAAGATATTCCAGCTCCAGATGTATTTACAAATTCACAAATTATGGCCTGGATGATGGATGAATATAGCAGAATGGATGAATTTAATTCCCCGGGATTTATTACTGGTAAACCACTTGTACTTGGTGGTTCTCATGGTAGGGAATCAGCAACAGCTAAAGGGGTTACGATCTGTATTCATGAAGCAGTCAAGAAAAAGGGTATTAATTTAAAGGGTGCTCGCGTGGTTGTACAAGGTTTTGGTAATGCAGGTAGCTTCTTAGCAAAGTTTATGCATGATGAAGGCGCAAAAGTTGTGGGTATTTCTGATGCATACGGTGCCCTTCATGACCCTAATGGTTTAGATATTGATTATTTACTTGATCGCCGTGATAGTTTTGGAACTGTAACAAAGTTATTTAATGAGACGATTTCGAATAAAGAGCTACTCGAGCTCGAATGTGACGTATTGGTTCCTGCAGCAATTGAAAACCAAATTACTGAGGAAAACGCACATAATATTAAAGCAAGTATTGTAGTAGAGGCAGCGAATGGCCCAACAACATTAGAAGCGACACAAATATTAACAGAAAGAGATATTCTTCTTGTGCCTGATGTGCTTGCATCATCCGGTGGTGTAACAGTTTCTTATTTTGAATGGGTGCAGAATAACCAAGGCTACTACTGGTCTGAAGAAGAAGTAGAAGAAAAATTAGAAAAAATTCTAGTGAAATCATTCAATAATATTTATGAAACCGCTCAAACACGTAGAGTAGATATGCGCTTAGCTGCGTATATGGTTGGTGTACGTAAAATGGCTGAAGCATCAAGATTTAGAGGTTGGATTTAATTTTCGCAATTTCTTACATTTGAAAGAAGGTAAAAAATCTCCTATTATATACATTAGGAGATTTTTTTCAATTCTACATATATAAAATATCATACGGGTCAGTCCAAGAGGTGGATCATCATGAATAAAAAAGATGCGATTGTGGTTGGTGGTGGACCATGTGGATTAGCCGCAGCCATTTGTTTAAAAGAGTTAGGGAAAGATGTTTTAGTCATTGAGAAGGGAAACATTGTTAATGCCATTTATCGTTACCCGACTCATCAAACTTTCTTTAGTTCCAGTCAAAAATTAGAAATTGGTAATATACCGTTTGTAACGGTTGAACATAAACCCAATAGAAATCAAGCACTTACCTATTATAGAGAAGTGGTTAAACGGAAAGCAATCAATGTCAATGCATATGAAAAGGTTGAAAGCATCATAAAGAAAAAAGATAATGACTTCTCTGTGCAAACAGATAAAGCGGAATATCAATCCTCTTATGTTATTGTTGCAACTGGGTATTATGATCAACCAAATTATATGGGGGTCCCTGGTGAAGATTTAGATAAAGTCTTTCATTACTTTAAAGAAGCCCATCCGTTTTTTAATAAAGATGTTGTTGTTATTGGTGGGAAAAACTCCAGTGTTGATGCGGCCATTGAATTAGAAAAGGCTGGGGCAAATGTGACGGTTCTCTATCGGGGCGATGAATATTCAAAAAGCGTTAAGCCGTGGATTTTACCGCAGTTTGATTCACTTGTTCGCCATGAGAATATTCAAATGGAATTTAATGCGAATGTCCAGGAAATAAGAGCAACTTCTGTTGTCTATGAGAAAGAAGGGAAAATTAAGGAAATCGCGAATGATTTTGTCTTTGCCATGACTGGTTATCATCCAGATCATCCATTTTTACAATCAATAGGCATTAAAAAAGACGAAGAGACCGGAAAACCTGAACATCATCCTGAAACAATGGAGACCAATGTAGAAGGTATATATATTGCTGGCGTGATTGCTGCGGGTAATAATGCCAATGAAATATTTATCGAGAATGGTAGGCATCATGGAGAAATGATTGCCAAAGCGATTAAAGAGAAAGAACAATAATCAAACAAGTTCAGACGAGAATATGAGCTTAAGTAAACCCGAACTTTATGCAAAACACTCTTTAATGGTGCTTTGCTTTGTTCGGGTTTTCAAATGATGTTGCATCACTTTGTCAATATTTTTTGCCTTTTGTCTAGGATGATTTTTCCATATGTTGAAATTTTGTGGCGTACTATCATTATGATCTTCATAAACTGCCAAAGGAGTGAGCGATCAACTCAGTAGACTTCCCATCTAATAGATGGAATAAAGAAAGTCAGTAAATCAAACATTTATAGTTGAAACATTTCTTCAAGTTTTTCGAAGGGCATCCTGCTTTCCAAAGCGATTAATAGTTTAATACGAGCTTTTTGCCCATTTAATCCATTAGAAAAAATGAGGCCAAGCTCTTTTAATTCTTTGCCCCCTCCAGGATAACCATAAACATCTTGGGCAATGCCATTAAAGCATCTTGATACGATAATAATGGGAATCTTTCTAGCAAGTAAATCTTTTATACCAGGAAGCATGGCTGGAGGAAGGTTTCCTTGTCCAAGCGCTTCAATCACCAATCCATCGCATGTAGTTTGTGCAATTGCTCCTAATAGGGTAGAGTCCATGCCGGCATGAGCTTTAATAAGCATCACTTGTTTATCTGCTTGTTCGATTTCGAAATGTGCATGTTGAACAGGGAGGTGATGAAAAAGTACACCCCTTTTTGTGACTATACCTATGGGTCCATATTGAGGACTTTGAAAGGTCGAGACGTTGCTAGTATGTGTCTTTGTCACATTTTCAGCTGTGTGAATTTCATCATTCAGCACTACTAAAACGCCCTTTCCATCCGCTTCATCGCAAATGGCAACACGAATAGAAGAAATCAGATTATATAACCCATCTGAGCCAATTTCATTACTAGAGCGCATAGCCCCAGTCACAACGATCGGCAAAGAACCCTTTACTGTTAAGTCAAGAAAATAGGCAGTTTCTTCCAATGTATCAGTACCATGTGTAATGACAACACCAGATACCTTATCCTTGTAAGAATGAATTAAGTTTCGTAATATAAGCATTTCCTTTTGCGTAATATGGGGAGAGGGTAATTGAAATGGTTCTTCGACAATCAAGTGCGCAAGCTCATTTAACTCTTTTGTTTGTCTTGTTAATGGGTTTTCTTCATTTGTTAATACTGCACCTGTTTCAACATCCTCACTCATTGAAATGGTCCCACCTGTATGAATTAGGAGTATTTTCTTTTTATCCAACTTGGTACCTCCATTTAATATGTAATTATTTTGGTAAATTTATTTTCAATCTTACCTATACATGATACGATTAAAGAAAAGCTTTGAAAAGAGGAACAGCCCATGCTGGGATTAATATCTGCTGCCATTGCTCCTGGCTTGGCATTATTAAGTTACTTTTATTTAAAAGATCAATATGAGACTGAGCCCTTTTCGATGGTTTTTAGAACCTTTTTATTTGGGGCACTTCTTGTGTTTCCCATAATGTTTATCCAATATGTATTTGAAGTAGAACAAGTGTTTACTTCTCATTTTGTTTCTGCTTTTCTTTCTTCTAGTATGCTTGAGGAATTTTTTAAGTGGTTTATCCTCCTTATTATTATTTACCCCCATGTGCACTTTGATGAACCGTATGACGGCATTGTTTATGGCGCAGCAGTATCACTTGGGTTTGCTACATTGGAGAATATCTTTTATTTATTGACACTCGGAATAGAGCATGCGCTAGGTCGTGCATTATTCCCGGTTTCTAGTCATGCACTTTTTGGTGTAATTATGGGCTATTATTTAGGAAAAGGAAAGTTTTCGAAAAAATCTAGAGGGAAATGGCTATGCTTATCTCTAGCAACTCCTTTCCTTTTGCATGGAACATATGATTATATTTTGTTAACATTAGAAAATTGGCTGCTGTTTATTGTTCCATTTATGATCTTTCTTTGGTGGATGGGGCTAAAGAAAGCCAAACAAGCGAGAATACTAAGTGCTAAATATAATCAATCATTAGAAGATACAAGAACAAATTATGGTTAACATAGGTTAAAAGAGGCTATAAGTAATGAGTTTCAGTTCAGATAAAGTAAGAAGGCGGATTTGAGTAAACTCAAATCCGCCTTCTTTTCTTTTTGTCAAATCACCAAGCTTCCTCCGGCTAACGGATGCCTTCTAAAGGAAAAATAAGTAATCAGAACATCTAACATAGAAGTTGAATTTTTTATAAAAATCGTTAAATTTCAAGCGTACGAGCCTCTATTTGATGGCCACCCTGTAAATGCTATATTTATCCAAATGATTTTCTCATTGAATTTGTATAAAAAGCCAATTGGAACCAAAAAATAGATGTATTGTTAGCTTCCTCGCTGATTAGTAAACGTGAAAAAGAGAGATCGAGGAATAACTGTTACAGCCATCATTTTTTACCTGCAAAACGCCATATTAGGTTACCTGATTGTTTAACAGATGAAAAGATGTATTTTTGGAGGTTAGTACGATGAAACAACTATTGATGTTTACTAAAGTGATGCTAATACTACTGCTTATAGCGACCACTATTCCAATGGCTGAATTGGATAAGTCGGCAAATGCTTTTTCGAATCAAGTGATTAGACAAGGAGCGATAGGCGATGATGTCATTGAGCTACAAGCAAGATTGCAATATTTAGGATTCTATAATGGTAAAATCGATGGGGTCTTCGGTTGGGGCACATATTGGGCATTACGCAATTTTCAATATGAATTTGGCTTGGATATAGATGGGCTTGCTGGTTCTGGTACGAAGGAAAAGTTGGTGAGTGCGTCAAATTATGATGAGCAATATGTGAAGAATCAAATTAATCAAGGGAATTCATTTACACATTATGGCGGAACGGATTTAAGTCAACAAGCACCTGCTAATAATAGTGGATCAAATCAAAATGATGGTAATGCATCAAGTGGTAATTCCGGTGGTACAACTTCGGCAAATGTTCCTAGTGGATTCTCGGAAAACGACATACAAATGATGGCAAATGCGGTGTACGGTGAGGCGCGTGGCGAACCTTATATAGGGCAAGTAGCGGTAGCGGCAGTAATATTGAACCGAGTAGAAAGTGCGTCTTTTCCAGATACGGTTTATGGTGTGATCTTTGAACCAAGAGCATTTACGGCTGTTGCAGATGGGCAAATTTGGCTAACACCTAATGAAACAGCGAGGGAAGCAGTGATAGATGCAATTAATGGCTGGGATCCGAGTGGAGATGCCCTTTATTACTTTAATCCAGATACTGCAACAAGTCCTTGGATTTGGACAAGACCACAAATTAAAAAAATTGGACAACATATTTTCTGTAAATAAGGAGTGAAGTCACGTGTTAAAAGGAATACTCATAACTGTTCTTTCAGTTGGTGTTATCGGAACTGCTGTCTGGGGTTATCAAGAACATCGTGAGAAAAATGCGATATTAATTAACGCAGAAAACAATTATCAACGTGCATTTCATGAACTCACTTATGAAATCGATGTATTACATGATAAAATTGGATCTACTTTGGCAATGAATTCTAGAAGTTCACTGTCTCCTGCGCTTGCGGATGTTTGGAGAATTACCTCTCAAGCACATTCAGATGTAGGTCAGCTGCCACTATCACTTTTACCATTTAATAAGACGGAAGAATTTTTAGCACAAATTGGTGAGTTTAGTTATAAGACAGCGATTAGAGACTTGGATAAAGACCCATTGACTGATGAAGAATATCAGTCTCTACAAGGATTATACAAGCAGGCAGCAGATATTCAATCAGAATTACGGAATGTGCAGCATATGGTCGTCAAAAATGACTTAAGATGGATGGATGTAGAAACAGCGCTTGCTACAAATAATGAAGCAGCAGATAATACAATTATAGACGGCTTTCAAACCGTCGAAAAAACAGTTGAGGGATACGATGAAACGGATTTAGGTCCGGCATTTGTAAATATGCAAAAGAAAGATGAGAACTATCAATACTTAGAAGGAAAAGAAATATCTAAAAAGGAAGCTGTATCAGAAGCGAAGAAATATGCGCAATCCCCTGATGATGTTAAAGCAACCGTGGCAGAAAATGGCGAAGGATCGGATTATGGATTTTTTAGTGTATCACTAAGGTCTCCTAAAGAAAGTATAGAAACCAATTTAGATATTACTAAAAAGGGCGGTTATCCTATTTGGCTTATCACGGCAAGAGATGTAAAACAACAAAAAATTAGTCTGGAAGATGCTCATCAATCAGCAGTGAAATTTTTAAAAGATAATGAATTTGAAGATCTTGATCTATTTGAAAGTGTGCAATATGATCAAATGGGCGTGTTTACATTTGTGTCTAAACAGGACGATGTAAGAATTTACCCAGATTCAATTAAGATGAAAGTAGCATTAGATAATGGGCAAATTTTAGGATTTTCAGCAGAGGATTATTTGAAATCCCATCATAAGCGAGATATTCCTCAAGCTGTGTTAGCAAAAGAGGAAGCAAGAGAAAAAATCAATAGTCAACTAAAAATTATGGATGATCGGTTAGCGATTATATTGAATGATAGTAATGAAGAAGTACTTTGTTATGAATTTACTGGGACATTAGGTGAAGACACGTATCGCATCTATATTAATAGTGAAAATGGAAGAGAAGAAAAAGTAGAAAAATTGCAAAATGCAGAACCAATTTATGAAGATGTGGTATAAGGCAAATAAGGACCCGAAAAGGGTTCTTTTTGTTTTTTTTTATGGAAATCATTGGCTAAATAAAGACATGAAGATGAAATATAAATGTAGAAAAAAATTAGGACTAAATAGAGTAATGTGATTATACCATGATGTTAATAATTCTCATCTCATTCAAATAAAAATATAGTTCTTTTGTAACAGTTAAGTGATAAAATAAGGAAAAGTAGAAAAGATTAGGAGGGAATACATTGTCACCAGGTGATCAATTGTATATAGAACATTATCTATCAAGTGAGGGCAAGTACATATCTAGAATTGCTGAAATTAAAGAGGATATATTACATATTCATTATCCCGTTTGTTTACAAACGAATCGGAAAATGTACTTAGTAGATGGAAGAAGAATTAAGTGTGTTGCTTACAATGCAAATGGGAAAATGTTTTTCTTCTCTGGAAGAGTGGTCGGTCGAATGATGCAGTCCACACCATTATTGAAAATTGCTTATGCAAAAGAATTTACTCATGAGAAGGAACAAATGAGGGAGTATGTTAGAGTTGATTTCAATGAATCTGTTGAAATTCAACCCGTAGGTGAAGGGATGTCTCACTCTATTATAGGGATAAGTAGAAATATAAGTGCAGGGGGAATAGCTGTAGTTGTTAATAATTTTACCTATTTGTATAAACCATCGCCCTATTTATTGCGTTTTACACTTGTGATAGAAGGTAAAAAGCGTTCCTTTGTTTTAGCGTCAGAATATGTAAGGAAAGAGGCATTAGCAGATGGGCGTCTCGTTATATCATTTAGATTTCCACAAATAAATGCAGAAGATAGACAAGCAATGATGAGGTTTTGCTTCGAACAACAGTTACTTCATATGAAGAAAAGTAAACAATCTTAAGCAGAACAGCATAAAATCTCTTTTGTGTCTCCATAATGATTAATGGAGGTGGGAGGATGAAAGTATTCGAACGCACGCTCATACTATTAATCATTTTTCATCTTGGGTTGTTACTATTATTTCAAACCGTTTTTCATTATTTACACCTATTTCCGCATTTTAATGAAGTGACAAGATATGAAGGAGTGAATCATCATTTAGAAAACAATGATGAGGAGGTATTCTACATAAAGAGGCCTTAACTTGATTTTATGATGAAAATCAGGCCAATAGAAATAATAGCTTTACAGACCTTTTGGATTGTTCTTCCTGAGAACATCCTTTTTTAGTGTTTCTTCTTATTTTTTAAAAATTATCGTATTATTTTAACTAATAAAAAGACTCCCTATTAGGGGAGGGGATTATTAATAACACATAATCATTACAACTAATTAAGTGAATTTATGATAGAATATAAAACGTAAAGAATATATTTGTATAGGTATTTCAGGAGGGTTTATGAATAAAATATCAATTGCCATCGATGGACCTGCAGCAGCGGGGAAAAGTACAGTTGCTAAGATTATAGCTGAGAAGCTTCATTATATTTATATAGATACAGGGGCGATGTATCGCGCGTTAACATTTAAAGCGTTGCAGTCAGAAATAGATATAAATGATGAAGAATCATTAATTCCTTTGTTAAAAGAGACAGAGATTGTCTTAAATCCTGGAGAATCAGGCCAACGTATTCTTTTAGATGGGATAGATGTTTCTACGGAAATTAGAACAGCTGAAGTAACTAATTCAGTGTCTACGGTTTCTAAACATAAGCAGGTAAGAGAAGAAATGGTTGCCCGTCAACAACGCTTCGGTCAAGAAGGTGGTGTAGTGATGGATGGCCGTGATATTGGTACACATGTTTTACCTGATGCAGAGGTAAAAGTGTTTCTTTTAGCATCAGTGGATGAACGAGCAGCACGGCGCCATGCTGAAAACTTAGAAAAGGGTTTTCCTTCAGATTTAGCTCTTTTAAAAGAGGAAATTGCTAAAAGAGATAAGTTAGATTCGGAAAGGGAAGTTGCACCACTCAAAAAAGCTGAGGATGCAGTAGAATTGGATACAACATCACTAAGCATTCACGAAGTTGTTGATAGAATTATGAAGTTGGTTGAGGAAAGGATTCAATAATATGAGTGTATATACATTTGCACGCTCTTTAGTATACGGCTTATTAAAGCCCGTTTATCGCATGGATGTTAAAGGTAGGGAGAATGTCCCAGCAGAAGGTGGCGTCCTTTTATGTTGCAATCATATTGATAACCTGGATCCACCAATTGTAGGGATAACAGCGCCAAGAGACATTCACTTTATGGCAAAAGAAGAGTTGTTTAACGTGCCAATTTTAGGGAAGTTATTACCACATCTGAATGCTTTTTCTGTAAAAAGAGGAATGAGTGATCGTGAAGCATTGAGAAAAGGGTTGAAGGTTCTTAAAGAAGGGCATGTTTTAGGTTTATTTCCAGAAGGGACGAGGAGTAAAACCGGAGAAGTTGGTAAAGGTCTTGCCGGTGCAGGGTTCTTTGCTCTTCGTTCTAATGCTGCAGTCGTACCTTGTGCCATCATTGGCCCGTATAAGCCTTTTAAGAAATTAAAAGTCGTCTACGGAAAGCCTATCCCAATGGATGAAATCCGTGCAAACAAAGTCAATGCAGAAGAAACAACGGATATCATTATGAATGAAATCAAAAAATTAATCGAACAGAATCGCTAAACCTTCTTACTTGACAAAAGGTGCTATTTGTAAGAAGTTTATAAAAAGGCATTTTATATTTCAGGATCAAAGTGGTTTTACAACTCTAGTTTATTTAGTGCAATTTACACTTTGTAAGATTGCATTTTATAAGTGGAAAATGAAATTAGCCATTGGATTAAGGAGGAATACATATGTCAGAAGAAATGAATGAAATTGAAGTAGCAAATTTTGAAGTTGGCGATAAAGTAAATGGTAAAGTGACAAAAGTAGAAGAGAAGCAAGTGATTGTCGATATCGAAAATAGCAAATTAGATGGTATTATTCCAATTAGTGAACTATCAAGTCTTCATGTAGAAACAGCTAGCGATGCTGTTGCAGAAGGTGATGAACTACAATTAGAAGTGTTAAAAGTAGAAGAAGAAGCGCTTGTACTATCAAAGCGCAAAGTAGATGCTGAAAAGTCTTGGGAACAACTAGAGCAAAAATTTAATGACGGTGAAGTTTTTGATGCTGAAATCAAAGATGTTGTTAAAGGCGGATTAGTCGTTGACCTTGGAGTTCGCGGATTTGTACCAGCTTCTTTAGTTGAAGCACATTTTGTTGAAGATTTCTCAGATTATAAAGGTCAAACATTAGCTTTTAAAATTGTAGAGTTAGATAAAGATAAAAATCGTTTAATTCTTTCTCATCGTGTAGTTGTTGAAGAGGAGCAAGGAAAACAAAAGAAAGAGTTACTTGGATCGCTTGAAGCTGGAAGCGTGATTGATGGAACTGTACAACGTATTACAGATTTCGGTGCTTTTGTTGATATCGGTGGTGTTGATGGTTTAGTCCATATTTCACAACTTTCTTATGAGCATGTTGCTAAGCCTTCAGATGTTGTTACAGAAGGTCAATCTGTCAAAGTAAAAGTACTAAGTGTAGATAAGGATAATGAACGAATTTCACTATCTATTAAAGATACTTTGCCTGGTCCTTGGGATGGTATTGCTGAAAAAGCTCCTAAAGGTAGTGTGTTAGAAGGCACAGTGAAAAGACTTGTATCTTATGGTGCTTTCGTAGAAGTATTCCCTGGAGTGGAAGGGCTTGTTCATATTTCTCAAATTGCACATAAACATATTGCCACTCCGCACGAAGTATTAAAAGAAGGTCAAGCAGTACAAGTGAAAGTCCTTGATGTGAATGAAGGCGATGAAAGACTTTCTCTAAGTATTAAAGATCTTGTTGAAAAAGAAGAAGAACCAACTGATTATGAACTGCCTGAAGAGTCTAAGGGGTTCCAATTAGGTGAAATGATTGGTGAACAGTTAAAGAAATTAAATAAATAATGGTGGTAGTATAGTGACGAGAGCAAAGAGAAAATGGGATCATATTCAATATGCGCTAACAACTGGTCAAACGAATAACGCTGGATTTGATTGTGTTTCTTTTGTACATCAAAGCTTACCTAACACATCTCTCTCAAAGATTCATTTGGGAACGAAAATAGGCGAACTACAACTCAGTTCGCCTATTTTTATCAATGCAATGACCGGTGGCGGTGGTGCAAAGACACTTGAAATTAATCGCCTGCTCGCGCGGGTGGCTAAAGAGACAGGGGTAGGGATGGCAGTAGGCTCGCAGATGGCAGCAATAAAAAATTCAGAAGAACGCTTTTCGTATGAAATTGTAAGGAAAGAAAATCCAGATGGATTGATATTTGCCAATTTAGGTAGCGAAGCCACGGTAAACCAAGCAAAAGATGCTGTAGAGATGATACAAGCAGACGCATTACAAATTCATGTAAATGTCGTCCAAGAGTTAACGATGCCAGAGGGAGATCGTGATTTTTCGCATGCCCTCATGCGTATCGAAAAGATTGTAAATCACTTAGATGTGCCAATTATCGTTAAAGAAGTAGGATTCGGTATGAGTCGCGAAGCTGTAGAAAAGCTAAAAGGTGTTGGCGTTAATATCGTAGATGTCGGTGGTTATGGTGGCACTAATTTCTCTAAAATCGAAAACGAACGAAGAGAGAGGGTACTGTCATTCTTTGATGGATGGGGGATTCCAACTGCTACTTCAATTGTCGAAGCACAATCACATAATAGTGATATAACGATACTTGCATCTGGTGGAATTCAGACAAGTATGGATATTGCAAAGGCTATTGCGCTTGGTGCTAACGGTGTAGGAATGGCAGGGTACTTCTTGAAGATATTAGTGGATTCTGGTTATGAAGCAGTAGTAAAAGAAGTTACTTCCCTTCATGAAGAATTAAAAATAATTATGACAGCTATAGGTGCAAGCAATCTTAACGAATTACAACTTGCCCCCCTGATTTTTAAGGGAGAAGTACTTGAGTGGCTGCAACAGCGACAAATTAATACACATACATACAGTACAAGAATGATTCATGCAAAATAATCTTTAAAATAAGAGACTGCTTACAAAGGTAGTCTCTTTTATTACGTTAAAAACTATTGATTTTTAAACTATATAATTAATAAAAGTCATAAAAAGAAGAGCGCGACTTTGTTGACTGAATACGAAACAAAAGTCGCGCTAACACGCGAATAGGACAAAAATATTTAAAGTAAAACAGTTAAATAAAGAGTAATCCCGTTACTAAGAGGTTTACACAATTCTTTTAAGTTATTTATTATTATTTAATTTGCGTGCATTGTCTGGACTTTGCATTGTTGTTGCCCCGTCGTACTGAATACTTTGGTCACGATCTGATTCTACTCTCTTACTGCTTTTTAGTTTTTTTTCCTGACGATCTTTTCCCATATCTACACCTCCTAATTATTAAGATAAGAAATCAGACATTTTTTATTCAAATAGATTAAACTACATATTTTCTACCCATAATGGGGATAGTAGGAGGTGTATTTATTTGGAAGGTCTTTTCTTTTATTGGATTGGTTGGTCACTTTGGATTATTGTCACATTTTTCGTAAGTAAAGCAAATACATACCGTTATTTAGCGTCATTCGCACTATTATTGCTTATTATCATTACGCCTTATCATTTTTCAATTGGAACGACAGAAATTGGTGTGAGTTTCTTCCTTCTCTACATTGCCGCTAGTTTTCTCTTTGTAAAATCGCAATGTGGTCATCCTCTCTATTTGGTTACATGTATGCTCATTGTCTCATTTGCTTACTGTGCTTTTCTCTGCTTTGAGATGTTTGATCCAATCTGGGTTGTTTTTAACCGTGACTGGATGTTAGCCGGTATGTTAGCGTGTTTAGTCATACTTCTTCATAAGCAAGCGTTAAGCCGTATTTGTATATTAATATTTGCTGCATTAAACGGGGAGGTAATATTTGCCCTTATTATTCAAAAGTATGGATTTCCTTTCCAAATTGGATCTTTTCGTTTTCTTGATGTCCTAAGTATGGCATTTGTAGTTGTTTCTGGATGGAATATGATTGAATATTTGGCTGCTTACCTAGAAAGAAACTTAAATCCATTAGTAAAGGAGAAGCAAAATTATCATGAATGAATATATCTATCCAGTTGTTTTAGGTGTAATTGTTGGCACATTAACAAGGATTTATATGTTAAGAACAGATTATCGACAGTACCCAACCTATCTACATGGGAAGATTATTCATATTGCTTTAGGTTTTATTGCTGCTGGATTAGGCAGTGTGGCCATCCCGTCGATCATGGAGGAGGATTTTACTGCGATCACCTTCTTAACCGTGGCTGCTTCACAGTTCCGTGAGGTTAGGAATATGGAAAGAAATACGTTAACTGAGTTAGATAGTTATGAAATGGTTCCACGGGGTAGGACTTATATAGAAGGAATTGCTATTGCCTTTGAAAGCAGGAATTATTTAGTCATGTTTACATCTCTTATTACTACATTATTTTACCTCTTATTTAATCTTTGGGTAGCAATTATCGCTGCTGCTATTGCCGTCGTGTTATCAAAAGTAATGATGAGTGGTGGTAAGTTATCAGATATTGTGGAAATCAAATATGTGAAGCCGCATTTCGACGGAGCCGGATTATATGTTGACAACATTTATATTATGAACATTGGACTTCCGGAAAGACAAGAAGAAATTTTAAAGTATGGGATGGGTTTTATTCTGGTTCCGAAAAATTTTAATGTAAATACGACAATTGCAAATTTAGGGCAAAGACAAGCGATATTACATGATGTTTCAACGGCTCTAGGGGTCGTGACGGATTCTGGTGCCCCAGCACTTGTGCCATTAGCTAAACGGGATTTAGATGATGGGCGAGTAGGGGTATTCATCCTTCCACAGGAAAGAACAGTTGAAAAAGCAATTAAAGTAATTGGTGGTGTACCAACCCTGGAAAATGCAATAAAAATGCCAAAAGAAATGCATGTGCCAAAATAATAGGGAGGGATAAATGATGGAAATCAATAAATTTGTACTTGCAGTTATAACAACAAACCCAAAGAAAGTCCCTAGTGGTGCAGCAGTGTTTCATTGTGAGGATAAAAAAGAAATGGAAGTGATTGCTACAAATTTAGAAGCTATTTTAGACGGAATCGCTCATATGCTGACTGAAGAAATGTACGTGATTGTCCGCCATTAATCATGAATATGCAGCTTCTTCTTGTAAGGAAGGTGGCTGTTTGGTAATATATTATAGTTGAACCCTTCATTAGTTGAAGGGTTTCTTTTAAATCAAATTTGCTTACATTAAATTAATATAAGCAAGTATTTTAATGAAATTGAGGGGTGATGTTCGTGACAAAACCAGTACTGGCAATTGTCGGACGTCCAAACGTAGGAAAATCTACTATTTTTAACAGAATTGTTGGTGAACGAATTTCAATCGTTGAAGATATTCCTGGCGTTACAAGAGATCGCATTTATAGTTCTGCAGAATGGTTAACTCATGACTTTAATATTATTGATACAGGTGGCATAGATATTGGGGACGAGCCCTTTTTAGAACAAATTCGTCAACAAGCTGAAATCGCTATCGACGAGGCTGATGTGATCGTTTTCTTAGTAAACGGTCGTGAAGGTGTGACATCTGCGGATGAAGAAGTAGCGAAAATTTTGTATAAAGCAAAAAAGCCTGTTGTTCTTGGGGTCAATAAAATTGATAATCCAGAAATGAGACAAATGATTTATGACTTTTATTCCCTGGGCTTTGGTGAACCGTTTCCAATCTCAGGATCACATGGTTTAGGTTTGGGTGATTTATTAGATGAGGCAGCTAAAAGCTTCCCTAATCATGAGGAAAATCAATACGATGATGATGTCATAAAGTTCTCGCTTATAGGCCGACCAAATGTGGGGAAATCATCTTTAGTAAATGCTATTCTAGGAGAAGATCGCGTTATTGTTTCTAATGTAGCTGGAACGACAAGAGATGCGATTGACTCACAGCTTAAGTATAATGGTGATGAGTATGTCATTATAGATACAGCGGGTATGCGGAAAAAAGGTAAAGTGTACGAAACAACTGAGAAATATAGTGTGTTACGTGCTTTAAGGGCCATTGAACGTTCTGACGTGGTTCTCATTGTACTAGATGGAGAAGAAGGAATCATTGAACAAGATAAGCGAATTGCAGGCTATGCACATGAAGCTGGTAGGGCTGTCATTATTGTTGTGAATAAATGGGATGCTGTTGAAAAAGATGAGAAAACGATGAAGAAGTTCGAACAAAATATTAGGGATCATTTCCAATTCCTTGATTACGCACCGATTGTTTTTCTATCAGCATTGACAAAGAAAAGAATTCATACATTGATTCCAATGGTGAACATTGCTAGTGAAAATCATATGATGCGCGTGGAAACAAATGTTTTAAATGATGTTATAATGGATGCAGTAGCTATGAACCCAACACCAACAGATAAGGGAAGAAGGCTGCGAATATACTATGCTACCCAAGTAGCAATCAAACCGCCGACCTTCGTTGTGTTTGTTAATGATCCTGAGCTTCTACATTTCTCTTATGAAAGATTTCTTGAAAACAGAATTAGAGATGCTTTTGGATTTGAAGGGACGCCAATTAAAATTATTGCAAGAGAACGAAAATAAACTATTCACTATTAGCATAGTAAAAGCGGACAGCTGTATGATTTGATGACTCATCATTTCATAATAAGCTGTCTCTTACATAATTATGTTTCTAGCTTTATGGGACCACCGGTTCTTTAGTATATGCCAATTAGTAAAGGTAAAAAAATGACTATTCATCCGCTCGACTAATGTTTTTCTCAGATTGGCGGTTCCTTTCCTTCTTTTAAATAGGCGAAATGAATTGAAATGAGGTGAATGCAAGATGAGTCAAAAAGATAAAATAGCTGTTATTGGTGCCGGAAGTTGGGGTACAGCCCTTGCGATGGTGCTGGCAGATAATGACCATGAAGTGCGTTTATGGGGTCACAAGGAAAAACAAATCAAAGAAATTAATGAGAACCATACAAATGAAGCATATTTACCTGCGATTACTTTACCAAAAAATATTGTAGGTTATACAAAGCTTGATCAAGTATTAGAAGGTATCGAAACAATCATTTTAGCTGTACCTACGAAAGCGATTAGAGAAGTTTTACAGAGCATAGCTGAAGTGAGAAAAGAACCGTTGACCATCGTCCATGTGAGTAAAGGGATTGAACCAGATACTTCAAAAAGAATTTCCGAAATGATTGAAGAAGTGACACCTACAGCCCTTTTAAAAGATGTGGTTGTACTATCAGGGCCTAGTCATGCAGAAGAAGTTAGTTTGCGCCACCCGACAACTGTAGCTGTCTCCTCTAAAAATATGAAGGCAGCTGAAAAAGTCCAAGATTTATTTATTAATCAAAACTTTAGAGTATACACTAATCCAGATATTGTTGGCGTTGAAATTGGTGGCGCTTTAAAAAATATTATTGCATTAGCAGCTGGCATTTCAGATGGACTTGGTTATGGAGATAATGCTAAAGCTGCGCTAGTAACTAGAGGATTAGCAGAAATCACAAGACTAGGTGTAAAAATGGGCGCAAGTCCGCTAACTTTCTCAGGTCTAGCTGGCATAGGTGATTTAATTGTGACTTGTACAAGTACTCATTCGAGAAACTGGCGTGCAGGGAATCTTCTAGGCAAAGGCAAAAACTTAGACGAAGTATTAGAAAATATGGGTATGGTTGTTGAAGGCGTTCGAACAACAAGAGCAGCCTATCAATTAGCAGAGAAATACGATGTGCAAATGCCCATAACATCTGTTCTATATGACATTTTATTTAATGATATCGATGCTAAAGATGGAGTTGACCGTCTAATGGCACGTACAAAAACAAATGAAATGGAAGATATTGCGGATATTTTTATGGCTCAAAATCAGGATTAACTAATAATTTGGTGCTGTTTATAAAAATATAGGCATATGAGGAGACGGGCGGCTTATCCTCTGCATACAATGCCTTTGAAGCAAACTGGTAAAATGAACAGGGTGAATAGGGTATTTTAGTCATTTGCCGAGGATAAGGAAGCCCCTTCTTATTCCTCGGTTATTTTTTTGTACTTTACTTGCTATGTTACAATTCATTTAATATGGAGAATAAGAAGTCAATTAGGGGATTCCTAAAATGGATATTGAGAATATTAGAGTAGTCCAATAATTGCTTGCCTTTTACTGCAATACATAAAATTATCTGATAATGCTGTCAAAGCGAACGAACTGTATGGTATAATACAATTCGGAAAAAGGAGTGAATGAGATGTCACCTGGTTTAATGAAAATGTGGATTGCCCTTGCTTCAATGGGCTTTATGTTTATTGCTATCTTACTTATTTATTTAAGTCGTTTTAAGTTGAAAAATGGGGTATTGAAAGGGGTAACTGCTCTATTTGCCTATAGTTTTATGGTAGTAAGTGGTCTCATTATTTTTCTAGTCGTATTTAGCGGTCCCGTTTCAGAATAGAACATCGCAAGGGGTTTCTCCCTGAAAATACATAATTAAAGGTTGATGTATATGAAAAAAAAGAGCTATGTAACTAGCTTATTTATACTCATTACCCTTCTTTTATCTGGATGTATGTACCCAGAAGAAGAAAGAGCAAAAAATCAAATTCCTTACGAGGATGAAATTAATCGCGTACAAACAGCCATCAAGCAATATCAAGATGAGACAGGTGGTCTATTACCTATAAAAACGACCGAAGAAGATACACCGCTTTTTCAAAAATATCCAATTGATTTTAAGAAACTTGTACCAAAATACATGGCTGAGTATCCTAGCAATGCATTTGAATCTGGAGGCGTTTTTCAATATGTACTGATTGATGTTGAAGATGATCCGAAAGTGAAATTGTCTGATTTACGTATTGCTGATGAAATAAGAGATATTACTCTCCGAATTCGCATGGAAGGATATCCACCATATAAGGATAATATCGGTGAAAATGTATACTCATTAGATTTCTCTAAAATCGGTTATAATGATGAACCGAAAGCTGTTAGCCCGTTTAGTGGTAACGAACTATCGTATGTGGTGACAACCGACGGAGAAGTATTCGTTGATTATCGTACCGACTTAATGCAATTAATGGAGGCTGGGGATATTAAAGCTGAAAACAATGATATACGCTTCCATTTAGTCGAAGATTCACCTTTTGTACCATCTTATTCATTACCGTATACAATAGATGAAAAAAAGAATGAACCAATATTTTTAGTGAATTAGTCATAACCCTCTCTCTACAAAATATATTGTAGAGGGAGGGTTTTTTTTCTCTTTTAATACAATAATGAAAAGCAACTATTGATTGCATAAAGAAAAAGTGAGAAAGGGGATTTTTTTAAAAAGTTGGCATATTCATATCGGACAACATCATAGATATATAGTGTACAAATATAAATTATTGGATAATATTATCCCACTAACTCATGATTCAGGAGGGGATCACTTGGAAAAGGTAGATATTTTTAAAGATATTGCCGAACGAACAGGCGGTGATATCTATTTTGGAGTAGTAGGTGCAGTCCGTACTGGAAAATCGACATTTATTAAGAAATTCATGGAGCTAGCAGTCCTCCCAAATATGGACAATGAGGCTGATCGAGCACGTACCCAGGATGAGCTCCCTCAAAGTGCAGCAGGAAAAACAATTATGACTACAGAACCGAAGTTTGTGCCGAATCAAGCTGCTAATGTCCATGTGGATGAAGGATTGGAGGTTAATATCCGTCTTGTCGATTGTGTTGGATATACAGTCCCAGGAGCAAAAGGATATGAGGATGAAAATGGTCCAAGAATGATTAATACTCCTTGGTATGAGGAGCCGATTCCATTTCACGAAGCTGCTGAAATCGGTACAAGAAAAGTCATTCAAGAACACTCTACAATTGGTGTCGTCATTACGACCGATGGTACAATTGGAGAAATTCCTCGTGCAAACTACATCGAGGCTGAAGAAAGAGTAATTGAAGAGCTTAAAGAAGTAGGAAAACCATTTATTATGGTCATCAATAGTGTGCAACCACACCATCCGGCAACTGAGGACCTTCGTTTGAAGCTATCAGAGAAATATGATATCCCTGTACTTGCTATGAGTGTAGAAGGAATGAGGGAATCTGATGTATATAGCGTGATGCGAGAAGCGTTGTACGAATTCCCTGTTTTAGAAGTAAATGTAAACTTACCAAGTTGGGTAATGGTCCTTCACGAAGATCATTGGTTACGTGAGAGTTATCAAGAAGCCGTAAAAGAGACTGTCAAAGATATTAAGAGGTTAAGAGATGTTGATCGTGTTGTACATCAGTTTAGTGATTTCGAATTTATTGATCGTGCGGGCTTAGCCGGTATAGAAATGGGTCAAGGGATCGCTGAAATTGATTTATATGCGCCTGATGATTTATATGATGAGGTATTAAAAGAAATTGTCGGTGTTGAAATACGTGGTAAAGATCATCTTCTTGAACTGATGCAAGAATTTGCCCATGCAAAATCAGAATATGATCAAATCTCAGATGCGCTTAGAATGGTGAAACAGACAGGATATGGCATCGCAGCTCCATCACTGTCTGATATGAGTTTAGATGAGCCTGAAATAACAAGGCATGGCTCAAGGTTCGGTGTACGCTTGAAAGCTGTTGCACCGTCGATTCATATGATCAAAGTTGATGTTGAATCTGAATTTTCTCCGATTATCGGAACAGAGAAACAAAGTGAAGAATTAGTTCGTTACTTAATGCAAGACTTTGAAGATGATCCGCTTTCAATTTGGAATTCAGATATCTTTGGTCGATCGCTTAGCTCGATTGTTAGAGAAGGAATCCAAGCAAAGTTATCATTGATGCCTGAGAATGCTAGATATAAACTCAAAGAGACTTTAGAAAGAATTATAAACGAAGGCTCTGGGGGACTCATTGCCATTATTTTGTAGAAATAAAAGGCGACTTTCATTCTATTCGGATGAAAAGTTGTCTTTTTTTTATGGGTAATAAAAGTATAAAACGGATTAGTATACTTTTGTTGATAAATAAAGTATTATCTAAAATGACAGAAGCGTGGAATTTCGGTAGAAGTCTTATTTGAATTACCCTATAAAAAGACCAATCAACCTTTCGTAACATAGAAACGAATAAAAATACAGTATGGTTACTTTGGTTTGTTCTTTATAAAGAATTACACTATGAAAATGAAAGAGCTTACATTTTTTATCTCTACAAATTTGTCAAGCTTTAAGCCTAGATTGACGGGTTTTCTCTCCCCTTATTACAAATTTGTTTCAAATAAGAAAAGATTGCCATCAAATCATGAAATATCCTTGATATGCTCAATTGATTATGATAATCTTTTAAGCAGAATTAACGTTGTAACGGTAAGAACCCTTATGAAATAAGGCTTTTTGCATCAAAAAAGTTGAAATTCTTCTTTTTTTGAGATATGATAAGTTTCTGCTTCAACAAAAATGCGTTACAACGTATAGAATTCAGTAATTTTGTTTACAAATGAATGTAAGGAATCTTTATTTTACTGGGTTTACGATATTTTTTGGGAGGAGGTGAAAGTAATGAACAAAACTGAACTAATTAATGCAGTTGCAGAAGCTAGCGAGCTTTCTAAGAAAGATGCTACTAAAGCAGTTGATGCTGTTTTCGATACAGTGCTTGATGCACTTAAAAATGGTGATAAAGTACAACTAATTGGTTTTGGTAACTTTGAAGTTCGTGAACGTGCAGCACGTAAAGGCCGCAACCCACAAACTGGCGAAGAAATCGAAATCGCTGCAAGCAAAGTTCCTGCTTTCAAACCAGGAAAAGCGCTTAAAGATGCAGTAAAGTAATTAATTACATAATTAATTGCTTAAGGAAAAACCGCGAATTTTTTTCGCGGTTTTTCTTATAAATTTACGATTAATTTCAAACATTGCCTAGTCCCATACAACAGTAGTGCAATCCACAAAGGTAAAGGGGCTAAAGACTACGGATTTTTTTCTCTTCGTTAAATGATTAAGAAGACCCCAATAACTGACTTACAACAAAATGAATGATTCTTGATCTTCATTCTCTTTACAAAATCAATGCACATTCCACCATATCAAGTGAATGACCATTTTATGAATGAGTTATAAAAAACTATGTTTTTTACTACTATTTGTACTTAACATATAGATTTCTTTCTCAAAACCATCATAGGAGTTTGACGGTACTTGTGTTCATTTATATAATAGTATCCTAAAAGGAAGAAAGTTTATCCTTTATTTTTCTATAACTTTTTGTCTGTTAGGAAATAATTATGCTAGCATGTAAGATAATAGTTTATAGTTCCGTAATAGGAGGTAGCTGAATGTCAGAAGTAAATCGCGCTCAAATTGAAGAAGCTGTAAGGCTTATATTAGACGCTATTGGAGAAGATCCGAACCGAGAGGGGTTATTAGATACACCAAAAAGAGTAGCAAAAATGTATGAAGAGGTGTTTTCGGGCATACACCAGGACCCTGAAGAATATTTTGAAACCGTTTTTGGTGAAGACCATGAAGAACTTGTCCTTGTAAAAGATATTCCATTCTTTTCAATGTGTGAACATCATCTTGTCCCATTCTTTGGGAAGGCGCATGTTGCTTATATTCCTAGAAATGGTAAGGTGACGGGATTAAGCAAGTTAGCAAGGGCTGTAGAAACTGTTGCAAGAAGACCGCAACTTCAAGAGCGCATTACAGCTACAGTAGCAGATGCAATATTACATAAATTAGATCCTCATGGTGTGATGGTAGTCGTAGAGGCAGAACATATGTGTATGACCATGCGTGGTGTGAAAAAACCTGGTAGTAAAACAGTCACCTCTGCGGTTAGAGGTGTTTTTGCGGAAGATGGAAATACAAGAGCAGAAGTGTTGTCATTTATAAAAGGGTAATAGGATAGAGGTGACTCAAATGGAGAGAACAAATCCTGGCAATGAATATGTCGTCATTAAAGCAAAAGAAGATGGCGTAAATGTGATTGGTTTAACAAGAGGCTCAGACACGAGGTTTCATCATTCGGAGAAATTAGATGAGGGAGAAGTCATGATTGCTCAATTTACAGAGCATACTTCTGCTATTAAAATACGGGGGCATGCGTCCATCGTAACAGCATATGGAGAAGTAGAAAGTGAAAAGAAAGCTTAAAGGTATGATCGATTGACATGAATTTATATGCCTTTCCTTTATATTCCCCTAACAAGTCACTTTGTTTTATGATATAATTGTCACTGGCTTATCATTGAAGTCAAGCGCTCTACCATTCAAGTTAAATAAGCTTTAAAAAAGGAATGGACGCAATGATTTTATAAAAGTGAGAGGCTTTTTTTATGTCTAAGGGAGAACAATTAAGTCACTTTTTGGGCAATGTAAAAGGGAAGTGCTACTATAAATAATCTTTAGTAAATGATTGGTTCATATGTCGATCATAAGGATTGCCCGTATCGGGGGAATATATAATGAATGCAAACAAGAACGCCAAACTACAAGATATGAATACACGATTAATGAACTTAAAGGAAGTTCTTCAGAAAAAAACGCGTCAACCTTATATGTCAAAGATCATTCAACAACCATATATTGACGAAGACAAGCTTCTTTTAATCATGTTTATTGTCGATAACCTGCAAATACCGAAATCTAAAGCAGATAAATATATCATAACGACCATGCTTGTGCAAATCGCCCTTGATACACACGAAAGCGTTCAAAATGAACCTCTTCCATTAGAGCGTCTAAAGGGAAGGCAGCTCACCATTTTAGCAGGAACTTATTATAGTGGATTATACTACCAAATTTTAGCTGAAATAGATGATATTTTTATGATACGTACTTTAGCTGAAGGAATTATGGAAGTAAATGAACATAAAGTTTCTGTTTATAGCCATGCCAGAGTTACTGTAGAATCGTTAATGGAGTCTTTAAAAAAGACGGAGTCCTCTTTATTTGATCGTATTACTCACTTTTACAATAGAGGTGAGCTTGGTGAATTAGCAGCAAATCTTGTTTTTATTAATAGAGTGTTACTCGAGAAAAAGCAATTTTTAGCTGGTAAACCGTCCATTTTATTTGACGCTTTATCTAAATTATTTGAGACAGAGCAAAGTGTACCATTTACTTTGCATAATAATAAACAAAGTCTTATTCATATTTGTGATAAATACGTCTCCTTATCCTTTAAAGAAATTGAGCAATCCATTGATAAATGCGAACATACAGAGCTATTTAGAGAAAAACTAAAATGGATGAAAAGCCAGCAACAAGAAGCTGTTCAATCATTTGTAGAGGAAGGTTAAATACATGGTACAATCGAAAGAAGAACGTGTGCATAAAGTATTTGAAAAAATATATGGTAATTACGATAAGATGAACTCAGTCATTAGTTTTCAACAGCACCTGCGCTGGCGGAAAGATACGATGAAACGAATGGATGTAAAGCCTGGGGCAAAAGCGCTCGATATTTGTTGTGGAACGGGCGATTGGACGATAGCATTATCAGAAGCTGTAGGTGAAAATGGGGAAGTCATTGGTTTAGATTTTAGCAAAAATATGCTTAAGATTGGTGAAGAGAAGGTGAGCAACCACCCAATCAAGAACATAGAATTAGTCCATGGAAACGCGATGGAATTACCATACCCTGATAATAGCTTTGACTATGTAACAATCGGATTCGGCTTACGGAATGTTCCTGATTATATGCAAGTCTTAAAGGAAATGTATCGTGTAGTGAAGCCTGGTGGGATAGCTGTTTGCTTAGAAACTTCTCAACCAACAATGATTGGCTTTAAACAAGGCTACCGTTTTTATTTCCGTTTTATTATGCCGGCATTTGGTAAAATCTTTGCAAAAAGCTATGAGGAATATTCATGGTTACAAGAATCTGCTAAAGATTTTCCTGGTATAAAAGAATTAGCGGGAATGTTTAAAAAAGCAGGTTTTCGTGATGTTGAGTATAAGCCATATACTGGTGGCGTAGCGGCGGTCCATATTGGACATAAATAATAATTTGTTCTGAAATGTAATTCATCATTGACAAGTATGAATGTGCATGAAGGATTTAAAGCTGGGTGAGTATCGATATGAAATTAAAGATGATCTATTCTTTTTTGAATGCTGACATCAATATTATTGAAAAAGAATTAGAGGACACTATACAGGCTGAATCGCCTTTGCTTCATGAGGCATCCCTTTCATTATTACAGGCTGGTGGAAAAAGATTACGACCAGTATTTGTTTTACTTGGTGGTAAATTTGGCAACTATGATATTAATAACATAAAAAATGTAGCAGTTTCATTAGAACTCATCCATATGGCGTCACTTGTTCATGATGATGTAATTGATGATGCAGATTTGCGTCGCGGACAGCCGACAATTAAATCTAGGTGGGATAACCGGATTGCTATGTATACCGGTGATTATATTTTTGCGAGAGCCCTGGATGTTCTCTCTAACATTAATAAGCCGATTGCGCACCAAATTTTAGCTCATACGCTTGTGGAATTATGTTTAGGTGAAATTGAACAGATTGAGGATAAATTTCAATTTAATCAAAATTTGCGAAAATACTTACGTCGAATTAGAAGAAAAACCGCTATCCTCATTGCAGCGAGCTGTCAATTAGGAGCGATCGCAGCTGATGTAGAGGATGAGTTACATAAAAAGTTATATTTTATAGGTTATTATATTGGAATGAGTTATCAAATTATTGATGATGTGCTTGATTTTGTGGGGACAGAAAAAGAGCTAGGGAAACCTGCTGGTGGTGATTTGAAGCAAGGGAATATTACTTTACCTGTATTACTTGCTATGGAAACACCTGCTATTAAAGACAATTTAGTAAAAATAACTGACCATTCAACAGAAGCAGAAATTGAGCGAGCATTAGAATTGATAAAAAATTCCGATGCGATTGATCGTAGCCTAACATTAAGTGAATTATACCTTGAAAAAGCGCTAAAATTGATTGCTGAGCTTCCACAAAACCGCGCAAAAAATTTACTGCGAGATATTGCGAAAACAATTGGTAAAAGAAAGTTTTAATCGAAACTGTCATTTTATCAATTGGAAGTTGCTAAATTGTCAAAACAATGATAATATTTTTGATGGATTATGGATGATAAATAATACATAGAGCAAGAGGAGTGTTTGAAAATGGAACAAACTTTTTTAATGGTTAAACCAGATGGTGTACAACGTAATTTAATTGGAGAAATCGTTTCTCGTTTTGAAAAGAAAGGCTTCCAACTAAAAGGCGCAAAGTTAATGAGTATTCCTACTGAGCTTGCAGAAGAGCATTATGGAGAGCATAAAGAGCGTCCTTTCTTTGGTGAATTAGTAGACTTCATTACTTCTGGACCCGTTTTTGCAATGGTTTGGGAAGGTGAAAATGTGATTGCCACAGCTCGTCAAATGATGGGTGCAACTAACCCTAAAGATGCTGTACCAGGCTCTATCCGTGGCGATTTCGCAGTAACTGTTGGTAAGAATGTTATTCATGGTTCAGACTCAAAAGAAAGTGCAGAACGTGAAATCGGTCTGTTCTTTAAAGAAGAGCAGATTGTCGAATACAAAAAGTTAATTAACGATTGGTCTAACTAATCTATTCACTCTAAAAACGTCTGGCAATTGCCAGGCGTTTTTTTGCTTAAATAATGGCTCTAATAATTTTGGTGTTTATATACAGTTGAGGAGAAGGGATTAGCGCGTCCATCTGGAGTGAAAAAGAGAAAGATGGCGTAGCAAAATGGTATTACGCATCCGTCTGGATTAAAAAACGAAAAAGATAGCGTGCCAAAGGGAATAACGCATCCATGAAGAGAAAAAAGAAAGCTGAGCAAATTCGTTAAGGACAATTCATTAAGCTGCTTTATCAAGAGTAGAGAGAAAATGATAAACTCTCCGTTGACCTTTTGTATACTTTTTATAAAGTAGATCGAATTATTTACGGCAATTCAAAAAAATTTCAACATTATTTGCACTTTTGTTTTATACTAGATAGAAAATGTAGCTTTATAAGGGAGGTGTACACCTCATGTACGAACATGAATATGAGCAATTTATTGAAAAGGTTAAACAATATACGGGTATTGATTTGGCTCAATATAAAGAAACACAAATGAAAAGGCGACTCCAAGCTTTCTATGATAAAAAGGGGTATACATCTTTTAACCAGTTATATCTTGCGATGGTTAAAGACAAAAAGCTGTTGGCTGAGTTTTTAGATCGTATGACGATTAATGTCTCTGAGTTTTACCGAAATCGAAAGAGGTGGGAAGTGTTAGAAAAAGAAATACTACCTCCATTGTTACAGAAGAATGAGCCATTGAAGCTATGGAGTGCTGCCTGTTCAACAGGAGAGGAGCCATACACACTAGCGATGATCTTATCTAAATATTTACCTCTTTCAAAAATCCGAATTTTTGCTACTGATATTGATGAATCTGCACTACTGAGAGCGAAAACAGGCATTTACCATGAACGTTCTCTTCAGGAGATACCTGATGAAATGAAAAAGAAGTATTTTTTTCAAGAAGGAAAACAATATATTCTATCAGATGAGATTAAACAAACAGTAGTCTTCCAAAAGCAAAATTTACTTGCCGATTCTTTTTTAAAAGACTATGACTTAATTATTTGTCGAAATGTCCTTATTTATTTTACCGAAGAAGCAAAAGCAATGATTTATAGCAAATTTAGTAAAGCACTTAAAAATGGTGGTTACTTATTTGTCGGAAGTACGGAACAAATATTTAATCCCTCTCTATATGACTTGAAAAATCAGCAATCTTTTTTTTATAAAAAGACAAGCGGACTGCCGTTAATAAAATAAATAGGCTTTTCAACCTAACTAGTTACATAATTTTTATAGAAATAAAAGATTATTTTTAAATTTATACTATGTTTATAGATGTTCATATGTTATATTGATACATAATCCTTTAAAGCGTTGAAGGGGGAAAGAGTAATGAGATATTTAACTTCTGGGGAATCACATGGACCCCAATTAACAACAATTATTGAAGGCTTGCCTGCAGGGTTGCCATTACTAGAAACAGATATTAATGAGTCACTTGCAAGAAGGCAAAAAGGATATGGTCGTGGCCGTAGAATGCAAATTGAAAAAGATACTGTTCAGATTACATCCGGCGTTAGACATGGATATACATTAGGATCACCGGTTGGCCTTGTCGTTGAGAACGATGATTGGAAGCATTGGACTAAGATTATGGGGCAAGCACCAATTGAACCGGAGGAATTAGAAGAAGTAAAAAGAAAAATAACAAGACCGAGACCTGGTCATGCGGACTTAAATGGTGCTGTAAAATACGGTCATAGAGATATGAGAAATGTATTAGAGCGCTCATCAGCTCGAGAAACAACAGTGAGAGTTGCAGCGGGTGCTGTAGCGAAAAAGTTATTATCATCTTTAGGCATTGAAGTTGTGGGGCATGTTGTGGAGATCGGTGGAATCGTCTCAAATGTGAAAAGTTATTCTTCAATGGAAGAATTAAAAACAATAACTGAAGAGTCTCCAGTTCGTTGTTTAGACAGTGTAGCAGCAGAAGAGATGATGGTAGCGATTGACAATGCCAAGAAGAATGGTGATTCTATTGGTGGTGTCGTTGAAGTAGTTGTAGAAGGTATGCCTTCGGGAGTTGGTAGTTATGTTCATTATGATCGTAAACTAGATGCAAAACTTGCTTATGCGATGTTGAGTATAAATGCCTTTAAAGGTGTTGAATTTGGTATTGGCTTTGAAGCCGCTAGAAAGCCAGGTAGTCAAGTACATGATGAGATTGCTTGGAGTGAGGAGAAAGGTTATTATCGTAAAACGAATAATCTTGGTGGTTTTGAAGGAGGCATGACAACTGGTATGCCGATTGTTGTTAAAGGTGTAATGAAACCTATACCAACACTATATAAACCATTAGAAAGTGTAGATATTGATACGAAAGAGCCTTTTAATGCTAGTATTGAACGTTCAGATAGTTGTGCAGTACCAGCGGCGGCAGTAGTGGCAGAGCATGTAATTGCTTGGGAGTTAGCAAGCGCGATTGTTGAACAATTCTATGCAGATCGCTTTGAGACGTTAAAGGATATAATTGCCGATCAAAAACGGTATGCAAAGGAGTTTTAAAGATGGTGCAGCTGCAAATTTCAACTCAACATCACTCTTATCCAGTCGTTATTGGTAGCGGTGCTATTCATGGTGTACAAGCATTCATTCAAGAAAATATGAAGGAAGTCACCAATATTGGCATCATTATTGATGAAAAGGTAGCGGATATTTATTGGAACGACTTAAAGGCAGCTTTTAGTGAGCTGCCCTTCTCCGTTTACATTGCACCTAGCGGAGAAAATGCCAAGACTTTTGATGTCTATTATGACATTACCGGCTTTTTACTTGAGAAAAAGCTCGATAGAAAATCGCTTATTATTGCAATAGGTGGAGGGGCAATTGGTGACTTGGCAGGGTTTGTTGCTTCTACATTCATGAGAGGTATCCCTTTTATACAGATACCAACTACCATTCTTGCTCACGATAGTGCAGTAGGTGGTAAAGTAGCCATCAATCATCCTTTAGGAAAGAATATGATTGGTTCTTTTCATCAGCCGGAAGCAGTTTTTTATGATTTAGAATTTTTGCAATCACTATCCTTGCAAGAAAAACGCTCAGGGTTCGCTGAAGTAATTAAGCATGGACTCATTCATGATGAAGTGTTTTATGCACAGATGCGTAGTGAACTCCATACGCTAGAAGAACTTTCTCCTACGTTACTTTCATCCTTTTTAACAAGAGGCATAGAAATAAAAGGAGAGTTTGTCGCAGCGGATGAAAAAGAAAAAGGTGTGCGAGCATATTTAAACTTTGGTCATACATTAGGTCATGCGATTGAGGCTGAAATGGGCTACGGCGGTTGGACGCATGGTGAATCGGTCGCAGTTGGAATGATTTTTGCTCTTAAATTAAGTCAGAAAAAATTAAATCTTTCATTTAATGTAGAAGATTTCACACAATGGTTACAGATTTTAGGATATACAACCACGATTCCCGATCATATAAGTCATGAAAAACTATTAAAAAGAATGAAACAAGATAAAAAGAGTGTGGCAGGCCAAGTAAAGTTTGTGTTGTTAACCAGAATCGGGAAACCAGTTTTAGAGGATATTTCCGATGAAATCATACTAGAAGAATTGGCAAGCTTTCATAAGGGGGGATAAAGGTGATACGTGGGGTGAGAGGTGCGGTTACTGTTGAAAAGAATGAAGAAAAAGAAATAGTGGCAGCTACCGAGCAGTTGCTACGGGAAATGATTAAGGAGAATCATATAGACGCACATTCTGTCGTAAGTGTATTTATTTCTGTAACAGATGACATCACAGAAGCCTTTCCAGCAAAGGCGCTCCGGGCAATTGAGGGATGGACATATGTGCCAGTCATGTGTATGAGAGAAATTCCTGTTCCAAAAGGTTTAACAAAATGTATTCGGGTAATGATGCATGTGAACACGGAGATTGCTCAAGAAAAAATTTCTCATATTTATTTAGGAAATGCAGTATCATTACGACCGGATTTACAACAAGAATTAAATAGATAAAGAAGAGGAGTATGAGGAAAATGAAGTGGAAGCAGCAAATATTAAATTTGACCCCTTACCAACCTGGAAAATCTATAGATGAAGTAAAAAAACAATATGGCCTAAGTGAAATAACAAAACTTGCTTCTAATGAAAATCCCTTCGGTTGTTCACCAAAAGCGTCAGAGGCAATTCAGCAACCTTCTGCATTTTTTGCTTTATATCCGGACGGCTATGCTACAAATTTGCGTGAAGCCCTAGCTAGTCATCTTGGTGTGAGTCAGGATCAATTAATCTTTGGAAATGGCTCGGATGAGACAATTATGATGCTTTCTCGTGCATTATTAAGTCCTGAAACAAATACTGTTATGGCTACACCAACCTTTCCTCAATATAAACATAATGCAATCATTGAAGGAGCGGAGGTACGTGAGGTACCGCTTAAAGAAGGGCAACATGATCTAGAGAATATGTTAGCGCAAATTGATGAGCAAACAGCAATCGTTTGGGTTTGTAGTCCGAACAACCCAACTGGCACCTATATTCCCAACGATGAACTAGTGGCGTTTATAAGTAAAGTTCCTGAAGATGTATTAGTTGTACTAGATGAAGCGTATTGTGAATATACGACAGCAGAAGATTATCATGATTCCATTAAAATTGTTGAGGCTTTTCCACATGTCATCGCTCTTCGTACTTTCTCTAAGATTTATGGACTTGCTAGCCTACGTATTGGTTACGGGATTGCTCAAGCACCACTCATTCGCGCGTTAGAGCCAGTCAGGGAACCATTCAATGCCAACCGCTTCGGTCAAGAGGTAGCTATACAAGCATTATCTGACGATGTGTTCATTGAAAAATGTAGACAAGAAAATCGAAGTGGATTAGCGCAATTTTATCAATTTTGTGAGGAAAACGGATTAGATTACTACCCATCCCAAGGAAATTTTATTTTGATCGACTTTGCTGTGGAGGGAAATCGCGTGTTTCAATCACTATTAGAAAAGGGCTATATTGTTAGATCGGGTCAAGCCTTAGGGTTTCCTACAGCTGTTCGTGTAACAGTTGGATCAAAGGAACAAAATGACGGTGTTATACAAGCGATGTCTCAATTTCTATCTGAAATCAAGACAGTATCTTAATTAGGAATTTTTTATTTCAGAGGCGAAATTCGTCTCTGAAATTGTTTTACACGAAAAAGTATTTGTAGGGTAGTGGTGTTTTTCTATTTAATAGTTTACCCTCATACCTTCGTCAATCAATGAGTTTTCTAACAAGAGGTGTGTTAAAACATGAATGGACAAGTATTTGTTATTGGTCTAGGATTAATCGGTGGTTCTATTGCACTTTCAATTAAGCATACTCATCTTGAAGCCAAATGTAGCGGTTATGATGTAAATAAAGAACAGTTAAAACTCGGTAAGATGCTGGGTGTAATTGATGAGTCAGTTTCAACTATTCGTGAAGGTGCTGAGAAGGCTGACCTGATTATTATTGCTACACCAGTAAATGAGACAAAAAGAATAGTAGAAGAACTCGCACACATGAATCTTAAAAGAGATGTAATTATAACCGATGCGGGAAGTACGAAGAAAGAAATTATATCATCTGCCAATTATTTAAAACAAAAAGGTTTTACATTCATTGGCGGTCATCCGATGGCCGGTTCACATAAGAGTGGTGTATCTGCAGCCAGACGACTTTTATTTGAGAATGCCTTCTATCTTTTAACACCTGAACCACATATTACGGAAGAGAAAATCGATCGTTTAAAAGAGTGGCTGACAAGTACAAAGGCTAAGTTTATTACAGTGACACCACATGAGCACGATTACTTAACAGGTGTGATTAGTCATTTCCCGCATATTATTGCTGCTTCTCTCGTTCGTCGAGCAGAAGAGAGTAGTCAAACACAAAAGCTCATTCCTCGTCTTGCTGCAGGTGGTTTTAGGGATATCACAAGAATTGCTTCTAGTAGCCCAGCGATGTGGCGTGATATACTCTTGCAAAATAATGAGGTGTTATTAGGTTTATTAGAAGACTGGAAAAAAGAAATGAACTATGTCTATGATATGCTTACTACTGCGGATAATGAAGAGATCTTTCAATATTTTCAATCTGCCAAAACCTTTCGTGATGAAATGCCACAAAAACAAAAAGGAGCCATTCCGGCCTTTTATGACCTATTTGTCGATGTCCCTGATTATCCAGGGGTCATTTCGGAAATTACTGGTTATTTAGCAAAAGAAGAGATTAGTATCACAAATATTAGTATTAGAGAAACGAGAGAAGAAATAACTGGCGTGCTTGTGATTAGCTTTCAAACAGAAGAGGATCGTGATCGTGCAATAGATTGCATAAATAGACAAACATCTTTTGAACATACAATTGGCATGTAACTATGTTAAAAAAAAAGGGTGATTAAGTGTGAGTGTAAAGAATTTGAATTTTACACATAATGGATTATCTGGTGAGATTCATATCCCTGGTGATAAATCGATTTCTCATCGGTCGATTATGTTCGGTTCAATTGCAAAAGGGAAAACAGTCGTTAAGAATTTTTTAGCTGGTGAAGATTGCCTTAGTACAATTGCTTGTTTTAGAAAACTTGGTGTTAAAATAGAGCATGAAGATCAAACAGTTATTATTCATGGTGAAGGTATTGACGCCCTAAAAGAACCAGAAGAAGTGCTTGATGTCGGTAATTCAGGAACAACCATTCGTCTCATTATGGGTATCCTTTCTGGGCGCCCTTTTCATAGTGTTTTAATCGGTGATTCGTCCATTGGTAAACGTCCTATGACAAGAGTGGTTGGACCCTTAAAGGAGATGGGTGCTAAAATAGAGGGACGTCAATCAGGTGAGTTCACTCCCTTATCTGTTACTGGTGGTGAGCTTGAATCAATCACCTACACTTTACCAGTAGCTAGTGCTCAAGTGAAATCTGCCATCATCCTTGCTGGATTACAAGCAAAAGGGACAACAAAGATTATTGAACCTGAAAAAACGAGAGATCATACAGAAAGAATGATTCATGCCTTCAGTGGAAATGTTTCAAATGATAATGGAACGATTTCAGTTGAAGGTGGTCAGTCATTTACAGCAACGAATCTTATTGTACCAGGAGATATTTCCTCAGCTGCCTTTTTCCTAGCAGCAGGAGCTATCGTACCTAATAGTAAAATCGTCCTTAAAAATGTGGGTTTAAATCCAACAAGAACAGGTATCATTGATGTACTAAAAGAAATGGGTGCAAAAATGACGATTGAGCCTTATGAGAGTAACGGTCACGAGGAGCCGGCGGGTGATATCTTTATTGAAACATCTGAACTTAAAGGTGTGACAATTGACGGAGATAAGATTCCGAGATTAATTGATGAAATACCAATTATTGCCCTACTTTCGACACAAGCTACCGGGAAAACGATTATTAAAGATGCGCAAGAATTAAAAGTAAAAGAAACGAATCGTATTGATACAGTTGTGAATGAGTTGAAAAAACTAGGTGCAAATATTGAAGCAACTGATGATGGGATGATTATTGAAGGTCAAACTTCTCTATCGGGAGGAACTGTCGAGAGCTATGGTGATCATCGTATTGGTATGATGCTGTCCATTGCTTCATTAATTTCAGACGGGGATATAGAACTCTATCAGCCAGATGCTATCGCTGTTTCATATCCAAGCTTCTTTGATCATATTGATCATTTATTAGTAAAATAATTCATATCTATTCGCTTGTGGTACATGCCAATGATGACATACGGTATGCACCACAAGTTTTTCTTTTTGTGAGCGAAATGTAAAAACTAATCATATATTCTTGTTTTCATCATAGCTTGTCTAAAAAGATGAGATAAGGATGATGATAAATGGTATATATGATTGAGAACGTTTATCGGCAGAATAAAAGCAAGGGCGCCTATGTTCCTACCTCTTACGTTATCGGTAATGAGAAAATCCTTGCCGTTAGAGAAGCACCCTTTAGGCAATATACGTATATGAAAATAGACGGAGATCCGTACGTGATTTCTCCTCCCCTTGTTAAGTATGTTGAGACAATACCTGACGATATGCCTAACTTCTTTCTTTCTGAGCTGATTTTAAAGGGGTGTCTAGTGTTTATGACGAAGGTGGAAATAAGCTATAAACATCAATTAAAGTCAGCTATCCAACTGTTGGATGATAAGCTGAAAATTTCTCCAATTGATTATTTGTTAGGGGTGCAATTGCCATTGGCTTCACTGCAACCAGACATGATAAGATTATTAAGAAAAGAAAAAATTCCTGCTGTTTTTGTGGAAATAACGGGAATCAATGATTTAGACGATATGCCATGGGGATGGGTGAAAGAAGCGTTCTTTCCTTACTTTAGTACCTTAATCCCTATTTTTAAGCTTGTTGATAATGAAAAAGACTACCGTTTACTGCAACAAAAGTGGGTGTATTATATGAAAAAGCATCGCCTGCCATATGTGGCTCATCCATTGAGAAATGGTGAATTAATCAATGAGCAAACGCAAGCAACAATCGGTATATACCCTTTTAAAACACAATTACAACCTGGATTAGAAGCGAATTATAATTTTTACAAACGAGGCAGGGAAATCACAAATATTGAAGAATTAGATGTATATCATTATCATAGAGAGAGGCTGGTCATCTCATGCTTACGTGGGAGAGTCTTACGGGCAGGTGATTGGCATCATCCGCTTGAAGGATTTGGTAAGAGAGTCATGATTAAGACACCATCATACTACCAGCTATCATAATAGTATTGAAAGGATATAGATATGGATAAAGTAAAAAAGATTATTGCCTTGTTAGAAAATGGGTTACATGATGAGGCATTAGAAAAATATAAAGAAATACTTTCTCACGGTACACATGAAGAAAGGTTTGTTTTAGCGGAAGAACTGATGCAATATGGGTTTCTAAAGGAGGCACACCAACTAATAGAGAGGCTGTTAGATGCCTACCCTGAGGAAGGCGAACTGCTTGTAATGAAAGCAGAAATCTTCATTGATCTAGGAAATGAAGAAGAAGCAGTGCTCGTATTAGAGCAAGTAAATCAACAAGATGCTAGTTATCCCCAAGCCTTATTATTGTTGGCAGACTTATATCAGATGGAAGGTTTATATGAGGTCAGTGAAAGGAAGTTATTAGATGCGAAAGCGATACTTCCCGATGAGCCAATTATCGATTTTGCCTTAGGTGAGTTGAGTGCAGAGCAAGGAAAATTTTTAGAAGCAGTTAAATTATATGAAAAAGTACTGACAAAAAAGGAGCTTATTGGCGGTGTTAACGTTAACCAAAGAATGGCTGAAAGTTTAAGTGCAGGTGGAGCTTTTGAGGAAGCATTGCCTTATTATGAAAAAGCGCTTGAAGAAAAGTTGGAAATACATACGCTATTTAGCTATGCATTCACAGCTTTACAAGCTGGTTATAATCAAGTAGCCATTGAGAAATTTAATGAACTCAAAGAAATAGATCCAGAATTTCACTCGCTGTATTTGCATCTGGCAAAGGCATATGAACGTGAAGAACAAGTTCAAGAAGCTTTAGCAACAGTAAAACTGGGAATTAAACAAGATGAATATAATAAAGAACTTTATTTTTATGGTGGTAAGCTAGCCTTGAAAATTCCAGATGAACAACTAGCAGTTGACCTCCTAAGAGAAGCGTTAGCGATTGATCCAGAATATATTGATGCTGCTATTGTGATAAATAAAGTTTTTATGAATAACGAGCGTTTCAATGATGTAATTGAAATTGCAGAATTAATGCAAAGCGCAGAAGTGATTGATCCACAACTATTATGGGATGCAGCAAAAAGTTATCAAGAAATAGAAGAATATTCACAGGCATTAAACAAATACAATGAAGCATATACTTATTTTAAACAGCAGCCGGATTTCTTGGCAGACTATGGATATTTTCTAATTGAAGAAGGAAAACGAAAGGAGGCTGCCGAACTTTTTAGTAAGCTTACTCGTTTGGAACCTCACAACGAAGAATATCAGGATATCCTGCAGCGGCTTTCAGATGAGTCGTAGAGGTTTGCATCATCAGAAAGTCTACCTGAAGCTTAAGTAAAAAAAATTAAAGCTGCAGCAGAGGAGGGAATCAAAATGACGGCCCCTGTATCTGTCAATGAAAAGAAAGACTTTATTCGTTGGTTTCTTAATCATTATCAGTTAAAAAGAAGAGAGTGTGTTTGGATTCTTAACTACTTAATGAGTCATGATCAATTAATGGAGAAGGTTCATTTTGTGGAACAGGCTCAGTATTGTCCGAGAGGATTAATTATGTCTACACATTGTGTCGATGAAGCGCCTTTTCGTTTTTACAAAGAGAATGTAATGACAACTGACGCAGAAAAGTCATTTCATGATATCCGCTTAAATAGAGAAGAAGATATATTTATTCAGTTGAACTTCCATGCTGCCAATAAAGCTCATCAATATGCAGCGGTGTTAGAAGAAAATCCTTTTATGCCAAAGACATTAAGAATAAGTGAAAAAGACCGTATGATAGCTGAAAGATTCTTAACAGAGAGCTTAGCGCGTTTTCAAAAGGAAAAATTACTCAAAGAAATTGATGAGGCATTAGATAAACAAGATAAAGAAAGATTTATTCAATTAACAACAAAATTGAATAAACTTCAAACATAGGTTTTTTCTTTATATTTATAGAAAAGTACAGATAAAAAAGATATGCTTCCTGTTTTTCAAGGGAGTCATATCTTTTTTTTTTGATTTCATTATATGTTAAGACGAATAGATGATGAAATGAAAACAGGGGGCATATTATTCTTGTGAAAAGCGAATGCGGAAAGTCCTAATAAAGCACCAAGCTTTTTGAGTTTAATTCTAGAGTTTTAAGGTTTTAATTAAAACAATGGGCATGTAAGAGGCTAATGAATCTAAGGAATATTTATAATCCCTTTTCCATCGTCGTCTAAGTATAAAAAGTATATTTAATTAATTCTGAAATGTTCAAAAAATAGACACTGTTGCCTTTTGATAGAAGGTCATTTCCGTGGTATGATAAATAAGGAATATTAAGGCGTAATTGGAGTGATTAGGATGAAGTGGCATACACAGGATATACAATTGTTTTTGAAAGAAAGAGATTATATTGATACAGTCATACTTCCTCTTTATCCGGTATCTTTTGCAGATGATATAAAGCAAACAGTAGCAATGACCGAATTTATTAACCTCTTATCTGGGCAACTTGAAAAGCAATTTAAAGGCAGAATTCTTATGTTACCAGGAATGAGCTATCTAAAGACAATTTCTGAGGAAAAACGGCTTGCGGATTTAATAGAATGGGAAAAAGAATTAATTTCTCAAGATTTTAAACATATTTTTTACATAACTTCTGATAGTGATTGGAAAACTGTAGAAGAACAGTTAGATGGAGGGTTAATTTGGATGCCTTCAATTCCGCTTGATAACATGGATGATCAGTACAAGCTTTCAATTTTAGAAGATCAGGTAAAACAATTACTGAATGTATTTGTGAAAAAATGGCAGAATAATGATTGAAGAGTCACATAAATCTCATAGTTGTGATGATTCAGTGAAGGATTATATTGACCTTCCATAAAGATTGATATATCATTGGTATGTCCTAGTTTTATATTGTGTTGAACTTTGTCCGTTGGACTTAACTTCATAATAGAGGGGGGAAAAGTATGAGCAAAAATCGTGTGACAAGACGTCAATTCCTTAATTACACACTCACAGGTGTAGGCGGATTCATGGCAGCAGGAATGTTGTTACCTATGGTGCGGTTTGCAGTAGATCCGGTCCTACAAAAGAAAGGTGAAAGCGATTTTATTGCAACAAATCAGAAGGTAGCTGACCTAACAACTGAGCCTACTAGGGTTGACTATTCGTTTGAACAACAAGATGGCTGGTATTCTTCGGAAGAAACTGGAACTGCATGGGTTTACAAAGATGAGAATGATAAAGTTGTCGCATTATCACCTGTATGTAAACATTTAGGTTGTACAGTTAACTGGAATGGAGATAAGGCAAATGAAAATCATTTCTATTGTCCTTGTCACGGAGGTCTTTATACAAAAGATGGTACAAATGTTCCAGGTACACCACCAATTGCAGCACTTGATGTTTTTCCAACAAAAGAAGTAGATGGGTTCTTACACTTAGGTAAGGCAGAACCGCGATAAGGAGGCGTAATCATTGTTCAATAAAATTTATGATTGGATTGATGAACGTTTGGATATTACGCCAATTTGGCGAGATATTGCTGACCACGAAGTACCTGAGCATGTAAACCCAGCGCATCACTTTTCGGCGTTTGTTTACTGCTTCGGAGGTCTAACGTTCTTTGTAACTGTCATTCAAATCTTATCTGGAATGTTCTTAACGATGTACTATGTTCCAGATATCAAAAATGCTTGGGAGTCTGTGTATTATTTACAAAACCATGTAGCATTCGGACAAATTGTTCGTGGCATGCATCACTGGGGAGCTAGCTTAGTTATTGTTATGATGTTTTTACATACTTTACGCGTATTCTTCCAAGGTGCTTACAAAAAACCACGTGAATTAAACTGGCTCGTTGGAGTAGGAATATTCTTTGTAATGTTAGCACTTGGATTAACAGGCTATCTATTACCATGGGATATGAAAGCTTTATTTGCAACAAAAGTTACCATTCAAATTGTCGAATCAACTCCATTTATTGGTGAAATGTTAAAAACACTTATTGCTGGGGATGCATCTATTGTCGGAGCTCAAACGATAACACGATTCTTCGCCATTCACGTTTTCTTCCTACCAGCAGTATTATTTGGCTTAATGGCTGCTCACTTTATTATGATTCGTAAACAAGGTATTTCTGGTCCATTGTAAAATGAAATCTTCTATTAAAAGGAGGGGAATTATTACATGCATCGCGGAAAAGGAATGAAATTCGTAGGTGATTCCCGTATATCTGCTGAACGTAAGACTTTCATTCCGAAAGATTATTCGGAATATCCAGGCAAAACAGAAGCTTTCTGGCCAAACTTCTTACTGAAAGAATGGATGGTAGGAGCCGTTTTCCTAGTAGGTTTCTTATGTTTAACAATTGCGCACGAACCACCGCTTGAAAAAATCGCGGATCCGAGTGATACAGCTTATATTCCGCTACCAGACTGGTATTTCTTATTCTTATATCAATTGCTAAAATACACATATGCATCAGGACCATATAATGTTATTGGTGCATTTATTATTCCAGGATTAGTATTTGGTGCACTTGCATTGGCGCCATTTATCGATCGCGGTCCTGAACGTAGACCTTCAAAACGTCCTTTTGCCACAGGTTTTATGTTACTTGCATTGGCGGGGGTTACCTTCCTTACATGGGAATCAGTTGCTCACCATGACTGGGAGGCTGCAGCAGAACAAGGGAAAATCGTTGCTGATGCTGAAGTCGATACCGAGGCAGAGGGGTATAAGCTCATGGAAGCGAATACTTGTTTAACTTGCCACGGTAATGAATTGCAAGGTGGTGCAGGTGCACCTGCTTTAATCGATGTTGAATTATCACCTGAAGAAATTAAAGATGTGATTCAAAACGGCCGTGGAGCTATGCCAGCAGGTATATTCACAGGTAGTGATGAAGAACTTGATAAAGTGGTCGAATTTATCGACAGTATAGAATCTGAATAAAGTGAAAAAGAAGCTGACCAGCAGTTGTCAGCTTCTTTTCGTATCGTACATAAAAAGTAGTAAGTGAGGTAGTCTATGAAACAAATATATACGATATTGGGTAATCGAAGCTTTTTAATTCTTCTATTAATCATCAATATTGCCGGGACTGTATATGGTTACGATTGGTATATGTGGCAATTAGTTGATACACCAGCAATATTCCTTCCATTTGTTCCTGATAGTCCAACTGCTAGTTTGTTTTTTGTTATTGTTCTTATTGCCTTTTTATTAGGTAGAAATTGGCCTATTTTTGAAGCACTCGCAATTGTTACACTCGTGAAATACGGTATCTGGGCAGTTGTGATGAATTTACTTGTGTTTCAAGTGACTGGTGAAGTGGAGATAACGGCGCTCATGCTTATTATTTCCCATGGTGCTATGGCTGTACAAGGTGTGCTCTATGCCCCTTTTTATCGCATAAAGGCTTGGCATCTTATAATTGCTGCTATCTGGACTTTGCATAATGATGTGATTGACTACGTTTTCTTTATGTTACCGAGATATTCTGTACTTAATGAATATATTCCTCAAATCGGTTATTTTACTTTCTGGCTTAGCATATTTTCTTTAGGCTTGACCTATCTATTATGTATTCGAAAAGGGCGATTTCAGCTGAAAATGCCTTCGATTCATCAATAACCTTTTATCAATAAGCTATGTTAAAAATTAATGTTTATATTTATAGAAAAAAGGAACTTCCGATTTATGGAAGTTCTTTTGCTTAATATTTGCTTCTTCTATTATCGCAATCTTTAATCAAACACTTGTTACCTTGTTAATTCTAAAAAAAATTCATAACGAAAGGGTATAAGTATAGTAAAGTGAGAATAAAAAAAGCAATCAAGCCTATTACGGATATTAAAAACACCCAAACTTTTTTTATCCTTAACTGTACATAAGCAGATACCAACACAAGAAAAATAAAAATACCAATCAATGAACCCCAACCCCAATTATAAATTGGGGCTCGGTGTGGGTCTGGTGCAGCAATGCTAAACATTGGACCTATACCAATAAGAGCTACTAATATGAATATTAATACGTGTACCAAATATACTGCTGACCTAAACAATTAAACCACCTTCACTCTCCAGTCTCGATTATTAGTACAAACAATCCTTTCTCCCTTAAAGGCCGTTTGCCGTATGAAAATAATTTCTATATCGTGAATTTTCTTAACTTTAATGTATCATATATATGCTTCTGTATTTTGTGTAAGGTTCCCTTGGATAATCAAGTCTTTTATAGTAACTACATTGTTCTGATACTGTATGCTTTCTAAGACTTGAAACCAAGAAGTAATTGTCTATCGTGATATCGTTGTATCCAACCTTTTTGCATTCCTTGATAATTGTTTACGTTCTGAATATGATAAAGACCTTTTGTGCGTACTTTTCCATCTGATTTGAGTTGATATATTTCCATTCCCTTTTCATTCGCGTAAACTTTAAAAGCTCTTCAGGCATCAGTACATTATATATTACCTTTTGAAAGCTTATGTCCAATTGCTTTATCTAATTTCCCTTTGGTTATTCTACCCATACCCAATGTACGTGAAATTTATTAATTTATCACGGCCTCTTGCGACTAGAACACATACTTGTTCTTTGCTTATGCCACGTTTCCTTGCAGCATCACACTTACGAGGCTTTCTTCCTTTTATCTCCTTAGATGATGCAGTTGGTTTTTCAATTAGATATTTTCTTAATCGGTGTTTCTCAGCTGGATTTAGTTTATGGATTGCTTTTAAAATATCAGTTACCTTCACATTCATCACCAACCTCGCTATTCATAGCTCGTTTGTTCGATAAAAACAAATATCAACAACAAAGATTAACATAGCCTATCAATAAAAAAATAAAGTTAGAACTTCCTTATAGAAGCCTTCTAGCTTTATTTCCTCATTATTGCCATATTGCTTCTAGTGTTTCGTAGATAAATCTATTGATTAATGGTCTAACCTTGTCCACATTGTCATACAATGCTATTAGCAATCCGATAAGGAGGACAGGTACGTATGAAATGGAGAGTTGTGGCTATTATTTTAGTTATTGCACTCATTTTCCCTTACATGATAGTAGCAGAGACAGAAAATGACGATGGTATGATGAATCAATTGGATCTATTATCAGATGAAGTTCTACACTTGGTTAAAGCGCAAAAATATGAAGATGCTAGTAGAATGTTGAATTATTTCACAGACCAATTTGTATTGGCTACAAGCACATCAACTGCGATGACGAGGGAAAGTTTGAGAACTGTCACATCTGTTCACCAAGAAGTAGTTGAAGAAATAAATAAAGAACAAAGCTCTTATGAGACGAAAGTACAAAAAGCAACAAAACTTCGGATATTAATGGACGCCCTATCTCCTGCGAAAGAACCGATGTGGCATGAAATGAAAGGTCCGATGTTAAGTACACTTGGGGAAGTAAGGGAGTCAATAGAAGCGGGTGATAGCGAGAGCTTTCATACACAGTATAATACCTTTCTCTCTCTTTATGATACGATTTATCCTTCATTAAAATTAGAAGTAGAGCCAGCAACTATTCAACAATTGCATACACGCATTCAATATATTGATCAATATCGTCGAGATGTAATGGTGAAAGAAGAAGGTAAAAGGGAACTAGAATTATTGAATAGTGAGCTAGAAGACATTTTTGATACAATTACGGATGATGAAGCTGATCCATCACTATGGTGGGTAATTATTTCAACTGGAAGTATAATTATCTTAACGCTTTCGTATGTCGGTTTTAAAAAATATAAGGGCGGAAAGAAAAAAGAAAAAAATCCAGAGAGCTAAGGCTAAACGCTTGAATTGTCTTATAAGAAAAAGGTAAAATAAAATCAAAGCATAAACATGATAAGCTTTTCCTTTAGATAAATTAAAGAAGGAAAAGGTAATGGGAGAATGAGATGGCAGGAAAAATGGACTTTCATCTTGAGGCATCTAGAGACGAAGCTACCCATTTTTTTTTGAATTGTTTGTAAGCAAGAATGGACCAATAATCAAGTTTTTTTAGAAACAAGTATCCATGTAAAGTCGTGTTTTCACTATTTACAAGGCCATTCTGTCATACTAAGAGACTAACTAAAAGCTTTAACTTAGTATGTGAATATTTCTTCCAGTGTTTGTCTACATGATGCACATGTAGATGATAAGCTTATACTTTATTAGGAGGTTCACCTATGTCGTTTTTGATTTACTTTATCATTATTATGATTGTCCCGATTGCTATTCAAATGTACTTGAAGAAGACGTATAAGAAACATTTACAAATATCTACTTCTTCAAATATGACTGGAGCAGAAGCGGCTAGAAAAGTTTTAGATGAAAATGGGCTTTATAATGTCTCTATCGAACCAGTAAAGGGGCAACTTTCAGACCATTATGATCCGAGAGATAAGACCGTGAGGTTATCTGAGGATAATTATTATGGATCTTCCATTGCTTCTGTATCAGTGGCGACACACGAAGTGGGTCATGCCATTCAAGATGCTGAAGACTATGCTTTCTTACGCTTTAGACATGCGCTTGTTCCAGTTGCGAACATTGGCTCTAACTTATCCTTCTTTTTCATCTTAGGAGGATTATTGTTTCAATTTACTGGTATGATGTTACTAGGTATCATTTTCTTTGCAGCAGCGGTATTATTCCAGGTAATTACATTACCGGTTGAGTTTAACGCCTCATCAAGAGCACTCAATGTTATGGTAAGCTCTGGTGTGATTAGAAATGATGAAGAGTCTGGCGCTAAAAAAGTATTAAATGCAGCAGCTCTAACTTATGTAGCGGCAACAGTTATCGCTGTTATGGAATTACTGCGTTTTGTTCTTGCTTTTATTGGCATGAACAATGATGATTAATATATTTTAAATGTCAAAGCAACTGCTCACTTGAGGTAGTTGCTTTTTGTTAGTTTTTTGGTAATCTCAGCGTTCTAAAGGTTTTTTGTTTTCATCCAATGTAAATCCTTCTCCTAAGACATCGTGCACTTGTGATACGGTGACAAATGCATTAGGATCAACTGAATGGATAAGGTTCTTCAATTTAGTTAGTTCATTTCGAGCCACTACGCAATATAATACTTCACGATCCAGCTTAGTAAATGACCCTCGACCTTTTAAAACTGTGACACCTCTCTCCATTTCATAGAGAATTTTCGCTGATATCTCTTCATTTTTCTCAGAGATAATCATTGCACCTCTTGCAGAATAAGCTCCTTCTTGGATAAAGTCGATTACTTTCGCGCCAACAAAAACGGCAACTAGAGTATACATTGCCTCATAATATTTGAGGTAAAAAATCAGTGATAATGCAATCACGCAAAAGTCAAATACAAACATCGTTTTACCCATAGAAGTACCGGTATACTTATTAACGAGTCGTGCAATTATATCAACGCCACCCGTTGTTCCACCATATCTGAAAATTATACCGAGACCAACACCGATAAAAACACCTGCGAACAGTGCAGCTAAAGTAAGATCATTCTTTAATGGCATATGTATTTGATATCTTTGGAATATTTCAAGGAAAAGAGAAACGCCTAGCGTACCAATAATCGTATAGATAAAGGCTTTTTTACCAAGTAGTTTCCATCCTATGAAAAATAAAGGAATATTCAAAATCAAATTCGTATAAGATGGATTCCAATCAAATAAGAAATACAATAAGAGCGTGATACCTGTAAAGCCACCTTCTGCTAAGTTGTTTTGCATATTAAAGTGAACAATACCGAAAGAGAATATACTAGCGCCAAACAGAATAAGGATAATATTCTTAATTTTCAATCCAAACATTCACTGTGCCCTCCGAAATAATGACATATATTACTTGCCATCTCATTATATAGATTCAATAGAGGATAAGCAATCACACATTAATAGGGGAGCATGGCAGCCGATTCTCGCATACATATACTATTTTTATGGGACAGAAATAAAGAATTAAACGATAGGAATTGTAAAAATGGTTATGTTTAGCTAACATGGAGAGTGTGAATAAAATGATTTGAAAAGGTATGTATATGAGGTGAGAAACAATGAGTAAGTCGATGGAAGAATTACAGAGGGAAGTAGATACCTATATTGGGCAATTTAAAGAGGGGTATTTTAGTCCACTTGCTATGGTGGCAAGATTAACAGAGGAATTAGGGGAGCTGGCAAGAGAAGTCAATCATACATATGGTGAAAAACCAAAAAAGAGTACAGAAAAAGAAAAAGCAATAGAAGAAGAAATGGGAGACATGCTTTTTGTTTTAATTTGTCTTGCTAATTCTCTAAAAATAGATTTAGCAAAAGCGCATGACCAAGTGATGCATAAGTTTCAAACGCGCGATAAAGATAGATGGACACGTATTGAAGAAGGGGGAAAAAATAATGAAGACAATTAAGATCGTGATTGCAGGTCCAAGAGGTAGAATGGGGAGTGAGGCAGTTAAGTTAGTTCAGAAAAAAGATAAATATGAATTAGTAGCTGTTGTAGATCATAAAAATGATGGTGGTAATTTAAGTGATTTTAAAGGCTTTGAGGGAATCGATGTTCCTGTTTATTCTGATATAGAAAAATGTTTTAAAAATGAAGATTGTGATGTTCTTATTGATTTAACCACGCCTGAAGTTGGTATGTATCATACGAAAACAGCGCTTACTTATGGAGTGAGACCAGTTGTTGGTACAACTGGATTTACCAAAGAGAACTTACAAGAACTAGAGGATTTATGTCATGAAACTAATTTAGGTGCGATTATTGCGCCAAACTTTGCAGTTGGTGCTGTGCTTATGATGAAATTTTCACAAATGGCAGCTAAGTACTTTAATGATGTAGAGATTATTGAAATGCATCATGATCAAAAACTAGATGCACCATCTGGCACTGCTGTTAAAACAGCTGAGATGATTCGTGATGTAAGAGAGAGTAAGCAACAAGGGCATCCTAATGAAAAGGAAACGCTAGCTGGAGCTCGTGGGGCTGATTTTGATGGAATGCATATCCACTCCGTTAGACTTCCTGGCTTAATTGCACATCAACAAGTAATGTTTGGTTCTAGTGGACAAACACTGCAAATTCGCCATGATTCATACAATCGCGAATCATTCATGAGTGGTGTTGCATTAGCTGTCGATACTGTAGTTAAAATTGATACGTTAGTTTACGGATTAGAAAATATTATCGAGTAAGTATGGAGGTGGTGCCGATGAACATTGCATTAATTGCTCATGACAAAAAGAAGAATGATATTGTGAATTTTTCTAAAGCGTATCAAGTTATTCTTTCACAGCACCAATTATTTGCAACTGGTACGACGGGTTTAAGGTTACAGCAGGAAGCTAATCTAACTGTGCATCGTTTTCAATCTGGACCACTTGGTGGGGATCAGCAAATTGGAAGTATGATTGCGCAAAATAAAATGGATCTCGTCTTGTTTTTTAGAGACCCGCTCACCGCACAACCACATGAACCAGATATTACGGCGTTAATCCGATTATGTGATGTTTACGCTGTACCATTAGCGACAAATATGGGCACAGCGGAAGTCCTAATTAAAGGACTTGAACGAGGAGATTTTTCCTGGAGAGAAATTATAAAAGAGAGTGAATAGAAATGAACGAAATAAAGCTTGATATCCTTGCTTTCGGAGCGCATGCCGATGATGTAGAAATCGGCATGTCAGGAACAATAGCGAAGTATGTGGAAAAAGGTTATAAAGTAGGGATTTGCGATTTAACAGAAGCCGAGCTGTCTTCTAACGGTAATCCTACTCTGAGGAAAACAGAAGCAATTGCAGCAGGGCGAATATTAAATGTGTCTGTAAGAGAAGGACTTCATTTAGGTGATAGACAGTTATTTTTAACAAGTGAGCGTATCAAACAGGTAGTAGAAATGATTAGGAAGTATCAGCCGACAATTGTCTTTGCACCATATGAAATAGATAGGCACCCGGATCATGCGAATGCAACGAAAATTGTTGAAGAAGCAGTCTTCTCTGCAGGTATTCGTAAATATCAAACAAATGAGTATCAAACGGATCATAAAGTGAAAAGCTTTTACTATTATATGATTAATGGTTTTCACCAACCTGATTTTATGATAGATATTACATCAACAATAGACAAAAAGATCGCCAGTTTAAATGCTTACCAAAGTCAATTCACAAAAACGGAGGGAGCTGTCGATACTCCGTTAACAAATGGCTATGTGGAAATGGTTGAAGCTAGAGAACGCCTATTTGGACAGCAAGTTGGTGTCAAATATGCAGAAGGTTTTAAGGTGAAAAAACCTTTGATGATCGAAAACGATTTATTTGGAGTGTAAGAATGAATAGAAAACTTAAAATAGGGATTACTTGCTATCCGACTGTTGGTGGGTCAGGGGTAATTGCCACAGAACTCGGAAAAATGCTGGCAGAAAGAGGACATGAAATTCACTTTATTTCTTCTAGCATTCCTTTTCGTTTAAATAAGATATATCATAATATTTTTTACCATCAAGTAGAGGTTAATCAATACTCTGTTTTTCAATATGCGCCTTATGACATCGCGTTAGCAAGCAAGATGGCAGAAGTCATTAAAAGAGAAAATCTTGACTTACTTCATGTACATTATGCAGTGCCACATGCGATCTGTGCCATATTAGGGAAGCAAATGAGCGGGCGAGATGTTAAAATCGTTACAACTTTGCATGGAACAGATATTACGGTTCTTGGTTATGACTCATCGTTAACTGATGCAATAAAGTTTGGAATTGAACAATCGGATCGTGTTACTGCTGTTTCCAATGCATTAATCGCACAAACTTACGACTTAATCAATCCACAGAAAAAAATTATTCCCGTATACAATTTTATTGATGAGCGTGAATATGTAAAAAAAGATGTAGATTACTTGAAAGAAGAATTTCAAATAGCTGAAGACGAGAAGGTTATTATTCATGTGTCTAACTTTCGTGGTGTAAAAAGAGTAGATGACGTCGTGCGTTCGTTTGCTAAAATTGCCGAACATATAAAAGCTAAGCTCCTACTTGTAGGTGATGGTCCACAGATGAGTGATATTTCAAAATTAGTAGACCAATTATCCTTAAAACACCAAGTTATATTTCTTGGCAAACAAGACAACTTAGCGGAACTTTATTCCATTAGTGACTTGATGCTTTTATTGTCCGAAAAGGAAAGCTTTGGCTTAGTCGCACTTGAAGCAATGGCATGCAATGTACCGTGTATAGGGACTAATGTTGGAGGTATTCCGGAAGTTATCCAAGATGGTGTAAATGGATATATTTGTGAACTGGGTGATATTGAAAGTATTGCAGCAGTCGCATTAGATATTTTACAAGATGAAAAATTACATACAAAATTATCATTACAAGCAAAAGAATCTGTACTGACAAGTTTCCATGCCGATAGGATTGTTTCACAATACGAGCAGCTTTATTTTGATCTATTAAGTGAGGCGAAATGATGAAACCAATATTTCAAAGAGCTATTCCGATTATTGAAAAGCTTGAGGAAGCAGGTTATGAAGCCTATTTTGTCGGTGGTGCAGTGAGGGATCTTCTAATTGGTCGTGAAATAGCAGATGTAGATATCGCTACATCTGCAACACCGATTGAAATGAAAGCGATTTTTTCTAAAACGGTTGATGTAGGTATTGAGCATGGTACCATACTTATTCTTCTAAAAGGTGAAGCATATGAAGTAACAACATATAGGGCAGAGTCAACGTATAGTGACTTTAGAAGACCGGATGAAGTCCGTTTTATCCGTCATTTAAAGGAGGATTTACAGAGAAGAGACTTTACTATGAATAGCATTGCTATGGATAAAAATGGTGAATTAATTGACCCCTTCGCTGGAAGGGAAGCAATCAAAAATAGAGAAATAAAGACCGTTGGTTCAAGTGAAGAACGCTTTAATGAGGATGCCTTAAGAATGATGCGAGCGCTGCGCTTTAAAAGTCAATTAGGTTTCCTGCTCGAAGAAGGAACATATGATGCATTAAAAAAGAAAGTGCATCTACTGCAACATGTGGCAGTTGAAAGGAAGCTCGTTGAATTTAATAAATTATTACAAGGAGACTATCGAGTAGATGCCTTGACGCTTCTGCAAGACTCAAACTTGCATCACTATTTACCAATGCTTTCGCAAAAGGAGAAGGGACTTAATCAGCTCGTCACTTATCCTCTTCAATCATTATCTTTGCTTGAAATATGGGTTCTGCTCTTAAAGGTTTTTCAATTAAATGAGCATGAAGCAAAGATAGGATTAAAAGAATGGAAGATGTCAAGTAAAGACATGAAAGAAATACTCAATCTATATCAATGGTTCCAAAAAAGACTATCAACACCTTTTCAAGCTACTACAATTTACCAAAGTGGTTTATCAGTAGCAGTGAGTGCTGAAAAACTTCATCAAGTTTACAATCATGAAAGAGTAGAATATCCTGATCATTTAGTAGAAATGTATAGCAAATTGGCGATTACTTCAAGAAAACAATTAGCAGTCAATGGCAATGATATTATCACTTGGAGTCAGCAATCAGCTGGTCCTTGGCTAAAGGAATTGTTAGCAAAAGTGGAGGAAGCAATTATACTTGGAGAATTACAAAATAATAAAGAAGATATCAGGGAGTGGCTGTTTCAATGGAATCAGAAATAAGGAAGAAGTTATTAAATGCCTTCACGACTCACCAAGATGATTATTTGTCAGGGCAAGCTATTGCAGATTTACTCGGTTGTTCACGCACAGCAGTGTGGAAACATATAGAGAATCTTCGTAAAGAAGGGTTTGAATTTGAAGCGGTGAGACGAAAAGGATATCGCATCGTTGCTACACCCAAAAAAGTGATTGCTGATGAAATACGTTATGGGTTGAAAACAAATATACTTGGTAGTCATATCCATTATGAAGAATCAGTGGACTCCACACAAAAAGTCGCCCATCAATTAGCAACAGATGGTGCATGTGAAGGTACGATTGTAGTAGCAGAAGAGCAAATTAGCGGTAGAGGGAGAATGGATCGAAAATGGATATCCCCTAAATATACAGGTGTTTGGATGAGTGTCATTCTTAGGCCGCAGCTTCCTCCTCATCGTGCACCGCAATTAACACTTATTGCAGCTGTTGCTGTTGTTCAGGCAATCGAGGAAGTGACCGGTTTAACAGCTGAAATTAAATGGCCTAATGATGTGTTGATTAATGGCAAAAAAGTAACAGGGATATTAACAGAGATGCAAGCAGATGCAGATCGAATCGTTTCTATTATTATGGGGATTGGTATTAATGTGAATCAGAAATTAGAAGACTATCCCGAGGAGATTCAACCTATCGCCACCTCCCTTGCAATTGAAAAGAAAGAAGAAATCTCGCGCGCACAGATTATTCAAACCCTTTTATTCAAGCTCGAAAAACTGTATCAACTGTATTTACAGAATGGTTTTCAACCGATAAGAATTTTATGGGAAAGTTATGCCATTAGTATAGGGAAGAATATAAAAGCGCGTACACTATCTGGTACCATAGTGGGCAAAGCGATAGGAATTACAGATGAAGGCATATTGCTTTTAGAAGATGAGGCTGGTGTGCGACATCAAATTTATTCTGCAGACATTGATTTAGAATAATAGATATTTTTTATAGAAAGTTAACACAATTATTGATATACTTTGTGTGGGCAGTATCGGTAAGAACTGCACCTGTTTGACCATCATTTATACGCGAAATCTGCCTAGATCCATTTAGGACCAGGACAGAGGGATGAGTTTAATAATGAGAACACACACTATCCTTCTGCACTTTTTTGTAGAAGGTTATTTTTATGTCTTTCTCATTATCAGTAGATCATCACCTCTTCCTATTAAAAAAGGAGGAAGTAGGATGAAACAAACGACTGATTTTTTGAAAATGAAAAGTAAAGGTGAGAAAATAGCCATGCTCACGGCATATGATTTTCCACAGGCTAAATTATCAGAGCAAGCTAATGTCGATATGATTCTTGTCGGCGACTCACTAGGAATGGTTGTATTAGGTTATGATTCAACGATTCCGGTCACAATGGATGATATGATTCACCATGCTAAAGCTGTGAAGCGCGGGGCAAAAGACACTTTTATCGTGGTAGATATGCCGTTTATGAGCTACCATATTTCCATGGAAGACGCGCTCATAAATGCGAGAACCCTGATTCAAGAAACTGGTGCTCATGCAGTTAAGGTTGAGGGTGGAGATGAAGTAATAGATAAAATTACTGCAATGACAAATGCAGGTATACCAGTTGTGGCACATTTAGGTTTAACACCACAATCAGTTGGTGTGTTAGGTGGTTACAAAGTACAGGGAAAAGATGCAAAAGCAGCCCAAAAACTAATCAATGATGCAAGAAAATGTGAACAAGCGGGGGCTTTTGCTCTTGTTCTTGAATGTGTGCCGCAACAGCTATCTAAAGAAGTATCATTAATCTTAAATATCCCGACAATTGGGATTGGTGCGGGTGTGCATACAGATGGCCAAGTACTTGTGTACCACGACATTCTCACATATGGCGTGGAGCGCGTACCAAAGTTTGTTAAGCGCTATTTAAATAGTGGAGAAATGATGGAAGAAGCCATTTCTTCGTATGTAAAAGAGGTTAAGAGTGGACAATTTCCAGAGGATAGCCATTCTTTTAATATGAAAGAAGAAGAACTTTTAAGTCTCTACGGAGGAAAGAAATGAAAAAAGTGACAAGCATCAAAGAAATGCAGAAAATCATCAAAGGCTTCCAACGAGAAGGAAAATCAATTGGGCTTATCCCGACTATGGGTTATTTGCATGAAGGCCACTTAACATTAGCTAAAAAAGCACGTTCACAAAATGATATAGTCGTCATGAGTGTTTTTGTAAATCCGCTACAGTTCGGAGAAAATGAAGATTTAGCCACTTATCCGAGAAATTTAGAAAGAGATATGCAATTAGCAGCAGAAGTGAAGGTAGATTACCTGTTTCATCCAACAGCAGAAGAAATGTATCCGCAGAAGCAAGCAATAACAATGCATGTTGAAGAAAGAACAGAAAGACTTTGTGGTGCTTCTAGACCTGGACATTTTGACGGTGTTGTCGTGGTTGTTTCTAAATTATTTAATATAATTCAGCCGGAAAGAGCTTACTTCGGTAAAAAAGACGCACAACAACTTGCTGTAATAGATTTGCTTGTGAAAAATTTAAATTTTCCGATTGAACTTATTGCAGTGGATACGGTGAGAGAAAGTGATGGATTGGCAAAGAGCTCAAGAAATGTATTTTTAACAGAAATAGAGCGCAAAGAGGCGGCTGTGCTTTTTGAGAGTTTACAGGCAGCGGAAGCAATCATCACAGAAGGAGAAAAAAATACAGCACGTATCATTGACGTGATGAAAACAATGCTCCATGAGAAGACAAGTGGTGAAGTCGATTATATTGAGGTTCTTTCTTATCCAGAATTACAACCAAGCGATGAAGTTAATGGTGTAATCATTATAGCGTTGGCCGTGAAATTTACCAAGGCCCGCTTAATCGATAATATCATCATCACAGCATGAGGTCATAGAGGAGGGTTTAATATGTACAGAACAATGATGAATGGCAAAATTCATAGAGCAACAGTAACAGAAGCGAACCTAAACTACGTCGGCAGTATTACGATTGATAGTGATATTTTAGATGCTGTTGATATGTTACCAAATGAGAAGGTACAAATCGTTAATAACAATAATGGAGCAAGATTCGAAACGTATATTATTCCTGGTGAAAGAGGGAGTGGTGTTATTTGTGTTAATGGCGCTGCCGCACGTCTCGTTCAACAAGGGGATATTGTGATTATCATTTCATATGCTCAAGTAGCGGAGGAAAAACTCAAAGGTCATCAACCAAAAGTAGCGATTATGGGAGCAGATAATCAAATCATTGATATGCTTCACCAGGAACCAGCTAGTACGATTTTGTAAAATTATAGAACTGTTTGAGAAAAATGCTTGAGTGAATAAGCACGAACAAATTCTGTTTTAAAAAAGGATTTGTTTGTGCTTTTTATTGTGTTTATCGATACAAATAGTTACTAAGCAGATAGGGGTCATTGCAGACTTGTTATATTCATAGTTTCTTTTTGCACAAAATGACAACAGTTTTAGTTAATAATGGTAAAATAATTCGTATGAGTTTGAAGGGATAAAGAGAAATAAACCATTGAAGGAGACGGTCAAGGTGAAAAAAACAGCTTTATTATTAGCATTAGCAGTCTTGTCGATATTCATCATTGTTGCGTGTAGTAACGGAGAGACAAAAAAAGAAGAAGTTTTAGATGAGGATGAATCAATTGAGGCTGTAGCAGATAAAGCAAATGATATAAAAGATGAAGAAAATCCAGTTTCTCAAACTTCGTTACCTATTCCCCAATCGTTTAAGGAATCAGTTGACTATGGTTACACAGGGGAATGGGCGATGAAGGAATTTTCCAATGAAGTAAAGTCGGCACTTGATCAGCTACCCTCTATTACGATGGAGGCTACAGAAGAAGAGATTGATGCTTATGAACGTGACATCTTTTCCCTATTTAAAGAGAATTTAAGTATGCCAAATGTACCGATTGATCAATGGCAAGCAATGAAATTTGCAGATCCAACCGTTACAGATGAGGAAAGCCAATTAAAGAAAAATTATAATGTAGCTATATTACTTGATGCTAGTGGTAGTATGGGTGCCCTAGAAAATGGTAAAACAAGAATGGAACTTGCAAAAGAAGCGATTAATCAATTTGTTGATAGTTTGCCAGAAAAAGCGAAAGTTTCATTAACTGTATATGGACATAAAGGAACAGGAGATGAAGCAGATAAAGAAGTTTCATGCAGTACTGTAGAAGAAGTGTATTCTCTTTCAGCCTATGATAGTAAAGAGTTTACAAATGCTCTAGGTAAATTTAATCCAGCTGGATGGACACCAATGACAAAAGCAGTTGAACAAGCAATGGTTAATTTAGAATCACATGATGGTTCAGAGAATACGAATATTATTTATCTTGTGAGTGATGGAATCGAAACTTGTGGAGGAAATCCTGTACAGGCAATGGAAAAACTGAGTGATTCTAACTTAAGTCCAGTCGTTCAAATCATTGGCTATCAAGTTAATAACGATGGCTTAACGCAGTTGAAAGAAATGGCAAGGGCTGCAAATGGGCAGTTTATTAATGTCCAAAATCAAGAGGATTTAAAGGCAGAATTTAAACGAACCACGGAAATGGCTGAAGTATGGTCAGAATGGCATAGAAATAGCAATGATGCCATTAATAATCTTAATAAAACGGTGCAAAAACAATTAAATGACTGGCATCAAAAAGAGCAGGAAAAGATGAATAGAGAGCGTAAAAATCTACAATTGGCTATCAATTATTTAAATGAGGAAAACAAGATAGATACCGATGTTTTCTTACGCTTAGATGAAAACTATCGGGCATACTATTTACAAGTCGATAAAGAAGCACGTAATCTTTATCTTGAACTGGATCAACTGAACAGGGAATCATTTCTTGATAACTGGGAAGAGATTAGTGAGATATTCTTAAAAAACGTGAGTGAATAAGAAGATAGAATGTACAATTTGCAAAAGTGTTCAGAAGAGAAGAAAAGCTCATTTGGTTAGGTGTAAATTGATAGGGTTATGCAAATTTATTAGAATTATTTACTATAAACGAAGGGTATCTTTTTGATGATTAAACTCCTCATTTGCGAAATAAAGAAAGATAACTTTCTCTTTTATCCTTTTTATGATAACGTTTTGTGTGACAGAATGTTCGAGGTGTAACCATGAGTAATAAATATGTTGTCGTAGATTTAGAAACAACAGGAAATTCACCTAAAAAGGGTGATCAAATTATACAATTAGCAGCAGTAGTGATTGAAAATGGACAGATAACTGAACAGTACGCTTCACTTGTACAACCAAGTCACAGTATTCCTCCATTTATAGAAGAACTAACCGGACTAACAGACGAAATGGTGGCCACAGCACCTAAATTTTCAGAGATTGCCAAGAAAGTGGAGCAAATGCTTGAAGGTGCCTACTTCGTTGCACATAATGTCCTTTTTGATTTATCGTTTTTACAGGAAGAGTTTAAAATGGCTGGTTTAGCCGGTTTTTATGGGCCAATTATAGATACAGTTGAACTGGCAAGGATTTTTTTACCAAGTGAGGATAGCTATAAGCTATCTGATTTATCGCTAAACTTAGGTCTCTCTCATGTGAGACCACATCAAGCGGATAGCGATGCTTATGTAACAGCAGAATTACTTTTAATATTAGAACAGAAAATGAAAAGCTTACCATTGCTTACTTTGAAACAATTAAAAGATATTTCCTTTGGCTTAAAAAGTGACTTAGATTTATATTTAGATGATTGGATTCAATGGAAAGAGGAGAGCCATCAATCCCTTCCTAGCAATTTAGAAATTGATCATGGAATCGCTCTTCGTAAAAGTCAAAACAAGCAAGAAGGTAAATTAAACAAATCTGGTATCTTGTATCCTTATACAAAAGAAGAAAAAGAAGCTTATTTGCAAAAAGTGTTCAAACCTTTTGAATCACGAGAGGGACAATATCAGATGATGGATGCAGTTTATAAGGCATTTATTTCCGAACAACATTCACTTATTGAAGCGGGAACTGGTGTAGGTAAATCATTGGCTTATTTACTTCCTTCTATTATTTTTTCTTTGCAGGAAAACGAAAGAATTGTGATTAGTACCTTCACAACTCAACTTCAAGATCAATTGCTTCAGAAAGACTTACCTTTACTAACGCAAATGATACCAATGCCAATAAAGGCAAGTATTCTAAAGGGAAGAAATCATTATATTAGTTTAGCAAAGTTTATTCATACACTTAGAAGTCATGATGATAACTATGATACATGCTTAACGAAGATGCAAATTTTAGTATGGTTAACGGAAACAACAACAGGCGATGTCGACGAACTTAATTTATCTAGTGGCGGTCAATTGTATTGGAATCAAATTAAAAATAACCGCATGTTATTTATTAACGACAAGGACTTTAGAGAAAAAGACTTTTATAATCGTGCAAAGAAGCAAGCTGAGTCAGCACAATTGATTATTACGAATCACAGTATGTTACTTTCTGATACAATCAGTGATTATGATATCTTGCCATCATATCAATATGCAATTATTGATGAGGCTCATCATTTTGTAAAAGCTGCATCTCCTTATTTTGGACGCATGCTAGATTTTATGACTGTTCGGCTCACGATTAATAAATTAGGATTATTCGAACAAAAAGAGTGGATCTTTCAGCTTGAGCAATTGCTAGAAGAAGTCGGTGTTTCAAATGAGGTTATTCATTCATTTGAGGTAAATGAGATGATGGAGAGCTTACATACAGAAATGGATGAGTTCTTTTACTTAATTTCGAAGCTTGTGCAAAAATCTAGTCCTAAGAAGAGTAAATTAGTGCGAGTGAAAATGAATGTCCAAAACCTAATCGCTAAATATGGGCGTCAAATGGATATCCAAGTGGAGAGGTTTTCTTCTATTCTAAAAGAGGTTATTCAAATGTTGACAGCAAGGCTACATGCTATTCAAAATGGACCATCTCCTATTGCGGAAAAGTCACAGCCTCTATTAGAAGATGTCGCATCTGCTGTAAGGGAATTAGAAGGTTATGTCAATTCGTTGGACTTCTTTTTTAAAAACAGCCAAGATTCTCCCTTAGCATCATGGGTAGAAGTTGATTTACGTGCAATTCAGAATGTCACTTCTATTTATGCGGAACCATTAGATGTCTCTGAACGGCTAAGTCAGTCCTTTTTTACCAAGAAAAAAAGTGTTGTTTTAGCCTCTGCTACAATGACCGTAAACCAGTCGTTTCAATATATGGAGAAAGAATTAGGCCTAGAAGGTTTACCTTGTACTAGTCAGCAAATCCCTTCACCATTTCAATATGAAAGACAAGTGAAAATGATTATACCGAAAGACTTACCAGATATTAAAGCGGTGAAAATGGAAGAGTATATTGCCAGTATCGCAGAGCAAATTATTTCCGTTGCTGAAGTAACCAAGGGGCGCATGCTCATTTTATTCACTTCATTTGAAATGCTTAAAGAAACGTATCAACTCATAAAGGAATCGGACTTTCTTAGTGAGTACGCGATCTTTGCTCAAGGAATCTCAGGAGGTAGTCGCTCGCGATTGACGAGAAATTTCCAAAAGTTTGATAAAGCGATATTATTAGGCGCAAGTAGTTTTTGGGAGGGTGTAGATATTCCTGGAGAAGACTTATCATGCTTGATTATCGTTCGCCTACCATTTGCACCGCCTGATGACCCTGTAGCTAGTGCGAAAGCTGCAAAGATGAAAAGAGATGGGGGAAATCCTTTTAAAGAGCTCGCTATACCGGAAGCTGTGATTCGTTTTAAACAAGGGTTTGGCCGCTTAATTCGTTCGAATACCGACAGGGGTGTTGTGATTGTATTTGATAGAAGAATTAAAACTGCAAGTTATGGAAAAGCTTTTCTACAATCGATACCGTCTGTTGAAGCTAAAGAGTGTGATTTGAATGAAACGATTCATATCATTGAAGAATGGTTATAATTTTTAAAAACTAATCGTCTAATATTTATGCAAACCATTTTTACTGGTATACTATTAGACGTAACAGAGAAAATCGGCCTTACTTGTCAAGGAGGAAATACAGATGGAAAGCAAGATTGAGATCTTATCAACAGTAACGATTCAAAATAGTCCAGATTTATACAAAGTTGTTGATAGTTTAAACAGAACATTAAAAGAAAAAGATTTAATGTTCGGCTTAGCATTGGATAAGGATGATGATAGCAAAGCTGTTTTTACAATATATCGTACATAGGTAGTGAAAAGAATGAAAAAAATACTAATCATCGTACTAGCCATTATGGTTGTCATTATCGGTTTTTCGGCAAAAGTTTATATAAAAGCGATGGAGCCGATAAATCAAGCGGAAAAAGTGGCAAAAGAAAAAGCGGAAAATGAGGCGAATCTACAGACCGTAAAAAGAGTAACTCTATATAATGGTAATGAAACGTATTACATTATTGATGGCATTACACAAGAAGATGAAGAGGTGTATGTATGGGTTTCAGCCGATTCTGAGGATGAAGTGATTATAAAAAATAAAGAAGATGGGATTTCAAAAGAAGAAGCAATCGAAAAGGTAAAGAATAAAAAAAATCCCAATGATATTATTTCTGTCAACCTTGGAATGGAAAAATCTATCCCTCTGTGGGAGATTTCCTATAAAACTGGCGAAGGCCTTCTGAATTATTATGTAATAGATTATGAGACAGGTAACGAAGAATTAAAAATATTAGAAAATCTTTAAATAAGTGGTTTGGCTGACTATTCCATGGTCAGCTTATATATATAAAGATAGATTACACATTCTGGAGGATTAGGATAATGAACTTTGAACTAGCACAAAGAGTGCAATCACTGACACCATCTACAACTTTAGCAATTACAGCTAAGGCAAAAGAAATGAAGGCACAAGGAATTGATGTTATTGGTTTAGGTGCGGGTGAACCAGACTTTAATACACCCCAGCATATTATTGATGAAGCTGTTCAATCTATGAATGAAGGATATACGAAGTATACTGCAGCTGCAGGACTTCCTAAACTCAAAGAAGCCATTTCTAACAAGTTTAAACAAGATCAAGGGATTGATATTCCAGCGTCGGATATTATTGTTACAAGTGGTGCTAAGCATGCGTTATACACTTTATTCCAAGTCATCTTGAATAAAGGTGATGAGGTCATTATTCCAACTCCGTATTGGGTAAGTTATCCAGAGCAAGTTAAACTAGCAGGCGGAAAGCCGGTATTTATTGATGGTCTTGAAGAAAATGAATATAAGGTCACGCCTCAGCAGTTAGAGACAGTTATAACAGATCGCACAAAAGCCGTCATCATTAATTCACCTAGTAACCCAACAGGCATGCTTTATAGCAAACCGGAACTAGAAGCGATTGGTGAATTTTGTTTGAAACATAATATCTTAATTATTTCTGATGAAATCTATGAAAAGTTGACTTATGATGGACATCAGCATATTTCGATCGCACAAATCAGTCCAGAATTGAAAGAGCAGACGATTATCATCAATGGAGTTTCAAAGTCTCATTCAATGACAGGGTGGAGAATTGGTTATGCTGCCGGAAATACAGCCATTATAAAAGCAATGACAAACCTTGCAAGTCATAGTACATCTAATCCAACTACTCCTTCTCAATACGGAGCGATTGCAGCTTATAATGGTTCACAGCAACCTGTAGAAGAAATGAAAAATGCGTTTGAAGAACGTTTAAATATTATCTATCAACAATTAGTAGCTATTCCAGGTTTCACATGTATTAAACCACAAGGTGCTTTTTATCTATTCCCTAACGTAGAAGAAGCAGCAAAGCTTACAGGTTATGAAGATGTTGATGCGTTTGTAAAAGGATTATTAGAAGAAGCGAAGGTAGCTGTTATTCCTGGTTCTGGTTTTGGATCTCCGAAAAATATTCGTTTATCGTATGCGACATCACTTGACCTATTAGAAGCAGCTGTTCGTCGAATACATGAATTTGTGAATCAAAAACTGCAGTAATCGTTAAAGGAAGTGGAGCCCTTCACTTCCTTTTCTCATGCTAGAGTTATGTATGATGAAAAGTTGCCTCGAGAATCAGAGAAGGGTATAATAAAGGCGACTTGAATCTAATTGGTAAATGTTTTTGGAAGGGGTATTAAATTGATTAAAACGACAATTGCTGAAACGTATAAATATGTTGATCAAGAAGTAAAAATAGGTGCATGGATTGCAAATAAACGCTCCAGTGGGAAAATTGCCTTTCTACAGCTACGTGATGGGTCTGGCTTTATCCAAGGTGTGGTTGTAAAAGCAGATGTTTCTGAAGAAGTATTTAAAGCAGCAAAATCGGTTACACAAGAATCTAGTGTGTACGTAATAGGGAAAGTACAAAAAGAAGATCGTTCACCTTTAGGTTATGAATTACTCGTTACAGATGTAGAAGTGATTCATGAATCTACTGATTATCCAATTACGCCGAAAAATCATGGAACAGAGTTTTTGATGGATCACCGTCACCTATGGTTACGTTCACGAAAACAACATGCTGTGATGAAAATTCGTAATGAAATCATTCGTGCTACATATGAATTCTTTAATGAAAATGGTTTCTCAAAGGTTGATCCACCGATTCTAACAGGTAGTGCACCTGAAGGAACATCTGAATTATTTGCTACCAAGTATTTCGATGAAGATGCATACTTATCTCAGAGCGGTCAATTATATATGGAAGCTGCGGCGATGGCTTTAGGGAAAGTTTTCTCATTTGGGCCAACATTCCGAGCTGAGAAGTCAAAAACGAGACGCCATCTAATCGAATTTTGGATGATTGAACCGGAAATGGCTTTTTATGAGTTTGAAGACAATCTGAAAGTGCAAGAAGAATATGTCTCCTATATTGTCCAAGCTGTTGTGAAAAACTGCCAAGTTGAATTGAAGACATTAGACCGAGATGTGTCTAAATTGGAGAAAATTCAAGCACCATTCCCAAGAATTTCATATGATGAAGCCATTACATTTTTACAAGAAAAAGGGTTTGATGATATTACATGGGGAGAAGACTTTGGCGCGCCACACGAAACAGCGATTGCCGAGAGCTATGATAAACCCGTTTTTATTACACATTACCCAACAAAAATCAAGCCTTTCTACATGCAGCCAGATGCTGAAAGAGAAGATGTTGTCCTTTGTGCGGATTTAATAGCGCCAGAAGGATATGGAGAAATTATTGGCGGATCAGAGCGTATCCACGATTACGAGCTATTGAAACAAAGATTGGCAGAACATGAATTAGACATGGATGCATACAAATGGTATTTAGAATTAAGACAATACGGTTCAGTTCCTCATTCTGGTTTTGGATTAGGTCTAGAGCGAACAGTTGCTTGGATTAGTGGTGTGGAGCATGTGAGAGAGTCGATTCCATTCCCAAGACTTCTAAACCGTTTATATCCTTAAGCTTTTCACACAATAACAAACGAAAAAGAGTCATTTTGTGGCTCTTTTTCACTTTTTTACACCTTTTATTTGAATACATTTCTATACTTTTCTTAAAAGGGTTCATGATATACTTGTATGGAGGTGTGTATGATGCCAAAGAAGATATTATTAAAATGGTTACAGGAAAAAGACATTACAATTCCTGGAGCTTTATTAACGCAGTACAAAGCAATGAACCTAAAAGAAGAGGAAGTAGTCCTTATCCTCCATTTGATTTCAATTAGTGATAAGGGAAATGACTTCCCGACACCTTTTGAACTTGCAGAAGTAATGACCTATTCAGCAGAGGACTGTGCGGGGATGCTTCGCCGTTTAATACAAAAAGGGTTAATCACTATAAATGAGGGTTATAGTGAAGAGGGTATTCGCTTTGAAAAATACTGTTTAGATAATTTTTGGGAAAAATTAGCAGATGCTTTTTTAATTGCAGATAAAAGAAATGAAGCAAAAGAAAATCAGCAAGACGAAATTGATTTGTATTCAGTGTTTGAAAGTGAATTTGGCAGGCCGCTCTCTCCTTTTGAATGTGAAACTCTAGCGCTTTGGTTAGATGATGACCATCATGAGGTGAAAATCATTAAGGCAGCATTAAAAGAAGCGGTCATATCTGGTAAATTGAATTTCCGCTATATTGATCGTATCTTGTTTGAATGGAAAAAGAATGGTATAAAAACAGTAGAACAAGCAACGAATCAAGGGAAGAAATTTAGACAAAACCAAGTGAAGAGAATGAAAAGTGTAGAGAATAGTGATAAGAGAAATGAGTCGCTACCTTTTTATAATTGGTTAGAACAATAGTATGAATGGTGATGATATATGTTAAATAAGAAAGACATTAGATATTGTTTAGATAAGATGGGAGAAATGTTTCCCGATGCTCACTGCGAGCTCGTTCATAAGAATCCTTTTGAACTTGTAATTGCGGTGGCATTATCAGCGCAGTGTACCGATGTATTAGTGAACAAAGTGACGAGCAAGCTTTTTTTAAAGTACAAAACACCAGAGGATTATTTAAATGTATCCATTGAAGAATTACAACAGGATATCCGCTCGATTGGTTTATATAGAAATAAGGCAAAAAATATTCAAAAACTATGTCGGATGTTAATAGATGACTATGATGGTGTGGTTCCTGCTGATCGGGATGAATTAACAAAGTTACCAGGAGTCGGAAGGAAGACAGCGAATGTGGTTGTATCAGTGGCTTTTAATGTCCCTGCAATAGCTGTTGATACACATGTGGAGAGGGTAAGTAAACGTCTTGGCTTTTGTAGATGGAAGGATTCAGTTCTAGAGGTCGAAAAAGCACTTATGAAGAAAATACCAGAAGAAGAGTGGTCTGTGACCCACCACCGCTTAATTTTCTTTGGGCGCTACCATTGCAAAGCACAAAATCCAAAGTGTCAGGAATGTCCCGTTCTTGATATTTGTAGAGAAGGTAAAAAGAGAATGAAAAGTTTAGGTGCGTAAAATAATATGAATGAGCGGTTAAAAAGGTTACAACATCCTTTTTTTAATAATATACAGGATCAAGTAGGAGAGTTTGTCCCATTTTATTACGAAAGAAAGTTGTATCAAGGAATAGCTTCTGAAAAACCTTGGGAAGAGTCAGAGCGATTCATCGCAATGATTCTTAAAGAATGGGATCAATTAAAGATCAGGCTAAAATCAGCCCATCAACAAAGAAATAAGCAGGAAGCAGAGCAACTCATGGTTTTGGGAGTTGCCCTTTTAGTTCAATATGTTTATTGGTTAAATGAAAAACCAGTATCATTGGATGAACAACAAATAGGTGATGGCTTGGTACATCTCCCATTCAACTTTGCCGATCGATTACAATTTATTATGGGGCAACCTGCACTTCATTTAGCTTTTATTCAATTAATTGAACTCATAAATGAAGTGATTAAATTAGATGCTAAGAATAGGATAAGAAAAAAACACTCGAAGCAATAAAAATGCGAAGAGTGTTTTTTTCTTATGCAGAAACTTAAGTAAATGCCTGCTTGAATATTTTGAAGAAAATCACACAGGTAAGATAAAAGCAGAGAAGATAGCTTCTCTGCTTTTAAAATAACGATTATTCCTCAGGATTTTCATCTGGTGGTGATGGTTCTTCTTCAGGTGATTGATTTTCTTCTTCACTATTATCTTCATTACCATTACCATTACCATTACCATTCTCATTACCATTGTTGTTATCGTTGCCCTCACCATTGTTATTTCCATTACCATCGCCATTTTCGCTGTTATTTCCGTCACCATTGCCATTCTCGTTATCATTGCCACCTTCTTCGTCTCCAGGTGGTTGTTGTCCATCACCTGGCGTTTCTTCTTCAGGTGGTTCGACTTCTTCTGGCTCTTCTTCATTGGCCGGTATGTTAACAGATGTTTGGGCAGCATCACTTTCCTTACCATCTTGAACCGCTTTTACAGTGAAGGTATATGTGCTATCAGGTTCAGGATTTTCAATCGTAAGTGATGTTTCAGATGTTGTCGTGAGCTCTTGGGCTCCGCCATCATTAATAGCGCCGGTTACCACAAACTGAGTATTATCTTTGTCTTTATGTTTCCATACGAGTTCGATCGTATTGGCTTCTTTATTATATTTGGCATTGAAACCATTCGGTGCTTCAAGCTTATCGAACTTTTCAGAGACTGTTTTTGGTGCATTTCCTTTGACAGCGTACTCTGTAATAATTTGATCACTTGGTGTATATTCACTTGCTAGTTTTGCAGGGTTGCTACCTTTTTCAATCGCCACTTTTTCAACAGAGTTAGGCATTTTGAAATCAGCTGTTTCTTTCCCTTCTGAAGCATATTGCATAATGTTTTTAAAGAGCATTTGGGCAATCTTCTGATCGTAACCGTTTGAGGGTAGGTAAGTCTTCCTACTTTCATATCCGGTCCAAATTGCTGCCGTATAATTCGTTGTATAACCAGCAAACCAGGCATCTGGTGTTGCACCGTTAGGGATATCATACTTTTGTTTTTCTTCTGCTGTATAATTTGTTGTTCCTGTTTTTCCAGCTACAGGTAATCCCTGGATATTTGCTGTTGTACCGGTACCGCTTGAGATAGCTGTCTTCAGCATATCTGTAATCATAAAGGCAGTGTAATCATTCATCACCGCTTCACTTTCAGGTGTGGTGTCAATCTTCGTACCATCACGCATTTCAATGGCTTTGACAGTATGAGGATCTGTATAGAAACCTTCATTGGCAAATGCGCTATAAGCACCTGCCATTTCCATTGGAGAAACGGCCTTTGTACCAAGTACAGATGACTCATAATACTCATCTTTAAAGTTAAAGCCTAGTCGATTAGCAAATTCCATTGATTGCTCAGTGCCCACTTCTTGAATAGCTTTAACAGCAGGTATATTCCGTGACTCTGCCAATGCTTGGCGCATAGTCATCGTCCCTTTAAACGAGTTATCCCAGTTATTTACTTCGGTTCCTTCACTGTATTTATATGGCTCATCAACAAGTGTATGATAAGTGCCCCATTGATTAAATTCAATGGCAGGTGCATATCCGGCGATCGGTTTAAATGTTGAACCTGCTTGACGTTTTTGGTCTGTGGCAAAGTTGAAGCCACGTTTTACTTCTTGATTCCGTCCGCCGCCAATCGCCCGAACTTCACCATTACTTGAATCTAATAAAGTAATCCCTGCTTGGAATTCTTCATCTGGATATTGTATGACATCTTCGCTATTTAAGATATTTGAAACATATTTTTGGATATCTTTGTCTGCTGTTGTATGAATTGTTAAACCATCGGAAAAGATATCGAGGTCAGGGTATTTTTCAGTTACTTCATCAATGACAACATCGACAAATGAATCATATGGTGTATCATCTTCTATTTCTCTTTCACCTTCAGGAACTAACCCTTCAGTGATAGGAATAGATTGTGCTTCAGTCTTTTGCTCTTCGGAAATGAATCCATGTTGGTTCATTAAAGATAAAACAATGTTACGTCGTTTTTCAGCATTTTCTGGATGAGTAAACGGGTTATAGTTGTTTGGACTTTGCGGCATCCCTGCAAGTAATGCGGCTTCATGTAACTCCAGTTCATCCAAATCTTTACCAAAATATAAACGTGATGCTGTTAAAACACCGTGACTATTTTCTGACATGTAAATTTTATTCACATACATTTCAAAGATTTCTTGCTTTGTATATTTTCGTTCCAATTGGAATGAAAGCCAAGCCTCTTGTGCTTTACGGCTAATTGTTTTTTCATTATTTAAGAATGAGTTCTTTACGACCTGTTGTGTAATCGTACTAGCGCCCTCAGAACCAAAACCTTTTGTTACGTTGGCGATAACTGCTCCACCTAATCGAATTAAATCCATGCCATTATGTTCATAAAAGCGAACATCTTCTGTTGCTAGAAAAGCATTTTCAACAAGGTCGGGTATATCTTCATATTCAACATAATCTAAATTTCCAGCACCGACTTCCGTAATTTTTTCTCCATTTATATCGAGAAGTACCGACGGAATAGGGTCCTTTAATAGTGCTGGATCTAGCTCGGGAGCATCCTTAACCATAAAGGCAAATGTAGCTGCGCCTGCAATCATCCCAACAATACCGAGTGCAATTAATGTGAGAAAAATCTTCTTGAATAGCGTTTTCCCTGATTTTTTCTTCTTCGGTTTAGGTGATTGCTGTTGTTGTTTTCGGCGCTCCTCCCTAGATTTATACTGTTCTGACATATAAGTCCTTCCTTTCTATCTCAAACCTTATGTTGAGCTATCAAGCTGATAAATGTTATCTAATATCTTAATATAATCAATTCTTGGTTGAAAGCCAAGTATTATGCGATGCCCTTTTTCTCTCACTTCATCCTTTGTCATCGATTTCCTTCCACCATTTTCCATACGTTCCCAAAAAACGAGTAATTCCTTAGCCTCTAGTAAAAATAACTCGTCAGTTGTCGAAAAGCGTAAAATGACAAAGCAAATGCCCCTTTGTTTAATGATGTTCCTCATATGTTCAATTTGATGTAAATGGAAGTTATTAAAAGGAAATGAAGTAGTGTTTTTAGTTTCCTTTGCTTCGAAATCAATATACTTACCCTTATAAATGCCGTTATAGTCAGTTGTGGATGCCTGTTTAAAGTATGCTTCTTTAATAACGGCTGCACTTCTTGCAGGATAATCCACTTGAACAATCTGTACTGGTGTTGGTTTCTTGTGTATGACCGCGATCCCTCTATCTAAGTAATATTGGTTGCTGTCGTTAATATCGTCCTCCAATGTCATACCTCTTTTACCATATGACGGATTCTTGCGTTTACTTTTTTCTAATGTGCTTTTTTCTGCAGGTACGTATTTCCTCCCGTTCGGGTAATGAAATGCCATAGACTTCACCTCACAAACTATACCTTATCATACCAGAAGCAAGATGTAATCGGGTGGTCAAAAAGCACTAATCCAACAAGGTGTACTTGTTTTGTAATATTTGACGTAATAGAAGGCAAAAATGTTTCATTTTCTTTTCAGTGTTGCCGTTTAGTCATATTTTCAAACGTTTATTCATATGCTGTCGAAAGAAGGTCATTATATAAAAAATCCTTCTTTCTTTGCCGAATCAGTTCTAGTTTTGTCAATCGCAAAGGAGAAAGAAATAGGAAAGCGAATGTACATTATATCAAAGACGCGACCTTAAAGGAGGCATGACTTGTCAATGAAACCCAATATGACAGAAAAACAAGAATTGTTACTCATGCTAGAGGATATCTATAATCAATTGGAGGCTTTAGAGACAGCTGTGCAAAAGAATCTACAACAATTAAAGTTCAATCAACAAGAAGAACAAATAGAAAAAGTAGAAGCGTGTCATGAAAAGTTAGAGGAATTAGAAAAGTTTCCGATGGACGAGCTTCATCAACAAGATACGACGGATTCACATTTTGTGAAATACAAACTTGGTTATCGCTAATCATTTACGAGTAGTATAGTCGTAAGCTACAATAAGGTTAGCTCATCTATGATTTTTACAGAATGACTGGAGATGAACATGATGAACAAGCTAGCCAAACACTCAAAAGAGATGTTAATGCATTTGGATTGGATAGAGAAGCGCTATATAGATGGTAGAAAAGAAAATAAAAAAGCGGATTTTTTCGGCGAAGTTAAGCCGTATGCAGACAAGGTGAAACAAGAGTTGGATGTATGGAAGGAAGAAGCACTTCATTTTTTACAGTCCAAAGCAACAAAGAAGCTGTGGCCGATGCAAATTAATTCCGCCTATGACCAAATTGAAACATGCTCCATTCAAGCCTTTTACCCTGAAACAAGTAAATCGAGATTTACAAATCAATTGCAGTCTGCAAAATATGTTGTTGAGACGTTGTTAAGAATCGTAGAAGAAAGTGAAGTGTGAACAAGCCTAAGACAGAGGATTTAAAGCTCCTAACTTCGGGCGAATGAAATAATTGAGCGACTTTTTCTTACACAGAATGAGTGGAAAGGGAGAGCAAGCTTCAGTATAAATTATAGAAGGAAAAAGGAGTCACTAAAAAAGTGACTCCTTTTTCCTTCTGAGTTATGAATGTTTTTTCCTATTTCATAGTAATTAGGGATCCGTCTTTAAAAAAACTTTCAGGAATGACAGCACCTAATGATTCTAATTCACGAACAAGATTTCGATAATCCAAAATGGAAATTTCATTGTGGATATAAGCTCGTTTAGAGAAATCTAGTAGTTGGTTCGCGTGATCTGGCTTAACTTCCTTCACTTGTTGAAACTTCTGCTTTAGCTCGTGAATATTCATTTGAATCTTCCTCCCCCAAATAATGAAATAATCTTAAAAGGATACTCATCCAATCATGCGATGAAATATGAAGTTTTAAAGAAATGTAGGAAAAAACAAATCTTTAAATTTATAGTAACACGAAATAAATAGATTGTTTATTTTTCAAAAATTTAAACTTCCGACAAAGTTCAACAATTAATGACAGATTGAAAAGTAAGGATATCTTTTTTAAAATGGAAATATTATTGAGGATAATCACCTAATTCGCCTATTCATCATACAGTATAATGATGATGAATAAGGAGGATGTTTGCCCATGTTTGGCCGTAAAAGAAATGAGAAAAGTAAACGAAATATGCCTGTTGCATGGAGCTTTAATCCATATTATGCACCTTACCAATCTAATATGTCCTACCCTGCTGAAATAAGACAACTGCCGGTAATGCAGTCCGTTCCACACCCAATAATGAATGGACAACAACAGCCATTATGGAATCAATCTCAAATGAATTATGCTTACACGAATAATTATCCCTATCAGACAATTCCATATGGGAATATGTATCCACCTCAACATGATGTAAATAATCACCAACCAAACTACCCTTTACAGGATAGTCCGAATTATTTTCACAATCCACTCGAGCCCAATGAACAGCCGGTAAATAAATCTTATAATATGCAAAGCCAATATAACACCATGAACCCTTATCCAAAACAATCTTTTGTTGCGAAACAACCTAGTAATGTTCAATCGATTATGAATAGCTTTAAGTCACAAGATGGTTCACTCGATTTTAATAAAATGATGGATACAGCGGGACAAATGATGAATGCTGTAAACCAAGTGTCATCAATGGTAAAAGGGGTCGGTGGTTTCTTTAAGGTGTAGGGTTTAAATGCTAATAAGATGATCATAAGGTTCATTGATGAATAAGTAAAAGGCAATGTTCTTTAAGGTGGCAATTATTAATTGGATTAATGCAGACATATACTTACTTTGGCCATGTGACCGCAAAAAATCACATGGCTTTTTATGATGACTTGTTTCAGACATGTCATCATAAAAAAGAGGTAATGCACAGTAATATTTGGCCGCCCTTTTTTCTTCCATTTGAAAGGCTATTTAATAAATATAAATCTGAATGAAAGGTCCTGTATTCGGAAATGGGGGAATTATCAAAAAAATATTGACAATAATGTAGGAAAGATGAAAAATAGTTAGCATGACGAAAGAAGCAGAAGGGGGAAAGAAATGGTTCGTTATATCCAGCAAATGATTATCGTCATCTTTCTTATTTTATTTCTAGCAACTTTACCATCAATCGTTTTAGTTAACCCTACTAATGGTACGGTTAGTTTGAATTTTGCTCAATTTCCATCAATGGTAGGAAATTTCTTTAAAGAGTTGAGCACCGGCAGCTTAGGTACATATTATGTAGGGATGGAGCAAAGGTCGATTGCTTCAGAAATTGGAGATAATTTTTTCACTTCCTTTTATATTGTTTTTGTGGGTGTATTACTTTCAATTCTATTAAGTTTATTATTCGGTATTTTCTTAAGTCGATTTTACTTAACAAAAATTTTCCGTGTCATGATGAATATTATCTCAACCATTCCAGATTTTATTTTTATTATTTTTGCTCTACTCTTTGCGGTGAATATTTATAAATGGACGGGCTTTAGAGTCGTCTCCTTTTTACCGAATGGAGGTGCATTGAATATTTGGTTCCCGATGGTTCTTGTTGCGATTGCTCCTTCTATTTATCTATTTAAATTGATTTCTGAGAGGTACTTTTTAATAGCTGGAGAAGATTATATTCGTACAGCTGTAGCAAAAGGCTTGAAAGTTGATCGTATTAATTTTCAGCATGTGTATAAAAATATTGAGCCGTTTCTCGTAGCTGATTTGGTGAAAGTTTTATCCCTTGCCATCGGTAATTTATTTATTGTGGAATATTTGCTCAACGTGTCAGGTCTAACCAAGTTTGTTTTTCAAAGTTTTGGTGATCCTCAGCCTATTGCCATCGGGCTATTTGGCATGCTATTCATTTCTCTACTTGTCTTTGTAGTTATTAGACTTTTACTTTATTTATTTAAACGAGGGTTTATTTATGAATAAGATATATAATCGAAATTACGCATTGTATTTAGGTATAGTTAGTGTAACGATTGTCTTATTTTTTACGGTATTTGGTCCGAAAATAGCACCACACTCCATCTTCATGGCCTTAGAGGTGAAGTATATTGATGGCGATGTCATTTCACCACCATTAAAACCATTTGAATCAATGGCTTACCCTTTAGGGACTGATCGGTGGGGGTACGATTTATTATCAATGATACTTTATGGTTTGCGATATACGGTGTGGATTGCCATTGCAGTTGCTACGATAAAGATGATAATCGGTACAGTACTGGGGATGTTTATTGGTACATGGAAAAAAACACCGTCTTTCATTATCGCTTTTGAAGGAGCTTGGAGTTATGTACCTGCATTTTTAATTTTATATTTCTGCTTGTTGCCTATTAATTTTGGTTCTATATTGGAAACGCCTATTCTTATAGCATATTTCATCGTTATTGCCTCACTTATTGGTACTCCTAGTATCGTATCTTCTGTTCGGCAAAAAACAGCTGAAATTTATAAAAGAGATTTTGTTTTGGCATCAATGACTCTTGGTGCAAAGAGGTGGAGGCTGTTATGGCGTAACGTGTTTCCCCAATTAAAAGAATCTTTACTTGTGATGTTCACAATGGAAATTGTTTATGTGATTACAATCATGGGACAGTTAGCTTTATTAAATATTTTTATCGGTGGAACGATTGTTAGAAATGATCCTGTTATCTATTTATCGGTTACAAAAGAATTATCTGGTCTTGTTGGACAAGCGAGAGAGAATTTGATGGGCAATCAATATATTTTAATGGTGCCACTTATCATTTTGTTAATAACCACGATATCTTTTAGCTTATTAACCGCGGGGTTAAAAAATAAATTCCAAACAGATTATGCTAGAATGCCTTGGATCAAAACTGGAATTAAACCAAAAGGGAGACCAACACGAAAAAGATTAGGAGAAAAGCGATTTTTAAACTTTAGTTTACATAAAGTAGGTTTTGCTATCCTTTTACTATTATTTGTTTTAGGTGGTATATTTGTTAATCAATATAGTGATTCGAAAATTGGTGTAACAAATGAAAATAAAGGAGACTATTCTTTAGAGCTTTCCATGGAAAGTGCAAATGAGTTTACAGTGAAAGAAGAAGTGTCAGTTAAGAACGAATCAGAAGATAAATGGAAAGAGCTCATTTTTTTTGCACCGAGAAATTTAGCTCAATTAGAACTGAATGAAATCATTGTAAACCAGGAAAATCTACCATATGAAATAAAGGATGACGTTTATTACATTACGTTACCTAAAAAATGGCAAGGCGAGAGTCAATTTGATGTGCAATTTAACTATAGAATGAGAGGAATAGAGGATGCTGATATTTTCCAAGACTGGTATTTTACCTTAGCACCATATAAAAACGGAAGATGGGCAGAAGCGACAAAAGATAATCCATATATTCATCATCATCATGCATTATTGTCTTCATTTAAAGTGAGTTATGACCTTCAACCAGGATATACATTTATATCTTCTGCTATTGAGAATGACAAGGAAGAGGTTTCCATCGATGATGTGAAGAATTTCTCCTTTTCTATTGTATCTGATAATTGGGAGAAAAGTGAAAGGATTACACAAAAGGATACGCAGGTTAGCTTTTTGCATCAATCTTCATCACGGAAGGACTTAGCTGAAGAAGAGATCATGGCAGTTTTTGATTATTTTGAAGAGGCGATAGCACCTCTACCATTTAAGCAAGCAGATATTTTTATTAGCGATTCCTTGGAAACTGAGAGTGTGCCTGGTATGGTCATGCTGAATCCAGAAGAAGCTCGGAATCCATATATATTAGCTAAAGAGGTGGCTGCTCTCTATTATGCATCGGCTATCAGTCAGGATCCTCAAAATGATAGCTGGATTGGATCGGGTCTATCGCATTTAGCTGCTTATCAATACGGCGTTGATCAAGGTGAGGAAAGTAAGCAACAGGCTTTGGCTTACTTACAAGAAGAATTAGGGACATTAGAAAAGCATGTGAATGGAAGCCAAGTATCCAATACCAATATCAATGAGGTTGAACATGAAGCCATATTAAATGCACAACCTGCTTGGGAAATAATCGAATTAATCGAAGAACATTACGCTTATAGAGGGATTAGTCCCGAAGAAGTAGGTGAGAAATATTTATCTTCCTTTTACGAACAGTTTGCCGGAAGAGAAGTAGATACTGAAATTTTCCTTCAGTTTACACGAGACTACTTCAGTGTACCTTCAGGAGCTTTTAATCAGTGGTTAAATACAGAAGCAAGTAGAAAATAGATTTACTACTTGCTTTACAGTCATTATATTATTGTAAGCTGATCCTTTTACCTTTTGGTTTAGGCACTTTTACGATGAGTAAGCCATTTGTGTGAGAAGCTTGAATGGTGCTTTCATCGATAATAAAAGGTAAAGGGATCGTCCTAGTTGATTGTTGGAATGCCTGTTTTTTTTGATATATTTGTTGTAAGTCATCTTCACTTGTCTCAATATCGAGTCGGTGAATCGTAATTTTAATATAATTATTAATGGCATTCAATTCAATTTGTTCACGGTTTATGCCTGGTAGTTCCGCTTTTATAATATAATCATCGGCGTTTTCATTTACTTCTACATGAAAAGAAGTAGCGAAAGGAAACGGATTTTTAAAAAAGTCGTCCATTGTCTGCATGAAGTTTTTTACAGGTTTATCATGAAAAAACTGATTCATGGATTTCATTAAATCTCCGAACGGCTCCTTTCTTTTTTCACTCATGTAACTCCCTCCCAAATAAATCAAACATTCCTTTTATTCTATGCACTCGATAAAGTTTGGGTGATTTTAAAACTCAAATAGGCTAGATGGAATAATATTCTAATAAATAAATCGTAAAAAAACCTTTTTCTGCGAACGTTTATTCGCTAGAATAAAGTGATGAGGTGAAGAACGTGAAGGTGAAAAAGAATTTACAAGAACTGATTAAAGAGCTCAAGCAATCCGATAAATTTGGAGAACAAATAACGTATTGGCATACATTGGAAGAGAAGGAAGCGCAAGTAGCGGATATGCCGATTGGACTAGATCCTCATTTAATGAGCGCCTTAGAAAAAAGAGGAATATCCCGTCTGTATACTCATCAGCGCTCAAGTTACGATGCCGTTATGGCTCATCAGTCCATTGTTGCTGTTACACCAACAGCGTCGGGAAAGACCTTATGTTACAATTTGCCAGTATTGCAGACTATCATAAATAATCCACAAGCAAGGGCCTTATATTTATTTCCTACAAAAGCACTTGCTCAGGATCAGAAAATGGAAATCAATGAATTGATTGAAGAGTCATCTCTTTCCGTTAATAGCTATACATATGATGGTGACACGCCTTCAAATATTAGACAAAAAGTGAGAAGAGCTGGCCATATTGTTATGACTAATCCGGACATGCTTCATTCAGCAATTCTTCCACATCATACGAAATGGGTATCATTATTTGAAAATCTTCGTTTTATTATTATTGATGAATTACATATTTATCGCGGTGTATTTGGTTCTCATGTAGCCAATGTTCTACGGAGGTTATTAAGAATCTGTGAGTTTTATGGAAGTAAACCCGTTTTTATATGCACTTCTGCGACTATTGCCAATCCCCTTGAACTTGCAGAGGAGCTAACAGAAACAAATATGAAATTAATTGACAATAATGGTGCGCCGAGCGGCCGTAAACATTTTGTGTTTTATAATCCACCGCTTGTCAATAAGCCATTAAATATAAGGAGAAGTGCGACACTCGAGGTAAGAAGGCTAGCAAGTGAAATGCTAATGAACAAAGTACAAACGATTATTTTTGCTAAAAGCCGTGTGAGAGTGGAAGTATTACTTAAGTATTTACAAGAGCTAGTCAAGCATAAGATTGGACCGAAAGCAATCAGAGGTTATCGTGGCGGTTACCTTCCATCTGAGAGAAGATCGATTGAAAAGGGTTTGCGTCATGGAGAGATATATGGAGTTGTCAGTACAAACGCACTCGAACTTGGCGTCGATATTGGTCAGCTGCAAGTTTGTATTATGACTGGTTATCCAGGGACAATTTCTAGTTCTTGGCAGCAAGCTGGTAGAGCTGGGCGTAGACATAGTGAATCACTCGTTATTATGGTTGCTAGCTCAAACCCATTAGATCAATATATCATTGATCATCCTGATTATTTCTTTAAACGAAATCCAGAAACAGCAAGAATCAATCCAGATAACTTAATCATTCTCATTGATCATATTAAATGTGCTGCCTATGAATTGCCTTTTAAGAAAGGAGAGTCATTTGGTCGCTTTGAAACTGAAGAAGTATTAGAATATTTATCTGAAGAACAGGTACTGCACGAAAATCAAGACAAGTATTATTGGATGAATGATTCTTTTCCAGCTCATAATGTCAGTTTACGGTCCGCATCGCAAGAGAATGTTGTCATAATCGATCAATCAGATGTGGCGAATGTGAAGGTGATTGGTGAGATGGACCGTTTTTCTGCGATGACATTGTTACATGATGAAGCCATCTATCTCCACCAAGGTACTCAATTTCAAGTTGAGTATTTAGATTGGGAAGAGAAAAAAGCTTTTGTACGAGAAGTGGCAGTCGATTATTATACAGACGCCAACTTAGCCGTCGAATTAAAAGTATTAGAGGAAGATAAAACAAAGCGAATTGGAAACGAACAGATTGGCTATGGTGATGTGAGTGTAACGGCAATGGCAACGATATTCAAAAAAATTAAATTTGATACGCATGATAACATCGGCTCTGGACCCATTTCTTTACCAGAAGAAGAATTGCATACAAGTGCTACGTGGGTGACCTTTTTTGCAGAAGGATTGATGTTCGGAAAAGAACGACTGGAGCAAGGTTTAATAGGTGCCGCTCATGCCCTTAAAGCAATCGTGCCATTATTCGTTATGTGTGATCAGACGGATGTTCATGTCGTTCCGCAAGTAAAAGCTATTCATAATGAAAAACCAACATTATTTTTCTACGATAAATACCCTGGCGGTGTAGGATTAAGTGAGAAAGTCTACGATGAAATTGATCAACTAATAAGAGAAGCCATCTCAATGATTGAGAGATGCCCTTGTGACTCAGGTTGTCCTTCTTGTATTGGAACAGATCTTTCTTCTGAGACGGCTAAAGGTGATGTGTTAAAGTTATTTCAAACATGGCTATAAGGAGTAGGTGAGAAGTGTGTCATTAAAAAATAAATTGAATCGTTTACAATCACATATGTCTCATACTACCGAAAAAAAAGTAGAAGTAGAGCAGAAATCCCCATCCGTTTTCCCTTTCCAAGACGTATGGCAACAACACCATGTTTCTCCTTATCATGATATAGAAGGTAGTACTTGTCTCATTAGAGAAATTCATTATCCCTTAGATTACTTACATGGAAATTACCGCTTTCAAGAATTATATAAGGTCATTGAAAAATGGAACGAAACTACCGAGAGTCACCCATTAACAGCGAGAGGCCATCAAGCAGAGGATTTGTTCTTTTTTGATACTGAAACGACAGGGCTTGGAGGTGGAGTAGGCAATACGATTTTCTTATTAGGGTATGCGAGCGTGAGTCGAAAAGGCGTCACATTAAAACAACATATATTACCTGACCCTGGAGGAGAAATCGCTCTATATAAAAGCTTCTTAGAATCAATTGATTATACAACCATGGTGACCTATAACGGTAAAGCGTTTGATTGGCCCCAGTTACAAACACGGCATACATTAATTCGAGAACATTTACCCAAACTACCGCCATTCGGTCATTTTGATTTATATCATGCTTCAAGAAGGTTATGGAAACATAAACTTGAGCGGACGAAGTTATCTATTGTTGAAAGAGAAGTATTAGGTGTAAAAAGAGAGGATGATATCCCAGGTTATCTTGCGCCGATGATTTACTTTGATTATTTAGATACTAAAAACCCTGAAGGCATGCTAGGTATAATGAAACATAATGAAATAGACATCCTCTCACTGATCACATTATATATCCACTTGTCTAACCAATTACTAGGGTTAGATAAAGAGCAAACCACAAGAGAAGCCTATGAGACAGCAAGGTGGTTTAGCTCTATTGGTGAAATCAAAAAAGCGCAAGAGGGGTATGAAGAATTAGCACAAATGAATGATGTGGCAGGTATAAAAGCGAAACATCAGCTGGCTTGGCAGTTAAAAAAGAAAAAGCAATGGGGGAAAGCAGCAGAGTTATGGCAGATGGTTTCCTCTGATGGTGATGACCAAGAAAAATTTAGCGCATGTGTTGAGTTGGCAAAAATATATGAACACAGGCTGCCTGATCTCATGAGAGCGATACAATATACAGATAAGGCGTTAAAGCAAATTGAAACGAAAGAGAAATATAAAAAGCATAAAGAGAGTCTGTATAAACGGCGTGAAAGACTCTTAAGGAAATTACAGAAAAGAATCCACCAGGATGAGTAATTGTCCCGGTGGAAAGCTTTGTTTATATACCTGAAGTATTCATTAAAATGACTCCCCAGCCATCAGGGTCTGCAAATGTGAAACCCTTCTCCTCCCAGTACGGGTTCTCTGGTAAAACAGAGTGGTATCCCAAGCTATGCAACCTATTTTTTATTTCTAGGATTTCTGATAATTGAGGAATATAAAAAACTAATAGGTCTTCTTTTGTAGGTGAAGGAACAGGCTGTCCAGATTCGTGTTGGATTATTTCTAAGTGATAACTAGCATTTGGTAAACCAATCATTATACCTTGATATCCACTATGACCTTGGAAAGACCCTATCTTTTGTAACCCTAAACCGCTGCAATAAAACCGTTCTATTTCTGTTAGTTGATTTGTCGGACGTGCGACTCTTACTTGAGCAACAGCTGCGCCGTTTGACCATATCTTTGTCATTGGAAAACCTCCATTTCTTTCTTCAATCCTATTATAGAAAGAGGAAAGGTTCTTTGCCGACAGATTGCTGTCTGAAATTCTATAAGACTTTAGACTTACTTCGTTTGCGACATTCGGATTTGTATTTGTAAAAAAACACCACTAAAAAGGACAACTTTCTTAGTTGTTTTATAAGATATTTCCTTGTACAATATTCCGTGTATGAAATGAATGCTAATTGCGAGGATGATATTTAAATGTACAGAGCTATTTTATATATTTTCTTTTTTGTCGTTATTATTACAGCCGTGTTTATGACCACGATGAAGGATAGTTTTTATAGTTTACTATTTATATAATGAAATAATTTGGGTGCGATTATAGGTGAATTTCTCAGGGCAGATTTCCTAACTTCTCATAGAATGAAAAAAAGGTTTTTTTATCGATTGAGAGGAGAGATTTTTATGCACCAATTTCCACCTAAACCAAATGACTTGCAACCGATTGTTCATCCAACTAATCATCATGTTAACCATGTTTATGAGACCATCATTATTCCACATTTTCATCCCAGTCATACGACAACAGTGAAACATATTAATTATCAGCATGTACATTTCAATCATCCTTCTTCAGAAGTACCGGCTTTACATGGGCAAGTACCGTATCGCCCTTTGCCAGTTCATCCTTTCAACAGAAGGTTTAGAAGGTATTGAACATGAATCACTAAAGGGCTCATAATATTGTATGGGTCCTTTTTTAATTATTCACTAATAGCGTGAGAAAAAGAATATACAACATGTATTTGGAGGGCATATTATGATTGAATTTCGGTTTGCTATCCGAACTTTCTCAATAATGAGCAAAGTGAGGAAAGAAAGCTGAGAAACTTGCTCGTAAATATACGATTAATGTAGGAATAAAAATAAAGCTGGTTTAAAAAGTTCACTTATTAGAAAAGATTGGTTCGACATATAAGGGAAGAGAAACTCTATCATTTCCAGGTATCATTACGTTAAAACTAAAGATATCTTGTCCTCTCTTTATAATCTTTCGATTTAAATAAGGGAATATGTTAAAATTAGGCTAATAAGTATTTGAAATAGACGCAAGGAGAAGTTAAAATTGGTAAAAGTAACCACTGTATCAGGTTATAAGCCTTTCGAATTAGGAATTTTTAAAAAAGATGAACAAGCAGTGACGTATATTAAAAGAGCCATAAAAAAACAATTGCTTTCATTACTTGATGAAGGATTAGAGTGGGTGCTCATTAGTGGACAGCTTGGAACGGAGCTATGGGCTGCAGAGGTCGTGTACGAGTTGCAGGAGGAAGGATTTGAACACTTACAGTTAGGTGTGATTACGCCTTTTTTAAATGTAGAGGGGAATTGGAAAGAAGATAATAAGGAATGGTATGAATCAATTGTAGCAAGTGCTGATTATGTTGATGCAGTTTCGCGTAAGCCTTATGAAAATCCTAATCAATTTAAAATGAAAAACATTTTTCATCTATCGAAGAGTGATTGTCTTATCCTTTTTTATGATACGGAAAAAGAAGGGTCTCCCAAATATTTATTTGAAGAGGCACTTAATTATCAAAATAAAAAAAATTACTCCATACATCAAATCTCGTTTTATGATATACAATTAATAGTAGAAGAAGATCAAATGACCCAAAGTGGATTTTAACGCGTGAAACCGATAAATTAAATTGACAAAAGTGTTGTTATTTGAAAAAATAAAGAATACTATTGGCGATACTAGAGGTGAGTATAATGCTATCTGATAAAGTAAAATTAACAAGTAAGGATATATTAGAAAAAGAATTTAAAACCGCCATGAGAGGCTACAAACCTGAAGATGTAGATAAGTTTTTAGATTTAATTATTAAAGATTATGAAACCTTCCACACTGAAATTGAAGAATTACAACATGAAAACTTGAAATTAAGAAAAGAACTTGAGGAGTCTAATAATAAAAGACCACAAGCAGCTTCTCAACCAGCTGGTACAACAAATTTTGATATCCTTAAAAGGTTATCAAATTTAGAGAAGCATGTATTTGGGAGTAAATTGTACGATTAATTAAACATTAGTGACTTTCAAAAAAGCCCTTGCTATTCATAAGAATATTACATATAATATTCGTTGTATCATTAATAACGTTCGGGTAATCGCTGCAATTTTTTAAATTGTAGAGGAAAGTCCATGCTCACACAGGCTGAGATGCCAGTAGTGTTCGTGCCTGGCGAAGACATAAGCTAGGGCAACTTTAACAGTTGACGGCAGGGAAAATACCTAAGTCTTTTTAAAGATAGGGTATGAATACCTATAAAAGTGCCACAGTGACGAAGTCTTCTCAGAAATGAGAAGAGTGGAACGAGGTAAACCCCGCGAGTGAGAAACCCAAATTATGGTAGGGGCACTTTCCTAAAGGAAATGAACTGATAGGAAGGACAGGCGTATTCGTCTGTAGATAGATGATTACCACTATGTACGAGGCAATACATTGCCGTTTGTAGTACGTAGAACAAAACATGGCTTACAGAACGGAATTAATGTAAAAAAAGAAATTATAGGCTCTCCTATTATAAGGAGAGCTTTTCTTTCAATTAAAGAATAGAAATCAGTTAATTAGGTGTACTTTAATAAACGAAATTATATGCTTAGACTTAATAAACTTGCTGTTAAGCGAGACCGAATAAGAGATAAAAGGATGAACGTTGTGTCTAAATTTCAATTGATTGCCACCTCTGCAATGGGGCTAGAGGCACTTGTAGCCAAGGAAGTTCGTGCGCTTGGCTATGAATGTCAAGTTGATAATGGAAAAATCACTTTTGAAGGTGATGCGCATGCGATTGCACGAAGCAATATGTGGTTAAGAACTGCTGATCGTATCAAAATCAAAGTGGGAGAATTTAAAGCAAAAACTTTTGATGAATTATTTGAGAAAACAAAGGCTTTACCATGGGAAGCATTTCTTCCGGAAAATGCAGAGTTTCCTGTTTCGGGTAAATCCGTTAAGTCCAAACTATTCAGTGTTCCTGATTGTCAAGGAATTGTAAAAAAAGCGATTGTCGAACGATTGAGGCATAATTATAAAACAAATGGTTGGTTAGATGAGAATGGCCCATTGTACAAGATTGAAGTGGCTCTTCTTAAGGATGTAGCAACAATAACAATCGATACGAGTGGAAGTGGATTGCATAAAAGAGGTTATCGAACTGGACAAGGTGAAGCGCCAATAAAGGAAACTTTAGCAGCTTCACTGATCATGCTTACTAATTGGCATCCAGACAAACCATTTGTCGATCCTTTTTGCGGGTCAGGAACGATACCTATTGAAGCTGCTTTAATAGGTCAGAATATCGCTCCTGGTTTTAACAGAGAATTTGTTTCAGAAGGTTGGGGCATTATCCCTACTAAAGTTTGGGATGAGGTAAGAATGGAAGCGGAAGATCTTGCTAATTATGATCAACCACTAGACATTACTGGAACGGATATCGATCATCGAATGGTGAAAATTGCTGAAGAGAATGCTTTTGAAGCGGGACTTGGCGATCTTGTGCAATTTAAACAGATGCAAGTACGTGATTTTACAACAACAAAGGACTACGGTGTCATTGTAGGAAATCCGCCATATGGTGAGCGGTTAGGTGATAAACCAGCAGTCCAAAGAATGTATAAAGAAATGGGTGAAGCTTTGTCTTTACTTGATACATGGTCTATTTATATCCTTACTTCTGATGAAGAATTTGAACAAGTGTTTGGAAAACCTGCAACAAAGAAAAGAAAACTTTTTAATGGGTTTATTAAAACAGACTACTATCAATATTGGGGCAAGCGACCTCCACGCAATAATTAATGGACTCTCCATGAGATTTATGATTGTATTTCTCTTTTTAAAGCAGGTATATGATGCCATAAAAGTGAATAGAATACATATATCGAATGGTTCATGGAGGTCATGATAATGAAAGATACGCAAATTGATTTTCACAAAATAATGCAAGCAATTGATGGATCTATACAAGCGATATCAACAGATCAAATGAAAGATAGTGATGCACTAAAAAAATTGCAATCTGCCCAACAAGAAATTAGGCATGCATTATCGTATTCATTATCAAAAATAAATTAAAGAGATAGTAATCGCTTATCGAAACCTTGTATGATTGAGGGGTTTCGACTTTTTTTTGCTACAATAGGGTTCATAAAAGAAGAAAACGGGGGAACGTCATGCAACAGAGTCAGATGCCGTTTACGGTTGAAAAAACAGAATCATTCTACGAGAAACTTGGGGATTGGATTGGTGATGTATTCTATGATCTACTTCCAGAGAGTGGATTTGATATACGCGATGAACAAATTTATATGGCCTTCCAATTAGAAAATGCGATGAAAGATCGAAAGGTCGTATTTGCTGAAGCAGGAGTGGGAACAGGAAAAACCATAGTCTATTTATTATATGCCCTTTGTTACGCGCGGTACCGCCACCAGCCTGCGATTATTGCTTGTGCTGATGAAACGTTAATTGAACAGTTAGTAAAGCCAGAAGGAGATATTGCCAAGTTAGAGAAAGCTTTAAATTTAAATATCGATGTTCGTTTAGCTAAATCAAGAGAGCAATATTTATGTTTGAATAAGCTGGATAAACAGCTAGCATCGATTGATAGTGATGATATCTTTATGGATGTACACGAAAGCCTCCCATCTTTTGTTGAGGAAAATGTCTCGATGAAAAAGTTTACTCCTTATGGTGATCGCAAAAGCTATCCGGAGCTGACTGATGATCAATGGGAGCAGATTGGTTGGGACTCTTTGCAAGATTGTTTCACTTGTGAAAAACGTCACCGTTGTGGACAAACATTGCATCGAGACCATTATCGCCAATCAACAGACATCATTATTTGCTCGCATGATTTTTATATGGAACATATTTGGACAAAGGAATCAAGGAAGCGAGAAGGACAGCTACCACTATTGCCAGAAGCTTCAAGTGTTGTCTTTGATGAAGGACATTTGTTAGAATATGCTGCTCAAAAAGCTTTAACTTATCGACTAACTGAACAAATTTTAGAGTCTTTATTAACGAGATTAATGGCGAACGATGTACGTGAAAAAACATTGCATACAATTGAAGATACAATTTACCAAAGTGAAATGTTCTTTCGCATACTATCACAAACGACTGAGAAAATTACAGGCTCTGAAAAACAAATGATTAAACGAGAGAAAGCTTTAATAGACGAGGCGAAAAAACTATTTGCCCATATTAGTCAGCTAGAAGAAGAACTCGTGTTTGAGAGTGAAATGTATGTCATTAATGAATACGAACTAAAGGTTGTTGAAGAGTATCTTGAGCAGATATCCTATTCTTTATCACTATTTATTAAAGACCAAAGTGGTATCGCCTGGTTTGAAGAAGAAAAAGAAGAAAGAACATTGATCATTATGCCGAGATTGGTAGAAGAAATTATGAGAGAGGAAGTATTCTCTCAGAACATTCCTTTTATCTTTTCATCAGCAACTTTATCTGAAGACCAATCGTTTAACTATATTGCGAAAAGCTTAGGTGTGGATGATTTTCTTTCCTTCACAGTAGAATCACCATTTGATTACGAAAATAATATGACTGCCTTGGCACCATTCTTTGAGACAGGCGACCATCAACAAAAAATGGATTATATGATTGCGCAATTAAATAAAGTGCAAGGTGGTAGTTTACTTCTTTTTTCAAAGAAAGAAGAGTTAGCATTGTTTAAAGACTATGCAGAAGGAAAACTTACCTACCCGATTTATTTTGAAGGTGAAGCAGAAATCAGTACGCTCGTTTCAAAATTCCAAAATGAAGAGCAGTCCATTCTTGCGTCGGTTCATTTATGGGAAGGGCTGGATATTCCTGGTGAATCGCTTGAAAATGTCTTTATCTATTCATTACCTTTTCCACCTAATGACCCAGTGTTCCAATCAAAAAGAGAACAAACAAGTAAGGCTTTTGAAGAGGTGGACATGCCTTATATGTTGTTGCGCATGAGACAAGGAATTGGCCGTCTTATTCGTACAAATGAGGATCATGGTACAGTGCATATATTACTAGAAGATGATCAACCTGGAGATGTGAAAGATAAAGTGTTTAAAATACTTCCTGTGGAAGTGAATATACGGTAAAAATGAAAAAGGAGAGACTTGTCTGGTCTCTCTTTTTTTGATTCTACTGGTTGATTTTTATTATATATGAATAGTTTTTTTCTTAAAATTAAGCGAAAAAACAAATGGTTAATTGAGAATGAAGCGCTGTTAGGCCAATATAGTGATATTAAACAACAAGTTTTATAGAAAGGAATATGCTAAAATAAACCTAGAAATAAGAAGGGGGAAAGACGAAGATGAATGCGACGATGTTAAGCATTGAAAAAGAGTTTTTAGCGTTTGTTAAAAAAATGATGGCTTATAAAGAGGCTGTTTCACTCATGTACTGGGATTTAAGAACCGGTGCGCCGAGAAAAGGTGCCGAGCAACGATCTGAAACGATCAGTATGTTATCTTCTGAATTATTTGCAATGTCAACGAGCGAGGAGATGGCAGCATACATAGGAAAACTAAGTAATAAAGAGGCAAAGGAGAGTCTTTCAGAACGGACAAATAGATTGGTAGAAGAATGTAAGAAAGAGTATGACTTAAACAAGAAAATACCTGCAGATGAATATAAAGAATATGTTACAATTCAAGCACATGCAGAAACGATTTGGGAAGAAGCGCGAGAAAAGTCTGATTTCGCAATGTTTTTACCCTATTTAGAAAAACTTGTGTATTATAATAAACGTTTTATCGGTTACTGGGGATATAAAGAACATAAATACGATACATTATTAGATCAATATGAACCAGGGATGACAGTAAAAACCTTAGATGAAGTGTTTGGTAAGTTACGTCAATCGATTGTTCCATTAGTGAAAGACATCGCTGACTCACTGAATAAACCAAGTACAGATTTCCTTTATGATACTTTCCCGAAGGCAAAACAAAAGGAATTCACACTGCAAATTCTTGATCAAATGGGTTATGATTTTGATGCAGGTCGTCTAGATGATACGGTACATCCATTCGCCACTGGTATTAATCCTGGAGATGTCCGTATTACAACGAGATATGACGAGAATGATTTTCGCATGGCTGTATTTGGTACGATTCATGAAGGTGGACACGCCATATATGAGCAAAATATTTCTAAGGAGTTGGTAGATACACTTCTTTGTGATGGCGCATCAATGGGAATCCATGAATCGCAATCACTGTTTTACGAAAATTTTGTTAGTCGTCATCAAGGGTTCTGGGAACATAATTTTGAACTGCTCAATCAATATGCCCCAGACCAATTTGACCGCATTACCTTAGATGAATTTTATCGTGCAATTAATGAATCTAAGCCATCTTTGATTCGTATTGAGGCGGATGAATTAACCTACCCACTTCATATTATGATTCGCTATGAATTAGAAAAGGCAATATTTAATGATGAAATAGAAGTGAAGGATTTACCACAGCTATGGAATGAAAAATATGAAGAATATTTAGGGGTTACCCCTAAAACTGATGCTGAGGGTGTGTTGCAGGACGTTCATTGGGCAGGCGGAAGCTTTGGATATTTCCCATCTTACGCGTTAGGCTATATGTACGCAGCACAATTAAAACAAAGTATGTTGAAGAGTATACCTGAGTTTGATCAATTGTTAGAAGAGGGCAATCTTACCCCTATTAGAGAGTGGTTAACTGAGAATGTCCATCGCTACGGGCGTATGAAAGAGCCATTAGAAATCATTCAATCAGCAACTGGAGAAGGCTTAAATGTACAATATCTTATTGATTATTTAACAGATAAGTATCGTGCAATTTATCAACTAAACTAGATATCGCTAGAAACGGGGAGTGGAAGATGAAACGTATTCTGCCCTTTATAATGATTGCGGCTGGAGCAAGTTTATGGGGAATTATTGGCTTATTTGTGAAGGGATTAGCTTCTGCTGGTTTCACTTCAATGGAAATCGTAGCGATTCGCGCTATTTTTGCTGTTTTATTTTTATTGCTGATAGGTGTTATCCATTATCGCCAAGAGATGAAGTTACACGCTGTAGGTGATGTACGGTACTTCCTGGGTACAGGCATTTGTAGCATCGTGTTATTCAATTTTTGTTATTTCACGACAATGAGTGAGATGAGTATTTCCATGGCAGTTATATTTCTTTATACAGCACCTGCATTTGTAACGATTCTATCATTTATGTTTTTAAAAGAGAAAATGACAATAAATAAAATTATCGCCGTTATTATGACAATGGCAGGTTGTATATTAATTGCAGGCTTAGCTTTAGGAGAGAGTCAAATAACCATTTTAGGTATAATTACTGGTTTAGGCTCAGGTATTGGTTATGCGCTTTATACAATATTTGGTAAATTTGCGCTCAACCGCTATTCTCCGTTTGCCGTAACATTTTTTACTTTTATTATCGCAGCTGTTGTGCTTATACCAATAACAAGTTTGTGGGAGAAAAGTACACTCTTCATGCAAACTGATGTCATGCTTTTAAGTGTTGGCCTAGGGCTTATACCAACAGTACTTGCTTATATTCTTTATACAAAAGGGTTAGAGAAAACAGAAGGAAGTACAGCCGCAGTCATTTCCACAGTTGAACCTGTGGTTGCTACAATAATGGGTGTATTATTATTTAATGAAAGCCTTGTTTGGTTACAAGTAGTGGGTGCCCTGTTTATTGTCAGTTCAGTTGTTGTGGTGAACTTACCGCAAAAGAAAAGGAAGCGCTATACAAGCGATGAAATCACCCAATAATGACGATTATTAAGATATTTAAACATCTGAACCTATTCATTGAAGTAGGCTTAGATGTTTTTTTGTTAGAAATGATATTGTTTGCAGAAATATCAAGAGTAAAGATGATTTTAAGGGAAGGGAACATTTTTATCATGGTTATTTCTTTATATAAACGGAGTAACGGAAAATGAGATTTTAGAAAATTACCAATAATATACGAATGATAATTACATGAAATTCTCTATTGTTCGTTTTTTCTATCATTATCCTATTGAATTTTTGAAGTCGCATGATATAATGATAGTAATTCAAATTAAATAACTTAATAGTTGTCATTCATATAATAGCGGAAATATGGTCCGCGAGTTTCTACCGAATAACCGTAAATTATTTGACTATGGGTGAGCAAGTGGAGGAGTAGTCTTTATCTGCTCTTGTTTCCACACCTTTAAAACCTAAAGGTCCTTGCTGCACTCAAGTTGAAAGTGAAGCGGATGACTTTTAGGTTTTTTGTATTATAGCCAAGGGGGATAATTATGGAGCTGCTTAAAGAAAAAATCAAACAAGAAGGAAAAGTACTTTCAGATACTGTTTTGAAGGTAGATTCTTTTCTTAATCACCAAATTGATCCTGAGCTTATGTTAGAAATAGGCAAAGAATTTGCAGCTCGGTTTAAAGAAGAAGGCGTGACGAAGATACTTACATTAGAATCTTCAGGAATTGCTCCAGCTGTCATGACTGGATTATATTTGAATGTACCTGTTGTCTTTGCTAGGAAGAGAAAATCCTTGACATTGGTTAATGATTTGTTAACTGCAGAGGTGTATTCATTTACAAAACAAGAAACCAATGAGATTTCAGTATCGCAAAAATTTATAAGTGAAAATGACCGTCTGTTAATTATTGATGACTTCTTAGCAAATGGGCAGGCAGCTCTAGGCTTAGCGGATATCGTGGACCAAGCGAAAGCATCTATCGCTGGTATGGGCATTGTCATTGAAAAGGGATTCCAAGATGGAGGAAAACAATTACGCGAAAAAGGTTATAAAGTTGAATCTTTAGCAATTGTTCAATCACTTGCGAATAGCAAGGTTACTTTTACACAAGTTGAAGAGATGGAGGAATCCTCAAAATGAATCAAAATCCGTTGAAATTAGCTTCCCTAGGAATACAACATGTGCTGGCCATGTACGCTGGAGCAGTTATTGTCCCATTGATTGTTGGTGGTGCCCTAGGTTTAACAGCAGAGCAATTAACCTATCTTGTATCAATTGATATTATGATGTGTGGGATTGCGACATTATTGCAAGTTTGGAAGAATAAATTTTTTGGTATCGGTTTGCCTGTTGTCCTAGGTTGTACATTTACAGCAGTAGGGCCGATGATTACAATCGGCGGAAACTATGGTATTACATCCATTTATGGTGCCATTCTTGTTTCTGGATTGTTTGTAATATTGGTTGCTACTTTCTTTGGTAAATTGGTTAGATTTTTCCCTCCTGTTGTAACAGGATCAGTTGTGACAATTATCGGATTAACTTTAGTTCCTGTAGCTATGAATAATATGGCTGGCGGGGAAGGTAGCCCAGATTTTGGTTCAACGGAAAATGTTATCTTAGCTTTTACAACGCTTCTTGTTATCTTAGTTTTGTATAAGTTTACAAAAGGCTTTGTACGTGCTATTTCGATTTTAATTGGTATTATTGTCGGAACGATTATTGCTTCTATCATGGGGAAAGTGAATTTTTCAGCGGTTGGCGAGGCGTCATTCTTCCATATGCCACAGCCATTTTATTTCGGAATGCCTACATTTGATTTGATTCCGATTCTTACAATGATTCTCGTGGCAATGGTCAGCCTTGTCGAATCTACGGGTGTATATTTCGCATTAGGTGATATTACGAATAAAAAATTAAAAGATAAAGACTTAGCAAACGGTTATCGTGCAGAAGGATTAGCGATCGTCTTTGGTGGTATTTTTAACGCATTTCCATACACAACTTTTTCGCAAAATGTAGGTTTAATTCAATTATCAGGTGTAAAGACCAAAAATGTTATTTATGTTGCTGGTGCATTTTTAGTCATTTTAGGGTTAGTACCTAAAATCGGTGCCTTAACAACAGTTATCCCATCTTCTGTGCTGGGTGGAGCCATGCTTGCTATGTTTGGTATGGTTATAGCATCAGGAATTAAAATGTTAAGCAAAGTAGACTTTAACTCACAAGAAAACCTACTCATTATCGCTTGTTCTGTTGGGCTAGGTGTAGGGGTTACATTTGTTCCAACGATCTTTGCGAATCTACCAGAAAATATCCGTATAATTACTGAAAGCGGAATTGTGGTTGGGAGTTTAACGGCAATTATTTTAAATATCGTTTTTAATATGCTTGGCAAAAAGAGTGGAGTAAATGAAGAGGAAGTTGAGCAAGCGAAAGCTTCTTAATAGGTAATGGAAAGCAGCTGATATTCAAGTCAGCTGCTTTTCTTTGCTTTAAAAAAAGGCGGTTCAAATCCGATTCATTAAAAGTCGATTTGATTATTCGTCTTTGATATAAAAATGGATGATAGCAGAGGAAAAAAGGATTGCTCGTTCATCGAGAGAGAAATCGTCAAAAGGGATTTGCTCGTACATCTAAAGGAAATGCAAGATATTCGAGCAAAACTCGTTTTATTAGATATGTACTACGAACTGCTGATACATAAGAAAGTATAAACGACATGCCTTTGCCTTTTGTTTCATCTATAATCGGCAAGAACCTTTTCTGTTTAGTTATTAATGTATTTTTCGAACACTGAACCGAAGTCTTTTTCATGTAGTTGATTTTTACTTGAGTCAAGCCAATTAAATGAAAATTCCGTGAGTGCTTGGAATTGTTTTGCTAGATCTTGTTCACCGATTCTCGAATTATGTAGAACTTGCACAGCTTTATCAAGGCTATCATTGGCCATTTTTAACATAATTTTGTTTTCATACACTTTTTCAGCAATATATAATAAGGCTTTATATAAATCTTTCAATTCATCTACTTGTTTTTTATCAACATCAATACTGAATGGGATACTACCAAGATTAAATTTAATCTCTACATCTAAGTCAATTTTACCAGCAGTTTCTAACTTTACGTCACTGACGTCAAATTGGAAGTAAGGATAACGCTTCATGACTCTTTTTGAAGAGATTGCGTTTTGTCCATCAATATGAATTAAACCTAAGTTAGTAAAGCAATATTCATCACTTTTCGTCATGATAAGAAAATAGATTTTTTCATTATCTTCATGACGTACAAAATCATCTGATTGTGTTTTATCAAAATCCTCTGGTTTTATAATTTTTCCGATATCTGATAAGCCTAATGCATCTGAAGCAATTTTTTTAAACATTCAAATACGCCCCTCTGTAATATAATTAGTCGATTGTTTCCAACTATCATTATAAGGGATATTACATTAGATTTGCATCACAGATTTGTAAAATTTAAAATAAGTATGAAGTCAATTAAGAAGAAAGAATGAAAGAAACTAATTAATGCTTAATAGCGATTTACTTAACCAACTTAATTAAAAATTCGAGTTCGTTCCACTTGCACCAATCGGAACTTGAATCTTATAATCTCCCCAATAATTAAGTTTATATCAACCCTACTATAAATTCCTTTGATCTCTTTATCTATATCAATTGTAAGTAGGGTGAAATGTGACAGTTAAATATATCCCCAGTAAAAAGCGACTACTCAAAATGAATAGTCGCTGTTTAATTACTGAGATTCTACTTCTTTTTGCTTCCAGTAATATTCACTAAAAATATCGGCAAAGGCATCTGTACTATTATCAAGTTCTTCACGGTTATTGTCGACACCGCCGACTTCTAGAAGGATGGCGCGATCGGATAAGTCTTGGTTGTAGACACCATTGCCTACTGAGTAATCTTTCTTTAAGACTCCTCTACTTAGACCAGGGTATTTTTCCTCTACAGCTTTATTAAGATCTTCTGCCAGTTTTAAATTTTTTTCGTAATTCTTACTCTCTGCACCGACAACAAAGAAGAGTCGAGCATAACTTTTACCATTAATGTCAATAGTAGTGACATCTTTTCTCTGTGAATCTCGATGAATATCAATAATGTAAGTTAAGTTTTTATTACTAGCCAATGCCTCAGAAACGAAATCTCTTGCCCTTGTATAAGCATCATTATGCTGTAATCCTTGACTATGCAATGCTTCTGTCATATTTGTTCTGTTATGTTCAACGCCGATACCCTCAGCATGTAAATCCTTTTGTAGTTTAGAACCAACTGAGATCACATTATACTTTTCATCATTACTTACAGCGTCGTCTGCTGTTTGTGCTTCTTTTATAAATGGAAGGTAAGATTCATAGCTATGTGAATGATAAATATACACATTTTTTTCTTTAGGTGAAGTTGTTCCTTCCTGCTCGTCATCGTTATTATCATCATCGTTTCCGATAGTCTCTTTGTCTTTTATTAATTTATCCATTGGTACGTTTGTTGACTCAATTGGTAAAGTTGTATAATCTGTTCCTTTTCCAGCGATGTGAATTTTGCCATCGAAAAAGGAGAATAAAGGAAGTTCTCTACCAAGGAATGTTCGTGGATCCTCAGGTGTAATACTTGTTGCAAACTTAAAAGCAAGGTCAGAGATAGCCACTTCTTCAATCGCATCCTCACTAATAAAACTTTGGTTAGCACTTTTTAATAAGTGTAGATAAATGGAATGCGATTGAGGTCCATTGATGACAGAACTAGCAATATCAGAAGACATCTTTATTGTGACGAGTGCGACGGTACTTGCTAAAAAAATGCAAGCAATAGTAATGGAGAGAGCAGTAGTGTTAATAAATAGAAATAACTGATAGCCTTGTGATTTTTGCATATCATCCATCCTTTCTATTAAAATGCTTATGAAGAAAAAGAGAGAGATATGCTAAATTTAAGACTATCAATTTTGCCTTTTATAAAAAAATAACTAATTGTGGATATAAAAATAGTAGAGATAATGGAAGGTTACAAAACTGCTCTTATATCCAAGTAGGGATAAAAAATGGGTGTATCTTTTAAAGTCACTCAAATTAGAAAATAGAGTTGAGCGCCTCGTAAATTGGATTTGGAAGCCAATAATTAGAATCAAGCTGAGCTACTTAAAATGAACGTGAGGGTAAAGTGAGTGTAGCGTAAATCAATAAAACTACTAAAAAAAGAGGGCACGAGACAAGATGAGTAGGGCAAAATCAAAATGCGCTACTAAAAAGAGGAGAAGCGACAAGATGAGTAGGGCAAAATCAAATGCGCGACTAAAAGGAGGAGAAGCGACAAGATGAGTAGGGTAAATCAAAAAGCGCGACTAAAAAGAGAAGAATCAACAAGATGAGTAGGGTAACCTCAAAAAGCGCGACTAAAAAGAGAAGAATCAACAAGATAAGTAGGGCAAAATCAAAATGCGCGATTAAAAAGAGGAGAACCAACAAGATGAGTAGGGTAACCCCAAAATGCGCGACTAAAAAGAGAAGAATCAACAAGATGAGTAGGGTAAAATCAAAAAGCGCGACTAAAAAGAGAAGAATCAACAAGATAAGTAGGGCAAAATCAAAAAGCGCGATTAAAAAGAGGAGAACCAAAAAGATAAGTAGGGCAAAATCAAAATGCGCGACTAAAAAGAGAAGAAGCGACAAGATAAGTAGGGCAAAATCAAAAAGCGCGACTAAAAAGAGAAGAATCAACAAGATGAGTAGGGTAACCCCAATATGCGCGACTAAAAAGAGAAGAATCAACAAGATGAGTAGGGTAAAATCAAAATGCCCGACTAAAAAGAGAAGAATCAACAAGATAAGTAGGGCAAAATCAAAAAGCGCGATTAAAAAGAGGAGAACCAACAAGATAAGTAGGGCAAAATCAAAAAGCGCGACTAAAAAGAGAAGAAGCGACAAGATAAGTAGGGCAAAATCAAAAAGCGCGACTAAAAAGAGAAGAATCAACAAGATGAGTAGGGTAACCCCAAAATGCGCGACTAAAAAGAGAAGAATCAACAAGATGAGTAGCGCGAAATTAACCCCTGCTACTAAAAAAAGAAGAACCAACAAGATAAGTAGGGCAACCCAATTCCCGCTATAAAAGAGAAGAACCAACAAGATAAATAGCGCAAACCCCGTTTCGTATAAAACCTCCTTTTAGAAGGCCACCATTGCTGTGACGGACCTTGACAAACATTTGAAGGGGATTGATTCCATATGAGAGAATCAGGCTTGAAAGCTTGATAGGGTTAGCCTTTTTTACGGGCTTGTTGAGGTTGCGTGGGGGATAACTAACGGTCGTATTTGATTAATGATAGATCATCAAAGCTGTATAAGGTAGATAATCTTGCATTTAGGAAAAAAACAGAAATGAAGATCGAGCACCAAAATAGACACTCATCTATGAGATTAAGTCATGGTATAAGAATAGCTTTAGGAAGTGAACGATTAACTAGAAAAGAAAGGAGGATGATGAAGTCCTCTATCTCGATAAGTTAGGTTTTATATGTAGCCAGAGGAAGAGGGGGGAGAATCTTTCTTTGTATAACTTTTATATTGCTCAGGGTGAATGATAATGAAAAACCTCCCACAACAATCGAGTGGGAGGTTTACTGCATTATTTATCTTCTTTTAATTCCCTACCCATGCCTTTAAGGAAATGAATACCGAATCCAATAGCGCGATTAATATCAGGGTCATTTAAAACTTTGGCCAATTGCATAATACCAATTTTCTTTTCTTCATGTAAGAAGTTTTTTCCTTCGTCCATGCCTGATACTGCACTTTTAATGAGTTTTGTTGTTTGTTCAGGGTCAGCTTGCATAAGTGCACCAGTTGCACCCATTAATGTGTTAATCAAGTTGGTTACAGGTTCTTTTGTGACTTGACCAAGTGCTACTTTAGCAATTTGTTCTTTCCCTTTTAACATGGAATTGGCTGCATCAAGCATACCTGCTTGTTGTAATTCGCCAATAAGAGCCATGATACTTTGTACTGCTTGATCATTTTCAGTGAGTAATGATTTTAATTCGTTAAGCTTTTGCTCTTGTTCAAGTGCTTCATTTCTCTCACGATGAATTTCAGTAATAGGCGCTGCCATAATGAATCACCTCTCCAATCTTTATTGATCTGTTAAATGAACATACCCTTCGCGATTCCATTTACGTTGAACTTCCACACCGTTTTGTGGATTGCGTTTTTTATTACGCGGGTTCGTTTTTGGTAATGGTTTGTCGCCGGCTTTGTTATTTAAAATTTCCATACGAACTTTCGTTTGTTTATAAGCCGGTGTACGCGTTCGTTTATCATATAAAGGACCAGTTAAGAAATTGATAGCAGAATCCTTATCAACTGAATTCATTGGTAAGTACAGTTCGTTTTTCTTCACTCGGTCTGTAATTAGAACATTCAATTTAACTGCACCAAATGGAGAGACGAGTCTTACTGTCGAGCCATCTGAAAGTTTTCTTTCTTGTGCTAGTTCTTCTGATACTTCCACAAATACATCTGGTACTTTTGCAGTCAGGCCTCTTGACTTATTGGTCATATTTCCTTCATGGAAGTGTTCAAGCATACGCCCATTATTAATATGGAGGTCATATTCTTCAGGGAAATATGCAGGTTCTGCCCAATCAGATAAGGCGAAACGCGCTTTTTTGTCTGGGAAGTTAAAACCATCTTCATATAACAATGGTGTGCTTGCTCCATCAAGACTTCCCCATAAGAAGCTACCCCAACCTTCTAGTACATCATAGCTTGCTTGAGAGAATAGTGGTGCAAGACTCGCCATTTCAGCAAAGATTTCACTAGGGTGTGTATATGTCCAATTTGCCCCTAGGCGATTAGCTACTTCTTGAATAATCCACCAGTCAGGTTTAGAGTCTCCTAATGTTGGTAACGCTTGGTACAATCTTTGTACACGACGCTCAGTATTTGTAAATGTACCTGTTTTTTCTAGTGATGGTGCGGCAGGTAAAATAACGTCAGCGTATTGAGCTGTGCGAGAGAAGAATATATCCTGAACAACAAAGAAGTCAAGACTAGAAAGTACTTTATCTACATGGTTCGCGTCCGAATCAACAAGTGCCATGTCTTCACCAACAAGGTACATTGCTTTCATTTCATCTTTTTCAATCGCTTGTAACATTTGAATATTATCTAAACCTGGTGTACCTGAGATTTCAACTCCGTAAGCTTTCTCAAACTTCGCACGAGCGATATCATCGGTAATATGTTGATAGCCTGGTAACCAAGTAGGTAAGGTACCCATATCACATGCACCTTGTACATTGTTATGTCCACGCAATGGATAAGCTCCAGCACCTGGGCGACGATAGTTACCTGTTGCTAATAACAGGTTAGAAATAGCAGCTGAAGTATCAGAACCACCAGTATTTTGCGTAACGCCCATACCCCAAAGGACACAAGTACCGTCAGCATCACGAATCATTTCGGCAATTTCGATGATTTGTGATTGTGATAAACCAGTCGTTTCTTCAGCATATGCTAACGTATATTTCTCTAAAACTTCATTAAAATCATCGAAGTAATTGACATTTTCCTTAATAAATTCAGCATCATGCCAACCTTGATCGATCATGTATTTGGTTACAGCCATTAACCAAACTTGGTCTGTTCCTTGTTTCGGACTTATAAATATATCAGAACGTTCAGCCATCTCATTTTTACGCAAGTCTGCGACAATTAACTTTTGACCGTGGTATTTATGGGCTCTTTTTACACGTGTAGCAAGAACAGGGTGACCCTCTGCTGGGTTTGCACCAACAATAATGACAAGACCTGCTTCAGCAATATCTTTAATGGTTCCAGCGTCACCGCCCATACCTACAGTTCTGAATAAGCCATCAGTGGCTGGTGATTGGCAATAACGAGAGCAGTTATCGATATTATTCGTTTCAAATACTTGTCTAGCTAATTTTTGTAATGAATAGCTATCTTCATTTGTAATTTTTGAAGAAGAAATAAAGCCAATTGAATCTTTGCCGAATTCTTCTTTAATACTTCCTAGTTTACTAGCTACAAGGTCTAATGCCTCGTTCCAACTAGCTTCTACAAAGCGACCTTCTTTTCTAATCAATGGTTTTGTAATTCTCTCTTCAGAATTAACAAAATCCCAACCGAATTTACCTTTGACACAAGTGGAAATTGCATTTACTGGTGCATCGTGGCTTGGTTGCACTTTCAAAATTTCACGGTCTTTTGTCCATACTTCAAACGAACAACCTACACCACAGAAAGTACAAACGGTTTTTGTTTTTTCGATTCTTTCTTCACGCATCGCAGCTTCAACTTCTGATACAGCAAAAATCGTGCCATAGTTCGGTTCTACTTCTTTTACAAGGTCAATCATTGGTGTCATGATCTCATCATCAATCTTTGTCATGAAACCTGCATTACCGAGCATTGATTTTTCCATTAAGGCATTACATGGACAAACCGTTACACATTGTCCGCATGAAACACATGACGATTCATCAATGGATACACCTTGGTCCCAAATAACTCTTGGTCTTTCTCTTTCCCAATCAATTGAAAGTGTTTCATTTACTTGTAGACTTTGACAAATCTCAACACATTGTCCACAGGCAATACATTGATTTGGATCATAACGATAGAAAGGATGCGACATATCGACAGCCGATTTATCTTCTTTAGGCGTATAAGGATACTTTTGATGCTCAATCTCTAATAATTCAGCTGTATTATGGACTTTACAGTTGCCGTTATTATTATCACAAACTGTACAATACAGTAAATGGTTTTCTAAAATACGGTCCATTGCTTCTGTTTGTGCCTCTTTGGCACGGTTGGAGCTTAAGCTAACACTCATACCACTTTCTGCTACAGTCGAGCATGAGCGCAAAAGTTGACCATTTACTTCTACAATACATGTGTCACATGTTTGTATTGGGTCAACCTCTGGTAAATAACAAATCTGTGGATGTTCAATTTGATTTTGATTAATGATTTGGAGAATGGTTTGCCCCTCATGCCCCTCATAATCCACACCATTAATTGTAATGTTTACATTGGAAGTCAATTTTGTTTCCCCCTTACACTTGATCAAACAATGGTTTAAAGAGAATAAAGTGAGTGTTTCTGCTTAAACCAATAAAAAAACCACCATGTACTATACCGCTTTCAAAAAGCGAGCATAATCCATGGTGGAATAGTTAAATAACAACGCTTGCTATTATACCAATCCATACCATTTTTAGTATGTAGAAAGTACCATTGATAGAGAGACAACATGAAAATATTACCCCTCCAACAATTCCACTAGTTATTATAGCGCTAAAAATTAAATTTAACAATAATGAATTTAATCTTATAACGATTACAGTCCAATAGGGTAATTTTGGTATTGTGAAACAGTGAAGCAATCATCGTGCAATTTTTTTCCTATTTGCAGCCCCTTTCATTTTTTTTAAGCATGTACTATGATTATACAATTGAGACAGAATCTTATATAAAGGGGTAAAGAAGATGTCAAAAATGGTGCATGAGTTTAATGATATCATTCGTAAATTAAGAAAAGACTTATTTGGTAAGGGACCGGAGAAAATCCACACAGTGTTTGTAGAGAATATGGCCGTTTCGACTTTATACGGTAATCTCACACCGACAGAACAATTTATTTCTCGTACAGAAGATGGCAAAGAAATGGTGCATTCAGCAAGAACAAAAATGATTCAAGATGTATATGCAGAAGGTACGCCAGAAGGAATGGAAGAATTGGTCGGTGCGACGCTGTTACATTTGTTTTCTGATATTAAAGTGGAAGAGAATATGGCGATATCTGTATTTGTATTCGATAAAAATATCATAGATTCATAGAAAGAGGAGAAAAGATGAAGCAAGTGGAAACGAGTCGTAAAATCATACGAGTGACTGGAAATAAAGTTGAAAAAATGGAAGATACCATTGTTACCGAATATGCAGTAACGGTTAAGCTGAATGGAGAAGAGCTAGTCACAATGGTATGTACACCAGAATATATTGAGGACATGGTGATAGGTTATCTTGCATCAGAAGGTATCATAAGATCTTACAAGCATATTAAAGATATATGGGTACAAGAAAAGGAAGGGTTCGTTCATGTTACAACAGATCGTACAAATCCTTATATACAAAACTTCCAAAATAAAAGATATATTACTTCTTGTTGTGGTATGAGTAGACAAGGCTTTGTTTTTGTTAATGATGCATTAACAGCTAAGAAAATGGAAGATGTTAATATTCGATTAACTGTCAATGAATGTAATCAGTTAATGGAACAATTACAAGCGTCTGCGACTACATTTAAACAAACAGGTGGTGTACATAGCGCTGCGCTTTGTGACAAAAATGGGATATTATTAAGCAGAATGGATATTGGTAGGCATAATGCGCTTGATAAGATATATGGTTATAGTTTAAGAGAGGGCATCAGCATGAAAGGGAAGATTATTGTTTTCACAGGAAGAATCTCCTCAGAAATACTTTTAAAGGTAGCAAAAATTGGTTGTGAAATGATTCTCTCAAAATCTGCACCAACAGAGTTTGCTTTGCGCTCAGCAGAGGAATTAGGAATTACGACTGTTGGATTTATTCGTAATGGCAACATGAATATATATACTTATCCTGAACGAATCCTATTATAAAAAGAAATACTTCGCTACACGAAAAAAATAAAAAATAGTCTAGTAAAATTTTTTGTTTTTTGGTAGCATATAGTTTGCAATGGGTAAATGGAAGTAAGGCAAGCACTGTTTTATTTCTTTTTACAAACAATATAAATATGATGACTGATACTTCTGTAGGGGATTGCAGAAGGGTTAGGCAGCATTCTTTGAAATCCTTTACAAAAGTAAGGGATGTCTGAGTGCTGCCTTTTTTATTTAGGGGGTAGTTAGAATGGGATTTAGTAAACCGCAAGAAATTATGGAACAGACGATTGCAACAGGTGTTGCAAAAACGAAAATACCACTTTTGTCGCTGTTGGTTTTAGGCTTTTTAGGTGGGGCATTTATTGCACTAGGATTTTTATTAGACATTCGTGTTATTGGGAATTTACCGGCAGAGTGGGGAAGTTTCGGATCGTTTTTAGGTGCAGCAGTTTTCCCTTTAGGCCTTGTATTAGTAGTATTGGCTGGGGCTGAATTAATTACAGGTAACATGATGTCAGTTGCGAGTGCTTTGTTCTCAAAGAGAATTAGTCTTGGGCAATTATTGAATAATTGGTTTTGGGTGTTATTATCCAATTTTGTAGGGGCACTGTTTGTTGCTTATTTCTTTGGACATGTCGTTGGATTAACAGAGACAGGTCCATACCTTGATAAAACAGTAGCGATTGCTGGTGCAAAAATTGATGATACATTCTTACAAACATTTGTTTCAGCGATTGGTTGTAACTGGCTCGTATGCCTAGCTGTTTGGTTAGCTTATGGTGCTCATGATTTTGCAGGTAAAATTTTGGCTATTTGGTTCCCGGTTATGGCATTTGTTGCGATTGGATTCCAGCACGTTGTTGCCAACATGTTCGTTATTCCAGCTGCGATTTTTGCAGGTTCGTTTACTTGGGTAGATTTCATTGGCAATATCATACCTGCCTTTTTAGGTAATGTAGTTGGAGGGGCTGTGTTTGTTGGCCTAGCTTACTTTGTCTCTTATAAACCAAAAAATGAAACAAAATCTCAGTTGAAAAAAGCTTCATAATAGAAGCACATTCATCATAGCTTACATAAAATAATCTATTAGAGATATTGGATGTGAGCAAATGCAGCAATATTATTGTGATTATTGTAAAACGCTATATAAAGAACAAGGAGTTTGTCGTGTCTGTGGTCAAATCATTGATAAAACGATTATCATTGATGTGCATAAGCAAGGCAATAAATAAGCAAATATAATTGGTAAAGTTTGCGTAATGCCAAGAGAGCCACTTTAAGATATGATAAAAGGGCACAGCAACTCCTTCAAAACACATCTTTCTGAGCCGAATGAGATAACTCATTCGGCTTTTTTTTATGCAAAAAATGAACGAGAAAGATTAAAAACCAATCAATGCATAAATATCCTTATTAAGGAAAAAATACCCGTACATAGACAGAAAGGGAGTTCCTTATGCCAGCTATTTTATCTATCTCAGAAGTACCCCCATCAAATGAAATTACTCAAAATGAAGTGGTAGCATTTGCACGCCACTTATTTGGGCAATCTTTCAAAGATATCGATCGTTTATTAAAAGTATTCCAAAACGGACAAATTGAAAAACGTCATTTTGCCAAAGAACTAGATTGGTTTAAAGAGGACCATAGCTTTGCTGATAAAAATGATGCCTTCATTGAAACGGGAGTAAAACTTGGGTGTGAGGCGATTGAAAAGTGTTTAACAACGAGGGAGTTTCTAAATCAACCTATTAAGTATCAAGAGATAGATGCGATTTTTACGATTACTAGCTCAGGTTTAGCTACACCATCGCTTGAGGCAAGAATAATGAATCTATTACCCTTTTCTGAGCAAACAAAAAGGATCCCAATATGGGGCTTAGGCTGTGCAGGTGGTGCATCGGGTTTATCAAGGGCTTATGAATATTGCTTAGCTTATCCAAAAGCAAAGGTTTTAGTATTAACAATTGAATTATGCAGTTTAACTTTTCAAAGAAATGATCGCTCTAAGAGTAATCTTGTTGGTACTTCTTTATTTGCTGATGGTGTTGCCTGTGCATTAATCGCTGGTGATGAAAGTGGTTATCAAAAATATCAGAAATTGCCTGCCATCCCCCATATATACGGGACACAATCAACGACAAAAAAGGATTCGCTTGATGTAATGGGTTGGGACGTAAAGGATGATGGTTTATATGTCATATTCTCAAGAGATATTCCCACAATTATTGAAGGCTGGCTGAAGCCAAATGTACAGACATTCTTAAATCAATTCTCATTACAAATAACCGATTTGCAACATTTTATTGCTCATCCAGGTGGAAAAAAAGTGATTGATGCTTATCAAGCGTCTTTACAAATTCCTGCTGAGATGACCGCCACTTCACTTGACGTTCTAAGGGAGTTCGGCAATATGTCATCAAGCACAATATTATATGTTTTGCGAAGGTTTTTTCTCCTTGGAAAAAAGGATGATATAGGTTTGGCAACTGCCTTAGGGCCGGGTTTTAGCTCGGAATTACTTTTATTAAAATGGAGGTGAATTAAATGTTTTTTTATTTTCTTCTATTTGTTATTTCTCAACGGTGTATCGAGTTAATCGTCGCAAGATTCAATGAGGATTGGATGAAAAAAAGAGGTGGCATTGAATTTGGTCAAAGTCATTATCCACTAATCGTTATGGTACATAGTTTGTTTTTTATTGTTTTAACAGTTGAGGTAATTGTGTTCGGTAAAGGATTATCTCCTTATTGGTATTATTTACTGCCGTTATTTATACTCACACAAGTGATAAGAATATGGGCGTTATCTTCCTTAGGGAGGTTCTGGAATACAAAGATTATTGTTTTACCCAAAGCAAAAGTGGTAACTAAAGGACCATACCGTTGGCTAAAGCACCCAAACTATACAGTCGTTGCAATGGAGTTTCTTATTATGCCTCTATTGTTTCAAGCTTACTATACTGCCCTGGTTTTCACTCTGTTAAATTTCTTTATTTTAGCCATTCGTATTCCAGTTGAGGAAGAAGCATTAAAAGCATTAACGAAATATGAAGAAGCGTTTCCTATGAAGAGAGATGAAGAAATAGGAAAAATTTGAAAAAGGTTTATTTTAGTATTGAAAATCATTCTCGATTATGATAAATTATTAATTGAAGATGATACTTATTCTCAATTAATGAAAGGCGTGATACATTTGACAGCTCTTTTTGTGGTTGGCACTATCGCTGTTTATGGTGCAGTAATGAAATATGTGTTGAATGGTGTTACAAAGTCAGAAGCAAAATCTTAAATTAGCGTTTACCCCTTTATTACATATAGGAAGAAGCCTTAGTGAGTGAGGCTTCTTCTTTTTTTTGGTGAAAATACCAATTTTCATAACGAAAGGTTCACTTTACCCCATATTTATAATATATTAATACCTATATAGGAAAAAAGCTTGCGCAATTATAGTAGTAAATTGATGTGACAAGGGGATTAATTATGGTTCAAACAGTGGGTAAACAACTTAGTCAAAATGAATTAATTGAAAGAATAGCAGCATTATCATTGTTTTTTGAACAAAATGGAGATAATGTTTCTGCTTCAAGAGCAAGAGACCTCGTCTATAAATTACGAGATTCACAATACGCGATTGCATTTTGTGGACATTTCTCTGCGGGTAAATCGAGCATGATCAATAAAATTGTGGGAGAAAACTTACTGCCATCCAGCCCTATCCCAACAAGTGCGAATTTAGTTAAAGTGAAATCTGGAGAGGATTATGCCAAGGTGTATCTTAAGGAAGGGATGCCAAAGCTCTATCCTGCACCTTATGATTATGAAAAAATTAAAAAATATAGTAAAGATGGAGACCTCATTCATACTGTAGAAATTAGCCATTCGGAAACAAATTTGCCAAAAGATACGGTTATTATGGATACACCAGGAATTGATTCAACAGATGATGCGCATAGAATTGCTACTGAGTCGGCTCTACATTTAGCTGATATGGTCTTTTATGTGATGGATTATAATCATGTGCAATCAGAACTCAACTTCTTATTCACTAAAGACTTAACTGCAGCGGGTAAACAAGTATACTTAATTATCAATCAAATAGATAAGCATCGAGAAGAAGAATTAAGTTTTCAACATTTTACTGAAAGTGTAAAGGATTCTTTCGCCTCGTGGGGCGTTCAACCTGAAAGAATCTTCTATACATCGTTGAAGAAACCAGAGTTACCACATAATGATTTTTCTGCTCTTCAGAAGTTCATCTACGAACAAATTGGCCAAAAAGATAGGCTCTTACCACAATCTGTTCTTCACTCATTACAGAAATTAACTGAAGAACATTTTATCTTCTTAGAAGAAAAAGACGCTCATGACATAGCAGCTAATGAGGAAATTTTAGCAGCTCTGCCTGAAGATGAACGAGCGCTCGTATTTGAAAAGATTGAACAATTACAGTCACATAAACAAGCATTGCAGCAAAAAAAATATCAGGCAGAAATTGATTTGAATCATGATATGGAAGATATCTTAAATAATGCTTATTTAATGCCGTTTCAAACGAGAGAATTAGCTGAGAATTATTTAGAATCAATGCAACCTGGCTTTAAAGTGGGCCTATTATTTGCGAAGGCTAAAACTGAACAAGAACGAAGTACAAGGCTAAGTCTTTTATATAACGATTTAAAGGAAAAAGTCCAATCGCAAATTGAATGGCATGTGAAAGAGTTATTCTTAAAAAAATTAAAAGATGATCACATACATCATAATGAGTTACAGTCACAAGCTCAAAACATTAATATCAATATACCAGAAAGCCTGTTAAAGACAGCTATTAAAGAAGGGGCAAGGCTCTCAGGTGATTATGTTTTGCAATATACACGGGATGTGTCTGATGCTGTAAAAAAAGAAACGAAGAAACAAATAATTAACTGGAAAGAGTTGTATTTGAAAGAGTTAGAAGAGTTAGCTAATGAAAAAATTCTCGCAATGAAAGATGAATGGGATGCTTATGCTCGTTTCGGTGAGGCACTTAGTATATTAAAGGAAATTAAAGCAAAACAATCAGAGCAAAAAGCAGAAATTAAGAAACTATTGGCAGGAGAGCTAGACCATAAAAAAGTTTCAGCTTCCGTCCAAGAGTTAATGAGACCAAAGGATGAAGATGTCCAAATTATTCGTGAAGGTGAAGAAGAGTTTGTTGATACTAAACAAGTAGTGAGTACTCATTCAATTGTTGAAAAAGAAATGAACCAAGAAAATAATCATGAAGCTGATATCGAGGCTCTAATTAGTAAGCTCGAGCATACCGCAAAAGAGTTACGAGATATCCCAGGTTTCCACAAAATATCAGCAGAGCTATTAGAGAAAGCTGACCGACTACAATCACGCAGTTTCACTGTTGCTTTGTTTGGTGCCTTTAGTGCTGGAAAATCTTCGTTTGCCAACGCATTAATTGGTGAAAAAATCTTGCCGGTATCGCCAAATCCAACAACTGCTGCCATTAATAAAATTATGCCTGTTACTGCAGAGTACCCTCATGGTACCGTTAAGGTATTTGTAAAAAGTGAAAAAGTCATGTTTGCAGATATTAATCGTTCGCTACAAGTCTTTAATCAACAAGCACAATCATTTACTGAAGCTATAGGGAAGATAGATGTGATTTTAAAAGAGCATCATGATTTTGATGCGCATGAAAAAACGCACTTTGCCTTTCTTGCGGCCTTTGCCAAAGGGTATAATAATTTTCAAGAAAAGTTTGGTAAAGAAGTGATTACAGACCTCACAGAACTAGCAGATTATGTTGCTAAAGAAGAAAAATCATGTTTTGTTGAGATGATTGAAGTATTTTATCAATGTGAATTGACTGACAGAGGCATTACACTCGTTGATACTCCAGGTGCGGATTCCATTAACGCACGTCATACAGGAGTAGCTTTTGACTATATTAAAAACTCAGATGCCATTCTTTTCGTGACGTACTATAATCATGCTTTCTCCAAAGCCGATCGTGAGTTCCTTATACAGTTGGGCCGGGTTAAAGATGCGTTTGAACTTGATAAAATGTTCTTTGTTGTCAACGCTATTGACCTTGCAAGTGATGAAGAAGAGAAAAACGATGTCTTGCAATATGTTCATGATCAGCTCATTCAATACGGCATTAGAAGACCAACCTTACATGGGTTATCGAGTTTACAGGCATTATTCGAAAAACAATCAGGTGAAGAACATTCTTCTGGAATGAAGGATTTTGAAGAAAGTTTCTATCGTTTCATTAATCACGATTTGATGTCACTTTCATTATCTGCTGCTGAACTTGAGTGGAATCGAGTAATGAACCAATTGCGTACATTTATTGAATCTTCTAAAGAAAGTAAAGAAGCAAAGTTAGCAAAAAGAGAACTTCTAACGAATGAACTAGCGATTATTAAAGAGAAGATTGCTAAAGATGATCTTGATTTATTAACTCAAGCATTAAATCAAGAAGCGGACGAACTAGTGTTTTATATCAAACAAAGAGTTTTCTTACGATTTAATGATTTCTTAAAAGAATCTTTTAATCCAGGACAATTAAAAGAGGATGGCCGTGATATGAAAAAAGCGCTCCAAGTAGCTTTAGAGGACTTTTTACAAAGTTTCGGATTTGACTTTGCCCAAGAATTGCGAGCGACGACCATTCGTCTAGAAGTATTTATAGGAAAGTTATTACAACAAACATACGAGAAACGAAGTAACCAAGTAAACCAATTGAATCGCGATGTAACCTTTAGTCGTCCAGAAAATCCTTCTTTTGAAGGGGTGAATTTTGAGTCTGCTTTCAGTAACGTGGATCGCACTACATTTAAAAAAGCAATGAGTTATTTTAAAAACCCTAAGAACTTCTTTGAGAAGAATGAAAGAAAATTACTGGCAGAAAGTCTTGAGGAAAGCTTGCAAGAACCAACAGATGTATATTTACAAGAATCATCTAAACAACTCAAAGATTATTATGATGAGAAACTTTCAGCCGTTTATCAACAACTACTGTCTGATTTAATTGCTGAATCAGAAGAGTATTATAAAGGGTTGTTAGCAACATTATCTCAAGACTTCCCAATTGAACAGTTAGTTGCAACAGAAGAACGTCTGAGGGCCTATTAAGGCATTGGAGGTGACATGCTTGAAAGATGTAAATACCTTTCATGTATGTGCAACTTGTATAAACTTCTTAGCCGTTAAAAATGAAAATGGAATGAGATATTTTTGTGAACGTTTAGGTTATGAAACGAAGCCTAATTACAAGTTTAATTGCTGGGAGCCTAAGGATCATGTGAAAAGACTCATTGAAAAAAGAAAGGGTGACGGGGATGAACAGCTTAGTTAACGTAGAATGGCTCTTCCAACATCTAAATGATGTGAGAGTAATTGATTGTAGATTTAACCTCGCTAATCCTGAAGAAGGATTTGAGCAGTATCGCACCGGTCATATTCCCGGCGCTGTTTATTTTCACCTAGAACAAGATCTATCATCAAAAGTAGAAAAGCATGGGGGTAGACATCCACTGCCTTTAACAGAGCAATTTGTCGAAAAGGCAGAAGCGGTCGGTTTAACGAATGATACAAAAATTGTCGTTTATGACAACGGGGAAGGGTCATTTGCTGCTCGTTGTTGGTGGGTGTTTCACTATTTTGGTCATGAGAAAGTATATATTTTAGATGGCGGCTTTAAAGAATGGCTAGCTTCAGGTCATCCTACTGAAAGCAAGGTTCAGTCATTTGGACGCGGTGAATTCACAGCAACCATTCAAACGGACATGGTTGCCGATTACAAACAAGTAAAAGAAGCAATTGGGCATCCGAATAATGAAGTGGTGTTAATTGATTCAAGAGAAGAAAAGAGATATCTCGGTTTGATTGAACCGATTGATAAGAAAGCAGGTCATATACCTGGAGCAATGAATAAAGTTTGGATGGACACTCTAAGTGAAGGCAAGTTTAAATCAATTGATGAGCAAAAGCAACGGTTTTCAGAAATTGAGAAAGACAAGCAGATTATAGTTTATTGTGGTTCAGGGATTACGGCCTCCCCCAATTATTTAGCATTAAAAGAAGCAGGTTACAAAAATGTAAAGCTCTATCCTGGTAGCTTTAGTGACTGGATTTCTTATGAGGAGCATTCGGTTGCAACGAAAGAGAAATAATTTTATAGGAAAACCGAACTCTTTGTCACCTTAACTGGTTGCGATGACAACGGATTTTCCTCTTTTTTTTGCAGCAATAAATCAGTTACAGAGCGAAAACCATACATTTTTTATATCTATGTTATAATAATGATACTTTAGATGGAGGAGGAACAACTTTGAACGAAAATCAACAACTACAAAACCCGCGATTCCTTCTTGTAGATGGGATGGCTTTATTATTTCGAGCTTATTTTGCAACAGCTGTAACTGGTCAATTTATGTATAACTCTAAAGGAACGCCAACGAATGGCATATATGGATTTATGAAGCATTTCTTAATGGGTGTGAACCATTTTAACCCTAGCCATGTTGCCGTTTGTTGGGATATGGGCAGTAAAACATTCAGAACAGATATGTATAACGGGTATAAATCAAATCGACCGGAAGCACCGATTGAATTGGTCCCACAATTTGAGCTGGCGAAAGATATGGTAGCGAGCTTTGATATTCCAAATATCGGTGTTACAGGTTATGAAGCAGATGATTGTATCGGCACGCTTTCACAGGTTTTAAAAGAAGAAGCAGAGGTTGTGATTCTTACAGGGGATCGTGATATTTTACAGGTATTAGATAAGAATGTATCGGTTGCCCTTTTGAAAAAGGGGATGGGTAATTATGAAGTCCACACACCAGATAGCTTTTATGAAGAGAAAGGGATACAACCAAGGCAGTTAATCGATTTAAAAGCATTTATGGGTGACCCAAGCGATAATTATCCTGGGGTAAAGGGGATTGGAGAGAAGACTGCACTAAAACTCTTACAAACATACGAGCACATAGAAGGCGTATTAGAGAACATTGAAGCACTAACAAAAGGGCAAAAAACTAAAATCGAGCAAGATTTGGACATGCTACATTTAAGCAGACAATTAGCAGAAATTAAATGTGATGTTCCTGTTGAATGTACTTTAGTAGAAGCTGAATGGAAATATAACGTAAATAAAGTTAATCAGAAGCTAGAAGAAATTGAACTAAGAGGTATTGCTAAATTACTGCGTCATCCTGCAGTGATTTAACGTTTAAGTCATTGGGAATGGTCATTCCTGATGGCTTTTTTTTGTTATCCTAAATTACGTTTTCCCCAACTACACCTTCCAGTTCATCGTATATTGCACTTCCTCTCAATAAATTTACCAAAATTATTATAGCAAGTATTTAGGAAACTAACACAAAATGTATGATAGATCATTCATTAAAAGGAGACGTTATGATGAATTATAATGCTGGAGATATTGTTTATGTATTTTATCGTAATCCGCATACACAAGATGTAGCTAATATTCAGGCTGCTGCTGTCGTCAATAACCCAGAGCGACCAGGTGAGTTAGCATTGTTTTTATATGAAAATTATTATCCATTAACAGAGGAAGTGGCTGTTTTCTCAAATGAAGCAGAAGCATATGAAACATATGGAAACTATTTTGATGATACCCTTCAAGGAGGGATAGACGATTGAAGCCATTCGAGCCAAAACTTGTTTATTTTGAACCGAACGCGCTGGATTATCCACTTGGCCAACAATTAAAGAAGCGGTTTGAAAATACTGATGTAGAAATTAGATATACAACATCCCATAATCAAGTCAGAAATTTACCAGGGGACAATGATTTTCAAAAATATCGTGTTGCTAAATCTACGTTAGTTGTCGGTATAAGGAAAACGTTAAAGTTTGATACATCAAAGCCCTCAGCAGAATATGCGATTCCATTCGCGACTGGATGTATGGGACATTGCCATTATTGTTATCTACAAACAACAATGGGAAGTAAACCTTATATTCGCACATATGTAAATGTAGACGAGATTCTAACTGCTGCTGATGAATATATGGCGGAAAGAGCACCAGAAATAACAAGATTTGAAGCATCTTGTACATCTGATATTGTTGGCATTGACCATATTACTCACACATTAAAAAGAGCGATTGAACATTTTGGGCAATCAGAATATGGTAAATTGCGGTTTGTGACAAAGTTTCATCATGTCGATCATTTATTAGATGCGAACCATAATGGTAAAACACGTTTTCGCTTTAGTGTGAATGCTGATTATGTAATTAAGTTTTTTGAACCTGGAACATCAAGGTTGAAAGATCGTATAGCAGCTGCTGGCAAAGTGGCGAGAGCTGGTTATCCACTCGGGTTTATTGTGGCACCTATTTATTTACATGACGGTTGGCAACAAGGATATTATGAAATGTTTGAACGGTTAGAAGCCGAGTTGCCAATTGAAGCAAAAAAAGATTTAACTTTTGAATTTATTCAACATCGTTTTACTAAGCCGGCGAAACGAGTAATTGAAAAAAACTATCCAATGACAAAACTTGAACTAGATGAGGAAAAAAGACGATATAAATGGGGAAAGTATGGAATTGGAAAATATGTTTATAAAAAAGAAGAAGAGGAAGATATAAAGGAGACGCTCTATCAATATATGGTAAAATTCTTTCCTGAAGCAAAGTTAGAATACTTCACTTAATATTGTAGAAACTTGTCGGAAAATAAGCTAAAATATAGGTATTGAGTAGGAGAAAAAGAGGGGACTGGCGCGACCATTGAAATCGTTAGAAGAATATTTATGCCATTTGGAAGGTAAAGGATTTCAGCTTGAAGAAGATAGTATAGGCTTTATATACTTCGGTAAACATTACACAAATGCACCAGATGAATTAGTTAATACAGCAATAGAGATGACATTAAAGGCGCAAAAATCATTTGATGGCAGTTTTTATTTATCACTGTTAGAGCGTTTTATGGGAAATAATATACCGAACCGCAAGGAAGCAATTAACTATATGAAAACGAGTTTGCATATATCTATTTAAAAAATAAAAAATGAACAAGCATGATGTAGAGGCTGAACTGCGCCCCAAATTTTAGACATATGAGCTAACAATTGGAGGTACAGTTCATTTTTTTTCGATTGAATTCTCAGTAAACCGATTTTTTTTGCGGCCACTCAGCTAATATCATACCAAGTAGAATGAATAGGCAACCAAACATGGCGATGATCGATAAACGGTCTCCAGCAAAGATATAGCCTGTCAGTGCAGCGAAAACAGGCTCCATTGCAAATATAACAGCGACTCTTGTTGGAGAGGTGAATTGCTGGAAGTGTGTTTGTGCTAAAAAGGCCAGCCCTGTAGCAAAAATACTTGTAATGAGTAAGGCGAATATAACCTCTTGCCTGAATAATAATTCACTATCGTAAGACCATCCCTCATAGACAAAACCTGATAAAATAGAGAGTAAACCCACAGTTGTTACTTGTATAATAGTTAAAATAATAGCTGAATGAGCCTGTGCAAATAAATTTGTTAATATAATATGGAAAGCAAAGCCTAATGCACTAATGAATACAAAACCATCACCTTTATTAAATGCAGAGATATCTTGTGCTGTTAGTAAGTAAAGTCCTAAGGTAGCGACAAATACGCCAATAAAAGCATTACGAGTAATTTTTATGTTTAATATAAAAATTGATAATATAGGCACAAGAATCACACTCAAACCAGTAATAAAACCTGCTTTACTTGAAGAAGTATAATGAAGCCCAATTGTCTGAAATGTATAGGCGATAAAGAGACATAAACCTAACAAGATACCTGCCATTAGTGTACGTTTAGTTAGTCTTTCCCACTGCTTCCTATAAAAAATAATCGCCATTATTGTTAAGAAAAATGCAGCAATAAGAAAGCGGATACCATTAAATGAAAAGGCGCTAAGAGATTGGAGAGCATTTTGTACAAGAACAAAAGTAGTTCCCCAAATGAACGCGACAAGTAGAAGAGAGAAGTCTGCCGTTTTAGTTGACTGCCACATTATTTTTTATTTCTTCGAATAGCCGCTCTTGCCAATTCGTCCGCAGGTTTATTTTGTATACTTGGTATCCACTTCATAAAGAAAAGGTCGAACTGCTTACTTAATTCAAGTGCTTCATCAAGAAGTGGAGCAAACTTTTTATTACGGGCAAATTCCTTTTCAATACTCGCATTTACCACTTGTGAATCCGTGCGAAAGGAAACGGTTCGATAATTATTTTCTATGCAAATTCTTAATGCTAAAATCAATGCTTGAAACTCCGCTTCATGGTTCTCCATATTTCCAAGTGGAATACTATGCCTCTCTACAATTCCGTTCGCTTTTATAAATATTCCTGCACCACTCGGACCAGGATTACCAGCACTTGCACCGTCTATATATACTTCAATCAATGCAATTCCTCCTTTTGTGATAAAATAGTGGGAGTTCTTTGTAATGCGATGAAGGAGAAATGTTCATAATAATCGTATAACATTAAAGAGATATTTTGCTACAGAAAGACATATGATGAAAAATACAAACTACAAGTAAGTGTAGCATACAAGCACCTTATTTTTGAATCATCATTTTATTAAAAGGCGTGTTAAAATAAATGAAATATCAATTGATTGCAGCTTATAAACTAAAAAATAACGAAAGCTATTTATTTTCTTCCGAATGGTTAGATGGTGAGTCTGCTCTTGATATGGGAGAAGAGTTTTCTCATCATCCTAAATGGACAGAAATAAAGTGTTTGGATGAAAACGGTACATCTTGGACCATAAAAGAATTAAATAAGCTATTAGAAGAAGTAGAGGAAGAACCGCATGATTTAGTGATTTATTTTGATGGTGGCTTTCATGACGAAACGAAGACCTCAGGCTTAGGTGCTGTTATCTACTATCGACAAGGAAAGAAAAAGTATCGTATAAGAGCCAATGAATGTTTTCACGAGTTAGAATCAAATAATGAAGCGGAATATGCTGCCCTTTTCTTTGCTCTTTCACAATTAGAAGAATTAAATGTCAGTCGGCAGAGTTGTGAAATAAGAGGAGATGCAAAAGGACTATTAATGCAATTAGCTGGCGAATGGCCTTGTTATGAGAAAGTATTAAATGATTGGTTAGATCGGATTGAGGAAAAGCTGAGCCTATTATCATTAAATGTAACGTACACTCCTATTGTAAGAAAAGATAATCAGGAAGCACATAAGTTAGCGACACAAAGTTTAAACGGGAAAAGAATCTATAGTAAAATGCAGTTGTTATAGGAAGGAAGGTTTATTGTGGATGAGAAAAAGAAATTAGTAAAAGAGGTTGATCAAGTCATTGATTTTTATTGTGAGGATTGTTTCTTATACAAATATCATCGTAAAGAATATGGACGAAACTTTGCTCACCGATTTTGTATAACCAAATGTACTGTGGGAGAAAAAATCCAAAGTATTGGCAAAAATTTTACATAATAAAAGGCTGGCAATTTTGCCAGCCTTGATTATATACAGATTAAAGTTTTACAACGTTAGCAGCTTGAGGTCCGCGGTTACCTTCAACGATTTCGAAAGAAACTTCTTGACCTTCTTCTAAAGATTTGAAGCCTTCGCCAGTGATAGCTGTGAAATGTACGAATACATCGTCTCCACCTTCAACTTCGATGAAACCGAAACCTTTTTCATTGTTAAACCATTTTACTTTACCGTTTTGCATGTGAACTTTTCCTCCTAAAACTTTGAAGGCTCCAAGCCTTCAGAAAAAATTTTCATCCAACATAAACATACTGCAATATTATCATGGAATATAGGAAATATATTCTGTTAAATGATGTATTAAATATACAATACTAATCGAATTCCGTCAAGAAATCTGAAAGTTTTTTCTTTAAAATATTGTAAAAATTTCAGTTTTTTCTCCAGGGTGTGGAGTGGCGCTACTAAGTTGGGTTATCAAATGGATATTTTGGTGATAGAAGTAGCTTTATTTAGAAGAATATAACCATCCTAAATGATTGGTTCAAAGTAAGAATGACAAGCTTAGATACATGTTTTTCTATTATGGTTATTAGGAAGAAAGTGTCATAATTAATCGCGGCATTCATATGATAGGTAAATCAATCAAAGAAGGTGGCCATATGTATCGTTTTCGCATCAATGAGAGGGAGTGGATTTTGCGTTTTGCTATTAATGTGGATGCTGATGATATAGAAAAGAATATTATTTTTCAATCGATTGTTAAAATGGGACATGAGATTTTACACTATAATCATGGGGATTCCTTTATTTTATTTGACAAAGATATCGGTGCGATCATTTTTTCAATTGAGACGATCCCATCATATATCCTCACCGTTGCTAACATTATAAATGAAGTCGATTGGTTCCAAATAAAAAATGGCATCGTTTCGAGGAAAAAAGATCAGTATTAGTGATTCTTTAGTCTCTTATGAGAAAAAAATGGTTCCTGAAGTTGATAAACGAACCTTAGTTTGATGCAGTTTATAATAGAAATTGAGAAACCCGCTGTTTGCGGGTTTTTTCTGTTTTGTCATGTTTACTTATTGACGGTTTTTTCACCATGAGTTAAAATGTTGCACATAGGAAACTTTTATAGATTTAGTTAAAAAAAGTGTATCGATTAAAAAAGTATGCATATAATCAAATAAGTAATATAAAGGGAGAGAAGGGTAGAGATGAAAAGAATATTAGTTACTATGTTTAGTTTAATGGTGCTTGCCGCTTGTTCAAGTAATGAAGCAGGAAATACCGAAAATGATCAATTGAAAGTAACAACGACTATTGCTCAAATAGCTGATGGTATTGAGCATATCGGTGGTGAACATGTGGAAGTAAATAGTCTGATGGGACCAGGCACAGATCCACATCTATATAAAGCTACGCAAAGTGACATTAGTCTGCTTCAAGATGCGGATTTAATTATGTATAATGGCTTGCACTTAGAAGGCAAGATGCTTGAAGTGTTAGAGAAAATGGGCGAGAAAACTACTGTTGTGGCAGTAGGCGATTCATTAGAAGAATCCAACTTACTAGCTGATAAAGATAATCAAAATGCGGTAGACCCACATATTTGGTTCGATATTGATTTGTGGATAGAGGCATTGACTACAGCAAAGGATGCATTGATTGAAGTTGATCCTGAAAATAAAGATGATTATGAAGCGAATGCAGAAGCCTATTTTACAGAGCTGAGAGAATTAAAAGCATATGCCAGAGAACAAATTCATTCAATTCCTGAAGAGAAACGTGTTCTAGTCACTGCTCATGACGCTTTTAATTACTTTGGTAATGCTTATGATATGGAAGTTATGGGCTTACAAGGGTTAAGTACAGACGCTGAATATGGTTTAGGGGATGTGCAACATTTAGTGAATACAATTGCTGATAGAGAAATCAATGCCGTTTTTGTAGAGTCAAGTATATCCGAACGATCAATTAATGCAGTGATTGAAGGAGCGAAGGAAAAGGGCCATACGGTAAGTATAGGTGGAGAATTATACTCTGATGCTATGGGAGAAGAGGGCACTGAACTAGGCACTTATGTTGGTATGTATAAACATAATGTAGATACGATTGTTCAATCATTAAAATAAAGGTTGTTTTTATGTAAGTGTATATAGGAGTGATTATAGTGACAAATCCAATAGAAATAAAAAATTTAACTGTAGCCTATGATAAAACGGCAGTACTAAAGGATATTCAATTCTCAATACCAAAAGGCAGTTTAACCGGAATTGTTGGACCAAATGGTGCCGGAAAATCTACTTTGATTAAAGCGATATTGGGCCTAATTCCTAAAGTGTCAGGTGAGATTAAAATATACGGAAAACCTTACAAAGCAAAAGATCGTCTGGTGGGTTATGTGCCCCAACGAGGGTCAGTGGATTGGGATTTTCCAACAAGTGCATTAGATGTTGTCTTAATGGGAAGGTATGGCCATATCGGTTGGTTTAAACGACCAGGTAAAGAGGATACGGCACTCGCAAAAGAAAGTTTGAAGAAAGTGGGAATGGATTCCTACGCCAATAGGCAAATAAGTCAATTATCCGGGGGGCAACAGCAAAGGGTATTCTTAGCAAGAGCGCTCGTTCAAGATGCACAAGTTTACTTTATGGATGAACCCTTTGTCGGTGTGGATGCAGCAACAGAGAAAGCGATTATACAATTATTAACAGACCTTAAAGATCAAGGGAAAACAGTCATTGTTGTTCATCACGACCTACAAACAGTTGAAGAATACTTTGACCATTGTATTTTATTAAATAAAGAAGTCATTGCATCTGGTGTCACTGAAGAGGTTTTTACAGTAGAACAATTACACCAAACATACGGGGGCAAGCTAGCTTTTTTAGATAAAGGAAAAGTAATGGTGGAACAAAAGAGGTGACATGAGTGATGGAACAAATAGGGCAAATGCTACTAGCAGCAAATACGCAGTGGGTGTTAATTGGTACGCTTCTTCTAGGGTTAGCTAGCGGTATTTTAGGGAGTTTTGCCTTACTAAGAAAACAAAGCTTAATCGGAGATGCTGTTGCACATGCTGCATTACCAGGAATATGTATAGGGTTTATGTTAACAGGAGAGCGGTCGCTCATCATCCTTTTAATAGGAGCGACCCTTACAGGTTTACTAGCTGCTTATTGTATTCAATACATTGCCTCCGCGTCTATTTTAAAAGAAGATACGGCCATTTGTTTAATTCTATCCACGTTTTTCGGCGTAGGTATTGTCTTATTAACGAAAGTACAGCAAATGCCTTCTGGCAATAAGAGCGGTCTAGATTCTTTTATCTTTGGTCAGGCAGCAGGAATGGTTAGTAGTGATGTGAAATTAATGGCAGGGGCAGCGGCATTATTACTTATGGTGACCATTATTTTCTTTAAAGAATTTAAACTAATTACTTTTGATGTGGAATTCGCTAAAGGCTTAGGTTTACCGGTTAGCGCGTTAAACTTTTTGTTTATGACCCTTTTAGTAGCTGTTGTTGTAATCGGTATTCAGGCAGTCGGTGTCATTCTGATGGCGGCATTAGTTATTACACCTGCGATATCTGCCCGTTATTGGACGAATTCACTTAGTAAAATGGTCATGATTTCTGGCATATTCGGAGCGATATCAGGTGTGATTGGTACTTTGATTAGTTCACTAGATAGAGGGATTCCAACTGGCCCCTTTATCGTAGTAACTGCTACGATTATCTTTTTTATATCCATTCTATTTGCACCTGCCCGTGGTATCATCACACTTAAAATCAAACGGAGAATGACCAATCAAAAGCTTCTTCGTGAACAAGGGCAGGTGAAGTAGATGAGTTATGAAATTTGGATTATTATTGTCGCATCATTAGTGGGCATTACTTGTGGTGTAATCGGCTGTTTCCTCATTTTACGGAAGTTGGCGATGCTTGCTGATGCAATTAGTCATACAGTTTTGTTGGGGATTGTGCTTGCTTTTCTAATCAGTCAATCAATGAATGGAATTTATATGCTCATCGGTGCTGCAATAGTTGGTTTATTTACGGCTATGCTTATCCAATTTCTTAATCATAAGGGCATTCAGGAAGACGCATCAATTGGCGTCGTGTTTACCTTCTTTTTTGCTATTGGCGTGATACTTATCACAGTGTTTGCTGATAGTGTTCATTTAGATGTCGACCATGCTTTAATGGGTGAAATTGCCTTTGTTCCATTCGACATGGTGGAAATCGGTTTTTTACCACCGCTTCCAAAAGCATTCATCATGTTGATGAGTATACTGATATTAAATATTATTTTGATGATATTATTTTATAAAGAACTAAAAATTACATCTTTTGACCCTGCACTTGCTGCTTCTATCGGTATTCCAGTTATGTTTATTCATTACTTATTGATGGGCATGGTTTCAGTATCAACTGTCGCTTCATTTGATAGTGTCGGTGCCATACTTGTCGTAGCGATGTTAATAGCACCAGGTGCTTCTGCTTATTTATTAACCAATAAACTAAGTCATATGCTGTGTTTAAGTGCATTCTTCGGAGTAATAGCAGCGATTAGTGGTTATTATGTAGCTACCTGGATTGACAGTTCAATCTCTGGTTCAATGGCGATGATGAGTGGGGTTCTATTCGCGCTCGTGTTTATCTTTTCACCAACAAAAGGACTGTTAGGTAAAAAGCTGAATCATAAACGTTTTCGATCAGGAACTACTGCTCCTTAAATCGTGTTCATATGTAATAAAGGCTGTTATTTAAAATAGCAGCCTTTATTCTACTTTTGTTAAATAAAAGTTTACGAACGGGAATGTATAAATCATTTATAGTAATCCATCTTAAGATATCGACCTCTTACTTCTTGCTTTCTTCACATTTTTTAGTAAGATAGAAACATAATATTTTGATAGAAAAGAGAGTAAGAATGAAACTAATTATTGCAGAAAAACCAGACCAAGGAGCTACACTCGCTTCTGTTTTCCCCAAAAAGAAACACCAAGGCTATATCGAAATTCTTCCTAATCCTATTTTGACAGATGGTGGCTTTATCACATGGGCTATCGGGCATTTATGTCAACTCTCTCCTCCTGAAGTGTATAATACAACTTGGAAAAAATGGACATTAGATACACTCCCTCTTCTACCTAACCAGTTTCAGCACGAAGTCTCCAAAGATAAAATAAAGCAATTCCAGGTCATTAAAAAGCTCTTATCACATCCAGAGGTGAATGAAGTTATTCATGCGGGAGATGCAGGGAGAGAAGGGGAACTGATAATAAGAAATATATTGCGTCAAGCAAAATCAAATTTGCCAATGAAGAGATTATGGATTTCTTCATTAACGCCGAATGCCATTAAAAAAGGGTTTCAACAGCTATTAGATGAAGAAGATACGCGAAACCTTTTTTTCGAAGCTTATACAAGGTCATGTGCCGATTGGATTGTCGGAATGAATGCTTCTAGACTATATACGTTATTATTACAACAAAAAGGATTCTCAGATGTATTCTCGGTTGGTAGAGTACAAACACCTACATTAGCATTGATTGTAAAAAAGGAGCTTGAAATTGAATCTTTTGTTTCTGAACCTTTTTGGGAAGTAGAAGCAACCTTCAAGATCACCGGGAAAAAATATAAGGGGAAATGGGAAGATAAGGGTAATAGTCGTATTATGGACAGCGCATTAGCTCAGAAAATTGCTTTGTTTTGCCAAGGGAAGGAAGCAACAATAGCAGATATAAAAAAGGAAAAGAAAGAATTCCTACCGCCTCAATTGTATAATTTGTCAGCACTTCAAGCAGAAGCGAATCGGCGTTATAAATTCTCACCTAAGAAAACACTTGATATTGTTCAAAAGTTATACCAAAAAGGGTGGGTTTCTTATCCTCGTTCCGATTCAAGGCATATTACCACGGAGGAGGCCAACACATTGCCACAAATTTTGGCTCGTTATGAAAAAATAAAGGATTATGAGGATTTCTTTCCTTTACCGTTTTCCTCCATCATTCAGAATAAGCGCTATGTGGATGAAAAGAAAGTGACTGACCATTATGCCATTATTCCGACTGAGCAAATTCCAGACTTCTCCAAACTTGCTTCTGAGGAGAAAAAACTTTATGACCTAATTGCGAAAAGTGTCATCGCTGCCCACCATAAGAAAGCAATAATCGAGTACTCAACAATTAGAACTCTGGTTGATGAGCGAGCGATGTTCATTTCTAAAGGGAAAGTAATTGTTGATCAAGGCTATCGCCAAGTGATTTCTCCAGTTGAGAAAGATAAAGATGTGAATCTCCCCTTATTAGATAAAGAAGATAAAGGAATAACAGAAAAAACAGAAGTAAAGGAGAGTAAAACACAGCCTCCTAAAAGATACACTGAAGGTCAATTAATAACGTTGATGAAAACAGCAGGAAAACATATCGATGATAAAGAACTTGAACAAGTATTAACACAGACAGAAGGACTTGGAACTGAAGCAACAAGAGCGGGCATTATTACGATGCTAAAAGATCGTGGTTATATTGATGTGAAAAAGAATATAGTCTATGCTACTTCAAAAGCTAAGGTTCTCATTATCGCGGTTGGTAAAGAGATATTAGCATCTCCTGAAATGACGGCGAAATGGGAGCAACGCTTAAAGCAAATCTCTAAAGGAGAGGCATCGCCTAAACAATTTATGGATCAAACAAGTCAAATGGTCCATCATTTAATTGCCGCTACGAAGGAAGTAACGAATGAATGGATATTCTCTGAAGAAGATAAACAACAATTTATCCCAAAAACATTTAAGAAAAAGCGACAATCCCCATTAGGTAATTGTCAATTATGTGATGGTCAAGTGGTAGACAAGGGTAAATTTTTTGGTTGCAGCAACTATCAGAAAAAGAATTGTACATTTACCTTATCTAAGAAAATTCTCGGTAAGTCAATGACACAAAAAATAGTGAAACAACTGTTGAAAAGTGGTGAGACTGATGTGCTGGAGGGTTTCCAAGGGAAAGACAAATTGTTTGCAGCAGCATTGGTGTGGGATAAAAAGGAAAATAAAATTAAATTTAAGTTTCCAACCTAAGTCTTTCCGTCTATTCCCATATCTTCCTTGTTTCATGAGGATTCTTATAGTAATATTTTAAGTAGTGGTTTTTCATTTGCGTTATAACAGCTTATGAAACCACTATCATTATGCTTTTTTTGATCAAGTAAGCGGCTATACTGTATGTAACAAATATCGTTTATCATAGATGTTAGCCTTTTTTGGGAGGATCCACATGCCAACACCTAGTATGGAAGATTATATAGAACAAATCTATTTATTAATTGAAGAAAAAGGCTATGCACGCGTTTCTGATATCGCAGAAGCACTATCTGTCCACCCTTCTTCAGTCACTAAAATGGTGCAGAAATTAGATAAAGATGAATATCTCGTATATGAAAAATACCGTGGTTTAGTATTAACGACAAAAGGAAAGAAAATAGGCAAACGCCTCGTTTACCGCCATGAGTTATTAGAGCAAATGCTTCGAATTATTGGTGTGAAAGAAGAACATATATATGAAGATGTTGAAGGAATTGAACATCATTTAAGTTGGGATGCTATTGACCGCATTGGTGATTTAGTACAGTTTTTCGAAGAGAATAAAGATAGAGTAGAGTCATTAAGAGTGGTGCAACGAAAAAATGAAGAAGAATAAAAGCAGAGTTATGGAGGGTGGATAACTCTGCTTTTTTTACATTAATATAGACAGAAAATTAAATATTTTATATCACATAATGTAAAAATAGGTATAAAGAGGGTTAGGTGAATATTTGATGGCTGAATTTGATTGGAAAAAGGCATCTGCTACAGAATGGGATAAGCGGTCGGATAGTTGGCATGAAAGATCAGAAAGTATGTGGAATGAAGGGAGCCGCAAGGAAATTATCCCTTTCTTCCTTCAGTACCTAAAGGCGAATAATCAGGTATGTGACCTTGGTTGTGGTGATGGAATGGGAGCTTATAAGCTTTCAACACATGCCATCAATGTAGTTGGGGTCGACGTATCTGATGAAATGCTTATAAAAGCAAACCGGGTGAACCAAACGAATGATAACCAATTTATCAAAGGGGATTTATCAGAACTTCCATTTGCTGAGCATCATTTTGACGGGGTGTTGGCAATAAATTCTATGGAATGGACAGAAAATCCGTATAATGCAATGAAAGAGGCTGTGAGAATATTGAAGCCGGGTGGTTATGGATGTTTTGGGATACTGGGACCAACTGCGGGACCTAGAAACAATAGTTTTCCTAGATTACTAGGAGAAAAGGTCATTTGCAACACGATGATGCCATGGGAGTTTGAACAGCTAATGCAAGGGCTCCCAATGAAAAAAGTGGCAGAGCAAGGTGTTTATAAAAAGGCTGCAGAGTCGTTACCTAAAGGAGGATTACCTCTTCCATTGCAACAAGCACTATCTTTTATGTGGATTTTTATTTTTCAAAAGGAGTGAGCTTATGAGTAGGTACTCATTATCAGAGTTTGTAGAGAAAACAGAGCAAGAAGATAGGGGTCAGGGCCTATTTGAGTTAGAAACGGACCGGTTATTAGAAGTGAACTTACAACAGCAGATTTGGGCAAAAGCTGGTTCCATGATTGCGTATGAAGGTCAAATCAAATTTGTTCGTGAAGGGATTTTAGAACATGGAATTGGGAAAATGTTCAAACGTGCTTTCTCTGGGGAGAGCACAGCTCTTATGAAGGCAACAGGTAGGGGGAAACTCTATTTAGCGGATCAAGGAAAGAAGATTTCCATCATCCGCTTTCATAATGATACATTATGCGTGAGTGCCAATGATTTATTAGCGTTTGAACCAAGTTTGAAGTGGGACGTCAAGCTTATGAGAAAAGTAGCTGGCATCGTTTCAGGTGGACTATTCAATATTCGCTTAGAAGGGGAGGGAATGGCGGCAATAACGACTCATTATGAACCATTAACACTAAAGGTAACTCCTGATAAACCGGTATTAACAGATCCGCATGCAACGGTCGCTTGGTCTGGCCATTTGCAACCGGAATTCGTTGCGGATGTCTCATTCAAAACATTTGTAGGCCGTGGTAGCGGTGACTCAGTGCAAATGAAATTTTCAGGTGAAGGTTTTGTCGTTGTCCAACCGTATGAAGAAGGTGGCTATGTGCAGCAGAATTAGTGTACATGTATTGGTTGTTTGTATAGCGGAATTTTTTAAAAGGGCCTCAAAAGAGAGGCGCTGCTCATGGGCGATGAAAGTGACTATAGGGAGTAGTGCAAAAAGGGGGAAAACACCGCTTTTGATTATGGAAACTGACCTGATCATAATGCAATAATGAAACTCAGTTTTTAAAATACTGTTTCCCAAGGAGAGGAATTAAGGAATCTCTCAATAATAGTTCTACTATTGCTCGAAACGGAGTAATCAAAATTATTGCCGAAATTGCTATTGTGACCATTTTTGTCCGAGTAGAATCCTCTTAATTGTCAACTGTCTAGTTCTTCAAAATCAATTCCTATTCACAATGTATGCAAAATAAAAAAATAGCCAATCCGTATATTCTACGGATCGGCTATTTTTAATCCCATTCATAGGGTGTTTGTTGATAAACATAGTAATTTAACCAGTTGGAGAATAATAGATGGGCGTGCGAACGCCATTTGTTTTTTGGTGTCTTGGTTGGGTCATCATTGGGATAATAGTGATTCGGAATGGCTATGGGCAATCCTTTTGCCCGATCTCGCTCATATTCTTCAGCAAGTGTCGTTGCTTCATATTCAAGGTGACCGGTAATCATAATTTGTTTACCTTCATTGGCGCTCATAATAAAAGCACCCGCTTGAGGTGATGCAGCAAGAACCTTGACCTTACTATGATTCTTTAACTCTTCTAATGATATATCCGTATGCCTTGAATGGGGTGCGACAAAAGAGTCATCAAAACCGCGTAATAAGTTTTCTGACCAATTTTCTACATCATGGTCAAACACGCCGAAACATTTTTCCGGTAGCTCAAACTTATCAATATTGAAATGATGGTAAAGTGCTGCTTGTGCTCCCCAACAAATATGGAGTGTACTCGTGACATTGGTTTTTGTCCAGTCCATTATTTCTTTTAACTCTTCCCAATAATCGACTTCTTCAAAGGAGAGTAATTCAATCGGAGCACCCGTAATAATCATGCCATCAAACTTTTTTTGTTTGATTTCAGAAAATGTTGAATAAAACTGCTCAAGATGGATGTGGCTTGTATTTTTTGATTGATGTGTAACGGTTTTCAACAAGGTAATATTGACTTGAAGCGGTGTATTACCTAATAACCTTAATAAATGTGTTTCTGTTTTTTCTTTTTGCGGCATGAGGTTAAGTATAAGTATGTTTAATGGGCGAATATCTTGCCCCTTAGCGCGACCTTCATCCATAATGAATATTTGCTCTTCCTCGAGAATTTCCCGTGCTGGAAGTCCTTGTGGAATGGTGATTGGCAAGTGATCATCCCCTACTGTGTGAAATTTCAATAAACTTATTATAAAGACGTTTAACTTATTGAGCAACCTGAAAACCTTAAAATTATCATTAATTTGAAAATTTCTCGTCACATATCATTATTTAGATTTAGGAAGTGATACAATAGTAACGCTTGCAATGACAACTGGTATAGAGGAGAGGAAAAGCGATGGGGAAATATGTGAAGTCAGATATTGAAATTGCTCAAGAAACAACGATGAAACCAATTCACCAGATTGGGGAAAAGCTCGGACTTACGGCCGATGATTTAGAGCAATTTGGTAAATATAAAGCGAAACTTACAGCCGAAACACTTAAAAGAGTGGAGAGTAAGGAAAATGGGAAATTAATTCTTGTTACAGCCATTAATCCCACACCTGCAGGCGAAGGGAAATCAACTGTTACTGTAGGTTTAGGTGATGCATTAAATCTGTTAGGGAAAAAGTCGATGATTGCCATGAGAGAACCATCTCTAGGTCCAACAATGGGCATTAAAGGTGGAGCGACAGGAGGGGGATATTCACAAGTCGTACCGATGGAAGATATTAACCTTCATTTTACAGGTGATATTCATGCGATTACTACAGCAAATAATGCCTTATCTGCCTTAATCGATAATCATATCCAACAAGGAAATGATCTTAAAATTGACCAGAGAAGAATTATTTGGAAAAGAGTGATGGATTTAAATGATCGTGCGCTAAGAAATGTCATTGTTGGTCTGGGAGGTCCTGCTCAAGGTATTCCGCGAGAAGATGGTTTTGATATTACAGTGGCCTCTGAAGTAATGGCTGTACTATGTTTAGCGAAAGACCTACATGATTTGAAGAAAAGATTAGGCAAAATGATTATTGCTTATAATATTAACAAACAACCGGTTACGGTGGCTGATTTAGGTGCTGAAGGTGCTTTAACCCTTTTATTAAAAGAGGCAATCAAGCCTAATTTAGTACAAACTTTAGCACATACACCTGCACTTATACACGGTGGACCATTTGCGAATATTGCACATGGTTGTAATAGTGTGATCGCGACAAACACTGCTTTGAAGTTAGCTGATTATGTTGTAACAGAAGCTGGATTTGGCGCCGATTTAGGAGCAGAGAAATTTTTACATATAAAAGCGAGAAATATGGGTGTAAGTCCTGATGCAGTTGTCATTGTGGCGACGATTCGTGCACTTAAGATGCATGGGGGCGTCGCTAAGGAAAATCTCAGCTCAGAGAACACGGCTGCACTAGCAAAAGGATTTTCTAATTTGAAAAAGCATGTTGAAACAGTTCAGAGTTTCGGATTGCCGTTCGTTATTGCACTTAATCGCTTTAATGGTGATTCCGCAGATGAAATTGAGACTTTTAAAGAGTTGTGTGAAGAGCAAAATATACAATGGTCACTAACAGAAGTATGGGCAGAAGGAGGAACAGGTGGCTTACAGTTAGCAGAGAAAGTGTTAGAGCAAATTGCAAAAACAGACCAATCGTTTACACCACTTTACAATTTACATGACAGCTTAGAAGAGAAAATTGAAACAATTGCTAAAAATGTGTATGGTGCAAGCAGAGTTGAGTTTACATCGAAAGCAAAGAAACAATTAGCCGATTTTGAACGCTTTGGCTGGTCTCAGCTCCCTATATGTATGGCTAAAACCCAATACTCATTATCCGATGATGCAGCAAAATTAGGTCTTCCTTCTGACTTCACAATAACTATAAGAGAATTAAAGCCCTCTGTAGGTGCCGGTTTTATTGTGGCATTAACAGGAGCTGTTATGACAATGCCTGGGTTACCTAAAGTACCCGCAGCGATGCAAATGGATGTGGATCAACAAGGACAAGCGAAAGGATTATTTTAATCAATATAAAGGGGAATTGATACATTGTTTGACCCAATAGCTTTTGATAATATGAAGGTTGTTTTAGAGGGGCATATTTATGATTTTGATTTAACGGGTGAAATGAAGATAATCGATCGAAATGATTGGATGAATCTAGCGAAATTTAGCCGACGCTATGACATCTCATTTACGGATACAACCGTTGCTAACACTTTATCAGCAAAAATTACCTTACAGGCCAATTTGCAACAAATTACGGCGGAATTGCAGCCTACGCACCCATTCACAAATGAAATCGGTGCTCATCTATCCATCTCTTTTATTCTGCAAAAACAGGAAAAAAATAAGTTAGAATCAGCTTACGAGCAAGTCGTTAAACAATGGGGGAATCGCCGTACCATTCAACAACGATTAATAAAGGTAGAGAATGAATGGACGCAAGAGATAGTAGTCAATTTTGACAGACTGATAACAGAAGATCAATTAGAAGACTTACTTGATTTAATTGACTACACACAACAAACATTAATAGTATTAGATCAATATTAGAGGTTTGAGACAATAGGTGAGATGGTATTCTTACATGGCAACGCTAAAAAGCGGTGCTCAGTAGAACAATCCAGTTCCTATTGTCTCGACTTTTTTTATAAAAAATTGTATGAGTAAAGTTGATAAGCATGAATATATCACGGATCGCCATTTTTCATGTTACAATTAGCTATTAGAATAGTTAATAGACTAACCGCAATATAGCTGGTTTAGATAGATTAATGAATGGATGGTCGAAATGAAAAATATATCATTAGAAAATATAACAAAAACTTACGGTGAAAAAGAGCTATTTAAGCAAATTAATTTTACTATCGGAGAAAATGACCGCGTTGGCTTAATTGGTGTAAATGGAACAGGAAAGTCATCACTGTTAAAAATCGTCGCTGGTATTGATTTGCCTGATGCTGGAGAGATTATTGCGCCTAAGGATTATTCAGTCTCCTACGCTGAACAAGAACCTAAATTAGACGAACAATTGACTATACTTGAACAAGTATTTGCAGGCGATTCTCCTTTACTCGTGCTTTTAAGAGAGTATGAGCAAGCATTAATCGCTTTGAATGAACATCCAGATCATAGCGAAGTACAGGAGCATCTTTTCCAATTACAAAAAAAATTAGATGCTAATAATGGGTGGGAAGCAAGTACAAATGCCAAAACGATCCTAACAAAACTAGGTATTGTCGACTTTGAAAAAAAAGTTGGTGAATTGTCCGGTGGACAAAAAAAACGGGTAGCGTTAGCACAAACGTTGATACAAGATAGTGATTTATTAATTCTCGACGAGCCAACGAATCATCTTGATCATGAATCGGTTCAATGGCTAGAAGAGTATCTTACCCGATACCGGGGAGCAATTCTGCTTGTGACACATGATCGCTATTTCCTTGATCGTGTGACAAACCGGATGTTTGAACTTGATGCGGCACAATTATACAGTTATAAAGGTAACTATGGAGCATTCCTTGAGGCGAAAGCGGTCCGAGAGGAGAATGAAGCAGCTGTAATCGATAAACAACGGAATTTATATCGTAGAGAGTTAGAGTGGATGAGACGCGGTGCCAAGGCGCGAACAACCAAACAAAAAGCGCGCATAGATCGTTTTGATCAATTAGATGAAAAATTGACAAATGTTACTTCAAGTGAAAAATTAGACATGTCTTTAAGTGGTAGTCGGTTAGGAAAGCAAGTATTTGAGTTGAAATCAGCGACAAAATACTATGGTGATTTAGCCATCCTAAAAAACTATGACCTGCTAGTGAAACCAGGTGACCGACTAGGCATTATTGGTCAAAATGGGACAGGAAAAACCACTTTTCTAAATATTTTAGCCGGCAATTTACCGTTAGACCAAGGTGAGAGAATCATCGGTCAGACGGTTAAAATCGCTTATTACACACAGGAAAGTGAAGAAATGGATGAGAGCAAAAGAGTGATTGAATACTTAAAGGAAGCGGCCGAAGTAATCGAAACAACTGACGGAAAAACGATATCTGCTGCTCAAATGCTTGAGCGTTTTCTGTTTCCACCTTATATGCATGGTACATTAATTAGAAAACTTTCAGGTGGAGAAAAACGTAGATTATATTTATTGAAAATCTTAATGACTTCACCGAATGTTTTGCTTTTAGACGAGCCGACAAATAATCTTGATACACAGACGTTAACGGTGCTAGAGGATTATCTAGAAAGCTTTGCTGGTGTGGTTATAACGGTTTCACATGATCGTTATTTTCTTGATAAAGTCGCCACTCAATTACTTGTATTACAAGGAAATGGGGAAATAACTAGTTATTATGGGAATTATAGTGAATACCTTGAGAAATCAAAACAAGCATCAAGTAAAAAAGCGGATGAGAAAAAGATAGTAGAAGTAAAGGAAGAAAGTAAACCAAAAAAGAAAAAGCTTTCCTATAATGAAGCAAGAGAATGGGAGCAAATCGATGATAAAATGGAAGCGATTGAAAGTCGATTGAAAGAAATCGATGAGGATATGAACAATATTGGTAGTGATTTCGAGAAAGCTCAACAGCTCATGGATGAACAAAAAAAGCTAAATCATGATTTAGAATATCTCATTGAACGTTGGAGTTATCTGTCTGAATGGGCAGATGCTTAATCAATGTAGATAAATGAAAGTAGACGATGATTTATGTTAGAATAATTATCATGAGAGAACAATTAAAGTAAAGGGTGATTTCATTGATTATAAAAGCGATTGAACCTACACCAAGTCCGAATACGATGAAGGTGATCTTAGATAAAGAACTGCCTATGGGGACAAGCAATAATTACAAAGTAGGTCAGGCTGAAGGAGCGCCGGAAGTCATTGTTGATATCTTAAAAATAGATGGAATTAAAGGTGTCTATCATGTAGCCGATTTTCTTGCAGTCGAACGAAATGCGAAATTCGATTGGAAAGATTTACTTCCTCAAGTGAGAGCAGCCTTTGGTGAAGAAGCTGAGAGTGCTGGGGGAACGGAAGTAAATGAACATTTTGGTGAAGTACAAGCTTTTGTGCAAACGTATAAAGGCATACCGATGCAAGTGAAATTAACAGATGGTACAGAAGAAAAGCGCTTTGGCTTACCGGAACTTTATGTTAAAGCCGTAGGTGATGCACAAGCACCTGATGATAATGTAGTCATGGTAAGAAAGTGGAAAGAACTAGGAGTGCGTTATGGTGAATTCGAACAAGTGGGTAAAGAAGTAGTGGATGAGATTCTAGCTGCATACCCAGAGGAAAGAGTAAAAACACTCATCACTGCAGCCCAAAGTCCAGAATCAGAAGAAGCATTGGCACCAAGAGTCCGTCTTAAACTTACCCCAGATGATTTAAAAGTGGAAGACTGGCGTATACGCTATCAAAAGCTTGAGCAAATGGCTGATCCTTCTCTAGATGATTTAGATGTACTTGACTTTGCCCTTCAAGATGAAAAAGCGTCTGTGCGAAGATTAGCAACTGTTTACTTAGGGATGATTGAAGACGTTCAAGTACTACCTTATCTATATAAAGCGCTAACAGATAAATCAGTCACAGTGCGAAGAACAGCGGGGGATTGTTTATCAGATCTCGGCTTCCCTGAAGCTTCTGAAAAAATGATGGAAGCATTATCTGATAAAAGCAAGCTGGTTCGCTGGCGTGCAGCAATGTTCTTATACGAAGTAGGCGACGAAAAAGCGCTTCCTGCCTTAAAAGCAGCTGAAAATGATAATGAATTTGAAGTAAGTCTGCAAATTAAACTAGCAATTGAAAGAATTGAGCAAGGCGAAGAAGCAAAAGGGTCTGTATGGAAGCAAATGACAGAATCACGGAAAAATGGATGAGTTAGAAGGACACCTGCATGCGCAACATGCAGGTGTCCTTTTTCAATCATAACCAGTATACGACGAAGCCGTAGGTAATTTTTTTGTGTTAGAACTGAGGATAAGCAGGGTTCAGTCCAAAAGAAACTCGATCAAAAAGTAGAGATAGAAACATAGATATAGAAGGTTTTTACATTGGCAGGAATAGTGTTATGTCGAGATGTGTGCGTGCCTCCATGAGTTGAGTGAAAAAGAGTGGGCAAACCGGAATTGCACGTCGGCCAGGTTAGAAAAAGGGAATGAGAGCTATGGAAATTGGATTTGCGAGTCACTCGGGTTTGGAAATGAGTTTGAGAGCAGTGCAAATTGGATTTGCGAGTCACTCAGGTTTGGAAATGAAGTTGAGAGCAGAGCAAATTGGATTTGCGAGTCACTCAGGTTTGGAAATGAGATTGAGAGCAGTGCAAATTGGATTTGCAGGTCACTCAGGTTCGGAAATGAGATTGAGAGCAGTGCAAACAGGTTTTGTGAGTCACTCAGGTTCGGAAATAAGATTGAGAGCAGTGCAAACAGTTTTTGCAGGTCACTCAGATTCCCAAATGAAGTTGAGAGCAGTGCAAACAGATTTTGCAAATCACTCAGATTCGAAAATGAGATTGAGAGCAATGCAAATAGGTTTTGCAGGTCACTCAGATTCGAAAATGAGGTTGAGAGCAGAGCAAATTGGATTTGTGAGTCACTCAGATTCCCAAATGAAGTTGAGAGCAGTGCAAATTGGATTTGCGAGTCACTCAGATTCGAAAATGAGGTTGAGAGCAGAGCAAATATGATTTGCAAGTCGCTCAGGTCGAAAAAAAGTAATGAGAGCAGAGCAAATTGGATTTGCGAGTCACACAGATTCGCAAATAAGATTGAGAGCAGTGCAGACAGATTTTGTGAGTCACTCAGATTCCCCAAATGAGTTTGAGAGCTGTACAAATTGGTTTTGCAAGTCACTCAAATCTACAAATAAGATTGAGAGCAATGCAAACAGGTTTTGCAGGTCACTCAGATTCCCAAATGAGGTTGAGAGCAATGCAAATAGGTTTTGCAGGTCACTCAGGCTCCCAAATGAGGTTGAGAGCAGAGCAAATTGGATTTGCAAGTCACTCAGGTCGAAAAAAAGTAATGAGAGCAGAGCAAACAGGTTTTGCAAATCACTCAGGTTCGGAAATGAGATTGAGAGCAGAGCAAACAGGTTTTGCAAGTCACTCAGATTCGCAAAAGAGATTGAGTTCCTATCTGGTTAAGCAATTTGCAGAAATCAAGGTTTTAACACAGGTATATTTTACGATGGTAGATTAGTTGGGATGAGTTCACTTCATTTTATCAATTGGAAGACAAAACATACGAGCATGGGATACTATTGAAGGTAAGGGGATAATTTCAATGTTGTGTAAAAGCACTGCTTGACTATATTCTCTGTGATTTAGGGCTTAATAAAGTCGAGATTCAGTGTGCAGAAGCAAATATTAAAAGTAGAAATATACCTAAACGTCTAGTGTTTAAACAAGAAGGTATAAACCGTGAAGCTGAGTTCATCAACGGATGTTATAACAATATTGTCACTTATAGTTTGCTTAGAAAAGAGTGGAAGGGCAATCAATAGTAACTTCAGCGAGTAGCAGTTTTTATGGCTAATTGACTAACCTTAGGCAAAAATTTATAGTAGGACTATTCAATTGTGGGCTCTTGTGTTTGTTAGCTTAATGTGTGTGGGGATGTCTCCCTTTGAGACGTGATCTAACATCGCACTTTTGGTATTATCCGAAAAAAACACATGCATCAACACCTCAAAAAAGGCGAAACCCTGCAATAGACTTAGAAGCATCCGTCCAGTCATAAATATTTTGGATTTCCAATTATTCAATCGTCTATCATTGGCTATTCCTTTTATCCGAGAACGATAACTTTGCAATATAGGCTTGAAATATAGTATGCTTACTGTGCAATCATTAGTAAAGGAGGGGAATATTTATGTCTATGGCTTATGAAGAGTATATGAAACAAGTTGTGAAGCCGATGAGAGCTGAGCTTGTTCAGGCCGGTTTTAGCGAGTTAACAACTGAAGAAGAAGTAAACGATTATATGGAGCAAGCAGAAGGTACAACATTAGTTGTCGTGAATTCTGTTTGTGGCTGTGCAGCAGGATTAGCAAGACCTGCAGTGACTCAGGCTGTATTAAATGCAGAGAAGAAACCAGACAATTTAGTGACCGTTTTTGCTGGTCAAGATAAAGATGCAACAGCAAAAATGCGTGAATATTTCACAGGTATTGAGCCGTCTTCTCCATCTATGGCCCTTCTTAAAGGGAAAGAAGTGGTACATTTTATTCCACGTCATGATATTGAAGATCACTCTATGGAAGAAATTATGCACAATTTATTAGCAGCGTTTGATAATAAATTATAAAAAGGATCACACGATAAAAGGTGATTGAATGCAGCAGTTAGGAGCACTCTTATCCTGACTGTTGCTTTTTAATTTCAATAAAATAAGTAGGTGTTTTGATGTTTGTTACAACATCAGCGAGGACAAATCCTGACGAAACCAATAAGGCAAAGCAGGTAGCAATGACGCTGAACCTTCCCTTTATACATAGAAGAAAAAGAACAATAAAGAGTATGGTCAATCAATACGAAACGAACGGAATTGTCGTTGGAAAAGAGCGAATGGAACTATATAAAGTAGGTGAGGAAAGCCCTTTTTTCTTTCATCCTAGTTCAGCAATGTTCCGCATTAAGCGTCTGCAAAAAGGTGAACATGATCCTTTTATAGAAATTTGTCAACTAAAAGCGGGTTCTACTTTTCTTGATTGCACACTTGGGCTAGCTTCAGATAGCATTGTGGCAAGTTATGCTGTAGGTGAGACAGGGAAGGTAATTGGGTTAGAAGCAAGTAAGGTGATAGCGTATTTCGTTGGTCAAGGTTTGAAAGAATGGCCAAATGACAACGTAATCATGAAAGGCAGTATGGAAAGAATCGAAGTAGTTCATGATTTAGCCATCAATTACTTGAAATCTGTCCCTGATGCTTCCTTTGAATGTGTCTATATTGACCCCATGTTTGAAACAACGATAAAAGAATCGCCTAATATCAATGCATTACATTCGATTACATACAAAGGTGATTTGACTGAGGATATGATTATTGAGGCGAAGCGCGTGTCTAAAGAGAGAGTGGTATTGAAGGATCATTTCCGTAGTGAAAGATTCCAAGCCTTTGCATTTCAGCAAATCAAACGTAAATCAGCGAAATTCCACTACGGTGTGTGGGAAAAAAGATAAAAAGATTGCTGTTGCCTTACTAATGGCTACAGCAATCGAAACTAATGGCAAACGTTTTTTAATCAGTGATACACATATAAACAAAGTAAGCAAGTAGTACTAAACCACCAACAAGCGCAATCCAACTAGAATCCATTATGTACCTTCCCCCTTCTTATTTTCTTATTTGTATATATCCCCCAAAAAAGCAGCAATTAATCATGAACCAATGCCCAAAAAGTGATAAAATATGGTAGAATAAAAGAAAAATTTTGTGAGGCAATGAACATGAATATTCAAATGGCAGCGAGAATGGAGCAATTCCAAGAGAGTATTTTTTCGGAACTAGCTGAAATCAAGCAACGGAAACTAGAAGAAGGCATAAAAATGATCGATCTTAGTGTCGGTAGTCCCGATTTACCACCTCCTCCAATTATAACAAAGATAATGGGCGAAATGGCAAGTGATCCAAAGCTTTATGGTTACACATTAAAAGGGATTCCGGAGTTTCATGAGGCAGTGGCGAATTATTACAGTAGAAAATACGGCGTAACCCTCGATGCGAAGGAAGAAACCACGTTACTGATGGGCTCACAAGACGGTTTGGTCCATTTACCAATGGTGCTTTGTAATCCTGGTGATATAGTACTCGTTCCAGATCCTGGTTATACAGCGTACGAAGCAGGTGTGAATCTTGCAGGAGGGCAAATGTATCGTATGCCTTTAAAAGAAGAAAATGATTACTTACCTTCTTTCGCTGATATCCCAAAAGAAGTTAGTAAAAAAGCAAAGATAATGATTCTAAATTATCCTGGAAATCCGGTTCCTGCCCTGGCGACAAAAGAATTTTTTGGACAAGCAATCGAATATGCGAAAGAAAATGAGATTGTCATTCTCCACGATTTTGCTTACTCTGAATTATATTTTGAAGAGGTGCCAATTAGTTTTTTATCAGTTGATGGTGCGATGGATGTAGGGATTGAAATGAACTCGTTATCTAAAAGCTTTAATATGGCAGGGTGTCGTGTGGCTTATGCTGCAGGAAATCGTAAAGTTATTTCTCTTTTAAGTAATCTAAAGTCTAACCTTGACTATGGCGTTTTTTATCCTATTCAAATGGCTGCTGTACAGGCGTTAGCTGATGATTCCTCCTTTTTAGATGAATTGAGAGCGGTCTATAAAAAAAGAAGAGATTCTTTTGTTCTTGGATTACGAGAAGTAGGTTGGGATGTGGCTTTACCTAAAGGGTCGATGTTCGTATGGGGGAAATTACCGGATGGAATGAAATCTAAGCCATTCGCACTTGAATTAATTGAAAAAGCGGGAGTCGTTGTAACACCTGGAAATGCCTTTGGTGAATGGGGCGAAGGTTATGTACGCATGGGTATTGTCCAATCAGAAGAAACATTATTAGAAGTTGTTTCCCGTATTGAGAAAAGTGGCATTTTTAAATAAATAATGAAAGTCATCTGAGGAGGAGATACACTTGCCGAGTTGGTTAAGAAAATCATTAGTGGTGATGGTGACAATCTTTACATTTGGATTGGTAACACCAACGAGTTTATTACCTATTCAGCATGAAGAAGATAAGTCACCAAGAAAAGCAGTTTTAGCTGAAAGCTTACCAGATGTAAGTGGAGAAGAAACTTCACAAGTTTCGAGGGAGGATTTTATAAAGGAAATGGTTACTTCCGCGGAAAAGCATTCTTTCGAAAAGTTTGGTGAAAAAATTAAACCGGTCATTGAATCAGAATTTCAAATCGTCATCCTACCTAATATAGAAAAGGCGATTTCAGAAGTTGCAGAGCAGTATACAGAGGAGAATCTGCATCATTTGAGTATCACTGAAACGGCCTCTGCGGGCGTTTCAGAACGAATTTTTCATATAGCAGATGAGGCCAAGCAGAAAGATGTCATTCGTTTTCATGTCAGAAGAGATCATCCACCACAGCAAGGTTATTGGTTTAATTTCCATTATCATACTGCCTATGATCAATTCCAAACTCACCATGAACTAGGGTCTATCTACTGGGATAAAAATACCCCGCCAAAATGGATGAGTTAATTTCAAAAATTGAAACTTTTCTAGTACATATTCGTATATACTAGGTGAGGAACGATAGTATATAAAGTTGATCAGGGGGAAAAATTCACTATGGAAATTATCGATGGGATCCTACATACCTATTCTAGTTTCTTTGATTGGGATATGTGGGTTGAGGCATTATCTCGACCAGATGCATGGGTGCTAATTGGCACATTGGTCATTTTAGAAGGCTTGCTTTCAGCCGATAATGCGCTTGTCTTAGCAGTAATGGTTAAGCACCTACCACCAAAACAACGAAAGAAAGCACTTTTTTATGGGTTGCTTGGCGCTTATTTCTTCCGTTTTTTAGCGATAGGTGTAGGTGTATTTTTAATTAAATTTTGGTGGATAAAAGTACTAGGAGCCGCTTACTTAGGCTGGTTAGCTATTAAATATTTTATCGACAAAAAGAAAGCAGAAGAAGCAGAAGACGAAGAAGCGTTGGAAGGAATCAATCAACGAGGCTTATTGATTCGTCTGTTTGGGACATTTTGGGGAACAGTTATTGCCGTTGAATTAATGGATATTGCTTTTTCAATTGATAGCATTTTAGCAGCATTAGGTGTGAGTCAAGAAATATGGGTACTTCTTGTTGGTGGTATGCTAGGTATCATCATGATGAGGGGCGTTGCAGGGGTATTCTTAAAATTAATTGACCGTGTACCTGAACTTGAAACAAGCTCTTATATTCTTATTCTATTAATCTCTTTAAAGATGTTGTTAAGTGCAGCAGGTATTCACATAGATCATATGTATTTCTTTGGCGTACTTGTGATTGTTTTTGCAATTACTTTTATTGTACATGCGAAGAGAAAACGTACTGAAGCAGCAGGCTCATAAGAAAAGGGGATGAATTGCTTCATCCCTCTTTTTTCACTCCATCAATATCTTCCAATATCTGATAATAATTGCAATTATTTCTGGGTCCCCTCTATTAAATTTTTCTGAAATTAAAAAAAGGAGTTGGCGTATGAGGTTATTTACAGATTTATCTCAAGCTGCACTAGATGAGTACTTTTTTAAAGAACCGACGACATTTAATAAATATACACCGAAGAATGAGCTTGCATATGCATTAGCAGCCACCCTTTATATGCCTGCAACACGTCCTGCAATCCATCAAGATTTGATTAATAAAAAGCACGCTGGTCTAACATCAGTTGTCATTTGTTTAGAAGATAGTATTGGTGATCTAGAAGTGGAAATAGCGGAAAGGGAATTACAGCATTCATTACATAAACTTCAACAAGATATTTCTAGAGGCTTTATTACATTAGAAGAATTGCCATTACTTTTTATTCGTATAAGAAATAAAGAGCAGTTAGTTCGGCTAATAACTTTATTTAAAGATGAATGGCAGTTACTAACTGGTATTGTCATTCCAAAATTCTCTTCAATCGATGGTGAAGACATGCTGCAACTCGTAAGTGATATACGAAATAGTGGCCATGAATTATATGCGATGCCAATTCTTGAAACGAAAGAAGTTCTATTTAAAGAAACAAGAATGGAAGAATTAAAAAAACTAAAAGGAATATTCGATAAGTACGCCCATTTTATTTTGAATATCCGGATAGGGGCGACAGATTTTTGTGGACTTTTAGGAATCAGAAGAAACACATCCACTTCATTATATGATATTGCTGTATTGAGAGATTGTCTAGCAGACATTATGAACTTTTTCCAAAGGGCACCTAATACTTACTTACTTTCTGGACCTGTTTGGGAGCATTTTGTTTCTAAAGAAAAAGTTAACGTACTAAGTAATCAAACGGAGCAAATCATGGATTCATCGTCATTTATGAACAAACTACCGAAAGAGATGAGAGGATTCATAGCAGAAATATTACTCGATATTAGTAATGGTATCATCGGTAAAACAATTATACATCCCACGCAAATTACGCCGGTACAAGCTTTAAACACTGTGACTTATGAAGAATACAATGATGCAATGGATATATTAAATCATTCAAATGGGGCCCGTGGTGTGATGAAAAGTGCGAGTCAGAACAAAATGAACGAAATGAAGCCCCATTATTATTGGGCAAAAAAAATCGAGTTAAAATCAAGAGTTTACGGGGTGCTAAATGAACAATACAACACAATTGATTTCTTCCAACAGTTATCACATGATAGACGTCATCGAGCCCATGCAGGTGAAGCTAAATATCAACTATAATCCTTACCATTTTAAATTCGATGAATTATTCCAGATGGCAGCAAGAAAGAATAAAAAAAGATCCTTTTTATTCGTTAGTAAAGTGTTAGGTAAACATCTGCCTATCTCGCCGGCAAAAGGGTTAGCAACGGGACTGTTATTAGCAGAAAGCTACCTTAAGGATGTGGAAGGGAAAAAGCTTTCGTCATCATCACCCTTTGTGGATGTACTGAAAAATAAGCAGTCTAAATTTAGTGATACAGCATTTATTGGCGATCAATATTCCCCCATCATTATTGGTTTTGCAGAAACTGCGACAGCGCTCGGTCAGGCATTTTTTCAAGCGTTTAAGAATGCAGATTATTTTCATACAACGAGAGAAGATCTTTTAAACGTTGAATCGATCATTCATTTTGAGGAAGAGCATTCACATGCTACTTCTCATCGTTGTTATATCGACGCCAATTTGTTGCAAAATAGTCGGGAAATTATATTAGTAGATGATGAGATGACGACTGGAAAGACAGCGCGAAATATTATCACTTCATTACATGATAAGTTTCCGAGGAAGCATTACACTGTTGTTTCTATTCTTGATTGGAGAAATGAGACCAACAAGAATGCATTTATTGAACTAGAGGAAGCGTTAGATATCACTATACGTCATATATCCCTTCTTGCTGGCGAAGTTGAAGTAGATGGGAACCCAGTTATTAAGGAGGAAGAAAGTGTAGACTTTTACCGTCCATCTACAGAAATGAATGAAATTTACATAGAAAAAGAATTACCTATGCTGTTTGCTTCTAAGTATTATCCTACGACAAATCAAAAGTCTCCCTTCAACACTGTTCCTTATATTGCTGAAAGTGGTCGATTCGGGTTGGATAGTAAAGTGAACGTTTTATTAAACTCAAAAGCAGAGAAGGTTGCAACATTTCTTGATCAAAAAAGAAAGGGTAAACATATTTTATGTATCGGCACAGGTGAGTTTATGTATTTGCCAATGAAAATAGCTAGCTTAATGGAGGGTAGTGTAAAGTATCAAAGTACAACCCGTAGCCCTATTCATGTCCATAATAAACCATCCTATGGCGCACGCTTTGGTATGACTTTTCCTAGCCCTGAAGTGGAAGAAGTGGTGAACTATATCTATAATATCCCACCGGAAACATATGATGAAGTATTTATCTTTTTTGAAAGATTAGTAGATGAACAGGTTTTAAGCAAGTTTTTACAACAGTTAAAAATACCAAGTATTCAAGTTGTCTTTTTGAAAGGAGTGAGGTGATTTGACTATTGTCGCCAGACAGCCTATGTTTGGGTCATATGACCGAAGAGAGGTCACCTTTCTTTTAAAGGATTTAAGTCATATCCATTTAGAAGATACAACAGAAAACAGAGAACATGCCATTCAATCAGGTGCTCATTATAGTGAAACCTTACCAATAGAATACCAGCCACCAAAAGCGTATATCGATCTTTTCTTTCGTTCTTTAGACGAATTTAAAGAGAAAGTGGCTTTAAGTATAGCTGTTGTAGCAGAACAGATTTATGCAGCTAAAGGCAAACAGACAGTTTTGGTTTCACTAGCGAGAGCAGGTACACCAATAGGCATTTTAATTAAAAGATATTTGTTTTTTAAATACCATGTAGATTTGCCGCATTATAGTATTTCTATTATTCGCGATAGAGGAATCGATGAAAATGCTCTTCACTATATTTTAGAAAAACATTCAACGGGAATGATTCAATTCGTAGACGGTTGGACAGGAAAAGGTGCCATTTCGATAGAATTAACAAATGCTTGCCACTTATTCTTTCAGAAATATGGAGTGAAAATTGATGATACATTGGCTGTTTTAGCTGACCCTGGCCATTGTACAACCGTATTTGGAACGAGGGAAGACTTTTTAATTCCGAGTGCTTGCTTAAATTCGACTGTTTCTGGACTAGTCAGCAGGACGGTTTTAAATAATCAATGGATTGGTGAAAAGGATTTTCATGGGGCGAAATATTACCATCATATGATTGATGAAGATTTATCAAACATCTATTTAGACAAAATAACTCAGCAATTTCAAAAAGTTGTATCTATTGCAAAGCAGGAAGCAAGTAAAATAGTGGATGAAAATTACGGAGCGACCTTTTCAGGTATGAATGAAATACTAAGAATCCAAAAGGAGTTCGGTATCGAATCTTCTCATTTCGTTAAACCAGGTGTAGGTGAGACGACGAGAGTAGCTTTAAGAAGGGTACCTTGGAAAATACTGATTAAAGATAAAAATAGTCCTTATCTAAAACATTTGTTTGCACTTGCTGAGGAGAGAAAGATTGAATTGGTTCATTATCCACAAATGAGCTATACATGTTGTGGACTAATTAAGAAGGTGATCCAATGAGAGGAGGAATTTTTGCCTCAGATTTAGATCGGACATTAATCTATTCAGAGACAGCGATATCGCAATTGGAAGCAATTCCAAGTAAATCTGCAACCGTTGTTGAATATAAAAATAATAAAGCTTTATCTGTGATGAGTGATTGTGCCATAAAATTATTACAACAAATTCGTAATACCCTTCTGTTCGTGCCAATTACTACACGAACACGGCAACAATTTGAGCGGATTGAATTTCCTTTTAGCCATCGTTATGCAGTTGTTGCCAATGGCGCACAAATTCTATATAACGGTCAGCCTTTGCTAAATTGGGAAGAAAGTATCAAGCGAGAAGTCTATGATAAGAGTGGAACGAAAGAGAAACTCTTGAATCATTTATTCCCATTTAAGATAGAGGGGAGATTGCGTGAAGCAGATGGGTGGTTTTTCTACTATGTGCTAATGGAAACATTGCCAGATTGCCAATTGGCTGAAATACGCCTAATGGCAGAAGGGCTTGGATGGCGTATTTCTTTGCAAGGTAGAAAATTATATTTTATACCAAATGCGATAAGCAAAGGTAGGGCACTACAGTATATCGCAGAAAATGAAGGGGCCCAGTATTTATTCGGAGCAGGCGATTCATTATTAGATTATGACTTTTTAAAAATTTGTGATGAATCATTTGTTCCTGCTCATGGAGAACTAGCTCAACATATAAAAAAGTCTTCCCGTTGGTTAACAAAGGAAAAAGGGATGCTGGCAACAGAAGAATTCCTTACTAAAATACTTCAGACAGTTACCAATCCTTTCGACCGGAGAGAAAGATCCGATTTACAACAGAAAATACAACCAATCCAGCTGTGATAAAGAAAATAAAGATCATGCTCGTGTAGAAAATGGACTGGTGAACTGTATAAGTGAATAATGAAAGAAAGGCAGCCAAAAAGAGTAAATCAAGCATTATAAATATTGAGGAGTTTAAAGTTCGTTCCAGTATTTTTAATTCTGAATCGATATTAGGTAACTTGGAACGCTTCGCTAACATTCTCATTTTTAATCCATCCTTTGATTACATTTATCCTTTCGTTTGAAGCAAATACAGGTATCCTTAGTAATGCAACTATATGCATAACCACAGTAAATGGTGAAAATGGCAGAAGCCCTTATTCAATAGCTTCAAATCGTAACTATTTATGTTAAGATGAAATGGATACGTGTTTATAATCATTGTTTCTAAAACAACAATATATATACAAAATGAACCTGTAAGACGAATGTATTAAAGGGAAGGGATCAGTCAATGAATGTCACTCATAGTCATGTGAAAAATATCCGAATGGCAGTTACATATGAAGGGTATAAAGAAGCATTAAAAACGCCACTAAATGAAAGGCCGATGTATGAGGTGGCCAATCGTACACTTACTTATAATCAAATCTTTCTCCGGTTATTAGGTGTACCATTAGACGAGGATGCCTATTATAATGAACTGTTTGACCTAGCTAATGATCCAACGATCGATATTTCAGTAATTGGTGAAGACTATTTAGACAAATCGATGAATAATGAACATTTTAAGTCCATCCAAAAGGTTATTAATATCCATAGAGATCAGCAGCTTTCAATTAATCGATTTGTCGCTTTTTTAGATGGGGAAGGATTACTACTTCGTTCAGAACTACCAGCTATTCAGCGTAAAATCCGCGAAGCATTAATGGAAACATTACAACTTTTCTCTGATAAAGAGGAAGGTGGGCTTAAGCATAATGATTTGCGTAGAATCTTAACAGATCTTATTAAATGGTCTCATAACCATTTGGGAGAAAGCTTAACCAACGCTGATTTAACAGTAAAGCTCCCGAAATTTATTTGGTATGGACCTTATAAAAAAACGCATGCTTACTTTATTTACTATTTACTTTCGCTCGGTTGTGATGTGATTTACATATCACCTAGTGGAGAAGATGCGTTTGCCTCGTTTCAATTAGATTGGGCAAATACTCCGGTACATCATTTTCAAAATAAGAATGAGGCTGAACCTTTTCCAACTGAAAAGCGACGAAGAAAATCGACCGTTGCCTATCGTGCATCAAAAGAAATAGAATCGATACTTAATCAAGATGGATCAGGTATTTTTAAGCCATGGCAATTACGAGAATATTTGCCCGCGTCGCTGACGTTGAAAACAACTTATGATGAACTTTTTCTACTTGTTAAAGAAAAGGCGATGATTCGCCCTAATTTTGATGTGGCAGACAAGGTTGTGAAAATTCCGCACGTATTTGCAAAAATTCAAGGTGTCAGTAGAGACCGCAAAGAATACTGGGAAAGGCTTCACACACTTGAAGAAAACGATCATAGTTATTTAATCCGCTCTTTTCCTTTTTCAAAAGGGGTGAGCAGCGATTATCGCTACCATTATCGTAATGCACTTGATCAAGACGGATTAGTTGATCCAGATAAAGTGATGAATGCTCATTTTTGGACTTACAAGCATTTACCTAATGGCTTACAGCAAGGGATAGCCTATGCGATAAGAAAAATTTGTGAAAAATCATTATTAAAAAAACAAGCAAATGAATCTGAAGAAGATTTAAAGGTTTATATTTTCGCTCAAAGTATGCAACTCCAAGGTAAGATGCTACAACTCATTCAACGTTTTGATTATTCACAAGATGTACCTAAGCTTATCTTATTTAATAATGAATTAAATGGCTTAATGAGTCGCCATGATGCCGTATTGCTACTTTTGATGAATCAGTTCGGTGTGGATATCACCGTTTATAATCCAGCAGGACATAATGATATTGAGAATTATATTGATGAGCGTTTATATGATGTTCATTGGTTGGAAGATGTCATTTTTGAATTAGAGTATAAAGAACCATCTTTCATAAAATCTGCACTAACTAAATTTTTCAAGAAGTTATAAAGGAGTGAAATAAATGAATTCATCTGATATGCAAACGAATTTGGATGTCATTTCAACAAACCCAGAAGACAAGTTAACAGAAGCATCTGCGAGTCAAATTAAACTAGCTTTAAGAGAAAATAAAGAGGTTCAACAACTCTCTGCCTCAATAGACGAGCGCGATCAAATCCAAATTTTGGAATTTGGTAAAGAACCAGCTGAGGAGATATCCAAGTTTTCTGATCAAATTCTCGGCAATATGAGAACAACAAAAGTAGAGGATTCCGGAGAATTATTGAAACAGCTTGGAAAAATTATGGATCAGTTTGACCCGAAAGATTTTCAGAAAGAAAAGCCAGGTTTTTTTGATAAACTCTTCAAAAAGGGCGAAAAACTTATTGAAAAGTTGTTTGGAAAATACCAAACAATGGGCAAGGAAATCGATAAAATTTATGTTGAAATCTCTAAATATCAAAATGAAATGGTTGAAGCAACTACTACGCTAGATAGGATGTATGAGGAAAACTATCAATATTACCTTTCCCTTGAACAGTATGCTGTTGCTGGTCAGATGAAATCTGATGAACTCAAAGCCAATCAATTGCCACAATTAGAGCAAAAAGCAATTGCAGGTGATCAAATGGCCTCTATGCAATTAGATACTCTAAGAAATGCAGTCGAATTATTAGATCAACGAGTGTATGATTTAGAAATGGCGAAAATGGTTGCATTACAAACGGCACCACAAATCCGTATGCTTCAAAGAGGGAATACGAAGTTAATTGGGAAAATTAATTCAGCTTTTGTGACGACGATTCCAATCTTTAAAAATGGACTTATTCAAGCGATGGCAGCGAAAAGGCAAAAGCTCGTTGCTGATTCGATGAGTGAATTAGATCGCAGAACAAATGAAATGTTAGTTAGAAATGCGCAAAATATATCACAACAAAGTACAGACATTGCAAGACTTGCTGGTGGACCAAGTATTAAGATTGAAACAATTGAACAGTCTTGGGATATCATCATGAAGGGGATGCAAGAAACAAAGTCGATTGAGGAAGAGAATCGCAAATTAAGAGAAGAAGGAACGAAAAAATTAGAACAGTTGCAAGATAATTTTCGCAATATGAAAAACAAGAGATAAAAAAACAAAGGGGAGATAAACAATGGCGATTAGTTTACAAAAGGGACAAAGAGTAGATTTAACAAAAGGGAATCCAAGTCTTTCAAAAATACTTGTTGGTTTAGGATGGGATCCAGTAAAGCAAAAAAGTAGTGGTGGACTATTAGCTGGTCTCTTTGGAGGCGGTGGGGGTGTCGATATCGATTGTGACGCTTCGGTTATACTGCTTGGGGATAACGATAAATTACGTAACAATAAAGATGTCATTTATTTTGGAAATTTAAAAAGTGGTGATGGAAGCATTCAACATACCGGTGATAATTTAACGGGCGATGGAGATGGTGATGATGAACAAATCCTTATCGATTTGAGTCGTATTCCTAGTCATATCCATAAACTTGTATTTGTTGTTAATATTTATGATTGTGTAAAACGAAAACAACATTTTGGTATGATTCAGAATGCTTTTATTCGCATTGTCAATTCAAATAATCATCAAGAGTTAATTCATTTTAACTTAACGGAAAATTACGATGGGAAAACAAGTTTAGTTGCTGGTGAGATTTACCGCCATGGTCAAGACTGGAAATTTGCAGCGGTAGGGAATGGTACGCAAGCTGCTAGCTTAAGCGATATTGTTCGTTCTTATTCATAAGTGTGCTAGATTAAAAGGGCTGATCTTTGATTAGTCCTTTTTATATTTAATGAAAATCTATGATATAATTAATAGACTAGTAATGATACGATTAATGATAAAAAAGGGAGGAACAGCTATGAAAAAGTGGATATTTACAGGCTTATTTTTAGTTGTTTCCTTAACATTAATGGGAAGTTCACAAGCCGATATCGGTGCGATTCAGTTAAAGAACTATCCATATTCTTCAGAACTAAAGCAAGCAGTTGATCTTACATCAGCGGATTTGTTAGGAGAGATTGTCTTATTACCAACAGAATCTTTTGATGAAATAGAAGCAGCTGCCATCATATCCCGCTTGGACCAATTACCGTCTACCTTATTACAAAAAATAGACAATCAAAATATTAAGATTAAGCTTTTTTCAGGCAGGTTGACAGAGAATCCTAGCGTAAAACATCTAACTGGAATGATTCCACGTGGATATACTTCATCAACGACATGGGATCAAGTTCCAGGCATTGGTGGAGGGAAAACAGTGCTTGTAAAAATAGGCTATAGTGACCAAGGGATGGACCATGGCTCCGTTAATTTGGAATTACATGAGCTGGCACATTCCATTGATCGTTATATCTTTGAGGAAATCCGTTCGAATAGCCAATTTATTCGTATTTGGCAAGAAGAGCAACCACGATTATTTCCAAATGACTCCTATTTCTCTACGTTTTCCGAAGAATATTTTGCTGAGAGTTTTGCCCTTTATTTTTTGAATGTAGAAACGAGAAGTTACTTGTATGAAAATGCGCCAAAAACGTTTTCTTTTATTAGACAAATGGCCCATAATCATTAAGATATAAAGTTTAAGAGGTGAGTATCATGGAGAAACATCCAGAACAGGCATATTTAGACATGCTACAACATATTTTAACAAATGGACAAAAGAAACAAGATCGTACTGGTACTGGAACTTTAAGTGTTTTTGGCTATCAAATGCGTTTCGATTTAAGTCAAGGATTCCCATTATTTACAACAAAGCGTGTACCGTTCCGTTTAATTGCAAGTGAATTACTCTGGTTTATTAAAGGTGATACAAACATTCGCTATTTATTGCAGCATAATAACCATATTTGGGATGAATGGGCGTTTAAAAAATGGGTTGAATCAGATGAATATAACGGTCCTGATATGACAGACTTTGGTAGACGTTGTTTAATTGATAACGAGTTTAATGAAATCTATCAAAAAGAATTACAACAGTTTTGTGAAAGAATCCTTACTAACGATGAGTTTGCAGAAAAATACGGAGATTTAGGAAATGTATATGGAAAGCAATGGAGAAATTGGACTGCTTCAACTGGGGAAGAGCTTGACCAGTTAAAAGATGCGATAGAACAGATAAAAAATAACCCTGACTCAAGACGAATCATTGTGAATGCATGGAACCCTGAAGATGTGATCAATGCAGGTGGAAAAGGAAGCAAAGCTGCATTACCTCCTTGTCATGCCATGTTCCAATTTTATGTCATAAATGGTAAGTTGAGTTGCCATCTATTACAACGCAGTGGCGACACCTTCTTAGGGATTCCATTTAATGTGGCTTCCTATTCGTTGCTCACTCATTTAATTGCTCATGAGTGTGGTTTAGAGGTTGGTGATTTTGTTCATACAATCAGTGATGCGCATATTTATTCGAATCATCTTGAGCAAGTACAGGAACAATTATCAAGAACACCAAAGGCATTGCCGCAACTACGAATTAATAACAATAAAACCTCGATTTTTGATATAGAAATGGAAGATTTAACAATTGAGGGCTATGATCCTCATCCAACAATTAAAGCCCCAGTTGCCGTTTAAGTAGACCAAGCACTCATCATGGGATGAGTGCTTTTCTTTTGCTGAGAAGCTTTATTATTGGATTTTCTTTTCAAGTGCAGAGAATTATATTAAACTTATAATTAATTGCTAGTGCCGATTGGAGGATATGAAAATGATTTCATTAATTTGGGCAATGAGTGAAAATAGAGTGATAGGAAAAGATAATCAGTTACCGTGGCATTTACCAGGGGACTTGCAGTTTTTTAAAGAGACGACGTTAGGTCACCCAGTTGCGATGGGGAGAAGAACATGGCTCTCACTTGGAAGGCCACTTCCAGGAAGAGAAAATATTGTCATTACTAGGAATACAGATTTTTCTCCAGAGCAAGCAACAGTATTAAATTCGATTGAACAATTAATTACATACAGTCAAGAAAAACAGCAGGAAGTTTTTGTCATTGGTGGAGCGCAAATTTATCAATCTACTTTACCTTATGCAGATAAGCTCTATATTACCAAAATTCATGCTGAAATCGAGGGTGACACAAGCTTTCCATCATTCGACCTCACCGAATGGAAACAAGTGTCCGTCGAGAAACGAAGCAAAGACGAAAAAAATGCTTACGATTACGAATTTCAAGTATATGTTAGAAAATAAAATAGACGGCTTCTTTATGAGCCATTAAAAACACGAAGTGGCTTCGTGTTTTTTTCATGGTCTCCTATGAAGTATTTGTTCTTTATCTATTTGCCTACCCTAAAACAGGCAAGGAGTAAGAAAATGCATTATGCGGCGTAACTATAAACGTTAAGCTATTAATCTCTTTTTTTGATTACTTAAGAATGTCCAAAAACAATTATATGTTATGGGTGGGTACACCTACATTTATCTTTTTTCTGGTGATTCTTATAAAATAATATCATTTCTACCAGTTGTCATCTTTTTTCTTCTGACTCTTGCATGTAAACATGACATTGCCAATTTGCCCTCATACCATGAATAACGTAAAATCACATTTGAAAAAGCGTTCATCCCAGTTTTTACTTCTAAAAAATCGTGCAACCCATTATTGCTCGGGAACAATTATAAGTGTATGTACTCCAAGTCTTATGCCCGATTCACTATAATCTCCTCATCAATTTTTTTCTATGAAGTAAATGATTATTATTCCATATATAGGAAATTAAAAAATCAGAAATAAAGTAACCGTTTTCATTTTTAAAAAAACATGAATTTTTAAAAAATTGTGCATCAATCTATTATTCTCATGTTATAATGTACAAATTACAAAAGGAAAAGGGATGAGTTGGCAAATGGAACAGAGAGCAGTGAAAGAGAAAATGGTGCAATTGGAGGATATCTTAATTGCGTACCAGCACTTAAAGGATATCGTTGCCCATACACCGCTGCAAAAAAATAATCGCTTGTCTGAAAGATATGAGTGCAATGTGTATATTAAACGGGAAGATTTGCAACATGTACGCTCTTTTAAACTAAGAGGTGCCTATTATTCAGTGATGTCATTACCAGAGGAACGGATAAAGAACGGCGTTGTTTGTGCAAGTGCAGGCAATCATGCACAAGGGGTTGCCTATGCTTGCCATCGATTAGGTATTAACGGGAAAATCTTTATGCCGGCAACTACACCTAAACAGAAAGTAAGCCAAGTTGAATTATTCGGCAAAGATTCAATTGAAATTATTCTTGTTGGCGATACATTTGATGATTCATTCGCTGAGGCTCAGGCTTGCTGTAATCAGGAAGGGCGCACATTTATTCATCCCTTTGAAGATGAGCATGTGATAGCTGGTCAAGGAACTATTGCTGTTGAAATGCTTCATGATTGCGATGAACCAATTGATTATGTTTTCGCAAGTATTGGCGGGGGCGGATTGATGTCTGGTTTGTCCACGTACATTAAAAGTGTGTCACCTTTAACGAAAATGATTGGTGTCGAGCCTGAAGGAGCTTCTTCGATGAAGGAATCCGTTCAACAAAATCAAGTCGTGGCCCTAGATGAAATTGATAAATTCATCGACGGTGCAGCAGTTAAAAGAGTGGGTGAGATGACATTTGATATTTGTAAACGATATGTAGATGACATTATTAGCGTCCCAGAAGGAAAAGTTTGTACAACAATATTAGAATTATACAATGAGCATGCAATTGTTGCCGAACCAGCAGGAGCATTATCAATTGCAGCTTTAGACTTTTATAAAGATGAGATTAAAGGAAAGTCAATTGTATGTGTTTTAAGCGGTGGAAATAATGATATTGAAAGAATGCAGGAAATTAAAGAACGATCCTTGTTGTATGAAGGGTTATTGTATTATTTTATTGTTAATTTCCCTCAAAGAGCAGGGGCATTACGAGAGTTTTTAGATGAGGTGCTTGGTCCTACGGATGATATTGTAAGATTTGAATATACAAAGAAGAACAATAAAGGTAGTGGTCCAGCTCTAGTCGGTATTGAGCTAAAGAATCGACGTGATAATCATAGTTTAATCGAGCGCATGAATAAAAAAGGATTCTCTTATCAAGAAATTAACAATGATGAAAATTTGTTTCATCTTTTAGTCTAATGATTGTTAGGAATTAATTGACTTTTCTTTTAAAATAACGCTATAATGGGGATGGCTTGAACAACAGTTTAAGGGGATGTTTTTCATGTTTTCAAACATAGGTTTTCCAGGACTTATTCTCATTCTTGTGCTGGCACTCATCATCTTCGGTCCAAAGAAATTACCCGAAATTGGTCGCGCGCTAGGTGATACATTAAGAGAGTTTAAGAAATCTACGAAAGAATTAGCCAATGACGATGATGCTGAGAGAGAGACAATGAATAAAAAGGCCTAATCGATAGGGCTACATATAGTTATGAAAATGAATAATTGTGAAAATTAGAAACATGTATTAGTCAAAGTAATCAACTACTTTTGACCTAACCACATGTTTCTCGTTTTTTGTGTAGGTTTTCCATTTTGTTCGTCTTTAAATAGTGGACAAAAGTGAAGCAAGATTCAACAGGTTAAATTGAAAACGAAGCAGGAGTAGGTTATGAAACAAGAAGAATTGAATTATATTGAGCATCTAGAGGAATTAAGAAAGCGGTTAATTCTTTGTATAGTGGCATTTGTATTGTTTTTTATTGTCGGTTTTCTGTTCGTCGATCATATTTACCAATGGTTTGTCCGTGATTTGAAAGAGCAGTTAATTGTACTTGGACCAAGTGATATCATTTGGGTGTATTTTACGATTGCTTCTGTTATTGCCATAGCTGGGACAATACCAGTTGTGGCATTGCAATTATGGCAATTTGTTAAACCTGGACTTGTGCCTAAAGAGAGAAAAATTACATTAGCTTACATTCCAGCTCTTTTTGTATTGTTTTTAGTTGGGTTAAGCTTTGGTTATTTTGTCATTATGCCTACATTGTTTAACTTTTTGACTGGGTTAAGTGAAGGTATGATGGAAATGAGTTTTACGGTAGATAAGTATTTTCAGTTTATATTTCATATGACGTTGCCTTTTGGAATACTATTTGAATTGCCAGTTGTGGCGATGTTTTTAACATCCCTCGGGATGATTAACCCATACGTGTTAACAAAAATCAGGAAATACGCTTATTTTGTTCTTGTAGTGATTTCTGTTATTATTTCACCACCTGATTTAATGTCAGATATTATCGTCAGTATTCCGCTTCTTGTCCTATATGAAATCAGTATTACCTTATCAAAAATCGTTTATCGCAGAAAGTTAAAGAAAGAACAATTAGAAGCATTGGAAAGCTCCTCATCATAATTTTAATAAGCACAAAAAATCTAGAAGAATTATTAAACGAAATGATGTATAATACGATTAAACGGGTGAAAATGAGGATTGATATTTTGATATGTAAAAGCCTAGAGTTCAGAAATGTATTTGGACAGAAGGTGAAGATTACAGAGATTCCTTTAGTGGATAAGGATAGTCCTTGTTTTTTCTTAGTACACATTCGACTACAGCAGTTTGTAACGAAAATTTATCATACGGAACATTGTAAGACAACTGTGTACTCATTTAAAGAGTATTTAAAACGTGTGATGAAGTGGTCAGATGTTGAGATGGTATTTCAAACAAAAGAATTAAAAAGCAATGCATGATAGATCCCGTAAAGGGGTCTTTTTTTAGTGTAGTGAACAAGTTGAGAAAGTTATAAAAAGGGTCCACATAGTTATAAAAGCTAATATGCCTGTGAAATCATGTATTTTAGTTAACATTTATTTTGAAAGGTTTTTTGTTTTGTTTATTGATTATTTGTCCAGTTTACCTAACTAAAAAAACATTAAATAAATGTAATAATCTTTTTTATTGTAATTTTGACAGTATAAAGACGTTTCAACATAAATCTTTTAATCGCAGTGATATACATGTATAATGAAGGTTGAATTGCTATGATAGGACGTGAATGAATGACTAGAATAAAAATTGTAACGGATTCAACTGTTGACTTATCAGCTGAAATGATTACAAAGTTAGATATAGCTGTTGTACCATTATCAATTAATATTAATGGACAATCTTATGAGGACCGTGTCGATATTACGCCCCAAGAATTTCTGGATTTAATGCGACAGTCTGATGAGCTTCCTAAAAGTTCTCAACCTGCAACAGGGACATTTGTAGAATTGTATGATCAACTAACCAAAGATGGTTACGACGAAATTATTTCTATCCATATGACTGGAGGAATGAGTGGGACAGTTGATTCTGCTCGAACTGCTGCAGACATAACAGAGGCCAATGTGACTGTTATTGATTCTCGCTTCATTTCAAAAGCGTTGGCATTTCAAGTCATAGCTGCTGCTGAACTCGCAGATAAGGGAGAAGATTACAAGCGTATTATCCAGAGAATTCAAGAAATTCAAGAAAATACGAAACTTTATGTTGTTGTAGACACTTTGGAAAACCTGATTAAAGGTGGAAGAATAGGCAAAGGCAAAGGTTTAATTGGCTCTCTATTAAATATTAAACCGATTGCTTCGTTAGCAGATGGCGTGTATACACCAATAACAAAGGTACGAAGTCACTCTCAAGTGATAAAGTTTTTATCCAAACAATTAGTAGAAGATGCAAAAGGAAAGACGATTAAAAGTGTAGGAATTACCCATGCGGGTGGTTTAGAATTAGCAAGAAAACTGAAAGAAGTAATCAGTGAATTAACAGGCTTTAATCATGTAACAATAGAGGATACAACACCAATTATTAGTACCCATACTGGTGAAGGCGCAATTGGTTTTTGTTATCACATCGAATAACCTTTAAGCAGTAAATGCCTCTTCTATTCGATTATTAGAAGAGGTATTTGCATTATTTTCCTTTGTTCACATAGATGTCATACTTTTTTCTTCATTCAAACAATTTCGTTTGGTACATTAATGTTGAATTGATAAATACATAAAAGCAGGTGAAAGTGTTGAAAAAATTAGCCGCGGTTATTGGTCTTTTTACAATTATTCTAGCCGCTTGTGGCCAAAGTGGTATAGAAAATGCACTAAACTATGATGTGGGAGATTTTAATTATACTAATCAAGACAATCAGGCTGTAGGTTTAAGTGATTTAGAGGGGAAAGTATGGATAGCTGATTTTATTTTTACTAGCTGTGAAACGGTCTGTCCACCAATGACATATAATATGAGTCAATTGCAAGATAAGGTTAAAGAAGAAGGGATTGAAAATGTAGAGTTTGTTTCTTTTAGTGTTGATCCAACTGTGGACAGTCCTGAGGCATTAAAAGATTTTGCGAACAACTATGAAATAGACTTTTCAAACTGGCATTTTTTAACGGGCTATACCCAAGAAGAGATTGAAAGCTTTGCTGTTGATTCTTTCAAGTCATTAGTAAAAAAACCAAAGAATGATGATCAAGTCATTCATCAGACTTCAATTTATTTAGTCGATCAAAATGGTGTGGTTATGAAGGATTATGATGGTGTATCCGATGTTCCTTATGAAGAAATCATTGCCGATATAAAAAAAATTCAATAATTTCATTCAACAGATCTTAGAAGCAAGACCAAGCCTAAAGTGTAAACTCAAAGCTTGGTCTTGCTTCTTTTTTGTGCTAATATATTTACCTCTTTAAGTGTTGCTTTTAACTTCATTTCATAAGAGTATCAAGTGATAAATTGTTTCTTCTGTACCCATAGATGGTATTTTATTTAAATTATTCTCTTCATTTAAGTTTAATAGTGGTTAAAAGAGTATAATTTAATATTATTAAGTAATCACACTTTTTTATGTGATTACCACAACATGATATAATGAAACATACTTTAATAAAGAGGTGAGAAAGAATTGAAAAGAATATTCACCTTATTACTATCAATCATGGTTCTATTGGCGGGTTGTAATACCAATGCGATGACAAGCGATAATGAGGCCGCTGAAGCAAAACAAATGGAGGATTTAACTAAACAAGATATTCCTGCAGAATTTTTCCCCATTGATTTAAATGTCGTATCAATAGGTGATTCATTGACCCAAGGTGTAGGCGACACGACTGAAAGTGGTGGGTATATACCCTATTTAGAGAAGCTCTTAGAGGAACATCGGTCGATTAATTATACAAGTTTTATTAATTATGGTGTAAAAGGGAATCGGTCAAACCAATTATTAGAACGGCTTAATATGGACAAAGTAAAAAATGCGGTAACAGAATCGGATCTCGTTATTATTACTATTGGTGGCAATGATATTATGAAGGTAGTCAGATCTAATTTTACCAAATTAAATGTAGCTGCTTTTGAAAAAGAACAAGATGTTTTTGAAGATAATTTAAATACAATTCTACATACCATTCGCGAATATAATCCGAAGAGTACAGTATTATTAGTGGGATTATATAACCCTTTTTTAGAATGGTTTTCAAGCATTAAAGAGCTAAGTTTGATCATGCGTCAGTGGAATATAGCCAGCCAACAAGTACTAGGTGAGTATGAGAACATGTATTTTGTAAATGTAGATGATATTTTTGAAACGAGTGAAGAAAATCTACTATTCACAGATCATTTCCATCCTAATGATCGAGGATATGAATTAATGGCAGGGAGAATTTATCAAGTTTTAGATCAAATAGGAATTAAGTCTGTCATTGAAAATAAAGAGAATTAAGGGGGAGCTTCATTGAAGGGGAATAAATGGAAAGTGCTTTTCTTAGGGCTACTGGGTATAATCATTCTATTTGCGCTTATTTTATTTATTATGGTTAGTATTCCAGCGAAGGATGACCCTTATGAAAGTGTGCAATTAAATGAGGCGGATTACGCTCCATTTCATATATCAACAAATAAAAATGATTTAAACCTATTAATTAATCATTACTTAGAGGAAGAAATTTTAGACGGAGGACTGGACTATGAAGTAAGGTTGGATGATGAAGTGAATTTATACGGCACCTTACCGGTATTCAGTCAACAGTTGCGTTTAAGAATGTCTTTTGAACCCTCTGTATTACCAAACGGGGATGTTGTATTGGAACAAAAGGATTTATCTATTGGCCAAATGGATTTACCGATCTCCTTCTTACTCAAACTAATTAATAATCATTATAAAACACCAGATTGGGTAGTCATCCAACCAAATGAAGAGAAAATCTATGTAGCGTTAACAGAAATGGATTTAAAAAGTGATATAAAAGTAAAAGTGAATGAATTCAATTTAGAAGAAGATGATATTGACTTTACTTTATTAGTACCGGTAAAGTAAGCATTAACCTGTAGCGAGTACTCTTATTGAGTAATATACCAGCTACAGGTTTTTATATGAACGAATAAGAAAAGTTCTGGCAGTTATTGAATAAGTACCATTAGTTCTAATGGTGGATCTCCTGTCACAGAACCAAAGATATAGATAAGATGTTGCTTTTGAGGCTGTAGGGGAAAGCGAAACGATGTGAGATAATCTCTATAAGGGTAACCGTAAATACAGCCTTGAAGCATACTAGGCGAAAGATTCATCCATTTACTCGATTGCTTGTATTGTATGAGTGGCAATTCCTCACTTTTGGGTGCTAATATTACCGGTTTGAATGATGGACCATCAGCTACCAGATGAATAAATTTTGCATTGAGTGAATTTGGTATAGCGATACTAGTTGGTGTATCAGTATATTTCATGTCATTTGCTTCACCTGAGAGTGCGATATTATGCAATGTTTCGGGGAGGACTTCAATTTTTCTACTAAGTAAAGATGAGACCATGACGTCAGTTGGATAAATATCAATATGGTAACTAGAGGCAGGTAATGCAAGTTTATTAGTCAATTGTTTATAAGAAATTTGTTTGTATATCTTGACACCATTTATAAAGATATCTATCATTTTGCTACTTGAAGAGAGATGAAAGAATTGGATATAGCCTAATGCATCTAAGTTCTGATTCAGTAGTTGATTGGCAGGTGACGACATTTTTTGTAAGACCTTTTGCTCTGAAGATGATTGCTGCACCATTAGTTAAGCCAACCTCCTTACTTATGATTTTTCATTATTGTATTCATCGAAATGTTTAATGCGCTAAAAAATTATAGAGAAGAGGGTTTCGGAGACCATAAGTAGAAATTGAAGGTTGTTTATTTGCATCTACATCCACTTTTCTTTATCTTAGTGTTACAAGCTATTTCTTTAAGAGCTAAGGAAAATAAAAATGAGGTGTGACAAGATGGCGAATAATAATGAGGAAAAAGCGACATTTGCCGGTGGTTGTTTTTGGTGTATGGTTAAACCATTTGATGAGTTACCGGGCATTAAAGCGGTAATATCTGGTTATACCGGCGGTGATAAAGAAAATCCAACTTATGAAGAGGTTTGCTCGGAAACGACTGGTCATTATGAAGCGGTGCAAATCACGTTTGATCCAACGATTTTCCCGTATGAAAGATTACTTGAACTGTATTGGCAACAAATTGATCCAACCGATACTGGTGGTCAATTTTACGATCGGGGCCAATCTTATCAGACGGCTATTTTTTATTATAATGAACAGCAGAAACAATTGGCCGAAGCTTCAAAAGAAAAATTGGAGAAAGAGGGGCCCTTTAAAGATCCAATCGTGACAAAGATATTACCAGCAAAAGCTTTCTATCCTGCAGAAGAGTATCATCAACATTATTATAAGAAAAATCCAACTCATTACCAGGCTTACCATCAAGGCTCAGGTAGAGCAGGGTTTATTAAACAAAATTGGGGTGAGAAAAAAGATGAGTGAGAAAAAAGATTTGAAGAATAAATTAAATGAGATGCAATTTTATGTCACACAAAATAATGGTACGGAACCGCCATTTAGAAATGAATACTGGGATGAATTTAGAAAGGGAATTTATGTTGACATCGTCTCAGGTAAGGCGTTATTTAGTTCAACCGAAAAGTATGATGCAGGCTGTGGTTGGCCAAGTTTTACCAAACCAATAGAAGAGAAAGAAGTATTAGAAAAAGAAGACCACAGTCACAATATGGTTCGAACAGAGGTTCGTAGTAAGGAAGCTGATTCTCACTTAGGTCATGTGTTTAATGATGGGCCAGGTGAGAATGGATTAAGATATTGTATTAATTCAGCCTCTTTAAAATTCATACCATATGAAGATATGGAGAAAGAAGGCTATGGGCGTTATCTGAAATTATTTGCTGAAGAAGCTTAATATAAGTGTATTTAGACCAAGGGGGATTCACTTTAGTTGAATCCTTCTTTTCATTTCCCAAGAAATCTTTTTCCGCTTGTGGAAAGGTTTTGAAAATGGTAAATTTATTGTAAAGTAAATATTATTTAAGAGGTGATGGATGCATCCATGAATGATCAAATGTTTAAAAAGAACTATTCGATGCAAACCTTACATAAAGCATTACAAATTCTACGATCTTTTTCTTATGAGCATAAAACTTTGTCATTAACAGAATTACATAAACGTACGGGTCTATCTAAACCTAGTTTGCAAAGATTGCTTTCTACCCTTGTTTATGAAGGCTTATTACATAAAAATGAAGAAACAAAAAGATATCAGTTAGGATTAGAGTTATTGTTTTTAGGTCATTTAGTAGAAAAAAACTCAAGTTTTTTAAACATAGCCGCCCCGGTAATGAAAGAAATGTGGGTGAAAATAGAAGAGTGCATTAGTTTAAATGTGATTGAAAACGAAAAAAGAAAGTGTATAGATTTTATCGCAAGCAGTCATCAACTACAAACAATGATTACGGTGGGACAAGAATCACCACTATATGCAGGCGCTTCAGCAAAAATATTATTGGCTTATTTCCCAGCAGACATCCAAAGAGAGTATTTAGCAAAAATCCAATTCGAACCTCTTTCAAGTACGACGATTATTGATAAAGATGTCTTATATGAGGAGCTACAATCTATTCAACAAAGAGGATATGCCAAAAGCAATGGTGAAAGAGTGAAAGGTGCGATTTCATATAGTGCACCGATATTTAATCCTCAAAATGAAATTTTAGCAAGTATATCTATTACCATCCCGTCTGTTCGTATTGATGATTATGAAGAAGAAGAGCTAGTTGAAACTGTCATTGAAGGAGCCAGGATTATAACAGGTAAGATACAGAAAAATTAGACTGATGTTATTTACTTCAATATCCCCCCATAATCATTTAATTTATCGCGCCATATAGAATGTACATGTGCTTGTTTTTTATTGGCAACGCCCTCTTTACTATAGATTTCTATCCAAATTTGCGGTCCATCAATACGAAAGTAGCTACCCGGTCGCTTGATTGAAGTTGAACCAGCCCAAGCAATCGTCGTTTTCTGAAGTTGTTCCTGAGATAAATACGTGTGTAGCAATGCCTTTCTTGCTTCATAAGGTGCATGAGCGACCCATTCCTCAATCATGTGTTTTACTTGTATTTGTTGCTCTGTATTTAGATTTTTTATAAGTAAACCTTCTTGAGTGGGAAACGATTGGTCATTTCCGGGGCCTAGTAAAATGTCGTTAAACTCATCATTAAGTTTACTTTGCTGTTTTTGCTCATTACATAAAGATAGTAAGAGTGCATGGACAGCATTTACTTTTGCATTCATTGGATGATACGTACGATTATTTATTTGAAAAATACGAGGTTGCGTCCCCGTAAACTCAGGGGTAATCGTCGTTTTTGAACGGTTAATGAAAATATTCTCTGCAAGATGATGCCCTGTTAGTTGAATCATCCAAGGTTTTGTATAGGAAGGGTTTCCATGTATAGAGATATAATATTCTTGTGCCCCCCATTTAAATGGAGGGTTCTTGATTGTTGTTGATAAAAAGTAATCAGCTTTAATGATTTCTGTCATATGCTCAAAGCCAAGTGGACTGAGATTTGCTTGAAGTAATAACATGGCGAGTATAAAACTTTGTGTATTTAGTTCAGACAAGGGAACGCCATTTCTACTTGCTTGATTAATAGGTAGATTAGACCATTTATGTGCAATTGCCTTATTTAGTGGAAGGATCATCTCTTCTTTTTGTTCTTCATTTAAACTTTCGAAAAGTTGATGAGCAAGTTTAACTGATTCTTCCTTACTCGTAATATGGGGTTCATCTAAGATATGGTTGAGTTGTTCAAGAATGTAGTCTTGTTCTTGTAATTCTGCCGCTGTTGGAGCAAAAGAGGCAAGCACATGATTGGAATATATGAAGGCTATGAAAACGAGTAATACTAAACATCGATACATGAGAAAAACTCTCCCTGTCTTTTTTTGTTAATGTGTGTAAAGGAAGGAGAGCTCATTCACTTATTTTGAAAAACGGTCTAGTTCGTACCCTCGGTAATGATCGTTGAAAGAAATATTTCCGCTTTACCTGAGTCATTAAAGATGGATTTTTGCTTGGACACAGTAAATGTAACTTGATGAATACCTTTCTCTAAACCGCTTGATATATATAGATGTCTTTCTTTTTCTAAAGGCCACCACGTTGATAATGTTCGTACAGGCTGACCGTCAATATAAATATCGAGCATGCCTCCTGCAGGGTGACTCTTCACTTTCATCCCGAGAAAAGTTCCAGAGAAGGAAAATTTGATTGTTTCTCCAGCATCTTCACTATACCAGTAAATACCTTTATATGGATGACTGGCATGTGTGTAGGCAGAAGATTGTTGTAAGGCGATATTTACGTCATCATGAAGAGGAGCAGCTAGTACAGCTATTTGCGTATCCTGATTCATCAAATTTTGTGTTTCTTGAAAAATCGCTTCGGCATAAAGTTGATAGCCTCTATCGTTTGGATGTACAAGGTCTGTCGTTAATTCAAAGGCAGAATAAGTTGATTCACTAAATACAGGTCGTAAATCAATATTTTTAGCTAAATAATGGGCTGAGATATCTGTGATCTTTTGAATGAATAATTCATTATCTAAAGGTGATTCTGTTAATGTATATATTTCTGTATCAGGATAATCTTTCTTTACTTGCCTAAGAAGTCCTTCATAAAATTGGGCAAACTGCTTTTCATTCATATATTTTCGGTCATTTTCCCCGAACACAATAAAAGTTAAATCGATGCTTCCTAGGTGCGGAGTGGCGTTCAGCTTATTTAACCCTTCAAAAGCAGTGCTTCCGCTTTGTACAACCATATGACGTTTAAAATCAACATCATATGTATCTTTCATTTTATTTTCCCATATTTGAAACCATCTTTTATTTGGCTCTGATGCCCCTGATCCTCTACCAATACTATCACCGATGATTAAATAGTTAATTGTTTTTTCGCTTCCTACTTTTTCATAAAAATTCTCTACTGATTGATCTCCCTCCACTTTAGGTTCTTGAAAGAATTGAAATAAAAATATAAATCCAATACATAACATGGAACATAGGAGGAGTGATTTTCTTTTCATTCTTTGTACTCCTTTAAATATGACAATTTTAGATTACCCAATTTATCTTGTAATTAAATTGTATGAGATGAAAACGCTTTACGTCTAGAGGAAAAAGAAAAAAACTGACATTCTAAAAAAATTGGGCAAAAACACATGCAGGACAAGAACCTATGTCATATGATGATTTTGAAAATGCCTAAAACAAAAAGAGGAGTGGAATGATTATGAATTACGGATATGGATGCGATCCTTGTGCTCAACAAGTTCAACCTTATTATAGCTATCCAGTAGGTGGATACGGTGGTTGTGGAAATGGAGCATTCGGTGGCTTTGCGTTAATTGTAGTATTATTTATCTTGTTAGTAATCATCGGTGCTAGCTGGTGTGGTAACTGGTAATAATAAAGAATAAGGAGGGGCTTTTAGGAGTCTCTCTTTTTTTTATCAACATATTTGTCAGTGAATAACAAGTGGAAAATCGTTGAGTGATTATAAACAAGATTTCATTTATCTTGTCGAAATTAGATGAAAATTACGGTAAAATAGAAAGAAAAAAGTGGATGTGTACATAGATGTTTCCAAAGAGATTACAATCAGGAGATGAAATCAGAATCATTGCTCCTTCAAGAAGTATGGCTGTCATAAAGGGTGAACAAAGAAGATTAGCAGAAGAACGGTTAGCTAATTTAGGATTTAAAATAACATATGGTCAATATGTCCTCGAACATGATGATTTTTTTAGTACAAGTATTGAGCAAAGAGTGGCAGATATACATGATGCGTTTCGTGACCCGAATGTTAAAGCGATTATAGCTGGTATAGGCGGTTATAATACCAATCAATTATTAAAATCAATTGATTATTCATTAATCAAGAACAACCCAAAGGTTTTTTGTGGGTATAGTGATATAACAGCATTGCTAGCTGCCATTCATCATAAAACGGGCTTAATTACATACTCCGGCCCTTTCTTTGCTGATTTTGGTATAAAATATGGGTTTGAATATACACTCAATAGCTTCCTTCAAGCAGTAACGACTGATGGCATGTATGAAATTGAACCTTCGGATAAATGGAGTGATGATCCATGGCATCTGGAGCAAGATGAAAAGCAGTATATAGCATCCGAAGGCTATCCTGTTCTTCAAGAAGGAGAGGCAAGCGGAAAATTAATAGGTGGAAATTTATCAACATTAACGTCATTACAAGGGACAGAATATATGCCTTCATTGAAAGGTGCGATTATCTTTATAGAGGATAATGAAGAATCACATCCCTTTCTTTTTGAACGGGGGCTGCAATCTTTGCTACAGCAAAAAGATGCGAATGAGATAAAAGCGATACTTATCGGGAGATTTCAAAAGGAATCACAGGTTACAGATTATTTCTTAAAGAAAATGATTGAATCGAAAAAGGAAATTAGCGGTGTTCCAATTATTGCCAATATTGACTTTGGACATACAAATCAAGCAGCGACGATTCCGTTTGGGTCGTATGCTACCATTAAAGCGGAAAAAGAAGATGTGGAGATTTTTGTAGGTGAATAGATAGGGAAACAGTGTACTCATGTAATTGGGTATACTGTTTTTTTATTCGTTAAGTCATTAATACACAAATCAAGCTGACTTCACACTTAGAGCCTCCGTCAAATCCCTCATTCAATTCATAACAATGGCAACTAAAATATTCTTTTAAATCTTTAAGAAAGTTTTACATTTCTCAAACATACAATTGAAATAAAAACATAAATCAATCTGATTCGCCCGCTCCAAAAAAATAATAATACTTCATTGCTCGTTTACCTCACATGTTATTGGTAGGTTTTAGCGGGTTTTCTTTATGTACGTTTAAATGCTCGATTAGTAAGGGGGATGGGGATGGACCGCACATATTTAATCAAACCTGTAATAGATGCAGAGTATCCAATGATTGATTATGGCAAGGGTGTATATTTGTACGATAGTGAGGGGAAGGAATATCTCGATGCTTCATCTGGAGCGATTACGGCAAATATCGGTCATGGAGTTCAGGAAATTATTGATGCAATGACAGAACAGGCTAAGCGAGTATCTTTTGTATATCGCTCACAGTTCACAAGTGAGCCAGCAGAAAGGTTAGCCAAGAAAATAGCAAGTTTATCCTTCCCAGAGTTGAATTGGTGTTTCTTTGTCAATAGCGGGTCGGAAGCAACAGAAACTGCCATGAAAATTAGTATTCAATATTGGCAAGAAAAAGGTGTGATGACCAAGACAAAGGTTTTATCTAGATGGATGAGTTATCACGGAATCACTTTAGGTGCACTTTCTATGTCAGGGCATACTGGGAGAAGAGCGCGGTTTATTCCCCTATTAGAAGATTTTCCAGTAATTCAACCTCCTTATTGTTACAGGTGTCCGTACAATAAAGAAGCTCCTGAGTGTGGTTACCTCTGTGCAAATGAGTTAGATAATATGATTAGAAGGATAGGGAGTGAGCATATTGCTGCTTTTATAGCGGAGCCGATCATTGGGGCATCGGGGGCAGCTATCACTCCACCGCAAGATTATTACAAGATTATTAAAGAGATTTGTGAGCGCCATCAAATCTTATTTATTGCGGATGAAGTAATGACGGGATTTGGACGCACAGGTACAATGCTCGCTTGTGAGCAGTGGGGTGTTGAACCAGATATCGTTACATTAGGTAAAGGGATGGGGGCGGGATACACGCCGATTGCTGCTACTTTAGTCGGTGATCATGTGATGGAACCGATTGTCTCAGGTTCTAAGACCATTATGGGAGGGCATACTTTGAGTGCTAACCCTCAAGCCTGTGCCGTTTCACTCGCTGTCATAGAATATTTAGAAAAGAATAAAATTATACCTGAAGTAAAGAAAAAAGGTGAATATTTAAAAGCAAAGTTATTACAGCTACAAAAAAGTTTTTCATTTATCGGGGATATAAGGGGAAGAGGTTTAATGCTGGGGATAGAGTTTGTCCAGAACTTTGTAGAAAAGAAGCCATTCCCTAGGGCGATGAAAGTAACCGAAAGTATGATTAGTATTGCTCAACATCATGGGTTACTTGTTTATCCTGCTGGAGCAGGTTCAGACGGTGTGAATGGAGATGCAGTTATGATTGCCCCCCCTTTGAATATTACTTTTAAAGAAATGGATGACTTAATTCAACGCTTGCAAGAAACCTTACAACAATTTACGAACTTTTATTTAAAAGAAGTCGAGTTAAAGTTAGAAGGTGATGAAGAGTGAAACAGGCACTCAATAAAGTTTCATCTATTGAAGAAGTGGATCACTTATTTTTTGACGGTATGACATTAATGTATGGTGGTTTTGGTGGGGTAGGATCACCGCCGACACTGATTGAAGCGATTAAGCAAAAAGGGGTCTCACAGTTAAAGCTTATTGGTAACGATACTGGGTTTCCTCATATTGGTATTGGAAAAATCGTTAGCCTCGGCCGTGTGTCCCATATAATTACTTCTCATATCGGCTCTAATCCGATTGCAGGCCAATTAATGACAGATGGGAGGATGGCGGTTGAATTTTCTCCACAAGGGATACTGGCAGAGCGTATCAGAGCTGGCGGTATGGGGTTACCAGGGATTTTATCAGATATTGCAATCGATAATGATATCGTACAAAAGGGCAAGGTTTTTTGTGAAATCGCTGAAAAGCGCTATATGGTTGAAACGGCGTTAACAGCGGATATTAGTATCGTTTATGCTAAGAAAGCAGATACATTTGGTAATCTCATTTTTGATAAAAGTGCAAGAAATACGAATCCCCTTTGTGCGATGGCAGGAGACATTACCATTGCTGAAGTAGAAGAAATTGTTCCAGTTGGAAGTTTACAGGCAGAAGAAATAATTACGCCTGGTGTATTTGTTGATTATATCATCCAATCTGAGGGGGTTGACTGGAAATGGGCTTGGCAATAGAAAAGCGTAATCGTATGGCCAAAAGAGCAGCTGCAGAAATCAAATCTGGAATGGTTGTGAATCTCGGCATAGGTATACCCTCATTAGTACCTAATCATCTCCCTAGAGATTTTGCCGTCATGTTTCATGCCGAGAATGGCATTATTGGGATGGGACCGAGCCCCATCCATGGCGAAGAAGATGAAAACTTATGCAATGCCGGTGGATTTCCTGTTTCTTTAGTTACAGGTGGTTCTTATTTTGATAGCGCGCTCGCTTTTGGCATGATTCGTAGGGGTAAGGTGGATTTAACCATTTTAGGATCATTACAAGTGAGTGAAACCGGTGATTTAGCTAATTGGATTGTCCCGGGTAAAAAGGTACCGGGGATGGGGGGGGCAATGGAGCTAGCCCAAAAAGCGAAAAAAGTGATCGTCGTCATGAATCAAACGGATAAACACGGTCAATCGAAAATTGTGCAAAAATGTAGTCTTCCTTTAACCTCAACTGCTTGTGTCAATATGGTTATTACAGATATGGCAGTTTTTTCGGTTGAGAAAAATCGTGGATTAGTTCTTCATGAGGTCTTTAAACCTCATACTATTGATGAAGTATTACAACTTACTGATGCAACTGTGTCACTCCATGACAAGATTATTTTTTCATAGGGCAAAGGAAAATACTTAGCATTAGCGAATAACTGAAAAGAAAGCACTTTTTCCACATGATTTAACCTTTTTCACCATCGACGATATCTTTAAAGGAGTGGGGCTTCGATGAATGAAGATTTAAAACTCAAAGACTGGTTAAATGAAAATCGAGCGAGGGGTACACGTTTTTTACAAAGGCTTGTTCAAGAAAAAAGTACGCGTGGAAACGAGAGTAGTGCACAAGCAATTATTATTGAAAAATGCCGTAAATTAGGGCTTGCCCTCGATATATGGGAAATTGGAGATGAAGAGCTGCTTAAACATCCTGCTTATTGTTCTGATAGAAAGGATTATAGTGGTAATCCAAATGTAGTGGCTGTTCTAAAGGGCAAAGGAGACGGCAAATCAATCATTTTAAATGGTCATATTGATGTTGTACCAGAAGGGGATATAAATGACTGGACAGATGATCCGTTTAGTGGGCATATCCAAGAAGGTAAAATGTACGGTAGAGGTACAACAGATATGAAAGGTGGAACAGCCGCATTACTACTCGCTTTAGAAGCGATTATTGCTTCAAATATTAAACTGAAAGGTGATGTTATCTTTCAAAGTGTGATAGAAGAAGAAAGTGGAGGAGCAGGAACATTAGCAGCTGTTTTAAGAGGTTACCAAGCGGACGGCGCAATCATACCAGAGCCTACTAATATGAAAGTATTTCCAAAGCAACAAGGGTCAATGTGGTTTCGTGTATCTGTGAAAGGTAAATCAGCACATGGTGGCACCAGATATGAAGGAATCAATGCCATTGAAAAATCGATGTTAGTCATAGAAGGACTTCAGCAGCTAGAGAGAGTGCGAAATGCGAGAATTGACGATCCTTTATATGAAAATATACCCATCCCTGTGCCAGTGAATATTGGCAAAATTAAGAGTGGAGATTGGCCATCTTCTGTACCGGATATAGCTATAATTGAGGGCAGGATCGGTGTAGCTCCTCATGAGAGAATGGAAGACGTAGAAAAAGAATTAGAAGCGGCCATTGATGAGGTGTGTGTGAAAGATGGATGGCTATCAGAAAATATACCAAGTATTGAATGGTTTGGAGGCAGGTGGCAACCGGGGAATCTAGAAAGTGATCATCCATTAATCACTACTGTCGGTAAAGCTTTTGAAAGGGTGACAAATAAAGAAGCAATCATTGAAGCCTCTCCGTGGGGAACGGACGGAGGCATCTTATCAAACGTTGGTCATACACCGGTTGTTGTCATTGGTCCAGGTGTCACAGCTTCTGCTCATGATGCTAATGAATATATTTTTTTAGATGATGTATTTGAGGCTGCTGAGGTAATTGCCCTCTCCATTGTTTCATGGTGTGGCATGGTTGAAGAGTAAATAGATAGTTGCTTAGGTTAGTTGTTGGTTGCAGTAGGGTAAATAATAGATAAACAAACAATATTAAAAGATTAGTAGGAGGCAATTTAGATGCAGCAATTATTATGGATTAACGGAAAACATAAAAATACGCAAACGTTAAAAGCACTAAAAAGTCCTTATAACCAAGAGGTAATAGCAGAAATCGCTCAAGCTTCATCAAATGAAGTAGAAGAGGCGATAGAATCAGCAAATGAAGCGGCGAAAAAAATGAGAGAAATGCCTGCTTATCAAAGAGCAGAGATTTTAGAATCTGTTGTTGAACAATTAAAGGCGCAAAGACAAAATTGTGCTGAGATCATTGCAAAAGAAGCAGCAAAACCGATAAAAGCGGCATTAGCAGAAGTAGAGCGGACCATTATGACCTATCGATTTGCCGCTCAAGAAGCAAGGAATATCCAAGGTGAAACAATCCCTATGGATGCGGCTCCAGGAGGAGAGGGAAGGGTGGCTTACACTGTTCGCGAACCACTTGGAGTTATTGCTGCGATTACCCCTTTCAATTTCCCTATGAATCTTGTTGCTCATAAAGTTGGTCCTGCAATTGCAGCTGGAAATGCTGTTGTGCTTAAACCAGCAAGTCAAACTCCGCTATCAGCCTATAAAATCGCCGAAATGTTTCAAGAGGCAGGTCTTCCAGCAGGTGCGCTCAATGTTGTTACAGGGAGCGGGAGTATAATTGGCGATGTTTTCACCAGTGATGAACGAATTGCGATGATTACTTTTACGGGCTCGCCTGCAGTTGGAAAATCAATTAAAGAAAATGCTGGTTTAAAAAGGGTGACGCTTGAATTAGGATCCAATTCAGCTGTTGTTGTTGATGAACATACAAATATTGAAAGAATCGTACCTCGGATTGTTGCTGGAGCTTATAATTTTCAAGGTCAAGTGTGTATTTCCGTACAAAGAGTCTTCGTTCATCAAAATGTTTTTGCTTCTTTTGTGAAAGCCTTTGTTGCTGAAACCAAAAAGCTTAATTTAGGAAACCCCCTCGATGACCGAACAGATGTATCAGCTTTGATATCTGAAGACGATACAGTGAGGGCTTCAGCATGGATTGATGAAGCGATAAGGAATGGTGCTGAGTTAGCATATGGAGGAAGAGAAGAAGAGGGTGTACTGCAACCAACTATATTATTAAATACAAGGTTGGATGATAAAGTTTCTTGTGAGGAAGCCTTTGCCCCGGTCGTTCATATTAATGAGTTTGCTTCATTTGATACTGCACTTGATTGGGTGAATCAATCTAAATATGGGTTACAAGCAGGTGTGTTTACAAATGACTTGCAAAGAGCGTTTCAGGCTGCGAAAAAGCTGCATGTTGGTGGTGTGATGATTAATGATTTCCCAACATTTAGAGTAGATCATATGCCATATGGAGGCGTGAAGGAAAGTGGAACAGGTAGAGAAGGAATAAAATATGCGGTGGAAGAAATGACTGAAATGAAACTAGTAAGCTTTCGCTTAGCGTAAGGAACCAAATGAGTGACAGAATATGAAGGCTCGGCGATAGCCGGGCTTTTTCTATAATGGAGGGCGAAAAATGGTTGAAATTATACAGGAAAAACTGTGTACAAATCATTACGTAATGGACGTTGTAAAGGATTTCTATAATAAACGAATAAGGATTGATGATTATCGTGGTGATATGTGCGCAATTATAAAAAAAATAACTGAAGTTTCCGATGAACATGAGATTGAAAAGGTAATAATTAAAGCAAGAAAGGAGGATTTTGAAACGCTGATACAGAATGGTTTTCTATGTGAAGCTACCATAAATCGCTATTTTCTTGGGTCTGATTTATTCTTTTTCTGTAAGTATTATCAAACAGAAAGAAGAAGAAGTGATGACTGGATAAAAGAAGATGAGATTGTTGAAAATGTTTCTAAATTGTCAAAGGAGTTTCAAATAAATATCCCACCCGCAGACTATCAATTAAGAAGAATGACAGAAAATGATGCCAAAGGGTTGGCTACACTTTATCGGGCTATATTTGAAGTATATCCAACGCCTCTTCATGACCCCGAGTATATTAAGAAAACAATGAATGATGGTACGATTTATTTTGGTTATGTTTATGCAGATGAAATTGTAAGCGCTGCTTCAGCAGAAGTAAATAATGAGTATAAAAACGCAGAGCTAACGGATTGTGCTACTTTAGTGGAACATCGTAAGCATGGACTAATGAAAGTGTTATTACAGAGATTAGAGAAGGAACTTGCAAATGATGGAATCTTTTGTGCTTATTCGATTGCTCGTTCTTTATCTTTTGGTATGAACGCAGCCCTACACCAATTAGACTACGTCTATCGTGGAAGGTTAGGAAAGAATTGTTATATTTTTAATAAACTCGAGGATATGAATGTTTGGGTAAAAGATTTATCAACAACGATTTTAAAATAATTTGCCCAAAAGTTGGCAGTGTATGACAAATTTTCGGCACCTCATCTGTATTTATGGAATAGAGGGGGAATGAGATTGACAAGCGAGTACGGTATTTCTAAAGAGGTCTTATCTGCAATTTTAAATAGCATAGACGAAGGGATTCATGTTGTTGATCAATATGGCTATACGATCTACTACAATGAGATAGCGGCCAAACATGATGGTTTAAAAATAGAAGAAGTGTTAGGAAGACCACTTTTAGACGTTTTTCCCTCGTTAAACAAAAATACGAGCACATTGTTTAATGTCATGCAAACTCAGCAACCAATGATCAATGAACAGCAAAGTTATGTGAACTTATATGGAAAACAGATTGAGACCGTCAATACTACTTTACCGATCGAGCTTGATGGGAAAGTTGCTGGTGCGGTTGAAATTGCGAAAGATTATTCGCGAATTAAAGAACTGAATGATAGTTTGATTGATTTAAGATCAAAAGTAAAAAGCAAAAGAAAAACAGCAACAAGTCATTCACATGCAACCAAATATACCCTTGATAGCTTATTAACAAAAGATGAGAAAATGATAGCGGTAAAAAACGAAGCAAAAAAACTAGCCCGTTCACAGTCACCGATGCTTGTAATTGGGGAAAGTGGAAGCGGAAAGGAATTATTTGTTCAAGGAATACATGATGCATCACTCTCGGCAAATGCTCCCTTTATTGCACAAAACTGTGCTGCTATTCCAGAATCTTTATTAGAAAGTGTCTTATTCGGGACAACGAAAGGAAGCTATACTGGTGCCATGGATCGGCCAGGATTATTCGAGTTGGCTGATGGGGGCACATTATTTTTAGATGAGATTCATGCGATGCCTATAGAGCTACAAGCGAAGCTATTACGTGTGTTAGAAGATGGTCAAGTGAGGAGACTAGGAAGCACAACAAACACATATGTGAACTTTCGCGTCATTGCGGCAATGAATATTCACCCTCAAATTGCCCTGGCAGAAGGGAAAATACGAGCAGACTTATTCTATCGTTTAAATGTACTCACGTTTGAATTATTACCTTTAAGAGAAAGGAAAAAAGACATTGTTTTCTTAACTGAACATTTCATTAAGCAATATAACGAGCAATTTTTAAAAAATATTACAGGTCTACACCCACAAGTACAGCAGTTTTTTTTCAAGTACAAATGGCCAGGAAATGTCAGGGAACTTAAGCATACGATTGAATATATGATGAATGTGTGTAATGGATCAACCCTGACTATTCAAGACCTCCCTCTAATGCTTAAACAATATGTAAAAGAAAAGAAGGACTCTACTAAACAAACTGACTTTGCCCTGCGTCCCGCTTTAGCCAAATTGGAGAACCAATTAATAGAGGAAGCCATCAACCAGACAGAGGGAAATATATTAAAAGCAGCTAAATTGTTACAAATTCCAAGGCAAACGCTTCAATATAAACTACAAAGGCTTGAAGTGATATCAGGTGCTAAAGAATGATAGGGGATGACTAAGCTTTGACATAATAAATGTTCTTCTTAAAGTGCCGAATAATCGGCATTTTTTTTATGATCACCATTTGTTAAGAGCCCTTCTATTAGCTGTTCCCTCCATTTGTATCCACTGTGTAGGTGTTCGCATATCTTATTCTTAGAATGAAATAGTTGGCATGGCTTTTGCATAATAAAATTGACGACTACTTTGAAGGGGGAAATCATGTGAAACAGTTTTTGTATAAGCCAAAAAGGCATTGGAAGGATATCGAACTTTGGAAAGACGTACCTGAGGAAAAATGGAACGATTGGTTATGGCAACTAACCAATACGATAAGAACGTTAGATGATTTAAAAAAGGTTATTGATTTAACGCCTGAAGAAGAAGAAGGGGTTAAAATATCAACGAAAACCATTCCATTGAATATTACACCTTATTATGCCTCACTTATGAGTCAAGATGATCCACGCTGTCCGATTCGCATGCAATCTGTACCCATTTCAGAAGAAATTCATAAAACCAAATATGATTTGGAAGATCCACTTCATGAGGACGAGGATTCGCCTGTTGCTGGATTGACTCATCGTTATCCAGATCGTGTCCTCTTCTTAGTAACTAATCAATGTTCTATGTATTGCCGTTATTGTACAAGGAGAAGGTTTTCCGGTCAAATTGGCATGGGTGTGCCGAAGAAACAATTAGATGATGCAATTGAGTATATTAGAAACACACCTGAAGTTCGTGATGTCCTCATATCTGGAGGAGATGGTCTATTAATCAACGATAAAATACTTGAGTATATTTTAAAAAGCTTGCGAGAAATTGATCACGTGGAAATTATTAGAATTGGTACAAGAGCACCTGTCGTATTCCCGCAAAGAATCACGGAGAATCTATGTAATATTTTGAAAAAGTATCATCCAGTCTGGTTAAATACCCATTTTAATACATCGATTGAAATTACTGAAGAATCGAAAAAGGCTTGTGAAATGTTAGCAAATGCTGGTGTGCCAGTAGGTAATCAATCAGTTATTTTGGCAGGAATCAATGATAGTGTAGCAATTATGAAGAAACTGATGCATGACTTAGTTAAGATTAGGGTAAGGCCGTATTATATTTATCAGTGTGACTTATCTGAAGGGATTGGCCATTTCCGTGCACCTGTTTCAAAAGGGTTAGAGATTATTGAAGGCTTGCGAGGTCATACTTCAGGATATGCTGTGCCAACCTTTGTGGTCGATGCGCCAGGAGGAGGAGGGAAAATTTCTCTTCAGCCGAATTACTTGATCTCACAAAGTGCTGATAAAGTAGTCTTAAGAAACTTTGAGGGAGTAATTACGACTTATCCAGAGCCTGAAAACTATGTCGCAGGTAAAGCTGATGATTATTTCCAAGGTGTATATGGAGATATGGAAGATATGAAATCAAAAGTAGGTATTGCGGGCCTATTGAATGATGAAGCATTTAATCTTGTCCCAGAAGGACTATCAAGATTAAATCGTCGTGATAATTATGACCATGATCCATCTCATAGTAATTTGAAGAATCGTAGGGAAAAACGTGACGAGTTAAAAGAAAAGAAATACCAAGCAGAACAAAAGAAAAGGTCAGAGTCGGAAACGGCAGCTTCTAATGAGTGAGGTGATAACAATGCATAGCCATTGTACATGGTGTGATAGTAAGCATATTGAAGAGACAAAAGCCAGTGTGTTTTGGGAGCTCCCAGATGGCACGAGAGCAATAGAAATTACCCAAACACCATCTATTTTGTGCCAAGACTGTGATATGGAATATCAACCTGATGAACAAGTTAAAGAAATTGAAGATCAACTTTTTTTAATTGATACGAAAACAATAGATAAGGAGATTTCTTTTGCTGAATTGATGGCTAGACCACGATTGCTTAAGAGAAATTATTTTGATTTCTCTCATTTAGATTAACCTAATGCTTGATTTGTTATTAACTTTCCTTCATGATGTAGAAAAACGGATTAAAGGAAGTTGGTACGATGGCAAAATCTTTTTATCATTTTTTAATGACCTACCGCCATCCTGAACCAAAGGATGAAATAAGTATTTTTGCAAACGATGCTTACCTTGATCATAGTTTTCCTAAAATGTCTAAGAACTATCAAGAAATCAGTTCTTACCTTGAGTTAAACGGATCTTATTTAGCAACGATGACTGTCTTTGATGAAGCGTGGGAACTATATAATCATAAGGGATAAATGCTTAGTGTTACTCAATTTCTTCGCCTATGATTCTATTAATATGGTGTAGACTTACGTTTTATATAAGAGAGTAGGAAGTAAATTTAAAAGTACCTTATAGAGTAGATACGTAAAAGATCTACCTAAAGGTGCTTTTTATTTATAATTGACTTGGGTATGACCGCCGTGTTTTATACTCCCTAGCTAGTAACATAATATCTTTGATAGGATCAAGGACCATAATCTTCATATGAAGTGAATGACATGTTTATTTAATGAATTGCCTATAATAATGGAAATATAATATTAAGAATAAATTGACAATTACAAATAGTTTTAATAAAATGTTAGTTAATAAGCTAGGCATACGCCCAAATCTTCGTTAGGAGGGGTAATAGAAAAGAGATATATTTAGAAAAAGCTGTAGGAATAGCTTGGTGTTTATACGCCCGTTTGCCATACCTTAATCATAAGGGCGAATATATCAGTATTTTTTTAACTTGTTATATAACGTCTACATACATGTATAAATGTATGGTGGAGTTTGAAGTTTCTAAACCAAAAGAAGTTGGGAATTTAAACTAAGGGTGAAATGAGACTTATTAAAGAGCTTATCCCAATAGTTTTCCTGAAAAAAATTTTTTTAAGTTTATATATAACATCTATATACATGTATATATGTGAGGAGAGTTATGATGACTATTAATCGTGAAAGTTATATACCTTTATATAAACAAATTGCTCAAGACCTTCAAAGGAAGATTGAGAATAACATCTTTGAGCCAGGACAGAGATTACCTAGTGAACATGAATTAACAGAAGAATATGGGGTAAGCAGATTAACGGTTCGAAAATCAATAAAACTTTTATTGGAAGAAGACCTAATTATCATTCAACAAGGAAAAGGTATGTATGTTAAATTTCCAATCATTCAAACGGACATTATGAACGATGTATTAGACGTGCAAAACTTTAGAGGATTTTATGAAACTTTAACAGGTCAAGGTCTAAACGTGAAAATAAAGTTAGTCAAATACGGCGAAGAAGAGATACCAAAAAATATTGCCGAAGCACTAGAATGCTCGATGGATACTAAAATACGTACAATATACCGAATATTTTATTTGAAAGATATGCCGATCGCTTTTAACATTACCTATTTATCCCCTGAATTAGTTTTTACAGAAAAGATGATCGATGAAGTGGAGCACCAACCATTAAGTACATTGTTAAAAACAAGCCAAGATAATTCTCTGCTGGGTCTTGAGGAAATAAGATGTTCAATAGGGGTACGTCCTGTTTCGAAGGAAATAGCAAATAGGCTAAACGTCCCTAATAACCAGCCTCTAATGACATTAAGCCGAGTATTTTACTATAAAGATGCTTCTCCTCTTGTAGCAGGGCTCATGTATCTAAATACAGACTGTTATCAATTCACTATTAGAAGTAACAGTAAAGATAATAATGATAAGCCGACTTTAGAGATGTTATCAATTTACTGATAAAAAATAAATTTAAAATTAGGGGGGAATATTTTAATATGAAAAAAATGAAAGCGCGTTCATTCGTTGTTGTTTTGCTAGTTACATTAGTAATGCTAGTTTTATCCGCGTGTAATTCATCAGATGTTGCATCTTCGTCTGAAAAAGCAAAAGAAGAAAATGAAGGCTTACCAGAGAATTATCCTAATAAATCTATTGATGCACTTGTTGGTTTTGCTCCTGGTGGTGGTCAAGACCTAATTATGCGTACAACGGCACAAATTTTAAATGATGCAGAGATAATAAAACAATCTTTTGTCGTCACTAATAAAACAGGTGCTGGAGGTCGTATTGCAAGTGAAGAATTAGCGAGGCAAAATAGTGATCCTTACAAGTTAATAGTGATTCCTGAATATGGTCCAGGTTGGGACCCAAGACTTAGTTTAAAGTTTTCTGATTTCCAACCTATTGCTTCCCTGGCTACTAGTGAACTATTTATCTATGTCCATAAAGACTCCCCATATGAAACGATAGAGGAGTTGTTAAGTTCATTAAAATCGGAGAAAGATGTAACTATTGGTACACTCGGTCCAATTGATGGGGGTGAAGCCTTTAAATGGGATCTAATCAAACAAGGTGCAGGTATTGATAAATTAAACTTCGTTCCAATGGAAGGGGCTTCTGAAGGCTTGACGGCTGTACTCGGTGGCCAAATTGATACAACCTTAGGTGTACTTCCATTAATTAATGACTATATCAAAACAGGTGAAGTGCGAGTGTTAGCTGTCCTTTCAGAAGAACGTTCTAAAGATTTACCAGATGTCCCGACTTTAAAGGAATCGGGAGTGGAAGTTGCTTTCCATCGATATACAGGAATTTGGACAGGTGGGGACGTTTCAGCTGAGGTTGTTAATTATTGGGCAGAAAACCTAGAGGAAATGACAGAAACAGATACCTGGAAAACATTTTTAAAGAACCGTGGTTTGTCTCCTTATTATCTAAATACGGAAGAATATACAAAATTAATTGAAGAAGAAGGAATAGAGTTTAAAAAATATTTGGAAGATTTAGAAAAATAATTTTCTTGTAATTATTAAATTTCATTTCTCGAAAGGAGGTTTCGTATGTTCGTTGAGCGCTATTTTGGATTGTTTTTACTGTTTATTAGTATTGTTTTTCTCATCATGTCGTTTGGTTTACAAGTATATTCGACTAATCTGGGTGCGGTTGGAGCAGGCTTTTTTCCACGAATCATTTCCATATTATTATTCCTGCTTCTTTGCTTCCACCTTATGCAGATAATGAGATTAAAGAAAAAAGAGTCAGAAGAAGAAGTCGATAAAAAAATCCGATTTCAACAAGTTTTCATTATCCTCTTTCTTGCAGTGACGATTGGATTATCACACTTCATTGGCATGCTAGCAAGTATAGGGGTGTTTATGTTCACCATTTTAGCATTTGTGCAGAAAATACCTTGGTTTAAAGCGTTTACCTTTACCATTGTTGTTTTGATTTTGATGTATTTGATTTTTGAATTGTGGTTAGATAGTCCGCTACCATTGGGTATTTTTGGATGAAAAATAATTCATTTCTGGGGGTGAGATTTTGTTATCGGAATTATTAACTGGATTTACAACGATGCTTTCAAGTCCAGAAGCAATGCTCTGGTGTGTAATTGGTGTAACTTTAGGCACAATCATCGGTGCATTACCTGGCTTGGGTCCTATTACCGGCATGGCCCTTCTGTTACCTTTAACGTTTAAGATGGACCAGTTAAGTTCTTTAATTTTATTAATGAGTATTTATTTAGGATCGATGTATGGGGGACGGATTAGTTCAATTTTAATCAACGTACCTGGAGATGGTGGCGCCATTGTGACAACATTCGATGGTTACCCATTGGCGAGAAAAGGAAAAGCCGGGTATGCCTTAACATTAAGTGCGATTGCTTCATTTGTTGGGGGCGTTTTTGGGTTTGCAGGTATGGTATTTTTAACCACCATCCTTGCTAGATATGCACTCATGTTTGGACCCACGGAATATTTCTCACTCATCTTATTTACGTTGATTGTAGCTTGTGGGTTAACGCAGAAAAATCCATTAAAACCAATTATCGCTACATTGTTAGGTCTGTTACTATCAACTATCGGAACAGATATGGTTACAGGTGAGGAACGTTTAACTTTTGGCTTTGTGGAATTATGGGATGGAATGAATATCGCTGTCATCGGTATTGGGCTTTTTGGTATTTCAGAAGTACTGTTTAGGCTTGAAGAGAAAGTAACTACAAGAGGGATGAAGACAGATATAAAATTCTCCTCTTTATTTCCAAAAGTAAGTGAGGTTGTTAGTAACACGGGTTCGATGATAAGAGGATCAATTATCGGATTTATCGTAGGGGTTTTGCCAGGACCCGGTGGTCTTCTATCCACGTTTTTGTCTTATACTGTCGAGAAAAAGTTGTCGAAGAAACCTGAGGAATTTGGAAAAGGTGCCCCTGCTGGATTGAGTGGTCCAGAAGCTTCCAATAATGCGTCAGTAGGTGGTGCACTTATTCCTACATTTGCTTTAGGTATCCCTGGTTCCGCTTCTGCAGCCATATTGATGGGGGGACTCCTTATGGTTGGCTTACAGCCTGGGCCGCTTTTATTTGAAAATTCTTCAACCATCGTGTGGGCATCATTTGCAGGCTTTTTCATTGCAAATGTATTGCTGTTAATATTAAACGTTGCTTTTGTGCCTGCCTTTGCCTTTTTAATCCAAAAAATTGAACTGTTCCTAGTTCCATTTATTGCTGCATTTTGTTTTATTGGTGTTTATATGATTAATTATAGTTTTTTTGATATCTGGCTTATGATCATTTTTGGACTGCTAGGTTATTTTTTTAGAAAAACGAATTTCCCGTTAGCACCGTTCTTTTTTGCATTTATATTAGGACCAATGCTTGAGGATAATCTTAGGAAAGCAATCTTGACTGCCACAGGTGATTTAACCGTATTCTTTAAAAGCCCGATCTCACTATTTTTCCTAATAGCAACAGCTATCGTTCTAGTACTTCCACATATAAGGAAAAATAAAACAGAAAAAGATTCTTCCACTAAAAACATGTAAATAGGATAAGGAATCGTCATCGTTTGGTTTTATATAAGATGTATATAGATGTCTACACATAATCAGGAGGGAGTATATATGGTGATAACGAGTGAATCACAAGAATTACTTACTAAAATGCGTGACTTTATTTATAATGAGCTACTACCATATGAAAAAGCAATGAATATTAAGACGGAAGAGGTCATTCCGAACGAAGCTATTCAATGGGTGAGAAATAGAGCCATTGAATTAGGTTTTTATGGGATTACTCTACCACACGAATATGGTGGTCAAAATGTAAGTTTAAAAGAGTTATGTTTGCTAAAAGAAGAACTAGCTCGGTCAGGGTCTGCTCTATGGGGATTTGTTTTAGGTGAAAAAGGCGGTGTCCTTAGAATCGGGCAGATGCTTGAATCATTCACAAAAGAACAGATTGAGAAGTATGTTAATCCATTAATTAGAGGGGAAACGAGTTGCTGTTTCGCTCTAACCGAGCCAGGAGCAGGTTCAGATGCAAGAGCAATCCAAACGACTGCCGTAAAAGATGGAGATGGATACATTTTAAATGGTATCAAGCACTTTATTAGTGCAGCACCATATTCAGATTTTGCTATTGTAATCTGCAAAGAAGTCGTTGAAGAAAAATTTGTTGGCATAACGGCCTTTTTAGTTGATAAAAAAACAAATGAAAAACCGGGTTATGAATTAGGTGAGACACAAATTCCCATTTCAGGAGAACGTGGAACAGGGGAACTGATTTTTAATAATTGTCGAGTACCTTCTGAAAATATTCTTGGAGCATCAGGGAAAGGATTTTTACTTGGAATAAAAAGGATCAGTCAAAATCGAGCCATTTGGGGGGTTACATATATTGGGGTGGCTCAAAGAGCATTAGATTTATCGATTGAAAGAGCAAATGAACGAAAGCAGTTCGGACAGTCAATCGGTGAGTTTCAAGCTATTCAACATATGCTAGCGGATATGGCGACAGAGATTTATGCTGCAAGGTGTATGGTGTACGATGCTATCGACAGAATCGAGAGTGGGGAAGATAATCGAGCAACTGCCTCAATGGTAAAACTGTTTACATCTGAAGTGGCTGGACGTGTGTTGGACAAAGCCGTGCAAATCTTCGGCGGCCAGGGGCTTTTGAAGGGCCATCCAATTGAACAAATGTATCGTACGGTAAGAATGTTTAGAATTTTAACTGGTACTTCTGAAATTCAGAGAAATACAATTGCGAAAGAATTGTTACAGACAAAGTAAAAATAAAATAAAGGATAGGTGATTCTGATGAGTATAGAGACTATTCAAGGTTATATGAATAAAGCATTAAAACGATTTGAAGAGCATCCTGCAGTAACATTCATGTCAACAAATGAAACCTTAACCTACCGTGAATTACGGAAAGAAATAGACAAAATTGCCAGTTTTTTAGTTCATTTAGGTGTAAAAAAAGGGTCGCACGTTGCTTATCTCATTCCAAATAGTATAGAATTCGTTCTATTTAGCCAAGCTGTTGCTCGCTGCGGTGCAACTTCAATTCCAATGGGTGTTAAGTTAGGCGTTCGTGAAGTTGACTTTATTTTAAATGATTCTGATACGGATTTTGTCATTATGGCAACGGAAATGCATATGAAAACAGTATTGAAATATGTAAATGATAAAAAAGAGCAACATCAATCCGTAAAAGTACTGGGATTGGCGGGTTTTAATCTAAAATACCCTGAAGAATTTACTACGGTAAGCAGACAAGAGGTTCAAAAGGTCGAAAATGTGTCGTCATTCCCAGACATGTTACCTGAGGATATCTCTATGATTTCCTATACCGGGGGGACAACAGGCAGGCCAAAAGGTGTTATGCACTCTCAAGGAGGAAAAGCTGCTGCACTTATTGCGAGCTTCATAGAGTTTCCAATGGATGATCGCGATAAAGTGTTATTAACAACCCCGCTTCAGCATTCAGCGGGAAGTTTAATGCTACGGGCGTTAGCTGGTGGAGCGCATATTTATATTGATACTTTTAAGCCCGATACATTTTTAAAGACGGTGCAAGAAAAAAAGATTACAGTTACATTCACGGTGCCAACTATCATTTACAGAATCATCGACAAAGTGAAAAAGGTGAAATTTGATGTTAGTTCTTTACGAAGCATTCACTACGGTTCTTCGCCAATTTCTTCCGAAAGATTAAAAGAAGCGATGGAGCTGTTTGGACCGGTATTTGTGCAGCAATATGGAGCAACTGAAGCGAACGTTCTTATCACAAGAATGCACAAATTCGATCACGTACGGGCATTAGAGACAGGTGCTAAGTTTCTCCAGAGTTGTGGAAAACCTTGTTTAATGACCGAGATTCGAATAATAGACGAGGAAGGTCAAGATGTTAAAGCATACGAAAAGGGAGAAGTGATTTTAAAATCACCGTACTTAATGGAAGGCTATTATAAAAGGCCCGATTTAACATTAGAAGCAATCAAAGATGGCTGGTTTCATACAGGAGATATTGGACAATTCGATGAAGAAGGTTTTTTGTATATCGTTGATAGAAAGAAAGATATGATCATCTCAGGTGGAATGAACGTCTATTCTGTTGAAGTTGAAAAAGTTGTTAATCAACATCCTGCAGTTGTTATGAGTGCATGTATTGGCGTACCGGACCCAGATTGGGGCGAACTAGTAACAGTTTTTGTTGTTTTACGTGATGGGCTGAAGTGTTCCGATGAAGAAATTATTGAGTTCTGTAAAGCGCGGACATCTAGTTATATGGTACCTAAAAAAGTCTATTTTAAAGAAAATTTACCATTAACTCAAATAGGAAAAATTGATAAAAAAGAATTGAAAAAGGACTTCTGGAAAGATAAAGAAAGACAAATAAATTAAAAAGTATGAGAAATCCTATCTCATCTCTTAATCTAGGAGGTATATTAAATGTCAGGTACTGTTCCGACAAGTCATTTATCCAAGCTCCCAAAGAATGCTACTACTGTGACAAAAAAAGCTAACAAGGATTTTTTTGAATCTCTAAATTTTGAAAACAAGCAAGATTATGAAGATGCAGATAGGGGTCTAATTGCTCCGTATGAAAATAGGATAAAAAATTTAAATATCCAAAATCAGCCATCTCCTGAAACTGTAAATCCAAGCTTGTGGAGAAATGTACAATTACAGGCAAAATCAGGTCTTTATAAAGTCGTAGAAGGTGTGTATCAAGTTCGCGGACTTTCGTTAGCTACCGTGATTTTTGTTGAAGGGAAAAGCGGAGTCATTGTCATTGATACTTCATCTAGTAATTCTGCTGCAGATGCGGCAATTGAATTATATTTTAGTTATCGACCTAAAAGGCCAGTTACTGCAATTATCATCAGCCAAAGCCATGCTGATCATTTTGGGGGTACACATTCAATTCTTCAATATGCTGAGACATCCACAATTCCAATTATTGTCCCTGAACATTTTACACAAGAGATGTTCAGTGAAAATGTCCTATTAGGTCCAATAATGTCTAGGCGTGCATCCTATCAGTTTGGTATAGGGTTACCAGTGGGAGAAAAAGGGTTTTTATCCGCAGGCATCGGAACTGTTTTCCACTCAGGTAATGGTTTTGAAATGCCTAATAGAGAAATAAAAGAAGAGATTGAGCAATTAACAATAGATGGTATTAATTTCGAATTCCTGTTAACACCAAATACTGAAGCACCAGCAGAAATGCACTTTTATATTCAGGATTACAAAGTATTATTTGTATCAGAAAATGTTAATAAAACAATGCATCAAATTTATACGATTAGAGGGGCAAAAACTCGCGATACGCTAGAATGGGTGAAGGCAATCGATAAAACCATTGATCTTACTATGAGTAAAGAGATTGATGCTTTAGTCATGGCACATGCCTGGCCAGTATGGGGAAAAGAGCAAGCTTTAGAACATTTAGTATTACAACGTGACCTTTACAAATATATCCATGATCAAACCGTTCGTCTAGCCAATCACGGGTATACAATGGAAGAAATAGCAGAAGAGCTCAAGCTACCTGAGACGTTGGACCAATATTGGGGTAATCGAGGATACTATGGTACTTTAAAGCATAATTCTAAAGGGATTTATAATTTCTATCTAGGATATTATAGTGGCCATCCTTCTGATTTGGATCCACTTCCCCAAGTTGAATCAGGTCAAAAATATGTAAGTTACATGGGTGGCTCTGCTCATGTGGTCAAACAAGCGAAAGCAGATTTTGAAAACGGGCAATATCGTTGGGTTGCTCAAGTATTAAAACATGTAGTGATGGCAGAACCGGACAATAAGGAAGCAAAAGAGTTATTAGCAGACACCTTTGAACAATTAGGATATCAGGCCGAATCAGCTAATTGGCGTAACGCTTATCTTATCGGTGCGTCAGAACTAAGAAATGGGACTAGGAAGAAGGGAGCAATAGCAAAAGGTCATTCGGGAATGATGCTTAAAATGCCGTTTGATGAATTCTTTAAATTACTTTCTGTAAGATTAAATGGTCCGAAAGCAGCAGATAAAAAAATGATCATGAATGTTTCTCTATCAGATGTAGAGGAGAAATACACCATTTATCTCGAAAATTGTGTATTAAATAAGAGAAATAAACTAGATGATAATCCAGATCTTTCATTCATTAGTAATAAGGCAACATTTTATGCGATTGTAAATGGAATCCTTGACCCAAGGGAAGCTGTTACTTCAAACAAACTAAAATTATTTGGAGACCAAACAAAATTGGATGAATTTTTAAACCTACTCGATCATTTTGATCAGTTTATTAATATTGTAACTCCTTAATGGATAGGGCAGAAATGCCCTATTTCTTATCTTAGGCAGTACCAAGGTAATCTCTCTAATCTCATGTATAGAAAGCTCAAAAAGGATAGGTTGATATGTTAGATAAAAAATATAATCCTTTCACTTTGATTAGATCATACAAATTACAAACACTAAAAAAAGATTTCATTTCAGGAATCACTCTTTTTGTCATGCTGGTCCCCCAAGGAATGGCTTATGCGATGTTAGCGGGACTTCCACTAATAATGGGTCTATATGCATCAACCTTACCATTAATCATATATGCATTATTTGCTTCTTCTAGGCATTTATCCGTTGGGCCAACTGCTATAACCTCATTATTGGTTTTTTCAGGTGTATCTTTACTTGAAAAACCGGGCACCTATGAATATATCACTCTTGTAATCTTTTTAGCTTTGATGGTTGGGATTTTTCAACTTCTCTTAGCTGTGTTGAAAATGGGGATGATTGTAAACTATATTTCTCCGTCGGTTTTGGGAGGCTACACCTCTGCTGCTGCCATAATTATTGGATTAAGTCAATTAAAGCATTTATTGGGAATAACATTAGGAACTTACTTACAAATACACCTAATATTTATGGATTTAATCAATGCGATTCCGAAGATTCATTTTTTAACACTTTTGATTGGGGGATGCAGCATTGTATTTTTACTTGTACTAAAAAGAATAAATACTAGAATTCCGGGTGCGTTACTATTAATTGTTTTTTCCATTATAAGTGTCTATGCCTTTGATTTACATGAACGAGGTGTTCAAATTGTCAGAGGGGTACCAAGTGGCTTGCCTATTCCGGTTTTTCCAACAATTACGCTAGATGCAGTTAGGCAATTAATCCTTCCTGCACTTACCATTGCGCTATTAGGGTTTATGGAGTCACTTTCTATAGGAAAAACAATTGCAGAAAAAGAAGGTTATAAAATAAATCCTAATCGAGAGCTAACCGCTTTAGGATTTGCCAATTTTTTAGGGTCCTTTTTTCAAATATTACCAATTAATGGTAGTTTTTCAAGGAGTGCAGTAAACTATCAAAGTGGTGGAGTTACACAAATGGTATCCATATTTACAAGCGTACTTGTTATAATTGCCCTCCAATTTTTTACTACTTATTTTTATTATCTGCCTAATGCAGTATTAGCTGCAGTAATCATCGTAGCGGTCTATAAACTAATAGATTTCAAGCAAATAAGGAAATGGTTTAATATAAAGGCAATTGATGGTTGGAGCTGGTTAGTTACTTTTACTGCGACATTAGTTATTGGCATTCAATGGGGAATAGTTATTGGGGTTGTTTTTAATTTCAGCCTTTTATTAATTAAGATATCTAGACCTAGGCTCATAGAAATGGGATATTTAGAAAAGGAGAAAGTATTTCGAGATATAAAACGATTTCCAAATGCAAAAACGCGAGATGATTTGATTATTGCACGAATAGACTCTTCTATACATTTTTCAAATATTTCATATTTAGAGCATAAATTAAATGAGCTTATATTGATAAAACCTAATGCTAAATTAGTCATTGTTGATTTTTCAGGAGTAAATGATATAGATGCACACTCTTTTAAATCCTTAGAAGAAATGATAGAACAATTAAAACATGAAAAGGGGATTTCTATATACTTTGTCGGTATGAAAGGACCCATCAGAGATACGGCAGCAAAAGCAGGATGGACAAAGAAGTTTGCAAAAGAGCTAAGCTATATCTCTATATTACAATTACTTGAAGATAAACAAATAAAGTTTTATGCTCAACGGGAAAGTGGTGATTCTTTTCTATATATGAGGTGAAAGACTGTTCATCACTTGTGAAGAGAGTAAATAGTTATGAAGGCTTTAATCAAAACAGTATAATCTTCTTTTGTTTCCCTAGACGATGAGAAAACAAAAGATAAGAAAAATATAAATGATGATAAGCTTATAAACTTGAAGTAGATAACAAATAGGTAGTAGTGCAATTCAAAATAGATAAAGAATAAAAAAGCTGAGTGAGGTAAAATCTTATTCAGTTTTTTTGCGTAAATAAACATATGATGAAGATGGCCCTAAAAAAATTTGGACGGCCCTGTATACGAGCGAAAATGCTTTTTCATGCATATACTATCTTAATTAAAAGTCACGACTATATTGGAAAGGATGAGGGCAATGGTTAATCGTAAAAAACCGAAATATGAAGTTGGTGATACAGTCGTGATTACAATTTATGGAACGGTAGGGAAAGTAACAGATGTAAAATGGCTTGATGGTATGTATGTTTATGAAGTGAATAAAAGTGATGGTCTCTATTTGGAGTCAAGTTTACAGCCTCTTTCAGAGTTTGAAGGAGATGTAAGTGATAAGGAGCATGTAGATATTGAGTACCAATACTTTTTTGGGGACCTTGTCCAAGTGAAAGGATATGGTACTGAGATTTTTAAAGTAGTCGGCTTCCGTACCGAGATTTGGCGTTATAAAGAAGATGCATGGGAAGACGTCATTTATGAGTTATCTCGAATATCTGACGGAGAGTGGCTTGAGGCTGGTGAAGAGGAACTTTCCTTATTATCTGATGCCGAACAGGCTGACGAATTTATAGAAAAATTAGGGATGTTGTTTCTTATTAACCAACAAGCATTGAACGAAATAAAGAATTCTGAGGATGTTTGTTATCAAGATGTTGATTCAAATCTAATGGATCGTACTAACGAAGAGAAACAAATCATAGATGGTTTGCTAGACATATATAATGACTATTCTTTTTTGTACAACTTTTTTCAAGATGAAGAATATAAAAAAGCAATGAAAATCATCTTGAAAAAGCTAGAAACCATCACAACAAAAGTAAAAAAAGTTAATCTTACAAAAGATGAAACAGTTGAATAATTGCCACTGACATGACAGGAATGCCTACTAGTAAAACAGCGATGAATAAAAAATGTAATAATCGATCAAATAGTTGTAGACATTTTCCTTCTTCATTATTTATATCTTCTACAAAACGATCGCAGACTGCTGTGAATTTTTCCATCTAATCAACCTTTCAAAACTAGTGATAGAAAATATTTATGTACTTTTACTAGATTTAATGACAAAAGAATAAAAAAATATTTTTCTATTGAAATGTTGCATGTTTCATTAATGTGTCACATACAATTTGTACAAAGGGGGAGTCGCATATGAAGGAAATTGAAGTTTTTATTGATACTGAAGAAATTGCTGAATTTTTCTTTCATGAGTTGACTAAAAGAGGGTTCGTTCCTGTAGAGCAAGAAGTAGATGAATTAGCTGATATTACATTTGAATACTTAATCAAAAAGTGTATTATCGATGAAGATGTAAGTTTTGATTCGGAAGAGTAAGAAACAAGATAAACAAAAACCCAACCAACTATTCATGTTCCTTTATGGAGCTATAGTTGATTGGGTTTTTATATTTATACAAAGAATCTTTCTAATAGTTTATGACCTTCTATAAATGATTGTAGAAATGCATAATATCTATTCTCTTCTCTCCGCTCCAAGCTATTCGAAATAATTCCATCTACACCTAATAATTGCATTTGCTTGAACTGTGATGGGGTAACTATCGTCCAGGCATAGATCGTATATCCATAATGTTGTGCTTGTTGAATGAATGAATGTGTTAAATTCGTATAATGAATCGATAAAAAACTAATTTCTGTCTTATACGTATACATTTGAATAAGATTAATAGGCGCGGTTAAGACAAGGCCAATGGGAAAGTCAGGAGCGCGTTGTGTAAATTGCTGTAATGTATCAATATGAAAGGATTGGATTTGTAACATTTTTTCAGGGACACCAGCATTTACAGTTTGTTTTAGCAGAGTTGCCAATTGATCTACAATTTCTGGAGTTTCTGTGCCAGGTTTTATTTCTATTAACAGAACGATCTTTCCAGCAAACTCATCTAACACTTCTTGTAATAATGGAATTTTCTCTTCAGAAAAACGTTGACTGTACCAACCGCCCGCATTGAGTTTTTGTAACTCTGATACTGACATATTTCTCACTAAACCTTCACCATTTGTGGTCCGGTTAACAGATGAATCATGTATGACGACAATTTTTTTATCTTTACTTAAATGGATATCTAATTCGATAACATCAAAACCATTGTTTAGCGCAGAATGAAAGGCGGCCATTGTATTTTCAGGTGCTGAAGCAACGTCTCCACGATGTGCAATTTTTGTATAGTTTTTGTATGGGAATACCCAATGTAATGAGCTGCATATGATGGAAATACAAACAAACAACAAAAAGAATTTATGGAAGTGAATCTTCTCTCGTTTCAAATTATCCCTCCCTTTTGTACCACCACTATGTTTAATACTAGTTTATGAAAGAAAAATAAAATTGTAAGCGTTTTCATAATAAAATTTCTCTTTAATCGACAAAAATAGGCGAATTTCTTTGAAGGAAATAAACGTAGAAAAAGCTAATATATTGTTTAAAATAATCATTTATTGGAGGGGTATATATGATCAAGACTTTTGTAAAACCAAGAACAAAAGAATATGATGTTACCATTTTTCAAACTCCAAAATATAGAGAAACTCGGGGCTATCGAGAAGTTTATCGAACACTTATTGAAGGTGCAAATCATGAAGAATGTTTATCAACTGTATTTAAGCAATTTAATGTCCTTGATCGCATGCCGTTTGATTTCCAAGGGAGGTTTTTATCAACGGGAGATATTTTATATATTGATGAAGGGAGAAGGGGGCAATATTATTATCAATTAAAGTCGGGTGGTTGGGCCTTAGTGAACCGAATAATGGTTAGGTAATAAAATGTTTGTTCATATTTATCTATATGAATGGTATGTAGTGAAAAACTTAGCTTCCCCTTTTCATTTCCATCATCACTCATCCTATGCTATATTTTAGATAATGAACGATTAATAGATGGAGGAATATGATGAGTGTACATATTGGAGCAAAAGAACATGAAATTGCAGAAACAGTTTTACTACCAGGTGATCCATTAAGGGCAAAATATATTGCAGAAAACTTTTTAGAAGATGTAAAGTGCTATAATGAAGTCCGCAATATGTTTGGTTATACAGGCACTTATAAAGGTAAAAGAATATCTGTTCAAGGTACTGGAATGGGCGTTCCTTCCCTTTCTATTTATGTGAACGAACTGATTAATAGTTATAATGTAAAAAACTTGATCCGTGTTGGTACATGCGGAGCCATCCAAAAAGATGTAAAAGTAAGAGATGTGATCCTTGCGATGACTGCTTCCACGGACTCACAAATGAATCGTTTAACTTTTGGTGGAGTTGATTATGCACCTGCAGCTGATTTCGATCTATTGCGCAAAGCTTATGATAGTGGGGTAAGTAAAGGGTTGGAATTGAAGGTTGGGAATGTTTTTACAGCTGATATGTTCTACAATGATAATGCTGAACATGAAAAATGGGCACAGTACCAAATTCTTGCTATCGAAATGGAAACAGCAGCACTTTATACGTTAGCAGCTAAGCATGCAAGAAAAGCTCTTTCTGTCCTTACAGTGAGTGATCATATTATTACTGGTGAAGAAACTACATCCGAAGAAAGACAAACGACTTTTAACGAAATGATTGAAGTAGCATTAGAAGCAGCAATTTCATAAATCGTACATGTTAGCGAGTGATTATTTTTTCATAGTCACTCGCTTTTCTTTTGCCTTAAGGTAAAAGTTAAAGCAGATGTACATCCGTATGAAGGGAAGTATTTTATGAAGACATCTTTTCTAAGAATTGTTATTTCCCTCGTTTCTCTAGTGGTTCTGTAGCTACTTTAAGTGGTCCTCTTCTCATTTGTTATTGGTAGAATCACTAATAGTAAGGTTCATAGACTATGCCTTTCTCTTCTTTCGCAATTTATTATATAAAGTGTTATGATAGACGTTGACATAAAGAAAGAGAATAGGGGAAAAGTAATGAAGAAAGTACTTGCAGGAACAGTTACAGTTGCTCTTTTTCTTGGAGGCTGCAGTCAATTAGATCCTTATTTAGAAAAAATACCTTTTCTATCTAATTCGGAACCAACTTCAGTAGATGAGCCTGTAGAAAAAGAAGAGGACAATCAGCAAGAAACAGAAAACAATCCAACTGAACAACCTCCCGAACAAGATGAACAAAATGAAGATGACCTAACATTAGCTTCTCAATTTTTTAATCAAATTGAAGATGTGGATGGAAAACCAACAATAGCAAACCCAACAAACTTGATGGTAATGGTGAATAAAGACTTTGCTTTACCGGCAGATTATGCTCCTGAAGATCTTGTTCGTGCAGATGTTGAATATTCTTTCGGAGATCAAGATATTGAAAAAAGTTACCTTAGAAAAGAAGCCGCAGATGCATTAGAAGAATTATTCTCTGCAGCTAAAAAAGAAAAAATAGCGTTATTTGCTGTTTCGGGGTATCGTTCATATGATCGGCAGGAAGCAGTTTTCCAAGCAGAGGTAAATAGCGTAGGTGAGGAAAAAGCTTCAGAAGCAGTTGCTCTACCTGGAAGTAGTGAACATCAAACAGGATTAGCGATGGATATTTCAAGTCCTTCAGTCGATTACACGTTAACTCAAGATTACGAAGATACAACAGAAGGTAAATGGCTAAAAGAGAATGCACATAAGTACGGCTTTATTTTACGTTATCCAAAAGGTAAAGAAGAAATAACAGGATACAAATTTGAACCTTGGCATTTTCGCTATGTTGGAAAAGAAGCAGCGAAAGTCATTTTTGAGAAAGATCTAACATTAGAAGAATACTTTGAGTCTGTAAAAGAAATTTAAGTACGCTTCTTCATAAAAATGTACCAAAAAGCGATTAATGGAATAATAGGGAAAAGAAAAAAGTATTGAAAAAAATGATCAATACGAAATAAATAACAACTCAATGGCAGGAATAAAACGAAACTTAATAATGCTTGAACATAAGAATGATTAAATATTCCTGAGATAAGAAAGATAATAGATAAAGCAAAACAGCACCATAGTAATATACCAGGAATCATGCATTCATTCTCCTTTCATCATTTATGTAATGATTATGTGGGGTTTGGGGAAATTAGAAGTGAACAAATGAGATTCACTTTGTAGAAGAAGACTTTCCCCATTTAATCGATACATAATAAAAGAAGCTTGAATTCTTGAGATGAAAGGAATACATAAGAAAAATCTTCCTCTTTTCCAAAGAAATAAGATATAATTTTCATTACAGTAGTACAGTTATTGATACCGATAACGCCAATAAAGAATCTTAAACTTGAGTAAGCATCACAGCTTACAGTGATGAAAGTGGTGAAAGGGTTGTCTAATGAAGTAAATAATGATGAAGAAAAACAGGAAGTAAAGGATAAGCCTAAGCTAATAAAAATGAAGTTATTCCCGTTTATTATGCTTGTATTCATCCTCGTTTTTGTTACAGCTGGAATCACCACATTAGCATTGTCTTTCGGTGATGAGAAGGCCGTAAATGTAGGAACGAATGAAAGAAGTGAATTTTCAAAGTTATATAAAGCCTATGATTCCTTGAACGAAAATTATTTCCAAGAAATTGATTCGGGTGAATTAATTAATGGAGCTATCAATGGGATGCTAGATTCTCTAGATGATCCATATTCTGATTATATGAATGAAGATGAAGCTGCTAATTTCCATCAAAGCATCTCCTCTTCTTTTGAAGGAATTGGCGCTGAAATTACAGAACAAGACGGACAAATTGTCATTGTTTCACCATTAAAAGGTTCACCTGCAGAAGATGCTGGTCTACAACCAAATGACCAAATTGTCTCTGTTGATGGCAAGAGCTTGCAAGGAATGAGTTCTTCAGAAGCTGTCCTATTAATAAGAGGCGAAAAAGGTTCCAAAGTAGAACTGGAAATTGCTCGTGGTGGTAACAGTGAACCGATGAATGTAACAATTACGAGAGATACAATTCCTCTTGAAACGGTATATGGCGAAATGTTAGAAGATGATATCGCCAAAGTTCAGATCACTTCTTTTTCTGAAAATACAGCGCAAGAACTCGTTGATGTATTAAATGATTTAGAGGAAAAAGGGATGAAGGGTCTAGTTTTAGATTTAAGACAAAACCCTGGCGGATTATTAGATCAAGCAATTGAAATTTCGAGCTTGTTTGTACCTGAAGGCGAAATTTTATTCCAAATTGAAGATCGTAATGGGAATAGGGAGGCCGTGCAAGCTCCTAATGGCAAGCAAATGGAGACGCCTCTAGTAGTAGTTATTGATGAAGGTAGTGCTAGTGCTTCTGAGATATTAGCAGCTGCCGTTCATGAATCAGCTGATGTAAGTCTAGTCGGTAAAAAGTCATTTGGTAAAGGAACTGTACAACGTGCTCAAGATTTTACTGACGGCTCAAATATGAAATTTACAACAGAAAAATGGTTAACGCCAGATGCAAATTGGATTCATGAAAAAGGTATTGAGCCTGATTATGAAGTTTCCTTGCCTGAATATGCTTCCTTGCCTTATATTAATCCTGAGAAACCATTAAAAAAATCGGAATCATCAAGTCAAATTAAGGCAGCACAGCAGATGTTAGAGGCACTGGAATATGAGCTTGATAAAAATGATGGATTCTTTGATGAAGAGACAGAAGCTGCAGTGAAAGCATTCCAAAAGGATAATGAATTGGATGAAACTGGAGTCATTGAAGGTGAAACAACCGTGAAACTAATGGAAGCTTTACGTGAAAAGCTTCTAGAGAACGATACTCAAATCAAAAAAGCAATAGAAGTTTTAAAAGAAGAAATGAAAAAATAACTCATTCTAGCTTCTATACAACATGTGAAAATCGTTTAAGCGACCATAACCCTTTAATTTATAAGGGTTATGGTCGTTTCTTTTTTTAATCAAAATCAACAATTGATATGCTTCTTTTTTTTGTGAGATGTTAGTTTTGACAGTTAATTTTAAGACTGAGAAAGAATATGATGAGTTTACGCTTCATTGAAAGACAAATTATGTGAAACGCCTCGCAAAAGAGGGTTTACTTGTCATTTAGATAGCCCGAGATTAGCACTAAATAGAAAATAGCAAACGGAGGCTTTAGTTGTTGAGCTTTAATATAAATTTAAAATATTTATTTCGCTTGACGAATTTATTTAAAAAAGACTGATGTTTTTTTAAAGGTTTTATGGTAAATTAGCAATATTCTAAAATTGTATAGAAGATGGAAAGAAGGATGTGTGATGCACGAAACGAGTGAATTAAGTAACGATAAGGAGGAAAGTAGAAGTAAGCGTCTCATGCTGGCAGTTATTCTCGGATTGTTATCTGCTTTTGGGCCATTATCCTTGGATATGTATCTTCCGGCATTACCTAATCTAGCAGATGATCTGCAAACAAGTGCATCCTATGCACAATTAAGCTTAACAGCATGTATGGTTGGTTTAGCTTTAGGACAAATTTTTGCCGGGCCAATTAGTGATATGGTTGGCCGTAAGCGCCCGTTAATATTTGGACTTATTTTATACTGTCTCATTTCAGTTGCCTGCATGGCCTCTCCAAACATTGAATTATTCATCATATTAAGGTTTATTCAGGGATTAGCCGGGGCTGTAGGAATTGTTATATCAAGAGCCGTAGTTCGAGATTTATACAGTGGTACACAATTAACTAAATTTTTTGCCACACTTAGTTTAATAAACGGGGCAGCCCCTATTTTAGCACCCGTTTTTGGTGGCCAACTATTAACGATTACCTCTTGGAGAGGAGTATTTTTTGTTTTAACATTAATCGGGTTTCTTAGCTTATTACTGGTTATCTTTTCATTACAAGAAAGTTTGTCTGTTGAGAAGAGGTTAAATGGAGGCGTTTTTGTTTCCTTTAGCCGTTTCGGAAAAATCGTAAAAGACCGTAAATTTATGGGATACGCTTTATCTCAAGGTTTTGTTGGTGCTGCAATGTTTGCTTATATTTCTGGATCTCCCTTTGTATTGCAAAATATTTATGGTCTTTCTCCGCAAATGTTTAGTGTTTGTTTTGCAATAAATGGAATTGGCATTATTTTAGGCAGTCAATTAACGGGAAAACTTTCAGAGCGAATACATGAGGGAATTTTATTAGTAGGTGGATTGATGATTGCTTTAGTTGGAGGGGTTACATTACTTCTAAGTGAAATTTTCCATCTAGGTATTTGGGGTGTTCTAATTCCGTTATTTTTAGTTGTTTCTGCTGTTGGAGTAGTTAATACATCAACTTTTTCCTTGGCAATGGCTTCACAAGGTGAAAATGCTGGTAGTGCTTCGGCCTTAATTGGCTTAATGACGTTCTTGCTTGGTGGTATGGCCGCTCCGTTAGTTGGAATAGCTGGTGAATCTTCTTCATGGCCAATGGCATTTATTATTGCTATTGCAGAAATCTTAGCTCTATTATCTTATTTGTTTCTAGTTAAAGGGCGGATTGTAAAAGAATAGAAAGGATAACCAACATGATTAAACGATTACAAGATTATTATAATCAGTTTCATCGCACGATATGGATTTTACTAGTTGGTACAATCTTATCTCGTGGGGCAGCATTTATGACGTTGCCTTTTTTATCTATATATTTAGTCAATCAGGACTATCCTTCGTTTTTAATCGGCCTCATTATCGGGATGGGTCCATTAATGTCGACAATAGGTGGTTTTATAGGGGGCCATTTATCTGACCAATTTGGAAGAAAGCCGATTATGCTTGTTGCATTAATAGGTACAGCAGGCGCTTATTTTGGCTTTGCTTTGTCCTCCTCAGCTATTGCTTTTTTGCTACTCAATGCTTTACTGGGTTTGTGTAATTCCTTTTTTGAACCAACTGCACAAGCATTGATGGCCGATTTAACAAAAAAGGAACAAAGAATGAAAGTATTTTCCTTAAGATATGTCGCCATTAATATTGGGGCAGCTGTTGGCCCATTAATCGGGGCTGTATTAGCATTAACAAATGCGACTCTCACTTTTTATATTACTGGTGGTATTTATTTAGCATATATGCTCATTTTATTGTTTACGATTCAGCCTGTTCCTCGTTTGGAGAATAAAGAAAATGTTACTTTGCCTGTTGCCTTTCACATTGTTAGGAGGGATAGGTCGCTATTGTATTATATTCTAGGTGGTATTTTACTTGCGATAGGTTATTCGCAAATGGATTCTAACTTACCACAACACTTTGATAATCGATTGGAGAATGGAGTCGTCATTTATTCATTTCTTTTATCCATTAATGCCATCCTTGTAATTATATTACAATTACCTTTTGCAAAACTGATGGAAAAGGTTCGCCCTTTAAAATCTATGATTATTGGTTCGGCTCTTGTAGCTATTGGGTTATTCTTTTTTGCTATATCCACTCATTGGATAATGGCAGTTATCGGTGTAATCTTATTCACCTTTGGAGAAATATTATCGTTTCCAGCAAGTAGTATATTAATTGATCAATTAGCTTCAGAGGAATTACGTGGCACGTATTTTGGTGCTGCTCAGTTCAGGAATACAGGAAGTTTTATAGGCCCAATGATTGGTGGATACTTGATTGGTATCAGCGGGGGAACGATTGCCTTCTTTGTGATAGCCGTCATTTGTTTATGTAGCATCATTTTCTTTTCAGCAGGAATTAAAAAAGAAGTGATTGTGACAGTTGAAAAGAAATTAAGTTGATAAGCACCGAACAAACTAACAACACGCGTTATATGGGTTGTTAGTTTGTTCTTTTTTTATGAGAAACCGCTCTTACTCTAGGAAGGAAAAAATGTAAAAAACTATTTCCTCTTTTTTAAAGTATAAAGTTGTTCATCTATCCCTACAATGAATGAATAAGGAAAAATAAGGAGGATGAACCGTGAGAAAATATGTCATCATTTTGTTAGCTTTACTATTAGCAGCATGTTCATCTGGCATATCTGAGAAAGATAACCGTCAAAAGGAGAAGGGAACAACATGGAACAATTCAGAACCAAAAACATTTTTACTTGTTGGTGTTGATTCTAGAGGAGAAACAGATTCAAGATCTGATACAATTATGTTAGCTCGGTATGAACCAAAAGAAGAAAGAGTTAAACTAGTCTCTATTATGCGTGATAGCTATGTAGAAATTCCGAATTATGAAAAAGGATACCATAAATTGAATCATGCCTATTTTTTAGGAGGAACGGAATTACTTTCACAAACAATCGAAGAAAATTTTCAAATAAATATTGATCATTCAGTTGTCATTGACTTTAAAGGATTTGCAAATATCCTAAATACTGTTGCTCCAAATGGACTGGAAGTTGATGTTCCTGCAGCAATGATTGAAGATATGAATATGAACATTGAGCCAGGTAAAAACTTTTTGAATGGTGAGCAACTATTAGATTACGTTCGATTTCGTCATGATGATGAATACGATTATGGAAGAGTAAAGCGACAACAGGAAGTGCTTGCTTTATTAAAGGAAGAACTAAAAAACCATATGACATCTATTGAAGGAATCGCCAAATCACCTGAAATGATGAAAATGATTATGGCAAATGTTGATACAGATTTACATATTGATCAGATGTTTGCGATGGCGACCTCTGTATTATTGAATCCAATAACAGATATAGAGACAATGCGGATTCCGGTAGACGATTCATTTGTTGACAAAAATTCTCCACATGCTGGCGCTGTGTTAGATATGGATTATGAAGAAAATATCTCCGCTCTCAGGCAGTTTTTCAAAGAGAAGAATGTCACGGAGGTCAATGGGCGACCGTAATATTTGTGCCATTCTCTTCTATCCTTTACAATGGTTCAATGAAAGAGGTGGTTTCCATGAGGCAGATTGTTCAAATGAATGATAATATGAAGAAGGAGGTCGTTCAGGTCGAACAAACTTGTGAAATGTTAATCGCTGAAATGCTAAGACATTACAAACAACATGAACACTTGGTGATTGAATTCATTCGCTGTAAAAAAGGAAAAGAAGCACAACATGATCAATGTTTAGAAAGCGACTACCAATCTTTTATTGAAGTAGGATTAGAAGAAGAGGATGAATATTTCCCACATGGTTATATTCCCGTATGGAAATGTAAGCAAGAAGAGTTCCAAAAAATAGGTTATATCACCGACGATACGTATGAAATAATAAAAAACAAACTCAGTAATATGATTGAAGAGACAATTGCAGAATAGACTTTAAGGGGAAAAAATAAACATGAGTACAGAGATCTATATATTAGCTGGATTTTTAGGGAGTGGAAAGACAACACTGTTAAAGCAGTTGCTACAGGATGAAAAAGAGAACGGTAGAAAAGTGGCTGTTTTAATGAATGAATTAGGAAAAGTATCAATTGATTCAGATGCAATAGATGAGGACATTCCATTAAAAGAATTATTGGATGGCTGCATTTGTTGTACCATTCAAGACAAATTAGAAGGACAGTTACAAGGTTTATTAACGCTTGAAAAACCAGATGTCATCTATATCGAAGCGACAGGAGCAGCACATCCAGTGGAAGTCTTAGATGCTGTGCTTTCACCACTTTTTGCTAACTCAATTGTCCCTAAAGGTATTATTTCAATCCTTGATAGTGCAAGATGGCTACACAGAAAACAATTGACACCGCAAGTGCTACAGCTTTTAGTTGAACAAATTAGACATGCAGATTGCCTACTTGTTAATAAAATTGACTTGTTATCTGAAGATGAACAAGCAAATGTCATCCAAGAAGTTCAAAGTATTAATTCGACAGCTTTTACATTGTTAACAAAAAATGCAAAAGTACCAATTAAACGAATAAGAGAATTGTCCTTACTGCCGAAAGAAAAACAATCTAGCAGCAGGATTGGCACAGATTTACATTTGAGCACCTTTGTTTATCAATTTAAAGGAGCTGTAGATCGCTCTGCTTTTGAGGATTTTTTGAGGGAATTACCTGACACGCTCTATCGAATGAAGGGATATATTAAGTTCTCATCTTTAGCCTATCCACAGCTTTTCCAATTTTCATACGGGATGCCTGTATATTTTCAAGAAGATATGAATATTCCTTTAAACATGGTATTCATCGGAGAAAATATTGATTGGGATAAAATCGAAAGCGGACTACAATCTCTAGAAAAACCAAAAGAATAAATTGATTAAAAATAAACTGAGTAGGATTTTGTTCTTACTCAGTTTTTTTGTGGAATACAGTCCAAGCCTTTAGCTGTTAACAAGTTCTAGAAGCTACTCTGTTATTGTTTTTCATATGGACAAATCCATCCAAAAGTTACTATACATATAAATGCTCATCTTTAGGCAAACTTTACGATGAAACCTAATAAAGAAGAGTGATAAAAGATGAAAAAGTTGAGCATTGTCTCCCTGTTTTTAATGCTTTATTTAGTGTCCCCTATAAAGATGTATAGTATGGTGGATGATGAAATTGGATTACCTATCCAGATGTTGCCTTGGAAAGAAGCGAAAGAACATTTACCGAAGTTTAAGAAGTTTACCGTGCTAGATGTCGATACTGGTAAGCGATTTGATGTCCAACGAAGAGCTGGTAGTGAGCATGCAGATGTTCAACCATTAACGAAAGAAGATACAAAGACAATGAAGGAAATTTATAATGGAAAATGGAGTTGGAAGCGAAGAGCAATTATCGTCATTAGTGATGGAGAATGGATTGCTGCTTCCATGCACGGGATGCCACACGGGGCAGGTGCTTTATCGAATAATTTTCCAGGTCATTTTTGTATTCATTTTTTTGGTAGTACGACACATCGTACCAATTCAATGGATTTATCTCATAAATTGATGATTCTCAAAGCTGCAGGTAAACTTGATGAGTATATGGCAATATCTGATCCGGAAAAAGTATCAGCTGCCTTTATAGCAGGCTTGAAACAACAAGATGCTTATCTCCTGTCTCTTGTCGCATTAAACAAGATAGATGACAAAGCGATTCGTTCGATTGAAAATGTAAAGTTAACTTCAATTGGTCACTTAGAGAAAGGAAATACTGCATTAGTAGTTAATCTTCCCATTCAAGTGGATTGGTATATAAAGAATAAAGGCAAGAAGAGCTATCGGGGTTCCATTCGTTTAGTAAGATTCTCTCCACTTGATCCATGGCAGGTCGATGCTAAGAATTTTTTGTTGAAAAATCGCATTTGACTTTAAATGAGATAGGGAAATAACAAGATAAAAAAAGCGTTCTTAATCGTATCGATTTTGAACGCTTTCTTCATTACTACACCCTTATTTTTTATTGGTTTTCTCCAAACTTAATAAAAGTTTTTTCATCTTCTATTAGGCCACATGCACCGCATTGAATTCTTACTGTTGGACCATTATATTTTAAATGGAAAGCAGTTAAATTTTCTGCTGCGTATTCTTCCAGTACAGAGCCTGATTGTGGATCAAGCTTAACTGAACGCGGATGTTGTTCAATAATATTAAAGCGTGAACGATTAGTTTTACATGATGGACAGCAATATGGTGTAGTCATAGACTAGCCCCTTCCTATTAATGAATTACTTTTATTTTTAACGTTCAATTGAAATTTATGTATGAATCAAGTAGATTCAATATGAGAGGAGTGAATTAAAATGAATAGTAAGGATCTTTTACAAAGCTACCGTTCATTATGGAAAAATAGAGCACTGGCAACAGATGAAGAAAATCCGGATATTGTGTTAATGATAGCAATAGAAAAAGAATTAAGAGATGAAAATGCTCACCCACGAGTAAGAAAAGATAAACAAAAAAAGTTAATTGCTGCGATTAAAAGAATTATTGACTCCTCACTTTCTTCTGATATGAAAGTCGCACTCATTGATATACATTTTGAAATTTTCGATACACTCGATTGAAGGTTTTCACACTTTTAACACAACCATCCGGTATCCTTGAGTTATAAAAACATTAAAACTGGGGAGAAACTTTATATGCGTTATTACAAGGCGTTCATATTTTTCTTACTGATTTCTTCTTTCTTAACTGGTTGTAGACAAGAAGAATTCACTAATATACCAGCTGAGCGGGATATTGCGATAACAGTAAATATTAAGGAGATGAGCCTATCATTTATAGACATACAGGCGCAAAAAAACATTGGTTCATGGAAGGTCAATAAAGCATACACAGGAGGAAGTGTACTATCAGATGGCGACACTCTGTTACTGTATGGTGAAAAGTTAAACACCATTGATCTTTATTCATTATCTAAAGGGGAACTGATTCATCAGTGGACAATTGGTGAGGGTGTTGTAGATGTTGAGGAACTAAGACCTGATACAATAGTTGCTTTAGATGAAAGAAAAAATAGCGTCCGTTTTTTTAATAGTAATGGAGAAGAAACGAGTCATATTGATATCTTTGATCGACCACTCGAGATGAAACATGATGAAGCTCGGGATGAACTCATCATTATAGGGTTTGATGAAAATCTTCTTACAAGTATTGATTTGGAAAGAATGGAAATAAAAGAAAACTATGAAATACATACACATGCAACAGGTTTGTTCCCATTAGATAACGAAATATGGGTTGGTGGACATGGTGAAGGATTAGATATTGAAAAATATGTACATGTTTATGATAGAGAGACCGGAAAAGCATTAAGAAAAATTAGTGTTCCTTCGATGCCAGTCGATTTTACCAAAGCTGATGAGTCGATATTTGTTGTGAGCCATGGAACCAATTTGCTGTATAAGTTAAATGAGGCTGGTGAAGTAATAGGTGAAATGAGCGTAACAGCCAACCCTTTCACAATTGAAACCTTTAGCGATATAGTATTAGTCGCAGGGTATGATAGCTCTGAGTTACAATTTATCGATTCAGAAACAATAAAACTGAAAGGATCAGTAGATGTAGGCGAAGGTCCGTTTCAAATTTTGCTTAGGGAGAACGAGGATTCATGAGAAAAGTAAATATATTAATTATTGATGATGAACCAGATATGAGAACATTGATTGAGATGTATTTGGAGAATTCGGGATTTAAATGCTTTACAGCAGAGAGTGGTGAAGAGGGCTACATGATATTGAAGGAAGCTGAAATTGATTTAGTCATTTTAGATATTATGATGCCAAATGAAGATGGATATGAAGTTTGTCAAAGAATACGTACTAATTCAGATATTCCAATCATTTTTCTTTCGGCAAAAGGAGAAGAATGGGATAAAGTGAAGGGGCTACAATTAGGCGGGGACGATTATATTGTTAAACCACTTAGTCCAGGAGAGCTTGTTGCTAGAATACATGCAGTCCTTCGGAGATCTGGAAAAGTGAAACAAGAATCAGAGCAAATAAAAATAGGAAAGTTATCAATAGATAAAAAAGCGCGGAGAGTCCTTGTCGAAGAGGAAAAAATATCTTTAACATTAAAAGAGTTTGAAATGCTTTCTTATTTAATTCAACATGTTAACCAGGCTCTTTCAAGGGAGCAGCTCCTTGAACATGTGTGGGGAATTGAATATGATGGTAGCCTACGAACGGTTGATACCCATATTAAAACATTAAGGATGAAATTAGGTATAGCAGATTACATTCAAACCGTATGGGGGGTAGGTTATAAACTAGAGGTACCAGACAAATGAAGTACCTTACCGACACATTAGCCAAAAAGTTATGGTTAACGGTGACGATAGCGATACTTATCACAATTGTTTATTCCTACATATTATCTTATCTGTTTTATGAGAAATTATATGTCGAAAATGTAGAAGATACATTATTAGAAGAAGGATTAGCCTTAGCGTCTGATTACAAAGGTGGAGAAATAAGTACAGACTTAAAGGAAAAAGTAGCTTGGTACAATGATAAATCAGAAACCGATATCATCATGGTAGATAATGCTAGGGAATTGAGCGCATGCTTTCCATTTGAAATGAAATATGATTCGCTCATTAACGGAGAAGAACGAGAGCAATTATTAAAAGGAAATCCAATTTACAAAACGGGTTTTGAAGAAAGGTTTGATACTCGTATTATGGGTGTCATTATCCCGTTATTAGATGATAATCGTCTCGCTGGTATTATATATGTTTATTTACCGTTAGAGAAAATTTCTGATATTACACAGGATTTCGCTTATCTTTGGATGCTTGCCGCGTTCATCTTTCTTCTATTCGCCATTATGACAGGTACTTTCCTCATTAAAAGAATGACTAGCCCGTTAATGGAAATGAAGTTAGCAGCTGAACAAGTGTCTAGAGGGAATTACAATGTGCAACTATCGACAAATCAACAAGATGAAATTGGTGAACTGGCTAGTGCTTTTAATTCAATGGCCACATCTATTCAAAAAGAAGATGATAGAAAGAGAGAATTTCTTGCTAATGTGTCTCATGAATTAAGAACACCGATTAGTTATGTCAAAGGATATAGTGATGCACTAAAGTCAGGTCTTGTAACAAATGAAGAAGATCACGAAAAATACCTTGCACTCATTTATCGGGAAGCAACTCGGATGGAGAGACTTGTCGGTGATTTATTAGATTTGTCAAAACTTGAAACTGATGACTATCGTTTGGTGAAGGCGCCAATACCCCTAGCCCAGCTTTTGGAAGATGTCGTGCAAAAGTATAGTCCGCGAATTAAAAGAAAAGGCTTATCTATAGAAGTAGATCTTGATCCTGATATCATTATTATTGCAGATGAAGGAAGAATCGAACAAATTATGCAAAATATTTTTGATAACGCGATTAGATATACTGATGAGGGCACATTACTACTTGATCTTTTCCAAACAGAAGATGGCTGTTGTATTCAATTGGAAGACTCTGGGATTGGGATACCTGAAGAAGACTTAGATAAAATCCGGCAAAGATTTTACCGAGTGAATAAAGCAAGGACAAGAGCTGATGGAGGTACAGGGCTTGGGTTAGCTATTGTGGAGAAACTCGTACATTTACATGAAGGGCGCTTGCTTATTCAAAGTGAATACAATATTGGGACAACGATACAAATTATACTTCCGATGGTAAATGATCATTAATTTTTAAAGGCTACTCTTTCTATAAGAAGAAGAGTGGCCTTTTATATAGAAGGATAGGGATGTATTTCCCTTCCTCTTCAATAGGCAAATGAAAATAGGTTTATATGCTACAAACCGCCTTATATCAAGGTTTTAAGGCTTTGATATCATTTCATTATAGTTGCATAATAATTATCACGAATGTTACCTTCATGTAATAAACGTAAAAGAGAAAAAGGCTTTTTTAAGTTGTCAAGTATAGTATTCTAGTATATAAATGGAAACACGATAGTGTCATTACCAATTAATGATAAAAAAACCTATTCTCTAAAAATCAAACAAACCTACTAATCATAACGTTTTTTCTTTCTATTTTTAGATAGAACCATACAAGAATAATTCATTGCTATTTCCTCCCAAAAATATTACAAAAAAACCTATGATATGATTATGTCACAGCAAGAAACAACAAAAAACATCCATTAGGGAGGAAATAGATTATGAGTAAGAAAGTTATTTTTTCAGTAGCGGCAGCAGCTGCATTACTAGTATCAGCACCAGGTTTAAACAAGGCAGAAGCGGCAGAGCCAGCTCAAGTAAAAGTAGATACAAAGGCTTTTGTCTATCAAACTTCTAATATGTTAAACCAAGATTATATTAATAAAGTGATGCAAGATTGCATCGGTAAATATAATGTAAATTGGAATCAAGAGGATATTCAAAATATCTTAAGTCAAGCGAAAGAAAAAGCACAAGCAGCATTAGAACAAGGTAAAGCGCATGCAGCACAACCAGAGCAAGCGGAACAGCCAGCTGAAGAAGCAGCACAACCGGAAAAACAACCTGCTAAAGAAGCAGCACAACCGGAAAAACAACCAGCTGAAGAAGTAGCACAACCAGAAAAACAACCAGCTGAAGAAGCAGCACAACCAGAAAAACAACCAGAGCAAGAAGTAACTGAAGAAGAACAAGCACCATCAGAAGAAGCTTCATCTGAAGTTAGTGCATATGAACAACAAGTACTTGATTTAACAAATAAAGAGCGTGCAAATGCTGGTCTTCCTGCATTAAAACTTGATGTGGAGCTTAGTAAGGTAGCGCGTGAAAAATCTCGTGATATGCAAGCAAAAGGGTATTTCGATCATAACAGCCCAACATATGGTTCTCCATTTGATATGATGAAACAATTTGGTATTTCTTATACTTCAGCAGGTGAAAACATTGCCCAAGGTCAACAAACACCAGAAGAAGTAGTACAAGCTTGGATGAATAGCCAAGGTCACCGTGAAAACATTCTTAACTCTAGCTATACTCACCTTGGAGTAGGTTATGTTGAGAACGGTAATTACTGGACTCAAATGTTCATCGGTAAATAATCATCGGATAAATATGCTTAAATTATCCTTCAAGATGAGCAACACCTGTATCATATGATGCAGACGTTGCTCATCTTTTTCTTATTCCTCTATAAAACAAATGCATATTCAGACTTTATGATTTGACTTATTGTAGCAAAGTGAGGTTTATTTATGAATATCTACCAATATAGTTTGAGTTTATGTGCATGAATTTGATGGATACCAAATTAATTTTTACAACCATCTGATTACAACTATATACCGGACGGCTTATTCATCCAATTCTGATTAAATTTCCAAATCGTTCTAATTAAATGATATAATGTATAAATAAAGAGTAATTAAACATCGGAGTGAATGGTTTGAAGGATTTTTTATTTAATAATGAACAGCGATTTGGTGAATCGCTTCCTGAACAAATTGCCAAATACATATTAACGAAAATCATGGAAGGTTCTTATATTCCTGGAGATAAAATTATTGAAGAGAAAATAGCAGAGGAGCTAAAAACAAGCAGAGCTCCAGTGAGAGAAGCATTATATTTACTTCAAGTAGACAATATTGTCGAGCGTATTCATCGAAAAGGGACAGTTGTAAAATCCTTTACGACAGAAGATATTAAAGAATATACACATGTCATGGTTGGACTCATTCAAATGGCACTAGATATGACTTCGAATCGATGGCATGATGAAACGAAAGATACGTTAAAATTAAAACTCAATGCTGTGGAAGAAGCGTTCCTTGCAGGTGATCTCATTGGTTATCAAATGAAATCCACGGGTTTAACAACATTCTTTTTTGAAGTGGCGAATAATAAAGCACTATCTAAATTTTATTATGAATCTGTTTATATATTAACGGTGTTTGCCCAAGTGAAATGGACAATGAATACGATGAATCGTTTTCATCCGAAAATGAAATTAATTACCAAAAATCTAATGGAAAATAAGATTACTGAAGCGAAGGATGTAGTTCCAGCTCTTTTATTAGAAACGTTAGAATAAGGATGCCACTTTTTGGGCATCCTATTATAGCAAACAAAATTGTCGACAATATACAATTTTAGTAGTATGATTATTTTGTATGAAACAAAAGGGAGGAATATCAGATGAATTTTGCCAACAAAGTAGTACTAATTACAGGTGCCGCAGGTGGTATTGGAATAGCAGCAGCTAAAGCTTTTGCTAAAGAAGGTGCTAAGCTCGCACTAGTAGATTTATCTAAAGAAGCATTAGAAAAGGCTGCTGCTTCTATTGATGCTGAGGAGATTTTACTGTTATCAGCTGATGTAACAAAAGAAGAAGATGTAAAGAAATATGTTGAAGATACGCAACAAGCATTTGGTCGTATCGATACATTTATAAATAACGCTGGAATCAATGGCGATTTTGCCATCTTAGATGAGCAAACAAAGAAAAATTTTGATGCAGTATTTGGTGTAAATGTTTACGGTGCGTTTTTAGGATTAAAATATGTTTTACCTGTGATGAAAGCTCAAAAAGGTGGGGCAATCGTTAATACGGCTTCAAACGGTGGTTTATTAGGTGCACCAGGTATGGGACTTTATGTTGCATCTAAACATGCGGTAATCGGGTTAAACAAAACGGCTGCATTAGAAGCGGCAGATTATGGTGTCAGAGTAAATGCGGTTGCACCATCTGGTGTAGATACACAAATGATGAGATCCATTGAAGCAAACGCCATGCCTGAACAAACAGAGAATGCACGTACACAATTTGAAAGCTCTGTACCAATGAAAAGATATGCAACAGCTGAGGAAATTGCCGATCTAATGGTATTTTTATCATCAGAAAAAGCTTCATTTATTTCAGGTTCATATTATCGTATCGATGGTGGACAAGGTGCTACATCGGTTTAATTTGTAAATAAACTTACGCGAAAGCATATCATCACGAGTGGTGTTACAGTGATTGGCTATGTAGATGTCAAGGCATGCAGTGAAAAATGTGCAAACGTTGTCATTGCTGATATGAGCGTAAAGATGGGTAAAGCTTACTTACGGTTCAATCTGTAACAGTTGACGGTGGATATACTGTTACTTAAATAACATATACGGTGAAAAGGTCTTTGTATTATTTATGGCTTTTTCACCGTTTTTTTATTATGACTATTCCCTCATGTGAATTTCTGCCGCTGCACGAATACCTGACTCGATTGCTCCTTCAATCCAACCAGGGAATAAGGATGTATGCTCCCCAGCAAAATGAAGTTTGCCTGAGGGTTTACTTACCTCCTCACCGAAATGTTTTTGTTGACCTGGTGCATATAACGTGAAACAACCTGCAGAAAATGAATTTCTGCTCCAATTAAATGTAAAGGTTCTAAGGTATTCTTTATAGACAATATTGCCATATACTTCACTTAAGCATTTCAAGACTTCCCTCGTAATAACTGATTGTGACAAACTATTCCATAATAAAGCGTCACTGCCCCAACTATAGCTTGCAAGTAAAACCGCTGGTGCATCATTATTTACTCTACTTGGAATATAGCTAAAACGAATCGGTAAATCAGTTATGACATGACCAAAGTTGTACCTTTCCCAAAAAGGGCTAATAAACTCAATTCCAATTTTCATAGAAGAAATGTTTTGCAATTCTCTAATTGCCTGCCATTTTTTTTGACTAATGCTATTTTTGGGTAGTAAATCTATAAATTGAAGTGTAGTAAACGGTAAGGTAATAAGACAATAATCGCCTGTATACGTTTTAAATGTATGTTGATATGTATCATGTACGTATATATTTACTTTATTACTACTTTGTTTGATTCTTTCTATTTTTTGATTGTAAAATAGGTTCGATGCTAATTCCATTTGAAAGGAATAGGGAAGTTGATCATTCCCACCTCTTATTTCAAAATATTGGATATCAGGTTGAAAGAGTGGGGAGAGAACACTAGATAAAATCGACATAAATGATAATTCTTGAAACCCTTCAATACCTAAGAGAATACTAATTAATCTGATCGCATTTGAAGATAAAGGCGTTGCTAAAGGGTTAAACTTTAAAAAATCGACAATTGAATATTTGTCGTATTCTGAGATCATTTTTTTCTTTTCTTCTTCTGTACTATTATTATAGAGAGTGATAAATGGCTCTACGGCATCTTGTAATAGTGTAAAGGCTGTCTTTCCTTGCTCATTTTTATTTAAATGAAAATCAAGTAAGTTTGGATTTTCTTCGTATTGTTTTCTTGAAATCTTCCTATTATTAATATAAATAATATCGTTTGGATGACTATTAATAAAACGGGATAATGGCAATTGAAACTTTTCTATATATTGTAATACGAGTTTATGTGTATGAGGAATTCTCATCGCACCCATATCAAGATAATTTCCATTTGTAAAAGGGGACCTAAGCGTGTAGATTCTACCCCCTATACGGTTATTCCCTTCTAGAACAGTGACAGTATGACCCGCTTGTTTAAGGAGTGAGGCTGAAACTAATCCAGCCATGCCTGCACCTGCAATTAAGACTTTCTTCTTTCTTTTTTTTATATTTGGTAATCCATTTTTGATGATTGAAAGCATGTCGTTAGGGTATTCAGGTAGTAACATAATATTCCCCTCCTAACTAATGGTCATCGACATGTATTTCAGATAATTGCCGGTCAATCAACTTATAAAGTTGGATTTCTAAAATGGCATCTTGGTAGTCTGCTTTAGCGCCTTTTTTATTTACAAGAGTCGGTAATGTAATAAGTGTTTGGTCACTGTCTTTTGGAATATGTTCGAGAATGAGTTGATTGGTTGTATGATACATTTTTAATTGCTTTAACCATTCTCGTTTTTGGATTTCTATTCGCACAAAAACATATTTATGTGTCTCCAAGACACGAAATCTTAATTTACTTTGTGATGGACTATTTTCTGTTGTATGTTGAGTTTCTTCTTGTTTTTGCTCGTTTGAATATTGAAGGTCATTCGGAAAGACTTTTCCGAGCATCCCTTGTACATACTCATTGACTTCTTTTTGGTTTAATTTTTCGAATTTGGACTTCATTTCTTTATTAAATGGGAATTGATTCCAAGGGAACATACACTTTTCACCCTTCCAAAAAAAGAGATGATCTTTCCGATGATGATAATCGCCTATTCATTAATTTATGCAACATTTCTATTTTCGTTAAAAAAACATCAATTCAAAACACTTGCAACATTACTTTATAGTGATTAGTATTAAAATTAAATAATAATTTTAAAAATTCTAACTAAAAGGGGTTGTTTTGTGAATACAAAGACAGCGTTAATTACTGGTGGGTCAACCGGTATCGGTAGCAGTATTGCTTGGAAAGTAGCAGAGCAAAATGTAAATGTGATTATTAATTATAGACATAGTGAACAAAAAGCAATTGAACTTTGTGAGGCCCTTACTAACAAATATGGGACAAAAAATATTGCCATTAAAGCAGATATTACGAATGAAGATGAATGTAATCATCTCATACAGCAATCATTAGTGAAAACAGATTCAATTGATATCTTGATACATAACGCGGGCCCATATATTCATGAAAAAAAGAAAATGATTGAATACTCTTTAGATGAATGGTCTTATTTAATAAATGGAAATCTACAAGCTTTATTTATATTAGGAAAAGCCATCATTCCACTCATGAGAAAGGGGAAGTGGGGGAGAATCATAACAATAGGTTTTGATCGCGCTGAAACTGCCCCAGGATGGATGTATCGTTCGGCTTTTGCTGCAGCAAAATCAGGTGTAGTCTCATTAACAAAGACGCTTGCCTTAGAAGAAGCAGAAAATGGCATAACAGTAAATATGGTTTGTCCAGGGGATATTATTGGCAAGTGGAAAGAGAGTGATATAGACGATGCCTGTACAGTAAAAGATGATCGAACTCCTGTCGGGCGCCCTGGCACAGGGGAGGATGTGGCGAGGGTGATTGCTTTTCTTATTGAACCTGCATCTAGTTTTATCACGGGTAGTGTCATTCCCATAACTGGAGCAAAAGATGTGTTAGGAAAAAACCTTCATCAATAAGCATGTCTCCGATTCTTATCACATATATTGTTAAAAAGACTGTGGGAGAGATGAGGATGGCTTATCAAGGTTCAAAAGGCTGGTATATTGCAAAACTAAAAGAATTTGGTGTTAATAGACATCCAATAGAGTTGCGGAAATTAGAACTTTACAAGACCTATGAAGTCAGAAAAATTTATCAACAGGTTTTAGCGAATAAAAAACAAGGGTAGCTATTAAGCTCCCTTGTTTTTTAAGCTTCTTTTAGATGAGTTGTATCTTCCACTGTAAGTCCTTCTCTAAGCATATGAAGAGAATAAAGATCTTTAGGAATTTCAAATAAATCATAAATCTGGCCAGTTTCATTTATTTTATCATACAAACTTTTACGTGATTCATTGGCATAAATGGCATAAGGTAGTTTCTGGGCAGCTTTTAATGAACGAATATTTTCTTTTTTTATGCGCATAAAAATAGTTTCAATATTTAAATCATAAAAAAGTTCATTAAAGAAAGCATCTTTGGCTAATTGATTATAACCTTTACCATGATAAGGTTTACCAATCCATGTGCCAAGAAAACCAGCTTGGTTTTCAATGTCATATAAGCTAATTGTGCCAATTGGATTATTCCATTCATCTGTAATGGTACGAGAGATGAGCTTTTCTTGTTCCTCAGCTTCGAGCGTTTGTTTCGTAATAAATAACAGTTCTTCATAAGATTGAGCTTTATGACGCACAAAAGGGAAGACATCGGGGTGCGTCATCAATTCGAATAAAACTTGACAATCATTTAGGTCACGTTTTTTCAGCATTGGTTATCCCTCCACGTGAGAGTAAACCTACTCCATGCCAAAAAGACAGAAAAGGCCCACCCTCGAAATTTTTTGTAATGTAACTAAAAAATTTCGGGGTGGGAATCGAACCCACTAGAACCAGTAAACTGGTGGCGCACCATTTGCCTTCCCAATATCCAAAAACAAAAGATATTATCGACTAAAGATATTATTTTATGAAAGTATAATACTAAAAAAATAGCAAAAAGGGAATAGATTTTTTACCTTATTTTTAAGATTATTTTTCGCCAAATTTCTCCATTTTTTGCATACCGGATTCTAATGGTAAAATTGCAAAAAGGAACCAGTAAATGAGAAGGTGAAAAAGGTACCATACATTGAGGTAAGAGAGGTAGGGACATAGAAAACAGTTTATTGATTGGAGATAAATGGTGAAGAAACCTTATCATCATTTAGACAAAGATAGGAGACGGAAATTCCAATTTGAAGATAAATCGCCTCCTTATCATTTTATTTATCCACCGCATTTGTATATGCCCAATTGCCTGAGACCATTGTCCATTTTGGTTTTGCTAGAAAATGAAAAGGATGATGGCTCCAGAGTACAAGATCAGCTTCTTTCCCTTCTTCAATGCTTCCAACGATATGATCGATTTTTAAGTTTTTAGCGGCAGCGATAGTTATTCCCTCCAATGCTTTTTGTTCGGATAAACCTTCTCGAACAGCAATACTTGCGCAAATGTTTAAGTATTGAATAGGTGTATAAGGATGATCGGTAGTAATTGAAACGGAGACACCTGCTTGATCGAGGATTTTATAAGTGTCCCACGTCTTGTTTTTTAACTCTACTTTTGATCGTCTTGTTAATGTTGGTCCAACGCTCACTTGTAGATTCTTTCCTAAATAAGGAGTAATTAAATGACCCTCTGTACAATGTTCAATTCGAATATCTAAATGAAATTCTTTAGCAAATCGTAGTGCAGTTAAAATATCGTCTGCTCTATGGGCATGGATTCGTACAGGTATTTCTTGTGTAAGTGCTTTAATAATAGGGGATGTGCGCAGGTTTACTTCATTTGGATTAGCATGAACATTATAAAAAGCTTCTCTTAACATCCCCATAATGCCCATTCTAGTAATTGAATGTTCATTGCTATGACTATGAACCTTTTTAGGGTTTTCTCCAAGAGCAATTTTTAATCCAGCAGTTTCTTTAACAAGCATTTCTTCAACACTATTGCCGTACGTTTTCAAGATGGATGTGGTGCCACCAATAATATTCGCACTGCCTGGCATTACGTGAACAGTAGTTATCCCAGCTTTAAGTGCATCACGAAAAGCAGGATCAAAAGGGTGGATGCCATCGATTGCCCGAATATGAGGTGTTAATGGCTGTGTTGTCTCATTCGCATCATTACCAGCCCAACCAGTCCCCTCGTCATATAATCCAATATGTGTATGCACATCAATAAAACCAGGTAACAGAAAACCATGAGAACAATCAACGACTTGTGCATGCAAATCTTGAATATCTTTTCCGATCTTTTTCACTATACGATTTTTTATTAATACATCTCCATGGAAAGGCTTTGAAGTAATGGGATAGACAATGGCATTTTTAAAAAGTATCGTCGACATCAGCATCCAGTCCTTTTTCTAATAAAATTCATCCTTAGCAAATACACTGTTAAAGTGACAAAAAAGTGAGTAGAAATCAAGAACCTACTCATGAGAATAAATTTAAAAAATGCCTGCCATTTGCATAAATAGGATTGTTAATCCTAAAATCCAAACATAAACGGCAAATATCTTTAGTGATTTTCTTTTTAGAAAATTAATCATCCAAACAACGGCAATATAACCGAAAATGGCTGATGCAAGTGTGGCAATTAACATACTGCCAAAGCTAATAGCTTCAATATGGCCAGCATATATTTCTCCAAATTGCAGTACAATGCCTCCTGCTATGGTCGGTATAGATAGTAAAAATGAAAAGTATGCAGCTGTTTCTCGATCAAGTTTACGGATGAGCCCTGCAGCGATTGTTAAACCTGATCTTGAAATAGCAGGGAATATCGCAATTGCTTGAAAACTACCAATAAATAATGCATCACTATAGCTAATATCTTTCATTTTTTTCGCACCATTTTTAATACTATCTGAGAACCAAAGAATGATTCCGGTAATAATAAATTCCCAGCCAATGGTGACGCCGGTTTTTGAGACCGTCTCAAATAGATCATTAAATAATAAACCAACAAAGACAGCAGGAATCGTACCAATGACAAGCAGCATAGATAACTTTCCGAATGGATTTTTTATGATTTCTAGTAACTCATTTTTATAAACAACAAGGACAGCTAATAGTGTACCAATATGGAGCATGGTATCTAAAAATAATCCTGCTTCATCAAGACCAAATAAATGTCTTCCAAGATACAAATGCCCAGTGCTTGAAATAGGAAGAAATTCTGTTATCCCTTGAATGATTCCAAGAATAAATGCTTCAATTTTTGACATCATATAAATCACCTATTTGTTTATTTTTTTCCTAGTAGTAAAATAAGGGGAACTCACGATCAACTTGTTTTCTCTCTCGTTTTTTATAAATGTATTCAAGTTGTCCAATAGAAGAACCGAAATTTGAAAATAAAAACTTTGAAACTTTTTATAATAATCTTCGTAAAATAGGTATATAGTACAAGAAGGAATAAGAGAAAGGGGAAAACAACAATGAAAGATTCACAAACAGACAGAATACTTGCTGCGGGCATTTATATTATTAGTTTCTTTACTGTATTTATAGGACCACTTGTTATTTGGCTCATAAAGAAAGATAGCTCAAAGCTTGTAGACTATCATGGAAGACAGTATTTTAACTTCCTCATTACTTACTTTGTTTATGGAATCATTAGTACGATCTTGATGTTAGTGCTTATTGGTTATTTATTAGGAGCCATATTTGGCATTGCATTTATCGTATTTACCATTATTGCAGCCGTTAAGGCGTTTGAAGGGGAAGAGTATCGCATCCCGTTTATCATCCGTATCCTCTAATAAACGAGTAAATATAAAAGGCCAAAAAGAAGACGCGAACCAATCAATGTTCGTGTTTTCTTTTTGGCCTTTCCATTGTAAGCCGAATTATTGGCTTATAGAATAATATATACTAATAAGGAACAAAGTAAATCATTGCTTCATTCATAGAGGAATGCTTATTCGGTGATTCTTTGATTTAAGTAGGTTAGGGTGTCAAAGATAGGGCAGCTGATGTAAAGAGATAATAAACACGTTTAATTTTGAAATATCATTCCATTATGCGTGTTCGTATAACAAGGTACAAAGGAAAAAATAGCTTTATCGGACGGAACAGTAATAAATAAGAATGATGTACTTCTAAAAATCCACCTACATAATGTAGAATTACTAAGGCAGATACAAGAATTTGATAGTGAAACAAGAAAAGCTTCAATGATCTATAAAAAAGTTAAGGAATCACTTCCATTAATAGCTAAATGTATATAATTGCATGATAATGTTAATGAAAAAAAGGGATTAGTCGGCATTACAATGCTTAATAAAGTTGTGGGAAATTAGGGTTTGAAACATTTTCCATCCACTACCGATATTATAAATTATTGAAAAAGCTTTCGTGCTACCAATTTATTTTTTGTCTTCATAATAGTGTATCAAAAAGAGAAAAGCCATCTCCTATATATTTATTCATGTCGAAAGATCGCTTATATAAATATAAAAACATCTTATAAAATAGCTTAGCCTCAACATTTTCTTTTAGTTAACTTCTTCAAAGAAAAAAAGGATTGTCCGCGATTTTTGCTTCTTGCTATGCAAACAAAAAATTCCAGCTATTTAAATTGGAAAACATACTGTCGGTTGCACCTGATCATAGGAAAATAAGATTATGAGGAAGCTCAGGAATTATATAGGAATATACTTAGATCTTCCTTGTCATCTACGGTACCAAGCAGAATATCTTTGATGGTTATATTTGGATAGGTATCTTGAAGTTTTTTAAGAATCCATTCTTCATCCCTGCCTAATTGATGCAACTGTTTACAATCAATCGTTCCCTCTTTTATAACGGTATTTGGAAAATAAAAAGGTTTGACTGGTTTGCTAAATGTGACTGCTGTTAAAGGCAAATGTTCCGTCTTCAGAAAGATGGAAACCTTGCCACCATGCTCCCATAAGGCAAGTGCGACTTTTTGGATTTCTTCAATATTCTTCATTCGCAATTCGGTCTGCAGTTCATCAAGTGAAATTCGGGCACGTTTCATATTACGGTTATTAATCATTCCATTTTCTATTAATGGAATCGGATCGGTGATAAACCACTTTCTAAAATGTCTAAAATGCAAACTTAGGTAGATTCCGATTATATACAAGATTAAAATAACACTCATTGTAATCATCGACCCTTCCAGACCTAACCCTTCATCGGACAGCGGATGGGCAATAATATTTCCAATAATCAGCACGATAACAAAATCGAGAAGTCCTACTTGGGAAAGGGAACGCTGACCCATTAATTTGACAAGTATGACGAAAAACACAAATCCAACAATTGCCCGGAGCATCTATTGGACAATAGTTAAGGATTCCTGCGAAGTAAAAAATTCCATAATCTTACACACCCTTTAAACAGAATTAAAAAAGAAGACTTAGCTTGATCAGCCTGTATTCATAAGATAAGAAAATATATATTTTGGACAAAGTTAACTGGTTTTAGCAGTGCCGTGTCCGGCACGAAAGCTAAAGTAAGACTTCCCAAACCTCATGACTCTATAAGCGGGTATCGACTCGAGCGAAGTTTCCCCTGCATTTCCTTTTATCCCTCATTCTTTGTACTATTATTTTCCAATTAGTAAAATTTATTACTAGAAATTGATTCATACGGTTAGTTATACTTTTATCTGAAACAGTGACAAGAAAAAGGTCGACTTTAATGACGATTCTCTGATACATACTTATTCAATTAACTTTCCCCGTTAGATCAAGAAGAACTGACAAGATTACAATCATTGCGCTACATTATTAAATAACATTATTATTCGTGAACAGCTGACCGTGTTTAATAAAAGTTGTGGGATAGCTTCTTAGCAAACTTTTTTATATGCATTCACTAGGACAGAGCACACAATGCTATTTTCGTTTTTTCAGCATTTTTATCATTCATCGCGTACCTCTCTTTCGTAGAATAGACAACTCAAGCTTGTTATAATAGAACAAGGACTTTAATAAGAAAGGATTCGTTGTGAGAATGAATGTACATCAAACAGCCCTTGTATTAGAAGGTGGAGGAATGAGAGCGGCATACTCTGCTGGTGTAATGGAATTATTTTTAGATAAAGGTATTACTTTTCCATATGTAATTGGTGTTTCTGCAGGAGCCGCGAATGCTGCCTCATATTTATCGAAACAAAAGGGCCGTAACAAGAAGGTAAGTGTGGAGTATGTATCTGATCCTAGATACTTCTCCTTGCGAAATTATCGAAAATCTAAACAGTTATTTGGTATGGACTTTATTTTTGATGAAATTCCAAATAAGCTGGTTCCCTATGATTATGAAGCGTTCTCTCACGGGAAAAGTGAGTTTATAATTGGTACAACCGATTGTCTGAGTGGAGAAGCTGTTTATTATGGGAAGAAAGACTATGGGGAAAACTTGTTGCTTCTTTTAAAAGCGTCAAGTTCATTACCTTTTATTGCACCTGAAATTTCTTTTAATAATCGAATGTTACTTGATGGTGGTATTGCTGATTCCATACCAATAAGAAAAGCACAAGCAGATGGATATGATAAAGCTGTTGTTGTTTTAACACGACCCAAAGGTTACCGAAAAAAACCATCAAGAATGAGTTTTTTATTGCGAAGAAAATATCCACAATATCCAGGGCTCCAAAGAGCAATGATGAATCGTTACAAAATGTATAATGAAACCGTTGAATATTTAGAGGAGCAAGAAAAAAAAGGACAAGTGATGATTATTAGACCTGAGAAGGTTGATGTGGGAAGAATGGAAAGAGATTTAAAAAAATTATCTGCCTTTTATGAGCAAGGCTATAAGGATGCAGAAGATAGTTTAACAAGATTTATATTTTAATTGAAAGTTTGGTGAAAAAAGATCATTCTCTTCTCCCATAGAAGAGGAGAAATGTCTTTCTCTTTTGGTTTTTAGCGGTGAAAATGAATATTACTCATGATTTCCTTCGTTCTATAATAGATTGGTAGTAATACATTTATTGAGAGAATCGGGGTAGGAAGTTCATGAATATTCAGCAATATTATCAGCAATCAGCACAAGCCTCTCTTAATGGTAGTTTAGTTGCGTGTATACCACTATGGATATTAGTCATATATCATAGTTTCTTTCAGGAGATTAGCGGGCTTCTTTGGTGGTGTTTACCCTTTGTTTTATATAGTGGGATGTCTTATCAAAGCTATGTGTTAGCAAATAATCAAGCAAAGATAAGTTCATATGCATCAACAAATAGCAAGCAAAAAAATATATTTTCACAAAGGGAATTTCTTATAGGTTTTTTACCAGCACCGAATTTAAGATTATTATTATTTAATAGAGATGGTAGAACGGCTGCTGAAATTCGTGATTTAGCTTTTCATAAGTGGCGCTGGTTTTTGCCTACATTTGTCGACCGCTGGATTTATAGAAATCGCTATGCTTTAGTTGTTGATCAAAGGGTGCTTGCAATAATTACAGTGCGAAAACACAATATCCAGATTGATTATAACAGTAATACGATTCTTCTCCACAATGACAATAATAAACGCTTTATTTGTCAAAAAGATAGCCGAGCTTATACGCTAAGGTATGAACGGACTTTTATGAATCTATTGGTTCAATCTGAGAATGGAAGGGAGCTTGGGAAATTACAAAAAGGATGGATTCCGAGAGAATGGATGGAATCGTTCAAGGTAAACAACACCCCCTTTTTAATGATGAATCAACCTTTGCCCGCTGATGAACAATTAATTTTTTATAGTTTATTGATCATGTATGTAAAAAACATTCAACATTGAAGTAAAAGATTCGCTAAAGTTGTCTCAACTATAGTATGATTAAGACAGTTTTGAAAAGTGTTCTAAGTTGAGGTGTTCTATGAGAAAGTTTTTAATCATTGCGGCTTCATTACTTATTATTTTATTAATCGTAGATCGGACCATTCTAAAGGACAAAGGTTTATTGTCACAAGTACAAATTGACCAATATGAGGAAATAGAAAACCCTGAAAATGTAGCTGTTGGCCTGGAAATTGGTCAGAAGGCACCTGAAATCCAGTTGGAAACACTGAATGGTGAGTCATTTCAACTAAGTGACTATGAAGGAAAGAAAATATTACTTAATTTTTGGGCAAGCTGGTGCGGACCTTGTGAAGAAGAAATGCCTTATATGGAAAAAGTTTATAAAGAATATAAAGATGACGGATTTGAAGTCATAGCTGTAAATATGACCAAAACGGAAAGAAACGAAACAAATGCCGCTGATTTCGTGAAAGCGAATGAACTATCCTTCATCATACCAATGGACCCTGAAGGCGTTGTCTTAGATAACTATGAGGTGATTGCCTACCCAACTAGTTACTTCATTGATTCGGATGGGATTATTCGAAATAAAGTATTAGGTGCGCTAAATGAAGACTTCTTGGAAAAGGAAATTTTACGTTTACCATAGAGGATGTTTTCTAAAACGAATGTGTGGGTATAAATGTATAATAATATTAGATTAAGCAATAAGGATGTGGCAAATTGAGTACATCAACAATACTAAAATGGATAACAGGTGCATGTGAAGCATTTCTTGGCATTCCTTTTCTAGGAGGAATTTTTATCCTCGCAAATGGATGGGTGCCACTTATTGTTATGTTTTTCCTTCATGTAATCACACTTGTACTATCCGTAAGAGCTGGAGAAAACAAGTACGGTAGTATCACAGGTATCATTACTTCTATTATTGGTTGGATTCCGGTAGTTGGAATGATTATGCATATTATTACAGCGTTGTTATTATTTGTAGATGCTGGTCTTAGTTCAAAACAAAATAAAACAAAAGTATATTAAATGAAACGAGCCGATGAAATCAGTCACGGCTCGTTTTTAGATTAGGCTTTATTATATGGCAGTCCAACCGCCGTCAATCACTAACTCTGTACCTGTAACAAATCTTGCCTCATCTGATGCTAAGAAAAGGACACCGTAAGCAACATCTTCAGGGTTGCCGAAATAAGGCAACTGCGTATAAGTTTGATAGAACGGTAAGGCAGATTCCATTGAAGGAGCTGTCATTGGGGTCGAAATAATCCCAGGATGTACAGAATTGACTCGAATATTTTCTTTTCCATATTCTATTGCTGCAGATTTGGATAATACTCGTAAAGCACCCTTAGCGGCTGTATATGGACTTGTCCCTGCCATGCCAACTATACCGCCGATGGAAGAAATATTGACAATGGAACCGCTGCCATTTTTCTTTAATTCGGGAATGACATATTTCATGCCGATTACACAACCATTTAAGTCGATTTCTAAAATTTTATTCCATTCATCCATTGACATATCCTCTAGAGTTTTGGGAGAAGCGACACCAGCATTGTTAATCAGGATATCTAGTTTACCAAATTGTTCAATGGCTTCATTTATAACTGCTTGCCATTGTTCTTCAGACGTCACATTATGGGCAAGGGCAATCGCCTCACCACCTGCTTCTTTTATCTCTGCAACCACTTTATTTAAAGTTTCCATTTGTAAATCAGTCGCTACTACTTTAGCGCCTTCTTTCGCGAATAACTTTGCTTCTGCTGCACCCATCCCGTTAGCTGCTCCGGTAATAATGGCTACTTTTCCTTCTAACCTTTTCATGATATACCCCCATTTGGTAAAAACTTAGACAATATCGTACGATTTTTAATACAACTAGTTGCTTTATCAACAATCCGTTGATAATCTGATTATATCAACTGATGAAAAAATGAAGCAATGAACAAAAAAGTTGAGATCGTTGTATACTCAACAGTTCATACAAATTTGTTTAAAAATAAGAATAATTAATACAAGGAGCAGAAAAATGTCGAAAAAAGAAAAAGTCGATCCCCGTGTAGTAAGAACAAAGCGAATGTTAACTGACGCCCTTATTTCTTTAATAGAAGAACAAGGTTTTGAAAAAGTAACGGTGCAGGCAATTACAAAAAAAGCGATGCTGAACCGCGCTACTTTTTATCTCCATTTTACAGATAAATACGATTTGCTTGAGCAAAGTACAGATGACATGATTGATGAGTTAAAAGAAGCAATGAAGACTTCTTTTGTAGCAAGTAAGGGGACGTATGATACTGAATCACCAAATGAAAGCTTTATTCAATTATTTGCGCAAATTGGCACATATGATTACATATATAGAGTGTTGCTGTCTGAAAGTACAATGCCTCATTTTCGTGATAAACTAACAGCTGTGTTGAGCGAATTTATTGCAGATGGCATGACCGTTATGCAACCAGATGATGACTTATTGACTATACCAAGAGAAATGGCCATACGCTTCTACGCTTCTGCGTTTTTAGGTGTGATTATATGGTGGTTGAAAAATGATTGTCCGTATACCGCTAAATATATGGCTGCGCAACTCATGAAAGTTACCATTCAAGGACCGTATAAACAAGTGGTGATAGAACAGAAATCCTCTCTATAAAAAGGAGGGATAAAATAAAGTTGACAAAATTTTAATAGATGGTAAACTAAATTTGTGTAAACGGTTACAGATGAGTGTGTAACGCGTTACATATCAAATAAAATAGTTTTTCTGAAATATGTAACCCGTTACATGCCTTTCCTAGTCATGAGAGAATAACGCTTCAGATAGTGAGTGTCTAATATGTAACGGGTTACATACTACCTTTTAATATAAGTTTAATAATAAGAGTATTAACAAATGTAAGGTGATGATTCATATAGCCACAATTAAAGAAGTAGCAAAGTATGCAAATGTTTCTGTTGCGACTGTATCGAGAGTGATAAATAAAAAAGGATATGTCCAAAAGGAAACGCAAACAAAAGTGGAAGAAGCGATCAAAGCACTTAACTACCGACCTAATAATGTAGCGCGTAGCCTATTTAAAAAGCAGTCAAAAATGATTGGGTACATTGTCCCTGATATTACAAACCCATTCTTCCCACAACTTGTCCGCGCTGTGGAAGATGTGACAGTAGCACAAGGGTATACTACTTTTCTATGTAATAGTGATGACAATTTAGAAAAGGAACTGATGTATTTAAATAAAATGGCGGAAAACTATATTGATGGCGTAATCATTGTATCCAATCATATGAATGAAAGCCATCTCGCCAATTTACAGATCCCGGTAGTTGCACTTGACCGTGTGTTCCATGAAAGTATTCCCTCAGTGACGATAGATAATTATCAGGAAGCGAGAAGGGCAGTTATGCATTTAGTTGAAAATGGCTGCGAGAAAATCGCCCATATTAGTGGACCAGAAAATATTATCAATTCCCAACTGAGGAAAAAAGCATACCAAGATGTCATGATGGCACTAGAAAGACCTGTGTATATAAGTGAAGGTCATTATCAAATGAAAACAGCCCAAGAAGCTACATTTCGTCTCCTGCACGAACAGAAGGACATTGATGCCATATTCACAGGTAATGATGTGATGGCAGTTGGTGCCCTAAAGGCATGCACAAAGCTCGGGATTAATGTACCGAAAGAACTTCAAATCATTGGTTTTGATGGAATTGAGTGGACGGAAACTGTTTCACCAGAAATTACAACCATCGCTCAACCAATATATGAGATGGGGAAAAAAGCAGCAACCATGCTTTTGAACCGTATCAACGGAAAGGAAGAAGGTCAGGATCATATTGTATTCCCGACCGAACTAAAAATAAGAGAAACAACAACGCATTAAATCAGAAGAAGGAGAGTGATTAGATGATTACAGTAATCGGAAGCATCAATATGGATCTAGTCACGGTAACAAGTATAGACCCGTCAATGGGTGAAACCGTGATGGGAGAATCATTTTTTACTGTGCCAGGTGGTAAAGGAGCAAACCAAGCAGTGGCTGCAGCTAAGCTTGGAGCGAATGTGAAAATGATTGGTAAAGTCGGCGATGACCCTTTTGGTCAAGAGTATATGAATTATTTTAATGACATGCATATCAATACGGAAAGTATCCAAATAGAAAAATCTGTACGTACTGGAACAGCAAGCATAACAGTGTATAACCATGATAATAAAATTATTGTTGTACCTGGTGCCAATCATTTAATGACAAGTGACGTTATAGAAGCATATCGCGATGATATTTTAGCGAGTGAATGGGTGCTTCTGCAATTAGAAATTCCATTGTCTGCCGTAGAAAAAGTACTAGAGATTGCGGCAGAGGGCAATGTCGGTGTCATTTTAAATCCAGCTCCCTTCCATCATATTCCTTCTCATTGGTTTGAGTTAGTAACTTACCTCACACCGAATGAATATGAAGCGAAACAGTTATTCGAAGCATATGCAAATGATACAGAGGCAACGGAACTACTGAAAAAAAAGCTTGTCATTACAAAAGGAAATGAAGGTGCCGCGTTCTTTAAAAACGGGGAACTTATGACCATTCCTGCTGTTAAGGTAAAGGCGGTTGATACGACTGGAGCAGGAGATACTTTTAATGGCGCTTTAGCGGTTGCCCTTGATGATGGCTTAACAATAGAACAGGCAATTACGTTCGCAATAAAGGCTGCAGGTTTATCTGTAACGAAAATGGGTGCACAAGTAGGAATGCCGACAAAAGCTGAAATTGAAAAAATGGAAGTGAATCATCATGAAGAAACAAGGAATGCTGAATAGTGATATAACAAAAGTCATCAGTGATATGGGACATACAGATACAATTGTTATTGCTGATTGTGGACTACCTATCCCAGATGGTGTAAAAAAAATTGACCTAGCTCTAAAGCTAGGGACACCTTCCTTTTTAGACGTCTTAAATGAGCTTGAAAAAGAATTAATGATAGAGAGTGTCACATTAGCAACTGAAATTAAAACAGATAATGAACCGTTATTTTTAGCAATTAAAGACAAGTTCTCTGATTGTAGCTATGTCTCGCATGAAACATTTAAGAAAAAAACGGAAAAAGCAAAGGCGATTATACGAACTGGAGAAGCTTCCCCTTACGCTAACATCATATTAACGTCAGGAGTGATATTTTAATGAAGCAATCATCAATAATAGAAATGAAGAATATTCATAAATCCTTCTATTCGGTGGAAGTACTCAAAGGCGTTGATTTTGACTTGAGAGCTGGGGAAATCCATGCGCTTATGGGTGAGAATGGGGCAGGGAAATCGACCTTAATTAAAATCCTTACAGGCATTCATGAAAGCAATCAAGGTGAGATTTATTATAAAGGGAATAAGGCCGTATTTTCTTCACCGAAAGATGCAGAAAAAAATGGTATTGCTGTCATTCATCAAGAGTTAAATATTATTCCTTATTTAACAGTGGCTGAAAATATGTTCTTAGGTAAAGAATTAAGTACTTTCGGTTTATTAAAGACGAGAGAGATGAATGTAAAAGCAGAAAAGCATTTAAAGCGCTTAGGCATTGAAATGGATGTAAAACAGCCTGCTGGAGAACTTTCCGTTGGACAACAACAAATGATTGAAATTGCAAGAGCAATCGCTGCCAATTCTGAAGTTCTTATCATGGATGAACCAACAGCCGCTTTAACAGATAGAGAGATTGATACATTATTTTCCGTTATTGATCAATTGCGAAAAGAGAATGTGGCAATCATTTATATATCTCATCGCATGGAAGAGATTTTTAAAATGTGTGACCGTATTACGGTTTTACGAGATGGTCAATCAATAGGAACGAAATATACCACAGACACCTCATTCGATGAAATCGTGAAAATGATGGTTGGTAGAGAAATTGGTGAGCGTTACCCGGCTCGGACGGCAACAATTGGTGATGTTTTTTTCAAAGTCGAGAACTTAAGTGTGAAAGATCATTTTTCTAATATTTCATTTGATGTTAGAAAAGGTGAGATACTTGGCGTCGCCGGTTTAATGGGAGCTGGAAGAACGGAGATCATGGAAGCGATTTTTGGGTCACGAAAGAAATCGTCTGGGAAGATATTTTTGAATGGTCAAGAACTACACATTCGTGCACCAAAACAAGCAATTGCTGCCGGTATCGGTTTCATTACAGAAGACCGTAAAGATGAAGGTCTTATACTTGGATTAAGTGTAAGGGAGAATTTAGCCGTTCCTAATTTAAAAGCGCTTTCGCAAAGTGCCATTATGTCTACTAAAAAGGAAAAAGCTTTCTCCAAAGAAATGATAGACAAGTTAAAAATTAAAACAGCCGGTCCAGAACAAGAAGTTAAGAATTTAAGTGGTGGGAACCAACAAAAAGTGGTCTTTGGAAAATGGCTTGGAATCGATCCAACACTGTTAATTTTGGACGAACCTACTCGTGGTGTGGATGTAGGAGCAAAAAAAGAGATATATACGATTATGAATGAAGAAACAATGAAGGGCCATTCCATTATTATGGTCTCATCTGAGTTACCAGAGATACTAGGTATGTCAGATCGTATTATGGTGATTCATGAAGGGAAAGTAGCCGCCATTCTGGAAAAAACAGATGCGACTCAAGAAAAAATTATGGAAGCAGCAACAGGAGGGACAAAGCATGAACAAAATTAGTAAAGGCATCGGCTCCATTCAAAAGCTAGGACCGGTTTTAGGCTTACTGCTCATCATTATTATTTTATCGGTTATGAGTCCAAGCTTTACAACAGCTGACAATATACTGAACGTATTAAGACAAGTTTCAATCAATGCTTTAATTGCGTTTGGAATGACATTTGTTATCTTGACAGGGGGAATCGACTTATCTGTCGGTTCGATTTTAGCGCTATCTTCCGCACTTACTGCAGGTATGTTAGCTAGTGGTATGGATCCGGTAATTGCGGTTCTTCTCGGTTTATTAGCAGGTGCTTTAATGGGACTTGTCAACGGCGTAATTATTGCAAAAGGTAAAGTCGCTCCTTTTATTGCAACATTAGCGACAATGACAATTTTCAGAGGGTTAACACTTGTTTATACAGAAGGTCGACCAATAACTGGTCTATCTGATGCTTTTAGCTTTCAAATGATTGGTAAAGGTTATTTTCTCGGGGTACCATTTCCTGTTGTTACGATGCTGTTAGCTTATTTATTTTTATACTTCTTGCTAAAGAAAACAACTTTTGGTCGCGGTGTTTATGCGATTGGTGGGAATGAAGAAGCCGCTAAGCTCTCTGGTTTAAAAGTGGATCGCTTGAAAATGGGTGTTTATGCGATTTCAGGATTATTTGCTGCAGTTGCCGGAATTACGTTAACTTCTCGTCTTGACTCTGCACAGCCAACAGCTGGTACAAGCTACGAATTAGATGCCATTGCGGCAGTTGTTCTTGGTGGGACAAGTCTTTCAGGCGGACGCGGATGGATCTTTGGTACATTAATTGGTGCTTTGATTATTGGTGTACTTAATAATGGTTTGAATTTATTAAATGTATCATCTTTCTACCAACAAGTGGTGAAGGGCGGCGTCATTCTATTAGCTGTACTAATTGATAGAAAGAAAGCTGCTTAACATATATGATTTGCAAACCTATGAAGGAGGAATACTCAAATGAAAAAAATATGGAAGCTTCTTACTTTGGTTTTAGTAGTCGCTTTATTAGGTGCATGTTCATTAAATAATGGGGCTGATGATAATGAAGCAACTGATAATGATGAAAAAGCATCAGGAGAAAAAACAATTGGTCTATCGATTTCTACATTAAATAATCCTTTCTTTGTTACACTACGTGATAGTGCAGAGGCGAAGGCAAAAGAGCTTGGTTATGCGATTAAAACAGTAGATGCACAAGATGACCCAGCAACACAAGTAAGTGATATTGAGGATTTAATTCAACAAGGTGTTGACTTATTAATTATTAATCCAGCTGATTCAGCAGCGGTTGCTTCTGCCATTACATCAGCTAATAATGCAGATATCCCGGTTATTACTGTTGATAGAAGTGCAGAAGGTGGCGAAGTTGTCGCTCACGTAGCTTCTGATAATGCAGAAGGGGGTAAAATGGCAGGAGAATTTATCATTGAACAACTTGATGGCGAAGGAAAAGTAGTTGAACTTGAAGGGATCCCTGGTTCATCGGCAGCACGCGAAAGAGGTGCGGGTTTCAATGAAGCCATTGAAGCATCTGACAATGTGGAAGTAGCAACAAAACAATCTGCGAATTTTGATCGTGCAGAAGGCTTAACAGTAATGGAAAACATCATCCAAAGCAATAAAGATGTCCAAGCTGTATTTGCTCATAATGATGAAATGGCACTTGGTGCTTATCAAGCATTAACGGCTGCTGGATTGAAAGATGTCATTGTTGTCGGGTTCGACGCAACAGATGATGCCATTGCTGCAGTTGAAGGTGGCGATATGGCAGCAACAGTCGCTCAAAAACCAGACAGAATGGGCGAGCAAGCTGTAGAAATAGCCAAAAAAGTACTCGATGGTGAAACGGTGGAAGAATTTATCCCTGTTGAGTTAGAGTTAATTAAATAAGGAAATGATTGAATGAAGCACGTGTAGATTCTGCTTAAAGGTGGAATGAGCACGTGCTTTTTTATTTTCTAAGTGAACGCAGGTTAAGGAAAGAAGTGTGAAAGAAATATATAAGCGGTTAGTATGAAATGAGTGTATAATTATGGTAATCATTATATTTTGTGAAGAAGCGAGTGGTAGAATGATCCCTGCAAATACTTTCGGTGTTGATATGACGAACGCCGCAACGCCTTATTTTCAAGTAGTGAAAGACAATCGAATTCGGTTCGGTTTAGAGACATTCAGGCAACATCCAGGTTTAGCGAAAAGCTTATTTCATCATCTATTTCCTATAGAGGAAAAGTTAGATATGACGTTTATTTCTGGTTATCAAGATATTAATAGCACAAGGGTAAGGAGAGAAAAGTTAAATTTACGGCGGTTTTTTAAAATAAATAATTGGTCTAATGAAGTAGTTTGGCAAGAAGAGATGAGCAGTTATTTTGTCTTTTCAACAGTAAAGAACGTCAAATCATCTGCGTTTTTTCGCTATAGCCTTAAAATGATTGATGGTCACACGTCACTCTATATTTGTTTTGTGCATCGTGCTTTTTTATTTTATATTAGTTCTGATGTACTGGATATTGTTGCAAATGCGCATACGATAAGGAGATTAAAAGATCTATTCCCTGAAATGTATGATACTTTCTACGAAGATGAGTAATCTTCTGTAAGACGGATTAGCAAATAGTGTTACCGTCATTAAGAAATTACCGAAAAAACGGTTCTATGTAATTCGATGTCCAACAATTAAAGGATAGGAGAAAAATGATGAACATAAACAGGAAAGATTTACTTAATGCTGCTTGGATTATTGGAATTTGCTTTATATTGGGATCCTGTACTATTGCTGGAGCGATTGAGAGTCTACTAGATAATAGTTTAGGGAATGATGGTCATTATGAACAACAAAGATTCAATGACAATTTTGAAAGGTATATTGAAATACTCGAAAACAAAGGGGAATAAACTGTCAAAAAGAAGATGGTTGACTGAAATATCGCCGGTGGATTGTGTGCTTTCCACAGGTAATAGAAAAAAGTAAACGGGGTGATCAGATGTCTAGCGGTCCAAATAGAATAAATACTTTGTTTGCCGAAAAAGCAGAATACTGGGATTTAGATGATTTACAGATTGATTATTTAAATGAATCCATTACATTAAAATTACTTAGTTGTCATAAACAACAAATTAAGAGAACCTACATCTTCATAAAGGAAGTGATGTCGTTCTTTGTTTATCAAGAGCCTAATGTAGGAACGATACGCTTAAATGACCGTAGTTTTACTGATGCGAATTTATTAAGCGAAATTAGTTATCACAAGAATGGTTTTGGTCATATAAAAATTGAAAGTTTAGAATCAGATTTGAAAGAAATCGAAAAATTACATGCTAAAACTAATTTTTACTTTCAAGTAAATAATAAAGACTCATTTTTTATTGAAGCCAATAGTGTGCAAATCAATGATGAACGGTTTGTAAACCTTTTTGCAGATAGTAGAACACTGAAATATTGTGAATGAAGCAAACTTTATGGAGTGTGATGAATTTATTATAGAAAGAATTGGAGCTATTTTTAGATAAAAATACTGTCAGCAATATTAATAGCGCTATTTGCTTTATGCAAATGATAATATTAAAACGGTAAGATGAAAAAGCGTTTCTTTCTTTCTAGTTTTATTTCCTCATCAAATTCCTTGTTTTCGTATGTCCATTTAATTTGTAAAGAGTAATTAGCATATAACGGGGCGTCTCCAATACTGACAAATTCAATAACATCTCCCTGAGGAAAATCACTTGGCTTATCGTATAAAGTGACCATTTCCTCTCCAGATTTAAATACCAAAAAATTCAGAGTAGGGAGATTGGTCCCTCCTAACCAAGTTGCCTCTCCTTTCCAAATCCCTTTAGGGTTAGGAGAATGATGAGGGCTATATTCCGCTCTCCAATTTCCATCGGAGCTCTTTCCTTTTAGTACAATTGGTTGCTTACAAGAATAAATCATCCAAGACACTAAAATTAAAGGAAAGATGAAAATAATAATTAATTTTCTATTCATAGATGGGCTTCCTTTTATAGTTGGATTTTGTAATTTTTATGTTATCTTTATGTCCTGATGAATAGTTATTTACAAAAACACACCTTCTTTTCTATGTAATTTAATAGAAATAATGTATTTAACTGTATTTAACTGTATTTTATATCATACATAGATGAATTGACAACTTTAAGGAGTAAAGAAAAAATTGAGGTAGGGTTTTGAAATATAATATTAGATATATAACTATTATCCTTTTTCTGTCTCAAATGTTAGGGTGATGGTTTATTTTAGTTTTCTTTATGTATAATCTCCTATTTAACACTCTTTCTATTGATTAATTACTTATTTACATTTATCCTATATTTAGATACTGTAATAAGAGCAGGGGAATCTTTATTTATTTTAAAAGTATTAGATACTGTCTGTTCTCTATAGTATCAACAATTTAATAGAATATCCTTCGGGGCAGGGTGAAATTCCCAACCGGCGGTGATGAGGGTGACCTCTTAGTCCGTGACCCGGGCTCAGGAATGAGAACGGTGGATTTGGTGCAATTCCAAAGCCGACAGTATAGTCTGGATGGGAGAAGGATGCGTGTGTGTAAAAACGTTCAAAAACAGTTGATTTTGACGTTTATTTGGCCATGATTACTTTTCCCGTATACGTATTCGTATACGGGTTTATTTATTCATGAGTATTTTAAAAAGGGTGGTGATGATATGGGATAACGATAAGTGTGAGTCCAACTCTTTTTGTAATTTTCAACAAACTCTCCCGATACCGCGTATTTGCCCCGAGCGGAAAATTTCAACTTTTACTTAAACGAATAAATCTTATGCAGAGAGGTTGATCATTCTGTTTACAGGTATTATCGAAGAAATCGGTACTGTACAAAGAACGATTCATCGTGGATCTACTATTCAATTAGTGTTCAATGCTACAAAGATTATGGATGATATCCATATCGGTGATAGCATCGCTGTGAACGGTGTTTGTTTAACAGTGACCGAATTCCAACAAAGAAGTTTTACAGCAGATGTGATGCCAGAAACTTTTCATGCGACATCGCTTTCCTCTTTAAAAGTAGGAAGCAATGTGAATTTAGAAAGAGCGATGTTAGCAGGAGGAAGATTTGGCGGCCATTATGTAAGTGGTCATGTGGATGAAACGAGAAAAATTTTAAAAAAACAAAGACAAGAAAATGCGATTTATCTTTCAATTTCACTATCAGAGAAGTATCAGCATCTAATTCTACCTAAAGGATCTGTTGCTATTGATGGCACTTCATTAACAGTGATGGAGGTAGGGGATGGTTATTTTACGATTGCGTTAATTCCTCATACAGCTGAAGAAACGGTGATTAGTGAAAAAAAGCCAAATGATACTGTCAATATCGAATATGATTTATTTGCTAAATATGTATTTGCCTTTTCAGACACATCGAAACGTGAAAGAAATTTCGAACAGTTATTAGAGAATAATGGATTCTTAAGTTAGGAGGGAATATATGAGTCACTCAATTGAAGAAGCGATTGCTGACTTGAAAATGGGAAAAGTGATTATCGTTTGTGATGATGAGAATCGTGAGAATGAGGGTGATTTTATCGCTGTTGCCGAGTATGCTTCAGCTGAAACAATCAATTTTATGGCGACAGTGGGAAGAGGGCTTATTTGCGTGCCGATTGAGCAGTCAATCGCCAAAAAATTAGACTTGCATCCGATGGTAACTAATAATACAGACAGCCATCAAACTGCTTTTACTGTAAGTATTGATTATAAAGAGACAACGACTGGTATAAGTGCATTTGAACGGTTTTTAACCGTAGAAAAAATGTTAGACGACAAAACACAAGCATCAGACTTCAATCGTCCAGGTCATATTTTCCCCCTTATAGCGAAGGATGGTGGCGTCCTTGAGCGTTCAGGCCATACGGAAGCGGCAGTAGATTTAGCAAAATTGGCTGAGGCAAGTCCGGTCGGGATTATATGCGAGATTATGAAAGAAAATGGTGAAATGGCTAGAGTAGCAGAGTTAGAGAAAGTAGCAGAAAAATATGATTTGAAGATGATTACGATTGAACAATTAATATCTTATAAGCAATCACAATTATTATTAAACTAATCTAATTTAGGAGTGAAGTAGAATGAATACAATACTAGAAGGACATTTAATTGGAACGGGAATAAAGGTAGCTGTTGTTGTATCACGTTTCAATGAGTTTATTACAAAAAAATTATTAGATGGTGCATTAGATAGCTTCAAGCGTCACGATGTGGCTGAAGAGGATATTACGGTAGCTTGGGTACCAGGAGCGTTTGAAATTCCTCTAGCTGCGAAAAAACTTGCGGAAAGTGGCGAATACGATGCGGTTGTTGCCCTTGGAACAGTTATTAGAGGGGCAACACCACATTTTGATTATGTGAATGCAGAGGTAGCCAAAGGAGTGGCAGCAACTTCATTACAAACTGGCATTCCAGTAATTTTTGGTGTGTTAACAACTGATTCTATTGAACAAGCGGTTGAGAGAGCGGGTACAAAAGCAGGCAACAAAGGCTGGGATGCAGCTGTTAATGCGATTGAAATGAGTAATTTTAATAAACATTTTCGTTAAAAATAAATTTTCTTTGCTCCCTCTTTCTTTTTCTCGTTATAATAATATTACGTTTATATTCACATGAACAATGGTAAAAACATGTATAGAAGATAAATGAAGAGCCTAAAAGAGAAAGAGGGTTTATGATGAAATTAGAATTAATTAAATGTCACGGTTCGGGAAATGACTTTTTTATTATTGATGAAATGGAGCAGTCCTTCGGGTGGAGTGATGAAGAACGAGCGAAATTAACGATTAGTCTTTGTAATCGTGGCAGTGAGCTCGGTGCGGATGGGATTTTATTTATATTAGCCAGTGAAGTTGCTGATGCAAAAATGCGCGTATTTAATGCAGATGGTTCAGAAGCTTCCATGTGTGGTAACGGTCTTCGTTGTGTCGCGAGGTATGTTTGTGAGAAACTGAAAATCAAAGAGGCGACAATTGATACGATGAAAGTAACCCTTCATGTTAGTAAAGAAAGCGATATTTATAAAGATATCCCTACTTACAAGGTAGAAATTTCACCGGTGTCATTTGATGTTGCTACTTTACCACTTCACATCAATCAGCACCAATTAGTCAATGAAAAGATGGAAGACCTTTCGGAAGATATCGCTTTTACTGCTCTTTCTGTACCTAATCCCCATCTTGTTGCTATTGTCGAAAAAGAACAGATGCAATCAGATATTCAAGAAGAAATAAGTTTGTATGTCAACGGAGAAAATGATTACTTTCCTGATGGTGTAAATGTGAGTTTCGTCAAACCACTACCAGAAGGTGGGATTTTTGTTCGTACGTATGAAAGAGGGGTGGGCTTTACGAATGCATGTGGGACAGCGATGTCGGCTTCAAGTTTAGTCACATGTCTGCAAAGTATCAATACCTATGAGCAGCCGATTGAGGTTTATAACAATGGTGGTAAGGTCCGTTGCATTGTTCATAAGCAAAATGATAGCTTTACAATCGACCTTATTGGTAATGCTAGCTTTGTCTATCAATGTACAATTGAGATAGATATAAATCATCCAGGGACATTTACCGTCGATAATAGCGAAGAATATATTGAAGAAATGATGCAATATGCGAAGTTGCAACAAGAAGCTTCTGCTTTTTTAACCAAGCAATTAAATGCTTAAGAAATGTTTAAGAAAAAAGGGTTTTGGACCGAAACGGCACTATGAGTAAATAGTGTTGGTTCGGTTTTTTGTTTTTTCATCTGAATAACGCGCAGGAATTGCATTAGCAGGTCGTTTCATATGTGTTTTCGCTCCTTGATGTCGTGCATGCTGAATGAGCAAAACGTTCAAATCAGTTTTAGCTTTTGAGTGATACGTAAACTGAAAAGGCAATCGTTTAAATGCGTTTTGGCTTTGGATAACGTGCATATCAGATTTGCTTAGCTTTCACTTCCTAAAACACAAAAAATCGCATATGCTTGCGTATAGTTTTATCCTTTTAATGAATCTATAATTTTTGCAATCGTGTCATTTTTTGTTTCGAAAAAGGTTGCCATTGGGCAGCGATCAGTTAAACGATACTTGCGAATGTTGTCTAGTGAAAAATTCTTTCGTTGCAGTTGTTTATTTACTTCATCCCAATAGAGTGGGGCTGCTATTATCGCACCTTCTCTGCCTCTAGGAGAGTAAGGAGCAATCATCGTTTTTCCTTCTGCATGCTGTATATAATCGATATATAACTTTTTCCCGCGATTCTTTTTCATTCTTTCTGTCGTAAATAAATCTGGGTTTTTTTCAACTAAATAGGAAGCTATGAACGAAGTAAACAGTCTGGTATCTTCATAAGAAAAATGATGATGCATAATTGGGATATGTACTTGTATTCCCTTACCACCAGTTAATTTTGGGAAGCCGATAATATTTAATTCTTCGAAAATCTTGTTTAGTTTCTGTGCAGCATCAACAGCTAGTAGAAAGTGTGTTTCATCTGGTGGGTCAAGGTCGAACACAATATCAAGCGGATGGTCGCTACCAATTGTTTCAAAAGGGGTATGATACTCTAGTGCTAATTGATTACCTAGCCAAACAAGAGTAGATAAATCATTACAAAGGATATAGTCGATTTCGTCTTTTGTAAAAGAATTCACAAATGACGGTGCATAATCAGGTTTATTCTTCTGATAGAAACATTCTTTCCCTATATAGCCATGTGGATAGCGAATGGTTGTTAACAATCTATTCTTCACAAACGGTAACAACCGTGGAGCGACGCAAACAAGATATGCAATGAGCTGCTCTTTATTGATTTTTGGGTTGTCCCATAACGGTTTTTCTGGGTGGGTCACTTCTATAGAAGAGTCGATATTTGCATTTTCTATCAGTAATCTCTCCCAAGTACATGTTTCCCATTGCTCAGTCGGTAAGAATTGCATAAATTGAGGGTGGATCAAGGTATCCTCAATTATGTCGCGAAAGCAAAGTTGAATACAAATGCTTGGGGAGATGCTGTATTTTACTTGACTTACTTTTTTTCCATTCTTTTGAATCAAGCTGACTAAAATAGCCAATTCTTGTTCATTTAGACCTTCGGAAAATTCGCCCATTGCCTTTACTTTATTTTGATATACGATACTATATTCAAACTGATTAGTTGTAACATTCCAGCCAGTAATAAAGAAACGACCTTTTTTCCTCATATGACCTTCAACCATCCTTTGACTAGATTTTGGTTTACATTCATAAAACCTATTACACATGGTCATAGTATGGTTAGATTAAAAAAAGACATACAAGTGAGGATCGATCCAATGAAGCCAATTATTCCTTTTGAACCAAAAATGACAAATGAGATTCCAAATGGCGATCAATGGATAGCGCAAGTAAAGTGGGATGGTACAAGGATATTGACTTATTATGAAAAAGAGAATTTAAGGATTTTTAATCGAAAAGGAAATGAGCGCACCATCCAATATCCGGAATTACATCAATTACCCTCATTAATTAAGGGGAATTCCTTCATTTTAGATGGAGAGGTAATCGCTTTTCAAGACGGTGTTCCCTCTTTTTATGATGTGATGAGAAGAGATCGGCGGAAGAATACGGTAACAATCAATCATTTACAGACAGAAATTCCTATTACTTATATGATATTTGACCTCTTATATTTTAACGGTAAATGGCTGATTGAAACCCCATTATATAGACGCCAGGAGATGTTGATGGAAATCATCCAGCCAACAAATGAGATTCAAATCGTCCAAAGTTTTAGAGACTGTCAATCATTATATGATGCTGTCATAGAGCAAGGATTAGAGGGTATTGTTTGTAAGGATTTATATAGTGCTTATATATTAGGAGGAAAAGATGAACGCTGGTTAAAAAAGAAAAAAGAACAGGACCTTATTGCTATTGTTGGAGGGGTAACTTATAATGGAGCACTTATTCGTTCAATTGATTTAGGTGTATATAATGAAAAGGGTGAGCTTATTTATATCGGCAGTGCAGGCTCGAGCAAGCTTACTTTAAAGGATTGGCGTGAAGTGACTGAAGTGACTAACCAAATACTTCAGGGAGCAAGTCCGTTTCATAATTATAGCGGCTTATTGAAAAATCATGAATGGCTTTCTCCAATTTTAAAAGTGAAGGTTACTTTCTTAGAGTGGACAAAAGATCATACAATGAGGCAACCAGTCATTCAGTCGTTTGTTTTTTAAATCGTTTTCGGATAGGTTTTTGCCTACAGCAAATTTAGGTGTTTTACATAGTTTATAAGGAGTATATAAAGAGAACGACAGAGGAGGTTAAATGGTGAATCAACACTTTTACCCGGCATATACACAGACTCACTTATATAGAAGGCCTTATGGTGGTCGTCCTGGTTTTGGGGGAGGGCCAGGCTTTGGCGGCCCCGGCTTTGGGAGACCTGGTTTTGGTTTTGGTGGTCCATTTTTAGGTGGTGTAGCGGCAGGTTTATTAGGTGGCGCATTATTAGCACCTCTGGTGTACCCGCCTTATCCACCATATCCTGTATACCCACCATACCCACCTTATCCGGTTTATTAAAAAAATGGCTCAGATTTCACAAACACCACAGATTCAGCTGTGGTGTTTATTGCTTTTATTGCTTGTTTTTTTTGTAAAGACAGTGTTAGATGAAGACATATAAAAGAGATGTAGCTAATCTTACCAACATTGTACGTGTATATGAATAATCCTCAGAGAAAAAATACAATTAATAAGAATGGAGGAGGTTTTCTGATGCACACAATGTGGAAAGGAAGCATTAGTTTCGGTTTAGTCAATATCCCGATCAAATTGCATGCGGCAACTGAAGATAAAGATATTAAATTGCGTAATTTGCATAGTAAATGTCATTCGCCTATTAAGTATGAGAAAGTTTGTCCTGTATGTGATGAACCTGTGGAACAAAGTGATATAGTGAAAGCATATGAGTACACGAAAGGGAAATTTATCGTACTTGATGAAGAGGAATTACAAGCGTTAAAAAAAGAAAATGAAGATAAAGCAGTGGAGATTTTAGATTTTGTCAAAATCAATGAAGTAGATCCGATATATTTTTCTCGATCTTATTATATATCTCCAGGAGATAGTGGATCGAAAGCGTATGCCTTATTAAGGGAAGCTTTGAAGGAGTCTGAAAAAGTGGGGATAGCGAAAATTATCATTCGCGCAAAAGAACAGCTAGCTCTTCTTAGAGTTTTTCACAATACTTTAGTAATGGAAACCATCCACTTTCCTGATGAGGTGAGAAATTTTGCAGATGTGCCTAATATTCCTGCAGAAGAAAAAATAGCCAAAAAAGAATTAGACACCGCATTGTTATTGATAGACCAACTAACGACAACATTTGAACCTGAGAAATATACAGATGAATATCGCCAAGCACTTCTAGAGTTGATTGAAACAAAGAAAAATGGGGAAGAGGTAGTAATAACAAATCAACAGCAACCAAAGACATCCAATGTTACTGATCTTATGGCTGCATTGCAAGCATCCATCGATCAAACAAAACCACCACAACCGAAAAAAGAAAAAGCGACGACGAAGTCAAAAAAGAAAAAATCAACGAGTGCTGCAAAGACAAAGAAGGAAGCATAGTTTTGTTTATTCAATTGGAGAAGTCTAGACTTCTCCAACTTCCTAAAAAATATAAAGGAATGGGCAATGAAAAAATCAACCTTATACATAACGACAAACATCATACTATTCATTCTATTTTTAGGTATGTTTTTGTTTATCGTTTTCGATTACACAAACAATGATCTTGCTTGGTTTGATATGGAGGTCATTCATATTGTCCAGCAAAATGTAACTCCTGCATTAACCACATTTATCGATCGTTTTACTTTCCTAGGTTCTGTGCTGTGGTTTGTCATAGCCACAGTTGTTGTAATAGTCCTTCTTGTCTTAAAAAAGAAGTATGCATTAGCTATTTATATTTGTTTGACATCGGGAGTAGGGGCTCTTTTAAATTGGACTCTTAAGCACTATTTTAAAAGGGAAAGGCCAGATATCCTTCCATTAATTGAAGAAACTGGCTATGCCTTTCCAAGTGGACATTCAATGGGCTCGTTTATATTCTACGGATCGCTTGCTTTTGTCATCATTCATGTAGCTAAAAAGACAAGTATGAAATGGGCTGTAGCAATCATCATGGGGTTACTGATTTTGTCGATTGGGTTAAGTAGGATATATTTAGGTGTCCATTACCCTAGTGACGTAGCGGCTGGTTTTTTGGTCGGAGCGATTTGGTTAATGCTTTCAATTATGGTTTTTCATATGTATGAGCATATATTTAATAAATAAAAGGAGAGGAAAAGGTTGGAAAAATATATTCTTTCATTAGATCAAGGAACAACGAGCTCTCGAGCAATTTTATTCAATCATGAAGGGGAACCAGTACATAGTGCGCAAAAAGAGATTAAACAGTATTTTCCGAAACCTGGATGGGTGGAACATAATGCGAATGAAATTTGGGGAAGTGTACTGTCAGTGATTGCTAGTGTTTTATCAGAGGCAAATGTTACTCCCATTCAAATTGCCGGTATAGGTATTACGAACCAACGAGAAACAACAGTTTTATGGGACAAAGAAACGGGAGACCCCATCTACCATGCCATTGTTTGGCAATCTAGACAAACGAACGACATCTGTAAAGAGCTTAAGAAAAACGGAATGGAAGAGAAGGTGCGTCAAAAGACTGGTCTATTAATTGACCCTTACTTTTCTGGAACAAAGGTGAAGTGGATCCTAGATCATGTGGAAGGTGCACGTGAAAAGGTGAAAAAAGGGGAAGTATTATTTGGGACCATTGATACATGGCTTATATGGAAATTATCCGGTGGTAAAGCTCATGTCACGGACTATACAAATGCGGCAAGAACTCTAATGTTTAATATTTTTGACCTGAAATGGGATGAAGAACTGTTAGATTTATTTGGGGCAAACCATTCTATGATGCCTGAAGTGAAAAGTTCTTCAGAGATATATGCAGAAACGGCTCCTTATCATTTTTTCGGTCAGTCAGTTCCTATAGCCGGCGCAGCAGGTGATCAACAAGCTGCATTATTTGGTCAAGCATGTTTTACTGAAGGTATGGCAAAAAATACGTACGGTACGGGCTGTTTTATGCTCATGAATACAGGTGAAAAAGCAGTACATTCAGATAATGGTCTCTTAACAACGATAGCATGGGGGATAGATGGTAAAATCACCTATGCGCTTGAGGGGAGTATTTTCGTAGCCGGTTCTGCTCTTGGATGGTTACGAGATGGTTTGAGGATGTTAAAGCATGCGGAGGATAGTGAAGATTACGCAACAAAAGTACAATCAACAGAAGGTGTGTATATGGTACCTGCATTTGTTGGTTTAGGTACACCTTATTGGGATAGTGAGGTAAGGGGAGCTATTTTTGGATTAACTCGTGGAACGGAAAAGGAACATTTTATAAGAGCCACTTTGGAGTCACTTGCCTATCAAACGAAGGATGTATTACAAGCGATGATTGAGGATTCGGGGATTGATATCACTTCTTTACGGACGGACGGCGGTGCAGCAAAAAATAACTTTCTCATGCAATTCCAAGCAGATTTACTGGATACAGTTGTTGAACGGGCAAAGATTAATGAAACGACAGCTTTAGGAGCAGCATATTTAGCAGGCTTGGCTGTTGGTTTTTGGGAAAACAAAAAGCAACTTACCAAGAAGTGGGATCTAGATAAAGAATTTCAACCAGAAATGGATGAAAAAGAAAGAGATAAACTGTATCAAGGCTGGCAAACAGCAATCAACGCAACAATGGCATTTAAGTAAGGTACTTCACCATTTGAAAAAACAGGAGGGTACGAAAATGAAATTTTCTGTGAAAAATCGTTCTACTACCATTCAGCATTTAACTAACAATGAGTATGATCTCGTTGTTATCGGTGGAGGTATTACAGGAGCTGGAATTGCCCTTGATGCTGTGACAAGAGGGATGAAAGTAGCTTTAATTGAAATGCAGGACTTTGCTGCAGGAACGTCAAGTCGCTCAACTAAACTTGTGCATGGTGGTCTACGTTATTTAAAACAATTAGAATTTCATGTCGTTTCTGAAGTAGGAAAAGAACGGGCGATTGTGTATGAAAACGGCCCTCATATTACAAAACCAGAATGGATGGTCTTACCTTTTTATCAAAAAGGAACTTTCGGGAAGTTCACAACATCAATTGGGTTGAAGGTCTATGATTTCCTTGCGGGAGTTAAAAGAGATGAAAGAAGAGAAATGTTAAATAAAGAAGAGGTGCTAATAAAAGAACCATTATTGAAAGAAGAAGGTTTACTTGGTGGTGGTCATTATGTGGAATACCGGACTGATGATGCACGGTTAACTATTGAAGTGATGAAAGAAGCCGCTCATCGAGGAGCAGATGTGATTAATTATGCTAAAGTAACTGATTTTGTTTATAGGGATGGAACGATTATTGGTGTTGAGGTGCAAGACCAACTAAGTAATGAGTCTTTTCAAGTTTTCGGAAAAAAATGCGTGAATGCAACCGGTCCTTGGGTGGAACAGCTTTTAGATAAAGATGAGCAAATGAAAAATAAATCTTTAAAACTAACAAAAGGTGTTCATATTGTCATCGATCATTCTATTTTCCCATTAGAGCAAGCTATTTACTTTGACAGTGAAGATGGTCGAATGATTTTTGCTATTCCAAGGGAAGGGAAAACCTATGTTGGAACGACCGATACCTTTTATAAAGGTGATCCTGTGCATCCTTCGATAACAGATGAAGATAGGCAATATTTACTGAACGCAATTAAAGGGATTTTTCCAAACGTGAAGGTGACAGAAGCAGATATCGAATCTAGTTGGTCAGGTGTGCGTCCACTTATTCATGAAGAAGGAAAGTCACCGTCAGAAATTTCGAGAAAAGATGAAATCTGGGTGTCAGAGCACGGTTTAATTACGATTGCTGGTGGTAAATTAACAGGTTACCGGAAAATGGCCGAGACAATTGTAGACAAAGTTTCGTTTATGTTAAAAGAAGAATATCAACTATTGTTTTCAAAAAGTATGACAAAACATCTACCGTTGTCAGGTGGAAGAGTAGGCGGAGCAAAATATTTCCCTACTTTTATTGAATCAAAGAAACAGGAAGGGATAAAAGCTGGATTAAATGGAGAAGAGTCTCTTTATCTCTTAAGGCGTTACGGTTCAAATGCGCCGGTTTTATTCTCTTTGGTTAAGCAATATCATAAAGGAGAGCATCTAATCCCACGAGTCTTATGGTTAGAGCTAAAATATGCAATTGAATATGAAATGGTTGTTTCGCCTGTAGACTTTTTTTTCCGCCGGACAGGCGCATTGTTGTTTAACATTAAGTGTGTGTTCACATATAAAAAGGCTATCATTGAGATCATGGAAGATGAGCTTGACTGGACAGTTGAACAAACACGATCATATACGAACGAACTAAATGAAGTAATTAAATGGGCGACAAACAAAGGGTGAAAAGATCGTGGGTGACGACGGGATATAGTGAGCCTCTCTCATATCCTGTCGTATAAAACCAATGAATTTGACATATATCTACCAAAGTACTATAATAGATTGTGGTATTTGAGATAGAAAGATAGTCGGTAGTCATACGGCTTTTCTTGATGTGAAAGTTACTCTTTAGAGTAAAGTTCGCTAAGCAAGGTTTATAATTAAGAACTATTTTGTGGACAACTTCATAAGTAAGTTGAAATTCTTCTTAAATCATCTTCTATTTACCCATAAATGAACTTTATATGGTTACTTCAATAATTAAACCCCAATATACAATTCAACAAAGAGTTACTTTTCTCAAGAACAAATGAAGATTTAACCTGATTCTCACTGGCGCAGCTTCGGGGTTGCAAGGATGGAAGAGAGGTAGGGCTTTCGTTGTTTTAGGTAAAGAACTTATTGAAATTTAATAATCTCAAATATAACCAGCGAACCGTCATTGAAGCGGTTCGCTTTTGATTTATTCTTTATAATAGAGATAAAGTCGTGTAGCGTTAATTAAGATAAATTCCCTTCATTTATGTAGTTCTCAGCATTACCTTTGATTCTCAACAAAAATTATGCAATAATCAACCAATAATCAAATGTAAAGTAATAAAATAGCCTATGACGTAAATTCAAAAAGGCGAACAATAAGCGTATTTTTTATTGAAACATATGTGTTTTCTGTTATAATAAAGAGGAAGCTGAAGAAATCGCAGTAACTGACGACATTGCGGAAATAACCGCTGGGGAGCTGCGTCTATGTTTAGCCGGTCGTCTGGGCAGAGGTAAGTTTTCCTTATCTCTTTTTTATTTCGGAGGGAATAGACATGGAAGAAAAAACGATACTAGACGGACAAAAAGTTTCGAAAGATGTAAAAGAAAACTTAAAAGAAAGAGTATTAAAATTATCGGCACAAGGAGTAACGCCTTGCCTAGCTACTATTTTAGTGGGAGATGATCCATCTTCTGCTACGTATGTACGTATGAAAGGTAACGCCTGTGAAAAACTGGGTATTTTATCAAAGAGAATACATCTAGATGCAAGTATTTCTACTGAAACACTCATAGAAACGATTCAGGATTTGAATAATGATAAAAATGTACATGGGATCCTATTGCAACATCCAGTACCTGCACATATAGATGAAAGAAAAGCATTTGAAGCGATTGACATCGAAAAGGATGTGGATGGTGTCACCAGTCTTGGCTATGGTCAAACAGCACTTGGTTTTGGTGTTTACCCATCTTGTACACCTGCTGCTATTATGGAAATTATTGATTTTTATGATATTCCTGTTGAAGGGAAAAATGCAGTTGTGGTTGGAAGAAGTCCTATTTTAGGTAAGCCTGTTTCTGCATTACTACTCAATCGTAATGCAACTGTAACGACTTGTCATTCTAAAACAAAGGATTTAAGTGAACATTTAAGCAAAGCTGATATTGTTGTTGCAGCTGTTGGGAAACCTAATTTTATTCAAGGAAGCTGGCTAAAAGAAGGGGCTGTTGTGTTAGACGCGGGATACAACCCAGGAAATATTGGCGATGCTCATTATGATAGCTGTTATGAAAAAGCATCTGCCATTACACCTGTCCCTGGTGGAGTGGGCCCTGTAACGATTTCTATGTTATTAAAACACACTGTAGCTTCCGCAGAGAAAACGGTTCAGTGAGAAATAACTATTGACATTTAGCGATAAAACAATGTATTATAAAATATACGCTGTAAAGTTCGTTATATATTATTTGGATAAGTGGTCGTAACTGCAAGAAATGTAGGCGATTGTACTCTTCATTTCTTTCAGTTACGGCCTTTTTAACTTCATAAGAAAATTAAAGTACGAGGCATTCCACTTTTCTCTATAAGCTTATATAATTATGACTTTTTAGTGATTATTTTTTGGAGGTATTATCATGAATAACGGTAAAGTAAAATGGTTTAACGCAGAAAAAGGTTTTGGTTTCATCGAGTCTCAAGAAGGACAAGACGTATTCGTACATTTCAGTGCGATTCAATCTGAAGGTTTCAAAACTCTTGAAGAAGGTCAAGAAGTTACTTTTGAAATCGTTGATGGCGACCGTGGCCCTCAAGCTGCAAACGTTGTAAAAGCATAATAATGCGGTGATGCATGGCCTTTCATGCATCACCTTTTTATGTGAACTACTCCCCAACCGTTCTTATACCGTTACAATGATTTTACTTTTATTGCTTATAAATTGATAAAAATTAATGGAAACTGGATACACTCATACTATAGATTATTTTGAAGTATGTTTGAAATACAAGGAGGATTTATCTTGGTAAAATTTTCGGATTTTGGTTTAAGTACAGAGCTAGAAAAAGCTCTTTCTAATATGGGTTTTGAAGAGCCAACACCTATTCAAGCACAATCACTACCAATCGCATTAGCTGGTGCGGATATGATTGGTCAAGCCCAAACAGGTACTGGTAAAACAACGGCATTTGGTGTCCCAATGTTAGAGAAAGTAACGAAAGAAGATGGCATTCAAGGTTTGGTTCTTGCTCCAACAAGGGAACTAGCTGTGCAAGTGGCTGAAGAATTAAATCGTATTGGACAAGTGAAAGGAATCAGAACTTTACCGATATATGGTGGTCAAGATATTGGTAGACAAATTCGCGCACTTAAAAATCGTCCGCAAATAATCGCTGCCACACCAGGCCGTCTAATTGATCATATTGAAAGAAGAACGATTCGTCTAAACAATATTAAATCAGTTGTTCTAGATGAAGCGGATGAAATGCTAAATATGGGCTTCATTGAAGATATTGAAAGAATTCTTGGTGAAATTGAGCATGAACGTCAAACGCTTCTTTTCTCAGCAACAATGCCTAGACGTATTCAAACTCTAGCTGAGAAGTTTATGAATGACCCACAAATTGTTCGTGTAAAAGCAAAAGAGTTAACAGTAAAAAATATTGAACAATCTTATATCGAAGTGCATGAAAAACAAAAATTTGATGTATTATGCAGCTTATTGGATATTCAATCTCCTGAACTTGCGATTGTATTTGGTAGAACGAAAAAACGCGTAGATGAAGTGGTAGAAGGATTAATTAAACGTGGATATTCTGCAGAAGGTATTCATGGTGATATTCCACAAGCGAAACGTGATCAAGTTATTCGTCGTTTTAAAGATCAAACAATCGATATTATGGTAGCAACAGATGTTGCCGCACGTGGACTAGATATTTCAGGCGTTTCACATGTCTATAACTTTGATATTCCTCAAGATCCTGAAAGCTATGTGCACCGTATTGGACGTACTGGGAGAGCTGGGAATAAAGGTTTAGCTGTTACATTTGTTTCTCCACGAGAAATCGATCACTTGAAAATTATTGAAAATGTAACAAAGACAAAAATGAAAAAAGAACCAGTGCCAACGTTTAAAGATGTTGTGGCAGGTAACCAACGTGTGACAATTAATCGTTTAATGAATACGATTGATAAGAATGACTACGATGAGTATAAGCGTATTGCAGAATCATTGTTAGAAGATACAGATTCAGTGACAGTATTGGCAGCAGCATTAAAATTATTAACAAAAGATCCAGATGTCACACCTGTAAAAATTACAGCTGTAGAGCCACTTCGTTCGAAAAAACCTAAAAATAGAGATGGACGTAACCGCAGTCGCTTTGGTGATCGTCCGAGATCTGGTGGAAGAGATCGTAAAGGGGGCGGACGTGACTATAAAGGTCGCGAAAGACGTCGTGTAAAAAATAATAAGGGCCGCGATTGATTAAAATAAAGTAAATTGTGGTATATTAGGAAATGCAGGAGATTATTCCTGTGAGTTTTTCAAATGTTTAGGAGGAAAAGAAAAAATGGCAACAGGTAAAGTAAAATGGTTTAACGCAGAAAAAGGATTTGGCTTCATTGAACAAGAAAGTGGAGATGACGTATTCGTACATTTCTCTGCAATTCAAACAGAAGGCTTTAAAACATTAGATGAAGGACAAGAAGTGTCTTTTGATATAGAAGAGGGGCAACGTGGACCTCAAGCTGTAAATGTGACAAAGCTATAATACAAATGTTCAATCAAAGAAAAAAGATCACTTCCATTGGGGAGTGATCTTTTTCTTTGATTCATGGTTATTAGTACTCCACCGCTGTATTTGAAGAGATTTATATAGAAACCCATTCAGATGGAAACGAATGTGATTGCCTATCTATGGTTTTTATTGAAATGATAATAATCCTGACTGCCACACTCTTTAAATCCGCACTTTTTATAAAGCATGAGTGCCCGGTTATTCTGAACCTCAACCTCTAGGTGAATGGAATAATGCCCTTCGTATTGTTCAATGATTTGACGCAATACTTCACTTCCTAACCCTTTACCTTGTTCATCGGGATGAATGGCGAAACCGTATATCCATAAATGATGATTCCTTATTTGAAGACGTATCTTACCGACTCTCTGATTGCCATCGCAAATGACTAGTAATTGATTATCTTGTTTATGTAAATTGAAATCACCATTGATCGCTTTAGCATCCTCTTCTGAAAGGTTAAAACATAGTTGATCGATTCGGTTGCAGAAAGTAGAGTCTGCTAATTCTGCGATTTTGAGATGAATATTTCGCTGCTCTTTTTTTGTCGGTTGGTCTCCTTCATAGACCATTTGATATTCTGTGTAAGCATACGGTTGTTTCCATGCAGACATAACGGTAGTACCCGTATGTGATTGACCTGGTATATTAATTAGTACTTCTTGATAGTGGTCAATCATCGGCAAAGCTTCTGTAAATAATGAAGAGAATATTCCTTTTCTACGATAATTAGGATGAACCATACCACATATTTCAAGTTTTGACCCGAATGGATAAAGTGCAACAAAACCGATAAGTTGACCATCAATAGAGTGCTTGTACAAAGGTGTTTCGGTTTGGGAATTTTCTATCATATCAAAGTTTAATTTAAGAATGATATCATCATGTTGTTCACAAATTTTTTGCAACTGATAGATCTCGTGAATATTCATATTCTTCACACTCCTTTAAGCTATTATATCTGTAAAAATTAAAATGAGAAGTTTCTTTTTTATTACGAAGGTAATAATAGGATAATACAGGTGTTTATGCTATCATCATATAGAGAAAGTGAGGGAGATGTATGCAATCATTTAGAGTACAATTCCATAAAGAAGATCAAGTAGATGAAATGAATGTAAACAAACTATCAGAGGAAGATTTTAATCGAATGACAGAAGGTGGAACAAGACACCTGTTTGAGTTAGATACGAATATTGGCTTTTTTGTTTACTTTGATGGTCTTAATAAGGATGGACAAGAGTCGTATATGGTTCTTCATTATGAAGGCGAAGAAGAAGAGCCAACCGCTTGTTACAGTTTTTCATTGCCGGATTTTTACCAGTTTGTTGCCTTGCATTTAAATGATCTAGAATTTAACGAAGAAGAGCAAGAGGATGAAGAAGTGTATGGTCCAATACATCACCTTGCCCATTTAATGTATCATATCATTGAAGAAGGTAAAGAAGTAGAGGAATAATCATAAAAATGCCTAGGAGCTAATCCTAGGCATTTTATGATTTATTCTTCATTTGCATTGAGATGTTGACTACAGAATTTAGTGATTAATATTTCTTCTTCTTCCTCTAATCCAAATTCCAAAATCTCTTCATTATTATTCTCTTGGAAGTGATAATTAAGTATCTTCATTTCGTCCTCACCTTTATAAAATAACACGCGCAAGCGAATACCTTGTTCTGAATATAATTCATCATCTTCATCAACATCAATATCTAAAAAGAATTCGTACCTCTCTCCAGACAGTATACCAGTTGGATCATTGATCTCTTCCACCGTATAACTAGAAATATGCAAATGTCTTCATCCTTTCTTTAAAGCAATCAGCGTCTCTATTATACACTTTTTCCACTATAATTCATACATAAAGGTTGTTTTTTATAGGACAACATGTTAAAGTGGAAGTTTCCTTGTTTTGACACGGATAAAAAAATGTGCTATACTAATATTTGTTAAGTAAAAAATATCACACACACTTGTTATAAAGGACCATACTGGTTTGGCATAGCGAGTGATTTTTATTTTTTTCGGATGATATGTTCTACCTTTAGGAGGTGCCTGATAATGGCAATGGGATTTGGAAGAAAGAACATGGAAGAAGTGAAGACTGAAGAGATTAAAATTTGGGAATGTTCCTCAGAAACATGTAATGCTTGGGTGAGAGACAACTTTAAAAGTACACCAAAATGCCCAATTTGTGAGAGTGAAATGGTAGCAACAACAAAAGAATTACAAGTAGTTAATAACAATAGTCTTTATAACAAATAATATTCTTCTGTTATTTTTTTGGCTTCCGTTAAGTCAAGGGTAATTGAATGAACAGGATAAGACGAGTGGTTGTTTGATAACCACTCTTTTTTATTTTATTTAAAAACTTTATCAATATAGGTTTATTTATTGTAAGAACGGGTATGTAGATATCTTAAGGGGGTGAAAAGACAGAATTTTTTAATAAATACAGTAAGTATTCATTTATATTAAAGGGGGATTTGATGGAGTTTATTGAAAACATTGTGAATATGAGTAATGAGGTATTATGGGGTTATGTTCTTATATTTGTGTTAGTGATTGCAGGGATGTTTTTTAGTATAAGAACAAAGTTTGTTCAAGTCAGGCATATTGGTGAGATGGTTAGGTTACTGTTTGTTAAAGAAACCGTTACAACAGAATCTAAAAAAACTATTTCGCCTTTACAAGCGTTTTTTGTTGGTGCAGGAACGAGAATAGGTACAGGTAATATCGCCGGAGTAGCTATTGCGATGGTATTAGGTGGTCCTGGAGCAATCTTTTGGATGTGGTTAATTGCAGTAATTGGTAGTGCTAGCTCATTTGTCGAAAATACGTTAGCGCAAACTTATAAGGTTAAGTCTAATGTAGGCTTCAAAGGCGGTCCAGCATATTATATCAAGAAGCAATTAAAACGTCCTTGGATGGCTGTGTTATTTTCCATTATGATTATCTTATCGTATGGTACGACATTCAACGCTGTACAAAGTAATACGATAGCTGTTGCAATGGAGAACTCATTTGGGATTCAGCCTGTTTATATTGGTATCATTCTTGTTTTCTTAACAGGATTAGTAGTATTTGGAGGAATTAAGCGAATAGCAGATATTTCTTCTTTAATCGTGCCGTTTATGGCTTTTGGTTATATTCTGTTAGCTTTATTCGCAGTTGCTTCAAATATTACTGAGTTACCAGCAATGTTTGCTCTTATTTTTAAAAGTGCATTCGGATTTGAGCAGGCTATTGGTGGAGGGATAGCTGCTGCTATTGTTAATGGCATTAAGCGCGGATTATTCTCCAATGGTGCAGGTATGGGGGGAGATCCGATTGCAGCTGCAACAGCGACTGTATCTCATCCAGTAAAACAAGGCTTTGTTCAGGCTTTAGGGGTATTATTTGATACTTTATTGGTTTGTTCTGCTACTGCTTTTATCATTTTATCCTCCGAAAGCTATGCTTCAGGCTTAACAGGTATCGAATTGACTCAAGCTGCGATGTCGGAACACTTTGGTACAATAGGTGGAATCTTTCTCGGTGTTGCTATTTTTTTATTTGCTTTTACTTCTATTATCGGATCATATTATTATGGTGAAGCAAACTTAAATTTCATTCATAAGAGTAAAGTATTTCATCATGCTTATAAGGTAGCCGCATTAGGAATGGTCATGTTTGGTGCAATTGCTAATTTAGAAATTGTTTGGGGAATGGCAGATTTAACAATGGGTATCATGGCGCTTGTCAATTTAACCGCCATTACGATGTTATCGCCTATCGTAGTTAAGCTGTTGAAAAACTATATGCAGCAACGGAAAGCGGGCTTGGAACCACAATTTTATCAAGAGGATATCCCTGGTCTAACAGGAGTAGAAGCTTGGCCTGTCAGAGAAAAGGAGAAAAGAAAGAAAGCAATGTAATCGAAATGAGCGAATCCTAATTTTTAGTGGTTCGCTCATTTTTTGCGTAAGTCAGCTAGTGGAGGAGGTGAGCCGATAATTGCGAATGTGCCTCGGACGCAATATGATTGAAATTGCTATCAATGTTAATTTCGCTTCAATTTAGCGTTAGGTTCTCGATTGTAATAAAAATAGCGGACTAAAGTCCGCTATTTTATTATTTCATCTCCCTACTTGGTAGGAAAGAATGCATTGCTATCTAAAATTAACTTTTAAACAAAAAGTCTGCTAATGCCGCTTGATTCTTCGTTAGATCAGCTAATGTATATTGATCTAGTACTTCTAAATACGCTTTTAATGCTTTATTTAATACATGTCTTAGACCACAAACAGGTGAAATGACACAATGATTGTTATTAGTATCAAAGCATTCAACTAAATGAAAATCTTCTTCGGTTTTTCTGACCACTTCACCAATATTAATTTCTTTAGGTGACATCGCTAAACGAATGCCGCCATTTCTTCCTCTTATCGTCTCAACATATTGATTTTTCCCTAATTGATAGATGACTTTCATCAGATGATTCTTAGAGATTTGATATGTGTCTGCAATTTCTTTAATATTTGTAAGCTGGTCTTTTTCAATTGTTGCTAAATATATGAGAACTCTTAATGAATAATCCGTGTAGTTGGTAAGACGCATTATGAATCACACCTTTTTTCTATTAATAGTTCTATTATACATATTGCTTGTTATGGAACCAATTGTGACAACTTTTTAAAAGATGTATTTAAAATATTGCTTTAAATTTGGAAACGGTATATTTTAAAGATGTATTTAAAATATTGCTTTAAAATTGAAGGGTGGAGATATTAATGTTAAAACAAGAGACGATTAAAATCATCAAATCAACCATACCCGTATTAGAAATTCATGGAACCGCTATCACCACGCATTTTTATAAACGATTATTTGCTGAACATCCTGAACTACTTAACATTTTCAATCATGCTAATCAAGAGAAGGGAAGACAGCCTAAAGCACTCGCTAATGTATTATTTCAAGCAGCTAACCATATTGAACATTTAGAAAATTTAGCGCCGGCAGTTGCTACAATTGCTCATAAGCATCGAAGCTTAGGGGTTAAGAAGGAGCACTACCCAATCGTCGGGGAACATCTATTAGCAGCGATAAAAGAAGTTCTAGGTGATGCAGCAACAGAAGACATTATTACGGCATGGGCAGAGGCTTATGGAGTGATTGCCGCTATCTTTATTTCCACAGAAGAAGAGCTATACAATGCATCAGCATGGGCTGGATTTAAATCTTTTAAAGTAGTAAATAAGGTACCTGAAAGTGATCTTATCACTTCTTTTTATATTGAGCCAAATGATGGTATTACTTTACCAACCCACCAACCTGGCCAGTATGTAACGATTCGGGTAAATATAGCTGGCGAAAAATACGACCATAACCGTCAATATAGCTTATCAGGAAAACCATCAGAAAAGACGTATCGTATATCTGTTAAAAGAGAAGAACATGGTAAAGTCTCTAACTGGTTACATGACCATGTGCAAATAGGAGACAGTTTGGATGTTAGTGCACCAGCTGGTGAATTTGTATTATCATCCCAAGCAGAGACACCAGTGGTATTCATCAGTGGTGGTGTTGGAACCACACCATTATTGAGTATGCTTCATACATTAGAAGGGACAAAGCGAGAAGTAAGTTTCCTTCATAGTTGTAAGAACAAAAACTTACATGCGTTTGGAGATGAAGTGAGGCCGTTGATAGCAGGAATTGAAAATGGGCGTTTCCTAGTAAAATATAGTGATGACGAGGGCAGATTAGATAGTGAGGATTTAAAGCAACATATTAGTGAGGAAGCAGAGTACTATCTATGTGGTCCTATCAATTTTATGGAAAATATGAAGGAACAATTATTGATGTTAGGTGTGGAAAATTCGCATATTCATCTTGAACTGTTTGGTCCAGCCGTTCCTCTAAAAGAAAAGATCAATATGTAAAAGAAGAGCTTTTGAAATATTTCAGTAGAAAAGAGATGAAAACTCATCTCTTTTCTGTTTATTCAATTTTGCCTTTTCCCTTTCAACTTACACGATATAAATGAATAAATTAAAATCAATCCATTGTTAAGACCTTTCATCTCTTAGTAACCTTAATTGTATATTGTCGAGAAGTCCTTCATCAACAAATGAGTTCCTTTCGAAATGTATAAAAAGGCTAAAATGTTAAAGAATATATTTATCAATTATGAGAGGTGAATCATATGGAAACAAAGAGGATAAAACAAATACTTTCATCATCGAGTGATGTAGAAGTTCAATACAATGGAACTTCTGTATGGATAGATAAGTTACATGAAGATGATAAAACAGTTACTGTTCATTTAAGAGGAATTCCTTTAGAAGAAAGAACAGAAGTAGATATTTCAGACCTTAATGAAGTGTAATTACAATTCAACATGTTAGAGTGTAGGTAGATACTGCTACCTACCTTTTTATTTATAGTGGAGAAATGAACCATATTTAAAATTTCTTTCACTTTACATAGGGTACCGGGGTATAATATAATATGTGTAAGGGAGGCGATTCAATGGGATATGAAGAAGATCAGGTAAGAGAAGAAACAATGTGCCTAGAGCATGCAGATAGACGAAGTCATCATTCAGATAAAGTAAAAAAGAATTTAGTCACTCGATTGAATCGTATCGAAGGACAAATTCGAGGTATTAAAGGTCTAATTGAAAAAGATACGTATTGTGATGATGTGATTACACAAATATCCGCAACACAATCTGCCTTAAATAGTGTCGCTAAGATTTTACTTGAAGGTCATTTAAAAGGGTGTGTCATTGATCGGATAAATGAAGGTGACGAAGAAGTGTTAGATGAATTTCTTATTACAATTCAAAAATTAATGAAAAAATAGGAGGATTTTAAACATGGAAAACGTAATTTTACATGTAGAAGGAATGTCTTGTGGTCACTGTGTGAAAGCGGTGGAAAGTAGTGTTGGTGAACTTAAAGGAGTAGACACGGTTAAAGTAGATTTAAATAGAAAAGAAGTCAAAGTTGCTTTTGATGCTTCATCTGTAAAGCTTGATCAAATTAAAGAAACAATTGATGATCAAGGTTATGAAGTTAAATCTTAATCGTGCAGCTTTGCACGATTTATTTTAAATGTTTATATAGGGTAGTAGGGTATAGTATTTAAAGAAAGGTGTGGTAGGAGCATATGTCTAATCAAGACGATTCTCACCAAAAAATTCATTTGCCAATTACGGGAATGACTTGTGCTGCCTGTTCTGCGCGAATCGAAAAAGGGTTAAGTAAAATGGATGGTGTAAACGAAGCGAATGTGAATCTCACTTCTGAAATAGCAACCATTTCCTATAACCCTCAAATAGTAGGAGAACATGCATTTCAGCAGAAGATTAAAGATCTAGGCTACGAAGTTGTTTTAGAGAAAGCTGAGTTTGATATTTCAGGAATGACTTGTGCTGCTTGTTCTGCGCGAATCGAAAAAGTTTTAAATAAACAGTCCGGTATTGCGCAGGCAAACGTGAACTTAGCTTTAGAAACAGGTACTGTAGAATACAATCCTGAACAGGTTTCAGTTGAAGAAATTATTGCAAAGGTAGATAAGATTGGGTATAGCGCTTCGCTAAAAACAACAGCCAGTGCAAATGATGTGAGGGAACAGCATATTAAAAAGCAGCAAAAGAAATTTATCGCTGCTGCTATCCTTTCTCTACCATTACTTTGGACGATGGTTGGGCATTTTGAATTCACTTCATTCATTTTTCTACCAGATTTTTTAATGAACCCTTGGATACAGTTAATTTTGGCGACACCTGTACAATTTATTATCGGTTGGCAATTTTATACTGGTGCATATAAATCATTGAAATCTGGTAGCGCGAATATGGATGTACTTGTTGTATTAGGTACTTCTGCAGCTTACTTTTATAGTTTGTTTCTAACATTACAATCGATGAATGCAACACATGGTCATCATGTTGAGCTCTATTATGAAACGAGTGCGATTATTATTACCCTTATTTTGTTAGGGAAATTATTTGAAGCACGTGCAAAAGGAAGATCATCAGAAGCAATAAAAAAATTAATGAATTTAAAGGCTAAAAAAGCCGTTGTATTAAAAGAAGGGAAGGAAACCATTGTCCCTGTTGAGCAAGTAATGCAAGGCGATATGGTTATCATTAAGCCTGGTGACAGAATTCCTGTAGATGCAGTAATCATTGAAGGGCATTCAGCAGTTGACGAATCAATGTTAACAGGAGAAAGCGTGCCAGTTGATAAGAAAGCTGGTGATGAAGTAATAGGAGCAACTGTAAACAAAAATGGCCATTTAACAGTTGAAGCAACAAAGGTTGGAAAAGATTCAGCGCTTGCGCAAATTATTAAAGTAGTCGAGCAAGCACAAGGGTCAAAAGCACCTATTCAGCGGTTAGCCGATAAGATTTCGGGCATCTTTGTTCCCATTGTGGTAGCTATTGCCCTTGTTACCTTCTGTATATGGTTTCTTTTCTTGCAACCGGGTGATGTAGCTAGTGCGTTAGAAAAAATGATTGCTGTACTCGTCATTGCTTGTCCTTGTGCACTAGGATTAGCGACGCCTACTTCAATTATGGCAGGGTCTGGCCGTTCAGCCGAGATGGGTGTTTTATTTAAAGGTGGAGAGCATCTCGAGATGACACATGAAATTACAACTGTTGTGGTTGATAAAACAGGTACTGTTACAAATGGTCAGCCTGTATTAACCGATATCATAGTCGAGCCTGGAACAAATGAGGCCCATTTCCTTTCCATTGTTGCTGCGAGTGAGAAGTCATCTGAACACCCTCTTGCTGAAGCCATTGTGAAAGGGTTAGAGGAGAGAAATATAGAAAAAGTAAAAAGTGAATATTTCGAAGCGCTACCGGGTTATGGTATCTCTGCGAAAGTTACAGGAAAAGATGTACTGATTGGTACAGTTAGATTAATGGTAGAGAATGGGATAGACTCCTCTTGGTTCTCGAAACAAATGAAAGAATTAGAAGGTGAAGGAAAAACAGCTATGCTTGTGGCTATTAACGGTAGAGCAAAAGGCCTCCTTGCTGTAGCTGATACGATAAAAGATTCATCAAACGAAGCGATTCAAAGGCTACATGATATGGGGTTAGAAGTTATTATGATGACTGGAGATAACCAGTTAACCGCACAAGCCATTGCTAAAGAAGTAGGTATATCAAAAGTCATTGCAGAAGTCTTACCAGAAACGAAAGCAGAAGAAGTAAGAAAGCTACAAAGTCAAGGGAAAAAGGTAGCGATGGTAGGAGATGGTATTAACGATGCCCCAGCATTAGCAACTGCCGATATCGGCATGGCTATCGGTACAGGTACAGATATTGCCATGGAAGCAGGAGACATTACACTTATGCGTGGTGATCTAAATAGTATTGCTGATGCAATCATGATGAGTAAAAAAACCATTCGTAATATTAAACAGAATCTTTTTTGGGCGTTTGGCTATAATACAATCGGTATTCCTATTGCAGCTGCAGGTTTCTTAGCACCATGGTTAGCAGGTGCTGCGATGGCGTTTAGCTCTGTGTCCGTTGTATTAAATGCACTTCGTTTGCAACGTGTAAGATAAAAATAACAAGTTCCGTATGAATTTCTATAAAACATTCTATACAATAAACTGAATGAGAAAAACAAGCTAATTTAAATAGTTAGTTTGTTTTTCTATTTTTATAGAAGACATGAAGAAGATTGGTAAAAAAATTTTGTCCTTTAAGATAAATTATTTTCTTTTAATATGGAATATACCTTTAATTAATTTTTGCCCCACAACTTTAACACCATTGATTTATTTCAACAATTCTATGATTTTTTAATTTATTTACCAAAAAACTATTACTTTTCTGGTTTAAGCATACTCGTTTGAAGGTAAAAAAGTAGAGTTGGTCAGCTTGAACAATTTTTAATGGATTTCAAGACTTTTTTACACAAATAAGAAATGCTATTATTTATTATGGTCTTAAATTTACCGCTAAAAGAACGAAATGTATATTTTAGATTTAGATAAAAGAAATAAATTGTATTCTATGAAATGATGTGATATGATTACTCATACAATCTCAGATACAATATATAGTTATTTTTTTACTTCTTAACAACTACATATAGTAATTGGTTGAAGGAGTCCAAATGGACTTAAAATGGGAATCCGGATAAGCCGGAGCTGTACCCGCAACTGTAAGTGTGACGAAAAGAGGAAACCACTGTTCTTTTGAAAGAATGGGAAGGCTCTTAGTAGATTGATACACAAGCCAGGATACCTGCCTTCTTAATCAAAAGTTTCAATTCTTCGGGGCTTGAGAAGATGAAACGACAGTTGATGAAAAGAGTGTATTGTACACTTGTATTTATACTGTCGTTTGATCCGCTCAAGGTGTAACTGGGGCGGTTTTTTTTATGCCTAAATTTGATAGAAATAGTTTGAAGGAGGAAGGAATTTGAAAACAATGATTGATACGACAGTCAATTTTGAACAATTATATCAACAATTCAACAACTTACCAATTAGTGCGTTAGAAAAGCGTGCAGATCAATTAAATCACTTAGAGTTAGATAGTTTCTACGATCAGTTAATACTAGAATGTCTTTCTTACATAAATGTTAATGAACCTGATTGGACATATGTGGCTGCCCATTTATATTTAAAGAAGATTTATCAACAAGCAGCTGAGAACCGAGGGTACAGTGGTCAGGCTTATGGTGATTTTCATTCTTTAATTCAACAATTAAGTGATATTGATATTTATAGTCCTATTTTATTATCTAGTTATACAAAAGAAGAAATTGATGAATTAGGCAAAGAAATTGTCCCTGAAAGAGATCAGCTCTTTACTTATCTCGGGATCAAAATGCTTACGGATCGTTATGTAGCAAAAGATCGCCAAAAGAGGATTTTTGAATTGCCTCAAGAACGCTGGATGGTTATTGCAATGATTCTTATGCATCAAGAAGAAAAAAATCGGCTGCAATTAGTAAAAGAAGCTTACTGGGCAATGAGTAACTTATTTATGACCGTAGCTACACCAACTTTATCTAATGCAGGTAAGAATTGGGGACAACTATCTAGCTGCTTTATCGAAACAGTTGATGATAGTCTAGATTCAATTTATGACAGTAATACAGACATTGCTGCACTATCTAAAAATGGTGGTGGAATCGGCGTTTATTTAGGTAAGATTCGTAGTAGAGGTAGTATGATTAAAGGGTTCAAAGGCGCTTCATCTGGGGTGCTTCCATGGATGAAACAACTAAATAATACAGCTGTAAGTGTCGATCAACTTGGACAAAGACAAGGGGCAATTAGCGTTTATTTAGACGTTTGGCACAAGGATATCTTCTCTTTCCTTGATGCAAAGTTAAATAATGGTGATGAAAGATTACGTACACATGATTTATTTACCGGTGTATGTCTACCTGATTTATTCATGGAAAAAGTAGAAGAGCGTAGTAACTGGTATTTATTTGACCCACATGAGGTTCGACAAAAAATGGGCTTCTCACTAGAAGATTATTATGATGAAGAAGTTGGTGCAGGTACTTTTAGAATGAAATATCTAGAATGCGTCAATAATGAAGAGCTATCGAAGAAGGAAATTCCTGCTATCGATATTATGAAGTCTATCATGCGTAGTCAATTAGAAACTGGAACACCATTTATGTTCTATCGGGATGAAGTGAACCGTATGAATGCAAACGCACATGCAGGTATGATCTATTGTACAAATCTTTGTACTGAAATCGTTCAAAATCAAAGTGTAACAACAAGAGAAGAAGAGTATACAAAAGATGGTAAAATTGTCATCGAGAAAACACCTGGAGATTTCGTCGTATGTAACCTGTCTTCTATTAACCTTGCCAAAGCAGTGAATGAAGCAGTCATAGAACGATTGATTCCTATTCAAGTAAGAATGCTGGACAATGTAATTGATATTAATAAAATCCCTGTTATCCAAGGGCAGTTAACGAATAAAAAATATCGCGCGATTGGCTTAGGTACTTTCGGCTGGCATCATTTATTAGCTACTAATAAGGTCGTTTGGGAAAGCCCTGAATCATTAGAATTTGCAGACCGACTTTACGAGAAAATTGCTTACTTAACAATTGAAAGTTCTATGAATCTAGCTGAGGAAAAGGGAGCCTACCCCGCATTCAATGGTTCAGATTGGCAAACAGGTGCCTATTTCGAAAAAAGAGATTACCTGAATGCTGATAGCGAACTTGATTGGCAAGGACTAATGGAAAAAGTGAGAGCAAAAGGAATTAGAAACGGCTATTTACAAGCGGTAGCACCAAATGCGTCAACTGCATTAATTGCAGGTAGTACACCGAGTATTGATCCAATCTTCAACAAGCAATACTCAGAGGAGAAAAAAGACTATCGTATTCCTGTAACTGCACCAGACCTAAACGCTCAAACTACGTGGTACTATAAATCTGCTTACCATATCGATCAAAAATGGAGCATTGCTCAAAATGCGAAACGTCAAAAGCATATTGACCAAGCAGTGTCATTTAATCTTTATATTAAAAATACGATTAAAGCTAAAGAATTATTAGATCTTCACGTATCGGCATGGAAAAACAGGCTGAAAACAACGTATTATTTACGTTCTACTTCCACAGATATTGAAGATTGTGAATCATGCTCTAGCTGATTTCACCGAGAGGAGAATGAAATAAATGAACACTTTAAATAAACGTCCCATTATGAATCATGAAGCACCAAACCGTTCAACAGGTATTATTAATGGAGAATGTTCGAACGTTTTAAACTGGGATGATGTAAGATTTTCCTGGGCTTACCCTAAATATAAAAAGATGTTATCTAATTTCTGGACACCATTTGAAATTAATATGTCTCAAGATATTAAGCAATTCCCTGAGTTATCTGAGGACGCACAAGAAGCCTTTTTAAAGATTATCGGTTTACTAGCGTTACTAGATAGCATTCAAACTGACTATGCTGGGAAGACAGCAGATTATTTAACAGATTCTAGTCTTTCAGCGTTAATGATTATTCTTGCACAACAAGAAGTTATTCATAATCACTCGTATTCTTATATTCTTTCTTCGATCGTTTCAAAAAGTAAGCAAGATGAGGTCTTCGATTATTGGCGTACAGAACCAACATTAAGAGAACGAAATGATTTTATTACAAATGGTTATAAAGATTTTGTAAAAGAACCGACGGCGGAAAATATGTTAAAATCAATCGTTTATGATGTAGTATTAGAAGGCTTATTCTTCTATTCCGGTTTCGCTTTCTTCTATTATTTAGCGAGAAATCAAAAAATGGTATCTACATCAACGATGATTAACTATATTAATCGTGATGAACAAATTCACGTTGATTTGTTTGTAAAAATCTTTAAAGAAATCTTAAACGAGCATCCTGAATTAAACACACCAGAATTGCAACAATTTGTAAAAGATACCTTTAGAAAAGCTGCAGATCTCGAAATTGAATGGGCACGTGAGGTAATCGGTGATAAAATGGATGGTATTCTTATTACTGACCTTGAAGCATACATCAAATTTTATGCCAATGTCCGCAGTAATCAATTAGGATTTGAACGACCGTTTGAAGGATTTCGTAAAAATCCACTCCGTTGGATTGTTGCTTATGAAGAGGTAGATCAAGGCAAATCTGATTTCTTCGAACAAAAATCAAGACAATATACAAAAGTGAATCAAGTCGATAATGGATTTGATGAATTATAAGTTTTATAATAAACCTTGCATATCATATGCAAGGTTTATTATTTCTTCTTAATAATTGAAGAAATGATAAGCTTTAAGAAGAAGAGGTGTTTCTTGTGAGAAAAATTTTAATTGTTGATGATGATCAACATGTTCGCTATTTAATGAAGGATAGTTTACAAAAAGAAGGCTATCACACCACTGAGGCAAAAGATGGACAGGATGCGATGGCAATATTAGAAACGGAAGTAGTCGATCTTGTTATTGCGGATATAATGATGCCGAACATGGATGGCTATCAACTAACAAAAACGATTCGTAGGGATTTTGACCTCCCGATTATCCTGCTTACGGCAAAGGGACAATTAGATGATAAAGCAAAGGGATTTTCAGTCGGTACAGATGATTATGTGGTAAAGCCATTTGAGCCGAAAGAGTTATTATTCCGTGTCAATGCTTTATTACGAAGATATGGTAAGGTAGGAACAACGAGTATCAAGCTCGACCGATTATATATCAATAAAAAAAGCTATGAAATTGAAGTGAGCAATAAAACCTATCTATTACCACTGAAGGAATTTGAGTTATTATATTTTCTGGCCGCTAACCAAAATAGAGTGTACAGTAGACAGCAATTAATTGAACAAATCTGGGGCATTGATTTTTCTGGGGATGAAAGGACCGTTGATGTACATATTAAACGTTTACGTAGCCGCTTATCTAAGTTAGAGGTGGATGTAATAATAAAAACGATTCGTGGTATCGGTTATTCATTGGAGATAGCCAAATGAAAACACTTTACTCAAAAATTGCTCTCACAACCATTTGTATTATGCTTCTAAGCAGTGTCATTTCATTTATTTTGAGCAATGCATATTATCAACAAACATTAAAGCCCAAAAACGATGCCAAAGTGACAGAAATGGCGAAAGCTACTATTACCTTCATGGAGGAGAATCCACAAATCAATAAGGAACTATATCTTACGCATATCAGCTCTTTTGGTTATCAAATATTTGTAACTGATGGTCTTGGAGAGGAATCTTTTTATGGAGCGGAGTATCGCGAACATAATTTAAGTAGTGCTGCTGTTCAACAAGTCTTGAATGGTCGGATTTATCACGGTATTAATCTCTTTCCACATGCTACATTTGTGACCGGTTTTTTTGCTAACGAACTTAAAAATACTGTCGGTGTACCATTTACTTATCAAGGAAGGGAGTATGCTCTTTTTCTCAGACCTGACATTTCCCTTTTATTTAGCGAAATGCACATTATGTTTGCTTGGTTATTGATTGGTATCCTCTTATTAAGTATTTTATTCGTGTTCATCAGTACAAAGTATATTGTAAAGCCGATTAGAAAGTTAAATGAAGCAACAACAGTAATTGCTAATGGAGAGTACAGTATTGAGTTACATACTAATAGAAAAGATGAAATTGGTTCTCTTACTCAAAGTTTTATGAAAATGACGAAAAAATTAGAAGCAGCAAATGAAATGCGCAAAGAATTTATTACAAATATCTCACATGATATTCAATCGCCTTTATCAAATATAAAAGGTTACTTACATCTTTTTAAGGAAAAGAAAAGAACAGATGAAGAAATGAATCAAATGACTATGATGGAAGAAGAAGTAACCCGTTTGTCTGTTTTAACAAATCAATTGTTATTATTATCTTCTATCGACTATAGGAAAGATATGGTGAATATCGTTTTATTTAATATGAGTGAACAAATAAAGTTAGTGATTAAACAATATCAGTGGCATTTAGAAGACAAAGGCATGATGCTAAGTTATTCATTGCCTGAATGTATGATCGAAGGGGACCCCTCCTTGCTTTATTCTGTTTGGGAAAATTTACTCACAAATAGCATTAAATATGGAAAGGAAAATGGGGATATTTCCATTATTCTTAAAGAAGAAGGGGGCTGGATAAAAGTACAATTTCAGGATAATGGTATTGGGATGAATCAGGAGGAAATGAAAAAGGTTTTCAATCGTTTTTATCGTTCCGACCTTTCTAGAAATCGTTCCATTGCTGGTTCTGGCTTAGGACTTTCCATTGTTTATTCAATCGTAGATCTTCACCAAGGAGAAGTGCGAGTTGAAAGTGAAGAAGGAGAAGGAACGATTTTTACAATTATGCTACCAAAACAATCGAATTAGTAAAACATTTCTATTGTAAACCATTGTTCATACTCCGTTCATATTCATTCTATAACCTTATTTTGTCAGTCATAAAAGGTGAGATAGGACATATGATGACAAAATAAAATCAAATGAATGAAGATGAAAAGGGTGAGTGTCAATTGAATAAATTTAGCAAAATATTACTCAGGTTTTCTGCTATCTTTGCAGTGATAGGTGCTTTTCTAGGATCACATATGGCCGGAGCAGGTAGTTATGCTTTCAAACCCATCCATGCTCATAGTTTAGTTGTTGGCTGGCTATCACTTTTCGCATGGGCGGTATATTATCAATTATTTACTCCAAAGCTAAGATTCCTTGCAAAATTACATGTCACTAGTGCCATTATCGGCACCATTGGTTTAACAGCTGGAATGGCTATGTTTATCTTTAAGCCAGGTTTTATGCCAGAGATGATTAATACGGTTTTTTATATTGTTGGAGGAAGTATCCTATTGATTAGCTTTGTTCTTTTCTTATTACTTACTTTTACAAAACATGAAAGTGATATTAAAAAATAGCTTTCAGCTGTAGGTTTTAGAAAAAATAAATGACGCTTAGAAATTGATAGGTGGATGGTGAGTTCTTCTTGTTGACTTCATACCGATAGGGGTATAGAATATGAGGGTGAATATAACATCCTAGGGGGAAAAATGCTTACGTTTATTAGTATACTCTTAATCATTTTACTTTTGACTTTTATATATAGTAGATATTTGCCGGTATTAGGTGTGAAGGCACAAGTGTTACAAGACAATCATGATAGTGATGTTCGGATTGTTGATGTGAGAGACTATAATGAAAAAGTAGATCAGGCTCATCATCGTCTGCATATACCAATTGCTTATCTCCATCGCTTTTATCATGAAATCGATGGAAAGAGCGTACACGTTATTGCTTCATCAAAAATAGAAAAAAACATGAGCATTCGATTTCTTAGAAGAAAAGGATATAAGGTGTCAGGATACACACTATGCAATGAATGTTGAACAATATAAATATAGAAAAGTAGTGCCACAGATTAAGTAATCTGTGGTTTTTTGTTGAAATGTAATTTCATTTGTTTCTAAAACTGTAAGAAGAGTGATATAAGGGCGAATTCTTGCTTTTAGAAAAAGCCCCCAGAATAAAAATATCCTAAATGAGAGAATCGCTGCTCTCAGACGAAACCCCAAGAATGAGAGCGCCGTATAAGTAATAGTTCCTTTGCAAAACAGAAAATAACAGTTAATAACCACAGCTCAAATTTTGAATAACGCTGCAAAATAAAATCCTCTTCTACACACTACGCTCAAAAAAATACTTAAATACTCGTATTTTCTACATTAATTATTCTCTCATTTAGTTTTCTTAACTTTTCTTCATTCATTTGATACTGCATGATGAGTTGTTGTATGGCGAGCATATTTTCTTCAATTTTAAGGTGGTTGTCATTCAATGTATATTGTGTTCTTAAATGAAAATAGTCCTCTTCATTAGGTTGCTTTGATGGCTGTTTCAGATGCAGTATAGTATCTTGCAATAATCTCATTAAGTAAGGTGATGGTGTAAGCTCTTTCAAAGAAAGGTTTACAAGCTGGAATAAGTGGATGAACGCTTGTTTTAGGATATTTAAATGCCTTTCTTTCTGCCTTAGGTAAAATACATCCTTCCTAGAAAATTTATGAAAGCGCCATTCATCTTTTTGATATTGTATCAGCTGTTGGTAATGTGCTATTTCTTCCTCAATCTTTGCAATGACTTGTTTGATCTCGTTTCTGCTGCTATTTCCTTGTTTGATGTTGTTCGTCACATATACAAGAATATTTTCCATACGATTCATTAACTGAGTAGACGTTTTGCTTATTTTTAGTAAATAATTCGGGGGTAAAATAAATATATTTACACAAGTTGAAATTAATAAACCAAGTGTTGTACCTCCAAGTCTCATTAACAATGTTGCCATATAAGCTTCTTGGACAATTGATATCATGGCCATACCGGTTAAAGCGGCAACAAGTAGGCCATCTTCTAGTTTTAACTTCGTACATATCATCAAAGTGAAAACGGCTGTTAGAGCGTAAGCCAACGAACTATCTGAAAAGATAAAGGTAAATAAAACGGCGAAAGAAGCTGCAATAGAAGAAGCTTGAAATCTAGCTGGTGCTTTGCGAATGGATTCTTTCGCCGTAGGCTCAATCGTAACGAGAGCGGTAATGACTGCAAAGGTTGGTGGCCATGTAAATAGCTGACATAGAAATGCAGTAATAAAGACAGAAATGCCTGTTTTGAAAATTCGTCCTCCAAATAGTCTGATCATAGTTAGTATCCTCTTTCTATTTGCCTTACATTTATAATGAAGGAAGTTTAAGTAAACACGCTGCATTAACAGAATGACCAATTGAACCTTTTTCAATCACAAGAAAGAAAAAAATATAAAAAAGAGAAGGCTCATTTGTAATTCCTCCTATCGGTATTTTGGGCAGTTATAGAGAAATTATTGCAAACAAGTAGATTTGAAATAAAAATGTCATACTATGTTCGCTTTTGTTTGGTTTTAATTGGTAAAACAGAGTATGGTATACTGAATAATAAGAATACTCTATTAATAGGGAGGGCAACTCTATGATTCAATTTCCAAAACCTGAGATGGATCAGTTTTTAAAAACGTTAAGCATTAATGATTTTGTCGTCAATTCCGATGAGTCCCAAGTTGTGTTTAGTACAAATTTAAATGGCTACTATAATTTATGGGCAATGAATTTGCCGCAACAATTTCCAGTTCAGTTAACATTCAAAAATCAAGTGTGCATGGGTCTCCTCTATGATAAAAATAGCAAGTTTATACTTGCGGGTTTTGATCATGATGGGGATGAGTGTGCGCAATATTATGCAGTCCATCCAAGTGGTGGGAAATTGAAACAACTAATCAATAATGAAAAAACGAGGAATTTTAATCCCTTATTATCAAAAGATAGCCAATATTTATATTATAGTTCGGGTAAAGATAATCCAACTTATTTAAATGTTTATAGATATCATATAGAAACGGAGAAAGAAGAACTTTTCCTAGAGGGTAAAGAAGGTATGACCTTTCTAGATAGTTGGAGTCCAAATGAAGAGAGTTATATTTCATCTACTGTATATGCCAATACGCATTCTCTCTCTTATGTACATACGGAAAGTGAAAAGCTTTGTTTAACTGAAAAAGAGGAAGAGGCGCATACTGTAACTGGATCTTTGTTTACTACGGAAGACACGATTTATTTGATCACCAACTTTAAAGAAAATTTCACTTATTTGGCCGAATTTAATATCATGACAAAGCAATTTCGTAAAGTCATCGGGCTTGACCATGAAAGTTTCTCTTCCATTCATTATGATAAGCGTAATCACATCATCTATTTAACTTCCGAAAAAGGAGTGGAGGATTTTCTTTATGCTTATTCACTAGATCATAATACCTTACAAAAGATAGAAATCCCTTGTGATATCATTGAAAAATTAGTTGTTCATGACTCAGGAAATTTATATCTTTTAGGAAGAAGCGCTATTAAACCGCATAATATTTATCAATTCAAAAAGGGTGAAAAGTGGAAGCAGTTAACTGAATATCACGTACCAGGTGTGGAAGAATCAGAGCTTGTCGAGCCGACAACGATTTACTATCCTTCATTTGATGGTTTAGAAATTGAAGCATTATGGTTTGAAGCAAATAAAGAGGTAAATAATGGCGAAGTTATATTTTGGCCACATGGTGGACCCCAAGCAGCAGAGAGAAAATCTTTTCGTTCCTATTTTCAGTTCCTTATCAATCATGGATATAGCATCTTTGCCCCTAATTTTAGAGGGTCAACGGGTTATGGGCTGTCCTTTATGAAAATGGTAGAGGGTGATTGGGGAGATGGTCCTAGGTTAGATAATATAGCTGGTATAGAGTGGCTCATTGAAAAAGGTTATACAAAGAAAGGTGACATTCTATTAATGGGCGGAAGCTACGGCGGATATATGGCACTACTTTTACATGGTAGACATCCAGATTATTTTAAAGTGGTGGTCGATATCTTCGGACCTTCTAATTTATTTTCGTTTATAGAATCAGTTCCAGAAGATTGGAAACCGATTATGGATCAATGGGTTGGAAATCCCATAAAAGATAAGGAAAAACTCACTGAATATTCCCCTATTACTTATTTGGAAGCTATGACTAAACCGATGCTCGTTATTCAAGGAGCAAATGATCCCCGTGTAGTGAAAGAGGAATCTGATCAAATTGTGCAAGCATTGAGGGAAAAAGGACGTGAAGTTAAGTATATTTTATTACAAGATGAGGGACATGGATTTTCTAAAAAAGAAAATGAGCAGCTTGTGTTTGAAGAAGTTCTCTCTTTTTTTGATCAACACACAAAGAAAACCGCCGATACGAATAGTTAATCCACGTTCCAAGCTAGGAGGAAATATAGTGAAATTATTTCCTCTATTTTCTTACCATGTGAAGAGGTGAAGATAGTAGATGATTGTAAAGAATCGTAGTCTTTTATTGACAGTAGAGACAACGCTCACTGGTGAGATTATTTCGATGAGCGAATCATTACGTATCTTGATAAAAGGGAAGCCTTCTACATATATTGACGACCTATTTCCTAGATGGAATGCGTATGGTAATGAAAAGATAAAGGTTGCCTTTTTAACGGATGAAGATTTTCTTCTGTTTATCAGAAGTCAATCAGGACAACATCACTACTTATATATAGGGATTCTATCTTCCGAATTGTCTCAATTAATGAATAAAGTAAGTGACTTGATGAAGGCAAATACGCTACTAGAAGCAATAATAGAAAACTCTTACGATGGTATTTATTTAACCGATCGAAACGGTAATACCATTTTAACCAATTCCGCAATGGAGAGAATTACAGGGATCCCAAAAGACTATTATATGAACAAAAAGGTCGATGCTTTAATTGAAAGAGGAATTCTCGAGAGTTCGTTAACGAAAAGGGTGATAGAAAAGAAAGAAACGATTTCACATGTCCAATTTAATCGAGCTGGCAATGAGTCGCTGCTTCTTACAGGAAGTCCAGTTTTTGACGATACGGGTGAAGTAGAAAGTGTTGTCACAAATATTAGAGATTTATCACAGTTGATAGAACTACAAAATGCTCTAAAAGAAGCAAATAAATTAAACCTCTCTTACCGTCAAGAAATTGAAAGGTTAAAACAAAACATTAACATACATCAGCAATCGATTGTCATAGAAAGTGAAAAAATGAAGCATGTATACGAAACCGCTGAAAGGATTGTTAATGTGGATGCCACAGTTCTTCTTCTTGGTGATACAGGCGTAGGAAAAGATGTTCTTGCTAAATATATTTACGAAACAAGCAATAGAAGAATGAAGGGCAAATATATTAAATTAAACTGTGGTGCGATTCCAGAAGAATTAATTGAATCTGAGTTATTCGGTTATGAAAAAGGTGCTTTTACAGGTGCAGATAAACAAGGGAAACCAGGGATGTTTGAACTAGCCGATGAAGGGGTTTTATTTTTAGATGAGATTGGGGAATTACCGTTGGCTTCACAAGTCAAATTGTTAAGAGTTATTCAGGAAAAGGAAATCCAACGGGTAGGCGGAACGAAGACGAAGAATGTAAATGTAAGGCTCATTGCTGCGACCAATAGAGATTTAAAAGAGATGGTGAATAAAGGTCTTTTTCGCGAAGATCTATATTATCGATTAAATGTGATTACCATTGAAATCCCTTCTTTAAAGGATCGGCGGGAGGATATTTATCCTCTAATCGAATATTTCTTAAAACAGACGAACGAAAAGTATCATTTCAACAAAGATCTACATAATGATGTAAAAAAATTTTTATATCATTATCAATGGCCAGGCAATATTCGTGAATTAGCCAACCTAATTGAGAGATTGGTTATTGTCTCACAAGAGTCTATCATTACAATGAATGATCTTCCACCAGAATATCAGCGAGAAATAGATTTTCCATATGAAAATGAAAAAATAGAGACATTAAAGGATGTAGTAGAAGCAGCAGAAAAAAAAGCTATTATGAAAGCTTTAAAAAAATGTACAACAACCTATGAGCTCGCATCCGCTTTGCATACAAGCCAGCCGACAATTTCAAGAAAGCTTAAAAAGTATGGAATAGAGTTGATTCATTTGTGAATCAACTCTATTCTTTTTTGAATCAAAAAAGTAAGCGTTTACTTTTTTGCTGATTTAAATAATGCGGAAAAAATAACTATATAACTTGTGTTAAAGCTATTCATTAACGATTTATCATGAGTTAAAAATGATGGCATGGTTTTTGCATCTATATTAATAAAGCAAACAAAGGAGTGATCTTATGTTCACAGTTCAAAACCAAGAAATCGATCAAATCGTGCAGATGGTTCACCAATTTGTCGAGAAGGAAGTAGAGCCTTTAGCACAACAAATTGAAGATGAAGACCGTATACCAGATTCTTTGGTTCAGCAAGTGAAGGAACTTGGATTATTTGGGATGAGTATACCAGAAGAGTATGGGGGTATTGGTCTTGGCATGGTTGGGAAAACCGCTGTATTAGAACAATTAGGTCGCACGCATAATGGTTTTGTTAGTTTAATTAGTGCACACACAGGTATTGGTAGTACAGGTTTAGTAAGGCTTGGCTCTCCTTACTTGAAAGAAAAATACTTACCTGCTTTAGCATCAGGAGAAAAAATTGCTTGTTTTGCCCTTTCAGAGCCTGGGGCAGGTTCTGATGCTACTAATCTTGCGACAAAAGCAGAAAAAAAGGGAGATAAGTGGATTCTTAATGGGTCAAAACATTTCATCACGAATGCGCCTGTAGCAGATGTATTTACGGTCTTTGCTGTTACAGATAAAAACAAAGGCGCAAAGGGGATTACTGCCTTCTTAATAGAAAAAGATTTTCCTGGATTTACAGTAGGAAAAAAGGATAAAAAAATGGGTTTAAAAGGTTCATATACTGCACAATTATTATTTGATCAATGTGAAGTGCCAGAAGAAAATGTTATAGGAGAAGTGGGTCTCGGATATGTAGCTGCACTAACTATTTTAAGTGAAGGACGGATTGGGTTAGCGGCAAGGGCAGTTGGATCTTGTGATAAACTCATTGAATTATCAGCGAAATATGCGAATGAACGTATTCAGTTCGGTAAACCAATTGCAAAGAATCAAGCAATACAATGGATGTTAGCTGATATGGCAACAGAAACAGAAGCAGCAAGAACATTAACATTAAAAGCCGCCCATTTAGTCGATCAAGGCAAGAAAGTTGTGAAAGAATCCTCAATGGCTAAACTTTACGCGTCTGAAGTGTTTAATCGAGTGGCTGACAAAGCAGTGCAAATTCATGGTGGCATGGGCTACGTCGCTGATTATCCTGTTGAAAGGTATTATCGTGATGCAAGAATAACGAAAATCTATGAAGGCACAAATGAAATCCAACGGCTAATTATCGCAAGAGATATATTAAAAGACTATATGTGACACATAAAGGAGGAATGTGTCTTGAGTAATCTCTCATTAAAAAGAGTATGGGAAAAATATTATGAAGATCGGTTACCAAATTTCCACATACCTCATATTGGCCTATATGAAATGCTAAAGGAAACTGCGCAGTCTTATCGAGATCATGTGGCTATCATTTTTAATTACGAAACACTTACCTATGAGGAACTGAAGAAACGAACGGACGCACTTGCTTCGTATTGGCAGAGTTGTGGGTTAAAAAAAGGGGATAGAATCGGGTTATGGCTCGGAAACCATCCAGATTATATCACTGCCTATTATGCTAGTCTTGCACTGGGTCTTATCATCGTGCCAATTAACCCAGCCTATACATCAAGAGAGGTATTGCAAGTGTTTCATGATACAGCATTACGCGCACTAGTGGTTGGTGAAAAATCAGTCACTGCACTGCAGAAAATTAGAGAAGTGTATGATTTAGAACATATTATGTATGCCACAAATGTCAGTATTAATAGGGAAGTATCTTCAATCGTTCATCATATGATAGATATTTTTAAAAATGGAAGTATCAAATTTACTGAAGCGTCTATAGATCCTAAAAACGATTTAGCCGTTATACAATACACAGGCGGAACAACGGGAACGATAAAAGGAGCCATGCTTACACATCATAATTTAATTGCGAATGTTTACCAAAGTTATGTGATGTATCGACAAAAAGTGGCTTTTGGAAATGAAACGATATTAGCGGCAACCCCGCTTTATCATGTGTATGCGATGACAAGTGCTATGAATGTAGGCATCTTTTTAGGAGCGCGAATCTTGCTCTTTGAACGATTTGACGTTGATGAGGTTTTAAATCAAGTGAAGAAATATGCACCAACCATGTTTCCAGGTGTCCCTAAAATGTATCTCTCTTTTATCCATCATCCAAATGTACGATTCGCAGGACTAAACTCTCTTAAAATATGTTCATCCGGTTCAGCGCCATTGCCAGTAGAGGTTATTAAACAATTCAAGCAATTAACTGGTTGTACCATCTTAGAAGGGTTTGGTATGTCGGAAACATCTCCAACGACTCACCGTACGCCAATAAATGGCACACATAAACATGGGAGCATCGGTATTCCTGTTCCTGATGTAGATTGTCGTATCGTTGATCAAAAACAGGAGGATTTGGGGATCAATCAGGTCGGTGAATTGGTCATTAAAGGTCCACAAGTGATGAAGGGTTATTGGAACAATGAGAAAGATACAGCCTCTACGTTACAAGATGGCTGGTTGTTTACAGGTGATTTAGCCACAGTAGACGAAGATGGGTATTTCTATATTGTCGGTCGTAAAAAAGAAATGATTCTTTTCTCGGGGTTTAATATTTATCCTCAAGAAGTGGAAAATGTCCTTTATGAACATCAAGGTATTGCTGAAGTTGCCGTAGTCGGTATCCCTGATTCTGAAAATGGAGAGATTCCGAAAGCATTTCTTGTCGCTAAAGAAGGTTATACGCTTCATCTTGAAGAAATTAAAGCATTTTGTTATACGAAACTAACACCTTATAAAGTACCGAGAGTTTTCGAAGAAAGAAGTCATCTACCAAGAAACGGTGTTGGTAAATTATTGAAAAGATTACTTGTGAAAGAAGAATTAGAAAGGAGAAATAAACGAGAATGACAAATATAAAAAAAGTTGGTGTGATTGGAGCGGGAGCAATGGGTGCACAAATTGCTGTTGTAGCAGCGCTTCATCAATATGATGTCGTGTTACAAGATATATCTAACGATCGTTTAATAAAAGCGAAAGAAGTGTTAGAAACACAGTTAGAAAAGAGGGTGAGAAAAGGAAGATTTTCGCGTGATGAGGTGGATAAAGCTTTCGAACATTTAACATTTACTACTGAAATTAATCAGTTACATGATGTAGATATTATCATAGAAGCTATTATTGAAGATTTAGAGGCAAAACAAACATTATTTCAATCCTTAGAAAAGATTGTCTCGGAAAATTGTATCATTGCGACGAATAGCTCCACTATAGTGAGTTCTAAATTGATAGATAAGTTAACCTATCAAAATCGTGTATGTAATATCCATTTCTTTAACCCCGTACTTGTGATGGAGCTTGTCGAAGTTGTTCAAGGTCCGCATACTTCAAAGGAAGTTGCACAGCAAGCGATGACATTCATTCAAAGTATCGGAAAAAAACCAGTACTTCTACAAAAAGAAATTTCAGGTTTCATCGCCAATCGTATCTTAGCGAGACTCATGGATGAGGCGATTTATTTATATGAACATGGATATGCCAGTTATGAAGAAATCGATTTCGTAGTCGAAAAGGCTTTAGGTCATCCTATTGGCCCATTTGCATTAATGGATTTAACTGGTCTTGATGTGAATTATGCTGTAAGGAAGCAAAGATATGCAGAAACAGGGCTAGAGGTGGATCGCCCGAAACAGTCGGTAGTAGAAAAAGTGGAAAAAGGTGAATTAGGTAGAAAAACAGGTAAAGGATGGTACGCATACGATCAACATGGTAAGAAAATAGAGAATATTCAAAAATAAAGGGAGGCCGATGATATGAGTTATACAGTTAGTGAAGATATCGAAGTGTTGAAAAAAGGTGTTAGAGAGTTTGTGCAAAATGAAGTGGAAGCGGTTGCGATGCAGATCGAAAAAGAGGATCACATCCCAGATAAAATTGTAGAAATGGCAAAAGAGCTCGGCTTATTTGGTTTAAGTATTCCAGAAGAATATGGTGGGTTAGGCATTGGGATGGTAGGCAAATGTGCATTGTATGAAGAAATTGGTGCCACGCATAATGGATTCACAACTTTGATTGGTGGTCATACGGGTATCGGATCAGTGGGCATTGTGGAAATGGGAAATGAATATCAAAAACAGAAGTACTTACCTGATATGGCTACAGGAAAGAAAATAGGCGCCTTCGCATTAACAGAGCCTCAGGCTGGTTCGAATGCCACTAATTTAAAAACGACGGCAGTACGTAAAGGCGATAAATATATTTTAAATGGGTTAAAACACTATATTACAAATGCACCTCAAGCAGATGTTTTTACGGTTATGGCTGTCACAGATCCATCTAAAGGTGCAAAAGGGATTACTTCTTTTATTGTAGAAAAAAGTTTTCCTGGTTTTCAAGTAGGAGCGATTGAACATAAAATGGGCCTTCGTGGTTCACATTCAGCAGAAATAATTATGGAAGACTGTGAAGTCCCAGTAGAAAATGTCCTGGGTGAAGAAGGGAGAGGCTATGTGAATGCATTAACGATTCTTGCCAACGGACGTGCAGGTTTGGCCGCCAGAAACTTAGGTTCCGCCCAAAAATTATTAGATCTTTCAATGACGTATGCAAAAGAACGGGTGCAGTTCAATGTGCCAATTATTGAGCATCAGGCCGTTGCTCATATGTTAGCGGAAATGGCTGTCGATATAGAAGCATTACGATCTTTTACGTACCGAGTAGCTACGATGGTTGATGAAGGGAAGAAAGTAATTAAGGAAGCAGCGATGATTAAATTATTCGGCTCAGAGGTATATAACCGTGTGGCTGATAAAGCCGTACAAGTCCATGGCGGGATTGGATACATTTCAGATTTTCCTATTGAACGGTTTTATCGTGATGCGAGAATTACGAGGATTTATGAAGGAACATCAGAAATCCAAAAAAATATCATCGCTGCTCAATTAAATAAAGAATATAACTAAGGGGGGAAGAAAATGGACCTAAACAAAATCGTCATTGTAGATGGCGTAAGAACAGCGATTGGAAGGTATGGAGGAACATTACGTAATATATCTTCTAGCTACTTAGCATCCGATGTTATATCTGGCTTACTTAAACGTGTCAATGTGAGCCCATCGACTATTGAAGAAGTCGTATTAGGAGAAGTGAGACAATCTTCGCAATCATCCAACGTGGCAAGAGTAGCTGCTTTAAGAGCGGGCATTCCTGAAACTTCCCCCGCTTTTACTGTGAATCGATTATGTGCATCAGGGATGCAAGCCATCGCTTCAGGTATGCAACAAATCTATTCCAAACAGGCAAATGTTGTTATCGCAGGTGGTACGGAAAGTATGAGTAATTCCCCCATTTTTATTAGAGGCTCACGCTTTGGAGGTGACCAAACAATACTAGTGGATGCCAATAAAGAGAATGGTCAACAACCGCAAGAAATTTATGGCGCTCATTTAGGGATGGGGATGACAGCAGAAAATGTTGCCGAGCGATACAATATTGCTAGGGAAGATCAAGACCAGTTTGCATATGAAAGTCAGCAAAAGTATAAAAGGGCGCAAGAAATGAACGCATTTCAACAAGAAATCATCCCAGTAACAATACAAAACAAAAGAGAACAAATCACTTTCGCTCAGGACGAACATCCAAGACCGGAGACAAAACGAGAAAAGCTTGCCAGCTTAAAGCCGGTATTTAAAGAAGGTGGTAGCGTAACTGCAGGAAATGCGTGTGGAAGAAATGATGGCGCCTCAGCACTCTTGCTTATGACAGCACAAGAAGCTGATAAAAGGGGATTATCAGCAAGAGCAATGATTCATGATTGGACATCTGTCGGTGTTTCACCTGAAGTCATGGGGATTGGACCTGTACCGGCAATACGGAAGCTATTGGCAAGAACAAAGCTTAGTATCGCAGACATAGATTTATTTGAAATAAATGAAGCGTTCGCTTCTCAAGCCATTGCAGTACAAAGAGAGTTGATGCTACCACCTGAACGAATAAATATTAATGGCGGAGCAATTGCTCTCGGACATCCACTTGGATCAACCGGATCTAGAATTGTCGTTACTTTAATGCATGCACTAGCAAAAAAGAAGGGAAGATTTGGCATTGCCTCTCTCTGTGTCGGTGGCGGCCAAGGAATGGCTATGTTGATTGAAAACCTTCAAAAATAAGAAGGAGGAAATCTGATGTATGAAAACATTATTGTAAAAAAAGAAGGTCAACTTGCCTATATATATATTAATCTACCAGAAGTAAGAAATAGATTAAGTAAAGAAACGCTTAGTGAGATAAGGGATGCTCTTGTAGAAATTAAACATGATGGAGTGTCCCAGCTTGTTGTATTTACAGGAGAAGGAGACAAGGCATTTGCAGCAGGTGCAGACATTACCCAACTAAATGAGAAGGAAATGTTAGATGTTTTTGCAACAGGTAGTATGCAAGAAATTTATGATGAAATTGAAGCTTATGACATGCCGACAATTGCCATGATTAATGGTCTTGCTCTTGGTGGAGGATGTGAACTGGCATTAGCATGTGATATACGAGTGATGGCGGATCATGCCAAGATTGGTTTGCCAGAATTAAATTTGTCAATTATCCCAGGTGCAGGTGGTACGCAAAGGCTATCGCGAATTGTTGGAAAAGGAAAGGCGTTAGAAATGATTCTATTAGGAAAATTTCTTTCTGCTGAGGAAGCAATGACACATGGCTTAGTAACAGAAGTTGTCCCATTGCAATTTTTGAAGGATAAAGTAGATGAGATAGCAGAGCAAATTTTAGCTAAAGGTCCATTAGCGGTTAAGCTCGCTAAAATGGCTGTACAATATGGTGCAGAAACCGATCAAAAAACAGGACAAATAATTGAGAAATTAGCACAAGCAGTTTTATTTGCAACAGCGGATAAAAAGGAAGGAACAAAGGCCTTTATGGAGAAAAGAAAACCTGTTTTCACTTCAAAATAAACGCACTCATCCTGCCGGGGGTCAAATCCCTGGCAGGATGAAATAAATGATTTTCTTGGCTTAATCGGGTTGTTTAATAAACTTTATCACCATTAAAGATTGAGTTTTTTACTACTACATAATCTACATTGCGGATACTCTCAAGCCTATTTCCACCAGCATAAGAAATAGAAGATTGTAAATCTTGTTCCATTTCTTTTAATGTATCCACAAGAGAACCTTTATGCTCGACGTACATTTTTTTGCCTTCAACATTTTTACGTTCGCCTTTTTGGAATTCAGAGGCTGAACCGAAATATTCTTTGTAGAGCTTACCATCTTTTTCAATTGTTTCACCAGGTGATTCTTCATGACCAGCAAACAATGAACCGATCATGACCATTGATGCGCCAAAACGGATAGACTTTGCAATATCGCCATGTGTTCTAATCCCACCATCAGCAATAATAGGTTTGCTTGCTGCTTTTGCGCACCAACGAAGTGCAGCTAATTGCCAGCCACCTGTACCAAAACCAGTTTTTATCTTTGTGATACAAACTTTTCCTGGCCCAATGCCTACTTTTGTTGCGTCTGCACCGGCATTCTCTAATTCGCGGACAGCTTCAGGTGTACCTACATTACCAGCAATAACAAAAGCATCAGGCAAATGTAATTTAATATGTTGAATCATTTGAATGACTGCATTGGAATGCCCGTGAGCAATATCGATTGTAATATAATCAGGTACAATTTTTTCATAAGCTAATTCTTCAATAAAACCATATTCTTCTTCTTTTACACCAACACTAATAGAAGCAATGAGTTCACGTGCATGCATATCCTTAATAAAGTTTTTACGCGTCTCAGGTTGGAAGCGGTGCATGACATAAAAATAACCGTTTTCAGCAAGATAAGTAGCAATTTTTTCATCGATAATTGTTTGCATATTTGCAGGGACAACTGGGAGTTTGAATTTATGTTTTCCGAGCGTTACAGCTGTATCACACTCAGAACGACTAGTCACAATACATTTAGCAGGAATTAATTGAATGTCTTCATAATCAAATACGTTTTCCATAGCTAGCACCTCAAAATACGAATATTATATTGGGTTAACATATTAATTGTTCGCCCATTACGTAATTTACATCATTTTATCCAACTTGTCAAAGGTTATCTCTAGAAAAAAGCTAAATGTTAGAATTTATTAAAATTTTAGAAGTCAAGGGAAGAGACAGGAAGATAAACAAATAGAATTATTTTTAATAATAATAATCGTAGTAGCCACTTATACTAGGAGAATATATATTAAATAGTATGATAATAACGATTTTTTTGATAATATATATAAAATGGAAAATCATTTCATCTCAGATTCCCGTCCATTTTACAAAAGAGAATGAAGGTGGCGAAGGAAATGGAAGCGGTTTCAAAAGGTCAACTTTTATGGCAACCGAGCGAAAGGGAGATAGAGAAAGCAGGGGTAACAAAATTTCTTCATTGGATCAGAAACGAAAAGAAGCTCGAATTAAATGATGTCCATCATTTGTGGAAATGGTCAGTTGATGAATTAGAATTATTCTGGGGATATGTATGGGAATATTGTCAAATCATTTCATATACGCCATACTCACATGTTTTACAATCTCGAAAAATGCCAGGAACTAGATGGTTTGAAGGCTCCTCATTGAATTATGCTGAGCATGTGTTCAGAAATGATAGAGGTGATGAAACAGCACTTATTTTCCGATCAGAAATGGAAGATATAAAGGAAATTTCCTGGAAAGAATTAAGGGGAAAAACGGCTTCACTAGCAGGTTATTTAAAAGAGATAGGTGTAAAAAAAGGAGATCGTATCGTTGGTTATATGCCTAATATTCCTGAGACGATTATTGCTTTTTTAGCATGTGCGAGTATTGGAGCAGTATGGTCTTGTTGTTCACCTGATTTCGGTATGGAAAGTGTGGTGGAACGGTTCAAACAGATTGAGCCGAATGTACTCATTGCAGTGGACGGTTATGTATATAATGGCAAAACATCAGACCGAGTTGATCAAGTGGCTCACTTACAGAATGCACTACCAACTTTGAAGCGAACCGTGTTGTTTAAGAGCATAAATAGTGATTATAAACGGTTAAATCCACAGAAAACGATCGACTGGCAAGAAGTAATGAAAAGAAAGAGTGAACTTGTTTTCGAACCAGTGCCTTTTAATCATCCTTTATGGATTTTATTTTCATCTGGAACGACAGGACTGCCTAAACCAATTGTACACAGTCAAGGAGGCATTGTACTTGAACATTTAAAAGTATTAGTCATTGAAGAAGGGGTTACAAACGAAGATGTATTTTTTTGGTTTACGACAACGGGTTGGATGATGTGGAATTTACTTGTTGGTGCCCTTTTAACAGGTGGAAAGATTGTTTTATATGATGGTAGCCCAATGTACCCAAAACCCGATGTTTTATGGGAATTAGCCGAAAAAACAAAAGTAAGTTTCTTTGGAACGAGTGCTGCTTTTATACAGGCAAGTTTAAAATTAGGAATTAAACCGAAAGAAAAGTATACATTCCCCCATTTAAAAGCCATTTGTTCCACAGGATCTCCCCTAAGCATAGACGGTTTTAAATGGGTATATAACGAGGTTAAACAGGATGTATGGTTAGCCTCCGTAAGTGGAGGTACAGATGTATGCACAGCTTTTATTGGAGGGTCCCCCGTTTTGCCCGTTCGTGCTGGAGAAATTCAAACAAAGGCTTTAGGAGTAAACGCTCAAGCTTTTAATGACGATGGAAAGCTCGTACTTAATGAGGTAGGGGAATTAGTGATTCTTAATCCAATGCCATCGATGCCAATTTATTTTTGGAATGATGAAGGTGACAAGCGTTACAAAGAAAGTTATTTTAGTACTTTTCCGGGAATTTGGCGTCATGGAGATTGGATTCAGTTTGATGATAAAGGGAGATCCATTATCTTTGGCAGGTCAGACTCAACCATTAATAAACAAGGCGTTCGCATAGGTACTAGTGAAATTTATCGAGCAGTCGAAAGTATAGAGATTGTAAGCGATAGCTTAGTAGTTGATTTAGAAGCACTAGAAGAAGATTCATATATGGCTTTATTTGTAGTGTTAAAGCAAGATCAACTACTCGAAGATGGACTCATTTCACATATTAAAGATGTCATACGACAACAAGTTTCACCACGGTTTGTTCCAAATGAAATTATTGCTGTGGAGCAGGTGCCGAGAACGTTGACCGGTAAGAAGATGGAAGTACCGATTAAAAGGATATTATTAGGTCATCAGCCAGAAAAAGTGATTAATGTTGGTTCAATGGCTAATCCAGAAATACTTAAAACGTATATTGAGTTTGCTCATAAAAGAAGGGCAATCAATCATTAGGTTTTCATTTGGTGAAAGGAATGGATAGTACTTTTCTTTCACCATTTTTATCAATATTGTTCAGAGGAAATAGCATACAAAAAGGAGGACTGGCTTAAATTGAAAAAAATTAAAACAAGTATTGTTGTTCGTGAGAGTGATATAGATGAACTTGGTCATATGAACTATTTGAAATATTTCAACTACTTCGAATGTGGTATTGATGACTGGTTTTTAGCGCTTGGTCTAACGAATCAATATTTACAATCAAGACATATCGGTTGCGTTGTAAAGAAAGTGGAAAGTGAGTATATAAAAGAGGCATTAGTGGGAGAACTGTTAGAGATTACGACAACATTAAAGAGAGTTGGTCATACGAGTTTTGTCATTTCTCAACAAATGGCAACTAGAGATCAAAAAATCATAGCAACAAGTGAAAAAGTTTTTGTTATGTTCCATTTGCAAACAAGAAAAGCAATTCCAGTAATCAAAACGATTACCTCTGCCTGTTAGTGAATTATTTATGTGTCACTTTGTTTTTCAAGTTCTAACTCAAAATCACATAAAGCGGTTACTGCAAAACTAACGAGCATAATAATCCATAGCTCTGCACCATTGAGGGTTTGTGATTGATAACATTCTGTTAATAAAAAAGTAATTCCACCAATTGATAATACAGTGAAAATACTTCCTGCAATATAAAAGATGACTGTTTCACTAGATGGCTTTGCCATGATCCATACTCCTCTAAATTTTAATCACTTCGTTATAATTGAATCAAAACAATAGTAATATATTGCATTTTTCATATTGTAACATGTAACCGGACTATATGGAGTTATTTTATTTACCTATTTTAAAAATAATGATTTCTTTAATTAATGATACAATGGTCACAGAATAGTCATAAAAATAGTAAGAAATGCATACGTAAACATCTATAGTTATACAGGAACTTTAGATATACTGGAAGTATCATTTTATTTCCAATCGTTGGGTGATGATATAGTCAATAGGAAAAAGATAAACAGAAAAAAGCCGTTTCTTATCAAGAAACGGAAAATGAGACTATGGATGAGGATAATCTTGCAAAATACAATATATAGTGATTAGTGAAGTTGAATTTAACTATATATTGTTATTTCGATTCTAGCATACATGAACAATTTCAGCAATTATCATTTGCTAGAAAAAATGATTGATTTTCTTATTATTTTTTGTATGATTGAAAGATAAAAAGACTTTTTGTTAGTGGAAAGGAGAGAGGTATTGAATATTACTGATTTATTAAGTGAAGAATCAATTCTTCTCTCACTTGAGGAAGTGACAAAAGTAGAAGCGATTACTGCGTTAGTCGATACGCTGTACAATGATGGTGGTATAAAGGAAAAAGGGCTTTTCCTTGCTGATGTGCTTAAACGAGAAGCGCAAAGTACTACAGGTATAGGCAACGGCGTTGCGATTCCACATGCAAAATCTAGGGCAGTCACACAAGTTGGTATTGCTTTAGCAAGGAGTCATGGAGGGATAGAGTTTAACTCTTTAGATGGTGAAAAAGCCCATCTTATCTTCCTTATTGCTGTTCCGGAAAACGCCGATGAACTTCATTTGGATATATTAGCTAAGTTATCAACCATTTTAATGAACAAAGAAACTCATTTCAAACTAATGACGGCAGAGTCAAAGAGTGATTTACTCTCGATTATTAGTGAATTGGATAAAGATGATACTAGAAATGAAACTTATGAAACGAATGAAGAGACTCCATTTATTTTAGCAGTTACAGGTTGTCCAACAGGGATTGCTCATACTTATATGGCGGCTCATTCCTTAGAGTCAGCTGCCGCCACTTTGCATATTCCTCTAAAAGTCGAAACAAATGGCGCTGCTGGGGTTAAGCAACATATTACAAAAGCTGAAATAGAAAAAGCAACTGCCATTATTATTGCAGCCGATACAAAAGTAGAGTTGGAGCGATTTAGTGGCAAACATATGGTGCAAGCCTCTGTTGCAGATGGTATGAGTAAACCTTTTCAGTTATTAGAAAAAGCTGTTTCACAAGATTGTGACATATATGACCATAATCATGTAAATAAAAATAGTAAAACTTGGTCAAGAGAGCTTTATCAACATGTGATGAATGGGTTATCTAATATGCTCCCCCTTGCCATTGCAGCTGGATTTTTATTGTCATTAACGATTTTTAGTTCAGATTTCCGTCATCAATTTTGGGAGATTCTCTCTTTTTTCGGTGATCAAACAATTATTGTTTTATTAATGCCTATATTTGCTGGCTATATTGGTAAAAGCATTAGTGATCGCCCAGGATTTGCGCCAGGAGCAATTGGTGGTTTATTCGCTGCAATGAATGGTTCAGGCTTGATTGGTGGGATATGTGCAGGTTTAATCGGTGGGTTCATTATTAATCGTTTAAAGAAATGGACGAATTATTTACCATCCTCTATCACAGCGATGTCGAACATTATCATTTATCCTGTCATCGGCATTTTGATGACTTTATTGGCGATGTTTGTATTATTACAACCATTAACCTGGTTAACACAATTCATTACAACATTATTCCAAACGATGACGACACCTTTGTCTATCTTGATTGGTGCGATGTTCGGACTATTAATGGCCATTGACCTAGGTGGTCCTATTAATAAAATGACTTATTTGGTTGGTATTGGATTTATGTTAAATGGTGTATACGAACCATTAGCTGCTATTATGGTTGGTGGAATGGTTCCTCCACTTGCCATTGCTTTTGCGACGAGTATTTTTTATTGGAAGTTCTCTAAAAATGAACGTTTATATTATCGTACAAATTATGTAAAAGGGTTTTTGTTTATGACTGAAGGAGCGATCCCTTTTGTCGAGCGGAATAAGAAGGCATATATACCACCAATTCTCCTTGGTTCTGCAACTGCGGGTGCGTTGTCGATGGCAACACATACAGGGATTGCGATTCCTCATGGAGGAGTATTAGTTACACCTTTTGTGTTCGGTTCTTCTCTTTCCTTTTTGTTGGCCATTGCGGTAGGTAGTCTTTTTGCTGCACTGTTGCTAGGAACCATCAAAAGAAAACCTAATGTAGAATAGGTGGATAGGCTCAATTTTTAAAAACAGAACATGTGTTCTTATATTTTTGTGAAAATATGTTATAATGGAAGAGCGATAGTGTTCACAAGGGTGGTCGGCTAACCCCGTAGAAAGGGGGTGAGGCCTTTTGACAGTATTTGAATCTCTAATGTTGATGATTTCATTTACAACACTGATTATGGCGGTCTTAGCTTTTAATCATAAAAAATAGACCCCCCTTGAGCCTTTAAACTTTTAGGGTGAGGTCTACGTCAAACTTATTTGGCCGTCCCCTTTTAGGACGAACCTATTGCAGATGGCCACAGGTGCTGCAACACTTGTGGTCATTTTTATACGAAATATATAATAAAATCATATCATATGAGTGTTCAGTTGTCACGGGTTTATCTTCTGTGTTCCTTATGATTTCGGCTTAATTGCTAAGAAGGTTGCTAATGCAGCTATCAGTAAAATAAGACTAAAGATATAGAACATCCAATTTTCTGCATGCTTTAACAATAATGCCGTAATAGGTGGTCCTGCTGCGACACCAATAAAACGCATAGAGCTATAAATAGAAGATATCGTCCCTCTTTGCTCTTTTTCAATGCCTTCAGTAATCATTGCATCCAAACAGGGCAACGCCGCTCCGATACCAATTCCGCATAACAGAAACAGCATAATCATAAACCAGAGCTGGTCATTTAAGCTTAGTAATGCTACAGAGATCATTGCTCCTAAACAACTGACAAATATCATCCACTTCATCAATATTTTGTTTTGCTTAATTAACTTTCCTGTAATATAGGAAGATGCACAGAGTGAACATAAAGGTAATGCGAGGAGCAGACCTTTTTTTATATTTTTTATATGATAGCTTTTCTCTAATAAATCGGATAAATAAAATAATATCCCGAATAGAACAAGCATGAGGATTGCACCAATAAGAAAAATGGCATATAACCATTTTCCTTTTTGTGTAAATATGTCTTTTATATGCTGAAAAAACTCCTTAAAAGGAATAGGTTCTTCTCGCTTATTGGGTGTTTTTACGAGAAAAAGCATTAAGATAATCGAACATAAACAAAAAACAGGAATTGAAAAGAAAGGTAAAAACCAAATTACTCCGGCAAGCAAAGCTCCTAAAATGGGACTTAATACTTTTCCGAAAGTATTGGAGGTCTCGATTAAACCTAACGAACTACTTACATCATCATCATTTTTAAACATATCACCAACTAATGGCATGACTATTGGTTGAGCTCCGGCAGCTCCTACCCCTTGAAGGGCTCTTCCAATCAAGATGACCATATAGGGATTTTCCAACTTCCATGCAGCCCAACCAGAAACAATTCCACCAATTCCTGCAATCAACAGACTAGGGATAATGACTTTTTTTCTTCCAATATGGTCAGAAAGATAACCGGCAATCGGGATGAGAAAGATGGCGACAATGGAATATATTGTGATAATCATACTTACTTGGAAAGAATTAATTGATAGTTTTTTTTCCATAACTGGTAAGACAGGTATGAGCATAGAATTTCCAAGGGTCATGACAAGCGGAATGGAAGAAATAGATAAAATAGCCCATTTTTGGTTATTCTTTTTATTTTGTTTTTTATTTTTACTCGTCTTTTTTTGTATGGCTTGTTCAATATGGTCCATGGTTAACTCACTTTCAATTGTTTTTACCCTCACAAACACTATTTATTAATATAAACGAAATGAACAGAAAGTATGGCTACAATTTTGTTTTTTCCTAACTAGTAAAAATTAGTAATAAAAGCTAAAATGAAAGGTAGATAAAGGGGGCAGGAAATTGAGAATTGTATCTTTAAGTAAAGGTAAACCTAGAGATTATCAATGGAAAGAAAAGCATGAAACATCTGCTATCGGTAAAACACCTGTAAAAGAACTCTTTTTAAAAAAAGATGCGATTGAAGGCGACGGAGTAGCTAATACAGATTTTCATGGTGGGATTGACAGAGCATTATGTCTTTATCCGTACGAACATTATGAAAAATGGCAAAAGGCATTTAACCGTACTTTTTTGCTTCCTTCTTTTGGTGAAAATATTAGTACAACAAATATGACTGAGAAGGAAATATATATTGGTGATGTGTTTGCAATTGGTGAAACGATTGTTGAAGTGACACAAGGGAGAGTTCCTTGTTCAACCATCTCAAAATTTAATGGTGAAGATCAATTATTAAAAAAGGTTTTTCAGACGAATCATACAGGTTATTTTTTCCGTGTGTTAAAAGAGGGAACGATTGACCTTCAGTCAGAAATTCAATTAGTCGAAAGAAAGCAATCGGAACTGTCTGTATGGGATGCGACTGATATTATACTACATAAACTAAAAGATATTGTAGCAATGGAAAAATTGTTGAATGTATCTGGGTTATCGCAAGAGTGGACAGAAATATTAGAAAAAAGATTAAAAATTAAACGAAAACCTATTGACAATTAAAAGAATCAGGCATATCATATGTAACAAATAAGACGTAAGCAATGACGAAGAGTAGTATCTTATATATGCTCATTTTAGAGAGCTGATGGTTGGTGGGAATCAGTGGGTGATATAAGTGAATGGACTTCCGAGCTTCCAGACCGAACCTTTTATAACTAGTAGGCTCTGGCGAATGTCTCATCGTTAAAAGAGATAAATACGAATTTGTTATTCGTATTTGTTAAGTGAGTTGTAATTTACAGCTAATAAAGGTGGCACCACGGGTCTCTCGTCCTTTTTAATAAGGAGAGAGGCCCTTTTTCGTTTAATTTCATAAAACAAATCGTTGATCAAGAGTAGTATATTTATCGTTAATCACATAAGAGAGCTGGTGTTGGTGGGAATCCGGTGTGATCGATAAATGGAATGGACTTGTGAGAGGTACCCTGAAAAATGTAAGTAAGGGACACGGGATTCCGCCGTTAAAAGGATAGAGTATCGATTTTGACATCTGTACTTGAAAAAGAGAATGTCCCCATGGACATTCTGAACTTGAGGTGGCACCACGCATCTATATAGATACGTCCTCTATACCTAAAGCTATTGAGCGTTTATGGTATAGGGGATTTTTTGCGTTTAAATTCGATTTATTATTGATAAGGAGAAGTGAGAACATGAATCAGACTTTAGAAACCCTGGTTATTTTAGAAGTCAATGATGGTGATTTATTAACACCAATTGCCATTTATCAAAAGCTTTCAGGTAAAAAGAAATTTTTGTTTGAAAGCTCTTTAAAACATGAAGACGCTGGTAGATTTTCTTTTATCGGCTGCAATCCCGTTTTAGAAGTGCAAGGAAGTGCAAGATCTACGATTATACTCTCAGAAAATGAAAGAGAAGAAGTAAAAAATAAACCGTTAGAAGTAGTCAAAGAGCAAATGAAAAAAATTGGCATTCACAATTCTCAACAATTCCCGTTTATCGGTGGTGCCGTGGGGTTTGCTGGTTATGATGTTATTAGACAATATGAAGAAATAGGAATTGAAATACAGGATGATTTGCAAATTCCCGAAGTACATTTCATGTTCTTTGAAGAAGTGATTGTTTTTGACCATCTAAAGCAAAAATTATTTTTAGTAGGAGTACCAATCGTATCAAATAAAAGGCAACTAGAAGAAAAATTAAGTAAGCGTAAGGCAGAGCTATTTTCTATGGAGCAAAAAACGGGTGAAAAAGCGCGAATCAGTCAATATAGACCACTAATGAGCGAAGATGCATTTATCTCAAAAGTAGAAAAAGCAAAAGAATATATAAAGGCGGGAGATATTTTTCAAGTAGTATTATCCCAGCGGTTACAAGCAGAAATAAGTGGAGATCCTTTTGATTTTTATAGAAAACTCAGAATTGATAACCCTTCTCCATATATGTATTACTTGGACTTTGGTGATTACAAAGTAGCGGGGGCTTCGCCAGAGAGTTTAGTAAAGGTGAATCAGCACAAAGTAATGACCAATCCAATTGCCGGCACAAGGCCTAGAGGGAGAAACAATTTAGAAGATGATTTGTTAGCAAAAGAGCTCAAGCAAGATGAAAAAGAGGTGGCAGAGCATCGAATGCTTCTTGATCTTGGGAGAAATGATTTAGGTAGAGTATGTGAATTTGGGACGATTAGCATTCGGAAATATATGAATATTGAAAAATATAAACATGTGATGCATCTTGTTTCTGAAGTAGAGGGGCAGTTAAAGAATGAATGTACAAATATTGATGCACTTATTTCTTGCCTGCCAGCTGGTACAGTATCAGGTGCACCAAAAATAAGAGCGATGGAAATTATCAATGAATTAGAGGAAACAAAAAGAGGTATCTATTCCGGAGCCATTGGTTATTTATCCACAAACGGTAATATGGATTTTGCTCTTGCTATTCGAACGATGGTAGCAAAGGATGGGAACGCATATATTCAGGCTGGTGCAGGAATTGTTTATGATTCGATTCCTAAAAAAGAATATGAAGAAACGATTCATAAATTAAAGGCATTTCTGGAGGCAAACAAATGATTTTATTAATTGATAATTATGATTCATTTACTTATAACTTGTATCAATATTTAGGAGAACTAGGGCAAACGGTCGTAGTGAAACGAAATAACCAAATAACTGTCGAAGAAATTCGTTTATTAGATCCGACTCATATCATTTTGTCACCTGGCCCTGGGCGCCCAGAGAATGCAGGTATATGTGTGGAATTAATTCAACAATTACATCAAGAATATCCCATTTTAGGTGTTTGTTTAGGTCATCAAGCAATTGGATATGCATTCGGAGGTGAAATCACTGAAGCGAAGAAAATTATGCATGGAAAAACCTCAAACATGATGCATACAGGTGGGGGGGTATTTCAATATATGAGTCAACCGCTGGTAGTGATGAGGTATCACTCATTAGTCATCAAATCAGGTAGCCTTCCAGGGTACTTCAACATTTCAGCACGTTCACTAGAGGACGGCGAAATAATGGCTATTAAGCATGAAGCATTTGATTTATATGGATTTCAATTTCACCCTGAATCGATTGGTACATTACAAGGCCAAAAGATGTTGAGACATTTTATTGAAAACACTAAAAGGAGAGAGAATGATGAAAGAAATTCTGCTGCAATTAACCAATAGCATTTCATTAACAGAAGAAGAAATGATAGAAGCTGTACAATATCTGTTTTCGCCAGATATTACGGATAGTGAAATTGCTGCCTTTCTTGTTAGCTTAAAAGCAAAAGGAGAGACGGTTAATGAAATCGCAACATTTGTAAAAGCATTAAGAGCTCATGCGTTAACCTTTGATACATCTATTCCTCATTTAATGGATAATTGTGGTACTGGAGGAGATGGTTCAAAAAGCTTTAATATTAGTACTACTTCTGCTTTTGTTATAGCTGCAAGCGGTATTCCTGTAGCGAAGCATGGAAATAGGAGCGTATCAAGTAAAACGGGCAGTGCGGATGTCTTGGAACATTTAGGGATTCGTCTTGATTTATCACCACGACAAATTGAAGGAATATTAGAAAAGATTGGCATCGCATTTTTATTTGCACCTAATGTTCATCCGCAAATCAAGAGGATTATGAAAGTAAGACAAGATTTAAGAATTCCGACAACATTCAATCTATTAGGTCCGCTAATTAATCCAATGAATTTAGAAAATCAATTATTAGGCATTTATAAAAGAGATGCTGTTGAAATGTTTGCTGAAGTCCTTCAAAAGCTAGGGCGAAAAAGAGCGGTCGTTATCAATGGAGCAGGGTATATGGACGAAGCTTCTTTACAAGGTGAAAACTATTTAGCTATTTTAAAAGACGGAAACATTCAAACCACTATGCTTCATCCTGAAGAAGTGGGTTTACATGTGTATGCGAATGAAAAAATTCGTGGTGGTTATGCAAAAGAAAATGCAGCAATTTTACTTCGGGTCTTAGAAGGAGAAAAAGGGGCGTATCGAGAAACCGTTGCGCTTAATGCTGGGATAGGTATTTTTGTTGGTGGAAGAACTGAATCAATTAAGGAAGGCGTGCAACTTGCTTTAGAAATCATTGATTCAGGCGCAGCAATGGAAAAGTTAGAGCAACTAAAAACATTAAGTGTTCAATCTACAGAAAAGGTGATATAGACTCATGACAATCTTAGATCGTATCATTTCAGAAAAAAGACGAACTTTATCAAATTTAGCCTATTCCGGAAATAGTCGAAGGAACGGAACTACACGCTCTTTATTAAAACAATTAGAAAAAAATAAACCTGTGATTATCGCTGAATTTAAACGAGCATCTCCTTCTAAAGGAATCATAAATAATCTATTACAACCTGACGAGCAAGCCTGTTTATATGAGCGCTTTGGTGCTGATGCGATGTCTGTTCTGACCGATACCCCATTTTTTAAAGGAAATTTTACAGATTTAACAACTGTTTTTGATGCGGTATCGCTACCTTTATTATGTAAAGACTTTATTATCGATGAAAGGCAAATCGTTTATGCCAAAAATCATGGGGCAACAGTTATTTTATTGATTGTTGCAGCATTAACGAAAGATCAGTTAAAACAACTCTTTCATTTTGCAATCAATGAGGGTCTTGAGGTTTTGGTCGAAGTACACAATAAAGCTGAAGCAGAAAGGGCAATAGAATTAGGAGCTGAAATCATTGGTGTGAATAATCGTGATCTTCATACATTTGGTGTGGATTTGCAGGTAACGGAATCACTCGCTCCACTTATAAAAGAATCAGGAGCGTTCTTAATTAGTGAGAGTGGTTTAAAAACAGGGGAAGATGTAGCAAGAGTAATTAATGCTGGAGCAGACGGTATTTTAGTCGGGGAAGCATTGATGAAATCTGAAAACTTAGAATTATTGATGAGACAAATGAAAAAGACGCAAAATTTGGCTGGTGGATCGAAATGAAAGTGAAAATTTGTGGAATTGTTAGTGAGGAAATTGCACAGCAAGCAATAGTCTATGGGGCTGATGCCCTCGGATTTGTTTTTGCTGTAAGTAAACGTAGAATTTCTACCGAGAAGGCGAAAAAGATTATTAAAGGTTTGCCTATAAATGTATGGAAGGTCGGAGTCTTTGTTGATGAGCCAATAGAATCGCTTCTTCTTATAGCAAAAGAAGTAGGCTTAACACATGTGCAATTACACGGTGATGAATCGAAAACCTATTGCACAGAAATCAAATCCCAAGGTTTTGAGGTAATTAAAGCGATACAAATGAAAAGCGAAAAAGATATCGACCTTATCTATGAATACGATGATGATTACATTCTTGTTGATAGTCCAAGAGGTAAATACCATGGCGGTAATGGAACGAGCTTTGATTGGACATTGCTGCAAGAAATGCAAAGAAAACACCCGAAATTGATCCTCGCTGGCGGTTTAACAGCAGAAAATGTTAAAGTCGCCATTTCACAATCTGCTCCCTTTATGGTTGATGTAAGTTCAGGTGTTGAAATAGATGGAAAAAAAAGTCCGAGTAAAATTAGAAGATTTATAGAAGCAACAAATTAAGAGGAGGAATAAAAATGACAACAACTACCCTACCAGATGAAAAAGGACATTTTGGCACGTATGGAGGAAGATATGTACCAGAAACTCTTATGCAGGCCATCCTAGAATTAGAAAAAGAATATGAAAAAGCAAAAGTCGATCCTGCATTTCAAAATGAGCTAAATGATTTATTAAGAGATTATGTTGGAAGAGAAACACCACTCTATTACGCGAAAAATTTGACAAAATACGCTGGGGGTGGAAAAATCTATCTCAAGCGCGAAGATTTAAATCATACTGGTGCCCATAAAATAAATAACTCTCTTGGGCAAGCATTATTGACTAAAAGAATGGGAAAATCAAAGGTTGTTGCAGAAACAGGGGCTGGTCAGCATGGTGTAGCAACTGCGACGGCTTGTGCGCTTCTTAATTTAGAATGTGTGATTTTTATGGGAGAAGAAGATATATTGCGTCAGCAATTGAATGTATTTCGGATGGAAATACTCGGTGCAAAGGTCATCAGTGTAAAGTCTGGAAGTGCAACTTTAAAAGATGCAGTTAATGAAGCATTAAGATATTGGGTGTCAAATGTAGAAGATACGCATTATATACTGGGCTCTGCTATGGGACCACATCCCTTCCCTAAAATTGTTAGAGATTTTCAAAGTGTGATTGGCCAGGAAACGAAAAAACAATTTATCGAAAAAGAAGCTAAACTTCCAGAAGCGATAGTGGCATGTATCGGCGGAGGGAGTAATGCAATTGGGATGTTTTATCCGTTTTTAGAAGATCGTGAAGTAAAACTTTATGGCGTAGAGGCTGCTGGCTTAGGACTTCATAGTGAAAAGCATGCAGCATCATTAGCGAAAGGCAAACCTGGTATTCTTCACGGAGCCTATATGTATCTCCTCCAAAATCAAGATGGTCAAATTCAAGAAGCCCATTCAATATCAGCAGGTCTAGATTATCCAGGGATCGGGCCTGAACATTGCTATTTACATGATATTGAACGAGTGCAATATGATGCCATTACCGATGATGAAGCATTGGAAGCGTTACAGGTGCTCTCGAAAACTGAAGGAATTATTCCGGCATTAGAAAGTGCCCATGCAATTAGTTATGCGATAAAACTTGCAAAAGAAATGGAGCCAACAGAACATATCGTTGTTTGTCTTTCGGGTAGAGGAGATAAGGATATGGAGGCTGTTAGATCGAAAATAGGGGGAGTAAAAGCATGAACCGCATCGAAAAAGTGTTCCAAACAATGAAAAAAGAAGGAAAAAAAGCATTTGTACCTTATGTAATGGCTGGGGACGGTGGCTTACCATCTTTGAAAGAAAAGTTAGTGTTTTTACAAGAAGCAGGAGCAACTGCCATTGAGATAGGTATCCCATTTTCTGATCCAGTAGCTGATGGTCCCGTTATTCAAGAGGCTGGTATTAGAGCTTTAAATACGGGTGTAACATTAAAAGAAATTGTTGATTGTATTAGAGAAATACGGCCAATTATCCATATTCCATTGATCTTTATGACGTATATGAACCCATTATTATCTTATGGGCTGGAGCGGTTCTCGAGAGATATTCAAACATCCGGTATCGATGGATTAATCATTCCTGATTTACCTATTGAAGAAGAAGAGATTATCACTTCTTACTTAGAAGAAGTTAAGATCGAATTGATTCGTTTAGTGACATTACAAAGTCCAATCGAAAGAATTGAGGAAATAACCAAGCGAGGTAAAGGTTTCGTCTACGCTGTTACCGTAAATGGCATTACTGGTACGAGAGCACAATTTGCTTCTCAGCTCTCAAGTCATTTAGAGAAAATAAAAAGTATAAGTCCACTACCCGTCTTAGCTGGATTTGGAATCTCCACACCAGAACATGTAGAAGAAATTCTTCAGTATTGTGATGGTGTCATTGTCGGATCAAAAATTATAGAGCTAATGGAAGCTGATAATTATGAACAGATCCGCGCTTTGATTAACGCAACCAAGCTACCTATTGCTTGAAAAATGGAGTACGAAAAAGAGCCGATTGGCTCTTTTTTTTACCTAAAACTAACAACAGAAAAAGAACATAATTAACGACTGATAAATCAAAATATGATATAGAGAAAAAATATCCCCGCGAAAGGAGAAAAAAATGCAATATGGTTTAGAAGACTACCAGAGCACACTTGAACAATATATAAAGGATATCGAGGCTCAGCTTTCTCACTTATCAAATATTAATATTGGCGTTGATTGTTGCATTTTAACCGAGTTTGAACAGCTCCAACAAATCGTGTCTGATGCCCATAATCTAACTGCGACTTATTACTTGCAGCATTATTTATCACCGTTTACAAACCATTTTTCTAGCATATCATTAGCGGGGCAAACACTATCGAACAAAGGTCACGGTGGCTTAATCATTATCGAGCGCGAAGTGGATGTTACGCCTTTTATCCATAATGGCATTCAAATCGATGCAAGGGTGAGTCAAGCTTTAATAGAAACGATTTTTTATCCAGGTGGTCCTGTACATGATGGAGGAACATTAATTCGTGGTGATATAATCATTTCAGCTGGAAATATTCTTCCTTTAACCAATATGGAAATAGATGGGCGCGTTCTAGGTACACGACATCGGGCGGCCCTTGGTTTATCGGAACTTACAGATGCGGTTATCTTAGTTGTATCAGAAGAGTCTGGCCGTATTTCTTTTGCTTATAAAGGAGAGTTATTTGTTGTTCGTCCATAAATTTATACATAGAAAAGGTCTAACTTGCACATATTACTCAAGGAAAGATATGTAAAAGGAGGCTTTTTTCTATGAATAATGATCATAATGGTGAAAATGAAAAATTCGAACAAGAAGAAACCTTGACTAACCGCCAAGGACATCCGGTTACTAATAATCAAAACATACGAACAGTAAGTAACAGAGGACCAGCGACACTAGAAAATTATGATTTTATTGAAAAAATTAGTCACTTCGACCGTGAGCGTATTCCAGAAAGGGTCGTGCATGCAAGAGGTGCTGGCGCTCATGGTTATTTTGAAGCGACAGGCATGGCAGGTGACGAACCAGTATCTAAATATACAAGGGCAAAACTTTTCCAAGAAAAAGGAAAGAAGACACCCGTGTTTGTTCGTTTTTCATCTGTTATCCATGGTGGTCACTCACCGGAAACACTTCGAGATCCGAGAGGGTTTGCAACAAAATTTTATACAGAAGATGGGAATTGGGACTTAGTAGGTAATAATTTAAAAGTATTTTTTATTCGGGATGCGATGAAGTTTCCTGACATGGTGCATGCATTTAAACCAGACCCATTAACCAATATTCAGGATGCAGAGAGGTTTTTTGATTTTTGTGCTAATTCACCTGAAAGTTTCCATATGGTCACATTTCTTTATTCACCTTGGGGAATACCGGCAAACTATCGCCAAATGCAAGGCTCGGGTGTGAATACATATAAATGGGTTAACGCAGAAGGGGAAGCGGTACTTGTAAAGTATCATTGGGAACCGAAGCAAGGGATTAAAAATTTAACACAAGAGGAAGCAGAACAGATTCAAGCAAAGAATTTTAATCATGCTACACAAGACTTATATGACGAAATTGAAAAAGAGAATTATCCTGAATGGGATTTTTTCGTTCAAATCATGAGTGATGATGCGCATCCAGAATTAGATTTTGACCCCTTGGATGATACAAAATTATGGCCGGAGGATCAATTTCCATGGCTTCATATTGGTAAGATGGTGTTAAATAAGAATCCGGAAGATTATTTTAATGAGGTCGAACAAGTTGCCTTCGGAACGGGGGTACTCGTTGATGGTCTTGATTTTTCTGATGATAAAATGTTGCAAGGTCGGACATTTTCTTATTCAGATACGCAAAGGTATCGTGTTGGACCTAACTACTTGCAATTACCTATTAATAAGCCGAAAACAAATCAAGCGACAAATCAGCGTGGAGGACAGATGTCTTACTATGTCGATAAAGCACCTGGTCAAAATCCGCATGTTAACTATGAACCTTCTAGTTTAGGTGGTTTAAAAGAATCAGAGCAATCCGGTAAAGAGCATACACCAAAAATCAGTGGTGAGCTCGTTCGAGAATCGATTGATCGTAATGATAATACAAAACAGGCTGGACATACCTTCCGTGAATTTGAGGACTGGGAAAAAGATGAATTGATATCAAACTTAGTGAATGATCTTTCCACATGTGCTAAGGTGTTACAAGATAAAATGATTACATTAGCTGAATCAGCGGATGATGAATATGGCAAGAGGCTAAGAGAAGGTTTAGCGAATGCTCGGAAAGAGGAAGGGGTGCATAAAGGTCGTCCACTTGGTGATAAAGATGGCGATGACGCACCCGGACATGCTGAACAGATGGGGCATGATGCAGATCGTTATTAATGAAAGGAGGGCTTGTTGCCCTTCTTTTTATTTTATTGGAATTAAAAAGTAACTATGAGCGTTACTACTCACGTAATTAAGGTCATGAAAAAAGGTTGTTAGGGTAGAAAATAGATTTCTTTGGATTGCTCAGGCAGCTATATTTTTACGGTTTTGAATATGAGTGGTATATGCTTTTAATAAGAAAGGGGTTGTCATCATGTGTGGTCGATTTACCTTATCTGAAGAAGTGTTCATTCTACAAAAAACATTTGAGTTTTATTATCATGATGAAGCGGATTTACCCAGGTATAATATTGCACCGGGGCAAAAAATTTTAACTATAGTAGAGGAGCAAGGAGAGAAAATTGGGAGGAAAATGACATGGGGTTTCATACCACCGTGGGCAAAAGCAAAACGTAATAGCACTTCATTCATTAATGCACGTGCAGAAACAGTGGATGAGAAACCTAGCTTTAAGCACTCTTTCCATACAAGGCGCTGTTTAGTCTTAGCTGATGGCTTTTATGAATGGAAGAAAATAGAAGGTGGTAAAAGCCAGCCTTTTCATTTTACATTGCTTGAAAATAAGCCGTTTGCGATGGCGGGAATCTGGAGCGAATATAGACAAGGGGACGAACTTTTTACATCATGTTGTATTTTAACCACAACCGCAAATGAGATCATGTCGTCTGTTCATCATCGTATGCCGGTCATGTTAACAGGTAATGAAGGTGATAAGTGGATGTATAGCAAAGATAAACAACAGCTGAAATCATTATGCAAACCTTTTCAAAGTGAAGAAATGCAAATGGTTAAAGTCTCAGAATTGGTGAATTCTGTGCATAATGATTATCCTGAGCTACTGAATAGTTTATAATCTAAAAAAATTGTTCAAGAGCTCCTTCTTGAACAATTTTAGAATGGTTGTACTAGAGGATGTGGATGGCGTATAAAGAATCCACCATCGTTATAATCAATCATTGTATCCCGTAGATAAGGTAAATCTGTAGGGTGGTATATGACTTGCACTGAATCATGTGTATAGATAGCGTCTTGTGTTGTGATTGTATCGGTTAGTGTAAGATCATATTTTCGTTGGTTACAACAAGGGGTCGTAATTCGAAAGCGAATCATTACGTTGTCTTGACCGCTCCATTCTAAGAGTGCCCGTGTGGCCTCTTTTGTAATTGCAAACAAGTTACTCAACTCCTGTTTTTTTGCGCTCTGAATTTTATTAATTTCTCTTTGAAATGAGACCATCTCTTGATTCGAGTTGTGTTTTCATCATTTTCACGGGTTTGATAAAAAAGTGAACGATGAACTACATAATGTATAACTTCTTCAATGATAATTAATCCTACTAAAATACTTAAGGCAATAGTTAACCAAATTGGCAATTATAACCCTCCTAATAGTGGGAATATATTAATCAGTATGAGGAAAATCTGAGATGACTTTAATATTCATTTTATCATATTTTTCGTACAACATGGTTGTATATAAACAGAATGGCTGGATAAATAAAAAAAGAAACGAGCTCAATCGAAGACTATTACTAGAAATTGAGTTCGTTTCTTTATATATAAATGGTTACGTAAATAGGAATAAAATAATTAACATGTTCCATAATCTCTACATAATTAGTTAGAGAATTTAACAAAATAGCCCGATTTTAACTGTTTTGTACAAGGCGAAGAAGTTTATGAGCATCATCTCCTGTAAGAGCCGCATAATACTCCCATATCTCGTCTCTTAATAAGTCGAGTTCAATAATTTTTTTCGCTAATTGAACTGCTTCTTCATTTTCCATTTGTTAAATCCCCCAATTAATTTTGATTATTTAATTGATAAATGTTTTTTTGATAATCCCTCAAGTTCAGAGAGTGTTAAGCTTTGAAGTTTCTGATCGTGCAAACCGTATTCTTGTAATAACTTAATCAAATAATTTCGTTTCTTTTCTACCGCTTTACGTAAATATTGCATTTTTATCTGCTCCTTTAAATTGATGATGATGTCATTCTAAAACGTTTGTTATAAAAAATCATCTGAATTGTTAGATAATCTAACATGGTTTATTTTATGTTATTTTTTTTAACATAACTAGTGAAATTTTTTAACAATTCTGTATAATAGAAATAAAACCTTAAAAATAGGGTGGTCTGCAGATGGAAAATGAATGGTCATATAAGGAAAGAAAAGTCATTTCAATTGGCGCTGTTAGTGAACTTACTGGATTAAGCGAAAGACAAATTAGATACTATGAAGAACGGAAATTGATATTTCCTTCAAGGTCTGATCGTGGTAATCGCAAATATTCTTTTTCGGATGTAGAAAGGTTAATAGATATTGCAAATAAACGAGAAGAAGGTGTGAGAACAGATGAAATTCGCATGGAATATAAAAAAGAAAAGGTGAAAGAAGATCGCGAAACAAGAAAGAAAATGATACAAGGACAGCTCAATGCGAGATTTATGGGGCAAAATAATGGAAAGAGATTTAATTGATATTTGAAAAGAATAGATGGTGACAGGGTTCTTTTAAACAGGATGACGAAAGTAGTCTCCGTTTTTAAAGCCCTTTTTTTATATCGTAAGTTACAGAATAGGATGTTAATGGTATTCTGTTATATATGATGACATAAATACATATTCTATGAGAAATGAAGGCTGTCCCTCTATATTGCTTTTAGAAGGGATTATTAAAATAATTCTGTATTTCTGCTCAATACTTCCTTATTTTAACGAATTCGTATACGATGGATAAGCGTAATTGTGGACCTTCAGAATAAGGTTTTGACGACATGGAGGGATATTTCTTTGAGTAAAAATAATGAACATGTGTTTGAAGTAATTGAGCTTTGTTTATTAGCGGGTAAAATTATGCTGCAATCCGGAGCAGAGACATATCGAGTGGAAGACACAATGACGAGAATAGCGGAAGCATTAGGTATTCCTAATTCACATAGTTATGTTACTCCTACAGGAATTGTTTTTTCGACTGATGACACCAACCCAGCGAAATTAATCAGAATCTCAGAACGATCTACAGATCTATATAAGGTGACATTAGTAAATGGTGTATCGAGAAAAGTAAGTAATGGCGAACTGACAAGACAAGAAGCATTTGAAAAGTTAATGGAAATTGAAAAGGCAAATTATACATTTCCAATTTATCAACAGGTACTTGCAGCGGCTATTGCTAGTGCTTGTTTTATGATTATGTTTTTAGGCCAGTGGCATGATTTTTTTCCTGCCTTTATTACTGGTGGTGTTGGTTTCCTTTCTTTTATTTTTTTGCAGAGAGTAGTGCAAATTCGCTTCTTTTCTGAATTTCTTGCTTCTCTAATTATTGGTGTGATCTCGATGCTTTTTGTCAAAATCGGAATAGGCGAACAACTGGATAAAATCATTATTGGCTCGGTCATGCCACTCGTACCTGGATTACTGATTACTAATGCTGTGAGAGATTTGATGGCGGGGCATCTTGTTTCAGGGTTATCCAAGGGCGCAGAAGCGTTTTTAACGGCATTTGCTATAGGTGCTGGGGTGGCAGTTGTCTTTGCAACAATGAGTTAAATGAAAGTGAGGTGCGAAATACATGACAATGGTTATTACACATTTGTTTACAAGTTTTATTGCGGCAGCATCGTTCGGTGTCATTTTTAATGCGCCAAGAAAATCATTATTGCGTTGTGGGTTTGTTGGTATGATTGGCTGGATCATCTATATAATTCTTGTGAACAATCATTATGATGCGATCCCCGCTTCGTTAATTTCTGCAGTGTTCATTTCAGCAATTAGTCATATTTTCGCAAAAATCTATCGCACGCCAATAATTATCTTTAGTGTTGCTGGTATAATTCCATTGGTTCCAGGTGGTATTTCCTATGATGCAATGAGACATTTTGTGTTAAATGATTATAATATGGCCATCCAATTGGCAGCAAAGGCATTTATGATATCAGGTGCGATTGCGGTGGGACTTGTCATTGCAGAAGTGTTTTTTCAATTGTTTATGAAAGCAAAACATAAAATAACGTCCAGAAACACATAATAGAGAGGAGGTGCGCATAGCACCTCTTTTCTATTAATTAATGAAAAGATGTGAATGCAGGATGAGGCGTGTCATATTTTGTATTTGTTTTATGTTTCTATTGCAAAATGCATTGGGGGTTCAAGCTCTAACTATAGAAAAAGCGAACGTACCACAGCAACTCCATGAAATGAGTTTAGAGGAAAAAATAGGGCAAATGTTGATGATAGATTTTAATCAAACAGTCGGGAGCGGACAAATAGGTGTAAATGATTCAATTATTCGGGTAATAGACCAAATCCAACCTGGTGGGATCATTTTTTTTAAGGAAAATATTCAATCGATGGAACAAACAAAGCGATTTACAATGGAATTACAGCATCGCAATCGTGGAATTCCTTTCTTAATAGGTGTAGATCAAGAAGGTGGGGAAATTGTGAATAGACTCCCTTTCTTAACAGAAATGCCAGGAAATATGGCATTAGGAGCTAGTAGTGATCTTGGACTTACCAAGCGTGTCGCCTCAGTATTAGGACAGGAGTTGGATTCACTAGGGTTTAATATGAACTTCGCACCTGTGGTTGATATGAATAGTAATCCTTTAAATCCGATCGTAGGTGTCCGCTCTTTTGGGGAAAATCCATACTTAGTTGCAAAAATGAGTGCAGCTTTTATGGAGGGGCTCCATGAAGCAGGAATATTTGCTGTAGCAAAGCATTTCCCGGGTCATGGTGATGTAACGGTTGATTCTCATAAAGGGTTACCCACTGTGTCTAAATCTATCGAGCAATTAAAGAAAAATGAGCTCATACCTTATCGATTTTTAATAGATAATGGTATTCAATCCATTATGACTGCTCATATTGCTTTTCCAGCTATTGAGAAGTCAATATATCCAGCATCACTATCTCACGCTATAACAACGAATCTTCTGCGGCAAAGTCTTGGGTTTAATGGAGTAGTTATAACAGATGCCCTAAATATGCAAGCGGTAGCGAGCACTTTTACAGCAGCTGATGCCGCTATTTCAGCTGTTAATGCTGGTGCAGATATATTATTAATGCCAACGGAAGCATTAACTGTTAAGCGGGCACTAATAAATGCCGTCAAAACAGAGGTTATTAGTGAGGAAAGAATTGATTTATCTGTGCTAAGGATTCTAAAATTGAAAGCACAGTTATTTAAAGAGCATAACACGATTGATGTCATACGATCTAAAGAACATCTTAAGGTAGAAAAAGAAGCGGCTGAAAAAGGGATTACAATTATAAAACGCGATGAAACGCTCCCGATTCAAAAAAATGAGAGGGTAGCATTCATAGATGATGGCAGTAATCATCAATCGAACAAACTGTTAACAGAAATGTTAGTTAATGCGGGAATCACCGTTACAACAGAAGAAGAGGCAGAACGACTCATTTATATTTTACATCATAAAAAAGACGCGTTATTGAATAACAACCTACAAAAAGAAAAGAAGCCAATAATAGTGATTTCGACTACAACTCCTTATCACTATGAACAATGGGAATTTGTACAAGGATTTATTTCTACATTTAGTCAATCGAGAGCTAGTATACAGGCAGTAAGTGATTATCTTATAGGGGAATTGTTAGCAACAGGATGTTTACCAGTTTCAATATACGATTCAACAGGAAAAGTGATTGTAATGAGCGAACAGGAATGTAAATAAAGGAAAAAGGTATTGTAACTTTTATCTTCGAAGCATATAATCCAAGATATATTTTGAAAGTTAGGAGAATAGCATGTTTAGAAGATTTTTGACTTATTATTTACCTCATAAAAGACTATTTATTATTGATTTTAGTTGTGCAATTATCGTTGCTCTACTAGAATTAGCTTTTCCATTAGCTGTTAGTTGGTTTGTAGATGAATTACTACCAACCAACAATTGGTCGATGATTGTTGCGGTTAGTGCGGGTTTGTTTGCTCTTTATTTTACGAGTACTGGGCTACAGTTTGTTGTTAACTACTGGGGACATAAACTTGGTATTAATATTGAAACAGATATGAGACAGCAACTATTTACACATGTGCAGAAGCAATCTTTTCGTTTCTTTGATAATACGAAAACCGGTCATATTATGAGCCGGACAACCAACGACTTAATGGATATTGGTGAGTTAGCCCACCATGGACCAGAAGACCTTTTTATTGCAGCGATGACTTTTGTCGGCGCTTTTTGGATCATGTTAACAATTAATGTGAAGCTTGCGCTAGTAGCAATATTTATTGTACCGTTCCTTGTATGGCTCATTGCATATTGTAATATTTCTATGAATAAAGCTTGGAGAAGAATGTATACAGAAATTGCCGAAGTGAATGGTAGGGTTGAAGATAGTGTTTCTGGTGCCCGTGTTGTTCAGTCTTTTACGAATGAAGCTTTTGAAATTGAAAGATTTACAAAGGATAATAGAAGGTTTCGTTCGGCTAAACTTCGTGGCTATAAAGTCATGGGGATCACATTATCTGGCGTCTATTTCCTCACGAGAGTGTTAATTCTGTCTGTTTTAGTTTTTGGTGCTTGGTTAGCTTTCAATAATCAGTTAGCACCAGGAGAGTTGGTCGCTTTTGTATTGTATGCTAATCTTTTATTAAAGCCGATTGATAAAATTAGTGCGTTAATGGAGCTCTATCCAAAAGGAATGGCAGGGTTCAAGCGTTTCACCGAAATGATTGATCAAGAACCAGATATAAATGATAAGCCTGATGCAATAGAAGTTGATTCATTACAAGGGAATATTACCTTTAACGATGTCACATTCGGGTACAATGATACTCAAAAAGTTTTACAAGAGTTGAATTTTTATATTCAATCTGGACAAACGGTTGCCTTTGTTGGTCCTTCAGGCGCTGGGAAGTCTACGATTTGTTCATTAATACCTAGATTTTATGATGTTGATAAAGGAGCCATCACGATTGATGGTATCAACATTCAAGATATGACGAAAAACTCTTTAAGAAATCAAATTGGTATCGTTCAACAAGATGTCTTTTTGTTTACAGGCACTATTAAAGAGAATATTGCTTATGGCAAGTTGGATGCAACGGAAGAGGAAATCATATTAGCAGCAAGTAAAGCCCACCTAACGCAATGGATTGATACGTTACCTGATGGTTTCGAGACACAAGTTGGCGAGAGAGGGTTGAAACTTTCTGGGGGACAAAAGCAACGTTTAGCCATTGCGAGAATGTTTTTGAAAAATCCACCGATTTTAATCTTAGATGAAGCCACTTCAGCACTTGATACCGAAACTGAAAAACTCATCCAGTCGGCCTTAACTGAGTTATCTAAAGACAGAACGACACTTGTTATAGCCCATAGATTTGCCACGATTAAAAATGCCGATAAAATCATGGTTGTAACTGAAGATGGTATAACCGAAGAAGGAACTGAAGAAGAGTTACTCGCTCTTGAAGGGATATTTGCGAACCTACATCATGTGCAGTACCAATAAATAAAGGTTGTCAAAGTGAAAAATATTTATCATAATAAAAGTTATGAGAAAATTAAAGAAAGACTTGACTTGTTTACCCGGTAGAAAGAATGCGGCTTTTCTTTCTCTGGGTTTTATTATGCCCAAAAGATAAGGAGGATGACAATGAAGATGAGAGTTTCTAGTGTGCAGTATCATTTGCATACGATTCGTTCGTTTGAGGATTTTGCTCGACAATGCAAACACTATATTCTTACTGCAAAAGAGTTTGATTCTGAGTTTGTATTGTTTCCAGAATTTTTTACTACTCAATTACTATCAATTGGTAGTGAAACGGGTGAAAGTTTATCCATTGCAGAATTACCAGGTTTTACGAAACAATATCAATCGCTGTTTACTCAATTAGCTGCTGAAACAAATATGCATATGATTGCAGGGACTCACGTAATCAGGCGAAATAATCGTCTTTATAATATGGCCCATCTTTTTTACCCGGATGGAAGGATAGAAGAACAAGCAAAGCTTCATTTGACACCCACTGAAATATATGAATGGGGCATAACAAAGGGTGAGGACTTAAGAGTTTTCGATACAGAAAAAGGTAGGATTGCGATTCTTACATGTTATGACATAGAATTTCCTGAGATTGTCCGTATGGCAGTAGCGAAAGGGGCAGATGTTATTTTTTGCCCATCGTGTACAGATGACCGCCATGGTTTTCATCGCGTCAGATATACTTCTCACGCAAGAGCAATCGAAAATCAAATCTATGTAGTAGGTGCAGGGACGGTGGGATCACTTCCCACAGTTGATTTTATGCGTGCAAATTTTGGACAAGCAGCTATCATGACACCAAACGATATACCCTTTCCTCCGCAAGGTGTTTTAGCAGAGGGGGAATTAAATAATGATATGATTATTACAGCAGACATCGATCTTCATTTATTGGATGAAGTAAGAAAAAAAGGATCTGTTACAACTTGGCGTGACCGGAGAACGGATTTATATTATGATTGGGGAAAGGCAAGATAGGATTATTGAACATGTCATTGGTTTTCCACTAAGAACTGTGAGTATGTGTCCATATTTAGGGAGAACCTTGAGATAAACAAACGAGTTAAAACTCAGTAACAGATAAAAATAGGATTGGATTAAATTATGGTTTCGATAGGCGGTGTTGTTGTGAAAAAATATCCTGGCTTTCTTCTTATATTTATAGGTATTGTTTTACTCTATTTTTCCTTTAAACTAGATGTTTCGCCAATCGTAGCGATTCTATTATTGCTTTCAAGTTTAATCGCTAATATCGCAGGTACGGTTGTATTAGTAAAGCTAATTATTACAATTCAAAGGAAAGCAGCCGAATTGAATAAAGAAGAATGATTAGAAGGGTTCGCTCTATGTTCGAACTACCTTACGAGTGTGGTGCTGAGAAATCAATTAAGGGCAAACACTTAATGAATATATATGAGTGCCAAAGGATAGAAAAAGTCAGTCCCGTATATGAGTGTTAACGGGACTGACTTTTTCTTTTTATCTATCGTCTTTATAAGTTTATCTCTACTATTCAATCTCCATCTTTTTTTCTGTACCATCAGCAAATATACGGTATTCTTCAATTTTCTGCTCATCGTTTACATAATAGAGTGCTGCACTTCTAATATTTTTGTTATCATCAAAATCAAAGTATATAATGGCCTCTAATTGTTTATTTTTTAACGCATCCATATCGACGAGCTGATAATCAGCATCTAATGAATAATGTTCATCATGTTTAAAATCATAGCGAAAAGAGGGTAAGCCGTACATATCATCATTCATTTTTTGATCAGGCTGACCAAACTGATCGATTACGTCTTGTTCTGTCAGGTCGCTATGTAGTTTATCTTTTAATGTCGAAACGATATTTGCTTGTTCTTGAGTAGTCACATTTTCAACTGTAGTATCCTTTGCTGCCACCGGTTCCCCATTTGGTACCGCAGTTAAGTTCAGAAATAGGACGAATGTTAGGACGGATAAGGAAAGTATAAACTTAAACATTTAATCTCCTCCGTTTATATTTTCTGTTGCTACTATTCATATTTCCTTTTATACACTTTCAAAACATCAATTCAACAATTAATAGAAAGTTTTTGCTATACAATCTTTATGTATAGGTTTGTTATAATAGAAGAACATTTGAAAAAAGGAGCATGATTTGTGGAATTGAACCTCACTGACAAGATGATTATTGAAAGATGTGGAGCTGTTTCTTATAAGCGCGGTAAAGCTTTTTTCTCTGCAGGGAAAGTCAACTTTATAATAGAAGAAGAAAACAAAATCTATGCAGTTGTTAAAAGCGGAGAACACTTCAATGTAGAAGTAGAACGGATAGATGGTGAGATACAATCAAAGTGTAGTTGCCCTCAACTCTCTTCTTATCGTAAAGAATGTCAGCATCTAGCAGCTGTTTATATTGCCTGTCAAAAAAAGAACAGAGTGAGAGCGGACTCAGATGCGAATCAACTATTCTCCTTATTTGCAAAAGAGATTCCGGAAGTAAATGAACAAGCCCATTTTGAGTATAGAAAAAAATTAGATATACATATACAATGCTGTACGGTGACATGGAAAAATGAAGCAAGGCTAGCGATATCATTTATCTATCAAGGTCTACCTATTTCGTCCCCTCTCGATTGGTTCCGTTCTTTTATGGAAGGAAGGGTTTACAAAGAAAGTAATGGATTTCTATTGGATGCTACTAAACATTATTTAGCCGAGCCAATCGTCAATATTATGCAACTATTAGAGAATGCAGAAAGAAAGCACGAATGGTTATTCATTCCTTCATTAACTTGGGAAAAAGTAATGGAGAACATCATTCAGTTAGAAAATAGTCACTTTAAAGAAGAGAACAAACAGTTACAAACGATGAGATTAACAGATCAACCTTTACCCATCATTTTTGAACTCTCTTATAACGAAGAAGAAAATATGGCTATTTTATCTTACAATCATAATGATTCTTTTCAGCTTTTACCATATTATCAAGCTGTATATAAAGAGGGATGCTTTTATCATTGGCCTAAACATGACTTTAGACGTTTAACTGAATTGTTAAAGATGATGCAGGAAGATAAAAAATTGATGATTGCTGATGAACAAATCTCATTTTTCTTAAATAAAGTAGTGCCTGGGTTAAAGAGGCTTGCGACCATAACCATAGCTGATACGATTAAAAAGCAATATATGCAAGCCCCCTTAGTGGCAAAGCTTTATTTAGATCGCTTAAATCATAAATTATTAGCTAGTCTGGAGTTTCATTACGGCAAATTAAGTTTTAATCCATTAGATGACGAAAAAGCTAAAAAGGTTCTATTTAGAAATAAAGAAGACGAGGAGCAAATCCTCTCTTTAATGGAACAGGCCTCTTTTACAAAAACGGATGAAGGTTATTATATTCAAAATGAAGAATTGGAATATCATTTTTTAATGCATATTTTACCTGATTTACAAGAGCATGTACGTATATACACGACTACAGCCATAAAGATGAGGATTGATAAAGGTAAAACGCGTCCAGTTATTAGAGTGAAAATGAAAAAAGATCGAATGAATTGGCTGCAATTTAAATTTGATATTGAAGGAATTCCTGAGCAAGAAATTAAAGAAATCCTAACTGCAATTGAACATAAAAGAAAATACTATCGCCTCAAGAACGGGGCATTATTATCATTAGAAACAGAAGATTATCAACAAATTAAGGCTTTTTTGAACGAAGTACCTCTGCAAGCTGAAAATTGGAGTGAAACGACACTTGTACGTGGCTTACAGCTTATTGCAAAAACGAAGGAAGAAACGATTGCCTTTGAAGCATCTATAAGAAATTTTCTTCAAGATTTTAAAAATCTTAACGAAGATGACTACCCTCTACCAGGGAATTTTTCGTCCATATTAAGGCCCTATCAAATAGAAGGTTATCAGTGGATGAGAAAGCTGGCAGAAAACCAATTTGGTGGAATTTTAGCAGACGATATGGGGCTTGGGAAAACGGTACAAGCGATTACTTTCATCTATTCTTATATAGATGAAATAAGACATAAACAGTCACCTGCTCTTATTGTATGCCCCTCATCCGTACTTTACAATTGGTTACAAGAATGGATGAAGTTTGTACCGGATATGAAAGTTGTGATTTTAGATGGCAAACAGAGCGAAAGACAATTAATACGTAAAGATATTCATGTAGCAGACGTAGTTATTACATCATATACGTTAATAAGGAAAGACATTCATTGGTTGAAAAATGAACGTTTCCACACGATTATCTTTGATGAAGCACAAAGTTTTAAAAACCCATTAACAGAAACACATAAATCTGTAAAACAATTATTATCACAATATAAGTTTGCACTAACAGGTACACCGATAGAAAATGCAATCGAGGACTTATGGTCTGTCTTTCATATTATCTTCCCAGATTTATTTCTCGGCTTACAACAATTTAGTGAACTAAATAACGCTGCGATTGCCCGAATAATTCAACCTTTTGTTTTACGAAGAATGAAAACAGAGGTATTGGAAGAGCTTCCAGTTAAGGAAGAAAAAATCGAAAGAATAGATTTATATAAAGAACAACAAAAAATTTACTTAGCGTATCTAGCCAAATTGAAAGAAGATACATTAAAGCATTTAGATAAACGGACGTTAAGGAAAAATCGTATTAGAATTTTAGCAGGACTAACGAGGTTAAGACAGTTATGTTGTCACCCGGCATTATTTGTAGAAGGCTATCAGGGACGCTCAGCTAAACTAGATCATTTATTGACTTTATTACAAGAAGCAAAACAGGCGAATCGCCGTGTGCTCATTTTCTCTCAATTTACGAGCATGCTTGAAATTATCAGTAGTGAACTCTCCTTTCAAGGGAAAGAATTCTTTTATTTAGATGGTCATACAACCGCAAAGGAAAGAGTAGAAATGTGTGAACGGTTCAATAGCGGGGAAAAGAATCTTTTTCTGTTATCATTAAAAGCTGGTGGTACTGGTTTGAATTTAACAGGTGCAGACACTGTTATTTTATATGACACATGGTGGAATCCAGCAGTTGAAAGCCAGGCAGCGGACCGTGCCTACCGCATCGGTCAAAAAAAAGATGTCGTTGTCGTGAAATTAATTGCTAAAGGTACGATTGAGGAAAGAATGGAAGAAATGCAGTATCGCAAAAAAGATTTAATTCATACAATTCTTGACCGGGAAACAGAAGACTTTCTTACGGAAGAGGATCTATTACATCTTTTAGATATAAGAGACTAATGGGTCTCTTTTTTTTGTTTCTGGTCTCTTGCTTAGGTGTTATAAAGGCAAGTAATATTCCTAGTTCATCCACTTAATGTTGTTCATCATACAAATATTTCACTTTTGTATATAAAGAAGAAAGTCTACCAATTTTAAATTGGAATTCTATAGTTTTCGCTAGCTAGCTCACTCAATAATATAACTCAATACCTTTACGTATTTATTTAACCTGTGTCTATTCTAAAGGAGTTAATCATTGAAATGTTGAAGTGAATATGTTTTCATGGAGACTGAATTAAATAATTGAAATAACTAGATTTTTACAGATGAAGCATCCGTCTTTATTAGGCCAAAGAGATTAGGAGAAAGGTGCAAAAAAATACAAGTTTTTAGGAAAAAGTTTCAGTTTGTAATAAAAAAATGATGAAATATGTCGGATTAGTAATATATTTGTAACATTGCTATTACCTGAATGTCAAAAAGGGATGATATAATGCATTTTGTACTAGATAATATACCGACATATAAAAGTGAACTATAGTAAAAAAAACATAGAAAAATAGACAATATAGATAAAACATACATAAAAAGGAAAAATGTTAAAAAGGCAGGGGAAAATGAGTGAAGAAAAAGATTATCGCATTAAACACAACAATTATGTTAGGCCTTGGAGCCTTCGCACTTCCAGCAGTGAACGCAGAATCTCTGGATGACATTAAAAAAGAACGCTCTGATGTCAAATCTGATCTTTCTAAAGCAGAAAAAGAACTTGCAGCAGTATTAACAGAATTAAATGGTTTAGAAGAGAAAATCGCAAAAGTAGACCAAGCAGTAGCCGATAACGAGAAAATTGTTAAAGAAACAGAAAAAGAAATTGAAGAAGCTAAAGCAAAAATAAAAAAACTTGAAGAAGAAATTAAAGTCATTCAAGAAAGAATTGACAAAAGAAGTGAAATCTTAAAAGAGCGTGCAGTGGCTATCCAAAATAGTGGTGGTTCTAACGTTAACTATATTGAAGTCCTTCTAGGTTCTACTAGCTTCAGTGATTTTGTTGATCGTGTTGGTGCGATTTCTAAAATTGTCGATGCAGACGAAGAATTATTAATTCAACATGATAAAGACAAAAAAGAAGTAGAAGAAAAGAAAGCAACAGTAGATAAAGAGTTAACTACACTAAATGAAAAAATGACTGATCTTGAAGGTATGCGCGAGCAACTAAAAGAACAGGAAGCACAAAATGATAAGCTAAAAGCTGAATTAAAAGAAAAAGAAGAAGTTGCAGCTGAAAAAAAATCTAAGTTACAAGCTAAAGATGTTGATCTAGCAGCAATGCAAGCTGAAATTGAGAGTAGCATGGCGAGACAAGCTCCTGTAGAAGCAAGTGTTACAAATAATGAATCAACTTCAACTTCAACAAATACTACAAACTCTAATAGTAGTTCTAAATCTAAGTCTTCAGCAAAAGCATCTTCTGCACCAGCATCTACAACTGTTGGTAGCGGTATGCAAGCAGTTATTTCAGCAGGTAATAAATACATCGGAAATTCAGTTTATGTATTTGGCGGTGGTCGCTCAGCATCTGATATCGCTGCAGGTCGTTTTGATTGTTCTGGGTTCGTACATTGGGCATTTGCTCAAGGTGGCTATAGTGTAGGTGCTAGTACGGATGCATTGAAAAATCAAGGTACACCAGTTCCAGCAAGCCAAATGCAACCTGGGGATATGGTATTCTTTAATACGTATAAAACAGATGGTCATGTTGGTATTTATATCGGTGGCGGTAAATTCATCGGTTCACAAAGCAGCACAGGTGTAGCCATTGCTGATATGTCAAGTGGTTATTGGGCAAAAGCATTTAACGGCCGCGTTAACCGCATCAACTAATCTATCATTTGAATTTTTGAAAGAGCGTCTTGTTACGAATGTAATAGGGCGCTTATTTATTTTATACCCAATTCTGTTCTCGTCTTAAACATGGATCTTGAAACCTAATCATAATCGGTAAAGGAGAACAAGCTAGTACTAAGTTGTATTATCCCATCAAATAATAGATCAGCACTTAAATGATTGTGGTGTTTTTCAAACTTCCTGTTTTATTCTCCTCAGCTATCGTATTCTCTATGTAAATAGGTTCCAAGTAAAATTGTAAATCTGACTTATCTTCTATAAGTAGTTATAAAATTATCAGTTAATTCTAAAAATAGTTGCAATTATTCTTATTAGGTGTTTTAATAAAATTAACTTATCTGATATGTGATATATAACAGGATGTGATGATTTTGGCAATTGAAAAGATTGAGACGAAGAAAGTCTCACATATTATTGAAGAGAAGTTAGAGGAAATGATTCTCGATGGTCAATATCAAATCGGTGAAAAACTTCCATCAGTCCGCATGCTTTGTGAGTCTTTTGGTGTCGGGAGATCAGCGATTCGAGATGCAATCACTGCATTGAAAGGGAAGGGATTAGTTGAGGTAAAACAAGGAGAAGGTACTTATGTGAAGGCGTTTGATGTTCATACATTGCTGGGGAGTAAGTATTGGAATTTGTATGAAAAGGATATACAAGAACTCTTTCAAGCACGTAAGATCGTCGAGGTAGGTTTAGCGGAATTAGCTGCCAATCACAGATCAGAAAAGGATGTAGAGGATTTACATTATATACTTACAGCAAAAAAGGGGTGGGAATCGGATTTTTTATTTCACCAAAAGCTTGCTTGTATTGGAGGTAACACAGTTTTAATGCAATTTATAGACTTCATATCAGCACCATTGAAGCAAACGCTAGTAAAGTTCCATCAATATATACAGAACAGTACAGAAAAAGGTTCAATCATTGAAGCCCAACATAGGAACATTTTCCAAGCAATTAAGGAACGAAATAGCAAAAAAGCTTCAGAAGAAATGCTGGTGCATTTGACCACAGTCGAAGATATGTTACAAGAGACATCTACTATGGAGTAAAAATTTTTCGCTATTTAAAAAACGGTGTTTTGTAATAGCGAACAATAAGGAGGTAAGGAAATTGATGAATGAGGTGCTTTCTATAGCGGAGTATTTAACAACTTATAAACTAGACTATGAAATGTCTCAAGCTGATTTGTATGGTAATAGTGGACAATACACCGTATATCCAACCTCAGAAGAAGAGTTAAGTGCAATATTCGCTTTTGTTCATAAACATCAATTCACGGTCAATATCCAAGGTGCTGGATCTAAAAGGGGTTACGGTGGATTAATTGATCAAGCTGATTTACTTATTTCAATGGAAAAATTTACGGGAATCGTTGAACATCATAGTGGAGATATGACTTTAACCGTTAAAGCAGGAACGAAACTTGAGGATGTTCAACGTTATTTAGAGGATTTTAATCAAAAGTTAGCACTAGATCCCTTTATGCCTCACGTAAGTACAATTGGTGGAGTGATAGCAAGTAATGATAGTGGACCGAAGAGACTAAATTATGGATCCGCCAGAGACGCAGTCATCGGTTTAAGAGTAGTATACCCAGATGGTAAGGTGATTCGTACAGGTGGTAAAGTAGTAAAGAATGTTGCCGGCTATGACATGAATAAGTTGTTTATTTCTTCAATGGGGACACTTGGAGTGATAACAGAAGTCACGGTTAAATTACGTCCACTGGCAAAGAGTACAGCCACTTGCATCATATCTTTTCAAGGTGAAGATAGAAATACGATTTATTCTTTTACTAGAAATTTATTAAATAATAGTATTGAACCAATTAGTTGTGAGTTACTTGATCCTATTGTTTCATATAATATTAGCGGCATAAATAAACTTTCCTTACTCGTAAGCTTCGAAGATGTAGAAAAATCGGTGGAATATCAAATAAAGTATATTCAAAGTTTGATAGAAGAAGAAATGAAACTGACTATTCTTAGAAATAGTGAGGAAAAACAGTTATGGGACCGACTTTATCATCTGCCTATTGATAAAGAGGATGAGTATAACAACGGTGAAAAAATCTTTGCTGTTGCTAAAATAGGTACAATCAATCTAAACGTTATAGACATTCTCCTAAAAGTAATGGAGATTAGAAGAAATACCAACATTGATATTTATACGCATGGAGGAGTCGGTCATGGCTTGATGCAGCTATATATCAAGGGGAAAGAAAGTGAAATGATTGAAGCGCTTACAAAAATGAGAGAAGTAACAAATGAAAATGGTGGTTATTGTATCATAAAACATTTACCGCTAGCTCAAAGGTTAGTGTTTGATACATGGGGAGAAACGAAAGGTGCTCATTATTTACTAGAAGGAATTAAAACGAAGGTCGATCCAAAAAAAATCTTAAACCGTAAACGTTATGTAGGGGGGATATAGGTGACAGTCTCACAACAAAAATCAAAGCAACCAGCTTGCAAAGACGGGGTGAGCAATTATTTGTGGAATGATGCGCCTGATGAAACGAAATGGGCAGATTGTGTGCATTGCGGAATGTGTTTAGAATCTTGTCCAACCTATGAACAAACAGGTCAGGAACAGCATTCGCCAAGGGGAAGAGTTTATTTAATTAAGTCTGTGGCAGAAGGGAAATTAACGGTAAATGAAGAGTTTATGGATCCTGTATTTGCATGTTTAGATTGTCGAGCTTGTACAACAGCATGTCCGGCTGATGTTGATGTTGGTGGATTAATTGAAGAAGCACGTGGGCAAGTAAGGCAAGCTATTCCTCTAAAAGGATGGAAAAAGTCTGTAAACAAGTTATTTTTACATGGGATATTTCCACATGAAAATCGTCTGCAAACTTTAGGTGGACTGCTGAAGTTCTATCAAAAAAGTGGAATGCAAACATTGGTTAGAAAAACGAAACTCATTCAAATAATGCCTAAACATTTAGTTGATATGGAAGGGGTCATGCCAAAGATTCATTCATCAGTAAAGAAAAAACATCGTAACGGATCAGTAATTAAAGCGAAACAAGAAACTAAACGTGAAGTGGCGATGTTAACTGGTTGTGTAATGGATGTTATGTTTAGTGATGTCAATGAATCTACTATAAACGTGTTAACACGTAATGGTAATGATGTCCATATTCCTCAAAATCAAACGTGTTGCGGGGCTTTACATGTTCATGCAGGTGATCGAGATATGGGTAGAAAACTGGCAAAACAAAATATTCTTGCCTTTGAGAACGACGATACAGTAATTGTCAATGCAGCGGGATGTGGCTGTATGATGAAAGAATATGGTGAATTATTTAAAGAGGAGCCAGAGTGGCGAGAAAAAGCAGAAGCGTTAGCAGATAAAGTGGAGGACATCTCGAAGTTCCTTTATGATACAGGTTATGAAAAGCCAAAAGCTTCCTTGAATAAAAGAATTACTTATCACGATGCCTGCCATCTTGCTCATGGTCAAGGTGTGAGAGAGGAACCACGAGATTTGTTATTAAATATTCCTGGAGTAGAGATGGTCCATATGCCGAATGCAGATCGTTGTTGTGGGAGTGCAGGTATTTATAATATTACCAACCCTGAAATGGCGGGAGCTGTATTAGCAAGTAAAATGGAAAACGTGCCAGATGATGTCGAGATGATTTCCATGGGGAACCCCGGCTGTATGTTGCAAATGGCCATTGGTGTGAAAAATCATGGGCGCAGTCAAAAGGTTGTTCATACCGTTCAACTATTAGATTGGGCTTATCAAAAGGAGAGTAGAGGATGAAGAAATGGAAATTAAAAACAAAAGATCGACATATTCATGGACTCTCTCAATTGTTAAATGATAAACAGGCTATTCTTTATCATAAAGAAGATTTAATCAGTTATGATTGTGATGGGTTTACGATTCATAAATCATTACCAAGAGCGGTTGTTTTTCCTCATTCAACCGACGAAGTGGCACGTATTGTCAAGTATTGTCATGATCATTCCTTACCTTTTTTAGCGAGAGGTGCGGGTACAGGGTTGAGTGGTGGAGCGATTCCCCTTAATAATGAGGTCATTATTAGCATGGTTAAAATGAAAAGATTAATTGACATTGACCTTGATAACAGGAGAGCAGTTGTCGAGCCTGGTTATGTGAATTTGAAACTCACAAATCAAATTATTGAACGCGGATATTACTATGCACCAGATCCATCGAGTCAATATTGCTGTACCATTGGTGGGAATGTGGCAGAGAATGCTGGAGGTGCCCATTGTTTAAAATACGGTGTGACAACAAACCACATTTTAGGGTTAGAATTAGTTCTACCAAATGGAGAAATAGTTGAAATCGGTAGAAACGGTATTTTAGATGAACCTGGTTATGACCTATTAGGCCTTATTACAGGTTCAGAGGGTACATTAGGTATTGTAACAAAAATCATAGTCAGAATATTAAAAAATCCAGAAGGAAAACAAACCGTGTTAGCCTATTTTGATGATATTGAAGACGGTAGTCAAGCAGTATCGGATATCATTTCAGCAGGTATTGTTCCGGCAGCACTTGAAATGATGGATAAGACAGCTATTGAAGGAGTAGAAGCAGCGGCCTTTCCGGTTGGTCATCCGAAAGATATAGCAGCTGTTTTATTAATCGAAGTAGATGGTATTGCAGCAGGAATCGATGAACAAATTGAGCAAATTTTATCGGTTTGTCGCCATCGTAATGTTAGAGAAGTAAGAGCAGCAAAGGATGAAAAAGAACGGGCAGCATGGTGGGCTAATAGAAAAACAGGATTTGGTGCAATGGGGGCAATATCACCTGATTATCTTGTTCAAGATGGCGTTATCCCACGTAGTAAATTACCTGAAGTTCTTCGAAGAATTAATAAGATCAGTGAAGAATATGACTTGCGAATTGCCAACATATTTCATGCTGGGGATGGGAACTTACACCCGCTCGTTTTATTTGACGCGAGAGTTCCTGGCGAAACAGAGAAAGCGCTGGCAGCTGGTAGTGCATGTCTAAAAGTGTGTGCAGATGTTGGTGGAACAATTACAGGTGAACATGGAGTAGGTATTGAAAAGAGGGAAGAAATGCGGTTCGTTTTCACTGATGAAGAAATTGCAGCACAAACGGATATTCGATCTGTGTTTAATACGGATAATCTTTTGAATGCTGGCAAGTTATTTCCGTCTCCAAGTAGATGTGCAGAAGTGAAAAAAGAAATAAAAGAGAAAATTATTGGATGAATAATCGTAAGAATAATCTAAAAATCATTGAAGCGATCAGTCAATCATGGTATATTTTTTTTAGAATAATAGAAACAGTGTTTTGTAATAACAAACAAGGAGGATTATCATGACGCAATATGTAGAAAAAGGCAGTCTTAAAATCGCGGAGGAATTATTTCATTTTATTGAAAAAGAGGCATTACCAGGAGCAGAGGTAGATTCAGAACAATTTTGGCAAGGATTTGAAAAGTTAATTGCCGATTTAACTCCGAAGAATAAACAGTTACTACAAAAAAGAGAAGACATACAAACAAAGATTAATGAATGGCATACAACACAAAAAACGTTTGATGCGAAACAGTATAAGCAGTTTTTAGAAGATATAGGCTACTTGCTCCCAGAAGCTGATGATTTTGAAATTACTACTCAAAATATTGACGATGAGATTGCCATTCAAGCAGGACCACAATTAGTTGTTCCAATTAATAATGGGCGCTATGCAATTAATGCTGCCAATGCGAGATGGGGCAGTCTATATGATGCTTTGTACGGCACAGATGCGGTTAGTACTGAAGATGGGGCAACGAAAGAAGGTGCATACAACCCTATTCGTGGAGAGAAAGTAATTGCTTTTAGTAGAAACTTTTTAGATGAAGTAATCCCATTACAAGAAGGCAGTCATAAAGACGCGATTGCTTATACTGTTGAAGCCAGTGAACTAGTTATTACATTGAATAGTGGGACAAAAGAATCTCTTCGTAATAAAGCATTATTTATCGGTTATCGCGGGACAGAAACAGAACCAACGGCCATTCTTTTGAAAAACAATCAACTACATTTTGAGATTCAAATTGATCGTCAACATCCAATTGGAAAAACCGATGATGCCGGAATTAAAGATATTTTATTAGAAGCTGCAGTTACAACGATTATGGATTGTGAAGATTCAGTTGCAGCAGTTGATGCTGAAGATAAAGTACTTGTATATCGTAATTGGTTAGGATTGATGAAAGGAGATTTAACTTCTACATTTAAAAAAGGTGACCGATCGATCACAAGGGCTATGAATGATGATCGTGAATATTTGGCACCTAATGGAGATACCTTTTCGCTTAATGGACGCTCACTCATGTTTGTCAGAAATGTGGGTCACTTAATGACAAATGAGGCGATATTAACAGAAAATGGTGAGGAAATTCAAGAAGGAATTTTGGATAGTGTGATTACTTCACTAGCAGCAAAACATACATTACTTGGAAATGGAAAATATCAAAATAGTAAAAATAATTCTATCTATATCGTAAAACCTAAAATGCATGGTCCAGAAGAAGTGGCTTTTGCCAATGAGCTTTTTAACCGAACAGAAGATTTATTGGGACTCGATCGTTATACATTGAAGATAGGTGTAATGGATGAAGAAAGAAGAACTTCTTTAAACTTGAAATCTTGTATTAAAGAAGTAAAAGAGAGAGTTGTATTTATTAATACAGGATTTTTAGATCGTACCGGAGATGAAATGCATACCTCAATGGAAATGGGCGCAATGATTCGTAAAAATGATATGAAGTCAACAAAATGGCTGCAAGCATATGAAACATCTAATGTGTTAACAGGGCTTTCTACCGGTTTTAAAGGGAAGGCGCAAATAGGAAAAGGTATGTGGGCGATGCCTGATTTAATGGCAGCCATGCTCGAACAAAAGGTGGCCCACCCTAAAGCTGGTGCAAATACAGCTTGGGTTCCTTCACCGACTGCAGCTACACTTCATGCCCTTCATTATCATCAAGTAGATGTGGCTAAAGTACAGCAATCATTATCAGTGAAAAAGACTGACTTAAGAGACGAGATACTTGCCATACCAGTGGCAAAGGATACTAATTGGACTGGGGAAGAAATCCAAGCCGAGTTGGATAATAATGCACAAGGGATATTAGGATATGTCGTTAGATGGGTTGATCAAGGCATCGGTTGCTCAAAAGTCCCAGATATCAATAATATTGATTTAATGGAGGACCGAGCGACTTTAAGAATTTCGAGCCAACATATGGCGAATTGGTTGCATCATGGTATTGTATCAAAGGACCAAGTGATGACTACTCTAAAAAGAATGGCGAAAGTAGTGGATGAACAAAATGCGGATGATCCATTGTATTATCCGATGGCACCGAACTTTGAGGAATCTGTTGCTTTTCAAGCTGCATGTGAACTAGTTTTTGAAGGAGTTAAACAGCCAAGTGGATATACCGAACCAATTTTACACCGTCGTAGAATTGAGGCAAAAGCGAAGTTTGCTGTAAAACAGTAAAAAAATAATGAATAAAAGAGTGGTTCGTTTGTGGCCACTCTTTCTAAATATAGTAAGAAGAGTGGGACTTGAAATTGTAATTTAAAACTTAAATGATTGTAGTAGGAGGATTTTAAATGAAATTTGTAAGATTTACGATTAATAATCAATTATTACAAGGTATCATTGAAAATGGGGAGATCAAAGAAATCTCAGGTGATATATTCAATAAGTGGGAAGAGACAGGCACCTATTATGATCAAAGTGATGTTAAACTTGTTTCTCCTATTGTTCCCACCCAAATTATCGGAATCGGTGCAAACTTTGTTAGTGATAAACAAGAACTACCAGAGGAATTACCAGCAGTTCCAGTGTTTTTCTTTAAACCGGTATCATCCGTAATCGGTCCGAATGAAGAGATAATCATTCCTAAAGGGATTGATCAAGTTAAATTTGAATCAGAATTGGCAGTAGTGATTGGTAAAGAAACAAAAGATGTCGCTGAAGAAGATGTGTTTGATCATATTTTTGGTTATACGATTGGTAATGATGTAACAGCTCCTCAATTTTTCCATCAAGACGGTCATTGGACGGTCGGTAAAGCATTTGATACTTTTACTCCTCTTGGGCCAGTTATAGAAACAGAGCTTAAGCTAGAAGAAACTCGCATTAGAGCCAATCTGAATGGTCAATTAAAGCAAGATAGCCCACCTGAGTTAATGATTATTTCTATACAAAAGATGATTGCTTTTCTATCGAAGGTAATGACTTTGAGGGCTGGAGATGTTATCCTTACTGGAAGCCCTGTAGGCGCCGAATTGATTGGTGAAGGTGATATAATTGAATGTGAGATTGAATCAATCGGTCAGTTAACAAATACAGTCGTAAGAAGTAAAGCGGAAGTAAAGTCATAAATGATTTTTGTAGGTTTTGATTGAGGTGAAGGTATGGAAAGAGATAATATGGTGAAATCGGTAAGTAGAGCGCTTGATATTATTGATATGATCAGCTTAAGAAAGTACGGTATGGGTGTGACTGAAATTGCAAATGAAATGGATATCAATAAAAGCTCCGTACACCGCATATTATCAACTCTTGTGAAGTATGGTTATATCGAGCAAGTAAAAGATTCAGGCAAATATAAAGTAGGTTACAAAATATTAAATATTAGTACTAGATTGCTTGATTCAATAGATATCCGCTCAGAAGCGAAGCTTTATTTACAGGATTTGGAGCAAAAGACGAATGAAGTCATTCATCTAGTGGTACCAGATAATGACGAGGTAGTTTATATCGAAAAACTCGATGGGAATGAAGCATTGAGAATGCACTCATCTGTTGGCAAACGTGCGCCTATGCATTGTACATCTGTTGGTAAAGCGATATTAGCACATCAACCAGTACAAGTAGTCAAAGATATTATACAGAGAAAAGGGTTGAAACCTCATACAGAGCATACAATTACAGATGAAATGGCATTGTTAGAAAATTTAAAGATGATTAAGACAAAAGGTTTTGCTCTTGACTTAGAGGAAAATGAAAACGGAATTGTGTGTATTGCTGTTCCAATATTTGACTATCAAAACAATGTATGTGCTGCGATCAGTGTATCCGGTCCATTAATAAGAATGTCACAAGAGCGTTTGCAGGAACTCGCTCCCTTTATGGTTGATATTGGAAAGAGTGTTTCTATACGGTTAGGGTATTTAGATGAATAGTCATCTTTCAATTAGTAAAAACGCTCCCTTATAAAAAAGGGAGCGTTTTTACTTTTTTAGACGAATAACACTTGTTATTACCTCATCTGTTGATCAATCATTCTACTTCTTAAAAACTTTAATTATAAATAAAAAATATCAATTTATAATTTTCAAAATATTGTTGTAATTGCATAATAAATTAGTATAATTAATATATATAATATTTGTTGTATAACAAAATATTTTAGTTATATAACAACAAAGATAATAAGGGGGAGTGTGTGTGAGTACAGGCGTTTTAGCAGTTATTTCATTATTACCGATTATTGCTGTTGCCATTTTTCTTGTAGGACTTAAATGGCCGGCAAGTAAAGCAATGCCGATTTCCTTTCTAATTGCTGCCGCATTAGCATTATTTGTATGGAAGGTTCCATTCAATACTGTAGCTGCAGCAAGTGTAAATGGTTTAGTTGTGGCCATTACACTGTTATATATTATTTTTGGTGCAATATTATTATTAAATACTGTACAAGAAAGTGGAGCCATGAGAACCATTCGCCAAGGCTTCATAGATATTTCGCCAGATCGAAGAATTCAAGTGATTATTATTGCTTGGCTCTTTGGCTCATTTATTGAAGGGGCATCAGGTTTTGGTACACCTGCTGCGGTAGCAGTTCCGTTAATGGTTGGTTTAGGATTTCCTGCAATGGCAGCTGTTGTGGCTGGCATGGTCATACAAAGTACACCAGTTACTTTTGGAGCTGTGGGTACACCTGTATTAGTAGGTGTACAAACAGGTTTATCTGCTAACCAAAGTATAACTGACAATCTCTTAAATGTTGTAACAACGATTGGTGGTCATGCCGCAATCTTGCATATGATCGCCGGTACCTTTATTCCATTATTTGTTGTTGCTTTAATGACTCGCTTTTTTGGTAAAAATAAATCTTTTGCAGAAGGAATTAAAGTATGGAAATTTGCGCTGTTTGCAGCTTTTGCAATGACGATTCCATACGTTATTGTTGCAAATACACTTGGACCAGAATTCCCATCTATGACAGGGGGACTAGTTGGTTTACTGATAGTTGTACTTGCAGCTAGAAAAGGTTTTCTCCTTCCAAAAGATGAAACGTGGGACTTTGAAGAGAAATCAAAATGGGATCCTGAGTGGACAGGTAGAATCGAAGTACAACTAAATAACAATGGGAAAAAAATGGGGTTACTAAAAGCATGGTCACCGTATATCCTAGTGGGAGTCTTTTTAGTTTTAACTAGATTGAAAACGCTTCCTTTAAAAGAGTGGTTACAATCTATTGTTATTAAATTGGAAAATATATTCGGCTCAAGTATTACTGCAAGCTTTGAGATTCTTTATTCACCTGGAACAGTTCTTATTTTAGTATCAATTATTACATTTTTCATCCATGGAATGAATTTTAGCTCCTATAAAAAAGCATGGAGTAGTTCGGCAAAAACAACAGCTGCAGCATCAGTTGCACTTGTATTCACTGTTCCAATGGTTCAAGTATTCATCAATACTGGTGGTGGAGCCGCCGGTTATGAACAAATGCCAATCGAATTAGCAAATGGGGCAGCGGCATTAGCTGGAGAATTCTGGCCATTCTTTGCTACCTTTATTGGTGGGATTGGTGCATTTATCGCTGGTAGTAATACGGTTAGTAATATGATGTTTTCCCTTTTCCAGTATGATGTCGGTAGCCAAATTGGGGTGAACCCGAGCTGGATTGTAGCTTTACAAGCAGTTGGTGGAGCAGCGGGTAACATGATTTGTGTCCATAATGTTGTTGCTGCTTCTGCAGTAGTAGGACTCGTCGGTAAAGAGGGAGAAGTTATTCGTAAAACACTCTTGCCATTTGTTTATTACGCTTTATTTGCAGGTGCTATAGGGTACTCTATTGTATGGTATTCAAGTAAAGGCTTATTTAACCTCGGCACACTGATTGCTGTTCTTATCATTTTGGCTGCATTTTATATTATAGCCACGAACAATAAAAGGCTTAATACGTTGCATCAATATAATCAAACAATTTCAAAGTAATAACAAAAAAAGTAACCGCACTATATTTAGCGGTTACTTTTTTGTTGGAATTACCAGAAAAATAAAGGAAGAAAGACTAAGGCAGCAATAGCACCTAAAGCAATCCCTGCGCCGAATCCCCAGCCCCAACCGCCGCGACCGCAACCACCACGACCGCAACCACCTCTGCGGTATCCGCCTGCATAACCGTAACCACCATAATTTTTGTTCATTGGACGTAAATACACTCTGTCGTTAGATACTCTTTCAATAATTCCACGATGAATTCTACCATCATTCATTTTGATTTCTACAGGCTTTCCTATTCCGTTATAACAGCGATGATAATAACCACTCATTAAAATAACACCTCCGGGAAATAAAAATGCTTTCTCTCCTTATGGTATGTCCACCTTTCTTTTTTGAATAGGTACATGTCCTATATGAAGAGCGGAGTTTTTATCCAGTGTCAACAACTAGAAAGTTAGAATAATATAGATAGTATACAAGGAGGGGAACAATGAAATATTCTTATGAAGATGCTTTAGCCTATTTTCAGGTCCCATTTGCTCACCCTGGAGGGAAGCAACTTACGAGCGAGTTACTAATTAATGAGCCTATTACAACAGAAACGACTATTCTCGACGCAGGCTGTGGAACAGGAAGTACATCTTATCTTTTAAGTGATATATATGGTGCGAGAATAGAAGCAATAGACAAACATGCAGAAATGGTACAGGCCGCAAGAAGAAAGGCGAGCTTGTTAGCAAAACCCTTTCACGTATCGGTAGGTAATGTGGAGAAGTTATCTTTTTCTGATCAACAATTTGATCTGATCCTATCTGAATCTGTTATCGTCTTTACTAACGTGGCAAATACCTTAAAGGAATTTGCACGTGTATTAAAAGACAAAGGGAGACTCTATTTAATAGAGATGACAAAAGAATCATCAATGACTAGTGAAATGGAAGAAGAAATGAAGGCTTTTTATCAATTAGAAAAACTGTTAAGTGAAAAAGATTGGACGAAGGCTTTAGACACTGCCGGCTTTAAAAAGGTCGAGGTTTTAAAGGCAAGTACGATTGCAGAGATGATTGCAGAAGGAGTGAAGATGGGAGACGATAGTTCCCATCAACATATTAAGTTATTAAAAGAAGATTTATCACAAGTGTTAATTGATCATTACCAACTTAACTTACAATTAAGTAACCATCTAGGCTACCGAGTGATACGAGCGATGAAAACGTAGCTCACATTTGATCGAGGGTAAGATTTAACTTTTGATAGATTGCTAATAGTTGTTTTATTTCTTCATTTGTGAGCTGTGCAAATGTATTTTTTTGCAGTTGATGTCCGTCTTCAGCTGCCTTTTTTAATACTTCTAAGCCTTCATCAGTGATTTCTAAATATGAAATCCTTTTATCATTTAAATCAGGTATTCGTTTAATATAATACCGTTTGGATAACTTCTGAATAAGATGCGAAATAGAAGATGGTGCGATACCAAGGCTTTCTGCCAGATCGATAGGTTTCATTTTTCCATCGCGCTTTAAATGACTAAGCAGAAGAATATGAGAAATACCTAATCCCTCATTAAAAGATTGATTCCATTTAATAATCATGCGGTTGGTTACTTGTTCCATCGCATGAATAAGTTCAAAAACAGTTTGATCATTCATTTTATGCCAGGTCCTTCCCTACGTTCATACAGTAATCATATCAAAAAAAAATAATCATGCAACAAGCGTTAGTAGCTTTATGATGTTATTTCTAATAAATGGATATTATCTGTAGAAATCAACTTCACGAAATCCATTTCATAATTACATATTGCTTATGTGTGGGATTTATATTAATAATATTCGAAAAAATAAGAAAAATATAATAAAATATAGAAAAGGAGGAAAGGTAAATATGAATGATACATATATAACAGAAGAGCACGAACTCTTTAGAAAGTCTTTACGGAAATTTTTAGATAAAGAAGCTTATCCCTATTATTCACAATGGGAAAAAGATGGTATGATTCCTAGAGCTTTCTGGAGGAAAATGGGTGAGCAAGGCTTCTTATGCCCAAACATCGACGAGGAATATGGTGGAAGTGGTGTTGATTTTGGCTACTCTGTCGTTATAAATGAAGAATTAGAAAGGGTCGGATCCGGAACGATTGGTATCGGCCTTCATAATGATATTGTTATCCCTTATATCACAACATATGGTACAGAAGAACAAAAGAAGCGATGGTTACCAAAGTGTGCGACAGGGGAATTCATTTCGGCGATTGCCATGACTGAGCCGGGCGCAGGTTCTGATTTGGCATCGATTAGGACGACAGCTATAAAAGTTGATGACCATTATGTACTGAATGGTGAAAAAACCTTCATTACAAATGGAATGAATGCAGATTTGGTTATTGTGGCAGTAAAAACAGATACGAAGGTGACCCCTCCATATAGAGGAATCAGCTTAGTTATAGTAGAGAAAGGAATGAAAGGGTTTACAAGAGGAAGGCAACTAAACAAGGTTGGCTTACATTGTCAGGATACAGCAGAGCTTATATTTGATGATTGTGTCGTATCTAGTGAAAATCTACTCGGTGAGGAGGGTAAAGGGTTCTACTATTTAATGGAAAAGCTTCAACAAGAACGGTTAATTGTTGCTATTGCTGCCCAAATTGCTGCCGAAGAAATGATTAGAATGACAATGGCTTTCATCAAAGAAAGAAAAGCGTTTGGAAAGGCTATTAGCTCTTTTCAAAATACGCAGTTTAAAATGGCAGAGATGGTAACAGATGTAGAGATGAGCCGTGCCTTTCTTCAAAAGTTAATTTATGACCATATGAAACAAAAGGATATTGTCACTCAAGTTTCAATGGCTAAATGGAAATGCACAGAGAATGCGAGAAGAATTGCGACAGAATGCATGCAACTTCATGGTGGATACGGATATATGGAAGAATATGAAATAGCAAGAAGGTATAGAGACATACCTGTTGCCAGTATTTACGCAGGAACCAATGAAATGATGAAATCAATTATTGCTAAAAACTTAGGATTATAGGGGAGGATTTCTTTTGCGCGAAGTAGTTATTATTGATGGGATAAGAAGTGCAGTCGGAAAAAGGAACGGTTCTTTAAGAAATACACGTCCTGATGACTTAGCTGGTGCAGTCATTAAAAGTTTAGTAGAAAAAACAGGGTTAAATCCAACACTAGTAGATGATGTTATTTTAGGATGTGTATCACAAATAGGTGAACAAACAGGAGATATTGCTCGTGTGGCGGCTCTTATCTCTGGATTGCCAATTACAGTACCAGGAACAACGATTGACCGACAATGTGGGTCGAGTCAACAGGCGGTTCATTTTGCCGCCCAGGCGATTTCATCAGGTGATATGGATATCGTTATTGCCGGTGGCGTTGAAAGTATGTCGAGAATACCAATTGGTTCAAGTTATCAGGGTGTAAAACCGAGTGAGCAATTGACAAAGCAATATGAGATTATCCATCAAGGGTTATCGGCGGAAAGAATAGCAGAAAAATATCAGTTCACTCGTGCTCAACTAGATGAGTATGCATATCACAGTCAAGAAAAGGCACTACTTGCTCAAGCAGAAAATCGCTTTAAAAATGAAATTATGCCACTGGAGTTAGTTGACGATAGTGGGGCAACATTCAATTTTGATCAAGATGAGGGGCCAAGAAAAGGAACGAGTATAGAGAAGTTAGGCGGATTGAAACCTTCATTTAAAGAGAATGGCATCATACATGCTGGAAATGCAAGTCAAATAAGTGATGGAGCAGGTGCTTTGCTCATTATGTCAGGTGAGAAAGCACGTGAATTAGGATTGAAACCAAGATTTAAGATAATTACCCGCGTCGTTATTGGGTCAGACCCTACCTTGATGCTTACAGGTCCGATAGCTGCAACTGAAAAAGCATTGCACAAGTCTGGATTAACCTTGGCAGATATGGATGTATTTGAAGTGAATGAGGCCTTTGCTTCTGTGCCATTAGCGTGGTTGAAAGAAACAGGAGCAAATGCGAATAAACTGAATCCAAATGGAGGTGCTATTGCCTTAGGCCATCCACTGGGTGCAAGTGGAGCTCGCTTATTATTAACGATGATGAGTGAATTAGACCGTACAGAAGGTAGATATGGGTTACAAACAATGTGTGAAGGTATGGGTATGGCAAACGCAACAATTATAGAAAAAATCTTTTAATAAAAAAGGGAGGAATAATAGATGACAATGACGATTGCAGAAATCTTTGATTTAACGGTAAGTAAGTTTCCAGAGAAGGAGGCGCTATATGATGTCAGAAAAGATTTGAGGTTTACTTATCGTGAGTGGGCAGACGAAGTCAATAGATTAGCACAGGCGTTACATGTAGCAGGAGTAAAAAAAGGAGACCGAGTTTCTACCTATTTATATAATACAGAAGAATTAGCAACGACGTTTTTTGCCTGTGCAAAAATAGGTGCAGTATTTAATCCTATTAATTTCCGGCTGATGTCAGAAGAATTGTCATTTATTATTTCTGATGCTGAACCAAAGGTGTTTATTTTTGAAGAAACTCTACAGACAGCTGTTGAAAAAGTGGCCAATAGTTTCCCCACAGTTCAATTTTGGTCAATTGATGGCAACCATCCTCCTTTTGCCAAAAGTTATCATGAGCAAATCACAGCTGTTAATAGAGAGAACGTAGATGTGAAACTATCATCTGATGATCTATATGCGATTATGTATACGAGTGGGACAACTGGGAGACCAAAAGGCGTGCTGCATCGCCATAAAGATATGACAGAACAAAGTCTGATTGTTATCCATGCACTAAATTATCATCAGAATGATAATGGTTTAGTTGCTGCGCCTATGTTTCATTGTGCAGAGTTACATTGTGCTTTTTTACCAAGAGTTCATATTGGAGCGAAGAGTACCATTCTCCACCAGTTTGATGCAAAAAAAGCATTATCACTGATTGATTCAGAAAAAATTACCGCTTTCTTTGCAGCACCAACAATGTGGAATATGATGCTTCAAGAAGATTTACAGGCGTATAATCTTTCAACATTAGAAAAAGGTTTATATGGTGCAGCTCCAATGGCCCCTAGTCTCGTATTTGCTTGTCGGGAGAAATTGGGTGTTAAGTTAACTCAAGCATATGGGATGACTGAAATGGGACCAGCAATTACGTTCCTTAGTGATGAAGACCAGATTCGTAAAGCAGGCTCGGCGGGGCAAGCTTGCTTGAACCATGAGATAAGAATTGTTACACCTAATGATGATGGTCATTCATATGATGATCAAGTCGTTCCAACTGGTACAGTAGGTGAGATCATTGTGAGAGGACCAAGTATGATGCAAGGTTATTATAAAAGAGAGGAAGCAACTAAAAAGGCACTCCATAACGGCTGGTATCACTCAGGAGATATGGGCTATCTCGATGATGAAGGCTTTCTTTATGTGAAAGACCGTGTTGATGATATGGTGATTTCAGGGGGAGAGAATATTTATCCACGGGAAGTAGAAGATGTTATCCATGCACATCCTTCCGTGTTAGATGTAGCTGTATTAGGTGTACCAGATGAGCATTGGGGAGAAGTTGTTATTGCTTACGTTGTCAAAAAAGAGGAGAATATTACTGCTGAAATTTTAGATGCATTTTGTAAGCAAAGTGAAAGCCTTGCAAATTATAAAAGACCAAGAAGATATGAATTTGTGGACAGTCTACCGAGGAATGCTACTGGGAAAATCCAAAAATTTGTATTAAGAAATCAGGAACTATTGCAAAAATAACCGCCAGTAAATGAAAGGGATAATATATGTTAACAGGTGTGAAAATAATTGATTTTACAAACTATTTACCAGGTCCTTTTGCCACGCTTAGATTGGCAGAACTTGGAGCAGAAGTAATTAAAATAGAAGGACCGAATGGTGATCCTGCACGACATTTAGAGCCGATGGGCAAAGGCCAAGGTGTCATATTTACGAGTAATAATCGCGGTAAAAACAGTCATTTCCTCAATTTAAAAGATACAACGGATTTAAATAAGGTGAAGGAACTAATACTAGAAGCAGACGTAATCATTGAAAGTTTTCGACCGGGTGTGATGAAGCGTTTAACATTAGACTATGAAACGATCCAAACATACCATCCCACAATTGTCTATTGTTCATTGGTTGGGTATGGTGAAAATACTTTTTATTCTACCTTTGGAAGTCATGACCTGAATTATATGGCCATTAGCGGGATGTTAGCACAATGGAAGGATGATAAGGGACGTCCCATTCATCCTTCTCAACAAATAGCTGATTTAGTCGGAGGGATTGTGGCAAGCGAAAGAGTTTTAGCAGGTCTTGTTCAAAGAGGGATAAATGCAAAGGGTAGCTACCATCAAGTAAGTATGGCAGATACAATGACGGCTTTGATGGGTAACCACCATCTCGTTCATCAAGTGACAGAAATGAAACAAGGTGTAGAGGTTTTAGCAGGGACCATTGTTAACTATTGTTTATACGAAACAAGTGATGGTCGCTATATGGCATTAGGCGCATTAGAGAAGAAGTTCTGGCAATCTTTTTGTTTAGCTGTTGAACATCCCGAATGGATAGCATGTCATATGATGAAGGTAAGTGATCCTGTTTATAAACAAGTTTGTGCAGTTTTTAAGGAGCGATCATTTACTGATTGGATAGGTGTTAGCGAGCAAGTCGATTGTTGCTTAACACCTGTGTTAGAAATCGATGAAGTACCCAAAAGTAATTATCATCAACAAAGAGGGAGTTTCGTTTATGATGATAACTGGTCTTGTATTCAACAATATTCTGACTTGAGAAATCCTCAAAAAAAGAAATAGGGACAAAAGAACTTAATAATCGTCAAACATATATAGTAACAACTTAGAATATAGTGTTATAATAGATAAACCTTAAAAAGTGATTTGTGTTTAAATGAAGGTTTATTTTTGCAACGTAGATCACAAAAAAGTGAGTGATGATTGTAAGTGAAATTTATTAAGATGATACCAAATATGCTTACTTTAGGCAATTTATATTGTGGATTTTTGTCTATTGGATTTGCTGCTCATGGCCAATATAATAATGCGGCGATATTGATTATTATCGGTATGATGCTTGATAGTATGGATGGTCGTGCAGCGAGAATGTTAAAAGCAGATAGTACGCTAGGCAAAGAATTAGATTCATTAGCGGATGTTGTAACTTTTGGGGTTGCACCGTCATTTCTCGTATATTATACATACTTTTACCAATTTGGTTCTATTGGATTATTAGTTTCTGGGTTATTCCCGCTATTCGGTGCATATCGCTTAGCACGATTCAATATTGGTACTAGTAAGCAGTCCATGCATTATTTTATCGGTGTTCCGATTACTGCCGCTGGTGGTATTTTAGCTATTTTAACATTGTTTGGTCACTGGGTGCCCAGTATTATTACGACAGTTGTATTTACCGCGCTATGTTTTTTAATGGTCAGTCGTATTCGTATTCCGAGTTTAAAAGATATCCCATTACCAAAGTACGGGACAATTGTGACAATCTTTTTAGGCTGTATGCTTTTTGTTCTTTATAAAGGGACATATGGTTCCTATCCTTATTTAATTTATATTGCCACTCCATTATACATTGCCTATTTAGCGTACCGCTTTAAAAAGAACCAAAATAATAAGACTTCCGACTAGTAAGAATTTTACAGTTTGGGAGTCTTTTTTTTGTTGTTAGGAAACCATAAAGTCAGGAATTTAATTGAGTCTTTCGGAGAGAAAAATCATTTTATAAAAAAAGGATGAAGGAGGTTTCTCCTTCATCCCATAACTAAAATAAAATTAGCTTGAAAAGAAAACTTTTTCAGTATTATATTTTGCTTTTAACTTATTAATAATGTAGGTTTCGTATATTTCACGCTCAACAGGATCATCAACATACATACATGCAATTTTAGACACTTGTTCACGGTGATTTTTAATGGGAGACACTTGGTCGTCGAAATGTTTTTTTACACGTTGTCTTAGTTTACGTGCTTTCCCAACAAAAAGAAGGTTCTCTTTTTTGTCAAAGAATAAAATCATTCCACCTCTATCTCTTGGAATCTTTGTAAAGTCCGTAAAACCATATAAATGGCTGATGGCCGTTGTTCCTTGTTCCCCGCCAGGCTTCTTTTTAGTGATAACTAAGTCTGGATGAGGTATTTCAATATTAATCATCAATAATCACTTCCTATTCTAGCAATCATCGTACCACAACCTACATAAAAAAGCCCATACTTCCGCGTATTTTTCTTTAAATGTTTTTAAATCATATAATGGAGAGATAATAAACGTATTCTAAAAAATGAAAGTTTGAAAAATTAATAATATTATTAGGTTGATTTTTACAATTTCTCCATAAATTTATGGGTATATTGATGAAATTTACAAAGGCTTTACAAAAGGTTAATAGAGAATTAAATATGATTCGTTATATTGGGATTAACACAAACAAAATAGCTAAAAGCAATCTAAAGTGGAGGTTTTTCTATGTTAAAACTTCGAAAATGGAAGAGTATTTTGTTACTTTTGTCACTTACTTTAATTTTGACTGCATGCAATGGTGGTGAAGAAGAAGGAGAGGGACAAGCTAGTACAGGTAACGGAAGCACGATATCCATTTCTGGTTCTACGTCAGTTGGTCCGCTAGCAGAAAAGCTAGCTGCTAAATATATGGAAAATGCAGATGTGAACATTGAAATCAATCAAATTGGTTCCTCAGCAGGAATTACAAATGCAATAAATGGAGTTTCCGAAATTGGCATGTCTTCTCGTAACTTAGAGTCAGGAGAAGAAGAAGAAGTATCACCTACAATCATTGCTTTTGACGGAATTGTAGTCGTTACACACGCAAACAATAAAGTAAAAGATTTAACAATGGAAGAAGTGAAAAAGATCTTTACTGGTGAAATAACAAACTGGAAAGAGGTAGGCGGTAAAGATATGGAGATTGTTGTCGTTTCACGTGAAGACGGGTCAGGTTCGAGAGATGCTTTTCAGGAAATTGTTGACTACTCTTCTGGTGAGTTAGTACGGAGCTCAATTATCGCTAGTGGAAACGGAAATATAAAAACGACAGTTGCAACAAATGAACATGCTATTGGGTTTATCTCTTTTGAATATATAGATGATACAATTTCAACGATTAATATTAATGGGGTAGAACCAACCGCTAAAAATGTAATTGAAGAGAAATATCCATTATCTCGTCCTTTCCTTTTCGTGCATAAAGACTTATCAGAGGAAAGCCAAGCGTTTATTGACTTCATTTTAAGTGAAGCTGGGCAGGAAATCGCTGCAGAAGCAGGGGCTATACCAATTATAGAAGAATAACGCTACATCAAACAATTAGCAAGTGACTTTGGAGGTATGTGTTTTGCCAAATCCATCAGAAGTAAAACAAACAAATAAATCAAATCGGTTAAAATATATTATGGAGTTCATTTCAGAGAAATTGTTTTTAATCTGTGCGTTAATCTCTGTGCTTAGTTTATTTCTCATTATTGGATTCGTCTTCTTTAAAGGATCAAACCCATTCATTGCAGACGGGTATAGTTTTATTGATTTTATCTTCGGGTCTGATTGGGTACCGAGTGAAGATAAGTACGGCATTTTTCCGATGATTGTCGCTTCCATTTATGCAACGATTGGGGCGCTTGTCATTGGAGTACCAATTGGGTTATTAACGGCGATCTTTTTATCGGAAATAGCCCCGAAACCAATTGCAAAAATTATTTCACCAGCTGTACAATTGTTAGCGGGTATCCCATCTGTATTATATGGTGTATTCGGCTTAGCGATTATTGTTCCTTTCTTACAAAATAATCTTGGCTTAGTAAAAGGGCAAAGTTTAATAGCGGTTATTCTCGTATTAGCGATCATGATGTTACCTACAATTGTAACCGTTGCTGAAACAGCCATTAGGGCAGTACCGAAAACGTATAGAGAAGGTTCCTTAGCATTAGGTGCCTCGCCAATCGGAACCATATTTAAAGTCGTTGTTCCAGCAGCAAAATCAGGTATTATGGCAGCCATTGTATTAGGGCTAGGACGAGCAATCGGAGAGACGATGGCAGTCATTCTTGTTGCTGGTAATAGTTTGATTATACCAACAAGCTTAACTGATAGTGTAAGACCACTTACAACGAATATTGCCCTTGAAATGGGTTACGCTTATGGTACACATCAAGAAATGTTATTTGCGACAGGAATTGTATTATTCTCATTCATTCTAATATTGAATTTCGTATTAGCAAAAATAAGTTCGAAAGGTGGGAAGTAAAGTGAGAAAGTTTAAAGATAATTTATTATTAGGCTTATTGTGGTTTGGCGCTTTCTTAACTGTAGCTATCCTACTTATTATCGTTGGTTATATTTTTTATAAAGGTATCGGATTAATTAATCTTGATTTTATCTTTGGTGACTATTCACCTGTCGGCGGCGGTGGAATTTGGCCAATGATTATTACTACCATTTATACAATTGTGATATCGCTAGTCATTGCCACTCCAATTGGGATTTTAGCAGCAGTTTATTTACAGGAGTACGCGAAACAAGGAAAGCTCGTTCGAATGATCCGGTTTGCAACAGAGAGTTTAACGGGTATTCCATCTATTATATACGGATTATTCGGTGCTGTATTTTTTGTTACCACATTGGCGATGGGGATGTCTATTATTTCAGCATCCTTGACCTTAACAATTATTGTTTTACCAGTGATCATCCGTACAACAGAAGAAGCTTTAAAAACAGTACCAGCTAGTTATAGAGAAGGTTCCCTTGCATTAGGTTCAACAAAGTTACAAACACTATATAAAGTCATTTTACCTAGCGCTATGCCCGGGATTTTATCAGGGATTATCCTCTCTATGGGACGTATCATTGGTGAATCAGCAGCGATCTTTTTAACAGCAGGTACAGTAGCTGCAATGCCTGAAGGGATTTTCTCCTCAGCGAGAACATTAACGGTTCACTCGTATCTTGTTACACAAGAATCTGGTGATATTGAATTAGCAGCAGCAATTGGTATTGTGTTAATTGTAATGATTCTTGCTCTAAACTTTGCTGCAACATTTATTTCTAAAAAGCTTAATAAAGCTGACTATTAAAAAGGAGTGTTCTATTCATGAATACAACACTAGAACGTAAAGAAGTAAAAGAGTCTGCAAATGTTGAAAATCAAAATGATCAGCGTTCAGTGAAAATTAGTGTAAGAGACTTAGATTTATTCTACGGTGATAACCAAGCGCTTTATCAAGTGTCATTAGATATTCGTGAAAAAGAGGTAACAGCATTAATTGGTCCTTCTGGATGTGGAAAATCGACTTTTTTAAGAACATTGAATCGTATGAATGATTTAATTGATAGTGTGAGAATTAATGGAGATATCCACATTAATGGCAATAATATATATCAATCAAAAGATGTTATTGAACTTAGAACAAAAGTCGGTATGGTTTTCCAAAAGCCAAATCTATTCCCAATGAGCATCTATGATAATGTAGCCTATGGGCCTAGAATGCAAGGGATTAAAAATAAAAAAGAATTGAATAAAATTGTTGAAGAAAGTTTACGTGGAGCGGCGATTTGGGACGAAGTAAAGGATCGTTTGAAATCTTCGGCACTTGGTTTATCAGGTGGTCAACAACAACGTGTTTGTATTGCCAGAGCAATTGCCATGAAACCAGACGTCATATTAATGGATGAGCCAACTTCAGCACTTGACCCCATTTCAACACTTAAAGTGGAAGAACTTATTGCTCATTTGAAGAAAGATTATACGATCGTCATCGTTACTCATAATATGCAACAAGCTGCTCGTGTATCCGATAAGACAGCGTTCTTCCTTAACGGAGAAGTCATTGAATTTGAACAAACCGATCAAATCTTCTCCATGCCAAAAGATAGCCGTACAGAAGATTATGTGACTGGCAGATTCGGCTAAAAAAAATAAACGTTAGGTGCCGAACAAATTTCCATTATTAAATAGGGATTTGTTCGGCTCTTTTCTTTGGGAAAATGTATGATTGGAAGAAGTAAATGCATAGCTACCAAACTAATGAGATGTGAGATTAGCGCAAAAGGGGAGAAACAGGCAACAGGTGAGCAATTTCGGACATGGGCAATGTAAATAGCTAAACATAAATAACAATAGGTCACCTTCCAATTTAGTTGATGGAAAACGGAAACTAATCTAAAGAAGTAAACCTAATCATTGGTCTTCTTCCCTTAAGAACCATAAAAAGACTAGAACAAACGTTCAATGATAACAGTTTGTCCTAGCCATTCTGTAATTTTTGACATTTGTCCAATTTCTCAAAAGGATTAATTACTAATGACTTTCTCAATATACACTCTGCCAGAAAAGAAAGTCGCCCCGCCTCCCATATCAGCGACTCTATCAGGTGTGAGGGTATTAACGAGTTGTTTCTTACCTGGCTCATCAGCCCAAAGACCTTGACTAACAACAACCCCAGGAAGTACGTTTTCTCCGACAGCAGCGGTTAACTCACATTCTCCCCGATCATTAAAGATTTTTACTGGATCTCCATCTTCAATTTGATAAGCTTGTGCGTCCTTGTTATGCAAGTGGAGTTTTGGTTGTTTTTCTAATTTAATATGCTTGTCATTATTTGAAAAAGTACTATTTAAAAAATTATGGTTTGGTGCTGGAACGAATAAAAATGGCGCATCGCCTTCTTCTACAATTGGATTGTAGGTCGGCAGTGGATTTAAACCGTCCTTCTCCATTAATTCAGAATAAAGTTCGATTTTTCCACTTGGTGTCTTAAGTTTGCCAGGAAGTAATGGACGTACGTCTGCTTTCATAAAGCGATTTTCTTTTAGACGCTCAAAATTAATTTCCTTCATATATTCATTCTTTGTATTCTCTAAAGCGGATGTGATTAAATCTTCTTCGGAATCCTTAAATAAATCTTCAGTATATCCCATATAATGTGCTAGCTGTTGAAAAACATGATGATTGGACCGTGACTCACCATACGGTTCTATTACAGGTTCATGCAAATGAATATAATGGTGCCAATAAGAAGTGTAAAAATCTGTATTCTCATATGATGATGTAGACGGCAAGATGATATCAGCAAATTGAGCTGTTTCCGTTAAGAATAAATCATGAACAACTAAAAATAAATCTTCTCTTTCAAGCCCTTTTTTCACTAGATTACTATTTGGTGCAATAACAGCCGGATTACTACCATAAACGTACATGGAGCGGATAGGTTTATCTTTTTGTACTAAAGCTTCGCCTATGAGATTCATATTAATCGATCTGGTCTGTTTATTTGCTAATAAATCGGGACGCTGCATAGCCGCGGTATTGAAAGCTAAAAAACCAGAGTTTGATTTTAGTGCGCCACCACCTTTATGCAGCCATTGGCCTGTTAGAGCAGGAAGGCAAGATATGGCACGTACATTCATCCCACCATTATCATGATGTTGCAAGCCATTGCCAATCCGGATAAATGAAGGGGTACTCTGACCATATTCTCTTGCTAATTGATAAAGATCATCTACAGATACCCCTGTAATAGACGAGACTACTTCTGGCGTATATTTTTTTACATGTGTTCGTAATTGCTCATGTCCAATGGTATATGTTTCAAGAAATTTCTCATCTACCATATGCTCAGCGAACAAGATATGCATCATCCCAAGTGCAAGCGCACTATCCGTACCTGGTTTAATGGGAATAAACCAATCAGCCATTTTGCCTGTTTGATTTTTATGGACATCAATCACGATGATTTTTGCTCCATGTTTTTTTGCTTTTCGGGCAAGGATAACTTGATGCATATTTGTACTGACAGCATTAATTCCCCAAAGGATGATGAGCTTGGCTTCACTTGTTTCTTCCGGATCAGTGCCAAAGCCTCCACCCATTGTGTAACGGTAACCTTCTTTACCTGCTGCTTGACAAACTGTTTGTTCTAGTCTACTGGCACCTAAGCGGGAAAAGAAACGGCGGTCCATTCCTTCTGCAGCCACTCTACCCATATTACCGTAAAAGCTATAGGGAAGAATGCTCTCGGGACCTTGTGTTTTAATTAAATCTTTCCATTTATCTGTAATTATTTGTAGTGCGTCATCCCAACTGATCTCCTCAAATTGAAGACTACCTTTTGGACCAGTTCGTTTGAGAGGGTGAGTTAATCTCTTCGGGTCATATAGCCGTTCAGCCATATTTCTTACTTTATTGCAAATATTCCCTTGCGTTACAGGATGGTTAGGATCGCCTTCCACTTTAATGATTTTCCCCTCTTTTTTATGTATGAGTAAACCACATTGGTCCGGACAATCAAGTGAACAAACGGACGTGAAAATGCCCTCTTTCTCGGTGTGAATCGTCATTTTGTTATCTCCTTTATTCTAGGCAAGCTTTATTGTCTATTTAACATGTTTTTATTAATAATTATTATAATAGGTTACTTCTCTTCATCCTGCAATGATAAAATATTTATTTCTATTGACAATTCATAATTATTAACATATGATACTTTCATATTAATTAAATTCTATTCAATTCGTTGACGAGAAAGAGTAGTTGTGCACATCTTATCCAAAGAGAGTTAGCCATTTGCTGAGAGGCTGACGTTAAGACCACAATGAAAATCCTCTCTGAGAAGCAAAGCTGAAGTGAAACTAAGCTTTGACGGCATCCAACCGATAACCTGGACGCGTATGATGGTACGTAGTGAGAGCAAATACAAACCACTACAGTTGGTTTTTTTGTTTTTTAGAGGGGATATTTTAACTCGATTCTACGTATAGGAATCGAGTTTTTTTTCGTATATGAATGGATATCGAAAGGGGTCTTTACAAATGAAAGAACGAGATGTGGAAAAGGAGAGGAAGATTTCTGATTATTGGAAAGAAACACGGATATTTCAAAAGTCCATACAGCAAAGGCAAGAGGCGCCATCCTTTGTTTTTTATGAAGGCCCGCCAACAGCAAATGGTATGCCACATGCTGGTCATGCACTTGGTCGAACGATAAAAGATTTTGTTGCCCGTTATAAAACAATGACGGGACATCAAGTTTTAAGAAAAGCAGGGTGGGACACACATGGGCTCCCTGTAGAACTTGAAGTACAAAAGAAATTACAATTGCATAGCAAAGAGGATATTGAAGCATTTGGTGTAGAAGCATTTATCGCAGAGTGTAAGAAAAGTGTATTCACATATGAAAAAGAATGGCGACAGTTTACTGAGCTATTGGGCTATTGGGTGGATATGGATAACCCCTATATAACTCTCGATAATGAGTATATTGAATCAGTTTGGCATATATTGTCACACATTCATCAAGGTGGGCGTTTATATAAAGGGCATCGAGTTGTCCCGTATTGTCCTCATTGTGAAACGTCCCTAAGCTCGCATGAAGTCGCACAAGGATATAAAGATGTGCATGACCTTTCAGCAACAGTTAAATTTAAAGTGGCTGAAAATGAATACTTACTTTGTTGGACAACAACCCCTTGGACGTTACCGGGAAATGTAGCTGTAGCGGTAAACCCTAAGCTACGTTATGCGAAAGTCGAGCAAAATAATGAACGATTGATTGTTGCAGAAAGCTTGGTTTCAACAGTACTTAAAGAAGGTTACAAAGTTATCGAGTTTATACGAGGTGAAGAATTAATAGGTATAAAGTATGTAGCACCATTTTCATTTGTTCCGCTCAACAAGGGGCATATTGTAATTGCTGCGGATTTCGTAAAGGATGATTCAGGAACTGGGTTAGTCCATATTGCCCCTGCACATGGTGAAGATGATTACCAAGCTGTAAAAGAAAATGGATTAGATTTTCTTCAAGTCGTGAATGAGAAAGGGAGGTATGTTCAACAAGTTGCCCCGCTAGCAAATAAGAGAGTGAAAGAAAGTGATGTAACAATCATTCAAATGTTAGCACAGCAAAATCTACTTTATAGCAAGAGGAAGTATGAGCACAGTTATCCGTATTGCTGGAGGTGTGACAATCCACTGATTTATTATGCGATGGAAGGATGGTTCATTCGAACAACTGATGTTAAAGAAAAAATGATAGACAATAATCAAATGGTTGAGTGGTACCCAACGCATATGAAGAATGGTCGATTCGGTCACTTTCTTGACCAACTTGTTGATTGGAATATTGGAAGAAATCGTTTTTGGGGAACGCCGTTAAATGTATGGACTTGTCAAACATGCGGATTAGAAAGTGCCCCAGGTTCCATTGCACAATTAAAAGAAAGAGCGATTGAAAAAGTAGATGTTCGCATCGATCTGCACAAACCTTATGTTGACCGTATTCATTTGAGATGTTCTTGTGGTGGTGAAATGAAGCGAGAGAAAGAGGTCATTGATGTATGGTTTGATAGTGGTTCAATGCCATATGCCCAATATCATTATCCTTTCGAACAGACCACGCCATTTAAAGAACAATTTCCCGCAGATATTGTAATAGAAGGAGTGGATCAAACGAGAGGATGGTTCTACAGTTTACTGGCCGTATCCACCCTATACAAAGGTGTTGCACCGTATAAAAATGTCTTATCTCTTGGCCATATATTAGATGAACAAGGACAAAAAATGTCTAAGAGCAAAGGGAATGCTCTAAATCCTACATCGTTGATTGAAGAGTTTGGCGCAGATGCATTAAGATGGGCTCTTCTTAGTGATAGTGCCCCTTGGAATAATAAGCGATTTTCTAAAAAAACCGTTCAACAAGCAAAATCAAAAATAGTAGATACGTTGAGGAATGTTTTTTCCTTCTATGATATGTATGCAAAGATAGATGGCTTTGACTTCAGGCAACATCGAGTCAAGGAATTTGCACTCTTTGACCAATGGATACTTTCAAGATTGCATCATACGATTGCGGAGGTAAGAGAAGGGTTAGAGCGTTATGACTTTTTTAAAAGTGCTAAATTACTGGCAGAATTTTTGGATGATGTGAGTAATTGGTATGTAAGACGATCACGGCAAAGATTCTGGAAGGAAGGGTTAGATCACGACAAAAGGGCAGCGTATACAACTCTTTACGAAGTGCTTCAGCAATCAACACGATTATTTGCACCCTTTATGCCGTTCGTCACCGATGAGATTCACTTACAATTAGTCGGCAGTAGTGTTCATCTAACTGACTACCCTAAACAAGAGAAAATGAAGACTATCATCCAATTAGAATCGGAAATGAAAGCTATTCGACAAATTGTTGAACTCACTAGATCGATCAGGATGTCAGCTAATATCAAAACAAAGCAGCCACTTCAAACATTAATCGTAAGTGCTGTTAATGGGAAGGTTAATTTGTCACCCTATGAACAGATTATAAAAGATGAAACAAATGTAAAAGACATTGTTTATGAAAAATATGTAAATAAATTCATGATGATTGAGTTAAAAGTTAATTACGCAATTGCCGGCAAAAAATTCGGTAAAAGAGTAAAAATGATTGAGCAAGTAATAAAAGGATTAACGGTCCATGAAAAAGATAGGTTACTGATGGATGGAATATTAAACATAGAGAAAAATGGAGAAATGCTCTTTTTAGAAAATGAGGATGTGTTAGTAGAGAAAAAAGCAAAACACCCATATAGATTTGCGGAAGGAAAAGATTGTACGGTCCTACTGGATATCGGATTAACAGAAGAGCTTTTGCAGGAAGGGTTAGTGAGGGAAGTAATTAGAGAAGTGCAAAACACTCGAAAAAAGCAAGGGTTAGCGGTTGAACTACGTATTCATCTAACAATGTTTGGCAATGAAAGGGTTTTAAGTGCGTTAGAGAAGTTTTCGGCGCTTGTACAAGAATCATTACTTGTCCAGACCATTACATTAGCAGAAGTTGAAGAAATGACAAATCTTGATGTTGATGGAGAAACAATCAAATTCAAAATAGACCATTAAACAATGAAAAATCACAGCCAATGGCGGATGGCTGTGATTTTTACTGGGGGATATGTTGTTTAACCATTCATCTTTACGTATCCATTTCCCTACAAAAAGTGTAATGGTAACCTTTTAGTATAGGCTTTGATTATTAAGCTATTAAAGTTTCGTCTGATGAGAATGCGACTGAATTTGAATAGTGGATGAATGATATTTCAACAATAAATAATTGATGTAGGCTTGTAGGTTAAATTCATTATTCTTAACAAAATACGAAAAGTTAGTTCTTTTCAAGCTTAATCACAACCTTTATATATGTACTAAATAAAATGATCACCATTGAATATACCGGCCCCACCTTCGCCAAGTACGTTGATAGCCACACTTGCTATCCGCCTAATACTTAGTATATATGAAAACGCTTACATAAACAATAAAAAATTTTCACTTTATTTCGACAAAAAAATAAGTAAAATGATTATACTTTATTGGAGGATTTTAAGCTATAATTGCTTAGATAGTCGAAATATAATATATTCATTTTTTTGAGGAAGAAGGTTGAACATGCACACGTTAGGAGGCAAGCTTTGGACCAGACAGTATATCATGGCCCTTATGCTTACTTTTTTATTTTTTTTAAGTTTACAATCCTTGTTAGGGGGATTTCCAATCTATGTTACTGCATTAAGTGATAACCCGACGTATGGAGGGTTAATGACTACAGCATTTATGATTGCTGCTGTTATATCTAGACTTTTCTTAGGATTTTGCTTACGGTATTTGAATCAAAAAGCGTTATTAATTCTATCTTTAATAGGTATGTTGGTGTTTATTTTTGTGACAACATTCACAAACTCTATCGTTCTATTCACTATCCTTCGCATACTACAAGGAATTGCTTTCGGTTTTATTACTACTTTATTAGCAACTATAACCACAAATTTAATTCCTGACCACCGTTTAGGTGAAGGAATCGGTTATTTTGGGTTAGCTACTAGTGTAGGTACAACAAGCGGACCTTTTTTAGCTATTTCAATGATTAATGTCTATTCATTTGAATCCGTTTTGTACTTTTCTCTTATTCTTATTATAGTGATTACAATTGGTAGTCTGGCGCTTAAAACTTCAAACATAAATCAGCAGACAGTTAGTAAATTGTCAATAGTTGAATCCGCTTTTGATTCACGCGCTTTTTTACCATGTTTTTTAGTATTATTATTTTATTTTACGTTTGCTGGAGTGGTGAATTTTATTGAAGGCTTAGGAAGTTCTATTGGGGTTGGGGAACAAACCTCTTTATTCTTTCTCATCTTAGTGGCGATGCTCATTATCATTCGCCCATTTTCAGGGAAGATTTTCGATCGCTTTGGACATGCTTATTTAATATATAGCGCAACAATTGCAGCATTTATCGGGTTGTTACTGATTGCATTTGCAAAAGGTGTTTCAACATTATTTATTGCCGCTGTTTTTTATGGCATTGCATATGGTGTCATGCAACCGACATTCCAAGCTTGGGCTGTTAGACTCGTACCAAAAGAAAAAAGAGCGACGGCTAATGCCATGAGCTTAAGTTTTATGGATATGGGTTTAGCAATGGGCGCATTACTGCTTGGTATTGCTGCAAACGAAAAGGGATACGGTTTTATGTACATCCTATCTTCTTTACTCGCCGTCGTTATCTTTCTGCTCTATTTTGTTGCTCATATAAGAAGAAAAACCAAATTAACGCTATTGCCATCTCATAATAGAAAAGCTTCGTAAATGAGTAATGACATGGCCATTCTTTGTCATTACTTTCTTTCTTATCATGTTTCTTATACATATTTTATGGGGAAAGTAATGTCATGACCTTCTATAGGTTGATGAAAGGATAATGACAATGAATTTAAAAACTGGCAAATTATATTGGCCCATTACTATGAACAACGTGAAAAAGTATGGCAGCTTGCAAGAGAATAAGAAATGTGACGTGTGTATCATTGGCAGTGGTTCGAGTGGGGCTTTTCTTGCTTACCAATTAGCGAAAGAAAACATCCGAACAATCGTCATTGATAAACGAAAAATCGGTATGGGTAGTTCCTCGGCAAATACTGGATTACTACAATTTAGTAATGATAAATCATTTACATCTTATATTAACTCTTTTGGCATAAGGAAAGCGAAAATGCATTTACAGAACTGCTTTCGATCAATATCTAATTATGAAAACACCATTTTGCCTACTTTAGAAGATAATCCCGATTTTTTAAAAAGAAAAAGCTTATATTTTGCTTCTAAAAGTGAAGATATAACAATGCTGAAAAAAGAGTTTGCCAATTTACAAGCACATCAGTTTCCTGTGCGCTTTTTGTCAAGGAGAGATATGAGAGATGGTTGGTCCTTTGAAAAAGAAGGTGCCATTGTTACTGAAGGAGACGCTGAGATTAATATATTTAAAAATGTTCACTATTTACTAAGTGCGGCTAGTAAAAAAGGGGTGGACGTTTTTGAAGAAAGTGAAATTGTAGGTCAAAAATGGGGGAAAAATACGGTCGAATTATATACTGATAATAAAAACGTAATTGAAACGAAATATGTAATTTATGCTACAGGGTATGAAGCGCAGAGTGATATAGCTGAAAAGAACGGAATGATTGTAAGCTCATACGCTTTAGCTACTAACCCAGTTGATTATCAATGGCCAGAAGATATGTTAATTTGGGAAACTGCCAGACCATATTTATATTTGCGCCGTACATTAGATAAAAGAATCATTATTGGAGGTCTTGATGAGAAAACTTCAGACTCTAAAAAAAGAGATGGGATGTTAGTCCAGAAAAGGGATCAATTATTAAAACAATTATTTTTGTTATTCCCCACGTTAGAGGGTAAATTAGAACCTGCCTATTACTGGACAGGCTTTTTTGGAGAGACTCATAATGGCTTACCTATGATCAAACGACATCCGAATTACTCAAACGCCTATTATCTTCTCACATATGGCGGCAATGGCACGGTATATAGTATGATTCTATCGGATTTAATGAAGAAATTCATTGTCAATGGAGACTCAAACGGTATGGAACTATACTATCATTAGAGTGATATAGTGAGAAAGTTCACACAGTTTGTTCAATAATAGGATTGATTGTAATCACCCTTATCGTTTTGTATAATCACAGATGAGGGTTATTCTATTCTTGACTAAAGTATCAGTCAAGAAAAAATGAAAGACGAAAGGACCAATTAAATGAGTAAACAACAAATAGGTGTTATTGGATTAGCAGTAATGGGGAAAAACCTTGCTTTGAATATAGAAAGTCGTGGCTTCTCAGTAGCTGTTTTTAACCGTTCTTATGAAAAAACAGAAGCATTCTTACAAAATGAAGCAAAGGGCAAGAACTTTACTGGTGCTAAAACTATTGAAGATTTTGTTCAATCACTCGAAACACCAAGAAAAATCTTGTTAATGGTTAAAGCGGGTGCAGCGACAGATGCGACAATTGAATCGCTAAAGCCATATCTTGAAAAAGGCGATATCTTAATTGACGGTGGTAATACATATTTTGAAGATACCATCCGCCGTAATCAAGAATTAGCAGAAGAAGGCTACCATTTTATTGGTACAGGCGTTTCTGGTGGTGAAGAAGGAGCTTTAAAAGGACCTTCAATCATGCCAGGTGGTAAGAAGGAAGCATTTGACCTTGTACAACCAATTTTTGAAGCTATTTCTGCTAAAGTAAATGGCGATCCTTGCTGTACATACATTGGTCCAAATGGGGCTGGTCATTATGTGAAAATGGTTCATAATGGGATTGAATATGGTGATATGCAGTTGATTTCTGAAGCTTATTTTATCCTCAAACATGTACTTGGTTTAGAAGCGAATGAACTTCATGAGACATTTGCAGAATGGAACAAGGGTGAGTTAGATAGCTATTTAATTGAAATTACAGCTGATATCTTTACAAAAGTAGATGACGAAACTGGCAAACCACTTGTTGATGTGATTCTCGATAAAGCGGGTCAAAAAGGGACAGGTAAATGGACAAGTCAAAATGCTTTAGATCTTGGGGTACCCCTCCCGATTATTACAGAATCTGTATTTGCAAGGTTCATTTCCGCAATGAAGGAAGAAAGAGTTCATGCTAGCAAGATTCTTGCAGGACCTAAAGAAGACACCTATAGTGGAGACCGTGCGGAATTAATAGAAGCTGTTAGACAAGCATTATATATGAGTAAAATTGTCTCCTATGCACAAGGGTTTGCTCAAATGCGCGCAATGTCTGATGAAAAGAATTGGGATTTAAAATATGGCGATATTGCCATGATTTTCCGCGGAGGTTGTATCATTCGTGCCCAATTCTTACAAAAAATTAAAGATGCTTATGATCGTGAACCAGCATTAGCAAATTTACTATTGGATCCATATTTTAAGGGAGTTGTTGAAAGCTACCAGTCTTCATTAAGAAAAGTTCTTTCTATTGCTATTGAACAAGGTATTCCTGTACCTGCATTCTCGAGTGCTATTGCTTATTATGATAGCTATAGAACGGCAACATTACCAGCTAATCTACTGCAAGCACAAAGAGACTATTTTGGAGCACATACGTATCAGCGAGTAGATAAAGAAGGAACGTATCATACTAATTGGATGGAAAAGTAACAAATGAAACTAGAAACGATTACCAGCTTTAGTATGGTATAATGTTAAAGGAAGCTAGAAAGGGAGGTATTTTACAATGAAATTTTTCATAGATACAGCAAATTTAGATGAAATTAAACAAGCATACAAGTTAGGTGTCCTTTCAGGCGTGACAACTAACCCTTCACTTGTAGCTAAAGAAGGGATTAAGTTTGAAACAAGAATTGAGGAAATTCTTCAAGCTGTTCCAGAATTAGAATCAGTATCTGCTGAGGTCACTCCTTCCGCAGAAACAGCTGAACAAATGATTGCAGAGGCTGAGGAACTGATTAAGATAAATAATGGTGATAAGAACATTACTATTAAAGTGCCAATGACAATGGCTGGCCTCGAAACAACAAGATATTTATCCAAAAAAGGTGTTAAAACAAACGTCACATTAATCTTTACTGTGAACCAAGCATTACTTGCTGCAAGAGCTGGTGCTACTTATGTTTCACCATTCTTAGGCAGACTTGATGATATCTCAGAAGACGGGATTAACCTTGTTGCTAAAATTGCTGAGTTATTCCGTATTCATCAAATAGATGCTCAAATTATTGCTGCATCTGTTAGACATCCGGATCATGTCACAAGAGCTGCATTAGCAGGCGCTCATATTGCGACAATTCCGTATAAAGTAATTGAGCAGTTAACGAAGCATCCATTGACAGATCAAGGGATGGAAAAGTTCGCTGCTGATTGGAAAACAGTATAAGCTTTTTTAAGCCCTCTCCTTCATTTTTAGGAGAGGGCTTTTTGATTGGTCTATTGTTCTATACTGATATTGAAAATTAATTGATATTGCGTGAGGAGAATGTGTTACCTAGTAATTAGAGCAGAGCTAAAAAGAGTATGTGTGCATACTTCGATAATGAAATGGGAATATATAGCTGAAAAACATCCTTTTCTCTGTCCATTCACGCTTTCCAGTTAAAGGCAATGGCAGTAACTTATACAAAACTCTTTGCCAAATAATTAAAGGCACTCAACATTCGACTTGTGTTGCTCAGTAGAAGTTTCGTTATTCGACTTGTTCATCCTCTGTGTGCTTTTCTCTTTCTTGAATAGTCACCCAATCATTGAAACGACCACTTCCTTCGCATCCTGGACAAAAGAGTGTATCAGAATGTAGGGAGTACATAAGGCTAGGATATAATAAAAAGCCTTGTCCGTAGCATTCTGGGCATCTATTACTTCGTTTCATCTTTTCTAAATGTTTATGTTCTCGTGCATTTTTCCATTGATTAAAAGATTTACCTAGACTCATCGGCTTCACCTCTGCATCGCTTTTTAATGAAGCGATAAATTGTCGTGATGCTAGACAAACTACTGTTAAACTTCATGCTTCAACTATGAAAGGTCTTGAATATACCCGTACATCTTATAGGGTGCAAAAGTTTGTAACTATTTCTGTTAATTATTATATTAAAAAGAATTATTTTTGCTCATACTTTATGAGAGGAAATGAAAAATATTTTGTTAGATTAACGAAACTTTCGGGTAGCGTATCTATTTGATATAATAGAAGAGTATAATAGGTTCAATTCATTTAAAGGAGTCTTGTCAATGGAAGTATTAAATCAGTTGTTATCCACCTATGCATCATTTTTTGATTGGTCAATGTGGAAAGAGGTTCTTACAGATCCTGTTTCTTGGGGTTATATAGGCACACTCATTGTCCTAGAAGGTCTATTATCAGCTGATAATGCATTGGTATTAGCCGTTATGGTTAAGCATTTGCCGAAGGAGCAGCAAAAAAAAGCACTTACTTATGGCTTAATTGGCGCTTATTTTTTCAGATTTTTATTTATCGGTTTAGGTATGTGGCTGATTAAATTTTGGTGGATTAAAGTACTTGGAGCTGCTTATTTAGCTTATTTAGTGATTAAACAATTTTGGTTTAAAACCCCTGAAGAAGATATCGACGGAGTAAAGAAAGACAGTTGGATGATTCGTACTTTTGGTGTTTTTTGGGGAACGGTTATTTCAGTAGAGTTAATGGATTTAGCTTTTTCTGTAGATAGTATATTGGCTGCCTTTGCTGTTTCAGATAAAGTATGGATTTTGTTAATTGGAGGTATGCTTGGTATTTTAATGATGCGTACAGTAGCTAAGTTATTTTTAGTGCTAATTGATAAGATTCCTGAGTTAGAGACAACAGCTTTTATTCTTATTGGAATCATTGCAATTAAAATGTTATTAAGTGTGTTCCATATAGAGATTGGACATATATTATTTTTTAGTATTATCATTGCAGCCTTCGTTATCACATTTTTTGTTCATATTTATCATAATAAACAAGGTGGACATGATCACGTGGCATAAGAAAAAGGCTAAGATTCCAAAAGGAAAACTTAGCCTTTTTGCTTGTCTTATTTATTAAGAATAGTTTCTTCCACATCTTCAATGATTTGTGTATTCGCTATCGTTCCAGTGTATAACCACCCTGTGTCTCTAGAGAATTCATACACATTCTCATTTTTTACTGCCGGAATATTTGCCCATAAAGGGTCAGATAAGACTTCTGCTCCTTCACCATCACTATTAATAAAGAATAGGTGGTCCACATCCATATCTGCTAATTTTTCTAAAGAAATCGCAGACCAGTTCCCAGTAGCATCTGCTGAAATTTCTTCAACGACAGAAGGAACTGCCATACCTAGATCATTATAAATTACATCACCTGCAGAAAGATCCTTGCTTACGACAAATAAACTGTTATTCACTAACCAAATAGCTGCAGCAGATTCACCAGCATGATCTTTTTGTAGCTCTTCTTCAACTTGTGCTGCTTTATCTTCGTACTCTTTAAGAACTTCAGTTGCCTTATCTTCTTTACCGAAGATTTTACCAACTGTTTCAAGTTCTGTACGCCAATCACTATTTTCTTCTTCACCAATCACGTAAGTTGGCGCAATTTTCGCATATTGATCATATTTACCACCTTCAACCATACCTGCTCCATCCATAATTATTAAATCTGGATTTTGACTAGATACAGCTTCTAAAGGTAAATCATGAGCGATCGTAGGTACATCTTTTAAATATTCTTGAAGGTATTCTTGTTTGCCGTTAGCAACTGACCATTGTACAATAGGTGTAATGCCTAAAGCGACAAGATGATCTTCTAAGTATGTAGCAACTACTCGTTCAGGATTAGCAGGAATTGTTACTTCGTTTCCTAATGCATCAGTTAATACACGATCCTCGGTTTGCTCAGCTGCTTGGTTTGAGTCATTGTTACTATTTTCAGCATCCTCATTACCACAACCAAAAAGGGCAAGAGATGTTGTAATTGTAGCAATTAATAATAAGTTTTTTTTCTTGTGAAATGAAAACAAGATGTTAACCTCCTAAATGAACTATGATATAATTAGCCTATGCAAATGATAACAATTATCACTATCGATTACAAGATATTTCTTGCACAACTTGATGAAAGAGAGATACATAATGGCTTTACTTAATGGAACAAACACGAGTAGAAATCGTTTTTTTGCGATTATGATCGTCACATTTGGTACAATCATCCTTTGTTTATCGATGGCTGCTTCCATTGCTTTTGGTGCAGTGAATATTAATCTTTCAACTGTATGGGAAAGTGTTGTATCATATGACCCGTCTAAAACGACACATCAAATTATTATGAATTTAAGGGTGCCTCGAGTAGTGGCAGCAGCACTAGTTGGATCTGCACTTGCCATTGCCGGAGCAATTATGCAAGGGATGACAAGAAATCCACTAGCTTCACCATCTATAATGGGGGTTACCTCTGGCGCTACATTTGCAATTGCAGTTGCTTTAGCCTTATTTACCACTTTAAGTCCAATTGGAACTATGTTTGCTGCTTTTATCGGTGCAAGCATTGGAGCAGGGCTTGTTTTTGGTGTCGGAATGCTATCACGAAATGGGCTGACTCCTGTTAAACTGGCTCTTGCAGGTTCTGCTATTACGGCTCTTTTAAGTTCTATCTCGTCTGCAATTGCTATTCACTTTAATGTCGCAAAAGATTTAAGCTTTTGGTATGCAGGTGGTGTGGCTGGTATCCAGTGGGAAAGTGTAGTTTCTGCTATTCCTGTTTTTATTATAAGTATAATCCTAGCAATTATGATTAGCAGTTCCATTACTGTTTTAAGTATGGGAGAAGATGTAGCTATCGGACTAGGGCAAAAGACAGGTTTGATACGTACAATTGGTTTTATAGTTGTTTTGCTTTTAACTGGAGCAGCAGTTTCTATATCGGGTACGATTGGATTTGTGGGGCTCGTGATCCCACATATGATTAGGTTTTTAGTTGGAACAGATTACCGCTTAATCATTCCTTGCTCAGCAGTATTAGGTGGTCTACTACTTGTGTTAGCGGATATTGGTGCGAGAATGATAAATCCTCCTTTTGAAACACCAGTTGGTGCCATCATGGCATTGATCGGCGTACCTTTCTTTCTTTATTTAGCAAGAAGGGAAGGGGGAAGATAATGATGTATAAATCTAGGAAACAAAAATGGAAAGTGGTTGTATTCTTTCTAACGATATTATTAGCTTTACTCTTCATTGCTAGTTTGAGCTTTGGAGCCAGTTTTATTTCACCCGTTGCTATTTTCAATAGTGTTTTATCTTCTACACCTGGTCAATATGACTTAATTCTTTTCGAATTTCGTTTACCAAGGATTGTTCTAGCCATTTTAATTGGTATTGGTATGGCTGTTTCTGGTGCGATATTACAAAGTGCGACTCAAAACGGTCTAGCAGATCCGGGGATATTAGGTATTAATAGTGGAGCTGGATTTGCTGTAATTTTGTTTATCTTTTTTACACAAGGTATCAGATTTGAATCTGAGTTATTACAACTGTTTATTCTTCCTATATTTGCATTATGTGGGGCGCTGCTTGCAGCATTTTTGATTTATATTTTCTCGTGGAAAAAGTCTTCTGGTGTTACACCTATAAGGTTAATCTTAGTAGGTATAGGTATTAATGCGGCTTTTTCTGCTTTAATTATTATCCTCCAATTAAAAATGGACCCCCGTTCCTTTACACAAGCAACTGTTTGGTTATCGGGTAATATTTCTGGGGTGAGTTGGAGTTATACTTATGCTCTTTTACCATGGTTAATTGTGCTGTTACCCATTGTGTTATTCAAGGCGAGGTATTTAAATGTTCTTACACTAGGAGATGCGATGTCTACTGGCTTAGGTGTCAATGTCAATCGTCAAAGAAAATGGTTATTAATACTTGCTGTTGGACTAGCTGGTTCTTGTGTGGCTGTTGGTGGAGGCATTTCATTCTTAGGTTTAGTGGCTCCTCAACTAGCGAAAAAACTCGTAGGGCCAAGAAATGAAATTTTATTACCTGTTTCAGCGTTAGTCGGTGCGGTGTTACTACTCTTTTCAGATCTTGTTTCACGTACCATTTTAGCACCTTCAGAAATTCCAATTGGCTTAGTCGTTTCTGCAATTGGCGCACCTTATTTTATTTATTTATTAATTAAAAGCTAAATCGACCATACTATCGTTAACAATAGATGAAGGGTATGAAAACATGGCTAAAAAGGAAGAAAATAATAGTAAGGAAATCAACCATCTCAACTCTATGCTTGCAGCTGTAATGAATTATTTAACAGATGAAACAGTCGAGGAGATAGACTTTGATTATCTTCTTGATTCTACTGAAGGACTGAGACAGTGGTGGAATGAGTATGAAGAACGACATAAGAAGGAAATTGCAAAAGAAATTAAACAATCTTTAGAGGGTTTATCTTTAAAAGAATTACAGCAAATCAAAAAACAAATCACACCTTAAAGTCTTCACAGTAAAAGTGGAGGCTTCTTTCTTTTTATATATGTAATAAAGTTATTTAACATTATTTTTGTAATTAAGAAGCAATTAGTTGTTTTCAACAAACGTCTCTGATAATATTTTTTACAGTTCTATACTTTATACATAATGTAAAGGGGAAAAATATGCTTACATTGTTCGTTGGCATCACAATGATACTTATTTATGGCTTAACTTGTTACTATATTGGCTTTAATACATGGCGTTGGTTAAGTAAAACATTTTCTTTTCGATTCAAAAAAACATTTATCGTGGTTGTTTTTCTTCTTGCAATATCATTTTTTGTTGGATTTGCGATTCATCTGCCGGTCATTGAATGGATTGGTGGATATTGGCTTGTCATTGTTGGCTATGGTATTCTCCTATTACCGATTATCAATTTGCTTTATTTTATTTCAAAGAAAAATGCTAAATTTTTCACTTACTCAGGGTGGGCGATGGTTGCGTTTTTTACGTTTGTCTTTGTATATGGTACATATAATGCATGGACTCCGATTGTGAGAGACTATCAAATAACAATCGATCAACCGACAGAAGCAAAAGAAGGGAAGTTAAAGGTTTTATTAGCGGCAGATTTGCATCTGGGTACGATTATAGGAAATAATCATCTTGAAAAGTTGGTGAAAATAGCGAACCAGGAGAAACCTGATATTATTCTTATACCTGGTGATATTATTAATGATGATATTACCCCATATGTAGAACAGGAAATGAATAAAACGATGGCAAAACTAGAAGCCCCAGTTGGTGTTTTTGCTTCTCCTGGTAACCATGATTATTATGGTGGTGATAATGAACAGTTGAAAAAGGAATTAAATGATATCGGTATTCATTATTTAATGGATGAAGCAGAAATTGTAAATGACCAATTTGTAGTAATTGGCAGAGAGGATTTAACGAACCCAAATAGAAAAACCATAGAGGAACTTATTGCTACGAATAAAACAAAAGATTTACCCGTTATTGTATTAGATCATCAGCCTCATGAGATTACAGAAGCACAAGTGGCTGGAGCAGATGTGATATTATCTGGTCATACACATAGGGGGCAGTTATTTCCAGCAAATTTAATTACTGCGAAATTGTTCGAGAATGATTGGGGTTATATGCAAAAAGAGCAATTACATTCTTTTACTACTTCAGGATTCGGATTATGGGGGCCAACACTACGTATAGGATCTCAATCAGAAGTAATGATCATTGAAATAGATTTTCGATAAAAAACCATCTCCAGAGATAATGCTGGAGATGGTTTTCCTATGTTTGTCTATTTAAATAAATTCAGGAGGAATATCATTTAATTTGGTTACTTTCCCATATATCATACTCACCACTGCCATTACAGCTTGCACAGTAGTAGGCATCGTCGTCCATAAACATATATTCTTGACCAGCAAAATATTGAAATCCCTTTCCACGACAATCAGGGCATTTTTCGAGATCTTTCATCTTCTCTACGTGATTAGCATATCTTGTTTCACGCCACTCGTTAAAAGCATTGAGTAATCCCATGAAAGTCCCTCCTTACTTTTTCTACTAGTTTGCATCAAAGTGTGGAGAGATATACCTACTTTATTTTTTTAATGTGTCTTCACAATTAAAAGTAATCTTTCTCTTTTTAGTAGTCCAAACAAGAAGTGTGGGTAATAAGAAACCACGAACAACAAAAGTATCCAGTAAGATACCAATAGCCATCGTCATTCCGAAAAGATATAATTCCTGTAGAGGTTGTGTGATAAGCACTGCAAAAGTTGCTGCTAATATAACCCCTGCAGACGAGATGACTCCACCTGTTAGCGTCACGCCTTCTTTCACAGCTTGAATCCATTCAACTTCTTTTGCTCTTTCCTTAATTCTTGCTAGCAACATAATATTATAATCAATTCCAAGGGCTACCATAAAAACAAATGTATAGACGGGTATTCGATAGCTGATGGCATCTAGCCCTAGTAAGTATTTAAATATCAACCAACTGAAGCCTAATGAGGCAAAATAAGATAGTAAAATAGTTGCTACCATAAGGAACGCCAATTTAAATGATTTGGTTTGAATTGATAGTAGCCCTATCAGCAGTAGGGTAACAAGTGTTATCAAAACGATAGTATCCCGTTGATTCATAGATTGGATATCAACTAATTTAGCCGTTTGTCCGATTAAATATAGTTGAGTTTCTTCAGAATCAAAACCAGCATTTTTCATTAACTCATCTTTTTGTTGCAACAAGCTTTCCACCGTATCCATACTCGATTGTTCATAAGGGTGATCATCTAGTATAATTTGAAAGGAAAAACTATTTAGAGAATCTGATTGAAAACCTTTTGGTAATGATACTTGTGCAGATACCATCTCATCTGTAATGGAAGGCGAAATAGTTGATATTCCTTCTGTTTCTTCTATACTTTTTGCCAACGCCTGCAAACTTGCTACATTTTCTGCAACATTGTTAGTCGCAATTTGATCTTGATGTACTAACACTGTTAACGGCGCTAATTGTCCGGCTGGATAGTTCTCTTCTAAGATTTCGAAACCTACACGTGAGGATAAATCTTCGGGAAACGATTTTAATAAATTATAAGAAGGACTAATCGTGCTGAATTGATAAGCACTAAGTCCAAAAATAATTAATAGTAAAACAGCCATTCTTTTTGGGTATGTCACAATCAATTGACTAGCTTTTTCCCAAAACGGATGCTTATTAGTATCTGCTGCATCCATTTGAGGAATAAAAGGCCAAAAGGCTTTTCTTCCAAATAAGGCAAACATGCTGGGAATCAAGGTTAAACCTGCTAATAAGATTAATATGACAGCTACAGCAAACACTGGTGCAAAATGATTATAGGGCTTAAAAACAGTAAAAAATAATGTCAGCATTGCCATTAATATAGTACCGCCACTAAAGAAAATAGGCTCAGCTAAAGGTGTAGCCGCATGGTGCATCGCTTCATAATGAGACGGATATTTCTTCAATTCACTTCGATACCTAGAAAAAATAAAAAGACTATAATCAGTTATGACAGCAAATAGAAGGACGAGCATAATAGAGATACTGGCACTATCGACAGTAAACCAATCCCATTTTCCTGCTATACCAAGGATGCGGTCAATCACACCATATGCGATTAAGGCAATTATTACTGGTATGATTGCAATGATTGGTGAACGGTAAATGACCATCAGTAAAAAGAATATTAGTAAGATGGTTGTAATCATAAGCACAAAGTCTGCATTTTTAAAAAGGGTCACTGTATCAGCGGATATACCTGCTGGTCCTGTTATTTCGAACTGAATATCTGTTGCTCCCATCCGTGTGAATTGATTACGTAAAGAGTCAAATGCCTGATTAGCGACATCAGAATCTATATTTTCTTTTAAAGATGCATTTATAATTAAAGTGGATTGATCTTTAGAAAACATTTGATTTTGTATAGATTCATTAAATTGATGAAAAGGGAGGACAGAAGAAAATGCTTCTGGTTTGTCATCAGTTGTTAACCATTCACTAAAAGAAGTAATTTTTTCTCGATCTTCAACTTTAAGACCACCTTCACGGTGGAAAACGAGTAAAGCAGTTAATCCATCATCTGATGGATATTCTTCTTCGTATAAGTCTTGAGCGATTTCTGATGGCATTTTGCCAGATATACTGCTTTCACTACTATTTGAAGCATATTCTTTCGAACTAGGTGCAGTAAAACTTAATAGGATCATAAAGACGATCCAAAAGAATATGACCCATTTAGCTCCTTTTTTACTGCTGGAAAATTGCACGATTTTTTTTAATGATTTCATTATTCGTTTCATCTCCTTCAAAATCAATCCTATCTAGCTAATTTGAACGGAGAATGAACATTAGATGACATTTGATTCAGCCTAAGCCAACGTATGCAAAGAAAATAAAAAAACATGTTAGATTATTTAACAAAATAGATGCAGAACGAAAAGAATCATAATATAGTAAGTATATGATCCTAAGCCCCACTTGGGAGGAAGCCTGATAACTATTGTTATCAGGCTTTTTTTGATCGTTGTGGTTACCGTCTGAAAAATTTAGTCATTTTAGAAATGAAATGATGGAAATATGACAATTTTGATAGTGGGGAAGTTCTCTATGAGAATGAAGAAAAAATTAATTATATGCCTACATGAATCCAAAAGCGAAGATGAGCTTAACCGAGGTAAAACAACGTGTTCTGAATAGAAGGAATGAACGAATGATTTTTATTACAAAGTAGAATGTATAACGCTCGTTTAATAAGTTATATCGAATTTTCTTAAATTAAATGCTATGTAATTGTTGATCCACAGCGGATAATACTTCTCCAATCTTCCTCTCATTAATGACTAAGTCAGCATAATGATCGAGATCGGTTGATTCTTCATTAATGATTATTAACTTTGCTCCTGCTTCTTTTGCGATTAAAGGAAATTGATTGGCTGGGGCTACAGAAAGAGAGGAACCTAAAACAATAAAAAGGTCGCAAAATGAAGAGAGATGCGACGCATCTTCGAAAGCTTTATTTGGTAACTGCTCACCGAATAATACGATAGACGGTCTTATCTTACCACCACAGTGACATTTGATTTGTTGCTTTATAAAATCTTCCCTATCCTTTGTCTCCCCACAGCTTTGACAGTGAAATCTTTTTAATGTACCGTGCAGTTCTGCTACATGTGTAGAACCTGCTTCTTGATGTAAACCATCAACATTTTGCGTAATAATACCTTCAATTAACCCTTGTTTTTCCCATTGTGCAAGAATGCTATGCCCTTGATGAGGCTTTACAAGCTGTACACTGTTCACTCTTTCTAGATAAAATTGCATAAAATCACTGAGTTGATTGTTCAATGCGTCAATACTAGCTAATTGCTTTGGGTCGAATTGCTTCCATAGTCCTGTAGATGAGCGGAAATCTGGTAACCCACTTTCTGTAGACATACCAGCCCCGGTAAAAACAACTGTTGAATGTGCATTATTCAGCCACTTTGTTAACATATCCAATTTCCTCTCCGCCTTTCATTACTTTTTATTATTATAGACAATCAAGTATCGAAGGAAAAGAAATTCAGATTATGGCTAGATTTTATATGATGTTATTTGATATTAACTATAGCGTTTGTTTAAAAACTTGATGATATAATGGCCATACACACCACAGATGATCAATCAATGTGAAAGCTTCATAAGAGTTGGAAGACTGGGGGATTTGTAAAATGATAAAAACAATTGATATTACTAACTTTGAGTCAGCTCAAGAGGTGTTCTCCATTCAAATCGCAGCATATAAAATAGAAGCGGCGATTATTGGTTCATATGATTTACCCCCATTAAAAGAGACAATAGAAACGCTGCAAAATTGTGGGGAATCTTTTTTTGGTTATTACAGCGAAGAACGGTTATATGGGGTTATATCAATCAATATTGATAGGCATGTGATAGAGGTTTGCCGTTTAGTGGTCCACCCAAACTTTTTTAAAAAGGGAGTTGCACAAGCACTATTAAACTTTATTGAGAATGAAAACAAGTCAAAAAAACTGAAGGTTTCGACAGCAACTAAAAATACACCAGCAGTCAATTTTTATAAAAAAAATTGTTTTCAATTGGTGGGCGAGAAGATAGTAAGTGAGCATATTACTTTGGCTTTTTTTGAAAAAAACGAGAAAAAGCTTGATAGATAAAACGAGTTTGAAATTGAAAACTAATAAATTCGCCCACCGAGCAGACTTTGTCACTAGGTGGGTCACAAGGCGAAGCAAACTGGTTTTAGCGGGAAAGAAATTTTTATTCGTTAATATCTTATGATATCAGGACAAGTATGTGCATCATACGAATAAAAAAATAAGAAAAATCGGTATGTAAAACAATAAGAAAGGGATTGAACAATGTTCAATCCCTATTTCAAAAGGGGGGGAATTTGTTTATGTCCTAGCTGTATTATTAATATACACATAAAATATGAATAACCTATGAACGCAAGATGAAAAAAGCGTTAACTTTTTGGAGGGGAAAAGAATGACGACGATTTGTTTGATTAGACATGGAGAAACCGATTGGAATGCTGCGAGAAGAATTCAAGGTAGAACGGATATTATCCTAAACGAAAAAGGAAAGCTACAAGCGAAGCAATGTGGAAACTATTTTTCTGGAACGGATGCAGATGTAATGATTGTAAGTCCCTTGAAAAGAGCCCGACAAACAGCAGAAATTATAAATGAGAAGCTGCAATTACCTATTGTTGTCATGGATGAATTTATTGAAAGATGTTTTGGAGAAGCAGAGGGAATGACTTATGAAGAAAGAAAAGAGCAGTTTCCATCACATAATATCCCGGGTTATGAAAGTGATAAAATATTAATGGAAAGAATAAAAATCGGTTTATCAACCATTCATTATCAATATCCTCATAAAAAAGTCCTTCTTGTTGCACATGGTGCGGTGATTGGCACACTACTAAATCATTTTTCAAAAGGAGAAATTCATCAAAAAAAAGACCGTCTATTAAATGGTTGTATTAATACAATTACTTTAAAGAAAAAAGACTGGCTCATAAAAGAATATAATATAACCCATCATCTATATGATTGAAATAACTTAGAAAGTGGGATAAACCAAAAATAAAAATAGTTGTTCATTTTTCGAAAGAAATCTTGCTTAGTCTCGCTATAATTATAGTAGCGATTAACCGAAATAAAGGAGGGGGCAACTATGGTTATAGGCGAGGAAAAGGCAAGAGAGTTTTATCAAGCTTTAGTTGACAGAAATCCAAAATATGATGGTATTTTCTTTGTTGGTATAAAAACAACCGGTATCTTTTGTCACGCGACCTGTTCGGCAAGAAAGCCTAAGTATGAGAATTGTGAATTTTTCTTAACTGCAGAGGAAGCATTATTAGCAGGATATCGCCCTTGTAAGCGGTGTACACCATTATTCTATCCAAATAGCATTCCTAAAGAAATTGAGAAATTAGTTGTAGCCGTTGAGGGAAGCCCGGAAAAAAGATGGAAGGAAGCAGATTTTCGAGAAATTGGTATCCATTCAGCAACTGCCAGAAGAAGGTTTAAAGAAATTTATGGAATGACATTTGTGCAGTACGCCCGCTCAAGAAGAATGGGTATCGCCTTTAAAGAAATATTAAATGGAAAAAAAGTCATAGATCAACAAGTATTACTCGGGTATGATTCATCGAGTGCGTTTAATGATGCATTCTCAAAGATTTTTGGTAGGTCTCCTAAGAGAGCTTCTTTATCGATATTATATGCAAATATTGTATCAACACCTCTAGGGCGGATGATCAGTATTAGTGATGAAAAATATTTATATTTATTGGAATTTGTTGATAGACGTGGACTTGAAAAAGAGATAGAAAACTTAAGAAACAAACAAAATGCGCGAATTCTACCAGGGGATACAAAGATTAATAGAAACCTAGAAGAGCAGCTCAAGCTTTATTATGCTAAACAACTTCGACAATTTACAATTCCTTTTTTCCTTCAAGGAACTCCTTTTCAACTCGAAGTATGGTCTCTTTTGCAAAAGATTCCTTATGGACAAACTGTATCTTATCAGGAAATTGGTCAGCTATTAGGAAGTAGCAATTATGTAAGGGCTGTCGGAAATGCGAACGGAGCCAATCAAATAGCCATTATAATACCGTGTCATCGTGTGATTAAAGCAGACGGTAAATTAGGTGGATATGGCGGAGGAATAGAAAGGAAGGAGCATCTTTTACGTCTCGAGACAGAGAGTGAAATAAAATGAGTATCTTAACGGATATTTTTCTATTCACAAAAGAAATTTAGCGTAAATTTTTAAAAAATTCTCGGATTTCCCTCAAATTTGACTCATTTTAGTGTATTATCGGAATTGATAAGGAATTTTTCCTTAATGATTTGATAGAGGGAGAGATCATTATGACCGTTTCTTTTAAAGGCGAAGCAAAAGAAATAGCTACTGAATTAACATTGTTTAGACGTGAGCTTCATGAGTATCCAGAGCTAAGTGGCGAAGAAGTACAAACATCTTCGAAAATACAACAGAAATTAAACGATTATCAAATACCATATCAAACTGGTTTTGCAAAAACTGGTATTCTAGCAATTATTAAAGGGGCAAAACAGGGACCGACAGTATGTTTAAGAGCGGATATTGATGCCCTACCGATTGAAGAACAAAGTGGTGTCTCTTATTCTTCGAAAGTAAAAGGTGTGATGCATGCTTGTGGTCACGATAGCCATGCAGCAATGTTATTAGGAGCTGGAATTATTTTAAATAAACATAAAGGCAACATATCCGGCACAATCTTGCTCTTATTTCAACCAGCGGAAGAAAAGTCTCCAATAGGTGGAGCGAAAATCATGATGGAAGATGGTGTATTTGATGAATATAAACCGTCTGTTATTATTGGTCAGCATGTATGGCCAGACCTTCCGCCAGGTCAAATAGGAGTTAGACCGGGACCAATGATGGGTAACTCTGATCGATTTTCTTTGAAAATCACTGGTTCAGGTGGGCATGCAAGTATGCCCCATACGACAATAGATGCAATTATTATAGCGAATCAAGTAATTACAATGTTGCAAACGATCGTAAGCCGAAACATTGATCCGCTAGAATCGGCGGTAGTCACAGTTGGTAAGGTGTCTGGCGGTGCTGCCCATAACGTCATTGCGGAAGAAGTAATTATTGAAGGTACAGTAAGGACTTTAACAGATAAGGTAAAAACACAAGTGAAGAATCGTTTTCATCAAATCGTAACAGACACTGTTAAGGCGCTAGGTGGACGTGTCGAAATCACATACCTTGATGGTTATCCTTCCACAGTAAACACTCCGGAATGGGCTGAAAGAGTAAAGGAAACAGCGGCAAAATTTGTAGGTAAGGAAAATGTCCCAGAAGTCGCACCCTCAATGGCAGGAGAGGATTTTGGCCGCTTTTTAAAAGAATATCCAGGTGTATATTATTGGCTAGGTTGTTCAATAGGAAATAATCAAAAGCCGCTTCACAACCCTTCTTTTCAACTTGATGAAAACATTTTGCCGATCGGTATGGAATTAATGGCTCAAGTTGCCATTGATACAATTGAACAATTACAAAGTAAGGGTTTATAGGAGGAATTTTTTTCAATGGAAGCATTCATAAAAGACATCACCCCGTATTTAACTAAAATGAGAAGAATGTTTCATGCATATCCAGAGGTAGCGTGGACAGAGTATGTGACAACTGCAAAAATTGCTGAAGAGATAGAAAAGCTTGATTTTGAAGTAGAGATGGGACAAGCGATTCTCCATCCACATACAAGAATGGGGTTGCCAACAGAAGATCAGATAGAAAAAGAAGAACAAAGAGCGATGGAAGCGGGCATAAATAAAGCGTATTTATATTTAATGAAAGGTGCTTTTACGGGACTTAAAGCTTATTTCGACACTGGTCGAAAAGGAAAACATATTGTTCTACGATTTGATATTGATGCCCTGCCGATTAATGAAGCAGAGGATGAAGCACATTTTCCTTTTGTGCATGGGTTTCATAGTAACAGAGCGGGCTATATGCATGCGTGCGGTCATGATGGGCATACCGCCATTGGTTTAGGTGTGGCGCATTTTATTCATGAAAATCGCCATCAATTAAACGGACGTTTCACCTTGTTATTTCAACCTGGAGAAGAAGGCGGACGAGGGGCAAAGCCGATGGTGGATAAAGGATTGTTAGATGATGCCGATGTCTTTTTAAGCGGACATATAGGGATCCACTCATTAAACATTGGTGACATCGTTGCAACAACAGATCAGTTCTTAGCGAGTACAAAGATAAACGTTGAATACTTTGGCAAATCAGCACATGCTGGATTAGAGCCAAATGAAGGCAGGAATGCTCTATTAGCCGCTGCAGCCTCTTCATTACATTTAAATGGTATTACGAGACACGCAGGGGGTGCGACGCGCATCAATATAGGAACACTAGAGGCTGGAAGTGGCCGAAATATTATTGCTGATTATGCGAAAATGCAATTAGAAACCCGAGGTGCTTCAACTGAACTTAATGAAGAGTACATGGTCCTCGAAGCCATGAGAATAATTCAAGCTAGTGCAGCACTATATGATGTCACAACAAATGTTGAAATCGTTGGCCAAGCGCCAAGTGCAGAGTGTCAAGAAGAATGGGTGGATTTTATTAATGAGGCAGTGAAAGCAAGTACAAATATTAAAAATGTGATTCCGAAATTACCTCTAGGGGCTTCTGAAGACGCTGCCTTTATGTTAGAGAAGGTGAGGAATAATGGGGGAGCGGCGAACTATATGTTATTTGGAACACCGCTCGCTGCTGGACATCATCATCCATGTTTTGATTATGATGAAGAGGTACTGCCTATCGCCGTTGAATCAATTTGTCGTGTGATTTTAGGATGGCAATAAGTTAAAAAAGAACGAACCTTAACCAGTCATGTTAAAATAAGGCTATATTGTTTAATTTGTTGGAGGCAGGTGCGTTGAATGAAAATTCGAGTGGGGGTTATTGGACCAAAAGATTCAGTTAAAATGATTATAGATACAGGGGCGGACTACGGCGAACTTCACTTTATTCCCTTTGTGTATGAATCGACTGAAGAAACTGAGCAAATTATTATTAGAAATAGAGAATGGGTTGACCAGTGGCTTTTTTCAGGACAGGCGCCATATTTTTATGCATTATCCAAGAAAGTGATTACAAAAAAAGAAGCGAGTTATATTCCTTTAAGTGGTGCGAGCCTGCTTGCTGTCTTAGTAAAGGTTTTTTTAGATAGCGATCAAGTGCAAAAGCGTTTTAGCTTGGACACTATTCAAGAAGAAGAAATGGATAGAGGACTCGATCCGCTAGTGAGGAATCGAGTCCTTTTCCAGATGAATTCTTACGATGGATATATGCCGGCTGAAGAGATTATTGCTTTTCATAAAGAATTATATGAAAGTAACAAAGTCGATGTGGCTATTACTTGTTTGAATAAGGTGTATAAAGAATTAACGAAGATGAATATCCCAACTTATCGCATCGAGCAATCAGAACTAACGGTCAGACGTTCTTTAGAAACGATTAAAGAAAAGGGGCAAGCATCATGGTACCGGAAATCCCAGCTTGTCATTATTGGTGTCGAACGCATCGTTGCTTCTTCTGAAAGTGAAGAAAGAAGGCGATCCTTCCGGTTAAAGCATCAAGAACTAGAACTAAAGAAAGTCTTGCTTGACGTTGGTGAACAAATGAATGGTTCGATAGTCCAGATGGATGATGGCGTTCACTATATTTTTACTACGCGAGGAGAGCTTGAGCTCTTTATGAGAGACCAATCGATGTTGACGATCAGTGAAGAGATTTTTGTTCATAGTCGGTTACGTGTTCGCATAGGTGTAGGCTTTGGCTTAACGGTATTAGAGGCTGAGGAAAATGTGAGTATGGCTTTCTCTCATGCCCGTGAATTTAAGGGCCCTATTGTTATCTCTGTTAATGAAGAGAAAGAATTAACAATTATTAATAATGAAAAAGAAGAAATAAGTTTTCATTCAAGGATTTACGGAAATGATTGGGAAAAAATATTTAAAGATGCAGGTATAAGTAGTAAGATTGTTGCAAAAATTGAGTCTTTATCATTACACTACCAAAAAAATAAGATTACTTCTCAAGATTTATCTCATTGGCTAAAAAGCACTGATCGCAACGCAAGAAGAATATTGATGGAGATGGAAAAGATAGGTTTAGCTGAAATTATAGGAGAAGAGACAGGTCATCGAGGGAGACCACGAAAAATTTATCAAATAAACTTTAATCAGTTTGCCAAACAATAAAAAATAAATCCGTATGATTTGAACCTAAACACTAGAAATATCACTTATTTCCAGTTGTTTAGGTTTTTATTATCGTTTAAGTTAAATAACACCTAATAAAAGACGAACATTGAGAATCATTATCAACCATATAATTCCTATATATTCTTTTATTTGTAAATAAAAATGATATTTATTAGAAAATTAATAAAAAAGACAAAAAAGATTAAAAAAAGACTATTCACAATATAAATGTGATGATATAATAACGGAAATGTTAAGGATAAATTCCGATAAATTTCGAAGTAAGGAGAGTGAAATAATTTGCAAGCAAATGTAAACAACGAACAAGAAAAGAAGGGCTTGATGTCCAAGTTCTTGTCAGGCATTGAAACGATAGGGAACAAGCTACCAGATCCATTTTTTATTTTCGTTTATCTCGCAGCGTTTGTAATGATATTAACGTTCATTGTTAATCAATTTGATGTTACTGTTGAGCACCCAGGAACAGGGGAAGAGTTGGCAATAAAAAGTTTAATTTCTGGTGAAGGATTGCAGTTTATATTAACTGAGATGCTGTCTAACTTTACTGGCTTCGCCCCACTAGGCCTTGTGTTAGCTATGATGCTTGGTGTAGGCTTAGCTGATAAAGTTGGTTTACTAGAAACAGCCATTAAAAAGTCGATCTTAAGTACACCAAAGTCATTAGTCACTTATGCTGTTTTCTTTATTGGTATTATGGGGAATATTGCTTCAGATGCGGCGTTCGTACTTGTACCACCGTTAGCTGCGATGGTTTTCTACACTGTTGGTAGGCATCCATTAGCTGGTTTAGCAGCCGGCTTTGCTGGAGTAGGTGCAGGTTTTTCAGCCAATGTCTTAATCGCTGGAACAGATGCATTATTGGCGGGAATTACTACTGAGGCTGCTAAAGCAATCGATCCTTCATTTGTTGTATCACCTGTTGATAATTGGTATTTTATGTCGATTTCTACTGTTCTCTTAACTTTAGTTGGTGGATTCTTAACTGAAAAGGTAATTGAACCAAGATTAGGAAAATATGATGGGGATTTGAAAAAGAATTTTGAACCGGTTTCAGCTATCGAGTCAAAAGGGTTAAGAAATGCCGTTATAGCGGGTCTAGCATATATTGCTATTTTACTTACAATTATCTTCTGGCCAGACTCCCCTCTTAGAAACGAAGAAGGTGGTATGATTCCTTCCCCATTTTTAAGTGGAATTATCCCAATTGTTTTATTATTCTTTATAACGATGGGAACAGCATACGGAGTAACAGTAAAGAAAATCACAAAAAGTGCTGATATTCCAAAGTATATGGCAGATTCGATGAAAGATATGGCAGGCTATATCGTCCTTATATTTGCTGCGTCACAATTTATTGCTTATTTTAACTGGTCCAATTTAGGTACTTGGATTGCAGTCAATGGTGCGGAATTCTTATCTTCCATCAATTTAACTGGTATTCCTGTTATTATTGGATTTATTATTTTCGTCTCTATTCTGAATTTATTAATCTTTAGTGGGTCTGCTCAATGGGCATTATTAGCCCCAATTTTTATTCCATTGTTTATGTTACTTGATTATAACCCTGCTTTTATCCAAGCAGCGTATAGAATTGCCGATTCAACTACAAATATTATTACACCACTAAATCCGTATATCCTTGTAGTTCTTGCTTTTATGAGAGAATACGATAAAAAAGCAGGTTTAGGCACGCTTATTTCCTTAATGATTCCTTATTCAATGGTTTTCTTAGTAATTTGGGTAGTCATGCTATTCATTTTTGGATTATTCGGTATTCCGATTGGACCCGGTATCGAAATGTATTTGTAATAATGCGGTGTTGTTGCCCGAACATAAATGTTCGGGCTTCTTTATTTGTGAAAAATGATAAAATAGATAGAGGTATTTTTTTACCGTAAGGAATTAATCGTTATACTTAAGGGCTATAAGTAGGGGAGAGATGGTCAGTGGTTAGTTTCAGAGATATACATCATGATGGTAATTTAATAGCAGAAAAAGCCAATTTTGATCACTATGGCACAAAACAGTTCTATTTTAAATATGATGCAAACTTTATCCAATTTAAAATAAATCCTAGTTTGCAAGATTTTCAACTGGCACAAATGTATTTGGAAGACTATCAGAAAGAGCATAAACAAGAACATTTGAAGTTTTATTTACCAGCAGACGAAATGATTCAAGAGGATGTTTTATTATACCTTTATCAACAATTCTATACGATCGGGTGTCAGGAGTTATATGAAATTAACCCTCTTCAATTTATCTATAAAGATAGAAAGAACGAAATCGTGGTTGAGGAAGTGACAAATGATAATTTAGGAGAATATCTACAATTGCAGAGAAACTTTGATCTAGATTATGGTGAGGAATATGTGAACCTTAATAGAAGCATGCATTCCTATCATCATAATGCAAAAGATACATTACAGTTACTCGCATATGATCATGGTGTGCCAGCAGGTTCATTACAAGTATTTTTTAATAAGTGTACAGCTGAAATTGATAATGTAGGTGTGTTACCAGCTCACCGATTAAAGGGGATTGCTGCAAGCTTGCAATATGAAGTAATGAAGCGATTTAGCAATCATAGGGTTATACTTGTAGCCGACAGCAATGACACGCCAAAGGATATGTATCGTAAACAAGGGTATAAAAAATTGAGCTTTCGCTATGAAGTAATGAAGTTATTATAAGTAGTAGTTTATTATTAATATAGAACAAGTAATGTGATAAAAACTCTACAAACTGATATTAATAAATCTGCAGGTGGTGAGAGTAGCCATCTGCAGATCATTTATAAAGAGGTAAATTTTGATCAAGGTAAAAGCGAGAGAACAGCAAAAAAATGCATAATCGAACCAGCAAGAACAAAAACATGCCACAATGCGTGATGGTACTTAAATCCTCTCCATACATAAAATATTGAACCAGCAGTGTATAGAACGCCACCGATAATGAGGAAAATCATTCCTTGTGTAGGTAAGTGTGTAACCAGAGGCTCCCAGGCAAATATAATTAGCCAGCCCATCAAAACATATAGTAATGTCGAGAAGACTAAAAACTTTTTAACAAAAAAACATTTGAAAACTGTTCCAGCAATTGCTAGCCCCCATACAAGACCAAATAAGGTCCATCCTAAGGTTCCTTTAACTGTTATAAATAGAAACGGTGTGAACGTTCCAGCAATAAAAAAGTAAATGGAAGAATGATCGAGAATCTCAAATACATCCTTTGCTTTTCCAGCAGGTAAACTATGTAGCAAAGTTGATGAGAAATATAAAATAACCATCGTTGTACCAAAAAGAACAAAGCTGACAATATGCCAAGCTGTTCCATATAAGGATGAGAAAACAGTTAAAATGACGAGAGCCGCAATACTTAATAGCGCACCGATTCCGTGTACGATCGCGTTGGCGATTTCTTCTCCCTTTGAAAAAATATGTGTTTCCAAGTAGTATTCACCCATTCTTTATCCAAAATCATAATTCTAGTATAAACATTTTTTTAGCTGATAAAAAGTCGTAAGCTTTCATTATAAAGAAAAACTTCACTAGGCGAAGAGGGTGGAGAGTGTAAATGCATGGAGAATATTTGGAGTTATCCATCCTTGAGTCAATGCCAATTTAAGCCGCGGTGTTAGATCAGTTGAAGTGTTTAGGTAACGACAGCATTCATCCAACTTGTTCATAATCGTTACTGAAAGAGAAGCTTGACATTGCTCAATTCCTAAACTTGCAGTTGACATTTATTGATAAGATGATAACATAACTTTGAAAGCATAATTGAATAAATCCACTAGGGGTGCCTTTAAAAGGCTGAGATTAAAGTGCAATAACTTTAAGACTCTTAGAACCTGATCTGGTTGATACCAGCGTAGGGAAGTGGCGTATATCAATTTAGTTAACGTTATAACTATAACTAAATGAATGATGTATACAGTAACCACTTTCTTATAGGAAGTGGTTTTTCGCTTTTCTGGATTTTTTATGCTCGATAAAAAAAGAGAAGAGGTAGAAATGATGACAACAAAAGAAACGTTTACACAATCGTTAAGGAAAGAAGTACATGATATATGGGAAGCGAATTTTGAACACCCTTTCGTTAAAGGAATTGCTAAGGGAGATTTACCAATTGAGTGTTTCCGCTTTTATGTGTTACAAGATTCTTACTATTTATCACATTTTGCTCGTGTGCAAGCAATCGCTGCTTCTAAAGCAGAGAATTTATATATGACCTCAAGAATGGCCTCGCATGCGCAAGGTACCTATGAAGCTGAACTAGGGTTACATAACAAATTTATGGAGGTATTAAAAGTTTCTGAAGAAGAGTTAAACCAGTTTAGACCCGCTCCTACTGCCTATGCATATACATCCCATTTATATCGTGTAGCAGAGACAGGCACAGTTGGCGAGGTCATCGCTAGTTTGCTTCCGTGTTATTGGATTTATTATGATATTGGGCAGAGCTTTAAAGGGGCAAAACCAAAAGAAGAAATCTATCGTACCTGGATTGATACATACGGTGGAGAATGGTTTGTTAAACTTGTACTTGAACAAATTCATCATCTTGATCGGCTTGCTGAAATTGCATCTGAAACAGAAAAAGAAAAAATGAAAATGGCATTTACCATTAGCTGTCAATATGAGTTAGCTTTTTGGGAAATGGCTTATACCCAAGAAAAGTGGTTAAGTGATAAAACATATGCATAAAACTTCATAAATGAAAGCGGGAATAGTGTTAACAGAATAAGGTTAGTTCATACTAACTCAATTCTGTTAACATCATACCCTTTATAATCGTTGTAATATCAGGTTTGTTATGCAATTAAGACAGTTTGCCATATCGGATTTTCCTAAAAAAGAAGTTAGATCTTCACCAACTACTCATCTAGTCAATAGAAATGACTTCTACTTCTCCACCCTCATAGACATATAAACTTCCTATATATATATAAAGACAATAAGCGTATAATGAGAGACGAATGTTAAATTGAGGAAGGCGTTTAAATAATGAATAAACAACAAAGTAAGTACAGATGGGTTGTATTTGGTGTTTTACTTTTAGCCTATTTATTTATGGTTAGTCAAAGAACAGCACCTGGTTTAATTACTGATCAATTAATGGAAGAATTTCATTTAACTGCAGCAACGATTGGGCTGATAACGAGTATTCAATTTTTTGCTTATGCTGGATTGCAAATTCCCATCGGATTATTCTCTGATAGATTTGGTCCAAATGTATTTCTAGTCGCTGGAACGCTGCTAAACGGACTAGGTACCATCCTCTATAGTTCGGTAGATAATAGTTATATGCTTATCTTTGCTAGGCTATTATGTGGAATTGGCGATGCTACTATTTGGGTCAATTTAGTTCTTGTATTGAGCATTTGGTTCAAGCAGCAGGAGTTTTCGATGCTAGTGGGATTTGCTGGAATGACAGGAAGTTTAGGTTTCTTATTGGCAACAGTTCCTTTTAGTTCGACCATTTCTCTATTAGGGTGGAGACTTCCATTTTTAATTGTTGGCATCGTAATATTCACCCTCGGTATCGGACTCTATGTTGTTTTAATAAAATATCCTAAGAAGAAATTTCAAATGGAAGAAGAAAAAAATCAAAAAGAAACAAATGAACCGTTATTAGTCATCATAAGAAGATTACTAGTCAATCGCCAAGCTTGGGCGACATTCCTTTGTCATTTTGGTGTAGTAGGCACATATATTGGCTTTATTGGCTCTTGGGCTGTTCCCTATGGTATGGACATTTACGGTTTATCAAGATCAAGTGCAAGTGAAGTAATTATGTACGGCTTATTTGGTGCCATTATCGGAGCGCCATTAACAACCTATCTATCTACTTTTTTTGACAGTGTCAAATTACCGTATGTTATCGTGCAGTTGCTGTCGGTTTCTGCTTGGATCACACTAGTATTGCTGGGTGGAGAGCCACCGTATTTATTATTCATTCTTTTATTCGTGATCATAGGCTATGCAAATGGTGCGAGTGCTCTAACCTTTACAGTTGTTAGACAGTCCTTTCATATAAAGGAAGTGGGGCTTATTTCCGGTTTCGCCAATACGGGTGGCTTTCTTAGCGCAGTGTTGCTGCCAGCTCTTTTTGGGAAAGTATTGGACCATTTTGCTAATTTTGACCTTACAACCGCTTATCAATATGGACTCTATATTCCTTTAAGCTTTGCGATTATTGGGTTAATTGGAGTATTCATGTTATATGAGCCAGTAGTATATCGTCAAAAACTACAAATGAGTCAAATGAAAAAATCGGTTGGTTAACAATCGATTTTTTTATTTAGCTAATAAAAATGAAGAACAATCATCACTTAAAAGGCAGTCAAGTGGATACCTGATTTGATCACCATCTACCGTCCTTTTTAGAAAATGTTACTGAAAGTGTAAAATTGATCTTTTTTTATCAAATATTTCTTCATAACAATTGAAAAAATTGGATATTTGTTGTAAGATAGGTTATATTATTAATCTAATTTTAATAGATAATATATTTTTGAAATATAATAGTTACATATAGTAATAATTAAGAACATTCATACTTTGATGATTGGTTGTGTTGATGATGGCGGGAGAGCAGAAAAGAAAGAAAAGAAATAAAAAAATGGTTTTTCGGATTAATTTAATGTTTTTTGCAGTATTTATCCTCTTTTCGATTCTAATCTTCCGCTTAGGTATTGTTCAAATTGTTTACGGGGAGAATTATAAAAAAGAGATTGAACGGGAAGTGGAGGTGCCAGTAGCAAGCACGGCACCTAGGGGGCAGATCTATGATAGTAAAGGTAGACTGGTTGTAGGGAATAAGCCTCAATTAGCCATAAGTTATACTCGCTCTCAATCTACAACTCAAGAAGAAATGATTCAGACATCAGAGCTTTTAGCGAAAATGATTAAAAAAGACACGGAAGAAGACTTGAAGGCGATTACGGAAAGAGATAAACAAGACTTTTGGATAATAAAGTATCCGAATGAAGCAGCAGAAAAAGTATCGGATAAAGAAAAAGATGAATTGCAAGCAAGTGATATGTCAGCAAAAGAAGTAGATGAAGAAATATATAAACGAACGCGGGAACGAATAACAGAAGAAGAACTGAATGCTTTTAAGAAGGATGAACTAGAAGTTTTAGCGATATTTCGAGAAATGGCAAGTAGTCGAATGTTGACACCTCATTTTATTAAGAACAAAAATGTTAATGAAGATGAATTTGCTCTTGTTAGTGAGAATCTTCATTTACTACCTGGTATTGATACAACGGTAGACTGGGAACGTTATAATGCTTTAAAGGACGAAGATGGAGAAGTAACATTAAGTTCTGTACTTGGAAATGTTTCAAGTTCAAAAGAGGGCTTGCCTAGTGAAATGCTCGAATATTATCAATCTAAAGGTTATAGTCGCAATGATCGTGTCGGCAAGAGTTATTTAGAATTGCAATACGAGTCTGTTTTACAAGGGCAAAAGAAAATCATGAAAAATTACACAGATAAAACGGGTGAAGTAACAAAGCAAGATGTGGTAAGAGAAGGACAAGCAGGAAAAGACCTTGTCTTAACAACTGATATCGAATTCCAACAAGAGGTAGAAAAAATCATTGAAAAGCATGTTCGAAGTCTGAGGGGAAGTAATTACTATTTAGATCGTGGCTTCGTTTCAGCGATGAACCCACAAACAGGTGAGGTTCTCGCAATGGCTGGCAAACAATTTGTCAAAGATGAAAAAACTGGTGAAACAGAAGTCATGGATTACGCCTTAGGTAATATGACAAGTCAATATTCAATGGGTTCCACTATAAAAGGCGCAACAGTGTTAGCAGGTTACGAAGAAGGAGTAATCTCACCTTGGAGTGTTTTGGTAGATAGACCTTTGTATTTTGACGGAACACAACCTAAACGATCTTGGAATACGGCAGGATTTGGTGCCATTAATGATCTAACGGCCCTTAGGAAATCTTCAAATGTTTATATGTTTCTAATAGCGATGAGAATTGGTGGACAACAAGAATACATTCCGCGAGGTAAACTACGTATTGATAAAGATGAAGGTATTAGAAAGTTACGATATAATTTTCACCAGTTCGGTCTTGGGGTGAAAACGGGTATCGACTTACCAGGTGAAGTAACAGGACAATCACCAATTCCTCCTAATGGAGGGAATACACTTGATTTTGCCATTGGACAATTCGATACTTATAGTCCGCTACAATTGGCGCAATATGTATCAACGATAGCAAATGGTGGTTACCGTATGCAACCACAGATTGTGAAGGAAATTCGTGAACCGAATCTTGAGAATAATCAACTTGGTGCGGTTTATAAATCCATTGAGCCGAATGTTTTGAATAAAATTACGATGAAGGATGCATGGATTGAACATGTACAAGATGGGTTTATCCAAGTAGTCAACCATCCGCAGGGAACAGCAAATAGTGGGATTACAAATAAAAAGTATAAGATTGCAGGTAAAACAGGAACAGCCCAAGCTTACTACGGGGGGCCGCTTAAGGTGCAATCGAATCCAGATACTTGGAATTTAACCTTTGTCGGGTACGCGCCGTATGATAATCCTGAAATTGCCATTTCAGTTGTCATTCCATGGTTGTCTTCAGATAAATCCAAGATTAACCTTCATATTGCTGATGAGGTATTTGATGCTTATTTTAAAATGAAGACTAAAAAAGGCGAAGAAAATGAAGAACTTTAAATAAAATAGAATAGAGCTTTTCATATGCACCCCGAAGTCTAACGCTCGGGGTGTTTTTTTATGGTGACATATGATGAATCTTTTAAGCAAAAAAATACTCTCTCTCTCTCTCTTGCTAGTGAAGGTGGTTATGTAGTTGGAATCGTAGTAAAACGAATGTAAGATAATGGGGTTTGCCTTTAAATAATTTAAGAGAGGGTGGTTCCCTTAGAAGGACTAACAAAACAGGCCATCCAGTTTAATTTAAGGTAGATGTCTTACACGAGAAATTGAAACAGGAGAATCTTTTGACTCAGTTGTTTTTAAAATTTGGCATTCGAAATGAATAAAAATGAAGAAAGTGAGTGTAAATGCATTCAACTCTTTTCATTTTAAAAAAATTGGTTCTGTTTTTCTGATTATACCTTGTTCTTTTTCCTTATAATAACAATAAATATTTAGAAATTTTAATAATAATATTTCTTTAAAAATTTTATTGTATTTTTTTACAAAAATGCTATGATATTAATAGTTTTATATTCTTTTAAATACATTTTTTAACATCTGTAATACGGAAAAACTAATTGAATAATGAAGGTGAATGAATCAATGAAAATTGTTTCTTTTAATGCATTTCGCACGATTGGTATGCCCAATGTGCACTATATAAAGCCAGAACATATGTTTAAAGAAATAGATGCAATAAAGCAAGCTGACATCGTGTTATTTCCTGAAACGTGGCAAGTACCGTCACTTGTGTATGGGTTGAAGAAAAAGATTTTTCCTAGCATAGAAACAATGCAGCTAGGTTTTAGTAAAATTGAAATGACAAGGGCCCTTTGGTCGGTGAGTCCTGAGCATGCTCCCTATACTGAAATCCTTGCTAATACAAGGAGCAATATTGAGTATGTTTTAGATACTTTTCCCTTTCCTTTTGTAGCAAAAGAATCACGAAACTCTATGGGAAAAGGTGTTTTCCTCATCCAATCGAGAGAAGACTTTCTAACGTATTGTGAGAAAGTGGACGCTTTATATATCCAAGAATATTTACCGAATGATGGAAAAGATTTACGTATATGTGTGGTTGGGAATGAAGTATTGGGCGCCTATTGGAGAGTGGGACTAGAAGGAGAGTTTCTTCATAATATTGCACAAGGTGGAGAACTATGTGCCGATTTTATTCCCCAAGAAGCTATCGACCTTGTGTTAGATATTGCCGGTCAATTAGGTATTAATCACGCAGGGTTTGATGTCATGGTGAGCGAAGGGAAATATTATATTATCGAATTTAATGTGTTATTTGGGAATCAAGGATTAAATAAACTAGGAAAATCAGTTGAACAAACGATTTATCAATATTTATTATCACAATTTCTACCACCATTCCCAACATCGCCGACACCAGGAAATAAAGTTGTCTCTTAATGGTAAAAGCCTAATTTCTTTCCGTAGGAAACTAGGCTTTTACTTATTTATTAACTGCGTACTTTTCTTTTTGTACCATATTGATTAAGAGGTCGAGTTCCTCGCTTATTTGAATAGTGAACGGGTCTGATAGGCCAAAAATATCCCCGATAATTAAAAGCATTTCTCTTGTATCTTTTATCTGACTTTCAATATCTATAGAAGTTACCTGCATCTGTCATTACCTCGAATTCAAAATATCATAACTAATTACATTATCACATATTTTTACATATTATACAATCAATAGTTATCTGATTAAGTCATAACAGAGCTGCAGTTTTTATAGCCTGAATCAAAATGCTATAAATCTAGTAAAAGGATAAATGGTGTCATTCGCAGAATTCTACTTTCGTCTAGCACGAGAGGAAAAAGAATGAAAAAGAGAGAAAATTTAAAAAATCATTGATGAGCATCAGATGGTGATAGAGAACGATAAATAGGTAAATTATGAATAGCACAAACAAAAACTAATTTTTAGGAGTTTTTGTTTGTGCTTATTCACTGGAAACAATTAATGATTATAAATCTTGTAAAGCTTTTTCGAATATCTCTAAGGTTCTATTAATTTCTAAATCAGTGTGTGCTGTAGATAGGCTGAAACGATTCATTGGTTTTGTATATAAACCATTAATTAATAATAATAGATCTAATCTTTTACGTAAGGAAAAATTCGCTTGCTGTAAGTCGCGATAATTCCATACTTCTTTATCAGTAAATACGATGTTAAAAATGGAACCGAGTCCAATGGTTTGCATCGCTAATCCTTTTCTATCAAAAAGACTTGTTAGTTCTTGTTTTAAACGATGTGTTCTAGCTATAACAGTAGAGATTTCATTTTGTAATACGTCAATGGTTGCCATCCCTGCAGCAAGGATTGAAGGGTGACCATTATATGTCCCGCTATGGAAAAGAACATCTTTGGCACTGGAGTTCTTACCTGTACTATGGTCAAAAACATCTGAGAAGGTAGAAGGGGCACAACACATCATAATCTCTTCTTTACCTCCAACCATACCAACAGGAAAACCTCCTCCAACTACTTTACCTAACGTTGTTACATCAGGTGAAATATGATAAATGGATTGTGCACCACCAAGCCCCAATCTAAAGCCGGTTTTTACTTCATCAAAGATTAAAACAATACCTAAGTCTTCCGTTATTTTTCTTAATCCAGTCATAAATTCTTGTGTAGCAGGGATAAAGCCACTTTGAGCAGGTTCTAAAATCACAGCTGCTACCTCATCTTTATGCTTTGTCAAAATTTCTGCTGTTGCTTCCAAATTATTAAAAGGTAAAACAATCGTATGAGTTTGGTGATAGGGGTCAACACCTTTAGATTCAATTAAAGCATTTGGTTCTGATGCTGGACCTGCTTGATCTACTTTTGGATTAACACTAATAAGCATTTGATCATATCCGCCATGGTAATGACCTTCAAACTTAGCAATCTTATATTTACCAGTGTAAGCATAGGCTAATCTTATTGATAATAAAGTTGCTTCAGTACCTGAGTTTGTATATCTAAGTTTTTCCATCGAAGGATAGAGTGCTTGTAATTTTTTTGCCATTTCGAGTTCAAGTTGATGAGGCGTCCCGAATAAATGTGTACCATTCACTTGCATTTGGTCAGCTAATGCTTTTTGCACTTTTGGGTGACCATGACCAAGCATTAAAGAGCCATAAGATAATAAGTAATCGATGTATTCATTGCCATCAATATCGAATAAATAAGCGCCACTACCCCTTTGCATAACAATTGGGTATGGATCAAAGTACTTAATATTTGCTGTTACACCGCCTGGCATATAGCTTTGGGCATCTAAAGAGAATTGATATGATTTACTCGTTTTTGCTTTTAATTGTTCGTGTACATCATCTAATGAACTTGTTTTCACTGTATTTTTCACCTCTATAATGAAATGTATATTTCATATTTATTAATATAAGAAATATATAGAACATGATACGCTGAAAAAACCTATTTGTGAAGTGTTAATTTCATTTTTATTAAAAATGAAATAAATAATTCATTAATGGTTATACAGATTATCAATTTTTAAGCTTTTCACGTATAATAAAATGTATGAGAAAGAAATCTGTTAATTTTGAAGAAAAGGTATGACTTACAAAATGGAGAATATCGAAAAGTTAATCACGGATCAATATCCGATAATGAGTAAATCTCAAAAGAAAATTGCTACATACATGCTAGATCATAAAAATGAAATTCCATTCTTAACTGTCGCTAAACTAGCCAAATCTACGAAAGTTAGTGAAGCTACTGTTGTTAGATTTGCCGTTTTTCTTGGATTTACTGGTTACTCTGATCTACAGCAATATATGCAAAGCTCTATCCAAAAACAACTCACTACAACAGAGAGATTGAGAATGTCATCAGATGTGTATGAACACGAAAGAGAAGGGGTTGTCTCTCTGTTCCAGGATGATATGGCTAACATTCAATTGACGATGGAAAAGTTAGATGAACAACAATTTATGAGAGCAGCACAATATATATTAGAGGGAAGAAGAATATACATCAGTGCCAATCGTAGTGCTCGGTCATTAGGTGTATTTCTGCAATATTATTTAAATATCATCCTTGGACATAGTGAATTAATCGGTGCTGCTGACACTGTATCTGAACAGTTATTTAAGTTGGATGAGCATGATGTAGTGATTGGTATCAGCTTTGCTCGTTATTCAATCAATACAATTGAACAAGTGCAATATGCAAAAGAACATGGAGCAAAAGTGATTGCTATTACTGATCATTTAACGTCACCATTAGTGCCATATGCAGACGTAGTATTAACTGCTTCTAGCAAGCTTCCAACGTTTATCGACTCCTTTACCGCACCACTTAGTTTAATTAATGCTTTAATTGTTTATTTAGGGAAAGAGCGGACAGAAGTTGTAGAAGAAAGATTAGAGAAGTTAGAAGACTTATGGGAGCGGTTTGATATATTTTATAGAAAGAAATAGGAGGAGTAGTCGATGGATTTAAAAATAAAAGGTAAAGTAGCTTTAGTATTAGCTTCCAGTCAAGGTTTAGGAAAGGCGATTGCCCTTGAATTAGCTAAGGAAGGCGCCAAAGTAATGATTTCGAGTAGAGATGAAAGTAAACTACAAGTCGTACAACAGGAGCTAAAATCAAGTGGTTTCATGGAAGTGGAGTACCAAGCGTGTGATATTACAAAACAGGAAGATATTACAGAACTTGTTCAAAAGACAAAAGCTACATATGGAACCATTGATATCCTTATCAATAATGCTGGAGGACCTCCTGGTGGCGGATTTGAGGATTTATCGGATGATGACTGGTATCGTTCGTTCGAATTAAATTTACTTAGCTACGTACGAACGATCCGAAGTGTATTGCCTGAAATGAAGAAACATGGCGGGAAAATCATCAATATTGCTTCCACATCTATTAAACAACCAATCCCAGGTTTATTATTATCTAATACATTTCGCTTAGGAATTGTCGGTTTGACTAAAACGCTTGCTGATGAATTGGCTCCGCATCAAATATTAATCAATACGGTTGCACCAGGTAGAATAGCAACAGATCGTATTGACTATCTTGATCAATTAACGGCTAATAGAAAGGGGATTTCGAAAGAAGAAGTGCAAAAAGCATCAGTACAATCGATCCCGTTAGGTCGTTATGGCACGCCCGAAGAATTTGCTCAATTTGTCACTTTCCTATGTTCAGATATTAATACTTACGTAACGGGTTCTTCTATTTTAATAGATGGCGGAATGGTGCGTTCTTTATAAATATTAACTATTGACTGGGAAAAAAGAGGATATTAAAATAGTATTAGCACTCTATAAGATAGAGTGCTAATTTAGTCTTTGAAAAATTCATGATAAAGGAGAGACTGTGAAGATGGCAGAAAAAATTCAATTCCAAGCTGAATCGAAACGATTGCTTGATATGATGGTACATTCTATTTATTCACAAAAAGAAGTGTTTTTACGTGAATTAATTTCTAATGCAAGTGATGCAATTGATAAAATTTATTATAAGGCGTTGACTGACGACCAACTTGTTTTCGAACAAGACGATTATTACATAAAGGTGATTCCTAATAAGGAAACACGCACATTAACCATTATTGATACAGGTATCGGAATGACAAAAGAAGAACTAGAAAATAATCTAGGTGTCATTGCTAAAAGTGGTTCCCTTGCTTTTAAATCAGAGAATGAAGCAAAAGATGGTCATGATATTATCGGGCAGTTCGGTGTCGGATTTTATGCAGCATTTATGGTAGCAGACGAGGTAAAAGTATTGTCCAAGGCGTTGCATAGTGACCAAGCTTATCTTTGGGAATCTCAAGGAGCCGATGGATATACTATTGTGGAAACAACGAAAGATCAAGTAGGTACAACCATCATACTTAAATTAAAAGAAAATGAAGAAGAAGAGAACTTTGATGATTTTCTTGATGAATATCAATTAAAATCAATTATTAAGAAATATTCTGATTTCATTCGTTATCCAATCAAAATGGATGTCACAACGAGTAAACCGAAAGAAGATAATGACAAAGAATTTGAAGAGATCATAGAAGAACAAACCATTAATAGCATGGTTCCAATTTGGCGTAAGAACAAAAATGAATTAACGGATGAAGATTATCAAAACTTCTATCAAGAGAAACGGTATGGGTTTGATCAGCCATTAAAGCATGTGCATGTAAGTGTCGATGGATCCATCCGATATAATGCCATTCTTTTTATCCCAGAAAATCGTCCATTTGATTATTACTCTCAAGAATATCAAAAAGGGTTAGAGTTATACTCAAATGGCGTGTTAATTATGGAGAAATGCCCAGACTTATTAACTGATCATTTCAGCTTTGTTAAAGGGATGGTTGATTCTGAAGATTTATCCTTAAATATTTCAAGAGAAATTCTCCAGCATGACCGTCAATTAAAATTGATTGCCAAAAATATTAATAAGAAAATTAAAAGCGAGTTAAAAACATTATTGAAAAATGAACGTGAACAATATGAGAAGTTCTATGAATCATTCGGTCGCCAAATCAAGTTTGGTGTGTACAATGAGTTTGGTACACATAAGGATTTATTAAAAGATTTACTATTGTTCTATTCGTCCAAAGAGAAAAAACTAGTAACATTAGATGAATATATAAGCAGAATGCCAGAAGAGCAAAAATATATTTATTATGCTACAGGTGATTCAATTGATCGTATTGACAAGTTACCACAAACAGAAATCGTAGCCGATAAAGGATATGAAATTCTTTATTTTACAGAGGATATTGATGAATTTGCGATTAAAATGCTTGTTAATTATGAAGAAAAAGAGTTTAAGTCAGTATCTAGTGGAGATTTAGGAATTGATGCGGAAGGCAAAGAAGAAGACAATGAAGATGAAGTAAAAGAAAATAAAGAAATATTAACGAAAATGTCAGAAATACTTACTGGTAAAGTAAAAGAGGTCCGTGCATCCAAACGACTAAAATCTCATCCTGTTTGTTTATCAGCTGATGGTGAAGTAACCATTGAAATGGAAAAAGTATTAAGTATGATGCCAGATAATCAAAATGTCAAAGCAGATAAAGTACTTGAACTGAATATCCACCATTCTGTCTTCAATAGTATCCAAGCTGCATTTAATAATAATGATGATGAAAAATTAGCTTTATATACCAATTTACTTTATAACCAAGCATTACTTATTGAAGGCTTATCTGTGGAAGACCCGGTAGCGTTCACAAATGATATCTGTAAGGTAATGCAATAATCTCCTTTGAAATAATTTTTTCAACATTAGGCCCGATCGATTATTCGGGTCTATTTTAATTTACGCCGTTTCCGATTATTTTGGGTTAACTTCATCGTGGTTAAGGAAGCATTTCAATTTGTAAGAAGGGGTAAATGTACTTTCAAAGGAAAAATTAGTGCTTGTTAAAGCTATTAGAAATGACTTGTTTCCAGGAAATTGATAAGCTTATTATACGTTAAAATCGTTTTCATAGTGATAACGGAAAGTACAAGATGTATTATATTTAATTTTACATTTAGGAGGGATATAAATGATTTTTGAAATGACTACTCAAGTTAGAGTTGCCAATATTGAAGAAGGGCAAAAGTGGTATGAAACACTGCTTAATAAGAAGCCTGATTTTACTCCACATGAGGGGTTCGCTGAGTGGAAACTCATTCCTGGATGTTGGTTGCAGGTCGCAGAAGGAACTCTTTCCGAGGGTAACGGACCTCTGCGTTTAGGAGTTACTAATATTGAGGCTGAAAGAGACAGACTTATAGAAGTTTTAAAAATCAATAGGTTTGAAATACATTCAAGACCTGAAGTACCAGTGAAATGGGGAACTTTCACAGACCCATGGGGAAATCGACTTGGTTTTTTCGAATACTTAGATAAGGGAGAAGAGCAAGAACGTATTAAAACGATCAAAGGAACAATAAAAGTTTGAAAAAGTCTGGTAAGAAAGGGAACAACGAGAGAGGTTCTCTTTCATTTATGTAAAAAACAACAAGGTCACGAAAAACAGTGTTAATTTAAAGTAGATCAATAATTAAGAAATAGGTATATACCTAATAAACATAAGAAGTCTGTAAAAAATGATCTTTGAAAAACACTTGCTTTGTATGAGCTCACTACTGTTTTCGTTTTTCCATACAGAAAAAATAAATAGAAATAACATTATAGTGAATTGCAAAGTCCTTTCCACTCGTATCCTCTTAAAAAAACATCTCTAGGGTCTTGTAAAGGCTCTCCCTAATAATTCTTTACATTAATATTTAAGGTTTATGATTCTATTTCTTACAAGATCTTAAAACAAGCATTATTCAATTATTATTTGTGAGACATAATAAATTGCGTCGGCTTGCCATTTAAGGATATAAAAGAACAATAATATTTACAGGGTATGTAAGGATAAATAACATTTGAAAATTAGAAAGAAAAAACTATTTGGAACAAGTATTAAGTGAAGCGCTTACAAACCTTTGCTTTTTACATTTTGACAAGCAAGACTAGTGAACTATTTTACGAATTGTATAATGATTAATCGATTAGAACACAGTAAAATGATTATAAGATTCTAACAATTCAGTTTAATTAATGTTAGAAAAACTAACATTCAAAGATGCTATCTTTTAAGGAGGTTACTCTATAGTGAAAAGCGACCGAAAAGAGACATTAGCAACACTAAAGCTGAACTTTGAAGAAGTAGAACCGCCTTTTTCTAAGCATGATGCACTGGATGAGGCCAATCGATGTTTGTATTGTTATGATGCTCCTTGTATTCAAGCGTGTCCAACGGGAATTGATATCCCTAGTTTTATTAAAAAAATTGCCACAGATAATTTATTTGGATCTGCAAAAACAATTATGTCTGCTAATCCTGTAGGAGCTAGTTGTGCGCGCGTTTGCCCGACAGAAGAACTTTGTGAAGGCGCATGTGTACTCAATCATTCTACTAAACCTATTTTAATAGGAAATTTACAAAGGTATGCTACGGACTGGGCAATTAAGAATGAAGCGACCCTGTTTCATGCTGGAAAGCCAAATGGAAAGAAAGTAGCTATTATAGGAAGTGGTCCTGCCGGTTTATCAGCAGCCAGAGAATTAGCAAGAATGGGTTATAAAGTGACGATTTACGAAGCAGAAAGTGAAGCGGGAGGATTAAATACTTACGGAATCGTCTCATTTAGATTACCGCAGAATATATCTTTTTGGGAAGTAGAACAAGTAAAAAAATTGAATGTAGAAATTGTTACAAATACGAGGGTAGGGGTAGATATCTCTGCTAAAGAAATTCTGGAACAAAATGATGCTGTTGTTTTAGCCATTGGTATGTCATCTGTACCAGAATTGGGCATTCTTGGTGAAGACTTAAATGGCGTTCATGATGCGATTGAATTTGTAAAAGAAACAAAGACAGCACCAATTCATGATGACTTATACAAAAAAAAGGTAGCAGTAATCGGGGCTGGTAATACGGCTATCGATGCTGCAACTTGTTCAGTTAGATTAGGAGCGGATAATGTCAAAATTTTATATAGAAGAACGTTGGCTGAGATGACTGCTTATGATTTTGAATATGAATTTGCAAAGCAGGATGGTGTCGAATTTCGATGGTTAACAGCTCCGGTTGAAATTTTAGGAGATGAGGAAGGGAAAGTTACAGGTATTAAATGTGTCAAGATGACTTTATCGGAACCTGGTGAAGATGGAAGGAGACGTCCTGTACCCTTAACTGATTCTGAATTTACCATTGAAGTAGATGCAGTGATTAAAGCGATCGGACAAAGTCGTTATATTGATTTAATAGAACAATTTGAAATTAGTCACGATGGTGGTGTTGTGACAATAGATAGTGAAAGCTTTCAAACATCTAACAGTAAGGTATTTGCCTGTGGAGATTGTATATTTGGTAGAGGACAAGGTGAAGCAATGGTTGTGTCTGCTGCACAACAAGGAAAAGCGAGTGCTATAAGCATCCACCGCACTCTATTAAAAGAAACGATAGAAACTGCTTAAATATCTTGGAGGTGAAATAATGGCAGATTTAAGTACAAATATAGCTGGAATTAAATCCCCAAATCCATTTTGGTTAGCTTCAGCTCCGCCAACCAATTCAGGTTATCAAGTACAGCGCGCCTTTGAAGCTGGGTGGGGAGGTGCAGTTTGGAAAACATTAGGTGACCCCATTTTAAATGTTTCTTCACGTTTTGCAGCAGTGAGTTTTAATGGTCAAAAAGTAGCAGGGTTTAATAATATTGAGTTAATTACTGATCGACCGTTGGAAGTAAATCTGAGAGAAATCTATGAAACAAAAAAGAAATATCCTAATCATGCAATCATTGCTTCGTTGATGGTCGAACCGAAACAAGAAAAATGGCATGAAATTGTCAAGAAGGTGGAAGAAGTAGGTGTCGATGGACTGGAATTAAATTTCGGTTGTCCCCATGGGATGGCTGAAAGAGGAATGGGAGCAGCCTCAGGTCAAGTACCAGCACTTGTTGAGCAACAAACTTATTGGGTAAAAGAAGTAGCGAAGACACCGGTAATCGTGAAACTAACACCAAATATCACCGATATAACTGCAACAGCTGAGGCGGCGGTTAATGGTGGAGCAGATGCAATTAGTATGATTAACACGATTAATAGTTTAGCAGGTGTAGATATTGAAACGTGGAATACCATTCCGCATGTTGGAGGGAAGGGTGCCCACGGTGGCTATTGCGGACCTGCAGTGAAACCAATTGCTCTAAATATGGTTGGAGAATGTGCCCGTAATAGTAGAATTGGTGTGCCAATCTCAGGAATTGGTGGGATATCTAATTGGCAAGATGCTGTGGAGTTTATGCTCATGGGTTCAACAAGCGTACAAGTTTGTACAGCGGCCATGCATCATGGCTTCCGCATCGTAGAAGATATGATTGATGGCCTGAATTATTATTTAGATCGTAAAGGGATCGCTTCGGTAAATGAAATCATCGGTAAGTCTGTACCGAAATATTCTGATTGGGGCGATTTAGATCTAAACTATCAAATTGTCGCACACATTAATAATGATGTTTGTATTAATTGTAATAAATGCCATATTGCCTGTGAAGATACCTCCCATCAATGTATTGATATGCTGACCGGAACTGATGGTAAGCCTTATCTCCAAGTTCGCGAAGAAGATTGCGTCGGTTGTAATTTATGTTCGATTGTTTGTCCTGTAGATGGAGCAATCGATATGGTCGAAAAACGAAATGAACTACCACCTATGACTTGGAATGAAAGGCAAGAAGCCATTGCAAATATAAGCTATGTTGCAAATAGTACAGCGAAGTAAAAGAGTGAGAAAGGGTGGTTACTTATGAAAAAAATCATAAAAAATGGAGTAATTGTTACAGCAACAGATACTTACAAAGCAGATATCCTAATTGAAGATGAAACAATTATGCAAATCGGAGAGAATATTCAAGAGAGTGGTGCGGAAATCGTTGATGCAAAAGGACATTATGTCTTCCCAGGTGCGATTGACCCCCATACTCACTTAGACATGCCTTTTGGTGGAACGGTCACTAAAGATGATTTTGAAACGGGTACAAAAGCTGCCGCATTTGGTGGAACAACTACGATTGTTGATTTTTGTTTAACGACAAAAGGGAAATCACTCAGTAGCGCGGTTGAAACTTGGCATCAAAAATCAAAAAATAAAGCGGTCATTGACTATGGTTTTCACTTGCAAATTGTTGAGAGCAGTGACGCTGTATTAGCAGAGATACCGAAAATGGTTGAGGAAGAAGGCATAACTTCATTAAAAGTATTTATGGCTTATAAAAATCAATTCCAAGCAGATGATGAGACCCTATATAAAACTTTACTTGCCGCTAAAGAACTTGGGGCACTTGTCATGGTGCATGCTGAAAATGGTGATGTGATTGATTATTTAGTAAAAGACGCATTAGCAAAAGGAAATACTGACCCTATTTATCATGCTTTAACTCGTCCCCCTGAAGCAGAGGCAGAAGCAACAGGTAGAGCTGCAACACTTACCGGACTTGCTGGATCCCAATTATATGTCGTGCATGTATCGTGTGCAGATGCGGCTAAAAAAATAGCTGAAGCTAGAAGTCAAGGTATTGATATCTGGGGTGAAACCTGTCCGCAATATTTGGTCTTGGATCAAACCTATTTGGAGAAACCAGATTTTGAAGGAGCTAAATATGTTTGGTCACCGCCATTAAGAGAAAAATGGAATCAAGATCATTTATGGAATGCGTTAAAGACAGGTCAATTACAAACGCTCGGATCTGATCAATGTTCTTTTGATTTTGTTGGTCAGAAAGACTTAGGAAAAGGTGATTTTTCTAAGATTCCAAATGGTGGTCCATTAATTGAAGATCGCGTAAGTATTTTATTTTCAGAAGGTGTGAAAAAAGGGAGATTATCGCTTAATCAATTCGTAGAGATTACTTCAACCCGTGTAGCTAAATTGTTTGGATTATATCCGAAAAAGGGTACGATAGCTGTTGGCGCTGATGCTGATCTTGTTATCTATGATGGCAATGTCGAAAGGACGTTGTCGGCTAAAACGCATCATATGGCAGTTGACTACAATCCTTTTGAAGGCATGAAAATTACAGGAGAACCTATTTCAGTGTTATCTAGGGGTAACTTTATCATCAAAGATAAACAATTTGTAGGAGAAGCAGGTCAGGGTAAATTTATTAAGCGTGCTAAATACGGAGAAACATTAGAAAAACTACCAACAATGATTTAACTTTTATTGCGCCCTGCTGAAATGATTTCAGCAGGGTATCCAACTTCAAGAACTTTACTAAATGTGTTGTTCATATTAAGGGGGTGTCCATATTGGAGAAGAAAGATAATTATTTAAAATCACCGGACCTAATGCCAATTGGTTATAAGGAAAGGAAAATTGGTACTTTTGGTTTTGCAGTTATTTGGATTGGTATGGCGATTGTGCTAGCAGCATTTGCTATTGGTGGTGGCGGAATTGTTCATTTATCGCTTCCTATGGTTCTGTTAGCAACCATTATCGGCTCAGTGGTCATTGGGATATTGATGTCCTTAATTGGTGATATTGGTGTGGAACATGGACTTTCTTTTCCTGTATACATGCGGGCGCCGTTTGGAACAATTGGCACACATATTCCTTCGGTTGTTAGGGGGATAACTGCTTCATGTTGGTTTGGCATAAACACTTATTTTGGTGCTTCCGCTATAAACGGGATACTTAATCTTCTTTTTGGCTTTGATCAGTGGTTCGTATGTTTTATTCTTTTTGCTGCTGCACAATTAATCAATACAGCATTAGGGATTAAATCGATTGAAAGGTTTGCTGATTTAGCTGCCCCTATTATTATTATAATCTCATGTTGGATGTATATTACATTATCAGATAATGCAACAAGCCAAGGTAAAGATGTCTGGACCTGGGTGGAAAATCCTGCGACAGGTGTAACTGCTTTTACAGCTTTTATGGTTGTTATTATGGCAAATATGGGCTTTTGGGCTACCCTTGCAGCAGATATGCCAAGCTTATCAAGATTCTTTAAAGCCCCAAGAAATGAGAGGAATTGGTTTAAACGCAATAAATCTCAGTTAATTGGTAATATCATCGTGATGCCAATTGTGAATACATTCATGATTGCGATTGGCGCTGTATCATATATGGCAGTTAGCACATCAGATCCAATTGTGGCATTACAAGAATCAGCTAGTGGATTTATTTTAGGCATTCTTCTATTAATGATTGTTTTAGCACAGTGGTCTACAAATACTTCGGCCAACATTATACCAGCAGCAACTGTTTTCTCTAATGTAGGCGGGCCGAAAGTACCTTTTTGGGTAGGGGTCATTTTTGCAGGAATCATTGGTACTCTTGCGCAGCCATGGAGCTTGTTTGATGTGCTTAATCAAGCGCTATTAGTCATTGGGGGAATCCTAACATCTATCGTTGGTATATTATTTGCTGATTATTATTTATTAAGAAAAAGAAGAGTAAATGTGCCAGCATTATATGAGAATGAAGGGCAATTCAAATATTTTGCAGGTTTTAATGGTGCTGGACTAATTGCTTGGATTGTCGGGGGGATATGTGCAAATCTATTGTCTACTTACTCTTCCATTGTAGGTTTTGTCGTTGGAGCCGTTCTCTATTATGTTTTAGCGAAGTACTGGTGGTTTAAAAAATACAAGCAAAGCGAAATGAATGATCCTAGTGATGAGAAATACTTGGGAATTACAGTCGGAAGAGATTGGGTTTTATCTATTGATGAACAGGAAATAGTAAATACTAAAGTCAAAGAAAAAGTCCAATAAAGGAGATGGTCAAATGTCTGAGCACATTGAATATATGAAAGAAAAAACAAGCATTGATGTCCTGTTAAATAACGGTTATACAATTAAAAGCATTACAGAGAATTTAAGTGGTGCCTTTGTGGAGTTTGAGAGAATTACAGGTTCAACGATTTACTCTGAAACGTTACACATATTAACAGCTGATGCACGCAAGTATTTTTCTGTCCATTTAATTAATCGTAAATAAGTAGTTGAAGGAGATGACATTTTGGAGAAACAAAAAGTAAGGATTAATAGTGAGAGATTAACAGAAACGATTGAACATTTCGCGAATTTTGGTAGGACAGAGAATAATGGTGTAACAAGATTAGCTCTATCAGAAGAAGATCGTTTAGCACGAGAATATTTTAAAACCTGCTGTGAAGCACTGAAAATGGAAGTAAAAACTGATGATATGGGTAATATGTATGCTCTCTTACCAGGTTTAGAAGAGCGTCCACCGGTGGTCATCGGTTCCCACCTTGATTCAGTAAAATGCGGAGGTCGTTTCGACGGTGTTTTAGGGGTAATTACAGGTTTAGAAATTGTGAGAACACTTGTTGACAATAATATTACACCTAAGATTCCTATTATGTTAGTTAATTTTACGAATGAAGAAGGTGCTAGATTTGAACCTTCAATGATGTCCTCCGGAGTTTTAAGTGGAAAGTTCGATAGTGAAAAGATGCTGAACAAAAAAGATGCTGATGGCAAGGTCTTTAAAGAAGAGTTGGCGAAGATCGGTTTCAATGGCTCTGAAGCCAATAGATTAAAAGAAGCGTATGCCTTTTTAGAGCTACATATTGAACAAGGGCCGGTTCTTCAGCATGAAGAGTTGAAGATTGGTGTAGTTGACTGTGTAGTAGGGATGGTCTGTTATGAAATTAAAATCGTAGGTGACTCTAATCATGCGGGCACGACGCCTATGCATTTACGTAAAGATGCACTATTTACAACCAATAACTTTATTCAAGATATTAGAAATGAATTAAGTAGTTTACCAGATGACCTCGTATTTACTATGGGAAGACTAGATGTTTCTCCTAATGTTCATACGGTTATTCCAAATGAAGTAATCTTTACTATAGAAGCAAGGCATAAGGAACCTGAAGTAATGGCAATTGTAGAAGAAAAAATAAAAAAAGTACAAGAAACCGTAAATAGTGAAGGATGTACTGTATCCATTGAAAAACTCTGGGATCGCTCGACCGTCCATTTTGATAATGAAATGGTTCAATTACTAGAAAGTGTGACAAAAGAACAGAGATTACCATATAAAAAAATGGCCAGTGGTGCAGGGCATGATGCTCAGTTTATCGCAAGTATGATTCCTACTGCTATGTTATTTGTACCTAGTATAAATGGAAAAAGCCATAGCGAAGATGAATTTACTCCATATAACGATTGTGCAGCAGGTGTCAATGTAATGTTAGAGGCTGTATTGGAACTTGTAAAATAAAAGAATGAACAAAGAAACGAACTTAACAGTGACATTCACTTAGAGTTCGTTTCTTTTTTATCTGGAGTTTAATAGAAAATAAAGGTTTTTTAAAAGAAAAATGAATGAATTTCCAAAAAAGCACCTGTATTTTTTACTATAGATATTTAAATAACTTTTCCTACATTTATAAAATTTTTTGGTTCAATCGATCGTCATTCAATCCTTAATTTTCCATTAAAAACAAATCAATCCGATAAAAAACCATTCGTTTTCATCGAAATAGGATTTTTTTCCTCCTTGACGAATATTAGGAATCTATACTATTGTTAATATTGTGATGTGATAATGAGAATCATTATCATTTCAAGCGGAATTTTTTTTCTAACAATCTAAGAAAGAAATGAACGCTTTCTTTTTTAATTTTAATTGAGAATGATTATCTGTTGAGAAAGGGTGTTCTGATGCTTAAAGGAAAAGTTGCAGTCATCTCAGGTGCAGCAAAAGGAATGGGTGCCGCTTTAGTCAAGCGTCTCTGTTTTGAAGGTTGCCAAGTGGTTGGGTTAGATATCGAAGCAGAAAAACTAAAACAACTATCGGAAGAGTTATCAAACCGGGATCAAACATTTGAAGGCTACATCTGTGATGTATCAAATAAAGCACATGTAACAGATACGATACAACTAGTAATAGAAAAATATAAAACGATTGATATTCTTGTCAATGTTGCTGGAGTGATATCAGTAAATCCGATTCAATCTATGACAATGGATGAATGGGAACATACTTTTTCTATTAATACAAATGGAGTATTTTATCTATCCCAAGAGGTGAGTAAAGTGATGATTGCCAAACAATCTGGGGCAATTGTTACAGTTAGTTCAAACGCAGCATCTGTACCGAGAACATCTATGTCAGCGTATTGTGCATCAAAAGCTGCTTCTCTCATGTTTACAAGATGTTTAGGGTTAGAGCTTGCAAAATACAATATACGTTGCAATATTGTTTCGCCAGGTGCCACTGACACAGATATGCAAAGAGACTTCTGGAAGGACGGTGCTATTGAGCAAGGAATTAAGGGTGTTCAAGAAGAATATCGCGTAGGTATTCCATTACAAAGGATTGCCACTCCGGAAAATATTGTTGATTCGATTCTTTACCTCGTTTCAGATCAGGCAAGTCATATCACTATGAATAATATTGTGATAGATGGTGGAGCGAGCTTAGGTGCACAATGACGAAAAAAGAGGTGAATATTAATGGCGATATTACAAGAAAAAAGCGTCAATAAAATGGCGGATTTATATAATAATGGCGATAGTTTCCTTGGTTTTCCCACAAAACATATTTTAGCAAAGGGAAAGGAAGTTGAATTACATACGGAAGAACAGGAAGGAAAATCCTTTAGTGAACGGGTGGATTTACTTTGGCAGAAGTGTCCCCGGACATATGGACATCATGATCTGATGATAGCAGCTTTTCCTTTCGATCAAAAGGATGTGGCAACCTTATTCATCCCTAAAGAAGTGATGTTGGAGAAACCGTTGACTAGTACAAGATATCAAGAAGGAAATCGACTCCCATTACCTAATAAGGTGAATTTTCATCCACAACCACAGGAATATATGATGATGGTCGAAAAGGCTGTAGCGAGAATAAAAAATGCAGAGCTTAAAAAGGTTGTTTTAGGCCGTTTAATGCAAATTGAGTTTAGTAAAAACGTGAATATTCGTTATGTTTTACAGAATTTATTAGCAGATAATGAAGATAAATTTAATTTTGCGGTTCATTTATCAGATGAAAAAAATACGTTGATAGGATCTAGCCCGGAATTGCTGATTAAAAAAGAGGGAGGAAAAGTGGTTACCAATCCTTTAGCAGGTTCAAGACCGAGGATGGCGAACGAAGAGGATGATAAAAGAATGGCCCAAGAATTAAGTTGCTCTGAAAAAGATTTATATGAACATCGCCTTGTCGTTGAAGCGATTGAAAGAAATCTTAAGCCATATTGTCGAACACTAACTGTTCCCGCTCGACCTTCTGTTATTTCTACAAAAACGATGTGGCATCTTTCAACAAAAATAGAAGGGGAGTTGTATGACGAAGGCGTTTCATCTGTTCAATTAGCCGAGAGTATTCACCCGACACCAGCTATTTGTGGTACTCCAGCAGTTGAAGCTTTTCAATTGTTGAATGAACTCGAGCCATATAATCGTCATTATTTCACAGGGATGATTGGTTATAGTAAAAGGAACGGTGATGGAGAGTGGGCGATTTCGATTAGATGTGCAGAACTGAGTCAACGAAAAATGAAGTTATTTGCTGGAGCAGGAATTGTCGCTCAGTCAGTACCACAAGAAGAATGTGATGAAACGGCCGCAAAATTAAAAACGATGTTAAGTGCATTAGGTATTGAATAATTCATAAAGGAGAGTTGTAAATGTTACAAGGATATACACCTTGGCCAGATGAATTGGCAACAAAATATCGCTCAAATGGATGCTGGACTGGTGAAACTTTTGGTGAAGTATTAGAAAGGATGGCAACATTAACACCGACATCCATTGCACTGATTGAAGGAAATCGTAAAGTTACGTATGAAGAGTTAAATGATAGAGCCAATCGCTTAGCCCATGGATTCATCCATCTTGGGATAAAGAAGCAAGATCGAGTAGTATTGCAACTTACCAATACCATTACCTTTTTTGAAGTTTGTTTTGCGCTATTCCGTATGGGGGCTCTCCCTATTTTCTCTTTGCCATTGCATCGACAAACAGAAATTACTTACTTTTGTGAACATACAAAAGCCGTTGCTTATGTGATACCTGATGTTTTTGATAGACATGATTATGTGAAGATGGCCAGAGAAGTGAAAGGAAAAGTCAATACATTACAACATATTATTGTCGCAGGAGATGAGCAGGAGTTTTTAAACGTTGAAGCACTAATGTCTGAAGAGTCTGTGAATTTACCAAATATTTCGGGTAGCGACTTAGCATTTTTCCAATTATCTGGTGGAAGTACTGGGTTGCCTAAGTTAATTCCGAGAACACATGATGAGTATTTATATAGTATTCGAAAAAGTGTAGAAATCTGTGAATTAAGTGAAAGGACGAAATATCTAGCTGTATTACCAGTAGCACATAACTTCACGATGAGTTCACCTGGTGTTTTTGGTGTCTTATATGCTGGTGGGTGCATCATTTTAAGTCCCGATCCTAGTCCAGATACGGCATTTCCATTAATCGAAAAAGAAAAAGTCAACTTTACATCACTCGTTCCTCCGCTAGCAATTATTTGGATTGAGGCAAAGAAGTCAAGAGATTATGATCTTACTAGCTTAGAGGTGATTCAAGTAGGTGGGGCAAAATGTAGTGCTGAAGTAGCGAAAAAAGTGGGACCTAGCTTTGGCTGTTCACTACAACAAGTTTTTGGCATGGCTGAAGGATTGGTTAATTATACGAGATTAGATGATACAGATGAGAAAATCGTTTATACACAAGGGAGACCAATGTCTGAATTTGATGAGATTCGTATTGTAGATGAAGAGGATCAGTCTATTGCCGTTGGTGATACGGGCCATTTACAAGTAAGAGGACCTTACACGATAATTGCCTATTACAATGCAGAGACTCATAACGAAAAAGCATTTACTCATGATGGCTTTTATCGGACAGGAGATATTGTTAAACAAACGGAAGATGGTTATTTAATCGTAGAAGGAAGAGATAAGGACCAAATTAATCGTGGTGGAGAAAAGATTGCTGCTGAAGAGGTTGAGAATTATTTGCTCTCACATGAAGATGTATTAGATGCAGCAATTGTCAGTATGCCAGATGCATTCCTTGGTGAAAGATCTTGTGCATTTATTATCTCGCAAAACGAACAGCTGACAGGTCAAGCTTTGAAGTCGTTTCTACAATTAAAAGGAATTGCCGCATTTAAGATACCTGACCGTTTTGAATTTGTACATGAGTTTCCACAAACACCACTTGGAAAAGTAAGTAAAAAAAGCTTAAGAGAAATCATCCAAGAAAAATTAGCTACTAAAATATAAAAGGAGAGATTCCCTATGTCAATACCAAAAATCAAAACCTATCCATTACCTGAGGCAAATAGTTTACCAAAAAATAAAGTAGATTGGCAGCTTGATAATAAGCGCGCAGTACTGCTAATTCATGATATGCAAAATTATTTTATCAACTATTATGAGAATGGTTCTCAATTGATTGAGGGAGTAATTGAAAAGATTGCTCATGTAAAAGCTTATTGTCAAAGTAAAAATATACCAATTGTCTATACGGCACAACCAGGTAATCAAAAAGATGAAGACCGTGCCTTATTAACCGATTTTTGGGGGCCAGGACTAACCGAAGATGAAGCGCAAACAGGTATTGTACCTGAGTTGGCACCAACAGACAATGATACGATTCAAACAAAATGGAGATATAGTGCTTTTAAGAAATCAAATTTACTTGATCGTATGAAGGAAGATGGTCGTGATCAACTTATTATATGTGGTGTGTATGCACATATAGGTTGTTTAGCTACGGCAATGGAAGCATTTATGTATGATATCCAACCATTTCTAATTGCCGATGCAGTAGCTGATTTCTCTTATGAGGAACATGTACAGGCATTAAATTATACAGCAACTAGATGTGGGAAGGTTTTATTAACAGAAGCACTACTTCATGATTTATCAGGAAAAAACGCATCTAATCGTGCGCACAGTGAAATAAAGGCAAAAGTAGCAGAGATACTAGATATCTCCCCTAGTGAAATCAAGGATGATGATGACTTAGTGAGCTTAGGGTTAGACTCCATTAGGATGATGATGTTAGTAGAAGAATGGCGAGCTGAAGGAGCAGATGTAAACTTTATGAAAATGGCATCAAATCCAACCCTACAAGCTTGGTATGAAATGTTTCCACAAACAGACGAAGTCTATTCTTAAAAGGAGGAGCATGTAATGATCAGTGAAGCAACCAAACTGCAAGCAACAGATGCCCAAGCAGGTATTTGGTACGCCCATGAATTAGATGAAAGAAAGACAGCTTATAATACTGGCGAATATGTTGAAATAAACGGGCGAATAAACGTGTCGTTATTAATAGAAAGTATAAAGAGTACTGTTCAAGAAGCAGACAGCCTCCACATTACCTTTTTTGAAGAGAATGGAAAATTATATCAAGTTCTTCAAAAACCGAATGAAGTGCCTGTTCAATATATCGATGTGAGTCTAATGAAGACCCCTAAGCAAACAGCTATTGATCTCATGAATGATGACTTATCCCTGTCAATTGATTTGAAAAAAGGTCCGATATATAAGCAAATTCTCTTTAAAATAGCAAGTGATGAATATCTTTGGTATCAGAAAATACATCATATTGCTTGTGATGCATTAGGATTTTCATTGATAACAAACAAAGTGGCAAGTACTTATTCAGCATATCTAAAAGAAAAGTTTGAGCCAGAACCTGCTTTTAAACCATTGTCACTATTAATTGAAGAAGAGCACAAGTATAAAGAATCTTCGTTATATATGGAAGATCAAAAATATTGGAAGGAAAAATATAAAGGAGTCACACACGACGTTTCATTGTCTCAGAATGAGCTTCAATCTTCTGAGGCAACATCTACGATAAAAATTGCTGAAAAATTAACAGCCACAGAGTTTCAAAAGATAAAAAACAAGGCAAAAGAATGGAAAATCGCGTGGCCACATCTCGTGATTGCAGCTATGGGGGTTTATCAATATAAGATAACGGGGGATCGCAAGAGTTTATTAACATTACCGATGATGAATCGTTCAACAGTTGCGATGAATATTCCAGCAACAACAATGAATATTCTACCATTACTGCTATCATTTTCTAATGATTCGACTTTTATGAGTCTGGTGAAAGAAGTTGTAAATGAAACGAGAGAGAATAGTAAACATCAACATTATCGTCAAGAACAATTACAAAGAGATTTAGGAACTATTGGCCAGAGCAGTTTTTTGAACTCTTTTCAAGTAAATATTATGCCGTTTACGTATCAACCGATTTTTGGCGATGTCGCTGCCACTACTTATAAATTAGCCACAGGTCCGATTGATTTAATGAATATGAATATGTTTGAGCAAGATAGAGATGGCAGTCTAAGAGTAGATATTGAAGCAAATGGTACGAAGTTTCAGCAATTGGAAGTAGAGCAACATGCAAGTAGAATAATCCATTGGCTAAAGAGGCTACCAAGTATTGATGGCGGGCAACCTATTTGGAAGATTAATTTATTATTAGATGAAGAAAACGCATTGATGCGAAAAGATTTAGGGTGTGAGACAGCTGAAAGCGTTCATCCGCTTATTCAATTCAAGGAAATGGTAAAGAAATATCCTCAGCATCCGGCATTAGAATATAGTGGGGAAATATGGACATATGAACAGCTAGATAAGATGACTTCAGCATTAGCAAAAGAAATGATTAGCACGGGGTACCATTATCCCTTTATTGCGGGGATAGCTGTAAGCCGTTCTGCCAATATTTTGGTTGCCATATTGGCTGTTTGGAAAGCTGGCGGTGCCTATGTGCCAATTGATATCGATTATCCTGAGAGTAGACTCAACTATATGTTAAAAGATAGTCAAACACAACTAATTCTTACTGATACTGAAGGGAAGCAGAAACTACCAAAAAGTTTCCAACCATATCTTATGACCATCGATGTTTTTAAGGATAAGAGTGAAACTTTGCTACCTCCCGTAAATAGTGGAGATCCAGCGTATATGATTTATACTTCAGGTTCAACTGGTAATCCAAAAGGTGTTCTCGTACCTGCAAAGTCACTTTCTTATTTCTTATCGGCAATGAATAAGCATTTACAGTTAAACCATATGGATCGCTTTTATGCTTTAACGACGATTTCGTTTGATATTTCTATATTAGAATTGATTTTACCCATCACGGTTGGGGGCACATGTGTGATCGCTAAGAATGCAGTCATTTCTGATCCGCCAAATATTGTAAAAGAATTAAAGGAAAAGCACATTAGTGCGGTTCAAGCAACACCGACACATTGGCAAATGATCCTGCCATTTATAACAGAAGAATTACAGGATGTCAAAGTATTAGTTGGGGGAGAGAAACTTCCTTCACATACAGCTAAGCAAATGCAAACGTTATGTCAAGAAGTACATCATGTTTACGGTCCAACTGAAACGACAATTTGGTCTACACATTATGTATTAACGACAGTTGATGGTTTTACTTCACCACCACTGGGAGACGCCCTTTCAGGCACAGAAATTTACATTTTGGATGAAAACCTGCAACTAGTTGCTCCGGGTAGACCAGGTGAAATCTATATTGCGGGAGAGGCTGTTACATACGGTTACTATCGTAAGCCAGCGCTCACCTCCTCAAGGTTTGTGGCTAATCCATTTACTGAAAACGGCCAAAGAATGTATCGAACAGGTGATATTGGCATAAGAGATTTATCTGGAAAACTTCATTATGTGAAACGAAGTGATGATCAAGTAAAAGTCCGTGGACATCGGATGGAATTAGGCGAGATTGAGCATCACTTGTTAGCACACCCTAATGTGAAAAGCTGTAAAGTGATTGTAAGAGAAGATCAACCGGGAGATCAACGTATTACGGCTTATATAATAGCGGCAGAGAACGTGAAGAAAACAAGTGAAGATTTCAATTCATACTTACGTGAGTTTTTGCCAGATTATATGATTCCTAGTTTCTTTATGTATTTGGACGCTTTCCCATTGACGCTTAATGGAAAGTTAAATTTGCGTGAATTACCTAATCCGCTGGAAAGTAACGCAAGCTATACAGATGACGAATGTTGGACTCCTTTGCAGAAGGATGTTTATCATATTTTCCGCCAAATATTAATGTTGAATGAAATACGCGAAACCGATTCGTTCTTTGCTCTTGGCGGTCATTCATTACTTGCTTCCCAATTACTGGGTAAGCTTCGTGAGGAATTCGGTCTAAGTTTATCATTCTCAGCATTTTATCAAAACCCAACAATCCAATTTATTGTTGAACAAGTGAAAGAACAATCAGACAACAAGTTTGAAGGTAGAAAGTTAAAGCCACATAAGAGAGATCAGTATGCTCCAATGAGTCATGAACAAAAAAGATTATGGTTTATCGAACAAACAGAAAATGTAGGTTCTACTTATTATATTCCTGTAGTAGTCAAGTTGAAAGGCACACTCCGAAAGGACGCTTTATACGAATCTTTAGTTGAGGTAATGAAAAAGCATGAAGCGTTGAGAACTGTCATAGAAACAAAAGATGGTGAAGTATATCAAAGGGTATTATCAGTTGATGAAGCAACATTGAAATACTATGAAAAAACGATTAATCGAAATGAGCTCAATCATGAGATTGATGAAGCGATCAAAATGCCAATCGATTGGGAAAATGAATTAGGTTGGCATAGCTATCTATTTAGAATAAATGAAAAAGAGAATATATTATGTATTGTTTATCACCATCTATTCGCTGATGGGTGGTCGATTGCACCATTTATGGAAGATGTATCAACTGCTTATGAGGCATTTGTTAAGGGTGATCAGCCAGTTTTATCTTCATTACCTATTCAGTATGGTGATTATGCCTTCTGGCAACAGGAAATGTTAGTGGATGATATGGAGGAAAAGCTTGCCTTTTGGAAAAAACAATTAGCCCACATACCTGAGGCCATCCCACTACCACTTGGGGTTGAAAGACCAGAAAAAAGAATGGTTGAAGGTGGACGATTGACTTTTGAGATGGACAAAAACCTTTATCGACAACTCAATCAGTTAGCAAAAGATGAAGATGTTACGTTGTTTATGGTTCTACAATCAGCATTAGCAACACTGTATCATCGTTTAGGCGCTGGTGATGATATCCCATTTGGTACACCAGTAGCTGGGAGGAATGAGCCGTCATTACAAGCAATCGTTGGCTTCTTTGTTAATACAATTGTTCTACGTACAGATGTTTCAGGCAATCCATCATTTTTACAGTTACTACATCGCGTGAAGAAACAAAATATGAGTATTTATGATCAGCAAGACACACCGTTTGATAGAGTGGTAGAGGCGATTAACCCAACCCGTTCTAATAAAGTTCATCCATTATTCCAATCAATGATTATTATGCAAAACACACCACAACCGTCATTTAAAGTGGAGGGAGTGGATGCAGAAATTCAAATTCACGGTACGAACACAGCGAAATTTGATTTAACTTTTGAATTTTGGCAAGGATCTAATCAAGATACATTGGAAGGTGCGATTGAATATAGAAAAGACCTTTATAAGCATGAACAAATCCAACATTTATTGCAACAATGGTTGACTCTCTTAAGTTCAATCATTGCTACGCCGAATCAATCTGTTGGAAAGTTACCAATTCTATTAGACACAGAAAAAAATGAGTTATTACATCTACAATCAAAGAAAGTAACAGCGAAACAAGAACATATCGTTCATAACTTTGAACAAATGGTAGAACAATACCGCAATGAAATAGCGGTAACATATGATGAGACATCAATCAGTTATCAACAATTAAATGAAAGGGCAAATCAGCTTGCTAGAATGTTAATTGATAAAGGTGTAAAAGCAAATGATTTTATCACCATATCATTACCACGGTCCTTGGAGTTAATTACAAGTATTTTAGCGGTATTGAAAGCCGGTGCAGCCTACGTACCAATAGATCCGGATTACCCAGAAGATCGCAAACAATATATCCATCGTGATGCTGGTGCGGCTATGATGATTACTGATAAAAAACAGGTAGAACAAGGGAATCAAATTGTGTTTGATCTAGAATTACATCAAACATTGACATTGTATGATACTTCTAACTTAGAAGAAATTGATGGGAATGAGATATATCCGAGTTCACCAGCTTATATTATTTATACATCAGGTTCTACCGGTAAGCCAAAGGGTGTGCTAGTTCCACATAGCAATGTGGTAAGACTGTTTGCCTCAACGAATCAATGGTTTTCTTTTGATCATGATGATGTTTGGACACTTTTCCATTCATATGCTTTTGATTTCTCTGTTTGGGAGATATGGGGTGCATTATTATATGGTGGAAAACTAGTTATTGTCCCATACGAGACGACTAGAAACCCACAAGCTTTTCTACAATTATTAGTTAAAGAACGAGTGACTGTATTAAATCAAACACCATCTGCATTCTATCAATTAATGGAAGCTGAAAAAGAAAGAATTGATTTATCGGATATGTTGCGAATCAGATATATCATTTTTGGTGGAGAGGCGTTGGAACTACCAAGATTGGAAAGTTGGTATAACCTGCATGCAATGTCAAAAACAAAGCTTATTAACATGTACGGTATCACAGAAACAACCGTTCACGTCAGTTACTTAGAACTAACGAAAGACATAATTCGACAATCTGCTAGTAGTTTAATTGGTGAAGGTATCCCTGATTTAGGTGTGTATATATTAGATGATTACCTTCAACCTGTTCCTAAAGGTGTAATAGGAGAAATGTATGTTAGTGGGGATGGACTCGCTCATGGTTATTTAAATCAACCAGCACTGACAGCGGAGAGATTTGTCGCTAATCCATATGGATCAGCAGGAAGTCGAATGTACAAAACGGGAGATTTAGCAAAATGGACAGAAGATGGTTCACTTGACTATATTGGTCGCTCTGATCATCAAGTGAAAATTCGTGGTTTCCGCATCGAGTTAGGTGAAGTGAATGCAGCACTTCTTCAGTATCCTGCAATTAAACAAGCTGTAACAACAGTACTAACGATGCATGGTGATAAGCAATTGGTTAGCTATTTCATCTCTCACAATGAGATTGATTACAAAGAACTGAGACAATTTTTACAAACGAGATTGCCTAAATATATGGTTCCGAATCACTTCGTTAGAACAGATGATATTCCATTAACGAACCACGGGAAATTAGATATGAAAGCTCTCCCGAAACCAGAGATGGAGACAATGCAGGGAGATAGGCATCTACCTAGAACTCCACAAGAAGAAATACTTACGCAGTTATTTGCAGAAACCCTACATTTAACTGAAGTAAGTATTGATGATAGTTTCTTTGATTTAGGAGGGCATTCGTTATTAGCTGTTCAATTAATGAAAAAAATAGAATCAACATTCGGCAAAGAGTTGGGCATTGGTGTGTTATTTGAAGCACCAACTGCAGCGCAACTCGCAAAAGTGATTGAAGGTGATGCAGAAGAAGGCGCTTCATTACAGTCATTATTGGGTTTACGAAAAACAGGAAGTGAGACGCCATTATTCTGTGTGCATCCAGCAGGTGGTTTAAGCTGGTGCTATGCTGGATTGATGTCGAAACTAGATAGTCGTTTTCCTATCTATGGCCTACAAGCAAAAGGGATTAAAGAGAAGAAAAATAAACCTACAAGTTTAGTTGAAATGGCGAAGGATTATATCCAAGAGATTCGTTCTGTTCAACCAAAAGGTCCGTATCGCTTACTTGGCTGGTCGTTAGGAGGCAACGTTGTTCATGCAATGGCAGTTGAATTACAAAAGCAGGGCGAGAAAATTGAGTTTTTAGTCATGATGGATTCCTATCCAGGTCATTTCATTTCTATGAATGAAGAAGAAGCAGAAGATGATGCGTTAATTGCGATGCTAGCACTTGGGGGCTATGATCCTCAAGAAGTGAAAGGCGATCAATTAACAATTAAATTGGTTAAAGAATTACTTCAGGAAAAGGGGAGTGTACTTGCATCATTGGATGAAGAAACAATCGAAAATCTTAAAGAAACCTATCAAAATTCCGTTCGTATCATGTCAGAATATGACCCAGAAGTATATGAGGGAGATATGATTTTCTTCAAGTCAACCATTGTTCCAGAGTGGTTTAAAAATGATGATCCAGCGAGATGGTTACCATATGTTCATGGCAGGATGCGACAATATGATATTGCTTGCCGTCATAAAGATATGTGTCAACCAGAACCTTTAGCAGAAATAGGCGAAGGAATCGCAAGAGAGTTAAAGTGTTTAATTGAAAACAAGCATTTAGAAGGGAGTCTACAAACATGAGTAACCCATTTGATCAAAAAGATTCTTTGTATTTTGTTTTAATGAATAATGTAGGGCAGTATTCATTATGGCCAAGTTATATTGATGTGCCTACAGGCTGGCAAGTGGTTTGGGGGGAAACTACCCTTTCAAGCTGCCATCAATATATTGAAGAGCATTGGGAAAGTCTACTTCCAAATGAAAAAGAGAAGGAAAGTCTATCACTGTAATGACAATGGATAGAAAAGTTAAATACCAAAGAAGAGCATTATGTACAGTGTATATACTAGCTATGTTTATGGCGGCATTAGACGGAACAATCGTCTATGTTGCCCTTCCTTCGATTGCTGCTGAACTGGGCGTAACATCCGCTCAGTTAAGTGGATTGACTGTCTGGTATCTTGTTGGGGTTAGCATGATTTTACCTTGTGCAGGGTATTTAGGTGATCGTTTTGGAAGTAAAAAGATGTTTATGGTTAGCTCACTCGTTTTTACATTCGCTTCTTATATGTGTGCTTTAGCAGATTCAGTATCGATGTTAAACATAGCCCGGTTTCTGCAAGGATTAGGAGGCGGCTTGTTTGCCCCTATAGGCATGGCGATGATCTTTCGGACGTTTTCCATTGAAGAACGTCCGAAACTGTCGCGGTCTTTCGTCATTCCAATTGCTATAGCACCTGCCCTTGGTCCGATAATTGGTGGGTTAATCGTTACTTATTTACCATGGCAGTGGATCTTCTTAATTAATATTCCGATTGGCTTGTTCATCGTTATAATCGGTGCACTATTTTTACAGGAAAAACATGAGTATATGGGTAAAAAGCTAGATGTGAAAGGCTTATTATTAATGGTGATTGGTTTTCCATTATTTATGTATACGTTGAATCGACTAACAGCAGGAATGAGTCTGCCAATAATCGTTTTTGGGATGATTGGGCTAATAATGATTGTTACATATGTTTTTCATGCATTAAAAGCAGATCAACCATTATTGAACTTAAAATTATTGGAGGAAAAGACATTTAAACGAATAAGCATGCTCTCTTTTCTTGGAGCGGCAGGCTTACAAGGTTTCTTGTATTTGTTCCCGATTATGTATCAATATACAACTGGTGCATCACCATTAAAAAGTGGATTAACTATTTTTATTGAAGCGATTGGTTTAATGGTGGCATCAAGAGTAATGCCCCTGACATTAAAACTTCTCGGCGTTTATCGTGTGATTGTTTATGGATTCTTATTATCCAGTGTCTTTTTCCTACTCATCAGTTGGATAGGCCCTACTGGTTCTATCATCGGTTTACAAATTTGTTTATTTGGAATTGGACTGACGTTAGGACATGCCGTGATTGCCATGCAGTATACGGCATTCCATCATATTAATAAAGAAAAGATGTCACAAGCAACCACATTATTTAATGTGCAGAACCGCTTGGGTGCAGCAATGGGAATTGTGAGTATTTCTTTAATTATCAGCATGTTCTCAATCGGAAATGAGCAATTATATCAAGTGGCAATTATTTTTTGTGCTATGCTTCTACTTGCTGCGTGCTTGTTTGCGATCAATAGTCAAACCGCTATTAAGTCAACATCACCAAAAATGAAAAAAGCAAGCTAGTATAAGAAGGAGGGGAAGGTATGCTTGAAGTTTTTGCTTGTCGATTACCGCAAGTACATTCAGAGGTAACTTTACATCATTATAGCGACTATTTACCACCATTAAAAAGAACACAAATCCACCGTTATAGAAGAATAGAAGATGCATATCGTACGTTAGTAGGTTATCTATTATTAAGGAAAATACTTATGAAGAAGTTACCTAAAGTTGATCTTACAAAGCTCGAATTCAGCAAATACGGTAAACCTTTTTTGAACGCGGACCCTTTTCCCCCTTTTAGCTTGTCTCATTCAGGTGATTGGTGTGTGTGTGCCGTTGGATCTGATGGAATGGTAGGGATAGATTTAGAAAAAATAACTAAACCAAAGCCAGAGTTACACTCCCTTTTGTTTCGAGAGGAAGAAGAGTGTATGGGAGCGAAAGATTTTTTTAATCGTTGGACGATAAAAGAAAGCTATTTAAAAGCCATCGGTACTGGTTTACATATAGACCTCCAAGAAATAGAACTCGAAGAAAAAAATCGGAGTGAATTCGAGGTCAACCATCAACAAAAACGGTATCCAGGGGGAAAAGTAAAGGTATATAACCTCCTAAAGCAATATAGCTTATCAATTTGCACATTGTCACCCGAGGAAAAACTTCCTCATCATCTACAACTTGTCACATTTGAAGAAATTATCAAACCCAGCGTACAAACAGTATAAAGCGCTGGGTTTCATTTTATGAACCTCATTTATATGACGGAATACATAAAGAAATCTTGCTGAGTATGAAGAGTGTTTGTCCGAAGAATTGTTGCAATGCGTTTAAGAAATGTGTAAAAAGAATAAACATTTATTTTCATGGGAGTGGGCCTCTTATGTTTACTGAATGTATTAAATATTTCTATTATATTTGACAATTTGTCTAGTTATCTATTAATATTCTATATATTCAGAATTTAGGAGGGCGAGAATGAAATCCTATTTAACCGTCAATGATATCTTGCAAAGGAAGCATTTCGATCAAATAGAAATAGTTGCAGGGAAAGATGGGTTAGTAGATCAAGTGAAGTGGGTTCATATTGTTGAGGTAACAAAAATAGGGAATCTCTTAAAAGGAAATGAACTAATCCTTTCAACCGCTGTTGCATGGCGAGAGAGAAAGGAATTATTTATCTCAATTGTACAACAGTTAATTAAGTCGAATGCAGCAGGCTTATGTATTGAATATGGCACTTATACGAAGGGCATACCTCATGAAATTATCTCTATGGCAAACAAAGCGAATTTCCCAATTATTCTCATATTAAAGGAAGTTCCTTTCGTGGAAATCACGCAAGACATTCATACATCTTTAATTAATCAGCAATATGATATGTTAGCTAATTTAGAAAAAATCTCTCATATCTTAAATAAGAAACTTCTTTCTATTAATCATTATGATGAACTTTTGAAGGTCATTTATGAAGAATTGCAAGTGCAAATTCTATTATTATTTCAAGATGAAAGTACGAAGTTTTATCCTGTACTACCGGAAATAAAAAGAGAAAATATCCTAAAGAAGGTACAAGCCCAACAAGAACCTTCACGTTTTGTCGTAAGAGCTACTATTGAACTTTTAGGAGAGAAATTTGCTGAACTTATCATCATTTCTTCATCTCATCACTTAACAGAATATGATCAGCTAATTGTAGACAGAACAGCTAACGCTCTAGCACAATTCTTTATTCGTGAATTATATGTAGAGGAAAAAAGAAGGTTAGAAGAAAGTGAGTGGGTAAATTCTTGGTTAGAAGGTAAGGAAACGACTCCTTCATTACTAAACCATGTATCTGCCTATTTACCGAATGCACCTCGAGGGGCGGTTGTATGTGTCTATCAAGTGGAAATGTTAGAAAATTTAACTTACTTCAAGTTGTATTTTCGCTCCATATTAGAACAAAAAGGTTTTTCTTTCTTAGCCGTTGAGAAGCACAAAGCAATTGTATTTATATTATTTAATGAAAGAGGATTAACTGATTGGAAGAGGAGAGTAGTACAAGCAATTGAAAAAATGAAGCAATTATTTTCGGATTTGCAATCAGACACGACTTTTAATTTTGGAATTGGAAAATATGTATCTGATTTGAATGCGGTGCATGAGAGTTATCAAACGGCATTAGAAACAATCCAAGTGAATCAACAATTTTATCATCGTTCGTATTCAAGTATGTTTTATGATGACTTACATATATTTCGTATTATCTCAGTTGCCAGTAGGCATATGAACTTACAAGGAATGATCGAAGAATATTTAGGACCGATTGTTGAATATGATACTGCACATCAATCAAAGTTAATGGAAACATTAAAAATGTACTTAATTTGTAATGGCTCAAAAAAAGATACGGCACAGAAATTGTATATTGTTAGACAAACTTTATATCATCGGTTGGAAAAAATTGAGCAGTTATTAGGCTCCGATTTTATGAGTCATGAGAAAAGATTGGCATTGGAATTTATGCTATTAAGCTATGATTTTATCCAGCGACCAATCGATTTAAAACAAATAAAGTAAAAAAGAATGAACCGTCTCTATAGTAGTCGGTTTATTTTGCTTGTTACGATTTCCTTTGAGGCACTGATTTCAAGATTTACCCTATTCTTTCATATAGACCGTTTGTTTATGAATGACCGTTATCCTTTTTACAGTATGTCTAATGAAAAAGGGATAATAAATAAGAGATAATGAAATCAGAATAATCAATCTTTAATAGGAGGTTTGATGATGAGCGTAATTGAACAGGGAACGAAAACTTTACAGAATTTTATTAATGGCCAATGGGTACCTTCACAATCTACAGAAACAATGGAGGTGCCTAATCCAGCAACTGGGGAAATTATTGCAAAGGTACCTATATCCATGAAATCAGATGTTGATCAAGCAGTAAAGGCAGCAGCAAATGCTTTTCTAACTTGGAAAAAAACACCGGTTCCAAAAAGAGCGAGAATTCTCTATAAATATCATCATTTGTTAACGGAAAACCATGAAAGATTAGCAAAATTAATCGTAGAAGAGAATGGTAAAGCATATAAAGAAGCATATGGGGAAGTGCAAAGGGGAATTGAATGTGTGGAATTTGCCGCTGGAGCCCCAACACTAATGATGGGAGAAACTTTGTCGACGATTGCAGAAGACATCGATTCACAAATGTTTCGTTACCCACATGGAGTTGTCGCTGGTATCACACCATTTAATTTCCCAATGATGGTTCCTTTGTGGATGTTTCCACTTGCCATTGCATGTGGCAATACTTTTGTTCTTAAGCCATCAGAGCGAACGCCTATTTTATCTAATGAGTTGACGAAGTTGTTTATGGAAGCTGGTGCACCAGCTGGCGTCTTAAATGTTGTCCACGGTGCGCATGATGTAGTTAATGGCTTACTGGAACATCCCCTCGTCAAAGCAATTTCATTTGTTGGTTCTCAACCGGTTGCGAAATATGTCTATGAAAAAGCGGCTTCTTACGGTAAAAGAGTGCAAGCATTATCAGGAGCGAAGAATCATCATATTGTTATGCCAGATGCGGATATGGAGAAAGCGATTAGCCATATTATAAGCTCTACATTTGGCAGTGCCGGTCAGCGTTGTATGGCTTGTAGTGCGGTTGTTGTGGTAGGTGATGGATCTGAGTTTGTTGAAAAGCTTTCTCAAGCAGCAGATGAATTAATTATTGGTGAAGGCTCTAATGAAGAAGTCCTGCTAACACCAGTTATAAGAGATTCTCATCGTCAGAAAGTTTTAGGATATATTGAGAAAGGCATTGAAGAAGGAGCAGAGCTGTTACGTGATGGTAGAGCTGTTATGACTGAAATGAAAAACGGCACATTTTTAGGTCCGACAATTTTTGATCAAGTCACACCCGATATGACCATTGCGAAGGATGAGATATTTGCCCCAGTCCTAAGTTTATTGCGAGCGAAAGATTTAGATGAGGGATTAGCTTATATTAGTCAATCAAGATATGGAAATGGTGCAACGATTTATACGAAAGATGCGCGTGCTGTTCGTCAGTTCAGAGAAGAAGCGGATGCAGGTATGTTAGGGATCAATATTGGTGTCCCAGCAACAATGGCCTTTTTTCCTTTCTCTGGGTGGAAGGATTCGTTTTATGGTGATTTGCATGTAAACGGGAAAGATGGTGTTAATTTTTATACCCGGAAGAAGATGATTACCTCACGTTTTGATTATTAATAAGGAGGAAAAGTGCATGGCTGAAATTAAGGAAGAGAAAGGGTTGCTTAAGAAAGATGCAGAGGTTGTTTGGCACGCGATGAAACCATTTAGCCCTAATAGCACAATTATAGCGGAAAAAGCAGATGGTGCTTGGGTTACTGATCATGAAGGTAATCGCTATTTAGATGCAATGGCAGGTTTATGGTGTGTAAATGCAGGCTATGGTAGAAAAGAGCTCGCAGAAGCAGCATACGAACAATTAAAAGAGATGAGTTATTTTCCTTTATCACAAAGCCATACACCAGCGATAAAATTAGCTGAAAAACTAAATGAAATGCTCGGTGGCGGCTATGTATTCTTCTTTTCAAATAGTGGCTCAGAGGCGAATGAAACCGCATTTAAAATCGTTAGACAGTATTATAAACAAAAGGGAGAACATGAACGCTACAAGATTATTTCTAGGTATCGTGGGTATCATGGGAATACGATGGCAACACTTGCAGCAACAGGGCAGGCGCAAAGAAAATATAAATATGAACCGCTCGCACCTGGCTTTATTCATGTCGCACCACCTGATATGTATCGCCAACCGGAAGATGAAACCTTGGCATCTACCAAGCTTCAATCAGTACAGGATATAGATAAAGTAATGACATGGGAGCTAAGCGAGACCGTTGCAGCTGTCATAATGGAACCAATTATTACAGGTGGCGGGGTTATTATGCCACCAGAAAACTATATGAAAGGAGTAAAAGAGGTTTGTGAGAAGCACGGGGCATTGCTCATTAGTGATGAAGTTATTAATGGCTTTGGTCGCACGGGTGAACCGTTTGGATTTATGAATTATGAGGTCTCACCAGATATTATTACGATGGCAAAAGGGATAACAAGTGCGTATTTACCATTGTCAGCTACCGCAGTGAAAAAAGAAATCTATGATTATTTCAAAGGAACAGAAGAATATGATTACTTTCGCCATGTGAATACTTTTGGAGGAAACCCTGCTGCTTGCGCTTTAGCATTGAAAAACCTAGAGATTATGGAAGATGAGAAGCTGTACGAACGGTCGAAAACAGCTGGGGATGCGCTAAAGAGGACATTACTGCAAAAGCTGCAACATCACCCTTATGTAGGGGATGTGAGAGGAAAAGGTTTATTAATAGGTATTGAGTTAGTAGAGGATAAGGCGACGAAGGAACCGCTAGCTGTGGAGTATGTGAATAAGATCATTTCCGGATGTAAGGAGAAAGGTGTACTAATAGGTAAAAACGGAGCAACTGTTGCTGGATATAATAATATTATTACACTTGCCCCACCGTTAAATATAACTGATAGTGATATCACTTTTTTAATTGATACATTAACAGAGCAAATGAACCAACTTTAAATATATGCTGCACTGGCTTGCCATTGATTGCAACCAGTGCTTTTTTCCATAGATGTATGTATGAACGGTGTTAAGAAGTCATTAGCTAGTTTTTTTATTTGTTATGAGAATATATTTCTCACCATTCATTTTTCATGTAGGTTGTATCATTGGTATTTAATAAGCAAATCAATATAACATCCACTCATTATTTGCTAGAATAAAATTTGTAAGGAAGGAGCAGACGATAATGGTTCAAGAGATACAATTAAACAATTATACATTATCTATTAATCAATATAAGGAAACCTCAGTAAATGGTTTAAAACAAATTGCCATTGACTTTAAAGTAACGAGTGAGAACTATCATGATATTGCTGTGCTTTTATATGAAGAAAATTTTGATGTGCAAGTTCCGGCGAATAATTTTAGAATGAAGGCCGCAATAACTCAATATTATACATCAGTAACAAATCTGTATCGTGAAGGTGAAATTGGCGACTATCATGTAACCTTACGGGAAGTTTTAGGTGAATAATCAAGAATAACGTAATATTGTGCTCATAAAGGCATAATATTACGTTTTTATTTTATCGAAAAATTCATTGCTAAAAAGTGTTAAAATATATATGTATAAAAAAGAGAAAGGAGTGAGGGATGATATTAACGAAAATAAACAGTCAGCTAGATAAAATGATGCCCTTGATTACTCCTACTAGTGTCATATTGGGTATATGCTTTGCTATCTATTTAAAAAATCTAGATAGTCTTATCCCATGGATCTTTGCATTTATGACATTCGCAGGTAGTTTGAAAGCAAATTTTACATCGATGAAAGAAGCCATCACTCATCCTTTGCCACTATTTATTGTCTTATTTGTTCTACATATTTTTATGCCATTATGGGCCTTTACTGTTGGTCATATTACTTTTCCAAATGATACTTATACAATTACTGGTCTAATTTTAATGATGGCAATACCTACAGGAATCTCAAGCCTGATATGGGTTTCCATTTACAAAGGCAGTATTCCATTGACTTTAACGATTATTCTCGTTGATACGTTATTATCACCAATACTTGTGCCACTTACACTAAAGCTCTTAGTAGGAGCAAAAGTGGAAATGGATGTCATAAGCATGGTGAGTGGGTTAATCATGATGATTGTCATTCCATCTATTTTGGCAATGATTGTTAATTCGATCGCAAAAGAGAAGGTTTCAAACATACTTAGTGCAAGACTTGCTCCATTTTCTAAAATAGGTATGGCGACTGTTGTAATGATTAATAGTGCCGTTGTTTCATCCTACTTGACTGCCTTCGATTTACGTTTACTAGCATTAGTTGTCACCGTCTTCTTTATAGCCTTTACAGGATACTTAGTAGCTTTTTTAATTGCTAGAAAAATAGTAGGGAAAAATAGAGAAGCGGTGATTGCGATTACTTTTAATGGTGGTATGCGAAACATTAGTGCAGGCTCTGTATTAGCCGTTGCCTATTTCCCACCGCCAGTGGCCGTGCCTGTTGTTATTGGCATGCTATTTCAACAAATATTAGCAGCTTTATTTGGGATGATTATAAATAAGGTTGAAGAAAAGGATCGACTGAATGTGAGGAAAGAGGCAGTGTGAAGATAAAAGAGACAGTCCTATGAAGGCGGTCTAATCTCGAAGCTTGGAGATAATAGTTTGGTATAAGTCATAATTAAAAACCCGAAAAACATCTTAATCACAATGAAAAAATGTCTTTTCGGGCTTTCTATTAGGCTTATTTTTTTTACAAGATTGTTAGCGGTTCTTTCTCATTTGTAATAACATACCAATATAGATGAATAGAGAAACAACAACTGAAATGGCAGCAACGATATAGATAGAGCTATATCCTAAGTAAAAAGCGATTTGCCCAAACATAATTGATCCAATACCGATTCCTAAATCAAAAAAAGAAAAGAACGTGGCATTAGCCATTCCTCTACGATTGACCGGTGCTTCTTTAACAGACCAAGCTTGCAAAGCTGGTTGGATCGTACCGAAACCTAAACCATATAATATGGCTGCAGTAAATAGAATCGCATTACTCGGTAACCATGCGAGTAGAAGCATGGCAGCAATAATAAGGAGCACACCTGGAATAAATACAGCTTGATGCCCTCTTTTATCATAAATTCTACCTGCAAAAGTACGGCTGATGAGCAGAGCTAAAGCATAGAGAAAGAAATACCATTCAATTCCATCAATACCTTTTTGTAATGAATAGATAGGTAGAAATGTAGCAATCCCTCCAAATGTAACGGTTACAAAGAAGATTAATATGGAAGGGGGCAGAGCGGATTTCTCGTAAACATCAAACTTTTTCTTTTCTACTACGCTAGCAGTATGATCTACTTGTTTATATTTTATGAATGATGAAAGGATGAAAGCAGCGAGTCCTAATAAAGAACAGATTAGAAATAAGGAAGTAAAGCTAATATTACCAATAAGTGCTAATCCTAAAGTAGGACCAAAGGCAAGAGCGAGATTACCTGATAGTCCAAAGTAACCCATCCCTTCGCCACGTCTTTTCTGTGGAATAAGATCTGTTGCGATTGTCCCTGAAGCTGTTGTAGAGAATCCCCATCCTAAACCCTGAACTAATCTGAGTATAAGGAGAAAGGATATACTCGTAATAAAGCCAATGACTCCAACGGAAAGAACAAATACAGCTAGTCCAATAAGAAAGACAAACCGCCTGCCTTTTGATTCTAACGCATGTCCCGCAAAAGGACGCATAATAAGGGATGAAAAGGTAAATATCCCGATGACTAACCCGATTAATTGGTCATTGCCACCAAGTTCTTCGACAAACAAAGGCAATGTTGGTAATGTCATTTGAAAACCTAAAAATACAAAGAAGTTTGCAAAACAAATTAATGTAAAATCCTTAGTCCAAATTCTTTCTTTTTGTAATGAATTTGTTGATTGATCCAAAACCCCACCTCATTTATAAATATATATACCAATAGATATATTTTGATTCCCTAAATATCCATTATAGTAAAGAAAATTATATTTGCAAGGAAGTGAATAAACATATTTTAAAAAGGTTTAAATCAAGATAGAACGGGGTAATATTTATATTAACAACAATTAATAATAGAGTATAAGATAAATTTCATTTAAGGTTTGAATTATCAGAAATTTTTTGTTATAATAGAAAAAAGGTCAAGGGGTTGATTTCAAAATGGAAAAGTACACGCTTAACTCAACAGTCCAAACCGATGAAAACCAATACTCAGTCGTAGCGGAACAAGTGTTAAATAAGGCTATACTTGACTTCAGAATGAAAAAGCTCCGCCAAGAAATTGATAACGCTCTTGAAGAAAGAAACGAAGAGAGATTTATTGAATTAACTGATGAATTAAATAAGTTAACGAATGAATAAAAAAAAGCAACCTTCTTCAAGGAAGGTTGCTTTTTTGGTATTGAAAGAAATGGAGAGAAAAGCATTGAAAATACGAGAAAGAGGAATAATCATTGGTAGTATACCAACAGGGGAAAATAATTGCTTGATTGATGTTCCCGGGGTGAGAGTCGGTCATAAAACCATTGATGAAAAGACGGAAACAGGATATGCCTGTACAGGTGTCACTGCCATTTTACCACATGGTGGTAATTTGTTTAAAGAAAAAGTAGTGGCCACATCGTATGTTATTAATGGTTTTGGTAAAACCACTGGGCTGGTACAAGTAAATGAATTAGGACAGATAGAATCACCCATTATGTTAACCAATACATTTTCAGTCCCGGCAGTTACACAAGGTACCCTGCAATATATGTTACAAGAAAATAAAGACATTGGAGATACAACAGGGACGATTAATATTGTCACTGGAGAGTGTAATGATGGTCTACTGAATTCAATAAGAGAAATGGTTGTTACACCTAAAGATACTATAGAAGCCATCTTGAACGCTTCAACAAATCCAGTGGAAGAAGGTGCAGTTGGTGCAGGTAAGGGAATGGTATGTTTTGGCTATAAAGGAGGGATAGGTACTTCTTCTAGAAAATTGTCAGTAAATGACGGGAGATTCTTTCATGTAGGATGTCTTGTCTTAAGTAATTTTGGAGGAAAACCTGAATTCCCTTTTAATCGTTATTTTAAAAACAACCTACATTATCCTTTAGAGTTAGATAAAGCAGCTGACGGATCAATTATAATTGTATTAGCAACAGATGCTCCGTTAAGTGATAGACAATTACACCGAGTTGCTAAAAGATGTGGAATTGGACTGGGTAGGACGGGTAGCCATTATAGTCATGGTAGTGGAGATATCGTTATTGCTTTTTCTACTGCAAATACAATAAAGCACAAACAATCATCTTATTTGCATACGATGAAAACTTTAAGAGAAGATCATTCAATTATGAATGAGCTGTTTGCAGCAGCAGCAGAAGTAACAGAAGAAGCAATTATGAACTCATTATCCCAAGCTGAAACGACCGTTGGAAGAAATGAAACGGTTGTACATTCCTTATTTGATTTAGCTTAAATAAGGAGTGAATCAACATTTCCATAAAAGCTTTTTTTTATAGGAAAATAGCTTTTCTTTTTTATTCTCTTTGATGTTTAAGGAGAATGAGGTATTTATTTTTGGTCATTGTAATGTTGGATACTTTTGTCTTTTTACAGCAGGTAAAAAGCAATCTAAAAATGTTTAGAAGGAGAAAAGGTATATGGGCTATGAATATATTACTTACCATACAATCCCTGAAGCAGATGTATTAAATGACATTTTGAAACTGCATGAAGACATTTTTGGAACCTCTGATAATTTAATTACCAATATGCTGAGTAAATCTAAATTGTTGGTTATCATTGCAAAGGATGGAAAGAAGATAGTCGGATATAAGATTGGGTACACAATTGATAGCACGAAGTTTTATAGTTGGCTAGGTGGAATAGATGCTAATTATAGAAAACAAGGTATTGCATCAATATTAATGAAGAAGCAACATCAGTATTTAAGGAATAATGGTTTTCGCATTGTTCAGACAAAAACGATGAATAAGTGGCGTAATATGCTGATTTTGAATATAAAAAGTGGATTTGACATTATTCATACTTATACAAATGAAAAAGGAATACATAAAATAATCCTCGAAATAAATTTAGTTGAATAATACAGCAATCAAAAAATGATCAGACCATTATTTATTAAACTACAAATGTTGAAGCGGAGACATTTACGATTCAATTTGTCTCCGCTATTACTCTATTATGTGAAGTTTTGTTTCTATAAATAATCAGTGAAATAAGATAGCCTACAGTTGGTCAATCGTTTATGTCAAAGAAAGTCTCTATTTTCTATAGGAGATTAATTATTGAATAAACAATAGCACCATAAAAAAAGCAAGCATGAATACTAGTCCTATAGGTAAACCGATTTTCGCCCATTCTTTACTCGTAATATTTAATTTACCGGCTGCAATAATATTCGGGATATTGCCGGGGACAAGCATCCCACCGCTTATTAAAAGGCCGAGTAATATCGCTTGAATGGTTTGATTACTCATAGAAGGGCTAATTTCCGCAGCAGCTAATGTCGCATTATCAAGTACTGCAGATAATGTATTAATCCAGTACAGAGCAGAAGGCGATAGGTTGATCAAATATTGACTAATTAGTGGTTCAAATCCTGCACCTAAAAATGTTAACCCCATTACGAAGAAATAAATTTTTAAAGAACGGATACTTATTTCACCATAGCCTTCTTCCTCGTTGTGCACCATTTTGCTGAATTTATCTGTTTGGTTGGGTGGTTTAACAAAAATAGCGGCTAGGAAACCGAAGAATAACAAGGCAATTAGAATCTCTTTACCAACTAAATTGATAAGAAAGAAGAAATCCTCATTTAATTTACTAATAGCGATTGTTGAAAGTGGTTCACCAATCGGTGTTAAAGATGCACCTAGACCAATAGAAAAACAGGAAAGAACAACAAAAATGATTAGTGATTGCCTATGTAGTGGAAGTGAAGAAGCAATAAGGACAAGAATGAGTGCGGCAATAATTGCAGTAATAACACTTGAAATCAGTCCTAAAAAGATCACTGTGAAAAAAATAAAAAACCAAAAGGGTACGCGTTCACTAACATAGACGATTGAATTTTGCAGTCCGCGTCGAAACCACTTGAATAACACACCTGCTATAAAAACCGCTATTGCGATATTAATTGGTGCGATTGCTGCCTTAAAAAATAATGCTTCCGTATAGACTTGACTAATAAAAACAGCTAAAACGCCCATAATGAAAAGAAATATTTCTAAATTTTCTTCGACTACTTTCGAACTAAAGGGCAGAAACAACACAAGTAAAAAAATGATGATCAGTCCAGTTAACATATAACAATCCCCATTTAATTGTTTTTCCTAACCTTAGAAACGGTTGGATATGTTATATATATGAGAAGATAGGACAAACTTTACAAGAAATATTTAAGAAAGGGTATAGCAAATTCTTTAGTATGGCTTCGGTACATGTTTAAATACTTCCCCACTTTCAAAAAACTCCACAAGATTAGCTAGCCATTTGTAGTATTCCATCCATTCCTTTGCTTCGGCTAATAATTCATTTATCTTTAATTCATCTTCGGCGGTCAGTTCCTTTTTTGATGTGATAAGGTGTAGTTCTTCTTTTATTTTCTTTTCAAATTGTTTGTTCTTTTGTATCGCTTTTTGCCAATTGGAAGTGAATAGTGATACGAACGTTTGGTAATAGTCTTGTTCAACGTTGTATAAGTCTTTACGGATGCCCTTCTCAAATACTTTTTCCGCTATATTTAACTCCACCATTTCTCTTACTACTTGACTCATTCGTGTTTTGCTCATGCCCGTTGCTTCCGATAATTCGCTAAGTGTCATCGGTTTTCTGTGCATATAAATAATTCCTAACACTCTACCCACAGTTGAGGAAACACCATACGTATTCATATTATCAGCTATTTTATCAATAAAAATAGATTCAATTTGCTCAAAACTTTCGCTCAATCCAATCACCCTTTCAATATAAGGATCATTTAGTTAATGTCAATGTATCATATTTGTAAAAATTTACATAATCACACCTTTGGGAGTAATTCGTATGATTACGTAGCTATTATAAGATATAACGAGTAAAAACATTATACAATATTTATTTTAACTATTTTTTATAAAATATGTACACTTTGTAAACTTTTTATTTTACGAAGTTTATAATATACTACGTTATGTAAGTAAAAAGTCTGACAAGAGGATTCATATTACGGAGAACTGGGTATTGTTTGTGGTAGAGAAAAAATGGGGGTGTTATAAATGCTGAAATTTGAGCATGTATCAAAAAAATATAAAGGCGGTAAAACAGCCGTTTCTAATTTAAATTTAGAATTTAAGAAGGGTGAATTTATTGTATTTATCGGCCCAAGTGGTTGTGGAAAGACAACAACAATGAAAATGATCAACCGCTTAATTGAACCAACAGAAGGCAAAATCTTCATTAATGGTGAAGACATTATGGAAAAAGATCCGGTTAAGCTGAGAAGAGAAATCGGTTATGTTATCCAACAAATTGGTCTATTTCCACATATGACTATTCAAGAAAACATTTCACTTGTGCTTAAACTTTTAAAATGGCCAGAAGAAAAAAGAAAAAGTCGGGCAGAAGAGCTTCTTTCTCTCGTTGATATGACTCCTGATTATTTAGAGAGATATCCACATGAATTAAGTGGAGGGCAACAGCAACGTATAGGTGTCTTGAGAGCGTTAGCTGCTGATCAACCGTTAATCTTAATGGATGAACCATTTGGTGCACTCGATCCAATTACGAGAGATGCCCTCCAAGATGAGTTTAAAAACTTGCAGAAGAAGTTAGACAAAACAATTGTTTTTGTTACGCATGATATGGACGAAGCGCTTAAACTAGCAGACAGGATTGTCATTTTACGTGATGGACAGCTTGTACAATGTGGGACTCCTGACGAAATTTTACGTGAGCCTGCCGATGAATTTGTTGAAGAATTTATTGGAAAAGAAAGATTAGTGCAAGCAAAACCAAACATTACAACAGTTGAGCAAATAATGAATGCGCATCCTGTAACGATTACAAGTGATGAGCAATTATCTAATGCGATAACTGTTATGAAAACAAATCGTGTAGACTCATTATTGGTTATTGATCAAGAAGGAGTTTTAGAAGGATATATTGATGTGGAAGCCATTGATCAAAACAGGAAAAAAGCAAAAGATGTAGCCGATATCTTAATCCCTGATACATTTTCTGTGTATAAAGATGCGCTTGTACGTGATACGATCAGGCAAATATTAAAGAAAGGGCTCAAATATGTGCCGGTTGTAGATGAGCAAAGACATCTTGTCGGTATTGTGACAAGAACAAGTTTAGTCGATATCGTTTACGACTCTATTTGGGGAGACGAAGAGCTAGAAAGTGCACAGTAGAAGGGGGAGATATAAATGAGTGCCATCATAGACTTTTTAAATAATAACGGTTCGGATTTATTGATCAAAACTTGGGAGCATTTATATATATCAGTCATTGCTGCAGCTCTTGGTGTCATTGTAGCTGTTCCTTTAGGTATTCTTCTTACAAGATTCGATAAAGCGGCATCACCCGTAATGGCAGTGCTTGGTATGATTCAAACAATTCCAAGTTTCGCAATTTTAGCTTTTTTTATTCCTATTCTTGGAATAGGTAAAATCCCCGCCATTATTGCTTTATTTTTCTATTCAGTCCTGCCTATCTTAAGAAACACATATACAGGTGTGAAAGATGTTAATAAAAGCTTATTAGAAGCTGGCCGTGGGATGGGCATGACTGGATGGGAGAGAATTCGATATGTTGAACTACCACTGTCCATCCCTGTTATTATGGCGGGTATTCGTGTATCGACAGTATATTTAATTGGGTGGGCTACGTTAGCTGCGTTTATTGGTGCAGGCGGTTTAGGTGATTTTATTTTTAGCGGGTTAAATTTATATCAAACTGAGTTTATCATTGCAGGTGCGATTCCTGTCACCATACTCGCATTAATAGTCGATTTAATACTTGGAAAATTAGAATTTAAGGTTACGCCTAAATCAATGCGTGACAAAGAAAAAACAGCATAAGGTGGTGATTAGTTTGATAAAAAGCAAAAAAATTTTCATGACGATGATGTTAACGATGACTCTTTTATTATCAGGCTGTTCACTTCCTGGTTTAAGCGGATCTAGTGAAGATTCTATTTCAGTAGGGACTGTGGTCACCTCTGAATCACAAATTGTCGGTCAAATCATTAAACAGTTAATTGAAGAAGAAACCGATCTCAGTGTAAATATGGTTAATAATCTTGGATCTTCTATTGTGCTTCACCAGGCAATGGTGAGTAATGATGTAGATATATCATCTACTCGTTATACAGGCACAGATATCGCAGGACCATTAGGAATGGAGCCAGTACTTGACCCTGATAAGGCAATGGAAGTTGTCCAAGAAGAGTTTGACGAGAAGTTTAATCAAAAATGGTATGATTCTTATGGGTTTGAGAACTCGTATGCTTTTACCGTAACTGATGAATTAGCAGAAGCAGAGGATTTAGAAACGGTATCTGATTTAGAGGCATTAGCAAATGAAATAAATTTCGGTGTAGATACTTCATGGTTGAATCGTGAAGGAGATGGATATGATGGTTTTGTTGAAACATATGGTTTTGATTTTTCGAATGTGTATCCTATGCAAATTGGACTTGTTTACCAAGCAGCGGCATCGGGCGAAATGGATGTCGTTTTAGCTTACACGACGGATGGACGTATAAAAGCCTTTAATTTAAAAGTATTAGAAGATGATAAGAATTTCTTCCCTCCATATGATTCCTCTACTGTTGCGAGTAAAGAAATTTTAGAGAAGTACCCTGAACTTGATCCATTATTAGAGAGATTAGTTGGAAAAATAAGTACAGAAAAAATGCAAGAATTAAATTATGCAGCAGATGGGGAATTAAGAGAACCCGCAATCATTGCTGAAGAATTTTTAGAAGAAAATAATTATTTCCGTGATAAGGAATAGGGGGTGGCTTAAATGGATGTGTTTTCTGACTTAATTACTTATTTTACAAATAACGGTTCTTATGTATGGGAACAGTTCTTTAGACATTTTCTAATGTCAGCCTACGGGGTTTTATTTGCAGCGATAGTAGGTATTCCTGTTGGCATCTTGATAGCAAGATATTCACGTTTGAGTAGTGTAGTTCTCTCGTTAGCCAATGTTATTCAAACGATCCCTGCACTCGCTATGCTCGCAGTATTAATGCTTGTGATGGGCCTTGGAACAAATACAGTCGTTTTTGCACTATTCCTATACTCCTTATTGCCTATTATTAAGAATACTTACACAGGAATTAGGAATGTAGATCATACTTTAATAGAGTCAGGTAAAGCAATGGGTATGACAAAATGGCAAATATTAAGAATGGTAGAAATCCCGCTTTCTCTTTCTGTCATTATGGCAGGGCTTCGAACAGCTCTAGTCATTACGATTGGTATTGCAACAATAGGTACTTTTATTGGTGCTGGGGGACTTGGTGATATTATTATGCGTGGAACAAATGCGCAAGACGGAACGGCAATCATTTTAGCTGGAGCTATTCCAACAGCATTTATGGCAGTAATTGCAGATGTGATAATGGGCTGGTTGGAAAGAAGCTTAATGCCAGTGAAGAAGAAGAAACAGGAAAGTAATGAGCAAGAAGAGGTTACGGCATAAAAAATGATGGTGATTCATCTTTAAAATGAATCACCATCATTTTTTTGTTCTTAATTTCCGTAACCATTTAACCCCGTCCCGAACGTATCAAATTCTGGTTTTCTTTCAATTCTTTCAGCAGCTGTCTCAACTGTCTCTAATTCATTTTCATGATTTTCGCCATTATCTTGTGAATGAAAAGAATGCTGTTTCTTGTTCATACTGGTATCCTCCTTTTACAATGTAAGATAGAGTATAGCTAGTTAAGCCTAAAAGGGAGAGTGAAATAAATTTGCTTATTGTTATTTTATGCTAATGCCCAATTTAGGTTATTTCTTTATTTTAACATAAATTTGAAAAATTATCCTTTTGTTCCTATGGGTGAAATTGGTTTCTGTATCTTCACTTGTTTGACTGTATGAAGCAAGCTAAAAGCAATTAAAAATTGTGCTAAATAATAGGTAATCATAATAATGCTTCCAGAGAAAGGAATGGAAGAAATAAATTTATTCCAAGCTAACACACTATCAGAAATGACAAAGAGTAAACTACCAATGATGGCATACAATTGCCCTGACATAATAGCAGACCAAAACATCAATGATATGACAGCGATATAAAGGATAACTGGTATAATCAATTCATTTTCATTGCGGTTGTGAAGAGCTTCCACAAATTCAGAACTCATAAAGATACCATAGGCAAGAATAGGAATAAAAGAAAGAAACCTAGCTAAAGAGTATTCCCAGATCTTAAAGAAGCCAATCGTATAGAATATATGACCGATTAAAAATGCGGTTAATCCAACCACAAACCAAATGAGTAGACCGTCACCGAACATACAAAAAATAAGTCCTAAAAAAATAAAATAGTAGTGAGTAGGTTTAGTTTCTTGCCGATTGCGATAGGTGTATAGAATAATAAGAATCATCGGTACTAATTTGAAAAAGATTTTTAGGACTGTCGGTTCCTCAGGTATAAAAAATATATAAAGAATAGCAAATAGAAGAATCAAATATGGCAGTTTTTTTCGCATAGGATTCACCTCATTTTTTTAGTATATATTCAAGAGTGTAAAACCATTTTCCTGCAGGAGGTATATAAAATTGAAAATAGAAAGAGGGAAGAGCATGAAAAAAAATATTTTAGCACAGCAAAAAGCATTCTTTCATACGGGTAAAACAAAAGCACTTACATACCGATTGGACGCATTATATACATTAAGAAGTTTAATTAAGGAGAACGAAAGCAGCATAGCGGATGCTTTGCAAAAAGATTTACGGAAATCATTTTTTGACTCCTTTTTAACAGAGATTGCTGTTTTACTAGAGGAAATAAAATTTACAATTAAACATGTGAAGAAGTGGTCGAGACCTGCAAAAGTAAAATCATCTTTAACTACGTTCGGTTCAAAAAGTATGATTTATCCTGAGCCATATGGTAATACATTAATCATTGCACCATGGAACTATCCCTTTCAATTAGCGATTGCGCCATTAATTGGTGCAATCGCCGCAGGCAATACAGCAGTCATCAAACCTTCCGAATTAACACCTCACACTTCTCGTTTAATTGCTCACCTTATCGAGGAGCATTTTCCAGCTGAATATATTACAGTTGTGGAAGGTGGCGTAGAAGTTAGTGAAAATTTGTTAGAAGAATCTTGGGATCATATTTTCTTTACTGGGAGTGTAGCAGTGGGTCGACACATTATGAAAGCAGCCGCTAATCATTTAACACCTGTTACGTTAGAACTGGGAGGAAAAAGTCCAGCAATTATTCATCATGATGCCCAAATAAACCATGCGGCCAAAAGGTTAGTATGGGGGAAATTCTTAAATGCTGGACAAACATGTGTAGCACCCGATTTTGTTTATGTCCATCAAGAGATTCATGACAAGTTTCTTAAGGAAGTCACAGCTCAGATAGAAAGTCTTTATGGAGAGAATGCAATAGAAAATACATCTTACACAAAGATTGTCAATGAGAAGCATTTTAAAAGGCTTTCTACATTTTTAACTAATGGTCAATCTTATTATGGGGGGAGAGTGGATGAATCAAATCATCTGATCGAACCGACCATCTTAACTGAAATTAATTGGCAAGATCCGATTATGCAAGATGAAATTTTCGGTCCGATCCTTCCAGTATTGTGTTATAAGGAATTAGATGATGTCATTAGCAAAATAAATGAACAACCGAAACCGCTAGCACTTTATCTTTTCTCAGATGATAAAAAAGTCCAGCAAAAAATCTTGCAATCAATTTCTTTTGGTGGTGGTTGTATCAATGATACAGTCATGCATTTAAGTTCCCCACATTTACCATTTGGTGGTGTAGGCAATAGTGGAATTGGATCTTATCACGGACGGGCAAGTTTTGATGCATTTACGCATTATAAAAGCATCTTAAAACAAACAACAAAAGTGGATTTTCCATTTCGGTATCCGAGTGAAAAGTCATTAAAGCTATTAAAAAAGTTAATTAAATAAAGAATAGAAGGGCTAATGAGTAAAATAGACATCTATCTCACTTAGCCCTTCATTTTTTTACACAAACATAATATTGCCATGACCAATCAATTTATTAAAGAACATAGCCATATACGCTAATAAAGTGACAAAGCGTTCCTAATAAGATAAAGATATGAAAGATCTCATGAAACCCCATATGTTTAAATTCCATGAATTTAGGTTTGACCGCATAAATAACGCCACCGATTGTGTAAAATACGCCCCCTTGAATTAACCATACGAGACCTGCTGTGCTCAATGCTTTACTTAATGGGAGGAAGGCGATGATGATAACCCAACCAAGAAGAATATATAAAAAAGTGGATAACCATCTAGGACAACTAAACCAGACCATTTTAAATAATACACCAAGAATGGATGTCGTGATAACGAAAGCGAATAAACTTATTCCTAATACGCCATCAAGTGCGATTAAACAGAAAGGTGCATAAGAACCAGCAATTAAAACGAAAATCATTGAATGGTCAACTTTTCTCAAGAAAGCAATAACTGTATGTTTTGCTCTCACCCCATGATAAGTGGAGGAAGCGAGATAAAGTAACATCATACTAATACCGAAAAAAGTAACGGAGAATATGGCAATGTTTGTTCCGTTATGTAATGATGCTTTGATGATTAAGGCCAGTAAACCTATAAATGACAATATTGCGCCAACGAAATGAGTTAAGCTATTGATGGGTTCTCTTATAAACGACATGATAACACCCCTAATAATATTATAAGTAGTTTTTAATACTACATATAATATTACTACTAACTATAATATATAGTCAACATTTACATTTCTAATGATAGGATGTATGATAGTAAGAAAAATAATGAGGGATAAATGATGGAAAAACAAGAAAAAATCAGACAAGGAAAGCCTATTCGCATGGAAGACATTCCGTCTATCGCTTTATATATGGATCAAGTCATACAACTGTTTGAACAAAACTACCATTCTTATAAACGAAATGAAGATGAGAAAATCTTAACAAAAACAATGATTAATAATTATGCCAAAGGAAAACTATTACCACCCATTAAAAATAAGCGTTACAGTAAAGAACATATATTAACGATGAGCCTTATTTATCAACTGAAAGGTATATTATCGATTCAGGACATTAAAACAACGTTAGAGAGTCTGAACGAGGAAGTGCAAAAAGAAGGAGTGAATATAGAAGACGTTTATGATATGTATGTTGACATGATAAATGAGAATGAAGAACAATTTAATGAAAATGTTGACTGGATGGAGAAATCGATTGCTCAAAATTATAATGAAAAAATCCCCCAACCGAACAATGAAATGAAAGAGGTATTAATGATTAACTCATTGGTTCATATGAGCAATCTTTATCGCCGCTTAGCTGAAGCAAAAATTGATTCACTTTCTAGGGAAGAAGATCGGAAGTGAATCAAAATGATGGATGAGGAAGGGTGCTCCGTACCACAACTAAAACCATGTAACCCAGACTTCTAAGTACGATCGCATATGAAAGAGAACAATGGGTTCGAAAGCAAACATGCAAACTAGATTTCAAGTAGTTTTGTTTGCTTTCGATGTTCAAAGTTCTTAAGCGTTTATTTCCTTCATTACATTTGCCACATGCTGATAAGATGCTTTTCTTTTATCATGGTCATAGATTTGAGCATTGACGATGATCTCATTTGCGCCAGTTTCGCCAAGGAATATTTCAAGCTTTTCTTTCACTTTCTCAGGACCACCAATAATGGAAGAACCTAATTGTTGTTGTAATAATTGTTTCTCTATAGGTGTCCAAACTTCGTCCATATTCTCAACAGGAGGCAACATCTTTCCACGTTTATTACGCATCATGCCTAAGAAAGATTGATAAAGAGAGCTTGCTAGGTATTGTCCTTCTTCGTTTGATTCCCCTGCAATGATATTCACACCAATCATTACATAAGGTTCTTTTAATACATCAGATGGTTTAAAGCTCCGGTGGTATAGATCAATTGCTGGTAATGTATTGTCCGGTGAAAAATGGCTAGCAAAAGAGAAAGGCAAACCTAGCTGACCCGCAAGTTGCGCACTATACCCACTTGAACCGAGTAACCATATTGGAATATTCAAGCCTTCTCCTGGAACCGCTCTAACTGGTAATGGTTGTTCCGAGCGTGAAGGATCAAAGTAAGTTCTTAATTCTTCCACTTGTTGAGGGAAATCTTCGGCATCTGTTCGTCGAGTCCTTCTTAATGCCGCCGCAGTAAGTTGGTCAGTACCTGGCGCACGACCTAAGCCTAAATCAATTCTTCCTGGGTAAAGTGATTCGAGTGTACCGAATTGTTCAGCAATCACTAAAGAAGAGTGATTCGGTAACATAATGCCCCCAGATCCTACTCTAATTGTATTGGTAGCGCGGGCAATATCACTTATGACAATAGATGTGGCTGAACTAGCAATGCCCGGCATATTATGGTGTTCGGCCAGCCAATATCTCGTATAACCTAATTTTTCTGCATGTTTGGCTAAATCGCGCGAGTTCGCTAATGACTCACTAGGTGATCCACCTTCAAGGACTGGTGCTAAATCTAAAACAGAATATTTTATCGTTGACATCGTTTTCAGCTACTTTCTTTTTAGTATCTGTACATATTGTAGCAACTTCTATTACATGAATGAAATTATCTGCTTTTAAAATGAATGATTCGGTTATAAAATGTTACCTGATATGATCATTAAAGGAAAGCTCATTTAAACGTTTGTCTTAAGTGTGAATAGTTATATTAAATGGTTTGCAGTATGAAAAAGAGCATGTCAGAGCAGTTCTGCATGCTTATCTTTTCGTATAAAAATTTTCTGTGAAATAAGGCTGGTTATCATCATTAAATGCCACCCCAACACCAAGAAGCTGGTAATCTTCTTTAAGGATGTTTTTCCTATGTCCAGCAGAATTCATTAAGCCTTCATGGGCAAAAATACTACTAAATTGGCCATAGGCTAAGTTTTCGCCAGCTGTTCGAAACAGAATATCATCCGCATTCATCCGGTCAAACGGTGATTCACCTTTTAAGTTATCATGACCGAAATAATTATTAACAGCCATATCAGCACTATGATCTCTAGCTGTTTGTCTCACGGGATCATCCCAAGTTAATGTAGGTAAACGATAATTAACTCTCTCAGCATTTGTTAAATCAAATAACTGGAATTCAAAACCTTCCTTTAAAGCTGCACTTTTTTCACCATAGAAACCAACTTTATTAAGTTCAAGCTCTTTACCAATTAATTGAATGGCAGTTACTTGGTTATTTTCATGAATATCATAGAAAACGGTTAAATAACTATCATCGACCTCATAAAGTGCATAATTACTATCGGTTGCATATTGATAATTGGTTATACCTTTACGAATCGCGCTAATCGGTTCCCCGAATATTTCTGTTACTTCCTCTTTTGTCATATTCATTTGAAAGCCGTTTTTAGAAGTAATTAAATCTTGATTCGTATAGATGCCATTAATTAATTCATTTTCATCATAGGAAATCATGATGAAGTGATGATAATTATCATGATAAGCATGCCATTTACTACCGTATTCATTTGCTGTAATTCTTTGTGGGGATCCTAATGAATTCTCAACTTCCGCTTTCTTCTCACCGATTTCAAAATTATAGACTGAGATTGTTTGGCTATCAGGTTTAGATAATGCGGGCTTCTCGATTGATTCATCTTCTGCCGGAGGAGAGTCATTAGGTGAAGGCTGGATCCATTGTTCAAAATTGATAATCATTTGATTAAAAGCAGTAACAGCATCTTCTGTAAAGCCTTGAACATCTTTTTCTTCAATAGATGATTGAATTTCTTTCAAGTGTTCGTTGGTTTTATCCCCTAGAGCTTCACGAATTGACGGCCAACTTATATAAATAAGTAAACATATTAAGAAAAATATACTAATCTTTTTCAAAATAGAATTCCTTTCTAACCTTGATACTACTCTTTATTGCCTAAATTATAGTCTCGTTAAACATAGGTAACAACTCATTCGACTTATCCATAATTATCCACCAAGGGTGTATTTCCTGTTATTTACAGAATAACATAATCTGTTTATGAAAATATAGTTTTGTTTTAAAGGATAAATGTTTTGGCTTTCTAATAGTATGAGAAGTCATTGAATGGAGAGATAATACCCTGAATAAATGGGGGATGGGACCGCTTTTAAGAAGATTAACTAAAAAAGGGCTGGAACATAACTAAATGACCTAACCTCAAAAACGAACAATAACAAATTAGGATCTATAAAAAATCAGATGAAAACAAGTCCGTTCCATTGCACAAACAGACCCTCGCTTTCCGCGGGGAGGGGCTTGAGCGTCCTCGGCATTGCCTGCCGGGTCTCAGCTTTCCTTCTATTTTCCGCAGGAGTCGAGTGTCTTCCGCTCCATTCCACTATTCTTTTCATATAGGATATAAATCACACAAAAAAACCGAATGATTAGAAGTTGTATACTCCTGTTCATTCGGATAAATCTTTAGCTAGAATATATATGTCCCAGCTTCTTTTAGAGGGTATTATCAGGCGTGTTAGTCTTTAAGCATTTGCATTTTGTGTTCAAATTTTTCAAGTTTTCTTTTTAACATCTCCATTTTCGATTCCAGTTCATCTAGACGAAAATCTACACGATGATGATCATTGTCCATTGTAACTAATAATTCATCCACATGATGCGCTTTTTGCTGTTTTTTCATTTGATAAAAACCCCTTTATATTGAGGGGATACTCGCCCCTACGAATTTATTTTTTCCACTTTTGCCACCATTTTTTTTCTTGCTTACTCGCTGCAGCATCTCGGAAAGATAGCATCATATCTTGAAATGCGTCTTCTCGCTCACGTAATCGATGTAAATATTCTTCATGTTCTTTTCTCATTGTTTCGACATAAATATCACGATCGGCATTCATGCTCTCTTTTAATTCATTTATTTCATTGCTAAATTCTGTACCTGTTAATTCTTGCGAGCTAGAAATATAATGAATCATTGTTTTGAACTCTTCAGAGGATGCTTCTGAGGATTCGGTAATTTTGTTCGTGATATAGTGCATCTGGTCTGTCGTTCGCTTCGACTGTTTCGCAACTCTTTTTGACAAGGTTTCGAGCGCTCCGGAGCTTTGTTTTGAAGCATGCTTCCATTCGTCAGTCATTTCTTGAATTTCTGCTTTCGTCTTCTCGTTGGATTTATAGATGGAGTCTGAAATGGTTTTAACAGTATGAAGAGAATTTTTGGAAAGCTCCATTTTCATTTCTTCTACAACTTCTTTTTTAAAGTTCGTTTTTAATTCTTGCTTGATCTCTTGTAATAAATGGTCCTGGAATTGTGTCATGACCATAGATAGTTGTTCGATATTGAGAGGATGATGATCTTGCTCAGTTGTTGCTTCATGTAGTATAGGATTCAATGATGTTTCTAAGGGGTTCTCTTGTTGGTCTGCTATTGACTCTGAATCAAGATGTTGCTTAAGTAATCTGCGAATCATTTTTTGACTTAAATTTTGATTACGCATCTTTTTCACGGTGTCTAGTAAGCTAATTTCTTCATCTGTATAATATCTTGCCCCATTTTTAGATCGGGGAATAACTAATATATCCTTTAAATCTTTTTCCCACTGTCTTAGTGTTCCCGGCGGAATATTTAATTGTTTAGATACTTCATTAATGGTATATGCTTGCATAATTTGATTCATGAATAACTCCCTTTCATCATAGTGTAATTTTTCATCTTTCGGAAGGGGATTCCGAACTACATAATAAATTCCGTATAATTAGCTATTCCGCATTGTAGCCCGTCTTTTCCTGCCTGCTGACAAAAGATATCAAAACAAGACGTTATTCCACAAATGTAGGCACTTTATAAGGAAATTGACTATTTTGACAATGAATTTTGTAGATAAAAAACAGATTTAGGAAGGAATGGGTAAATGGTCCTGAGATGAGGGTAGATCATTTGGGATAGGCAAAAAGGGTCACCAACTGGTTACCCTTTTTCTTTCCTATATCGAAAAAATAGATATTTTAAACAAGGTGGTACAATAAAGAAGATGAAAAATACCCGAAAGAGTTGATAGCCGGTTACAACAGCTAACTGTGCATCGACTTCATGGGCAATAATAGCCATTTGATCCATTCCGCCAGGTGATAAACTTAAGAAGCTTGTAGCAAGGGAAAACCCATAAAAATGACTAAGAAGAAAGCTGAGAACCATCGAAATGACAATTAATAAAGCGCTGCTCAATGCACCTAAGCTTAATAATTTCCATTTGTTTTCAAGTTTTTCTGGATGCATCATGAGACCAATGTTAATACCAATAAAAACTTGTGCAATCTCAAGTAAGCTGTTAGGTAATTCAGGACCATTGATATTAAGCAGTGTCATGAGGCTTGTTGCAATAATAGGACCGAGAAGAAATGGGGTTGGTGCGTTCCATTTCTTAAAAATAATAGCTAAAATAAATGATAGAATCATAAATGGAATAATGTCAGGTAGTAACTGCTGCCAACTAGCCGTATGTTCATAGGTTGGTAAAATATTACCGCCATTATGGAAGAACGGACCAAATATGAGAAAAGGAACAAAAAAGATTATAAGTATTAATCTTACTACTTGTAAGAAAGTAACAACAGTCACATTCATTTCTTTTGTTTCTTCAGCTAATACGAGCATTTGTGACAAACCGCCAGGAATACTACCAAGCAATATCGATGGATAATGGATACCGGTTAATTTTGCTATGAAGAATGAAGTGATTAAACTGAACCCAATAATAAGTACTGTTAAAAATAACATGGAGGGTAGTTGGTGCAAGATGAACACCATCGCTTCTTTTGTTAATGAAAGGCCCATACTGTATCCAATTATAAAGATCCCGATGTTTCTAAAAGATTTTGGCCAGTATAACGTCTTCTTTGATATTATAGAATAAAGCATAATACTTGTTATGGATCCTAATAGCCAGCTTACAGGGATATGAAGTAGGGTGAAGATGCCCCCACCTGCTACGGCAATAATAACTGCTAGCAATAGTGAATAGCTTTTGTTCATGTGCAGACCTTCTTTTTCTTATGAGAAATTTCGATTCTGGAAAGATATGTTTATCATACCATAGACAATGGCATATTTTTAGTAAATGCTTAGATGAGACATCCTAAAAACAGGAGGAGAGACCTTGCTAAGAAAAATAAAGAAAATAAGTAGTAGTCATGAAAATACCTATCCTTTATCCATTCCCACGATTGCATCAATGGATGAAATTCAATTTAAGTCACCTGTAACATTCTTTGTAGGTGATAATGGTTCTGGCAAGTCAACCTTATTAGAAGCCATTGCCCATCAATGCGGTTTTAATGTGGCTGGAGGGAGTAGAAGTAATAGTTATGAATTACATGCCTCCGAATCTTCCTTAGCTGCCCACATTAGGCTTTCTTGGATGCCGAAGTTAACAAATGGCTTTTTCTTAAGAGCCGAATCTTTTTATCAGTTTTCTTCACATATTGATGAATTAGAACGGGAATGCCCAACAGGATATAGTGGTTATGGTGGCAAGTCATTACATGCACAATCACATGGAGAATCGTTTCTATCACTCTTTCTGAATCGTTTTGATGGAGAGGGTATTTATTTGTTAGATGAACCTGAAGCGGCATTATCGCCTGCAAGGCAGCTTGCTTTTCTTAGAATCATGCATGATATTGTCTCAGCAGAAGAAAGCCAATTAATTATTGCCACCCATTCTCCGATACTACTTGGCTTTCCAGGAGCAACAATTTTAAATTTCGATGAAGGTAGCATTGCGGAAACAACGTATGAAGAAACAGATCATTACCAAATAACGAAATACTTCTTGGAAAATAGAGAGAGATATTTACATGAAATATTTAAAGAAGAAGACTAATCAGTACCTTGCTGTATAAACAAGGTACTGATTAGTCTTTTATTATCTTATATTCCATCAAAGATCAGTCATCGTGTTATATAAGGTTACCAATCTTGTCTTTAGAAGAATCCAGCAATTATGACCACCGCAAAAAAAGTTGAAAATAAAAGACATGCTAGAGTTATAAGTAACACATACCTAAGAATCATACTTTTATCCCTTAGAGAATAAAAACTGGGTCTACCTACTTGCAGGGAGGCCAATATTTACTCTAATAATGACTTTAATCCATAGAATTGTAAGGGATTTACACGTGTACTATTGTTATATATCGTTCATAGGTGATAGGTAATCCTTTAACTGTTTGATGTTTCTTGAAAATGTTAGTGATCTCTCGTATGTCGGAGCTAACTACTTCATAGATTTCTTTTTTTTGTCCAAAGCAACGATAGTGGATGAGATCAAGGGGTGAATGTAAATATTCAATCGTATGATACGGGTGAATTTCAAATTTCCTGAAAGGAGCCTTTGTAAAGATCTTTGTGAGATGTTGTTGAATGGGTATGTTATGTTGGTTGTTTGGAAAAAGTTTAGGAAACCAGTTTGATAACTCTTTTCCTTCATTTTCACCAGGGTGCAACCCTAAAATGAGCCCTCCTTCTTTTACATAAAGAGGTAAATGATGATAAATGGAAATAGGCCCTTTACGGATAATAGCAATATCAAAGAATGCTCGTTTAAAAGGAAGTACATGTTTTGAATGAGCAACAATAAAGGATGTATTATCGGGCTTTGTCTTCATTGCCGTCTGAATAAATTGCGTAGAAGAATCGGCACCAATCATTTGCTTGGCATATAAAGCATATTTTTTTGTGAATCTTCCTTCACCGCAGCCAAAATCAAGGGCGACTTTATCTTTTGTATGTAAGCAGACGAGTTGATCAAAGATATTCTCTGCAATAGGTGAATCAATTGTAGATTGCCATGGATAAATGTATGCATTCCCGTTCTTGCTTATTTGCCTATACCATTCAGGGGAGTGAGGAGAAAGCCAATAATTGGATAATGTAGGATTTTTCAAATGAATACCTCCATAATAAAAAGTCAAAAATTTCAAATAGTAATCTATTGTAAATTTTCTAAAAATTTAATTGACATAGTCAAGAAGTAACGATTATATTATTCTATATCGGAAACTTTGTTTTATAGGTAAAACATTCCAATTTTCATCTTTACTATTAAATATATACGCATTGGAGGGTGATGTCGATGACAAATGAACAGCTGGAAGTAATGAGGGCAATACAAAAACTAAAAGCTAAGAAGCTTCCTTGTGCGCTAGCAACAGTTATTAAAGTAAAAGGATCGGCTTATCGAAAAGAAGGGGCAAAAATGCTAATCGATGAGGATGGAGTTACTGTCGGATTAATATCGGGGGGCTGTTTAGAAGCAGATGTAGCAGAAATAGCCAAGGAAGTAATAGAGACAAAAACCCCAATAATTAAAACGTATCAATTAGATGAAGACGAGGTATGGGGGTTAGGTCTTGGCTGTCCAGGAACGGTTCATATCTATATTGAACCATTAATGTATATAATACAGAATATTGAGGAGGTGGATGAATGTGCAAAAGAAATTGCCTCCTTTTGATGCTTGGCTAGATGCCATTGACCAACAACAAGCTGCTGTTTTAATGACCATTACAGAAGCTAGCTTGTCACAAAAAAATTATCGGATTTGCTATCTAGAAAATCAACCCCCAATTGGATCTTTCTATGATCAAGCATTGGAATTGGCTGCTTTATCCATTGCTAAAGAAAAGTTAGGGCAATCCAACCCGCAATCAGAAAGTTTAATGATACAAGATGAGAATGAATTAGATGTAGACATATTCTTCGATGTATTTGTTCCATCACCTACTTTGATGGTGTTTGGTGCAGGACATGATGCGATACCAGTTGTTAAATATGCAGCAGAATGCGGGATGAAAACGGTTGTCATTGATCAAAGAAGCCTTTATAACAATGAAGAAAGGTTTCCTCATGCCGAAAGAATAATAGCTAGACCAGAGGATTTCTCAGGTTGTATTCGTGTAACAAATCGTACATATATTGTCGTTATGAATCATCATGTTGAGAAAGATAAGCAGACATTAAAATTTGCCTTATCTTCACTGGCTCCTTATATAGGCGTCTTAGGGCCGAAATCACGACGTATCAAAATCCTCGAGCAGCTTTATTTGGAAGGTTGTCACTTCACGTATACAGACTTACAAAGAATGCATAGTCCAATTGGACTTGATATTGGAGCCGTATCCTCTGAGGAGATTGCTATTAGTATTGTTGCTGAAGTGATTGCAGTTAGAACAAGACATAAAGGAGGCTTTCTACAAGGTGCGGAATTTATCCACCAATCATCATAAACGTCCAATAAAAGCAATTATTCTCGCAGCAGGATTATCTACGCGAATGGGGCGCTCGAAGCAGTTGCTGCCGTTTAAAGGGGTAACTATGCTTCATTATGTCATTGAACAAGTATTAAAGTTACATTGTAAAGAAGTGATAGCTGTTATTGGTCATGATGCAGTTACCATTATGGAAGAAATAAAGATAAACGACCCTTCCTTTTCTTGGGCTTATAATTCGGATTATGCCAATGGTCAATCGTCTTCACTGTACAAAGGACTTACCCAAGTTGCCTTTCCAAAGGAAGATGCACTCGTATTTTTAGGAGACACCCCCTTTATAGAAAAGGAAACAAGTGAAATGATTATTCAAAGAGGGCAGCAGTTAGCGAGAGATAAAAATCATCCAATATCTATAAGGCCATCATATGATCAAACGCCTGGCCATCCTGTTTATTTTGCAAACATCAATAATACAATGATTCAATCGATTCAACAACAAAGTGGAAAGAACTTTATTCAGACCATCCCATATAAGGAAGAAATAGCAGTGAATGATCGCGGTATTCTATTAGATATAGACACAATAAAAGAGTATGAAAAGCTAAAATAAAATTGTAGTTTTACATTCAAAACAAAAAATAGATTTCTTTATCTAAAACAAACTTATTTACACATTTATGTTTTATATAATAAACGTTATTTAGTTAACAAAACAAAAACATCCGTATTTTATTGACAAAATTTTTTGAAAAAATTAATATTATTACTATTAGCACAATTCAAAAAGTGTAAAGGGGAGAAAATAATGATCTTATCAGGTCAAGTGAAAATGAAAAAAAATAATAAAGATGTTTGGGATGCACTTCATAACCCTCAAATATTAGAAAAAGCTATTCCAGGATGCAAAAGCCTACTGTTAAAAGAGGACGGAACCTATGATGTTGAAATGAAATTGGGCATCGCTTCAGTTAAAGGGGATTACAAAGGGAATGTAAAACTTGAAGATATCGAAGCACCTGTACACTATCAATTAATAGCAGAAGGGAGTGGGAAACCAGGATTTGTTAAAGCAAAAATGGATTGCTATATTACTGCAATTGATGAAGAAAAATGTGAAGTGAAATGGGAATGTGATGCTGAAGTTGGCGGCATGATTGCTGGTGTAGGAAGCAGAGTAATGAGCGGTGTGGCGAAATTTATTGCTGGAAACTTTTTTAAAGATGTTGAGAAACAAATCACTTTACAAAAGGCGTAACGAAAGGGTGGCACAAGCATGAAACCATCAAAATTTAAATATTTAAAACCGTCAAGTGTTAATGAGGCATTAACCTATCTAGAAGAATACGGAGATGATTGTAAAATCATTTCTGGGGGACAGAGTTTAATACCTGTACTGAATATGAGGCTATCCACCCCTGACTTTTTAATCGATGTGAGCGGAATAAAGGAGTTAAATTATATTCGTGAAGAGGATGGATATATTGCCATTGGTGCACTGACAAGGCATGTGGAAGTGGAAAATTCACTATTAATTAAAGAAAAATGTCCGTTGCTTATTGATGCAATTAAGTGGGTAGGTCATAAACAAATTCGCAATCGTGGGACAATTGGTGGCAGTGTAGCTCACGGTGATCCTTCGGCAGAACTACCGTGTGTATTGACAACATTAAGAGGTGAGATTGTGATTGCTTCAGTGGATGAAGAGGAAGTTGTCGGTCCTGAAGATTTTTTTCTCACTTATCTCCTGACGTCATTACAAACAAATCAATTAGTGAAAGAAATCCGCTTTCCAATTATGACACAAGGAGAGAGAGTGGGGCATTCTTTTGTAGAAGTGGCGAGGAGACATGGAGATTTTGGCTTAGCAATTGCTGCAGCAGTAATTGAACTTGATAACCAAGGACTTATTCAAAAGGCACAACTAGCTGTAGGTGGTGTCAATCCAGTTCCTCTTATAATAGAAGAAGCTGAGGAATTATTAATAGGAAAAGAAGTGACAGAAGCTTTATTAAAAGAAATAGCTGAATTAACGAGTGAGTGTGTGGACCCAGAAGGAGATTTGCACGGAAGTGCTGATTATCGCAGGGAACTTATTGGTACCCTATTAAAACGTGCAATAGAAGAAGCAATAGCAAGAGCATGGGAAGGAGAAGAGAAGGTTGGATAAAGTAAATATTTCTTTAAATGTAAATGGTGAAAAAGTGGAAAGAGATATAGAACCTAGGCTCTTATTAACAGACTTCTTAAGAGAAGAATTATTTTTAACAGGCACACATGTCGGATGCGAGCATGGCGTATGCGGGGCATGTACAATACTTTTAAACGGTGAAGCGGTTCGAGGTTGTTTAATGCTAGCTGTTCAAGCAGATGGGGCTACAATTGAAACGGTTGAATCGCTTGCTGGTGAAGATGGACAATTAAATCCTCTTCAACAAGCATTTACGGATTGCCATTCCCTCCAATGTGGATTTTGCACACCAGGGTTCTTAATGACATTAACGCAATTTACGAAAGAAAATCCGAATCCGACAGAAGAAGAAATTCGAGAAGCCATCTCAGGAAATCTTTGCCGTTGTACAGGCTATGCGAATATTGTTAAAGCAGTAAAGCAAGTTACACATCAAACGGTATAAAAGGAGGGAGAAACATGCATAAATATATCGGAAAAAGCATGCACAGAAAGGAAGATTATCGCCTTTTAACTGGAACGGGCATGTTTGTAGGTGATATTAGTTTAACCAATATGGCAGAGGCAGTATTTGTAAGAAGCCCTCATGCACATGCGAAGATTGTGGACATAAATATAGAGGCTGCAAAAGCATTAAAGGGTGTTTATGGGATATTTACTGCAAAAGATATTGAAGACCTAAAACCATTGACGCAATTTGAATCACATTGTTTTTTACCACCCAATTTGGTTGAGGCTATATCGCCAACAATCAACTTTAACTATGAAGATATTTTAGCTAAGAAGAAAGTTACATATGTTGGCCAATCTGTAGCAATTGTTGTGGCGAAAACCCGTTACATCGCCGAAGATGCAGCTGATCTAGTTGAAGTAACTTATGAGCCGCTACAACCCCTTGTTGACCCATATGAGGCGCGAAAAGAGGATGCAATTCTTATACAAGAACATTTAGAAAATAATATTCAGTCCCATTTTCATGTGACAACAGGTAATGTTGAGCAAGCATTTGCCGAGGCGGACTATATAATGAATGAAAAAATTCGCACCCCCCGACTCGGATCAAATCCGTTAGAAACAAGAGGAGTAGTGGCGAAATTTGATACAAGAAATCAAGAGCTGAGAGTTTGGTCTTCTTCGCAAATGCCTTATGAAATCAGATCTACTTTAGCACATTGTTTGTCATTACCCGATCTAAGTATTCGTGTTACAGCACCTGATGTTGGAGGCGGATTTGGACCAAAAGGTGGAGTTCACCCAGAAGAAATTGTTATTCCTTACTTGGCTAAAAAATTGCAGAGGCCGATAAAATGGGTAGAGGACCGAATGGAGCATTTAACAAGTGCAAGGCAATCGAGGGATCAAATCCATGATGTGAAAGTTTCATTTAAACAGGATGGAACGATTACGGCAATTAAGGATTTTTTTGTGATTGATAGTGGTGCTGTTAATTTCTTCGCCTTAACTTGTGCTTATAATAGTGCTTATCATTTAAGAGGGGCTTATAAAATCCCTAATTATGATAGTGAATGTGAAGTCATCTTAACGAACAAAACACCTAATGTGCCATTTAGGGGAGCAGGTAGACCTGAAGTAGTCTTTGTAATGGATCGAATTATCGACATCGTCGCAAGAAAATTAAAAGTAGATCCAATCGAAATTATGAAGAAAAATATGATCCAAGCTGAAGACATGCCTTATGATCAAGGAATTCTTGTAAAAGATGGCCATCAGCTTATTTATGATAGTGGCGATTATCCTGATGCATTACGCAAGGCAGTTGATTTAGTTGACTATGATGCTTTTAGAAAAGAACAAGAAGAGAAGAAGAAAGAAGGTAAGCTAGTTGGTATCGGCATCTCTTCTTACGTAGAAGGTACGGGCGCAGGACCTTATGAAGGGGCACATATCTCTATTGACCCTTCTGGTCATGTAACAGCTTATTTAGGCTGTACCCCTCAAGGACAAGGGCATGAAACAGTATTTTCACAAATTGCAGCAGACGGATTGGGTGTAAACCCGCAAAATATTACTGTTCGAGTTGGCGAAACAACTGTGTTGCCAATGGGCCAAGGAACTTACGCAAGCCGAAGCGCAGTAAATGCAGGTTCAGCTATTTATGAAGCAGCATTAAAAATGAGAGAGAAAGTGTTAAAAATCGCCGCACATTTGCTAAAAACGGATGAAGATTTAGTCATTGATGAAGGGAAAATATATGCAGAGACTTCTCCTGAAAAGTTTGTCACCTATCAAGATGTTGGGCGAGCGGCGCTGCCTGCTAAATTAGGGAATTTACCAGCAGGCATGGAAGCAAGCTTAGAAGTAACACATTATTTTGCCCCTCCAACGGTTACATTTGCTGCTTCGATTCATATGGCACAAGTGGAGGTTGATAAAGAAACAGGTTTTGTAGATTTACAGAAATATAGTGTTGTACATGATTGTGGTACGGTTATTAATCCGATGATTGTTGATGGTCAAGTGCAAGGCGGTATTGCACAAGGAATTGGTTCAGCTCTTTACGAAGAAATCGTCTATGACCAAACAGGGCAATTGCTTACCGGTACTTATATGGATTATTTATTACCAACATCGATGGAAGTACCAACGGTGGCAAAAGCACACCAGGAATACAAATCAACAAGAAATCGCCTAGGAATAAAAGGTGTAGGTGAGGGGGGTGCCATCGCGCCACCAGCTGCAATAGCAAATGCAATCGTAGATGCACTTCATCCATTAGAAATTAAAACAAATGATTTACCTATCAGTCCAAATAAGTTAAGAACATGGATTAAGGAAGCAGAGGCATCTTTTCAAGCACTACAAACAAATTAAAGGAAAAAACAGGTATCTTCCAAAGGATTTTGTGGGAAATCCCTTTGATTGCAAGATACCTGTTCTATCTTAAAGATTACTAGGAAAGCCATCAATAAGAGTGTATTTATTATATCACTCTTCTACTAACATGCCAATTTTCACAAGGAGTGATTCAACTATGCAAAAGGCAAATGTACTTCACGAAGAAAACATGACAAAGGCAACAAATGCTAGGTGGATTTATATTTCACTACCATTAATGCTACTGTTCACGGTTTCAATGATCGATAAATCTAATATTAATATATTATTTGCAGAAAGACAGTTTTTACAAGATTTAGCTATTAGTGATAATGTGATCAAGGGAACATTAAGTTCTGTCTTTTTAATTACATACGCATTAGGGCAGTTTTTCTGGGGGTTTGTAGTCGACCGTATCGGCGCATTTAAAAGTGGAATGATTGGTATAGCCATTTGGGGTATAGCGATGATTATCGGTGGAGTAGCTACATCGGTTACGGCATTATTATGGTCAAGAGCATTACTAGGGGTAGGTGAAGGCGTTTTATACCCCATTGCACTTACCTTAACTGCTAAGTGGTTTCCGCAACAAGAACAAGGGAAAGCACAGTCTTTTTGGTTTACAGGGAATGCAATCGGACCAGTTATTGGTATTCCAGCGATCGCATTAATTGCCGCCTCTTTTGGGTGGAGAGAAAGTTATTTCGCACTAGCGATTATTTCTTTTATTTGTTTGGCCATATTTATTTTTATGATTAGAAACAAACCATCTGAACATTATGCAACTAATGCTGCAGAAGTAAACTATATAGAAAAGGGGCAAGGAGTAAAAAAGACTGCTAACATCGATACAGGAAGTGTTAAATCTGTTTTAACGAGTCCTCTGTTCTGGATATTAACAACAGTATATGCTTGCGTCTCCATCGGTTTTTTTGGATTTTCTACATTTTTGCCAAGCTATTTAACAGAAGCAAAAGGGATTGATTTTGTTAATTCAGCTATGATTAATGCAGCGGGTTATGCTCTTGCCATCATCGTTCAATTAGTATGTGGCTATCTTTCTGATAGATGGATGAAACGGGCTGCGTTTGTCGCCGTAGCAAGTGTCATCATCATAGGCTGCTTCGTAGGCTTCTTATACACTACGAATACTACAGTCGTTATTCTACTTACAATTATTCTATTAAGTGTATTATACATGCCAGCACCGATAACCATGACGATGCTCCATGAAGTCGCTTCATCCCAAGTGATGGGGAGAATAAGCGGTACATTCGGATGTGTATCTTATTTAGTAGCAGCTGCTGGGCCAATGGTTGTTGGCTTTTTCAGTACAACAACAGGCTCTTTTACAGGCGGTTTTATGGCGTTAATTAGTTTTATCGTTCTTTCACTTTTATTATGTGTGTATTTGATGAAAAAAGGTTATTGATATAGAATCATTTTTAAAAAATTAAAAAAGTAGAGTCGTTCTGAACGAAGTGAACGGCTCTATTTTTATAAGAAACCTTAGTCTTGTGATAAATAAATCCAATTTTTTTCATCAAATTCTTCTATTATATAATTTGAACCAATACTTTGTAGGACTTTATTAAAGGATTTTATATCGTCTTTGTTCTCATACAAACCTTCTTGAATATATTCCTTCATAATAAAATTTGTTAAGTGAGTATTGTTAACGAAGTCCGAAAAATATAATCGTAGTGTTTCCGAATCCTCTTCGTTTAACTTTTCATCATTAAGGATAGAAATTCTGAAAACATTTAGTATCTCATCAATATCTTCTTCATCCATATAACATAGTGGCTCTAGTTTTTTATCATCAATTGTAAAAGGTTTTCTAGTATCTTCAATGATTACATAAGATAAGAAATGTTCTTGCTTCCATACATGAAAGATTTCTAAATCACGTAATTTTAAGACTCTACGAAGTGATAACATAAACTTCCTCCTTTCCATATTAAGTTAATGGCTGTACTAAAGTAGAATTTTTTCTGTTTTTTGTTCCATTGTTTGCTCAGTTTTTACCTTAACAGGCACTCGATAACTCCCTAATGTCGCAACAATCACACCACAAATAATTAAAAAAGCACCTATGATATCTCGAATGGTAAATGCTTCACCAAGAATAATAACAGCTAGACCGGCAGCGAAGAGAGGTTCTAGCGAAAACATTAAACTCGTTTGTGTTGGTGATGTATGTTTTTGTGCCACTGCTTGGGAAATAAAGCCAAAGGCACTACATAGGATCGCTAGTCCAAGTATACTCATCCAAGCAACTGTGTTTTGGGGCAGGATTGGTGATTCAAAAAAGCTACTTAAAACAAGAGCGAGTATACCAGCAAAGCCGAGTTGCATGATACCAACTGTAATAGGTTCATGATCCTTAGTGACTCTTCCAATAATCAGAATTTGAATAGCGTATGCGAGAGCGGAAAGCATACACAAAATATCGCCGTAATTGAATGATAAGGAATGTGTAATTGTCATGATGATAATACCAACAAATGTAATGATGATGCCAATTCTAACTGGCACGATTGGTAACTTTCTTTGCAAAATACTTTGGATCACCGGAACGAATATGACCGTCATACTTAATAAAAATCCGGCATTAGAAGCATCTGTCATCGTTAAGCCAACGGTAACTAAAGAGAACACAAGTAATAATAAGAAGCCTAATAGAAAACTGTAAAATAAAAGTTCGATATTTACATGCCGTAAAGAACGATAAAAAAAGGTAGCGGCAATTATAAAGGCAATTAAACATCTTAATGCGACAAGGTTAAATGGTTCAATCGACGCGATTCCCATCTTCATAAAAATATAAGATAATCCCCAGAAAAAATTTACCACAACTAAAAGAATCGTTGCTTTCGTGCGCATACTCATAACCATTTCTCCATTCTCATGATTTTCTACATGTATTATAATGAATCTATTAACATTAATAAAACGAATCTTTTTCATTGTTTATATGAAATAATTTCATGAAAAGGAGTAGCGAGATGAGTTTAGTTAAATATGAGATTTATAGCAAGGTTTCTGAGCTTCAAAGTTTTACGAAAGCAGCAGAAGTACTAGGGATGACACAATCTGCAGTCAGTCATGCGATGGCTAATTTAGAAAAGGAATTAGGTTTCACGCTTTTTCATCGCTCAAGAGGTGGGCTTACATTGACGAATGAAGGAAGAAGCATGCTTGTAAGTATACGTAAGGTGTTACATTATGACGAACAAGTACAACAAGAGGCAGCGAAAATAACGGGTTTGATGAAAGGAACAGTAAAAGTAGGGACATTTACAAGTGTTTCATCCACTTGGTTACCCGAAATCATTAAATCAATGGAGCAAAGTTACCCACATATCCGTATTGAATTAATTGAAGGAGATTATGAAGCGATTGACCGTTGGATTCTTAATGGAAAATTAGATTGTGGCTTTATTAATGTCGATAGCTCCAGTCATTTTGATGTTATTCCGTTAAAAAAAGACCGTTTGCGTTGTATTGTGTCAACAGATCATCCTTTTTCAAAAAGAAGTGAAATAAGCGTACAAGAGTTAAAGGATATCCCTTTTATCATGCCGACATATGGGGGGTACCATGAAGTAAAAGATTTATTTGCTAAAGCGGAGATCCAACCAAATATTCGCTTTGAATTAATGGCGGAAGATTCAATTAAGTCAATGGTTGCTCATAATTTTGGTGTAAGCATATTGCCAGAATTATTATTAGAAACCATTCCTAAAAATTGTGTGGTAATGCCATTAAAGGAAGAAAGCTATCGCACATTAGGATTAGCGATGAAGTTTAATCTGTCACCAGCAGCCAAAAGATTTGTAGAAATCACGGAGAAGTGGTTGGTGTCGTTTTATTAAATCCTCACGCCTCTAGTGAATACCTGTAAGAGACGTGGATTGAAAGCAAAACTTTTATCTAATGGTTACTTCTAGTTCAATATCTACATTGCCTTGTATGGCGCGTGAAATCATGCAGGATGCTTCTGCTTTTTTAGCCAATCTCAGAGCAAGATCTCTGTCACGTTCATTATCACGGTTAGTAAGTACGATGGTTGGTTTATGAATGATTTTCTTATAAGTTAAGACGCCATTCGTTTCGTTAACAATTGCAGTTGAGTCCATCGATAAATCATTTTTTTCCAATTTACTTCTTTCCATCATGGCAGCTAATGTAATGATATAACAAGTGGCAGCAGCACCTAGAAGCATTTCATCTGGGTTAGTCCCTACTCCTGGACCGTTCATTTCAGGTGGAATAGATACTTTTGTATGCAGTTGTCCACTTTCGATTGTTCCGATGCTATTTCGTAATCCTGGAAAGTGTGCTTTTAAATGAAATTGATGATCAGCCATTAGTATTCCTCCTTCAACTATACGTAAAAACTATAGCAAATCACAAGGCTTTTATCAAAGACAAACTTCCTATAGAATAAGAAGGGTCAGATAGAGATAAAGGGGAGTTTAGCAACATGAAATTTGTGTCATGGAATGTAAATGGTTTGCGTGCTTGTGTGAAGAAAGGCTTTCTCGATTTTTTTGCAGAAGTGGATGCGGATGTGTTTTGTATACAAGAATCAAAGCTTCAAGCGGGTCAAATTGAATTAGATTTAAAAGGCTATCATCAATATTGGAATTATGCTGTTAAGAAGGGCTATTCAGGAACCGCTATTTTTACGAAAGAAAAACCTTTATCAGTAAAATATGGCGTAGGGGAAAACGAAGAACAAGAAGAAGGTAGAATTATCACGTTGGAATTTGAAACGTTTTACCTTGTAAATGTATATACACCGAATTCAAAAAGAGATCTATCCCGATTAGACTATCGTTTACAATGGGAAGATGAATTAAAAACATATTTGCTTTCGTTAGAGGCGGAAAAACCGGTGATTTATACAGGGGACTTAAATGTTGCACACCAAACAATTGATTTGAAGAATGCAAAGTCCAATATTGGAAATTCAGGATTTACTGATGAAGAACGCGGGAAAATGACAATTCTCCTTGAATCAGGGTTTGTCGATTCTTTTAGATACCTTTATCCAGAAAAGACAGATGTCTATACATGGTGGTCGTACATGGCCAAAGTGAGAGAGCGGAATATTGGCTGGCGAATTGATTATTTTATCGTGTCGGAAAAATTAAAAGCACAAATCAAAGATGCCGGTGCACACTGTCAAACAATGGGTAGTGATCATTGTCCGATTTTCTTAGAATTAGATATATAGGGAGAAAATGAAATGAAGTCTAATAAGGCTTCATTTTTTTGTGTTGTGCATATTAATTGACAAAGGATAAAGCAATCTATTGTGCAACTAACAAATGTAAAATTAAATAGATGTTAACTAAGCAAGCAAAACTTGTGAAGATGGTGCGAGAATCTTGATTCTTTAAATAAGAACCCTTGTATCTATACAAAAAAATTTCATTTGTAAAAAATCTATTTACTCCCCTCAAACTTCAATGGTTTTCTGGATACTTTTTCTAGTTCTGCTCATACTAAAGGCAATGATTGTAGGAGTGAAGTCAATGAATGAGACATCGGTCGTTATTGTAAGGTCGATTATTGCTTTTGGTACATTACTTATATTTACACGATTTTTAGGTAAACAAACAGTGAGTCAAATCACATTCTTTGATTACATTTTAGGTATCTCGATTGGTTCTATGGCCGCAAATCTTTCAGCAGACATCGCGACAGATGCTTGGCCATATTGGGTGGGGCTATTTACATGGACGGTTCTTGTATTATGTCTGCAAAAAGTAACAATGAAGTGGCGACAAGCATCAATCTATTTCGATGGGGAGCCTGTCATCGTTATTATGGATGGGGAAATTATGGATGAAGTTATGAAGAAACTGCGTTACCGTATCTCTGATCTCCAAGAACAACTAAGAGAAAAAGGGATATTTGATTTAAAAGAGGTAGATTATGCAATTGTAGAAAAAGATGGGCAAATATCAGTGTTAAAAAAAGCGGATTATTTACCAGTTACCCCAAGAGATTTACAGTTAAAGTCTACATATAAAGGAATAGGGACGGAATTAATTTATGATGGTGTGCTTGTCCGCAATAATTTGCAGCAATTGCAAAAATCTGAGGAATGGCTGATGAAAGAATTAAAAAATCGTGGATATACAAAAATTAGTGATATCTTTCTAGCGATTATTGATAGCAACGGGATGCTCTTTATTGACGCTTATCATGATAAAATGAAAAAACCCGTAGATATAACAGATTTTAAAGGATTGAAGTAAATGAAAGAGTTTATTCTTTATAAATTGATTCCATTACTTATATTGGCTATTTTTATTTTCACAATGAAGTCTGGAGATTTTCTTAAACAACCACTTGTTGATGGGGATGATGTAATAGGGACGCTTTCTTTAGTTGAACAATCAATTCACGAAGGTGATTGGAAAAGTGCAAAAAAACAAATCAATAGAGCCAAAGAAGGGTTTTTAACTGTTCAGATGCGAGTGCAGTTTTCTGTAGAGAAAAATGAACTGAATCAAATAGGCACAAGTTTAAACCGCGCAATTGGCTTTATTGATGTTCATGATGAGGGAGGAGCTCAGGCTGAAATAGAAGAAATCAAATTTGCATGGGAGGGGTTAGGAAAATAAAATAACAGTAAGACCATTAAATAAGAGAATGAGGAGAATGATTTATGTTGGCTAAGAAAAAAGTAGTTTTAACAGGAGGGGGATCAGCGGGGCATGTTACCCCTAATCTCGCCCTTATTACAGAATTACAGAACGAAGTCGATTTTTTTTACATAGGTTCGAAAACAGGCATTGAAAAGGAGTTAATCGCAAAGACCGAGGTCCCTTATTTTTCAATTTCCAGTGGGAAATTAAGAAGATATATAGACTTAGAGAATGTAAGGGATATCTTTCGCGTCATGAAAGGTGTAATTGACGCAAGGAGAATCTTAAAACAGATAAAACCTGATTTGCTCTTTTCAAAGGGTGGATTTGTATCAGTCCCCGTAATAATTGCTGCTAAAATGCTAAAAATACCAGCATTTATCCATGAGAGTGATTTAACACCCGGATTAGCAAATAAAATTGCCCAACGGTTTGCTGAAAAGGTGTTCACTTCGTTTGAAGAAGCGAAAGCTTATTTTCCGCGAGAAAAAGTGTTTGCCATTGGCTCACCAATACGGCCAGAAATATTTAACGGCGATAAAAACACGGCCCTAAAGTTGCTTCATTTTTCTAGTGTAAAGCCAATTATTACTGTTATGGGTGGTAGTTTAGGTGCTAAAAAGATAAACGAACAAGTTCGCAAGGAATTACCGAATCTATTAGGTAACTATCAAGTTGTGCATATTTGTGGAAAAGGTCAAGTTGATGAAAGTTTACTAGGGAAAGCAGGTTATAAACAATTTGAATATATTCATGAGGAATTACCACATATCCTTGCCGCTACTCATTGTGTAATCACAAGGGGTGGATCCAATGCGTTATTTGAATTTTTAGCACTAAATATGCCCATGTTAATCATTCCCCTATCTAAAAAACAAAGTAGAGGAGATCAATTGTTAAATGCTGAGTCTTTTGCACAAAAAGGATTCGCTAAAGTAGTTGAGGAAGAAGCAATTGGTTCCTTATTACATACGTTAAGACAAATGGAATTGGATAGAGCAGAAATGATTGCTAGTATGAGCAAATCTCCTTTGACGAACGGTTTAAAAGTTATAGTGAATGAGATTAGGGAAAGGTAATGGTTACAAATCTATTTGAAAATGCTTGTCAAAGCATGGTATAGTATTCTACGGATAAATATGAAATAGACATCTAAAAAAGGATGTTGTAAATGGGATTATTTAATAAAATTTTTTCGAAAAAAGAACAAGTTACGATAGAATTTTGTGAAAAGAACCTCGATCGTTTTTATACTGATGAAGACTTTACGCTATTTGGTCCTTTTCTTTCTAGTAAAGAGGTATCTTACAAACAATATGAATGCCAATCACATTGTAAGCAATGCAAGAAAAGTCCATATGCAATAGTTAATGGCGAGTTTATACAATGTGAAACGCCCAGTGAACTATTATCGCAAATGAAAGAACAGAAATAAGCAGGTGGAAGAAATGACAGAAGAAAATAATCAATACCGCGTCTTACTCTATTATAAATATGTAACAATCGAACATCCTGAAGCCTTTAGTAAACATCATTTAAAAGCATGTCGTGAGCTCGGATTAAAAGGAAGAATCCTTGTTGCCAAAGAAGGTATAAACGGTACGGTTTCAGGCACAGTGGAACAAACAAATGCGTATATAGATATGATGAAAAACGACAAACGCTTCAGTGATATGGTCTTTAAAATTGATGAAACGAATGGCCATGCATTCAAGAAAATGCATGTCAGACCTCGTAATGAAATAGTGACTTTAAAACTTGAGGATGATCTCAATCCTAATGAGATCACAGGCAAATATTTAGAGCCAAAAGCATTCTTTGAAGCAATGCAAGCAGAGGATACTGTTGTTATTGATGCAAGAAATGATTATGAATATGATATCGGCCACTTTAGAGGGGCGATTAGACCGGATGTTGAAGCATTTCGTGATTTACCTGATTGGATACGTGAACATAAAGACCAACTTTCTGGTAAGAAGATTTTAACATATTGTACAGGTGGCATACGTTGTGAAAAATTCTCTGGTTGGTTAGTAAGAGAAGGTTTTGAAGATGTGAGTCAGCTACATGGTGGCATTGTCACATATGGTAAGGACCCAGAAGTTCAAGGAGAACTATGGGACGGTCAATGTTATGTATTTGATGAAAGAATCAGTGTGCCAATTAATCAGAAAGAACATACCATTGTCGGAAAAGACTATTTCACTGGTGAATCTTGTGAACGTTATGTCAATTGTGCTAATCCTGAATGTGATAAACGTTTTATGACGACAGAAGAAAACGAGCATAAATATTTACGGAGCTGTTCGGATGAATGCCGCACACACCCTGATAATTTATACGTGAAAGAAAATGGTTTAACAGATGAAGCGTGGCAAGAGCGATTACAGAAGATAACCATTGATGCATAAGAAAAAGGCTCATAACCAAAAATGGTAATGGGCCTTTTACTTTGATTAATCGAAGATGGGGAATTTATGAGGATCTTTAAGGTAGCTAAAAGCCATTTTGATTTGTTCTCCCGTATTTCGATTAAGGGATAAAGGAGGTAAGTTGTTTTCAGTGAAGAAATCAATCGCCTCGGTTTCTATACCACAGGCAGCTTGTCCGCCCGACATCTCACATAAAATAAATATTTTATAATAATGGAAGAATTGTTTGGGGTGTGGGTGCTTATTCATATCCAATAAGGCTATGAGCTTCTTCGCAACACAAATAAAACCTGATTCTTCTTGAATTTCTTTTATAACATTCTCACTTGCAGATAAGCCAACATCACAAAAACCACCTGGTAAGGACCATTTGTTATCAACATTTTCTTTCGCTAGCAAAATTTGGTTTTTCCTGAAAACAACCCCTCGTACGTCAATTTTCGGTGTTTGATAGCCTGATTCTTACTTAATACTGCCACAATCTCATCCATTGTTTGCCCTGAGTACTCACCTATGATCTCAGCACTCAGTTCTTTTAACTGCTCATACCTTTCAATATCATAGATATCTTTTGAAAAAGCTAAGCCTGATTGTGAGATTGCTTGGATTTTCCTCGCCCATGTTAACCACTGGTCGCTCATTATCTCATCCCCTTTGATAAGCTTTACACAATGTTTATCAATCATCCAATTCGGTATTTGCTTGTAGTTGAAACTCCGTCGTTTGGTAAGCTTTAGATGTTTTCGGAAATCCCTGATTCTGATGAACCTAACATAGGTTGGCATTCATGATGAGAAAGTGTACGCTCATTAAATGTTAAACATCTTGTTTAACGCAGCGTTACAATTTAATGTGTTGGCTAACGTACCATCGAAATAAATGGAGGACTGCTTTCATAAAGTCACCCTCTCACTCATTGTATCCCAAGTTTAACAAAATAAGGTGGAAATAAGGAGTTTTATTTTCTAGTTACTTTTTATACTTATTAGTTGAAAAAGTAGATAAGGTATTCTAAAATATAGAGTGTAAATAGATTTTACATATTAGGAGGAATTCAAAATGGCTAAACACGAATTACCAGCATTACCTTATGCAAACGATGCGCTTGAACCACATATCGATGCGCAAACAATGGAAATCCACCACGATCGTCACCATGCAACATATGTAAACAACTTAAATGCTGCATTAGAAGGACATGACGAGTTAGCTAGCAAATCTATTGAAGAACTAATTGCTAACTTAGACGCTGTTCCTGAAGATATTCGTACAGCTGTACGTAATAACGGTGGCGGACATGCAAACCACAGCTTGTTCTGGACACTTCTTTCTCCAAACGGTGGCGGTGCACCAACTGGTGACGTTGCTGGTGCAATTGAAGAAGCTTTTGGTAGCTATGATGCATTTAAAGACCAATTCGCTAAAGCTGCAGCTGGACGCTTTGGTTCTGGTTGGGCATGGTTAGTATCTGAAAATGGTCAATTATCTATTACAAGCACACCAAACCAAGATAGCCCAGTAATGGAAGGTAAAACACCAATCCTTGGTCTTGACGTTTGGGAGCATGCTTACTACTTAAAATATCAAAACAAACGCCCAGATTATGTTCAAGCATTCTTCAATGTTGTGAATTGGGATGAAGTAAACAAATTATTCGCAGCATCAAAATAAGGATGTTGATGAGGGACCCAAAATTTGATTTTGGGTCTTTTTTATATACATAATGAGAGGTAGAAGCATTTAAAAGCTAAAAACAAAAAGCACACAACCTATGAGGAATCTAGGAAAAAGAGGGGACAAATAGAAAATACACACAAACCACAAACACAAAGTAAAAAATATACTCTGTTGTTCCTATTCGACATGTCATAAAAAGAAGATACATACAAAAAGGGAGGCCCTAAAAATCCACAAAACAATCAACCGACCAGTGTCAATAAAAAAGAAAAACTATTACTCCATCAAGTAATAGTTCAGTCAATTAAATTTAATTTTAAATTGGCAATGATCATGCCCTTCTGTTTTGCATCTTACACGGTGGACTTGATTTGTGTTTAATGCTTGCTTGAACAATTGGGTTTCACAATGACAAGCTGTTTTATAAGATTGGGCTATGGAAAGAATGGGACAATTAAACTCTGTGAGCTCATATTCGTCTGTTCCTGTTTTTGACAAGTATGCCATATAGCCTTTTTCATTTTGAATGTTTAATAATGTTTGCATTTTCATATCAGGCGCTTGTTCTAGTAATCTATTTTCGTACTCTTCCACTAGTCGCTTTTCCCGTTTCATAAATAAGTTTTCAATTGCTTCACTGCCATACAATTCTTCGATATCATTGAGAAATTCAAGTGATAGACCTTCATAATTTTTCGGAAAATAATGTTCGCCTTTACTTGTTAAATAGTAGAATTGAGTCGGGCGACCTAGCGCTTGTTTCGTTTCTATAGATGCGATTAAACCGCTATTCTCTAATCCGGTTAAATGTTTTCTCACCGCCATATGGCTAATATTCAGGCGTTCCTTAAGGTCGTTGACAGACATGGAAGACTCTTTTTTTAATAAAAATAACACTTTATCTTTTGTTGTTTCTGCATGAAATTCCATTCTATCACCTCAAGTATGGACAATATTCGCGTGGCAATGGTCGGTTTGACAATCATACTTATTATACTATATTGTATAAAAAAACTTAAGAGATAATCATTGCCAGTGAAATTTTTAGAGAAATAAGACATTTTGATTGAGTGCTCACTCAATCATTTTTAGATAAATAGTTTAGTAGGGGGAATAAGGTCATGATTTATCCAATAACCATACCGACAAACAGTGATTTGCGGTCTTTTAATTTTTTTATTGTAGAAGACAGTAAAGGGTTAACATTAATAGATGCTGGAATTAATCATGAAGCATGTTGGCAGCAATTTCTTCAAACACTACAGTGCCATCAATTTCTGTTAGAGGATATCAATGAAATCATCCTTACTCATTCACACGAGGATCATATAGGCTTGATTCCTAGAATCATTGAAAAGCATAATATCCCCGTCTATGTTCATGCTGAAGCGATTCCTCGGTTAAAGAGGGAAAAGTCATTTTTTGAACAAAGAACTTCTTTTTATGAAAGGTTATATCGTGAGATGGGTTGTGGGACGGAAGGTGAACAAAGAGTACAGCAGCTTAAGAATATCGTCATAGAAAAACAAAACGAGGGATTGCGTGCTGATTATAGAACGTTAAGTGAAAATGATTATATTATTAATAGAAAAGTAATTGAAACACCAGGACATGCCCCTGATCATATCGCTTTAATAGATGAAAGAAACAATGTGATGTTAGGTGGAGACCACCTTATCGCCCATATATCAAGTAATGCTTTAATTGAACCTTATATGAATGGTGAAAGAAGAAAGACGGTCCTTGAGTATGTGGAGTCACTGCAAAAATGTTTAACCTATGATATTGACTATTGTTATAGTGGGCATGGGGAACGTATAACGGCGCCACATTTACTTATACATAAAAGGTTGAAAGGGATAGAAAGAAAAGCTGAAAAATTCCTGTCCTATATTTCTGAAGAAGAAAAAACAGCGAGTGCACTTGCCCAACATTTTTACCCTGACAAATATTATACGCAGTTCAGCCTTGTAATGTCAGAGGTGATTGGTCACTTAGATTATTTGGAAGAAAAGAACAAAGTAGAGAAGGGAATGGAAAATGGAGTTTGGCGGTATAAAACTGTTAAGCACATTAAGTAAAAAGTTTTTATAGGGGAAATGGATTTTCTCATATGGAACATTTTATGAGGTCCAATCCCCTTTTGTTTTTTAAAAATCTGTCCACTTGATATTAAATAACCCTATAAACAACTCTTTGTGACAATCATAGAATAATAGAGAAACGGCATAGTTAAATCTCAACTTTTGGTGTTGGATGAGACAAATACCTAAGTACTATAGGTAGGAGAAGGGCAAAGGGAATAACAAGCTTGGCATATAACAGGGTTGCTAATAGTAAGCTTGAAAAATCACTTTTTCCGCCTATGATAATGGTAATAAATACCTCATTTTTACTAAAAATGTGAAAAATGAAGGAATATGACTATATTTAAATAGGGCATAGGAAACTTAATTCCAACCATTGATTCCTTTATGTTTGACGTAAGCTTTTCTTATAAGTCTCAGTAATTGAAGAAAAGTCAAAATAAAGGGTTGAAAGGAGCAGATTTACTATGGGAGTGAAAAGAAAGCTTGCATCTGGGATGATGTCAGCAGCACTTGGATTGGCTCTGGTTGGAGGAGGGACATTTGCCTATTTTTCCGATGAAGTAGCGACGAATCATGTATTTGCTGCTGGCACACTAGACTTATCAATTAATCCTGAGGTTGTGTTTCAAGTTGAGAACATAAAACCGGGTGACACAGTCACGAGAGAGCTTGTTTTAAGTAATAGTGGTTCGTTGCCAATTGAATCCGTTCACCTGCTTACAAATTACCAAGTATCGGATGAATTATCTGATAATACAGAAGATTTAGGCAAGCATATTCGTGTGAACTTTTTGTGGAATTGGGAGAAAGAGTCTGAACCTATTTTTGAGACAACTTTGTATGAATTGAAAAATATGGACCCTGATATCGTTCAAAGAGACCTATGGGATCCTTTATGGAAGCAGAATAGTGGCCTAGCTCCAGGAGAAACAAATGAAATATGGGTACAATTCGAATTTATTGAAAACGGTGAAGATCAAAACCAATTCCAAGGGGACCAGTTAAATCTAGAATGGGTATTTAATGCTTCACAAACAGCTGGTGAGGAGAAGTAAATTAAAATAAGCAATGGGGAGGCGTTTTTGCATGTCGATAAAAACGAAAGTATTATCAACAGCATTCATTTTAGGAATGCTAGCGAGTCCTATTCAAGGACAAGTTTATGCAAATGAATCACAAACCAAACTGAATAGCCACTCATCTAATCTTACTGAACATATGCAGGCAAGTGAAATTGTTCAGCCTAAACAAGTACTTGAAAGCTATCTTCTTTCTAAAAGTAAGCAATTTAATTTATCTAATAAACAAATAAGCGAAAGTTTTACAGTAAAAGATTATGAGTTTGACAAAAATGAAAACTTTCATCACTATCGTTTGCAACAATTATATAAAGGTATTCCTATATATGGAGCAGAACAAACTTTTAATATTAGAACAGATAGCGATAAAGTTAGTTTTTATGGTGAAGTGGTTTCAGACATCGATATTGATATAAAAACTTCATCCGAACAAATAAGTGAAAAAAAGGCTATTTCCATTGCAACAGCAGGAATAGAAGCATCAATTGGCGAAGTAAAACAATATGATAGTGAAGTAACAGCAGAAAAATTCATTTACAAGTTTAATGATAACTATTATCCTGTTTATCTTGTGAAAGCTTCCACCACCTCTCCGGAAGTAGGGTATTGGCATTACTTTGTAAATATAGAGAATGGGCAGATTATTGATTCCTTTAATGCAGCAAATGAAATAACGGCATTTGGTTATGGTGTATTCGGAGATAAACAAATGTTTAAGGCATCTTACATTGATGGTTTGTTTAAAATGTATGACCAAACAAGAGGTGATGGGGTCATTACATACGATTATGATAATAATATTAATGAAGATATTGTTAGTAGAAGTAAGTTATTTACTGATGGTGCTGCAGTTGATGCTCATGCCAATTCTCAAAAGACATACGACTATTACCAAAAAACCTTTGATCGCAACTCTGTAGATGATCAAGGGCAAAGATTACTCTCCCGTGTACATGTTGGGGATAATTGGAACAATGCTTCTTGGAATGGTGTATATATGTCTTATGGAGATGGTGATGGTATTAGATTTCATCCGCTAGCTGGTGGTCTCGATGTGGCTGCACATGAAATGTCTCACGGTGTCATTCAACATACAGCAGGGTTAATTTACCGCAATGAATCAGGTGCGTTGAATGAATCATTTGCTGATATATTCGGTGCTATGGTCGATCGAGATGATTGGATTATCGGTGAAGATATTATGGCGAATGGGGCGATTGGATTACGCTCTATGGAAGACCCAGCTAGTTTAATTGAGAATAGAACACAACAACCTTATCCAGATCATTGGGATAGAAGGTATACAGGCTCTCTTGATAATGGTGGTGTCCATATTAATAGTAGTATTAATAATAAAGCTGCTTACCTTGTCTCTGAAGGGGGAGAGCATTACGGAGTGGAAGTAGCTGGTGTTGGCCGAGAAAAAACAGAACAAATTTATTATCGGGCCTTATCGGTTTATTTAACACCAAATTCAACATTTGCCATGATGAGACAAGCTGCCATCGATGCTGCAGAAGATCTCTATGGTGAAGATTCAGCGGCAGTTACTGCAGTTGAACAAGCTTATAACGCTGTTGGCGTTCAGTAATTAAAACATGCTGGGGAAATGATCTTTGTTCCCCAGCCCTTGAAAGAAAAGGGGATATAACATGAAGCGCAATGGAAAAATTGTTTTATTACTCTCTGTTCTGTCTATCTATTCTCTCATTTTGACTTTCCATTCAGTTTTAATAGGACAAACAAAAGCAAGTTATACATATTCAACCTCCGTTGATGTAAATGTAGAGAGTAAAGTCTGGTCATCTAATGCAGAAGTAGGCGATAGTGAGAAAAAACGAGAGACAGAAAATGAGCATGAAAAGGAAAATGACCAAGGGATAGAAAAGCAAGAGGATGAAAAGATGCCAAAAGAAGATAAGCAACAGCAGGAGGAGCAAAACGAAAGTACTGAAGAAGAAGAAGAAAAAAAAGTCGATGTTGAACATAACCAAGAAGAACTGGAAGAAGAGGAAGTTAGTAACGAAAAACCATCTTCTGATGACGAAATTGAACAAACACTGGAAGAAGAGGAAGTTGAATAAATGAGAAAGGTACTTAATTGGTTTAGTACGGCTTTGACAGTTTTCTTAATGGTGATAGTTATCGTGTTAGCGGTTGTTGTTGTTGCTGCTAAAGCATCAGGCGGGGAACCAACAATTTTAGGGTACCAATTAAAGTCTGTGTTATCTGGTTCTATGGAACCAACGTTTCAAACAGGTGCAGTTATTGCCGTTAAACCATTAGAGCAGGATGAAAAGCAATCTTTACAAAAGCAAGATATTATCACTTTTCAAAGTGAAGAAGGCATTCCTGTTACCCATCGTATTCATAATGTTATCCATAGTGGCGTGCACACCATGTATGAAACAAAAGGAGATAATAATAATACAATTGATAAAGATCTCGTACTTTCCGACAATGTAACAGCTAAGTATACCGGCTTTACTATCCCTTACGCAGGCTATTTTACACAATTCGCACAGTCTAGGGAGGGAAGCGCGTTATTATTAATTGTTCCAGGTGTTTTCTTCCTTATATATGCTTTATTTTTAATTATAACGGGTTTAAAGTCCATTCAAAATCAACAGTAAGGAAACCTCACGAGAACAACTACCTAGGAGGTTTCTATTTTATATTTCTTATCGATTGTTACTAGGTATTGAGATCAATTTAAAGTAATAAATCGTGTTGAAGCAATATAAATGATGGAATAGACCACATTAATCGGGAGTGTATAAATTCAACTGATCTAACGATAATGTCGTCATTCACAGCTAAAAGTTTCAGGAGAAAAATAAAGATAAACGCCGTGCTATATGCACGGCGTTTATCTTATATTTACACTTTTACCGACTTTTTTCCTGTCGTTTGCACATCTAATACATCTAGTAAGAAGACAAACACTGGTATACCGACAATAAGTCCCCATACGCCAAAGAAATGTTCGCCAAAAATCAATACGATAAAAGTATAGAAGACAGGTAAATTGGTTTTTGATGACATTAGCTTTGGATTAAGTATATATGCTTCGATTGCGTGAATAATCATAATAACGACTAATAAATAAATGACTAGCATGAATCCACCAATCGTATATCCGATTAAACTTAATGGCACCAATGATATAATCACGCCCGCAACTGGTATTAAGCCTAAAAAGAAAATAAGAATAGATAGTCCCATTAAATGGGGGAAATCCATTATCCATAGTGCAAATGTTGTTAATGCACAGTTCACAAGGGCAATAATAAATTGTGCCTCAATTACTTTGCCAAAAGTTTGAACAAACTTAGAACCAAAGTAAGCAATCTCATTATAAAATGGTGCAACTTTGCTATATTTGAATTTGTTTGTAAAGGCCATCAATTTCGGCTTCTCTAAAACGAAGAAAATACTTAAAATAAGTGAAATCAAAAATTGTATGCCAAATGAACTTATATCAGAGAAGTATTTAAGTAGAACCGTGACCCCTTGTTCTAAATAAGATGATATTTCATTTCGTTCATATAATTCAGTAATATAGTTCATGATAATATTGTCGTGCTTTTGGCTAAAGAAGCTTTGCATTTGTCCAATCAGTTGCGAGATTTCAAAAATAATAACTGGTAAATATCTGCTGATTCCAACAGTAAATATCGCAATAATGAATAAGTAAAGACCGATTACTGTGAATTTTCGATTTATGTTCACTTTCTTCAAGACAAGATTTACTAAGCGGTCCATTAGAAAGGAAATAATAAACGTAATAAGGATGACATTAATCATACTTCTCATTAAAAATAATGCGAATACGAGAATTGCAAAAATAATAACTCTTTTAATCCCGCTGCTTTGTAACCAATTCTTTAAATTTTCCATTTTCACATTCCCCCTATAAAATCTTCAACAATAAAGCATCTTTTTATATAAGGAGATTAGATAAATAACTGGATTGATACTGGACTGGTAGTTGAAATCGATCCTGTTTTGATTGTTGGTTCTCCTGAATGATGCTATGGGGTTCTTCTAAGCGAACAAAATCATTGATTTTATGTACAATAGGATTATTTTCTTCTGGTATAACAATCTCCGTAGGCCTTTTAAATGTGGCAATAGTAGCCGTTAATTGAACATCATCATCATAATGTAGAGAACGATGTTCGTTTATATCCTCAGTAAAAAATGGCGTAATGAACATATAGCAAATGAACATCATTGATAAACATATCTTATACAAAACCTACATCCTCTCAGTATTTCCTTCTATTTATTATTCTATCCTACTTTTTTTTAATTTCATATATTTTTCTTTAGATAAAAAAATATAATAGCTTGTTCTAACATATGCACAATACTTGTCATAAATGTGCTAATTGGAATAAAGTGGTTTAGGACAATTCTACTTTCCATCGAATGATTTTAAGTAAGTCATGACAAAATAAGAATTCATCAAATGTGTTGAGGTGAAATGATGAAAAGTCATATGCGAAAGATAACTGTCGTTTTCTTTATCCTTCCTATCATTGGATGGCTCTTCGGGTTATCGCTATTTACTAGTGTTTATGCCTCATCAGCTCCGGTTAAATTACGGATTCTCCAGACAACAGATATGCATGGTCATTTAATGGATGAAAACGATGAAGGCGAATCTGTTAGCGATTTTGGACTTGTTAGAACCGCAACCTTAATTAAAAATGAACGTAATGAAAACAAAAATGTCCTGTTATTTGATACTGGTGATATCTTAGAAGGAAATGCCTTTGCAGATTATATATTTCAAACAAGATTGATGCATTTAGGACAAACTCACCCGGTTATTAATGTCATGAACACACTAAGGTATGATGCCATGACACTCGGAAATCATGAATTCAATTATGGTATCGGCTTTTTAACAGAAAGCTTAAGAGATGCGACTTTTCCCATTATAAGTAGCAATATATACAATGAGGATATGACGAAAAACATCTTTGATGATGTTTCATATATGAACCCATATGTGATTCTTGATCGGACATTGGTCGATGCCAATGGGGATGAACGTGCAATTAAAATTGGTGTGATTGGTTTTTTAACCCCTATTGTCGCCGATTGGAATAGTAATTATTTTAAGCAGAAGCTAAAAATGAGGACAATCACTGAAACGGCTAATCAGTATATTCCACAAATGAAAGCAAAAGGAGCAGATATCATCATTGCTTTAGCTCATGTTGGTGTGAATGCCGATAAGGGCCTTTCTGCGCAAGAAGGGAATAGTGTCAATGAATTAAAATCGATTGAGAATATTGATGTGATTCTATTTGGACATAGCCATAATATTTTTCCAGAAAAACCGAATGAATGGTTTCAATCTCAGACAACACCATTCATTGTTCAAGCGGGGCATTGGGGAAATCATTTAGGAAGAATAGAACTTGAGTTAACTCAAAATGGAAATAAGTGGATTATTGAAGGAGGAGCTACTTCTGTAATCCCAATTTATAAGCAAGTTAAAGGAAAAAAAGTACCTAATGTTTCTAAAGATAAGCAAGTAGAGGCATTAATAAAGAGGCCCTATAAAGAGTTAAAGAGTTTCCGCAAGTGGCACGCGCATTGATTGTAAACGGAAGAATGACAAATGAAAATCAAAATATAATAAAGAAAATATATGAAGCATTTCAGTTAAAAGTTGGGGAGTTTAAAACTCCTTTTTTTCTTCGTCTCATTTTGTAGGAATGATGGCTCCAGTTACTGCATTTTAATCGCTATTGTTGTAGTTTTCGTTTTCCTTAATTTTGATAAGTTTTAAAACGGTAAATAATATACTGTTCTTCTTGGTAATCGGGTCCGATATCTATAGTGTATACGCGATGCTGAACTTCTTTACTTTGGCAACCATTAAAAATCAGACAAGTAGTATGTTTGTGAATGAACACCTTCTTTAATCATTGTCACTATTTTTTCGCGTTTTGTCTTTAACACCGTAAGATAGATTTCTCTTTTTCTGCAGGCTAAAAGGAAGTGTAATGAACATTTTTAGTTCTTCTGACCACTTTCTTTGCCTTGCTAGAGTTAAAAAAGGCATACCAAAGGATTTGAGGGTAGATAAGTGGATAAATACACAAATTAACGAAAGAATAAAACCAAAAATACCAAAAGAATAGCTTATTAATAAAACAGCAATTCTTAAGAAGAAGACATTACCTGTAAGACTGGCATTGACAAGAGTAAACCCTGCGATTGCCGTTATTCCTACAACAATGAGTAGCGTCGGCGAGGTTATACCAGCTCTGATTGCTGCATCACCAATGATTAATCCCCCTATAACAGCAACTGTTTGTCCAATTCCTTTTGGCAGTCTTGCACCCGCTTCTTTAAACAACTCAAACATAATAAAGATTGTAATCATTTCTAATAATGTAGAAAACGGCAAACCCATCTTTGCAATCGTAATAGTGGCAATAAACGGCAAAGGTAATTGTCCAACATTATGCATAACGAGTGCTGTATAAAAACCTGGTAAAAACACCGTCAGGAATAAGCTTAGTAAACGTATCATTCGTTCTACAGAGGAGTAATAAAAGCTAATATTACTATCTTCGGCTGTTTTAACAAGAAAGCTCAAGTTGATGGGGGCGATAATCACTGTTGGGGCACCATCAATAATAATTGAAAACCTTCCTTGATTGAGTGATTCAACAACAAAATCAGGCCGTCCTGAGAAATTTGTAAGTGGTAGTAGTGAGAATTTATTATCTACTAGTAACTCTTCCAATTCATCACGACTTTGCAAAATATCGACATCAATGTTATTTAGTTTCTCTCGGACATCGTTAATTACTTGTTCATTCATCACATCTTTAATATATAGAAGTGCAACCCTCGTATTTGACCGACGTCCAATTACAAACACTTCATTAACGAACGAGGGGGTTTTTAACCTTTTACGTACAAGCCCAAGGTTAGTGTCAATATTTTCGATGAAACCGTCTTTCGGCCCAGTTACTGATACTTCAATAACGGATTCTTCTGGTTGTCTATTTGGTTCTTCTTTTACATCATAATAATAAATGCGTTCACGGAAGTTTGATATCACAGCTAATTTACCACAAAATACTTGGTTAATTAATTCTTCTTTTGTTAATTTAGCTTTTAAACTGTAGTCACTTTGTATGTAGTTATAAAGTTTTTCACTTTCCCTTTCCTCATCCATTAAATAAGGAATCACAAGAGAGTGGACTAATTTTATATTTACAATGGGACGGCAATAGATAATAATTAGCTCTCCCTTAGGAGTATGACGAACAGGGATGCTCTTGATGTGTATATCTGCAGAATGGTTAAAGATTTCTGCTAACTTTTCTTTAGTAAAAAGGGATTGCTCATACAAGCTCTTCATCCTCCTAGGAATAATTGTTTATTCTTAAAGATATATATAGAAACCATAATAAATTGAATAGGAAGAACAATAGTTGATATGGGTAAGAAGTAACGAAAAACAAAATTATAAAATTGGTCTTGATCTAACGGCATAACAACTGCAATGAATAACAAAATAAAAATGATAGAGATGGGTGTTCTGTTTTTCCCCCCTTTCGTAAGAATTTGAGAGGTGAGGTAGATAAAAAATCCAATTCGGATCGTAGCACCTGAAAGCCATTGGAAAATAGCAAAAAAGTCTGTATGAGAAATATATCTTCCAATAGATATTATTCGCCACTCTTCAAATGCTGGGTACCTAAATTCGGAAGCGTATTTAGGACCAAATTCCACTATCGCTCCAATTGCAGGCCCAATCATTAACCCGATAATAAGTACACCCAGAATGATTAAATGTTTAATTTTAATCATTCCTTTCATATAGGGTAGGAAAAACAAAATAAAAGCAATCTCAATAATCGGTAAACTTGTGTAAAGCATTCCCTTTAGAATATCTAGTACACCCTCTTGGAATATGGGTAATAACAACTCATAATGTTTTTTCTTCATATTGGCGAAAGAAACAAAAAATCCTAAAAATACGACGGCTGGTAGTAACAAGCGGCTAATAATGGCCATTGATTCTACACCGGAAAAACTACAATAGAAGCAGGCAATTAATAGTACACCGCCAATGATCATACTGGAGAAATTCTGCATAAAACTTAGCTGTGACCAATAGATAATTTCTTTTGTAGAGACAAAGGCAGAAATTATTAAATATACGAGTAAAGGGAAGAATAAAATATAGAATTTGAATCTCCCTAATTGTTCACTAATAATTCGAATAAATGGTGTTCCTTTAACTGTTTGCCCCACTTTATAAATAAGAGGGGTGAATAGAATCAAAGGAATAATGGCAAGTAACATACTGATCCATGTATCGCGTCTAGAAGTAGACAATACAGCAGGAATAATTTCAACATGAGCAAATAAACCGATGCCGAGAATAATAATATAGGCAATGCTAATAAAGCTTAGTTTTTGATTCACAATTACTCACCTGTTTTTTTCCTTATTGTTTCAGCAATTCCAATTATTATGCGTAGATAAAAATATCTATATATATTTATTATTGTGTATTGATAATCAGTTTTTTTTAATCTAGAATTACTAAGGAATATCTTATAGAAGAAGGAGATTGAAATGTCAGACCAAACTATTATTCGTTTTGAAAACGTAACAAAGCAATATGACAATGACCCGGCTGTCTTAAATGATGTTTCATTTGAAATAGAGCGTGGGAAATTCTATACTTTGCTCGGTCCTTCTGGATGCGGAAAAACGACCATACTTCGCTTAATTGCCGGATTTATTTCGCCATCAAAAGGTAATATTTATTTTAATAATAAAAAGGTAAATGAAGTACCTGCAAATAAAAGACAAGTGAATACTGTCTTTCAGGATTATGCACTTTTTCCTCATTTGAATGTCTTTGAAAACGTAGCATTTGGACTTAGAATAAAAAAATTAAAATCTGAAATGATTAATCAAAAAGTAATAGAAGCTTTGAAATTTGTAAACTTAGAAGGATATGAAAAAAGAGAGATAAAAGAGATGTCAGGTGGGCAAAGGCAACGTGTTGCGATTGCGCGAGCGATTGTTAATGAACCTGAGCTTATTCTTCTTGATGAACCATTATCTGCACTAGATTTAAAGTTGCGAACAGAAATGCAATATGAATTGCGAGAATTACAAAGAAATTTAGGCATCACCTTTATTTTTGTGACACACGATCAAGAAGAGGCATTAGCGATGTCCGATGAAATTTTTGTTCTGAATAACGGTAAAATAGAACAGAGTGGGACGCCTAATGATATTTATGATGAGCCGATTAACCGTTTTGTTGCCGACTTTATCGGTGAATCTAATATTGTCGAAGGTGTAATGGTTGAAGATTATGTCGTTCGGTTTACAGGCAAAACATTTGATTGTGTTGATGGCGGTTTAAATCCAAATGAAACGGTTGAGATTGTCATTCGCCCCGAAGATTTAGAAATTACTAGTCCTAATGTAGGTAAGTTAAAGGTGAAAGTAGACTCACAATTATTTAGAGGCGTACATTATGAGATAAGTTGTTATGATGAAGATGGCAATGAGTGGCTCGTTCACTCGACAAAAAAAGCAATTGTCGGAAGTGAAATTGGTCTCAACTTTGAGCCAGAAGACATACACGTCATGCGTCTTGGTGAAACAGAAGAGGAATTCGATAAGCGTCTTGAAGCATATGAAGAGGGAAGTTATGAAAGCTAAATCTCGTAATTATTATTTAATTCCTTATGTTTTATGGATTGCTCTTTTTGTTATCACACCAATTGTCCTAGTCGTATATTATTCTTTTTTTAATATAGAAGGTGAATTTTCCTTAGAGAACTACCAAAAATTCTTTACACCAGTTTATTTAAAAATGACACTTAGCTCCTTTTGGTACGCGTTTTTAATTACATTTTTCACGTTATTAATCGCTTATCCAACTGCTTATTTATTAACAAAAACAAAGCATAAACAACTATGGTTACTCCTTATTATCGTTCCTTCATGGATCAATTTATTATTAAAGGCTTATGCATTTATTGGTATTTTTGGCACATACGGTGCAGCGAATAAATTTCTTGAAGTGATGGGTGTAGGTGGGAAGCAAATTTTATTTACTGACTTTAGTTTTGTGTTTGTTTCTGTTTATATCTTTTTACCGTTTATGATTTTACCAATATTTAATGCACTAGATGAACTGAACCCATCTTTTATTGATGCTTCAAAAGATTTAGGTGCTTCAAGCTGGCGAACCTTTTCTCGTGTCGTTTTCCCTTTGACTTTAGATGGGGTGAAATCAGGATGTCAAATCGTATTCATCCCTGCCCTCTCTTTGTTCATGCTGACAAGGTTAATCGCAGGAAACCGAGTGATTACATTAGGAACCGCAATTGAGCAACATTTTCTCGTGACGCAAGACTGGGGAATGGGAGCAACCATTGCTGTTTTCTTAATTATCTTTATGGTTGTCATTATGCTTCTTACTGGTAGAAGAAAGAGAGGCGAAATGAGATGAAGAAATTTAAATGGTCCTCTCTTTATTTAATCATTGTTTTTATGGTTTTATATGCACCGATTTTTTATCTGATTTTTTATTCTTTCAATAGTGGCGGTGACATGTATCACTTTGAAGGGTTTACATTGGATTGGTATAAAGAAATATTTAATGACACTAGGCTACTCATTATAGTATTAAATACAATTATTGTTGCCCTGCTTTCATCAGCTATATCAACAGTTTTAGGGGTAGCTGGCGCTTTGGCCATTTATTATGCAAGAAGAAGAAGAACAAAAAATACTTTATTGTCGTTAAATAATGTTTTAATTGTTAGTCCAGATGTTATTATCGGCGCATCTTTTCTCATTTTTTTCACAATGATTGGTATAAAGCTTGGCTTTATTTCCGTCTTATTGGCACATATCGCCTTTAGTGTACCAATTGTTGTCTTAATGGTATTACCTAAGTTAGAAGAAATGAGTACGAGTATCATTTATGCGGCACTGGATTTAGGAGCAAGTCGATTAGATGTGTTAACAAAGGTTGTATTACCTTATATTACACCTGGTATATTTGCTGGTTTCTTCATGGCACTTACTTATTCTTTGGATGATTTCGCTGTCACCTTTTTTGTGACCGGTAATGGATTTTCAACTCTTTCAGTAGAAATTTATGCATTGGCGAGACAAGGGGTATCTCTAAGTATTAATGCTTTATCAGCCTTGTTATTTTTATTCACCATGCTTTTAGTTGTTGGTTATTACTTTATAACAAAGAAAACGAGCAAGATAGGTCGAATGGGGGTTAGAAAATGAAAAACCTCATACGTGCTTTGTCACTTGTATTAATTGTTTCTTTTGTCTTGTTGTATATCGTTCACCGCTTAAATACTGCACAAGGATATACAGGTGAGAACACGATTACTGTTTATAACTGGGGAGATTATATAGACCCCGAATTATTAGACCAATTTGAAGATGAAACAGGTATCAAAGTAATATACGAAACCTTTGATTCAAATGAAGCCATGTTAACAAAAATCGAACAAGGTGGAACTTCATACGATATAGCGGTACCTTCAGAATACATGATTGACAAAATGAAACAGGAGGATTTACTTCTCCCCATTGATCATGCACAACTGCCGAATTTGAAAAATATTGATCCACGTTTTCTTGATTTAGCTTTTGATGAGAACAATGAATATTCTATTCCTTATTTTTGGGGAACAGTAGGTATTCTCTATCATCCTGATAAAGTAAGTGATGAAATTGATTTTAAACAATGGGACGATCTTTGGCATCCAAGCTTGAAAAATGATGTATTACTTGTTGATGGAGCGAGAGAGGTCATAGGTTTTGGATTGAATAGTCTCGAGTATTCATTAAACGAAACAGATAAAGCAAGATTACTGGAAGCGAAGAATAAACTGGATACATTAACACCAAATATTAAAGCCATCGTTGGTGATGAAATTAAATTATTAATGCAAAATAATGAAGCGGCCGTTGCTGTTTTATGGTCTGGAACTGCCCAAGATGCGATGTGGGAAAATGAATCACTGGAATATATGGTTCCTGAAGAAGGATCGAACCTTTGGTTTGACAACATGGTCATCCCAAAAACAACAAAAAATAAAGAAGCGGCTCATCAATTTATTAATTTTATGCTAGATCCGAAAGTTGCTGCGCAAAACGCTGAATATGTAGGTTACTCAACACCGAATAAAGCAGCTCTTCCTCATATGGATGAGGAAACAACGAGTGATGAGCGCTTCTATCCAGATGAAGAGCAAACAGCTAAGTTAGAGGTATACGAGAACCTAGGTAAACAAATGCTTGCTTATTATAACGAACTATTTCTTGAATTTAAAATGCATCGTAAATAAACAATAAAATAAAAAAGACTAGAAAAGATCGTCATAGCAGCCGAAAAGCGGACAAATTTCAATGGTGGAATTTGTCCGCTTTTTTAATGGAAGAGTACAATGAAATGTTATAAGCAACAAATGCTGTTCGTACTTTATGATTATTTTGGCCAAAACAATGGTGGCATTTAAAAATGCTGAGCAGTTAAATTTATAGGAAGGGTAACGGACGTGAGAGCTAGCCATGCTTGGATAAAAAATAAAGAACTTACTCTAAATAAAAAAGAAATATATGGCAGTTGAAACTTTTTCTCTATAAAGCATTGAAATAACTGAAAAATTGTGATAATTTACTATAAATAAGAAGTTAACACTTCTGATATATTGCATAAAAAGTACAGACTTCATTTTGAGGTAGGTGTTCAGGTGAATCTGAAAGAAGTTATTACAGGGAGCTATGAAAAACTTTCGAAAACCCAGCAGAAATTAGCAAGTTATTTACTAGACAATTATCAAGATATAGCCGTATTGTCTGCAAGTGAATTAGGTAAAAAAGCAGGTGTGAGCGAAACCACTGTCATCCGTTTTTGTTATCGAATAGGATTATCAGGATATACTCAATTACAAAAAGAAGTTCGTGAGCAATTATTTCATGATAAAAGCAGTTTGGATTCTTATATTCAAATGAAGCAACCATTTGTTGGCGAACCACATTTTCTTGAAAAAGTGATGAACATGGATGCAGAGCGAATCACACAAGCCATTCAGACAATAGATGAAGCGAAATTTGATTTGACTATTGAGCAATTAAAATCAGCCCAAAAGATTTATATTATTGGTGCAAGAACATCATTTGCTGCTGCAAGCTGGTTAGCATTTACATTAGGGCTTGTGAAGGATGATGTCCATCTTATTCGAACAGAGTCCGATGATTTATTGAAAATCCTCCATTCGATGGATGAAACTTCAGTAGTGGTTTCAATCAGCTTTCATCGTTATGTGAAAAGCACGACTGATTTTACAAAGCAAGCAAAAAGCAGAAATGCCAAAGTAGTTGGCATTACTGATACGCCACTATCTCCATTAAAAAACAATGTCGACATTCTCATTCCACTTTTTTCAGGAAAGAAACCTACACTTGATTCTACTCCAGTGCTTTTTTCATTCTTGAATGCGTTGATTGCGGCAATGATGACAGAGAATAAAGGGTCATTTAAAGAAGAAAAGGATTACTACGATAAAGTATTCCATGATTATTTTGAGTCCAGTTAACAGATTAAAGAGGTGAAAGAATTGCAGGAACTTGAAGCACTAAAGCCAAAATTAACAAACATATTTAATCATCTCCATCAAAATCCGGAAATAAGTTGGCAAGAAACAAAAACGACAACATTTATTGCTGAAGTTTTAAAAAAAGAAGGGATCCTGTTTCAAACCTTGCCAAAAACGACAGGACTTGTTGCCGAAATAGGTAGCGGTGAAAATGCCATTGGCGTTAGAACTGATATAGATGCATTGTGGCAGGAAGTCGATGGAGTAATGCAGGCCAATCATTCGTGTGGGCATGATGCACATATGACCATGGCGATTGGTACATTACTTGTACTACATCGTTTGAATGCTCATAAAAAAGGCAGGGTTAAATTTCTATTCCAACCAGCTGAAGAAAAAGGTACTGGTGCATTAAAGTTTATTGAAGAGGGATTAATAGACGATCTGAACTATTTATACGGTGTACATCTAAGGCCGATTCAAGAGTTGAGAGATGGTCAATGTTCACCAGCAATTATGCACGGAGCTGGACGGTTCGTTACTGGAGAAATTATTGGTGAAGATGCCCATGGAGCGAGACCTCACCTCGGGCAAAGCGCGATTGAAATAGGTGCAGCGATTGTTCAAGAATTAAATCGGATTAAATTAAATCCTATGGTTCCGCATTCAGTTAAAATGACGAAGTTCCAAGCCGGTGGTGAGTCAAGTAATATTATCCCAGGTAAAGCACATTTCAGTTTAGATTTAAGGGCACAAACAAATGAAGTGATGCAACAATTAGCAACTAAAGTAGATGCGATATTTGCCCATATTTCTTCTCTTCACGAGGTAGAAATTCATTATAAAACAACGGCTGATATTGCTGCTGCACAAGTAGATACTGACGCAGTGCAATTAATGAGTCAGGCAATTGTTGATACAATCGGTAAAGACAAAATGATTCCACCAATTATCACATCTGGAGGAGAAGATTTTCATTTTTATACTTTGAAAAGACCTGAATTGAAAGCAACGATGCTCGGACTTGGTTGTGGATTATCTCCTGGCTTACATCATCCTGAAATGAATTTTAACCATGAAGCGATATTTACGGGTATCGAAATTCTTGTCAAAACCGTCTTAAATACGTTAGAAAAAGAAGGTGCGTAACCCATGCTCACTAGCTTAGAGATAAAAAAATTGACCACGATAGAAGAGATGGAAACAATCCAAAAGTTAGAGCGAGACGTATGGGGAATGGATCCCATTCCTGTTCATCAAACAGCAACAGCAATAAAAAACGGTGGTCTCATGCTAGGCGCCTTTGATGAAAATGAATTGATTGGGTTTAGCTATGGCTTTCCTGGTTATGCAAATGGAGAAGCTTTTCTTTGTTCTCATATGCTCGGTATCCATCAAAGCTATCGTGATAAAGGAATTGGTGCTCTACTAAAAGTTGCACAGAGGGAAGCTGCTGAGGAAATGGGATACAATCTGATTCGTTGGACATTTGATCCTTTACAAAGCAGGAATGCTTACTTGAATTTATCAAAACTAAATGGTATTTGTAATGATTATCTTGTGAATTGTTATGGTGAAATGGTAGATGGAATTAATAAAGGCTTACCAAGCGATCGTTTCAACATAGAGTGGCGAATCAGCAGTTCACATGTCAAACAACAACTTAACTATGATGTGACACCGATATATCCATTTGAAGTTTTGAATCGAAACGATTTTCCTGCGATAAACGATATGGAACAAACTTTACAAACCATTGATTATAATGAAATGAGTATTGCTGTCCCCATTCCCGCGGAGTTTATGGAAATTAAAAAACATAATCCTTCACTAGCTAAGGAATGGCGACAGGTGACAAGAAGAATTTTTCAGCAATTATTTCAGCATGGGTACACCGCGTATGATGTCCAAAAAAATAATCACGTAAGCTATATCATCACTATCAAAAGACAAAAATTACTATTAGATGTGAGGAGAAGAGATCAATGAAATTAAAGGAAGTAAAGTTACGCCATCTAAAAATGACAATGAAAGCACCATTTGCCACTAGCTTTGGATCTTTTCAAGATAAAGAGTTTATCTTATTAGAAGCAACTGATGAATTAGGTAATACTGGTTGGGGAGAATCTGTTGCTTTTGAGGTGCCTTGGTATAATGAAGAAACCTTTAAAACGAATTGGCATATGCTTGAGGATTTTCTCATTCCAGCATTATTAAATAAGGAAATTACTCATCCAGATGAAGTAAATGAAATCTTTTCTTCTATTAGAAAAAACAATATGGCCAAGTCTACAATAGAAGGCGCTGTTTGGGATCTATATGCAAAAAGAAATCAAATCCCTTTGGCTAAGGCACTTGGTGGAGAAAAGAAGAAGATTGAAGTAGGTATCAGTATCGGCATACAGAAATCTGTAGAAGATTTACTACAATTAATTGAGGGCTATGTAAATGAAGGCTATAAAAGAATGAAAGTAAAAATTAAGCCGGGCTGGGACATAGATGTGATGAGACAAGTGAGAGAGAAGTTTCCTGATATTCTACTAATGGCTGATGCAAACTCTGCTTATCGTTTATCAGATATTCAGCATCTTAAACAATTAGATGAGTTCAATTTAATGATGATTGAGCAACCTTTAGCTTCGGATGATATTGTTGATCATGCTAAACTTCAAGCTGAAATGAAAACGCCGATATGTCTAGATGAAAGCATCCATTCGTTGGAGGATACACGAAAAGCTGTGGAGTTGGGTAGTTGCAAAATCATTAACATCAAAATTGGACGAGTAGGCGGCTTAACAGAAGCAAAGAAAATTCATGACTATTGTCAAGAACAAGGAATTGCTGTTTGGTGTGGAGGAATGTTAGAGTCAGGCGTTGGAAGAGCTCATAATGTTGCTTTAACCACTTTAGCCAATTTTATTATGCCTGGTGACACTGCAGGTTCCTCAAGATATTGGGAAAAGGATATCATAACACCTGAGGTTGTTGTCGAAGACGGATATATTACCGTACCTGAAAACGACGGAATAGGTTACGCCCCAGATTTAGCGGTCATTGAAAAATATACAATAATGGAAAAAACATATCAATAATGTCTAATAAGAAAGCCAGCTGTGTGTATATAGGCAGCTGCTTTCATTATGATAAAATATCAGAAAATTCAATATAAGGATGAGGTTTTATGAGAAAAATCATTCAAATAGCAGGTGCTTATATTGGTACAATCATTGGAGCTGGATTTGCATCTGGACAAGAGGTATTGCAATTTTTCACTAATTTTGGCTGGTTAGGTTTTATTGGTACAATAGCCGCTACGATTTTATTCATTTTTCTCGGTATGAATATTACGCAAATAGGTAGTAGGCTACAAACAGAATCTCACAAAGATGTTGTTCACTATATTTGTGGAAAATATATAGGAAGAGTAGTGGATTTTATTATTACTTTCTTTTTATTCGGTGTGGCAACAATTATGTTTGCAGGTGCAGGTTCAACATTTGAACAACAATTTGGTATTGCGAGTCAAATAGGAAGTTTAATCATGGTCCTGTTAACAGTGTTCACTTGTTTTGTAAACGTGAATCGAGTCATGACTATAATCGGTAGTATCACTCCTTTTCTTCTCATGCTTGTCATGATTATTTCAGCGTATGCTCTATTTACAGCTGATGCAAACTTCTCACAATTGAGTCTCGTAGCTCAAGAAGGTAGTCCAGCAGCACCACATTGGTTACTAGGTGCAGTACTTTATGTTTCCTATAACATTACATGTGGAGTGGCGATGCTAGCGGTTATGGGTGGCACAACTAAAAACGCGAAACAAGCAGGTTGGGGCGGAGTTCTTGGTGGTCTGGGTCTTGGTCTTATGCTAATACTCATTAATGTCGGAATGTTCACAAGAATAGAAGATGTGGCAACACTCGATATTCCGATGCTCTATTTAGCAAATGAAATCTCTCCAATCATTGGTGTGTTGATGACAATTATTCTTTTAGGAATGATCTATAACACTGCCGTTGGAATGATCTATAGCTTTACTTCAAGGATAGTGAAAAGAGAAAGCAAACACTTTAAATGGGCAGTTCTTGCCATTAGTTTGACATCTTTTGTCTCTAGTTTCTTTGGATTTACTAACTTAGTTGGTATCCTGTATCCGATTACTGGTTATTTAGGTTTAGTTCTTATTGCTGCTGTAATCATAGCGTGGGTTCGAAATAGAAAAACGCCCTACACGCAAGTAGAAAAAAAATCAGCTTTATAAAAAACAAATGCAATTTTCTTCAAAGTTATGGGAAATTTAACTTTGAGGAGTGATGAGATGAAACGATTATTGTTCATAAGCTTGCTAGTTCATATCATGTTATTTCCATTAATGAGTAAAGGCAGTTTCGCACAAGTTGATGAAGGGGGGAAGCCTTCTTTATCAATTGTGATTGATGATTTAGGTAACCATATGAATGGAACAGAAGATATTCTTAATTTACAGGCAAAGTTAACTGTTGCGATTATGCCGTTTATGCCTTCAACAACTGCAGATGCCAATGCAGCATTTGAAAAAGGTCACGAAGTAATCGTTCATATGCCGATGGAGCCCAAAGTAGGGAAAAAAAGTTGGTTAGGTCCAGGAGCGATTACTGCTGATCTGAGTGATGAAGAAATTCGCAAAAGGGTAGAGGACGCAATTGAGAATGTACCACATGCTGTTGGAATGAATCATCATATGGGGTCGAAAATCACTGAAGATAAAAGAATTATGCAAATTGTGCTAGAGGTTTGTGCTGAAAGGGGATTATATTATCTTGATAGTAAAACCACTGGCAAGAGTGTCATACCAGAAATAGCAGAAGAGCTACACTTACCTTATCTAGAGAACAATCTTTTTTTTGATGACACTTATTCCGTCAGTCACATTGAAAAACAAACTCAGAGACTGGAGAATAGACTTAAAACTGAAAACCGCCTAATTGCGATAGGGCATGTTGGCGTTTCGGGACCAATGATGGTTACCGTATTAAATCGACATATTGAGCATTTGAAAGAAAAGGCTCATATCATTCCTTTATCTGAACAGATTGAAGGAAGTGAATGGCTTCGTTAATAGAATGGTTCCGAGAAGTTAAGAACTAACTTATGAAAAGATATATTAGAAGTGATAATTTTAGATGAAGCGATTATCACTTCTAATACATAAGGAAATAAGGACTTTATTCTCTTGTTATTTCCTAGGCAAGCGCAAGAAGTGACATATTCCTTCTTCATTGAGGGAAATGCGACATCGTTAGACAGAATCTGATGTAGAAAAATACAAATGAATGGCTGTTCCTTCGTTCTCATTACTTTCTATTTCATATTTCCCATTCATTTTTTTAATAATATCAAAGGCAATCATTAAACCAAGGCCAGTTCCCCTTGTTTTTGTTGAAAAATACGGTTGTCCGATTCGTGATAACTCCTCTTTTGACATTCCTTTCCCATTATCTCGAACCGTAATTTTTACTTTGTTTTTTAAGGAAATAACCTCAATCTCTACCGTACCATTTTCATTAATGGCTTCAATAGCATTTTTAATAAAATTAATTAGCAGTTGTTTTAACTCATTAGCATTTCCATCTATATAAATGGGGTAGTGGGTTATTTTACACTGCAATTGAATATTAGACAGATGGGCATATGATTTCATAAATTCAGTTACATCTTGAATGTTAGGAATAAGATCAAATGTTATTACAGTGTTATTAGCAGGTTTTGATAAAGTGAGAAAATCATTAATCATTTGATTGGTTCGTTCTAGTTCTTTTAAAGAGACTTCGATGTACTGTATTTGTGTCTTAGTAAGATTTTGCTCAGCGTGCATTAATTGCATAAATCCTTTTACAGTAGTCATTGGGTTTCTTATTTCATGAGCGATGGATGCAGCTAATTGACTAATCGCATTGAGTTTATCTGCCGCTTGGATCGTCTCTCTCATTAATAAATGAGATTGGTGCATTTCAATCATATAAATAATCAATATTAATGTTAAAGCGTAAACGAAGACAAGAAATAATGCTTGAATAAAAAATTGCGTTTCTTGATTCTTAAAAAATATAATCATTCTAGTACTGGCGATAGGAATATAAAATAATAATCCTATCAATATTTTCTTTCTTAAAGAACTTTTTTGGTAAAATTTTGTTAGTAAATGAAATATGAAAGCGAGGACGAGATAATTGACTATGAGAAATACATCGCTAGTATCGCTTTCAATCAAACGGTAAATAAGAGCGAAAAATAATAAGCATAAGCCGGTATACTTATGAACATAGAAAAAACAAATAAAAATGGGTATGTACATTAAATCAAAAACAGTATGGTTAGAAAGATGCACTGGAAAAAGAATAGTTAAGGTTAAGGAAAGTAAAATAGAAACAAAAAAAATGCCAACTTTCTTTTTATGATGATATTTAGAAGGGACAATTATTTTTGTTATTGGTATAATCATTAAAATCAAAAAATGCAGTATAATATTTGTGATGAATTCATACAAAAGCATCATTCCTAACATGGTTATATATTCATATATAAACATTATACATTTAGTTGGATATTCCTGCTTCATTTTGTCGAATAATAGAATCGTTGAGGAGAGGGAAGAAGTAAAAAATGAACACTTTCAACAGGCGGTTGAAAGTGTTCATTTATATGTGTTGGCATATTCATTTGTTTCGTACTAATTGTTCAATTACATCTCCATCTAATGTTTCATAAGACATGAGGGCGTGAACAATGTCTGCATGCGCCTTACTATGTTCGAGTAGTAAGGACTCTGCTCGTTTTAATGCTTGAAAATAAAGTGATTGTAATAATTCGTCTTTACGCTTTGATTCAAAAGAAAGGGTGAATCCATCTTCTAAGAGACCGTTTTCAACCATCTGTTCTAATAGTTGCTTTGCTTGTTGGACATCCCCACTAACACCGATACTATGCTCTCCTAATAGTTGTCTTTCTGCTACTCCTCCACCTAAAATCATTGCCACTTGATCAAGCAGTTCACTAAAAGTAGATAAATGGAGTTCTTTTTGAATAGGTGCAACATAACCCAATGCTTGGCCACGAGGAATAATGGTCGCTTTTCTAACTGAACCCGGTTTTGTCACAGCTGCAATGAGGGCATGGCCCGCTTCATGGATGGCTACTCTTCGCTTAATATTTACATCTTGTAAAGGTAGGCTGCTATTTCCTAGTATAGTTCGGTCCAATGCAAAATTGAGATCATCTTTTGTAATTTCTTTATGATTATTGAGTATTGCTTTTCTACTTGCTGTTTCAAACAGAGAATGGAGATCAGCTCCAGAAAAACCGGATGTTGATTCAGCTAAAACAGTAAGTGAAGCTGAGACATCACTGGCAAGTTGTCGATTTTTTGCATGAATATCAATGATTTCTTTTCTTCCTTTCAAATCAGGTAACTGAATATGAAAGCTGAAGTCAATTCTGCCTGGTCGAAGAAAGGCATCATCTAGCATATCTTTTCTGTTCGTTGCTGCAATAAATAAAATACCATCATTTGATAGCCCACCATCTAATTGAACGAGTAATTCCGTTAATGTTTTTTCACTTTCTTCCCCGCCATGAGGCTTTCTTTTGCCTGCTAAAGCATCTACCTCGTCAATAAAAATAACAGCAGGTTGATTCTTGCGGGCATTTTGAAAAAGTGAACGTACCCTTGCAGCACCAATACCAACAAACATTTCATTAAAAGCAGAACCACTTGAAGAGTAAAATTGCGCATTTAATTCCTTAGCTATTGCTTGTGCAAGCAATGTTTTACCAGTGCCAGGAGGGCCATAAAGAAGAATCCCTTTAGGAGGCTTAATCCCTAATTCTACTGCTTTAGATGGCGACTTTAAGGATGATATGGTTTGTAATAATTCATCCTTCATTTCTGGTTGCAAGCCTCCAACATCATTTAATGTTGTCGAGGGGAGCGGTTTCGCTTTAGATACAGATTGTTTTAGTTGATTGGTTGCACCCATTTTTCCTGATTTAAACAAATAAATAACTGTTGCAATTAATAATGATAAGAAAGCAATAATAATCCATATACTATATGAGTTAGTCGTAGAATATTTATATTCTATTGGATAAGTAGCGACAAGGTTTTCAACTTTATCACTATTAGGTGTGATATGAGAAATAAATTTTTTCTCGTCTATTACCACTTCTATTTTTCCGTTTTTATATTCCTTCATTTCAATGTCAGCTTGGGAATAATTTTGTATATTGGCTTCTAATTGAGAGAAGGGGATTGTATGAGTGGTTGGTTTATTCATCAAATAATAGGTGATAAAAATAGCTAACATAAATAACAGTGATATAAGAATGAGAGTTGCACGTTTTATTTTATGTGACAAATTTATAACCCCCAAAAAAATTAATATCAAACATGTTTTGGTAATGTAAATATATGTCCATTATAAAGGGAGAGAAAAGCTATTTTTAGTATAAAACGTTGTTAACATAGGAATATAATGCATAATTTGTGAAGAAAATAAGTGGTGAAACCGTTATTTTTGTCAAAAATAAGGCTAAAAGTAAAATCAAACTATAATTATTTGCATAATATAATAAAAAATAACTAATTAATCGAAAAGTCAACCCGAAAAAAGAGATAATTTTGTCAAATTCGCGAAAAAATATTGACATAATTGTGAACAGGGTGGATAATGGATGAAAAGGAGGATGATGGAAATGAATACATCAAAAGCTATGTTAAAAGCAGTTAAGTATTATGGAGGTACATTATTGATTGCCGGAATCATCATCTTTTCGATCGGATTCTTTGGAAACGTTTCCAGTACGTTAACTGGTATTGGTATTGGTACGGTAATGGGAGCCATTTTTGTCTTTTTAATGGGCGTCTTTTTTGTAGCTACAGAGGAAGTATTAGAAAAGACAGGTAGAAGAAAATCTAAACTAGATACATTAGCAAAAGTAACAGCAACATCAATTAAAACAAAGTAGGAGCGCCCGAAAGAGGACGCTCCTTTTTTATTTATTGAATTTGGTAAGTCCAAACCATTGTTAGTAGGGAACCAAGAATGGTGAAGATTGCAATTAATACACCATAGTAAATTGTAATATAGATGGCGTTTTTATCTTCTGATTCACCAGCATGCATGAATAGTACTAATTGTAGCCCTGCTTGAATAAAAGCAGTTACAAGTAAGATTGTCATTCCAACTGCAAATGACATATCAAAGAAGTAAACCATTAGGGCAACAGCTGTTAGCACGAGTGAAAAGATAAATCCCATCACTTGTTTCATCGGGAATAATTCTTTCATCATTACATCATTCCTTTCAGATAGACGAAGCTGAAGATGAAGATCCAAACAACGTCTAGGAAGTGCCAGTAAAGAGAGAAGATAAATGACTTATTCGTTGTTCTTGGTGTTAAGCCATATTTCTTTACTTGAATTAGGATACATGTTCCCCAGAATAACCCGAAAGTTACGTGCGCGCCGTGTGTTCCTAAAGTGGTTAATAGGATTGCACTAAATGCACTTGTTTGTAGTCCTGCGCCAACATGAACATAATGAACGAATTCATAAATTTCAACACCGAGGAAGATAGCCCCAAGTACGATTGTTGCAATAAAGAATCCCATCATTGCTTTTTGGCGACCAAGTCTCATCGCGTGAACCATGAGGCCAATTGTGAAACTACTTGTTAATAGAACGAGTGTTTCAATTAATACAGGTGTGATTTCAAAAATTTCAGCACCCGATGGGCCATCACCTGTACCACCTGACAAAATAAAGTAAGATGCAAATAATGTTGCAAATAACATAACTTCCGCACCGAGGAAAATCCAGAAGCCAAGAATCTTTAAGCGATTTTCATCAGTACTGTACTCAAGAGGGAGAGAGTGATCAATCTTCATTATCTTTTACCTCCCAATTCTTTTTCTGTTTCTTCTATTTCTTCAATAGAAATATATCTTCCATGATCATTTTCAAATGATTGATAAGCCATACAAGCGAAAATACCTAGTGTACAAATAATTAACGGAATCCACATTGCAAAGACGAACGAGAATCCCCACATGAAGAAGATAATTCCCATAATGAATGGAATACCACTGTTGTTCGGCATGTGAATCTTTTCAATTTTATCTGGGAATAACGGTGTGCCTTTTTTCTTTGAATCCCAGAATGTTTCATAGGAATCGATCTTAGGCATAGTTGCAAAATTATACTCAGGAACTGGCGTATGTGTAGCCCATTCAAGTGTACGTGCATCCCAAGGATCTGAACCAATATCTCTTGGTGCATAACGGAAACTATAGTAAATATTATAAACGATTAACGCAAATCCAGCTGCTAACATAAGGGCGCCAACCATAGAAATCATATTCCAAATACCAAATCCACTTGCTTCAGAATAAGTGTACATACGTCTAGCTTGACCATCTAAACCAGAGATGAACATTGGCATAAAGGCAACTAATGTACCAATCGCAATAATCCAAGCGCCGATTTTACCAAGACGATCATTTAACATGAAGCCGAACATTTTTGGCCAGTAGTAATAAAGGGCAGCTAGCATTGCGAACACAACCCCAGGAATGATTACCATATGGAAGTGAGCAACTAAGAACATTGTATTATGGTATTGATAGTCAGCTGCTGACATACCAAGCATAACCCCTGTTACACCACCAAGTGTGAAAAGTGGGATAAACAACATTGAGTAAAGCATTGGCGTTGTCATCACGATTTTACCTTTATACAGTGTTAACAACCAGTTGAATATTTTTACACCGGTAGGTACTGCTATTGCCATCGTTGTAATAGAGAAAATACTGTTAACGAAAGCGCCTTGACCCATTGTAAAGAAGTGGTGAACCCATACAACGAATGATAATAGTGAAATGATTACCATTGAAGCAACCATTGATTTATAACCATATAGGTTACGTCTAGCGAAAGTAGAGATTACCTCACTGTAAATACCGAATGCAGGCAAGATTAAGATATATACTTCAGGGTGTCCCCAAACCCAGAAAAGGTTGGCCCATAACATATCCATACCGCCATTTGTTGATGCAAAGAAATGTGTACCGAATAAACGATCTAATGTACCCATTGCAAGCGCAACTGTTAATACAGGGAAAGCAAATACGATAATAACGTTCGTAATTAATGCTGACCAAGTAAACATTGGCATTTTCATTAATGTCATGCCTGGAGCACGCATTTTCAAGATTGTCGTCATAAAGTTGATACCTGTTGCTAATGTACCTAGACCGGCAATCTGTATCGCAATCATATAATAGTTCGTACCGACAGAGGTACTAAATTCATTATCTGCTAACGGGAAGTAAGATGTCCAACCTGCATCTGGTGATCCTCCGATAACGAAAGAGATATTAAATAACATTGCACCGGCAAAGAATAACCAGAAGCTAAGTGCATTAAGACGTGGGAACGCAACATCGCGAGCCCCAATTTGCAGTGGAACAACAAAGTTCATAAACCCGATAATAAATGGCATAGCCATGAAGAGAATCATAACAACACCATGTGTAGTGAATATCTCGTTATAATGCTGTGCATCAAGCAATTTGTTCTCAGGTGCTGATAATTGCGCACGCATCATAATTGCGTCAGCGCCTCCTCGGAATAGCATGAGGATCGCTGCAATAATATACATAATACCTAATCGTTTATGGTCAACAGTTGTTAACCATTCACGCCATAAATAACCCCATTTTTTAAAATATGTTATCCCAACTACAATGGCAATAGAAACAATTGCAATTGCTACCATTGAAGCATAAATAGCTGGACTTGGATGTGGTATGGCAAAACGTTCAAAGAACTCCATCCTGTATACTCCTTTCAGAAGATGTCAATAGACACTTCATCTAATTAATGGCTACTGTGGTCAGTGTGACCTTCGTGCTCATCATGATTTTCATGATTTTCTTCTGAATCTTCATCATTTGATTGATGATGTTCATGCCCTTCAGGTGCTGGGCTAAAGTCTAAATGAGTGCCAGTAAAGGTCATCTTACCTAAGTGACCTGGCTCTAGTAACTCTTCAAATTTATCTTCAGTAATTGGATCAGCTGTTTGATGAACTTCATCTACCCATTCCTCAAATTCAACTGGAGACATTGCTGTTACATCAAACGTATTTTCAGCAAAACCTTTTCCGCTGAAGTTTGCATTTCTACCCATGAATTCACCAGGATGATCAGCAGCTAAATGTAATGTTGTTACCATATCGGCCATTGCATATTTCTGTCCGCCAAGTTGTGGAATCCAGAAGCTGGTAATTGGACCGAATGAGTAAAGTTTAAATTCAAGTGCTCGATCTGTAGGTATATATAAGTAATTTACTGTTTCAATATCTTCTTCAGGATAGCTGAAGTGCCATTTCCAGTTAGATGATGATGCATATACAACTAATGGCTCCTTATCTTCATACCCTGGTGGTGTTGCTTCAACTTTATAGTTACTTTGGACAGAAACAAATGATAGATAAGCAACAATTAGTACAGGTATTCCGACACAAACTGCCTCCACCCATTTATTTCCCTCGATGTGAGGTGGTTCATAATCTTTTCCTTGTTTAGATGAACGAAATTTAATGAGCATATATGCAAGCATTGCAAAAACTACAATAACAATGCCAGACATTAACCATATGGACATCATAATATCGTTAGCCTGGACTTCGGCCTGTGGACCTTTAGGATTTAGAACAGTAAGTGGTTCACACCCAGCAAGTACAGCGGCAATGGCAACTATAGCCAATAAAAGAGCCCTTTTCAATTTCATTGATGTACCCCTTTCTATCTTTCTAAAAATCTATTGTTTTATTTGAACGTGAATATCACGCCTGTAACCCTATGTTAGTATCATAAATGGTTAAAAACAATTGAATGTGATAGGTGTCACAAAATGTTCATGAACAAATGATGAATTTGGTCACAAAATGTTCATGAAACTGAAAGTAAAAAGAAAAAATAATATTATTTAAATACTCTATTTTAAGAAAAAACTGAAAAATGAATATTGTATCGTTCAATAAATTTTAAAGGTTGCTTCTTTATTTATTATATTAATATAAATGATATTGCGTATTTGACTAACAGTACCCACAAAAAAAGTGTGAAGTCTTCGAATGGTTTTGAAACGGATGAAAAAAGAGGAGGGTTATCTTGTTAAAGAAATTTGATATTGATCAATTTTTAGACGGTGTATATAACCCGACTGATGATATTCATCATTTAATAGAAATAATTGAAATAGATGATTTACTTGAGAGAACAAAATAGGCCTTTATGTCTTCCACTTTTTGTTTTAGATGTTGTACGATTACTTTTATTAAAATAATCATAACTAAAACTAATCAAATGAAATAATAATGAACATTTTCTTATATTTTTTAAAGGCTATGTTGACATTTACGATATAAGGGTTAATGGAACAATAGATAAAGAAAAGCGGGCAAGTTTTAACCATTAACTTGCCCGCTTTTCTTTATCTATTGATATTTACTTTTGCACTAGCAAGTTTTGCTTTGAATTTTTCTTTCATTATATAACCCATTTTCCAAAAAAACTTTCATAAAGAATAAACATTGAAAAGATAGTAAAACTATAAATATTTCCATCAAAAAATAAAAGTGAAGAGGTGAGGAGAAAATGGAGAAAAGAGTGTTTCTCTCAATTGTCATAGTGTTGTTTAGCTATATATTTATTTCAAGCCCTCAAACAAGCTTTGCCGTTTATGATGCACCTTCTTATGCGAAATGGGGTAAAGAAGCGATGATGATCGCAAAGGAAAAATACCCATCAGCAGATATTGTTGATTATCAGCATCTTGGAAAAGAAGTAAAGGATGAGACAGAAATAGAAAAGTTTAAACTTTGGATGCGTCAACAGGAGATAGAATATGGGCTCTATGTGTTTATTGAATATGATAAAGATTCGGAGAAAATCGTCCGTATTTTAACGAAAAAAACGGACCGTTAACGTATTGTATTTTCTTCTATTAATTGTGCGAGTGGAACAACTTGATTCTTATCTACGTTGTTTCTTTCGCACACCCTTGCCATTTTAGTTAATTCATAGAGATCGACAATGACGATATTTACGCCATCGAAAGTTACTTCATATTCGTTTTGACTTTTTAGTAGTTCCCTCGCTCTAGCTAAATCCATAAGTTCACATCCTCTCTCGTAGTATTTTATTCAGTTTGAATATTTAGTGCACAATTCTACCAATAATAAGGCTTTTGATATATACTTAAATAGGCAAACGGTTTAGAAGTTGAATGATTATCAACTTGTAGACGTTAGTTCATCTTTCCAATTTATTACACTAATAGGCGTGATATAGGAATTAAATTAATTCACTTTTTTAATATAAGTATTTTTTCTAAAAATATTAGCTGTATTTTCGTGATTTTCTCTTTTTTCCCTTTGTATATGCGCCTTTAACGTGGTAAAATGGCTTAGGAAACATTTCGTCCTCTGGAAATTAACATTATTCGGAATTTTAATATACGAAATAATATTGTTACTATCCTAGAATGGATATGGGGCGGAAATAAATTATCCAAATATATTTAAAAAAGAGTTGTGGAGGTAATTTTCCATGAAGAAGCCTTCAGAGGGTAGCGGACCTTTAGAACAAAGTTTTTATGGTCCTAACCTTGGCTATGTAATCGAGCTTTATGAGATGTATTTAGAAAATCCAGAATCAGTTGACCAAGAAATGAGAGAGTATTTTGAGGTTAATGGTTCACCATTGCAACAAACAGGGGTAGCTCCTGTAAGTTTAGGAGCAGAAAGCACTGGCGTAAGTCCAGCACAAATTGAAAAAACTTTATCAGCTATTCGTCTTGCCGATTTTATTCGTTCAAACGGACATAAAGCTGCTGATATTTATCCCCTAGTTAATAGGGAAGAAAAGAATGTTGCTATTTTTGATTTAAGTAATTATGGATTAACAGAAGCAGATTTACGTGCAATACCAGCTCATCTTATATGTACAGATGCGAATATTCCGTTAAGAGATGGATTAGAAGCATTTGAATACTTAAAAAATGCTTATATGGATACGTTAGCATTTGAGTTCACTCATGTTGACAATTTAGAAGAAAAGGATTGGCTTCGTCGCAAGGTTGAAACAAATAGCCTTAAACTTAACTTGCAAAAACCTGAAAAAGCGAAAGTGTACAAAAGATTAACGGAAGTAGAAGAGTTTGAAAAATTCTTACACCGTACTTTCGTCGGTCAAAAACGCTTCTCTATTGAAGGTTTAGATACGATGGTACCAATGTTAGATGAAATTGTATCAGGTTCAGTGGCGAATGGCACAAAAACAATAAATATTGGAATGGCACACCGCGGACGTTTAAATGTGCTTGCTCATGTACTTGGTAAGCCTTATGAGATGATATTCGCGGAATTTCAGCATGCGCCAAACAAAGATCTTGTCCCATCTGAAGGTTCTATTGGTATCAGCTATGGATGGACAGGCGATGTAAAATACCATCTGGGATTAGACAAACAAATCAAGGCTGAAAATACAACAGTTGCAAACTTAACACTTGCGAACAACCCAAGCCATTTAGAGTTCGTTGGTCCTGTAGTTGAAGGATATACAAGAGCGGCTCAAGATAAACGTACTACTGGTGGTTTCCCAGAAGTTAATTACGACGAAGCACTTTCCATCATTATTCACGGAGACGCTGCTTTTCCAGGGCAAGGTGTTGTCGCTGAAACATTAAATCTTGGTCAATTAAATGGCTATAATACTGGTGGTTCCATCCATATTATTGCTAATAACACGATTGGCTTTACAACAGAATCTTATGATTCTAGATCGACTAGATATGCAAGTGATTTAGCCAAAGGCTATGAGGTTCCAATCGTGCATGTAAATGCAGATGATCCCGAAGCAGTCATCAATGCCGCTAAATTAGCTATTGAATATAGAGATAAATTCCATAAAGATTTCTTAATTGACTTAATTGGGTATCGCCGCTTTGGTCACAATGAAATGGACGAGCCGATGACCACAAACCCAGCGATGTATAATATTATCCATAAAAGACCAACGATTAAAGAGCTTTATGGTGAGAAATTAAAAAAAGATCAATACTTATCAGAAGAAGAGGTTACTGCTATTCATTCGGAAGTAGCTGAAAAACTTCAGCAAGCTTACGATAAAGTGCCGGATAAACAAGAAGATGCAACTGAATTAAATCCACCTGAGACAGTGGAAAATGGTATACCAAGCATTCAAACTGCTGTGCCATTAGAGTCTTTACAGCAATTGAATGAAGAACTTCTAAAATGGCCGGAAGAATATAAAGTCTTTAGAAAGCTAAGTAAAATATTACAACGTCGTAAAAATGGACTAGAAGAGGTTGGGAAAATTGATTGGGGTCACGCTGAAACATTAGCATTCGCTTCAATTATTTCAGATGGAACGCCGGTAAGACTTACAGGTCAAGATTCAGAGCGTGGAACATTTGCCCATAGAAATATCATGTTACATGATGAAGTGACAGGTAAATCGTTCTCACCTTTACATCAAATCTCAACAGCTAAAGCTTCATTTGCTGTTCATAATAGCCCGTTGTCAGAAATGGCTGTTCTAGGCTTTGAATATGGTTATAATGTGTCAGCTCCAGAAACTTTAGTTCTTTGGGAAGCACAGTTTGGTGACTTTGCGAACTCTGCACAAGTTATGTTTGATCAATTCATTTCTGCTGGTCGCGCGAAATGGGGACAAAAATCTGGTCTAGTAATGCTTCTTCCACATGGATATGAAGGACAAGGTCCAGAGCATTCAAGTGCAAGATTAGAAAGATTCCTGCAGCTGGCAGCTGAAAACAATTGGACAGTAGCTAACCTTTCTTCAGCAGCACAGTACTTCCATATTTTAAGAAGACAAGCAGCGATTTTGAATCAGGAAGAAGTAAGACCATTGGTCATAATGTCACCTAAGAGTCTTTTACGTAACCCTACAGTTGCTGCAACTGCTAAAGATTTATCAGAAGGACAGTTTAACTCGATTCTCGAGCAATCTGGCCTTGGTGAGAAAAAAGAGCAAGTGAAAAGAATTGTTTTCACATCAGGAAAAATGGCTATTGATTTAGAAGATAAATTAAAAGATATTGAAGATAAAGAGTGGTTCCATATTGTACGTGTAGAAGAGATTTATCCGTTCCCATTTGCTGACATTACGGAAGTAGTAAAACGTTATCCAAATCTTGAAGAAATGATCTGGGTGCAAGAGGAACCGAAGAATATGGGCGCATGGAATTTTGTTGAACCAAGGTTAAAACATATTGCCCCTGACGGAGTAGAGGTAAATTATATCGGTAGACGCCGCCGCTCAAGCACAGCAGAAGGCGATCCAGTCGTGCATAAAAAAGAGCAGCAGAGAATTATTGAAGAATCTTTAACACGTAAGTAATAAGGAGGAAATTATTGTGGCAGATATTAAAGTTCCTGAATTAGCAGAATCAATTACAGAAGGTACGGTCGCTCAGTGGCTAAAACAACCTGGTGATACAGTCAATAAAGGTGATTATGTTGTTGAGCTTGAAACAGACAAAGTAAATGTAGAAATCATTTCTGAATATAGTGGTGTACTTGCAGAATTAAAAGCAGAAGAAGGAGACACTGTGAATGTAGGGGATACCATCGCAGTTGTAAGTGAAGGTGGAGAAGCTCCTGCTCCTAAAGCAGAAGAGAAAAAAGAGGAAGCACCTCAAGAGGTTAAAGAAGAAGCGAAACCAGCTGATTCCAAACCAGCGGAAGATAATAAACAACGCACAATTGCTTCACCGGCAGCTAGAAAAATGGCGCGTGAAAAAGGAATCGATTTAAGTGAAGTTCCAACAACAGATCCTATGGGAAGAGTACGTTCACAAGATGTTGCGAACTACGATCCAAATCAAGCGACACAAGCAGCGCAGCCACAAGCTGCATCTAAGCCAGCTCCTAAGCCAGCAGCAACTGATGCCAATAGTGAAAAACCAGTAGAACGCATCCGTATGAGCCGTCGTCGTCAAACAATTGCGAAAAGACTTGTAGAAGTTCAACAAACATCTGCTATGTTAACAACATTCAATGAAATTGATATGACAAATGTAATGAACTTACGTAAAAAACGTAAAGATAAATTCCAAGAAGAAAATGATGTTAAACTTGGGTTTATGTCTTTCTTCACAAAAGCGGTTGTCGCAGCACTTAAACGTAGCCCGTTATTAAACGCTGAAATTGACGGCGACCAACTAGTTCTTAAAAAATTCTATGACATTGGTATCGCTGTTTCAACAGATGAAGGTTTAGTAGTTCCAGTTGTTAGAGATGCTGACCGTAAAAACTTTGCAGAAATTGAAAAGGATATTATGGGCCTTGGTAAAAAAGCAAGAGATAATAAACTAGCTATTTCTGACTTACAAGGTGGAACATTTACAATTACTAATGGTGGTGTGTTTGGTTCATTATTATCAACACCAATCCTTAATGGACCACAAGTAGGTATCCTAGGGATGCATTCTATCCAAACTCGTCCAGTAGCTATTGATGCTGAAAGAATGGAAAACCGCCCAATGATGTATGTTGCACTTTCTTATGACCACCGTATTGTTGATGGTAAAGAAGCAGTAACATTCCTTAAACGTGTGAAAGAATTAATTGAAGACCCTGAGTCTTTATTATTTGAAGCTTAATTTAAAATAAAAAATAAACTAATACTCAAAAGGGTTTAAAGCGAGGAAGTGAAGCGATTTATTGTTCACTTCCTCGCTTTTTGTTGTAAGTCACCCTTGGTTGAAGCCTTCATCTGAATCTCGAGGGGTATTGTAAAAGGGGAATATCCCTCTATAAGAGAAGAAATCAAAGCTTTGATCCTGTCACAAAAGGAAGAATCACAGCCCTTTAGCAGTAAAACAAGATTGGTGATGGTAACAAATAATATTCACATTTTCCTATATCATTCTTCAACATGCTACTCACACCTTTTATTGTTGCATTAAAAAAAAATCATGTATTCTTCACTATTAATCATAAATTCAAGCACTATAGGAAATAGTAAGGGATATGCACTTGATAAAAAGATTTTTAGATATGTAAAAATGTTGCGTGAAGGAAACTTTATTGATAAAATGCATATTATGATAGAAAAGCAGGAGTGATTACTATGAGAGGAAGGAAAAATAGGATATTGAAATATTCCGTACTGTTCAAAAAGCTAGGTGTTATTTCTGATATGGACTATAAACAGATACTACAAAATAATGAAATCCAAACCACTAAGGAAATAAAGCAAAGATAATTAAAATGAGATGGATATCTTCCGCGTCACCGAAAGGATAAAAAATAAAAAGGCGAGCAAATATTTGCTCGCCTTATGCTTTACTCTTTAAATGGTTTTAATCCCCGTTTTTGAATTTCATCTTTAAGTATCCGAATCCATTCCTTTTCAGAACCTGACTTTAATGCATCACGATACGAGACGACCAACTGTTCATTACTCATTATCTTCATTTGATACATACCTCCTAGGTAAAGGATTGAATATTCTTTTATTTATTGTAAACGTTATCCCCTGTTTTGAAAAGGAGAAATGTATAAAAATTTTAATTGTTAAGGAAATGTAAAATGTTTATAAAGGACACACAATTAAATTAAGAAGTAAAAGTTGTGTGAAAAACATTCATAGATAAGTAGAAAAGTTATGGTAAACTAATCTTAGCTAAGGTAAAGTTGGATGAATTTTCTTTTAATGAAAGGGGTATCCTTCAATGCAACTTGATCATATCGTTCATTTTATTAAACGAAACCCGCAAGAGATTATCGATTATTTATCTGTTATGAATATAAAAGCGGTTCAGGGTGGTAGACATGAAAAATGGGGAACATATAATAGTTTATTGTACTTAAACTCATCTTATATAGAATTTTTAGCAATAGAAAATAAAGCGAAGGCTACGCAATCAGATAACCCTTTAGTACAACAAGCTGTGCAGGATTTATCTACATTTGAAGGGTTAGGTCAAGTATGTTTTCGCACAGAAAATATTGAAGCGTTAAAGCAAGAATTGAATGAAAAGGGATATAAAACCTATCCGATCTTTCCTGGAGAACGGATGAGGGCAGATGGGCAAATGATTAGATGGAAGATGCTATTTTTGCAAGCAAAACGAGAAGTGCCTTTTCCTTTTTTTATTCAATGGGAACAAGATGACCATACGAGATATGAAGAATTCAAATCATTAGGTATGATAGATCAACAACTTATCCATACAAAAATAAAGGGCATTAAGTATAATGTAGAGTCACCTGAAGAAACAGCTGCAGAATGGCGTGAGTTGTTTCAAGGAAAACAACACGGTACAAACGTTATGATTGCAGACGTATCCTTTGAGTTTGCAGCATATAACAAAAAATACGCCAATAAGAACCGTCCCGTTCATATCACATTACAACCTTTTTTGAACAACGAGGAAGCAATACAACTCTTTGGCTCTTCTTATCATTCGTTATAGAAAGAGGGGTGTCATATGCACATATATGAAACGAAACGAATGTCATTCTTTGTATTTAAAAAAGAGTATATTAAGCAAATGAATGAAATTTGGGGCAATCAGGAAGTGATGGCCAGAAGTGGAGGAGCAGTTGCTTCCGTTAAGATTCCTAAAATCGTCAAATGGTATGAAGACTGTCATAAAGAGTACGGCCTATCGGTATATAGTTTAAAAGATAAGAAAAACAATGAAGTTATTGGAGCGGCTGGATTTAATATTGATGCATCAGTAAAACGAATTGAATTAATTGCCCATTTCAGAAAATCGTATTGGCATAAAGGCTATGCGACAGAAGCTATCACAGGTTGTATCAAATTAGCTAAAAGGCATAAAAAAGTAAAATATATTCAAGCCTCATGTGATCCAAAAAACGAAGCATCCATAAGAATTATGGAAAAATTAGGGTTTACGTTATTAGGAAAAGAGTGGTTTGAAGACACTCGCCAAGAAGAACTTGTATATGAGTTGAAATTATTTTAATAACGATAAACTGGAGGAAAATGATATGGAAACTACTACGTTTAATAAAGTAAAAGAATACGAGGCAGTCATCCTCAGTTCTTGGACATATCCATCTCCTTACGATTTTTATAATCACGCTCAAACAGAAGACAGTAAACAAGAGTGGCTAACGGGAAACTACTTTTGTATATATAAACAGGAAGAAATGATTGGTTTTTTTTGTTACGGTGAATCAGCAAGAGTACCGGTGAATAGCAGTCATCTATATATAGATGATTGCATTGATATTGGCATAGGGATGAGACCGGATTTAACAGGAAAGGGATTGGGAAGCAGTTTTTTAACCACGATCCTTATGGAAATAGAAGTGCTCTTCCCAAGCACCCCAATAAGGTTAACAGTGGCTTCCTTTAATCAACGAGCCATCCATCTCTATGAAAAACTCGGTTTTAGAATTCAACACCATTTTCAAAGAAAAAGTACAAACTTTTATATAATGGTAAGAAAAAAATAAAGGAAATTATACGAGAAGGTTCGAATATATAAATATTCGAGCTTTTTTATTTTTATTAGAATAAATCTACATTTGTTTTTAACTGTTGGACATAAAGCACCATCGGAATATGAAAATTTAGAAACTTGGGTTGGTTCATTTTGAAATTGACTTTAAAATGATAAGGACTAAAATAATACATTCAAAATTCGCATAAAAAAAATGAAAGCGTTTCAATTTTAATTTTCTGAGGAGGAAAAAAATTGTCTGAATTATTAAATATAACGATTGGCGATTTATTAGAAAAAAGAGCAGAAGAAAATCCTAATCATGAAGCATTAGTCTATGCAGATAGAGGTTTGAGGTACACATATCATAGCTTTAATGAGTATTGTCGTACAGTTGCTAAAGGTTTCATGAAGCTCGGCTTAGAAAAAGGAGAACATGTAGCGATTTGGGCTTCTAATACACCTGAATGGGTAAGTGCTCAGTTTGCAACAGGTAAAATCGGATCTGTGTTAGTAACTGTCAATACGAATTATCAAGCCGCTGAACTTGAATACTTATTACAACAATCTGATGCTACCACTATTATTTTAATGGAAAAATACCGCGACCAATCATATATTGATATTCTCTATAAAATCGCACCAGAATTAAAAACATCGCAGCCGGGCCAGTTAAAATGTAGCAAGCTTCCCTTTTTAAAAAACGTCATCGTGTTAGGAGAGAAGCGCTTTGCTGGCACCTACAGTTGGGAAGATGTTGTAGCTCTTGGTGAAGGATGTAGTGATGAGAGTTTAAATGAGCGTTTGCTTTCACTTCAGCCGGATGATGTGATTAACATGCAGTATACCTCAGGAACAACTGGATTTCCGAAAGGCGTTATGCTCACACATAGTAATGTCGTGAATAACGCATTAAATATTGCCGCTTGTATGAAGCTCACAAAAGATGATCGACTATGTATTCCTGTACCATTCTTCCATTGCTTTGGTTGTGTCATAGGCACCTTGGCTTGTGTGTCAGTTGGAGCAACGATGGTACCTGTACAGGAATTTCAACCTGATACCGTTTTACAAACGGTTGAACAAGAGAAATGTACGGCCCTTCATGGAGTGCCAACAATGTTTATAGCTGAAATCAATAGCAAAAATTTCACAAAATATAATTTACAATCATTGCGAACAGGTGTGATGGCTGGTTCCAATTGTCCGATTGAAGTAATGAAGGCTGTTATTGAAAAAATGGGTATTGAAGAGATTACAATTTGTTATGGCCAAACGGAATCTTCACCAGTTATTACACAAACACGCACTGATGATCCTATTAATTTACGCGTGGAATCAGTTGGTCGAGCATTGCCAGAAGTTGAAGTGAAAATTGTTGAACCTGGGACAGCACATGAAGTGCCAATTGGTACTCAAGGGGAACTATGCACAAAAGGATATCATGTTATGAAAGGTTATTATAACAATCCCGAAGCGACAGAACAAGCTATCGACAAAGAGGGATGGTTGCACACTGGGGATTTAGCTATTATGGATGAGAATGGTTATTGTAAAATAACAGGTCGCCTGAAAGATATGATTATAAGAGGGGGAGAAAACGTATACCCTAGAGAAATTGAAGAATTTCTCTATAGTCATCCAGATATTTTAGATGTTCAAGTTGTAGGTGTTCCTGATGAGATATACGGTGAAGAGGTAATGGCATGGATTATTTTAAGAGACTATGCCAACATTACGGCTGAAGAAGTTAAAGAATATTGTAAAGGCAGAATATCCAAGCATAAAATACCTAAACATATTACTTTTACGAAAGAATATCCAATGACTGCTTCTGGTAAAATACAAAAATTCAAATTAAAGGAACAAGCGATTCAATCCATTACTGCACAGAAATGATGAGTGAAAAGAAGAAATCAAATATAAAAAGTGGAGAGTAAAGAACAAGAGACAAGGCAAATCGTTTGCCTTGTCTCTTATTCACCCAAATGCTTAGCTTTATTGGATATTGGTGATATTTAGTTAAGGTAAAAATATGGTAAAAAATTGTTAATATGGAGGGAATCACTTTCGAATTGTTGAATATTGTAGGAGGAGGAAGAATAAGTATATTACTATAGTGACAATAAAGGAGCGCATTTATGGGTATGGCAACGATTCACCTCTTTGTGTATGGCACATTACGAAAAAATGAGATCCATCATGATTATTTAACTGAAGCTCGTTTAGTGGCCGAACAAGCTTGGATAAATGGAGTCATGTTTGATACGGGTGATGGTTATCCGAGAGTCGAATTATCAGATAAACTAGCTGAAAAAGTATATGGAGAATTATACGTTTTAAGTGCCGAACATTTAGAGGCAATTGATGTTTTAGAAGGGTATGTAAAAGATGACAAGCATTCATTATCTGTAAGAAAAAAAGTACACGTATATACGGATCAGGGAGTGCGACAAGGTTTTATTTATGTTTCCCCCGCTGAAGGTCTACAGCAAGATGCAATTAAAGTTTCAGACTGGAAGGTATACAATCTGCAAATGAATTCCCCAAAGACATTTTACTATTTTGCATATGGGTCTTGTATGGATACTGAAAGATTTATGAAAGCTGGAGTTGGCCATTTTTTTAAAAATGTCGTCGGTATAGGTGTATTAAAAGGCTATCAAATGGGCTATTATTTCTATGCACCTGATGGGAATCGAGCGGACATCATTGAAGGTTCTGGTGAAACAGAAGGTATTGTTTATCAATTACCGATAGAAGCAATAGATTATTTATTCCAAAGAGAAGGAGTCACTGTTGGTCACTATCGACCGACTTTTGTTAATTTGACAATTGAAGGGGAAATATATAAAGATGTGTTAACCTTCCATGTTTATGATAAAAATCCCCAGTCTTCACCACCATCCTTTTATGCGAGGGAGATTTTGCGTGCAGCTGAAGGGAGACTCAGTTATAAATATGTTCAGCATTTAAAAGAAGAGATAAATAAGCTTGGAGTCGTGAATTAAACAAAGAAGTTTACTATAAGCTACTTTGGTGGTATATAACAATGTCACCAAAGATGAAAGAAGGTCGTCTAAATGAAACAATTGACGAAAACATGCTTCTTTGAGATTGTTTATGATAAGCAACATTATCAATACTTGGAAATGATTAGAGTCGATTATATTTGTGATATACTATATATAACATTTAAAGATTTTTTCACAAGTGAAATGTATACTTTTGAAAAGGAAAAAATTTCTTTTTTACAAAAAGTATTTCTATAAAAACACATTTCAAATAAGTATTTACCATCCTAAATAGAAAAAAATCACTATACAGCTTGCAGAACACATTTAATTTTTTTACACTGTATAAGAGAACACATAAGGAGTGGCAAAAATGATTCATCAAACATGGCATGAAAGTGACACGTTAAAAAAGGTAAAATGTGTACATACGAATGCAGCAAAATATATTGTTAATCGTGCTTTAACTGAAGGAAAAATCTATGATGTGAAAAATGAAACAGAAGAGTTTTTCTTCATTGTTGACAACTCTGGTAAAGTTAGTGGTTTTTATAAAGACTATTTTAAAGAAGTTTAAGGCAAAAAGCTGTCAGATTGACTGACAGCTTTTTCGTGTGCAATAAAATAGCTAAGTTCATAATATATGTAAAATGTACCTTTGAGAATTCTTGCAGGTGGTGAAAGAGCTGGGACCATAGAGGAAAGCATTGAACCGAATTTTTATCATTACTTGAATGGATGGGAATAGGTTTTTTTATGATTAATACTTACAAAATCTGTTATGTATAATTAGGACTGATAGGGATATTCCCTACCAGACCATAAATTGACCATTATTCATGATTAGGAAACATTCGTTTCACTGTTTCACTAAATTCATCGAAGAAGCCTTCAATTGGTTTTCCATTGCGAACATCTTTTGCATATGTGTCCACACGGTTGTAGAAATCAGGGTTTACTGATACATAGACATCATCAATGTTCTGGTCAGTTGATTTTACTTGATCAGCGATTTTCTTTTCTAGATCTTGTGTTAATTCATTACCATTCGCTAAGGTTGCTGCCACATAGGCATTGTCGCCAGTAAGTAAAACCCTTGCTCTTTTAACTTCGTCCATTTGTGTAATATTATCTGCTGTTTTATCGGCAAACCTCATTGAATGTTGTGTTCCATCATAATCGACATTACGAGTATGAATATTGTTGTCAATACTTGGTCTATCATTGTTACCATTTCTTTCATATCCAACTTTTGCGGAGTCATGCATATCTGGTGCTCTATAAGCAGTGTCGTTCGTATCTTGTCCATTATTCATGCCACAAGCTGTTAATAGTAGAGAACTTGAAAGAGCAACAGCAATGATTGTACCTTTCATCTTTTAACATCCTTTCTTTTTTTCTTTCACTGTTAGCTTGGCTCATTTAATCGATAGTATGCATAAACAATTTTTTTGAAGCAAGGAGGTAAAGGATGAAGTATCTATATATTGGAATTGGCGGGATGATAGGTGCAAGCATGAGGTTTGCTATCTCAATTGTCATCGGACAGTTTTGGCAGAGTGCATTTCCTTTAGATATTTTGATAATTAATGTGTTTGGTGCCTTTATTCTCGGCTATTTATCGTCCATCACTTTACCGATTGATCCTAATCTTAAACAAGCAATCACTGTAGGGGTAATTGGATCTTTTACCACATTATCGACTGTTAGTGCGGATACGGTTTTATTAGTTGAAAATGGATTTATCATTCAAGCTTTTGTATATATCGTATTTAATATCGCACTAGGTTTAGTGATGGCCTATCTTGGTATTGTTTTTGGTAAACGTAAAGAGGTGAGGGGAACAAATGAGTGAAATACTTTATGTGATGATAGGTGGATTTTTTGGTGCAATAGCCCGTTTCTCCTTATCAACGTTGATAAATAGCAAAACCAACTCACTCTTTCCCTATGGAACGGTTATCGTTAATTTACTTGGTTGTTTCTTAATGGGTGTGGTTGTTCACTTTCTACATTGGGAAAATGTATCAGCTTTACTTGTAGTTGGTTTTTTGGGGGCATTTACAACTTTTTCATCTGTTCAGTTGGAGATGGTGGAATTAATTGTGAAGAAACAAAAGATGGCATTTATATATTTTTTTGTTACTTATATAGGCGGTATAGCCCTTTTCATGTTAGGCTTAATAATGTTGCCATAAATCGGTTGTTCATTTATGGACAAGTATTGAATACATATTTAATAGGATCGAAACAAAAGGGGAATGAAAATGGTTGTAAAAGTAGTGAATAAGGTGAATTATCGTGTCAATTTTTTCTAATCAAAAATTAATTCAAATAGTAAAATATGTTATGCCATGTATTATTTTGCTCATTGTAATAATGGAAGCAAATAAATTTTTTAAAGATTTCAACTGGGCTTTACTTGAGCATTATTTGGATGAGCTTTCATTTTGGCGGATTTTTTTCATTATTATTCTAGGATTAATTTGTTTGTCTCCAATGTTTTTTTATGATGTTATTTTAAATCGATTACTGCAGGTTAAAATTCCGATGCAAAAACTGTTAGGGTATTCGTTATCTGCAAATGCTTACTCAAACTTAATTGGGTTTGGCGGGGTAGCCGGCGCAACATTAAGAACGGTTTATTACCGCCCCTACTTAGACAATAATATCCCATATATTAAGGTAATCGCTAAACTGTCATTATTTTATCTTTGTGGTTTATCCATCTTGTCTTGGATTGTATTATTCAATGGATCTGAACTTTTCTCAGAGTTAAGATTAGCTCATCTTGCTATTTGGATTGTTGCGCTTTATACCCCTCTACTACTTTTTGTCTATTTTATTAAAAGAAAACTGCAAAGTTTGCCTATCAAGAGGGAGTTTATAACGGAACTATTAATGATCTCTGTGTTTGAATGGATATTTGTCGTTATTTGTATTTGGGGTATTTTAAATATAGTCGGTGTCAATTTTTCTTTATTTTCTGTTTTCCCAATTGTCATTGTAGCTGCTTGTGCTGGCATAATAAGTATGTTACCGGGGGGAATTGGTTCGTTTGATTTAGTTATTCTAATCGGTTTTGAATCTCACGGAATACCTGCAGAATTAACATTTATGGTTTTAATGTTTTATCGCCTTAGCTATTACTTTATTCCTGCGGTAGTTGGTACACCGGTTGTTTTGACTACTATTTGTGGACATTTAAAAACAAAAAATTTTTTCAGCTAAGGATGAAATAATAAAAAATCGACTATTTAGATTTAAACTGCATGCATACTGGAATGTGGGCAAATATATAAAGTTGGTTAGACTAGAGATAAGAGGGCTTAAAAAGGGCGGTGTTAATCAATCATATTAAATGTGATTGTGGAGATAGAAAAAAATCAAAGAGAAAGTAGTAAGCTTAGGAGTGAGAAATGGACTAAGACCAGTGTCGATTTAAATCCAATGTATATATAGAGGGAATGTAAGATTATAATATTGAAAAGTAAAATGCGCACACAATTTAGATGTATGCGCATTCGTTCACTTTTTAAAAAGATAATATCATTAAGAGGCTCTTTTATCGACTACCTTAGTTGATAATTGATTCGTAAAAAGTAATCGAGCACTAATGAGTCGTTTTCTAACTAGCAATCCAATCCATGCTGCCATCAACGCTTTAATAAAACCACCGATAATAAATGGAGCGAACCCTGACAGAAATGCTGCGGTCCAACTTAAGTCAGCCATCCACTTTAACCACGCCGTTCCAATAATTAACGTAATAAACATACCTATGATATTTGCTGTAAGCGCATGTGCAAATGTGAATTTTGTTTTCTCAAGGTATTTAGCCATAATCCATACTACTGGTATATAGCTAATTAAATAGCCACCAGTCGGTCCGACAATAACTGAGAAACCTGCAGAAAACTCTGCAAAAACGGGCACGCCAGCACATCCTAGGGCTAAATATAAGAGTACGGAAAAAGTGCCATATTTCGACCCTAAAATGACGGCTGCTAATCCAATGGCTAATGTTTGTCCAGTAATTGGGACAAGTGGCAAAGGGATAATTAATTGTGCCATAATCCCAATAATAGCTGCGAATAATGCTGTCGTAAGGAGCGATCTTAATCGTAATTGTTCTTTCGTCAATTCTTTCACCTCATTTATAATGTTAACCTTATGTATAATATAGTTTACATTATAATTTGGAGGGTTTTTTATGTCAACTATGTTTTGTTTTTGGTTTACTTATTTATCGTGCTTTTATATATTCTTTTAATTGTTTCTAAATGCATCCCTTCATGAAAGGTAGAAAAAAGGATACATTCGCCAACTGTTTGAAAAGTAATCCCCATTTTATTGGTGAATGGGGTTGGCAAGGTTTTAGTAAATTTGTTTTTGGTAACGGAAATTACTCTCTCTGTCTGTTCTTGTAATACACCTTTGATTTCTAAAATAGATGGCGTATTGCCTTGCCAAAGATGTGGTGCAGTACCTGCAGCAAAAAATGTTTCATACTCACTTCCAATCCCCATTCGCTCTCCTGTTAGTTCAAATACAAGTCTCTCCTGTATATAAGCGATATGACCGAAATTCCAGTGAATATTATTATTAAATCCTTTTGGTACAGTCGAAATGAATGCTGGATTTATTTTATCAAGTGATTGGATTGTTAATAAACGTACTGTTTGTATATGATTCGAGACATTTTCAATCATGGTTTCTTTCCTTTCCAAAAAAAGTATTATTCCTCCTCTCATATATTCTTTAGGAAAAAAGAAAACTCCTGCAATCAAATAAATCATTAGAGTTGAAGTTTCTTTAAAGTAGGGTAAAATATAATTAACAATTATCAAGTTGTTAATTAATTCATGGTGGTGGGGCAATTACCTTATGACTAAAAAATATCGAACACCAGATGGCTATACAGCAGATATTGCTGTTTTTACCATCGTAACAGAAGAATCTAAACCATTTACTCCACCCGATATGAGCTTAAACCTTTTGTTAATTGAAAGAGCTAAGTGGAATACAGAAGGGGAGTTAAACACAGAGGGAGGGAAATGGGCGCTGCCAGGCGGCTTTGTTGGCGTTCATGAAAACGCCTTACAAGCAGCTGTTAGGGAATTAAAAGAGGAAACTGGGATTGATTGTGTGCATATGAAGCATTTTGGTATATACGATGAACCCGGTCGTGATAATAGAGGTTGGATCATATCCAATGCGCATTATGCAATTATCTCTGAGGAAGACTTAAGGGAAATGGATGCAAATGATGACGCATCTGCCGTTAAATTAGTGAATATTCATGATGTCCTGCAATTAGAACTTGCATTTGATCACCGACAGATTATTTGTGATGCATTGAGCGTAATAAAAAGAGAGCTGTTACAAACAACAGCTGCAAAAAATTTATTACAAGATGAATTTACATATTCAGAATTACAAGCCGTATTATCAACAGTTACAAAAGATCCCGCTATACTAAATGAGCAAGCATTTGCTAGAAAAATTAAATCCCTTCCTTTTATAGAAAAGGTTGAGGGTAAAACCACGCAAAGAACGTCAAAAAAAGCAACGCAATTATATAGGTTTAATGAAGTCGAAGTAGTGAAACCTATATATACAGGTCGATACCAAGAAAGATAACGGGGGAGATACTAGTGGCAAGGGCTTTGATTAATATCGATTATACCAATGATTTTGTTAACGGAGCATTACCTTGTGGGGAACCGGCAATTGCTATTGAAGATGAAATTGTACGAATAACAGCTGATTTTATCAAAAATGGTGATTTAACGATCTTGGCTATCGATAGACACGAAAAAAATGATCATTTTCATCCTGAAACAAGGCTATACCCGCCTCATAATATAAACGGCACAGTAGGTAGAGAGCTATATGGTAATTTAAAACAAGTTTATGAGGAAAATAAGGGTTTAGAGCATGTAAAGTGGTTAGATAAAACAAGGTACAGTGCATTCTGCGGGACGAATTTAGAACTTTTACTAAGAGAACGAAACATTAACGAATTGCATTTAGTTGGCGTTTGTACAGATATATGTGTGTTACACACTGCTGTAGATGCCTATAACAAAGGGTTTTCAATGGTTGTCTATGAAAGAGCTACAGCAAGTTTTAACGAAATAGGTCATAAATGGGCACTCGAACATTTTAGTGGTTCTCTGAATGCAATAGTTAAATAACGAAAAAGGGGTATAAAATAGTATGAACAAGCCATATCCAGATGACAGCATGGCATTACACACAGACTTATATCAAATTAATATGGCACAAACCTATTGGCAAGATGGTATCCATGATAGAAAAGCGGTTTTTGATATTTATTTTAGGAAACTACCTTTTGGGAATGGCTATGGCGTGTTCGCTGGTCTTGAGCGCATCATTGATTACCTGCAAGGGTTCGAATTTTCTAAAAGTGATATTGCTTATTTGCGAGATGAATTACACTATCCAGAAGCGTTTCTTGATTATTTAGCGGATTTGCGTTTTACAGGTAATATTCGTTCAATGATTGAAGGAGAGCTTGTTTTTGCCAACGAACCAATTATACGAATTGAAGCACCGCTTGCTCAAGCGCAATTAATAGAAACAGCATTATTAAATATCATCAACTTCCAAACATTAATTGCTACGAAAGCTGCACGGATTATGGAAGTGTTAGATGATGGTGTGGCAATGGAGTTCGGTTCCCGAAGAGCCCAAGAAATGGATGCCGGTGTTTGGGGAGCAAGAGCAGCTGTAATTGGCGGGTTTGGGGCTACGTCAAATACGCGTGCTGGTAAAATGTTTAATATCCCAGTAGCTGGGACACATGCTCACTCACTTGTACAAGCATATAAAAATGAATATATCGCTTTTCATAAATATGCACAAACACATAAAGATTGTACCTTCCTTGTTGATACATACGATACGCTTCGTTCTGGTGTACCAACGGCTATTAAGGTAGCAAAAGAGTTAGGTGATCGTATTAATTTTGTCGGTATTCGAATTGATAGCGGGGACTTAGCTTATTTATCTAAAGAAGCTAGAAAAATGTTAGATGAAGCTGGATTTACTAACACAAAAATTGTTGCTTCTAACGATTTAGATGAATATACAATTATGAATCTTAAAGCACAAGGTGCCAAAATTGATTCTTGGGGTATTGGGACAAAGTTGATTACAGGTTATGACCAACCTGCACTGGGTGCTGTGTATAAAATGGTGTCTATAGAAAATGAAGCTGGGGAAATGGAAGATACAATTAAAATTAGTGGGAATCCAGAAAAAGTAACAACCCCAGGTTTGAAACGTGTTTATCGAATTATAAATAGGGAAAATCACAAATCAGAGGGTGATTATATCGCGCTTGAGAGTGAAAATCCTAAAGAAGAAGAACGTTTAAAAATGTTCCACCCTGTCCACACCTATATTAGTAAGTTTGTCACCAATTTCGAAGCGAAAGACTTACATCAGGACATTTTTAGTGATGGAAAATTAGTTTATGAAAAGCCTAGTCTTCAAGAGATACAAGGATATGTGAAAGAAAACCTATCTCTATTATGGCATGAGTATAGAAGGTCATTAAATCCGGAAGAATATCCTGTAGATTTAAGTCCAAATTGCTGGAATAACAAAATAGAACTGATTGATTCAATAAAGAAAAAAATTAAAGATAGCCTAAATGCTAAAGCTTGATGAAAGGATGAGGAATGATGTCCATACAAGAAAAGATTCGCGCTGATTTAAATGTCAAATCATTGATTGTTCCGAAAGAAGAGATCATTGAACGAATCAATTTTTTAAAAAATTATGTCAAGCAGGCTCGTGCAAAAGGATTTGTATTGGGTATAAGTGGTGGTCAAGATTCTTCACTAGCCGGACGATTAGCACAGATAGCAGTAGAAGAATTACGGGCGGAAGGATATGAAGCCAAGTTCGTGGCGATTCGATTACCATACGGAGAACAGCATGATGAAGATGACGCACAAAAAGCATTGCGATTTATTCAACCGGATGAAACATATGTTTATAATGTGAAATCACCAGTCGATGAGATTCAAAAAGTATATAATGAAGTGGCCGATATTGCTGAGCTAAAAGATTTCCATAAAGGGAATGTGAAAGCAAGAACACGTATGATTGCCCAATATATTTTCGGTGGAGAAATGGGTCTTTTAGTAATTGGTACGGACCACGCTGCAGAAGCAGTTACAGGATTTTATACAAAGTACGGTGATGGAGGAGCAGACTTATTGCCACTAGCAGGCTTATCTAAGCGACAAGGTAAAGCTCTATTAAAAGAACTAGGTGCAGAAGAGAGCATCTATATGAAAGTGCCGACAGCAGATTTACTTGATCAAACACCAGGACAAGCTGATGAGACAGAACTAGGAATTACTTATGATGAGCTTGATGACTATTTAGAAGGAAAAGAAGTCAGTGCGGAAGCTGCAAAGAAAATTGAGCAAAGGTATATCATAACGGAACATAAAAGACAAATGCCAGCATCTATGCATGACGATTGGTGGAAATAATCTTGTAGGCAGACTGCTAGTTGGCAGTCTGTTTTTTTAACAGGTAAGTGTAATTAACCAACATGATTAGGGGGATAACCAATCTACTGAATTTAAAAGCTAATAAACAACTAAATAAGTAGACAGTGTTAACATATCACGAAGATAAAACGAAGGTAAAAGTCGGGCCAAAACGGTTTGCGTTACTTCAAATAGAAAACCTGAATGAATACCGAGTATAAGTCGTTTTCACCGAATCATTGTGCATTTTCGCTAAATTATTGAGCAAATGCTACATAATCTCCCCTTATTTTTGTTCAATAACAGAAAGGAAAAAAAAGAATGGATCTAAAAAAGATCCATCCCGCTTCTATCGATTTACATGTCTACCTTTATTTTTTCTTGGCCATACTTTTTCTTCTATTTTTTCGTATACTTCTAAAAGTGTCGTGAACAATTGCATTCTACCTATAAGGTTATACATGATAATCGCACAAATGATGGCAATGAGTGCCCCTGTTATCACATCAAATGGATAATGAACACCAACCCATATTCGTGAAATCCCTACTAATACAGCAAGAATGGGCCACAATACATTTTTCTTATTAAATAACCAAAAGACGATACAGAATGAAAAGAATAATATCGTATGATCACTTGGAAAAGAATTATTTGCCGTTTTATCTATAAGCTGATTGACATTATCCAATTCGACAAAAGGTTGGTAGTTAAAGTGAAGTTTGCTAACAACGAACTTACCAATAATTTCAGCTAAAATAAATGTGAATCCTGCCGTCATCACCATATAGCGATGTTTTGTTTTACGTGTAAACCAATACATCAAAGTTATTAAGGCTAATAATATTACGGTATATTCGGCAATAAAAACAATTATTGGGTTCAAATCTGGATATTCAAAGCCTAGGTCATTTATTCCTCTAAATAAACTAATATTGATTTCGTTCATCTCTCAATACCTTTCTATTCTATCAGTTTCTAGTGTCATTACTCCATTATAATCATTTTTCCTATTGCTGTCATCTGATTCTAACAAGTAACTAACATTATCATAAGAATAGACGAGAATAAAGGCAAATTCCCTACACCATTGTTCAATAAAAGTTTTAATGACGTAAAAAAGTAAATTCAGAGCAGATTTCAAATTTATAGGTAATGATTTTTCCTGCATTACCTTTCATTTACTATCTAAGCTTCTTTTACCCAATGTAGGCAACAATTACCGCTATAATAGTTTAATAGATTTTGGTTTAATATGAATATGAAAAAAATAACTAAATACTTATCATTATTTTTGTTAACTGTTACTCTTGTCTTTGGAATGAAAAATATAGCAAGTGCTCAAACCATACATACAGTGCAATCCGGAGATACAATGTGGAAAATAGCGGTGAAGTATCAAGTAGGGGTGCAAGAGATTATTCAAGCTAATAAACAAATTGGGAATCCCAACCTAATTTACCCTGGTCAAACAGTTCAAATTCCATCCACTGCTCAAGCAACAATATCAATGGAATCTCAAGTCGTTCAGCTTGTAAACGAAGAGCGCGCTAAAGTGGGTTTAAAACCATTAAAAGAAAATTGGGAGCTCGCGCGAGTGGCACGCTTTAAATCTCAAGACATGATCGATCATCGTTACTTTAGTCATCAATCTCCTACATATGGCACTCCTTTTCAAATGATAAAAGATTTTGGTCTAACATACAATGCAGCAGGGGAAAACATTGCAGCTGGCCAAACAAGTGCACAAGCTGTTGTAACAGCATGGATGAATAGCGATGGACACCGTAAAAATATCTTATCTAGTCAGTTCACTGAGATTGGTGTTGGCTATGTTAAAGGTGGTTCTCACGGTCATTATTGGACACAAATGTTTATTTCAAAATAATAATATAGAAGGAAATTCTACTGTCGTACGAGTTACGGCAGTTTTTTTATGAAGCATATTGCGATTACCGAATTGTGTTTTTTAAGGCTATGTTTTAGCGCTCTTTAACTAGTTTACTGTATTGAATTTATTATCGAATAAATTCTTGAAAACAGAATACTGGTAAAAATAATAAAGGCTATGTATCTCTTTTGCAGGTTTGATAAGTTCGTTGGAGAAGAAACCCAATCATAGATATGATAGCACCAAAAAGAAAAACCATATCTTTAGACACCTTTGTCCCTCCTGAAAATTAAATTATAAGAAAATAGAATCGTTGTTTATGATTTTTGATTTTTCCAAGCGATATTCTCTGGATACATAAAGGAGATTATAATAGGAAAACGAACAAATCAAAAGTATATTCAATTTGTTCGCTTCATTATTCATTGGCTATTGTCTATGTTGAATATTCTTAGAGAAAATGATAATTATTGTACAACAATGTAAGCAATCATTTTTCCGTGATCTTCCTCTTGGGAATGGTTATGGCAGATGAGTTGATAGGTACCTTTTTCGTCAAATTGGAGGGGGACTTTAGTTTCTTCTCCTTTTTGAACCACACCTTTAATATCAGTTCCCTCTATATAAAAGGAATGTTCCTTACCCATCACACCTAGTATGTTTAAATTGACCTTTTCTCCGACCTCTAAAAATACAGTTCCTGGATCCCAGCGATAGACTTCCATTTCTTCCCCATTTTCCATTGTTGTTTTATATTCCGTTGTTACCATTTCAATCTCCCTTGTCGTTTCTGTCGTATTCCCAAACACCGCTAAACTCCCATTTTTTGATATAAGCCATACCGAAGCAGATGCAATAAGGGCAATTAATAATAAAACAGTGATTATCGTTTGCTTTGTAATAATTAGAAACTTCATTCTATCTCTCCTCATTATTAGGTTGTACTTCATATGTATGCAGGTTGAACAGCAGAACTTGTCTCATTTTTATCTTTTTTTTCAAAATTGTTTACTTTTGCATTTTAAGCTAACATAATAAAAAGGAGATGATTTTAATGTATAAAATTTTGATTGCTGATCGAGATAACGTCGATGCAGAGGGATTAAAATGGTTAATTAAAACCGTATATCCTACTTGGCAAATTGAAATAAGATCATCTACAAATGCAGTATTTACAACCTTGGAAAAACAAAGTCCGGATCTCTTATTGTTGGAAATGGAAATGTTCGATTCAGTGGGATATAAGAAATTAAAACAGCTTGTGCCTATCTTAAACATAAAAATTTTAGCAATGACGATTCAACCTACTTTTGATCAAGCAAAGAAAGCCATTGAAATAGGAGTGAGTGATTTATTAGTAAAACCTGTGTCACCAGAGGATGTGCTTCGATCACTTCAGATTCTTTATCGTATGCATAGCAAAAGCCTGAACCATGCGCAAATAGCAGAAGACAATACTGAAGATAGAACCTTACTGCAAAAAAATCAAGCCCATCATGTAAAGGTCATAGGAATGAGAACTATTCATCCAAATGAAATATTTAAGTTATATACATATGTAATGGGTCATTCATGGGCAAATGTCAAAAAAGTATTTCTTTTACCTGAGATGATTTTGTGCCTTGTAGAGGAGAATGACCAAGATCTTTTAAGAAAATGCCATACCTTTATTCGTGGATGGGAAAAAGAATCAAATGAAGCGATTATTTTAGCCGAAGGAAATACAAATGATACAGGTCTACTGCAATCACAGTACGGTAAGATTAAGCAACGAATGGAGCTTTCTTTTTACACTGGTCTAAATAAGCTTATTCCATGGTCAGCAAACGAATGGGTGAGTATTGACCCTTTTTTAACACCAAAAGAGCAGGAGTTTTGGATTGATTATTTACGGCGAGGGGATATAAAAGCAATCAAAACATGGCTATATGAGCAATTTTTAAGTCTAACTTCGCCTTACCCTGATCCAGCTATTATTAGAATTAGGTTAACGAGTATTTTGGCACAAATTAGACGATACATGATTTCAAGGCATTTAATTGATAAAGAAAAGGAAGAAAAATATCAAGCGTTATTCCAAACGATTCTATACTCACCACTTATTTATCGAGTAATAGAAGAAATGATCAAGCTGATAGCTAGTTTAATAGATACAGACATGCAAATAGACTCGAAGTCCGAGAAGTTAGCCAAGCAAATATATCATTATCTAGAAGAACATTATCATGAGAAAGAGATAAGCTTAGATATGATTGCTGCCAAATTTAATCGTAATACAAGCTATATTAGCTCCTTATTAACGAAGTATTATAAGCAATCCTTTAGAGAGATTGTTACGATGCGTCGTATAAAAAAGGCGACCCAGCAATTGACGGAAACAAATCTTCCTATTAAAATAATTGCGAAAGAATGTGGTTATCGTAATCAACAATATTTTAATAAAGTATTTAATCAAATCATGAAGTGCTCTCCAAGTACTTTTCGTGCAAACACCAGTCGTACGTACTAACAAAAATGAACATAAAGGTGAAGATGAAAATGAAAGTTTTATATTTAATTAGAGATCCCTTTATCGAGGAATATCCGACAATCATAGAAGAAGCGAAGCAGTTAAATGCAGAAGTGAAGTTCGTTCATAGTGATAGTGGACTTACAAAATCACAGTTATTAAAAGAAGTCGAAGATGTTGATATCATCGTCGTTGCTATTGTGAAAATTGATCAAGAAGTCATTGACCATGCCCCCAATTTAAAGTACATTATTAAATTCGGAGCAGGGTACGATAACATCGATGTGAACTATGCTGAGAAAAAAGGGATTGTTGTTACAAATGCACCAGGGGAAAATGCACATTCCGCAGCAGATCTTGGCTTTTCGTTATTATTGTCAATTTCAAGACAAATTGCGCAAAAAGATCATGAGATGAAAAATGGTAAATGGCAGCTCTCTATGGGGAACGAAGTTTACGGGAAAAAGTTAGGGATTATTGGTTTCGGTGCAATCGGACAAGCAATTGCTAAAAGAGCAAGTGGTTTTGATATGTCAGTCATTGCTTTCGGCCATTACCGAAACGAGGAAAAAGCGAAAGAGCTGAATGTTACCTTTACTGAACTTGACGATTTACTATCAACTGCCGACTACATTATTCTCTCTACGTCGTTATCTGAGAAAAATCGCCATCTAATAAATGAAAAAACGTTAGCAAAAATGAAGCCGAGTGCGTTTCTTATTAATATCTCACGCGGCGGATTAGTCAATGAAGTGGACCTGCTTGCAGCATTAAAAAATCATGTGATTAAAGGTGCTGCATTAGATGTTTTTGAAAAAGAGCCTTCTATTACGGAGTTGTCAAAACAAGCAAATGTGATAGCAACTCCTCATATAGGTGGGGCTACTTTTGAAGCAGTCCAAAGAATTAACCAGCTGACGCTTAAAAATATACAACGATTTATTAATGACGAACAGCTAGAACATCTCGTCTCGAAATCATAAACAAAACTCAATCTGAACAATCATTCAATTTTTCCTTAAAACCTAGAATGATTGTTTGGATTTTTTTGTTTTGGCCGATTAATCAATCCATGGAAAGTCTCATTAAACATATTGTCGAGTCTGGCATGAAGAGAGCAGAATCAACATTAATTAAAAGAGGCAATTCTACCGTGAAAGAAACGGAATTGGTTCAGATCAAAAAAGAATTAGATGGTTTATAAATAGAAGAATAATAAAAATAGAACGGCAGAATTAAAATGGTTTAGTTATATAATCTTTATATTTTTATATAAATCAAATAAATGAATAAATAATTATATAAATCAAAGTAACAAATCACAAAAAAATATAAATAATCCAATATTAATAGACGGTTTATTCTGAAAATTCTAAGTTAAAATAAACTTATGAATGAGTTGGAGGGATAATGATGGAAAAAGTGAAGAGAGAAATTATTAATTATACAGGTAGTGAACTTCATGCAAAAGGTTGGATTCAAGAGGCTGCTATTCGTATGTTAAGAAATAATTTAAATAAAGAAGTCGCAGAAAAGCCTGATGAATTAATTGTATATGGCGGGATTGGTAAAGCGGCTCGAAATTGGGAGAGCTACGATAGTTTGATGGAAACTCTTCACCAGCTTGAAAATGACGAAACATTGCTTGTGCAATCAGGGAAACCTGTTGCGGTTTTTAAAACACATGAAGATGCACCCAAAGTATTAATTGCCAATTCTAACATTGTTCCTGCATGGGCAAATTGGGATCACTTTCATGAACTAGACAAAAAAGGTTTAATAATGTACGGCCAAATGACTGCAGGTAGTTGGATATATATTGGCAGCCAAGGAATTGTGCAAGGAACGTATGAAACATTTTCAGAACTGGCAAAGCAACATTTTAATGGTTCTTTAAAGCAAACGATTACACTTACATCGGGCCTTGGGGGTATGGGAGGGGCGCAGCCATTAGCAGTGACAATGGCTGGGGGTGTTTGTATTGCAATAGATAAAGATGAGACGAGAATAGACCGAAGATTAGAAACAAAATATTTGGATAAAAAAGTTTACGATATGAAAGAAGCGATTGTGCTTGCACAGGAAGCAAAAGCAGAGGGAAAGTCACTGTCAATTGGCTTGCTTGGAAATGCAGCTGAAATCCTCCCTCAAATGTTGGACGACGGTTTCATCCCTGATATATTAACAGATCAAACATCCGCGCATGATCCGTTAAATGGTTATATTCCAATTGCTTATTCAATGGAAGAAGCAGCCAAGTTAAGAATTGAAAATCCACAAGATTATGTTCAAAAAGCTAAGAAGTCAATTGCCATTCATGTGGCTGCTATGCTTGAAATGCAGAATAAAGGTGCGATTACATTTGATTACGGTAACAATATTCGTCAAGTCGCGCATGATGAAGGTGTGGAAGATGCTTTTGCCTTTCCAGGATTCGTCCCTGCTTATATTCGTCCACAATTTTGTGAGGGGAAAGGCCCTTTTAGATGGGTAGCACTTTCGGGAGATCCAGAGGATATTTATAAAACAGATGAAGTCATCTTAAGAGAGTTTGCAGATAATAAGCATTTATGTAACTGGATTAAAATGGCTAGAGAAAAAATTCAATTTCAAGGGTTACCTTCAAGAATTTGTTGGTTAGGTTATGGCGAAAGAGCAAGGTTTGGAAAAATAATTAATGATATGGTTGCATCTGGTGAATTAAAAGCACCAATCGTAATTGGGCGAGATCATCTTGACTCAGGCTCTGTTGCCTCACCTAATAGGGAAACAGAGGCCATGAAGGACGGCAGTGATGCAGTAGCAGATTGGCCAATTTTGAATGCTTTAATTAATAGTGTTGGTGGTGCTAGTTGGGTGTCAGTACATCATGGCGGTGGAGTAGGTATGGGCTATTCCTTACACGCTGGCATGGTGATAGTTGCTGATGGAACGGAACAAGCAGAGAAGAGATTACAGCGAGTGCTAACAACAGATCCTGGTATGGGTGTAGTTCGGCATGCTGATGCTGGTTATGATCTTGCGAAACAAACGGCCATAGATAAAGGCATTCATATACCAATGTTGAAGAGGGGTACCGAAAAATAATCAATAGAGGAGAGGTGAGGTAATGAGCTCAACTTATTTGTTTATAAAGCATGCGAATGAACTACTTACATTAAAGGGACATTCACAACAACCAGCAGTTAAAGCAGCAATGAATCAATTACACGTCATTAATGATGGGGCGATACTAATGAAAGATGAACAAATAGTCGCCATCGGTGAAACAGATGAATTGCTCAGCCAATTTCATCAGGAAATAAATTTAGCAGAGATAATTGATGCGAGTGGTAAAGTGGTCATGCCTGGATTAGTGGACCCACATACACATTTAGTTTATGCAGGGAGCCGTGAAGAAGAATTTAATATGAGGTTAAATGGTGCCACCTATATGGAAATCATGAACAACGGAGGTGGCATTCATGCCACCACAACTAAAACGAGAGCAGCGACAATAGATGAATTAAAGGAGGAGAGTATAAAACGGTTAGATCGCTTTTTAATACACGGTGTAACAACGATTGAAGCAAAAAGTGGCTACGGCCTTGACTGGGAAACTGAGTATAAGCAATTGTTTGTAGCTAAAGAACTCAATCATCTTCATGCAATCGATATTGTCAGCACCTTTATGGGCGCACATGCCATACCTGTAGAATACAAGGAGCGTCCAGATGTTTTTATTGATCTAATCATCGATGAGATGCTCCCGCTTGTGGTAGAGGAAGAGTTAGCTGTTTTTAATGATGTATTTTGTGAACGAGGAGTGTTTACGCCTGAACAATCGAAGAGGTTACTGTTAGCTGGTAAAAATCTTGGATTAATACCAAAAATTCATGCAGATGAAATTGAACCGTATGGTGGAGCAGAATTAGCAGCAGCAGTAGGTGCCATATCAGCTGACCATTTATTGAAAGCATCAGATGAAGGGATTAAAAAAATGGCGGAAGCAGGTGTCATTGCTGTTCTTCTTCCTGGTACAGCCTTTTTCTTAATGGAAGCAGCAGCAAATGGTCGTAAAATGATTGATGAAGGAGTAGCAGTTGCTTTGTCTACAGATTGTAATCCTGGTTCCTCACCAACAGCTTCATTACCTTTTATGATGAATCTTGCTTGTATGCATATGGGCTTAACGCCTGCTGAAGCGATTTACGCGGCAACAATCAATGCTGCCCATGCGATTGGGAAGGGCCATGAGATTGGCAGTCTGGAAGAAGGGAAAAAGGCAGATGTTCTTATACTTGATGTACCTAATTATATGCAAACGCAATATTTATATGGAATGAACCATACGCATTCGGTAATTAAAGCTGGAAGAATAGTTATTGACAATGGTGCCCTAGTAACAAACAAGCTTAAAAGTCACTAATAGTAAGGGAGAGATTGGTATGTGCCAGTCTCTTTTTATAAAAAATAACATTTAAAGGAAGATAGGATGTGAGGAAATATGGAAACTGAACTGAGTAATCCAAAAACCAAATCTCAAATGAAAAACGCCAATAGTCATGTATGGAAGTTTTTCATATACAGTATGATTGGTATATTTATGTTTTTTATTCCGATAACATTGAACGGGCAATCTTCCATCATGATCGATCATATTGTGAGTGGGTTGCGCCACCTTCTAGGTAATGTTGTTCCTTATTATTTGCTATTGATTATCATGATAGGAGGCCTATATCCTTTTATAAAAGGTAATTGGAAAGAAACGATTGTGACAACAGTATTTTCCTTCTTAAAACTTTTGGGTGTAGTTATTGCATTTATGGTTTATTTTAACTTGGGTCCCGCATTCATATTTGACCCAAATATGGGTCCTTTTTTATTTAATAGTCTTGTTACGCCTGTCGGTTTATTAGTTCCAATTGGTTCTGTCTTCTTAGCTTTATTAGTAGGCTATGGTCTGCTTGAATTTATCGGAGTGATAATGAAACCGGTTATGAGACCGATTTTCCAAACACCTGGACGGTCTGCGATTGATGCCGTTGCCTCTTTTGTCGGTAGTTATTCTGTCGGTATTTTAATTACTAATCGTATCTTTAAAGAAGGTAAGTACTCAATGAAAGAAGCAGCAATTATAGTGACTGGGTTTTCCACTGTTTCTGTTACTTTTATGATTGTCGTGGCTAAAGCGTTAGACTTAATGTCTATGTGGGCGATTTATTTTTGGACATCCTTCATAATTACATTTGTAGTAACAGCAATTACGGTAAGAATTTGGCCAATTAGAAACATGTCAAATGAGTATTATCAAGGTGTGAGGAGAGAGAAAGATGCATATGATAAACCTCTGCTAAAAACTGCGTGGAAAGAAGCCATGAAAGCTGCTGCTTCAGCACCATCAATATTTGAAAATGTGAAACAAAATTTAAAAGATGGTGTATTAATGACGATGTCCATTCTGCCTTCAATTATGTCTATTGGGCTTATTGGCTTGGTATTAGTCGAATACACGCCAGTTTTTGATTGGCTTGCATATTTATTTTATCCATTTACAGCTATATTAGGATTACCAGAAGCAATGCTAACAGCAAAAGCGACATCGGTTGGGATTGTTGAAATGTTCTTACCTTCTATGGTAGTGACAGAAGCCGCTTTGATGACAAAATTTATTATTGGTGTTGTATCTGTTAGCGGCATTATTTTCTTTTCGGCTTTAGTTCCTTGCATTTTATCAACTGATATTCCTATTACCATTAGGCAAATGGTGATTATTTGGTTTGAACGAACAGTGCTTGCTCTTATTCTTGTTACACCTATTGCATACCTTCTGTTTTAATTTAATGCCCTGCGGTTTCATGCAGGGTTCTTTTCATATATAATAGTACTAACTCTTTTGGGAGAGCATACATATTGAAATATTCTAGAACAGCGGGTGAAGTAATGTATAAATTATATTCTCATAACGACTTAGATGGTGTTGGTTGTGGTATTATAATCAAGCTAGCATTAGGAGAAGAAGGGCAAGTTTATTATAATTCTGTCGGAGGCTTAGACTATAAAGTCGAGAAGTTTTTTTCTGAAAAGGACCATAAAGATACCAAGCTTTACATAACAGACTTATCGATCAATGAAGATAACACGAAAAGAGTAGATGATTTTGTCAATCAGGGTGGTCATGCACAACTAATTGATCATCATAAAACGGCCCTACACTTTAATGAATATGAATGGGCTACAGTAACAGTACAATATGATGATGGTAGACAAACTTGTGCTACGTCATTATTATATGAGTATTTTGTTGAGCAAAAAAAACTATCTCCAAAAAGGTCCATTGAACAATTCATTGAATTGGTTCGACAATATGATACTTGGGAATGGGACGAAAATAATAATGTAAAAGCGAAGCAGTTGAATGATTTATTTTATATGTTTTCTATAGAAGAATTTGAAGAAATGATACTGCAAAGATTAAAAACCGCAGATGATTTTGAATTTGATGAGCTTGAAGCGAAATTATTATCAATGGAAGAAGCTAAAATTGAACGCTATATTAAGCGTAAAAAAAGAGAACTTATCCAAGCGTCGATTGATAAGCATATTGTTGGTGTTGTTCATGCGGAATCTTATCATTCCGAACTCGGCAATGAGCTGGGAAAAGAATACCCTCATTTAGATTATATTGCAATTCTTAATACGGGTGGTCGCAAAGTCAGCTTCAGAACGATTCACAATCACATTGATGTTTCGGCTGTTGCAGGCACGTACGGTGGGGGTGGTCATGCGAAAGCATCAGGCTGTACGATGAATGAAGAGGCGTTTAGAAAATTTGTTGTAGAATTATTCACAGAAGAATCATTAAAAATTGATGCACCTAAAAATAAATTCAACCAAAAAGAAAATAGCCATGGTACGATTTATGAAGGACGCTCTGGTGACATTTATCGTATCTACCAAAAACAAGAGCAGTGGAAAATAGAAAAGAATCATCAAGAAAATGCGACAGTATTTAAAGATTTCCAATCGGCAGTGAATGCAATTAAGATAGCTGATTTTGCTTGGTTAGCGAAAGATGATGTATACGATAATTATATGAAAAAGAATAAGTAAGTCATAGCTCCTCGAAAAGATAGCAAACCTTTCGAGGAGTTTTTTATTATGATTAATCATTGAATGAAAAAAACCTAACGATAAAATTTTTTTGAAAAATTTGGGGTAAAGCATCGCTTTTGAATGCTTGGTTATAATCTTCCAAATTTATGGTGGGGTGCCAATATCTTGTGTATAATGAGCGAGAGGGGGGAAGAGAGAATGTTGTACTTATTTATAATTTTATTTATCATCATGATTCTCGTATTTGCCAAATTCTTAAAACCGACTGTAAAACCTTTAAAGGAATTGCCAATCCCGAATAATCTTGGTTTAGTTCAGCCGATAGCACATTCTTTAGTTCATCAAGTAGAGAATTCATTTACTGAAAGTGATAAAAGGCAGTTAAGAAATCGTGTGCTAAAAGAACATCCAAAATGGAAAGATCATGAATTTGATTGGCTTTTCATGGAATTGAAAAGATATTTCTTTTTATGTAGCTTGTTTAAAACAGTACCCATGTATAGTAGCAAAGTAGATGCATTATGGCATGAAATGATTTTGTTTACACAAAAATATGCTGATTTTTGCCAGCAATTATTTGGTCAATATTTACACCATACCCCTAACATTGGAGGCAATCAATCTGCACATAATGAAAGAGCATTTTTTGACTTTTTGTATTTAAGTTATTTCCAACCATCTGAGAATAGTGTGAAAATATGGGGATCTTTTATGAGAAAACCTTTGCACCCGCAAATTATAGCTGATTTTAAAGCTTTAAGTGAAAAAGAATTGTTAATGACTTATTTTCGGACTCATTCTAAATGGAAGAATATCCAATTGGAATTAATTCAATCGATAAAAGAAAATATTAAATTAGCAACTGATTTTCATGAAAATCAAGAAAAGAGTTTGCAATCAAAGTCCGTATTTCCCCACCAAAGTATTCTTTTTATAAGCATTTATTTTTCAATGTATGATTATGACAATTTTGAGGAAGCGGTAAGTAGTTATTTACCTGAAGAGATAGCTAAGAATAGCTTTACTTCTTCTTCATGTAGTGGTTTTGCCTGTGCTAGTGATGCATCGTCACCTTCCAATGATAGTTCTTGTTCTAGTGGTGATTCAGGTGGGAGTTGCGGTGGAGGCTGCGGCAGTAGTTAAAATCATATAATTAGTAAATTAGGGCATCTAAATAAAGGATGCTCTTTTTTATGACAAAAAATTAGGTGCGTAATAAGTTTAGTTCTGATCACCAGTATTAGTTAAGTTATTACAAAATACGACAATGTTCTTTCAATTATGTAACAATTTGTTATCATCTTTAATTAAGTCTAATTTTTTTGGTACAATTCAATAGGGTAAAAAGCACTAGAAATGGAAGTGGATGAATGAAGAAAAAATGGATGATCATCTTCCTATTCCTCATGTTATTAGGTACACAAGCATATGCAAAGGATGATGAACCAGAAATTGTCAGTGAAACGGCAATCGTTATGGAAACAGAAACGGGCGCTATATTGTATGAAAAAAATGCAAACACAAAAATGTATCCAGCAAGTTTAACTAAAATTGCAACCGCTATTTACGCAATTGAAAACGGAAACTTAAATGATGTGGTTACCATTTCTAAAGAAGCAGTAGATGTTGATGGGACAAAAGTATACTTAGAAGAGGGCGAGCAGGTAACTTTAAAAAAGCTCGTTCAAGGAATGCTCATTAACTCAGGTAATGATGCGGCAAAGGCAATTGCCATTCATTTGGAAGGTAATGAAGAGAATTTTTCGAAAAAATTGAATGCTTACATGCGAAATAAAATAAAAGTGACCGAGACTCATTTTACGAACCCCCACGGATTATTTTCCGAAAACCATTATACAACGGCAAAGGATATGGCAATCATCACAAATTATGCTATGAAAAACGAGACCTTCGCTGAAGTTTTCGGTACTGTAGAATTAAAATGGGATGGTGAATCTTGGGATACGACACTCATTAGCCATCATCAACTCCTAACTGGACAAAGACCGTACGAATGGATTACTGGTGGGAAGACTGGATTTGTCAGTGAATCTAAACAAACACTCGCATCTACTGCAGATAATGGGAAATTGGCATTAACAGCGATTGTTATGAAAGCAGATTTTAAACGTGATATTTATAAAGACACCAAAACCATCTTTGATTACAGTTTCTCTCATTATGAAAATAAAGAACTTGTCCCTGAACAAGAATATTTTGTTGGTGAAAAAGTGTTTCAACCGACAGAAAATAGCTACAAGGTATCTTTACCGATTGAAGGATTTACAGAACACTTAAATAATCAAGGTGTATTAGAAATCGTGGATAATAATGACAAAGTGATACAAGAAATAACTTTGGAAAGAGAACAGCCTAAACAAGAGGTAGCGAACCATCATACGATGAATGAAGCTAGTGATGATACTGAGAAGGAAAATACGACTCTTATTATTTATATTGCTATAGGCTCGGTTGCCATCATTTTGATAGTGGTTTTCTTATTTATACGAAAAATGAGGAAACGTAACCGATATGATATCCATAATAGAAGATGGTAGGAAGGAAGCGCAGTAACTTTACTGTGCTTTTTTGCTTTTATATAGATGTGAGTAAATGTGAGAATATAACTTTAAAAAGAAAGAATTATGTTACTATTATCAATAGAAAAGATTGTTTGGGACTAACAAATGGCGGTGAAAACATGATAGTAGTAAGTGCATGTCTAGCAGGAATGAATGTAAGATATAATGGATCTAATAGTTTAGACGAAAGAATCCAGAAACTTTTATTAGAGAATCAAGCGATGACTGTTTGTCCGGAATTACTCGGAGGTTTTACGACGCCAAGAGAGCCAGCTGAAATCGTGGGCGGAGATGGTGAAGATGTATTAGACGGAAAAGCAAAAGTGATCGAAAAGTCAGGTAAGGATGTTACAAAACAATATATCAACGGTGCATATGCTACATTAAAAAAAGCTCAAGAGTTGGGAGCAGATACAATTATCCTTAAGGAAAATAGTCCATCATGTGGTAGTTCAGTTATTTACAATGGAGAATTCAAAGGGGAACAAATAGTTGGTAATGGTGTCACAACAGCCTTATTAAGAAAAAATGGTTTTAAAGTCATTTCGGAAAATAACTTTAATGAATATTCAATACTTGAAATTAACTAAGGATATATTTATGTATTTTTACGTAGGTGTTTGTTATAGATACAACTTTGAGTGTCCTCAGGTATTCGCGACTTTACATATCCATTTAAAGAAGCTGGTAGCCGTATATGGCTACCAGCTTTCTTACAATTATGCCTGATACATTTTGGTGATTTGCTTTTGTAGCTCATCGTTTTCAAGGTATTCATCATAAGTTACTTGTTTGTCTACGATACCGTTTGGTGTGATTTCAATAATTCGGTTAGCAATCGTTTGGATAAATTGATGGTCATGTGATGCAAAAATCATCGAACCTTTAAAGGCAATTAAACCATTATTTAAAGCGGTAATGGATTCTAAGTCTAAATGGTTAGTAGGTTCGTCAAGTAAAAGTACGTTTGAACCACTTAGCATCATTTTTGATAGCATACAGCGAACTTTTTCTCCACCTGACAGCACGCTTGCTTTCTTCAATACTTCTTCACCTGAGAAGAGCATACGACCTAAAAAGCCACGAAGGAAGCTTTCACTTTCATCTTCAGGAGAATATTGACGGAGCCATTCGACTAAATTCAGCTCACTATTTTCAAAGAAATTTGAGTTATCCTTTGGAAAGTAAGCTTGAGAAGTTGTTACCCCCCATTTAAATGAACCTTCATCTGGATCCATTTCACCCATCAGAATTTTGAATAAAGTTGTTTTAGCAAGTTCATTTGTACCCACAAGGGCAATTTTATCGTCTTTATTCATAATAAAGCTTATATTATCAAGCACTTTCACACCGTCAATTGTTTTTGATAGTCCATCTACTCTTAATAAGTCGTTACCAATTTCACGGTCAGGTGAAAACCCTACATACGGATAACGTCTTGAGGACGGTCTAATGTCATCTAAAGAAATTTTATCAAGTAATTTTTTTCTAGATGTTGCTTGCTTAGATTTTGACGCGTTCGCACTAAAACGAGCAATAAAGTTTTGTAGTTCTTTAATTTTTTCTTCTTTTTTCTTATTTGCATCCTGTGCCATTCTTTGTGCTAATTGACTTGATTCATACCAGAAATCATAGTTACCGACATAAATTTGAATTTTACCGAAATCTAAGTCAGCAATATGAGTACAGACTTTATTTAGGAAATGACGGTCATGAGATACAACGATGACTGTGTTTTCGAAGTTAATTAAAAACTCCTCTAGCCATGCAATTGCTTTAATATCCAAGTGGTTCGTCGGTTCATCTAGTAATAAAACATCAGGCTTTCCAAACAATGCTTGAGCAAGCAATACTTTTACTTTGTCTCCACCTGATAAATCAGCCATTTTCTTCATATGCAATTCTTCTGGAATGCCGAGACCTTTAAGTAAAATAGCCGCTTCGGATTCTGCTTCCCAACCATTTAACTCAGCAAACTCACCTTCTAATTCAGCAGCTCTCATACCATCTTCATCTGAGAAATCTGCTTTCATGTAAATAGCATCCTTCTCTTGCATTACTTCATAAAGGCGTGCATGACCCATAATAACCACTTTTAATACTTCATATTCTTCATATTCAAAATGGTCTTGCTTTAAGACTGCAAGCCGTTCCCCTGGTCCTAAGCTAACATTCCCGGACTGTGATTCAATTTCGCCAGATAAAATTTTTAAAAAGGTGGATTTACCCGCACCATTTGCGCCGATTAAACCATAGCAATTGCCAGGTGTAAACTTAATATTAACATCTTCGAATAATTTGCGATCGCCATAGCGGAGACCTACGTTTGTAACAGTTAGCATTAATTATATTCCTCCATGCATCATAATCGATAAAATTATAACATTAACTCAAGTCACAGTGTTAATCTAGATCATATTTATTTGAAAAACATGAAAAAATAGAGGGATTTTACCCCTTTAAAGCGAATATAAATACATATGGTTTGAAATGAAATTGTTGAGGTTTTGTCATAATTCTAAAAGGGTAAGTAATGATAAAATAGACAATGCGATGCGTTGGACAATACATACAAGCAAGTTTTCACTTTATCCAACAAAATCATAATCCTTTTATACTTTTTTCACAAAAAAGTTATAAAAGAAGGAAAAAAATAAAGGATTGTTCATAGTTTTTTCATAATTATCCTTTAATATATAAAGTATAAAGGCAGGAAAAAAGGAGTTTTATAAATGGAGAAAACACAGATCGTAGATTTAGTGAACCGTTTAAAAAAAGCTGGTATTAAAGTGAGCCTTACAAAACCAAGATCATTATTAACCATTCAGCCATGTAAAGCAATGCCATCTGCTTCTAATTAAGGATAAGCAGGGCTACTACATATGATTAATCGATTTTAGAGGTGAGTGTATCACCTCTTTCTTTTTTGTTTAATGATATTTTTTTATGTATAGACCACATTTCGGAGATTTTGTAAGGTAACTTTAGAGTTTAAATGGGAAAGTTACAATATTTTATTTATAGATAATTTAATCCTTTAATGTGAAGAGCATGTTAAAAAGGCGCCTTATTATTCAAGACAAGCGCCCGAATACTGAAACTAGTTACTAAAATGCTGTGCCACCAATCAGTTAAAGAAAATCAAATAAGGCGAAGACTAAATGTGTAGTTATTTCATTATTTGTTCAAGTACTTGGACTTTGTACACTTTTGCTAAAAATAAACAATCCTTTCCCCTACCTCCACATTACTTGAGTGGTTGTTCACCAGTCGTATATTACTCAAATCTATAGGTATAAAATATTCCACCTTATATGTCACGAAAAATACATTGGCGTTTCCAGTCAATTTATCTCTCGCCGCTTGCTTAGTTAAGTTCAAAGACCAAAAACCAAAAACCATATTTCTTCCCCAATTCCAATAACTGATCCTTTCGAGAAACAACGTTCTTCTTCTTTTAGATATATTACCTTAGATAATTGTTATCTAAAACCCTATTTGGTACGATATATTCATTGGAAGGAAAGGGACAATGTGTATGAACTTATACTGGATATGGTTGTTGTTTAATGCAGTTGCTTGGAGTTTTGCTATTCTAGGCTTTTCAGGTGATTTGTCAGAGATCACATGGCGGCTATTTGGTTTATCACTTTTTTTTATACTGTTTTTTTTCATGCCGCTTGTTAAGGAAAAGCCTGTCATTTCCACCGTGTTAATTGCTATTAATGCAGTGATTTCGGTCATTATATTATTCCCGCAACAAGGAGAAGGATTTAATCTGTTTCTGCTGTTGATTTTATCCTTGTTAATTGGAGAAGCCTATTATCAGCTGTCAACTCGTCTTGCTAGTATTATTGTAATTGTTTGTACTATAGGAGTTATTTTTATCATATTAAATAAGGATTTCTCCGCAACTGAAATTAGTTTTATCTTGCTGTATTTAGTTTTTCTCATTGCAGCGATCACGCTTTATAAACAAACAAAGAACGAGAAGGATGATTTTTTCCTTAGGTATGATGTGCTACTCAGTGAATATAGGAGTTTAAAAAGGCGTGTTGCCTCGGAGGAAGAATCAGCAAGGCAGGAGGAACGTACCCTAATTGCACATGAAATTCATGATTCTGTAGGTCACAAACTTACTGCGCTTCTCATGCAAATGGAAGCATTCAGGTTAACGGCAGATGAAAAAGATCAGGAGCAGATCCAGTCTTTAAAGTCCCTAGCAAGTGAAAGTCTTGAAGAAACGCGAAATGCGGTGAAAGTGTTAAAGAGCAATGAAATTGGAGGACTTCAGGGCATTTTACGATTAATCCGTAAGCTGGAAACGGAGAGTTTTATCCGTATTCAGTTTTCAGTCAAGCATGGGGCGTTTACCGTACCGCTTACAGGTGAACAGTCTTTTGTCATTTTTCGTTCTGTACAGGAAGCACTTACGAATATTATGAAACATAGTAATGCTAGAGAGGCTGAGATTTCGTTTGAAGCTCCAGGGGGCAGTGTTTTTCGTTTTGAAATCACCAATCCGGTGATGAATAGTTATCGCTTTGAGGAAGGATTCGGATTAACCTCCATGCGAGAAAGGCTTGAAAAAATCGGCGGTCAGTTAGAAGTACAGAAAACGGAAGAGCAATTTATCGTTAAGGGTTTTATAAAATTAGCAGACTAGGAGGGGTAATGTTGATACGGATTCTATTGGCTGAAGATCAGGTGATGGTGCGGCAAGGGCTAAAGATGATGATTGAAACAGATGAGGAAATGAAGGTTGTCGGAGAAGCAAGCAATGGTAAGGAAGCAATCGACCTTTGTGAAAAGCATGTATTTGACGTAGTTATTTTAGACATTCACATGCCTGTTATGGACGGAATCGAAGCTGCTAAAATTATACAATCCCGTTGGAAACCATCAAAAATTTTAATGTTAACAACGTTTGATAATAACGAGTATGTGATGGAAGCATTAAAAATAGGCGTAAGCGGTTATCTATTAAAAAATGCAGATACCGATTCTCTCATTCGCTCTATCCGTAGTGCGCTAAAAGGTGGACTGAGTGTGGAAGATCAAGTTGCAGCCAAAGTGATGCCGCTTCTTCTCCATCGCCAGGAAGAAAAAAATCCAGATCCATCGCTGAATCCGCGTGAACGTGCACTATTAACTTGTATCGGTGAAGGGCTTAACAATCATGAAATTGCAGAGCGACTAGGTTTATCTGTCGGAACGGTGAAAAATAATACGAGTCAGATTTTACATAAATTAAATTTAAGAGACCGGACACAACTGGCTATTTACGCAATCCGCCATAATCTTGTCTGATTAACTGAAGAGAAGCAGCAAATAACTAGGCGAAAAATGAAAATGACTAAAGTCATGACCAATGATGATGAAAATGACTGAAGGCAGTGGTGACACTGTTTTTTTTTATGTATATTGACAATGTCAGGAGAGGATATAAGTATTAGAAAAACGAGCGTTACGTCAAGTTTTTCTGTGCTACCAACTTATACAGGGGTGTGTGGATATGATTGAAACGGTAAAATTAAGCAAAATATTTAAAGGAAAAAAAGCTGTGGATGAAATTAATCTTTATATAGATGAAGGAGAATCTATTGGTTTGCTTGGACCGAATGGAGCTGGCAAGTCTACAACGATTTCCATGATTTCTACTTTACTCAAGCCGACTTCCGGTGATGTGAAACTAAATGGCAAAAGTACCATTAAAAACCCGGGAGAAATCAGGAGAATCCTTGGTGTTGTTCCACAAGAGATTGCCTTATATGAAGAACTTACTGCTTATGAAAATCTAAAGTTCTTTGGTGAAATTTATCACGTCAAAAAGAATATCTTAGAGCAACGTATCCAGGAAGTTCTTGAGATGGTCGGATTGAAAAAACGTCAAAAAGAGCTGGTAAAAACATTCTCCGGCGGGATGAAAAGACGGGTTAATATTGCAGCTGCTTTGTTGCATCAACCAAAAGTTCTTATTCTAGATGAACCTACTGTAGGGATTGATCCACAATCAAGAAACCATATTCTTGAAACGGTGCGTAAACTAAATGAGGAATATGGAACGACAGTGCTTTATACGAGTCACTATATGGAAGAAGTCGAGCAATTATGCAAACGTGTCTACATTATGGATCATGGGAAAGTGGTGGCTGCAGGAAGTAAAGAAGAGTTATTAAGCATTTTGTCCAGTGAGGATATGATTCAAGTAACTTTGAGCGAGACGAGTGAGAGGGTAGTCGAGAAAGTGAAAGCTATTAACAACATACGTCGTGTAGATGTAACAGATAAAAGTTTACGGATTATCTCCAAAAAAGGAAGTAGTATCTTAAGTGATTTAGTACACGCGGTTGAAAGTGAAGCCATTCATTTAACGAATTTTCAAATGGAAAAGCCAAGTCTTGAGGATGTTTTCCTGCATATTACCGGTCGGACATTAAGAGATTAAGAGGAGGAAGGGGAGCCAAATGATTTCATTTTTTAAAAAAGATTTATTGGTTTTTTGGCGGGATCGTAAAGAAGTCTTGATTTCTATATTAGCGCCAATATTGATCTTGATTGTTCTGAATGTTGCCTTCTCCGGAATATCGATAGATGATACCGATGAATTGGATGTAAGGGCTGGTTTGGTTCTGGAAGATGATGAAGCTGCCGCATTTAAACAATTTGAAGAAACGTTACTGGAAATGAACTTGGAAGAAATGGAAATAAATGCAATGATGGACCAGGCTAAAACATTGTCACCAAGTGGGGTAATGGTATCGTTTTTTGAAGATCCTGAATTAAGTTCCTGGATTCATACCATAGAGATGAGTGAAGAGGAAGCGAAAAAACAGGTCAAAAACGGCGAATTAGAAGCCATTATTAAAATTCCAGCAGGATTTACGCATGATATGTTAAGTCAGGTAATGCTAGGGCAACCTGCAGATACAGCTATTCGTTTTCAAATAGCAGAGCATTCATTTGAAACGGATATCTTAGCTAGTGTAATCGATCATTATATCGAGACGCTCAATTTTCAATTGGCACTTGATGCGGTGACAGAAGATGAAGGAACAGAACTAGTATTACCGCAAGGAGGAAGAGACGTAATCAGCGAAAACATTGTTGAAATAGAACTTGCCCAATATTATACGATTGCGATGAGCTCACTCTTTGCGCTATTTATTGCTGCAACAGTTGCAGTAAAGACGGCAACGGAAAAAAGAGAACGCGTTTTCAATCGAATTTTATTAACGAACAGCAGTCCATTTTCGTATTTAATGGGAAAGGTAATTTCTACTTTCTTTCTGGCTTGGATTCAGTTAATGCTTGTGTTTATTGCAACTGATCTGATGTTGGGAATCTTCCCCGAAAAATTATCGGAATTTTGGCTAGGCATCATTGTTATTGTTACGTTTTTCTCATTAACTATTGCTGGGTTATCTGCGATTTTCACTTCGTTGACGTTAAGGATGAGTAATATAAATACAGCGAATGGACTGTTTACAATGGTCGTTATGGTGTTGGCTGCATTAGGCGGAAATTTTTTCTCGTTGGAACAATTCCCGAATTGGGTACAGGAATTGAGTCAATGGACACCGACTGGGGTAGCGATAGATTTATTTACGGAATTTCTGCAAAATGGAAATGCGATTTCTTTTGCCGTACCATTGGTGAAGCAATTTGGTTTTTTCTGTGGATTTTTTTCTCTCGGAATACTCCTGTTTCCTGAAAGGGGGAGGTCGTAATGTTTCCAGTGATGAAGGCGCAATTCAAGAAGGACATAAGAAGTCCATGGTTAGTCATTCTATTGACCATAGGAAGCATACTTTTTACGTTTATTTTCACGGATTTGCATGAACAAACAGAAACAACCGTTCCGATTTTTAGCCTTGAGCCTAATAGTAGAGAAGTGGAAGAAAAATGGGAGCCTCTGTTGAATGCAAATCAGGATTATGATTTTGTGATTACTGATGAATTAGAGGCACAGACAGATGTGGAAGATGGAAAAAGTGAGGCAGCGATTCGGCTATCAGAAAGTGATTATCAGATTATTGCAGCTTCCAATACTCAGGCGGTCCAATTAGTGGAAGACTATGTTCATTCTGTATTTACGAAAGAGGCGCAGCTCCAAGCCGCATCTGGAACAGGGAATGTTGACACCACACGAGAGAAAGTGAATGGTTATTTGGAAGAGGCTCCATTCCAAATGCAAACGGAATCCATTGAGGGTGGAGAAGTGCCTGAATATAATATGCAGCTCCAATTACTGTTTGGTTTCACCCTGTTTCTAGCCATGTTTACAATTGGATTTAAAGTGAATGCAGTAACTTCCGATAAAGTGAGTGGTGTATGGGATCGAATGATTCTCTCTCCTGTCAGCAAAACGGGGATGTATGCCGGCCATCTGTTTTACAGTTTTATGATTGGGTTTATGCAAATTGTAATTGTATTAGCGATTTTTAATTATGTGATGGACTATGATCTAGGACATAACTTTGGCATGATACTTACTGTCGCTGCTGTCTTTACACTCAGTATGGTGAGTTTAGCCATGTTATTTACAGGATTTATAAAAACGCCGGAACAGTTTAATATGATTTTCCCGTCCGTTATGCCAATTGTGCCGGTCATCAGTGGTGTTTACATGCCACCTGGACTGATTAGTCACCCTGTCCTCTCGTTCGTTGCCGATTTATTTCCACTCGTTCATGCGATTGAAGCCCTAATGGATATAGCCATCTTTGATGCCGGATGGCTTGAGATTACAATGCCATTAGTCCTCATGTTATTAATTGGAGTGATTTGTATGGGCGTTGGCGTAAATTTGATCGAAAGAAGGACGAAATAACTGAAGAGGTTGGGACATAAGTATTCTAGCTAAGGATTGATCCGAGTGATTAGGCGTATTTATCATCTAATCATTCGGATTTTTTGTCAGAAAGGAGTGTCTATAATGCAATGAATTGGACTTTTTTTACAAATGATGTTCATGTTCAAAGGGCATCATTTGTTATTGTTCGTTTTAAGGTAGTTCATTTAGTTATAACCCAGCCCCTTTAGTTTATCTTCGGTTATTTTCAAGTTCTATATCTTCTATTTTAAAGAGAACATGGTGTAATGATACAATTGGGTTTTAAGCTAAGTAAATTAGGCTCATATTAAAGGATGATTTAACTACCAAAACGCGTCATGGAAGAAATTATACGCTAAATTAACAATACTTTTACTAAAAGACCGAACTGTTCATAAAACCCAACTAGTTAGACTTTTGGGATATTACCTGACAGGCATCATCAATTCCTTTTCCCATAAAAAGATTTGAGTACATATAAAAGGATTCTTAAAAGCACTGACTTAAGATATTTAAGATTTATTGTGAATTTTTCTAGAGAACTTCCGCTAGTGGAGGAGGGTGTTACTCGCCATTTGGGGTTGAACATCTAATGACTGTCGTTTAAAGGGTCAAAAAAGCATATAAAAATATTGTTGCTTTGTATCCTGCATTAAAAGTGGTATTGAAAAATTTTTTTCATTTACTCTTGACCTTTACGCAACGTAAACCTTTATTGTAGTGACTAGGAGGTGAATTGATGCTCTATTCAATTAAACAAATGGCAGAAATGTCTGGTGTAAGTACACGAACTTTAAGATACTATGACGAAATTCATTTACTTGAGCCTGCAACAGTCAATGAAGCGGGTTATCGCTACTATTCAACAAGAGAAGTCGATCGGTTACAACAAATCTTATTTTATCGGGAATTAAACTTTAAATTGTCTGACATACAACAAATACTATCGTCTGAAAGTCAATCGATACAAAGTGTATTACATTCACATTATGAGGCGTTAATTGAAAAGAGGAATCATATAGACAGCCTCATTAGAGCAGTGGAACAGACGATTGCTTATCATAAAGGAGAGAAAGAAATGAGTAATGAAGAAAAATTTGCAGCATTCAAAAAGAAAAGATTAGAAGAAAACGAAAACAGTTTTGGCGAAGAGATTCGTCAAAAATATGGTGAAGAAACAGTCGATGAAGCAAATAAATCATGGCTGGGAATGTCTGAGGAAAAGTATAAAGAAATGCAAGAGGTAGAGGGGCAACTGATTGAAAGACTAAAACAATTCAATCAACAAAAAAATCAACAAAAAGAAGATGCGAAGCAAATCGTGATGTTACACAAAAAATGGTTACAATATACATGGTCGACTTATTCTTCTGAGGCACATAAAGGTTTGGCAGACATGTATATCGCTGATGAGAGATTTACACAATATTACGATGAAAAAGCAGGTGTTGGGGCTGCTCGACTTTTAAGAGACAGTATTTTAGCATATGCTTAAAAAAAGAGTAGCCATTTTTTGGCTACTCTTTTTATTCTATATTATTTCATTGAAATCCAGACACTTTTCACTTCAGTATAATTATCAAGAGCATAGGAACCCATTTCACGACCGATTCCAGACTGTTTGTAGCCACCAAATGGTGAAGCAGCATCAAAAGCATTATAACAGTTAACCCAAACAGTGCCTGCTCGAAGTTTATTTGCAATATAATGAGCATTTGCTACATCACGTGTCCATACTCCCGCAGCCAAACCATATTCTGAGCGATTAGCCCGATCAATAAGTTCATCCAAATCTTCATATGGCATTGCGGAAATAACTGGACCGAATATCTCTTCCTTAGCAATCGTCATGTCATCTTGCACATTTGCAAAGATTGTTGGTGAAACAAAATAGCCATCATCCTGTGGTTTCGTTCCTCCTACGACAAGCTCTGCACCTTCACTTACACCTTTTTCAATATAACCAAGGACTCGTTTTTGTTGTTCAGTTGACACCAGTGGTCCAATTTCTGTGTCAGCATGTATACCTGCTCCTTGTTTGATATTCTTAGCATGGCTTGCCATATCAGCCACTACATTATCAAATTGTTTCTTTTGAATGAACACACGAGAACCGGCACAACACACTTGACCTTGGTTAAACATGACACCATTTAGTGCCCCTGGAATCGCTTTTGAAAGGTCAGCATCAGGTAAGATAATATTAGGTGATTTACCGCCAAGCTCTAGCGTTACTCTTTTTAATGTTTTAGAAGCACTTGACATAATCGATTTACCGACTTCAGTAGAGCCAGTAAAAGCAATTTTGTCGACCAATGGATGATCCACTAATGGACTACCTGCCTTTTCACCAAATCCAGGAACAATATTAATAACACCTTTAGGGAATCCAGCTTCCTCGACTAGTTCTGCTAAATAGAGAGCAGATAGAGGAGTTTGTTCAGCTGGCTTTAATACAACCGTACAACCGCTAGCTAGTGCTGCACCGATTTTCCACATAGCCATTAACAATGGGAAGTTCCATGGGATGATTTGTCCTACTACTCCCACAGGTTCATGTCTTGTATAATTAAAGAATGGACCACTTACCGGTATCGTCTGTCCTACGATTTTTGTTGACCAGCCAGCATAATAACGCATATGCTCTACAGCTAGTGGGATATCGGCATTTGTTGTTTCTCTAATAGGCTTTCCGTTATCTAAGGTTTCTAATTGTGCTAATTCTTCACTATTCTCTTCCATTAAGTCGGCAAGTTTATAGAGAAGTCGACTGCGTTGTGCAGCAGAGATCTTTGACCATTTACCATTATCAAATGCCTCGCGAGCTGCTTTGACCGCTAAATCAATGTCTTCCTTGTCAGCTTCATAAACATGGGCGAGTACTTCACCTGTCGCTGGGTTATATGATTCGAATGTTTTGCCTGATTTGCTTTCGACAAACTCCCCATTAATATACAGCTTTTTCTTTCCACTTAAAAATTTCTCCACCTTTTCTTTCACACTTACAGTTAACTGACTCATCGAATTCCTCCTTAAAAATAGTGTCTATGTACTCTCATGGCTGGAATTGTTAAGCATAGAAACCGTTTACATGAATATAGTACCATTTTTTAAAATTATAAATCAACTAAGAAGATTTATAATTTTCCGTCTATATTCGACATAACATTTAATGAATATAAGAAAGAAGCTATTTATCGGACAGCACTAATGTAAAGGTTTAACATCGGAATTGATATCTATATGTATGCGTGGATTAACAGGTATTATATTCATCCTAGAGCCGTGTGAAAATACATTTGTATTCCAACAAGAAATGACTTTTTCAACATACTCATGAGCATATAGGAAAAGGTCTTTAATTCTATTTTTAGATTTTATGTCGAATTTTTTTATTTATTTCTTGTACTTTTAATTAAAATGCGACAAAATTTTATCATTTATTTAATCTCAGTTTTTTCAAAGATCAATAAATGTGCCGTTCCACTTTTGTTCCAAATTTCATAAATTAATTAGAAAGTTAATTTAAATTAAATTCACTTGTATTCTCTATAAAAAGGAAGGTGACAACCTATGCCAGAATTCTTTGATGGAATAATATCTCAAAATGCTTCCTATGCCAATTCTATAAACATTCCAACTTCATCTGCTTACCAAATTTGGGGACAAGTTGGCCTTAATGTTAGTGAAGCAATCCCCACTTCAAACATTCGTGTTCAATTTGACGGTATTATTACTTTAAAATTAAGTCCCACAGCCAGTACTTATACAAATTTTGTAGAATTAAAAATTGTTCGAGGGACTAATCCTAATGCTAATACTATTTTTACAGGTATCAAGACTATTGTTCTTAATGGTTCTGAGGACGGTCCTCAAGAGTACGCATTTTCCGCTTCAGATTACAATGTCCCCAAAGGTTCTGGGTTTTTAATATATACTGCCTATGTTCGTAATATTACTGGTGCAGTTAATTCAGATGTAACACGTGTTGGCCCAGAGAGTTTTAATGCGACAGCTAGTGGAATTACAGGTTTGAGTGGAGTTACAGGAGCCACGGGGGCGACCGGAGTAACCGGTGCCACGGGATCCACAGGAGTTGCAGGTATTACAGGGGCGACCGGAGCAATAGGATTAACCGGAGCGACCGGAACAACAGGAGTAACAGGAATAACGGGTACAACAGGAACGACGGGAGTAACCGGTTCCACGGGATCCACAGGAATCGCAGGTAACACAGGAATAACCGGATTAACTGGTCCAACAGGATCGACTGGAGTGACAGGATTAACCGGTGCTACGGGAGTCACCGGAATAACAGGTGCCACAGGGTTAACAGGAACAACAGGAATAACTGGAGCCACCGGATTGACCGGGGTCACAGGTAATACAGGTCCAACAGGATTAACTGGAACAGCAGGAGTAACTGGAGCTACAGGAATCGCAGGAGCTACGGGAATAACAGGAGCAACAGGAATCACAGGAGAAACCGGAATAACAGGAGCTACCGGGACGACCGGAGTAATCGGTCCAACAGGAGCAACGGGAACGACTGGAATAACCGGGGTCACAGGAGCAACCGGAGTAACAGGAGTAACAGGATCGACCGGATTAACTGGAACAACGGGAGCAACAGGAACGGCTGGAGTAACAGGAGCCACCGGAATAACAGGAATAACCGGAGCACCAGGAATCACAGGAACAACAGGAATCACAGGAGCCACCGGAGTAACGGGAGCCACCGGAATAACAGGAGTAACAGGAGTAACAGGAGTAACAGGAACGACTGGATTAACAGGAACAACAGGAATCACAGGAACAACAGGAATCACAGGAACAACAGGAATCACAGGAACAACAGGAACAACAGGAACAACAGGAGCAACCGGATTAACTGGAACAACGGGAGCCACAGGAACGGCTGGAGTAACAGGAGCCACCGGAATAACAGGAATAACCGGAGCAACAGGAACAACCGGAGCAACCGGAGTAACAGGAGTAACAGGATCGACCGGATTAACTGGAACAACAGGAATCACAGGAGCCACCGGAATAACAGGAACACCAGGAATCACAGGAGCCACGGGAATAACCGGAGCAACAGGAACAACAGGAGCCACCGGAATAACAGGAATAACCGGAGCAACAGGAATCACAGGAACAACAGGAGCCACCGGAATAACAGGAATAACCGGAGCAACAGGAATCACAGGAACAACAGGAGTAACAGGAGTAACAGGATCGACCGGATTAACTGGAACAACAGGAATCACAGGAGCCACCGGAGTAACGGGAGCCACCGGAATAATAGGAATCACAGGAGCCACCGGAATAACAGGAGCAACAGGAATCGCAGGAGCCACCGGAATAACAGGAGCAACAGGAATCACAGGAACAACAGGAATCACAGGAGCAACCGGAGTCACAGGAACAACAGGAACAACAGGAACAACAGGAATCACAGGAGCAACCGGAGCAACCGGATCGACCGGATTAACTGGAACAACAGGAGTAACAGGAGTAACAGGATCGACCGGATTAACTGGAACAACGGGAGCAACAGGAACAACAGGAATCACAGGAGCCACCGGAATAACAGGAGCAACAGGAATCGCAGGAGCCACCGGAATAACAGGAGCAACAGGAATCGCAGGAGCCACCGGAATAACAGGAGCAACAGGAATCGCAGGAGCCACGGGAATAACCGGAGCAACAGGAATCACAGGAGTCACAGGAACAACAGGAATCACAGGAGCCACCGGAGTAACGGGAGCCACCGGAATAACAGGAATAACCGGAATAACAGGAATAACCGGAGCAACCGGAGTAACAGGATCGACCGGATTAACTGGAACAACGGGAGCAACAGGAGCCACAGGAACGGCTGGATTAACCGGTCCAACAGGAATAACAGGAGCCACAGGAGTGACAGGAGTCACAAGTGCAACCGGTCCAACAGGAGCGACCGGAGTAACGGGAGCCACAGGAACTGGATCTCAATTATTTTTTACAGAAGTAGCTGGGCCAATTGCGCTAATAACTACTGGAACTGAAACGACAGTGGCTACATTAAATGTACCAACTACAGTTGCTCAAAACATTAAAATTGACTATGCGATATCAGTGGATGTAATTACTACGGCCAATGCTAATTTCACCTTCCAAATAAGGCTATATCTTAATGGGACTTTACTTGATACGCGTTCCGTTCAAAGAAGTGTTAGTTCGGCAGGTACATCAAGATTTCCTGTTGCATCAACCAATGTAAATACTGCTACTGTCACTGGAACTGCAACATATGAAATTAGAATAGCTTATACGGTAGCTTCAAATGTAACCTCTTCAAGTGCTTTAAATGTCGATATTAACGCAATACGCTTTCCGTAACAAAAGTAGATCAATAAAAGTTAAAAGCTATCCTTCAAATGAGGATGTCAACATGGGACTTACGGATAAATATAAGATAATAGAGGTTTGTTATAATGACGTTACAACTTCTTAATTTAAATCCTATGGTAAAAAGAATAGGAAGAAATAAGGTTATCCATATTTTTTACGATACTGTGTTTAATTATATGGGTTCAGGATACGAAACTGTCTTAAAATTGATCGATAAATAAAACGCGAAGCAGCCGTAATGGCTGCTTTATTATTTTTTAATACTTCTGTTTTTAATTTTTTTGAATTTTGTTATGCTACATTGTCAAATTTCCGCAACTTCAGGTTGGAACCATTTACTTTCAACTTGCAAAAAAGTATTCAATAAAGAATAATCTTCTGTATTATATTTTTGGAATTTTCCTCCGAGTTTATCTTTTTATTTCTTCCAGCCTTCAACCTACCTGTGTTCATGTTAATATTCATCAACCAGTCAAATTCTGCAAAAGTCTAATGAAAATGAAATAGAAGTTTTTTGTCATAGGCTTATCTTTTTTTAGCTAAGAAGGTATTCATATTAATCATGTGAACAGTTATTCCACTGCTATTTAAATCGATGACCATTGATTCCAAGTGTGATGGCTTCTATCTATGCAATCATGTTGGACAATAGTACATAAATGCTTGAGAAGTGTATGAAACAGTGAAATTTGAACACAATAGTATTACATGAAGGGAGGATAACAGATTTGAAAGAGTATGAGGATATGCCTTTAAGTGAATCCAAAAATCTTTATGAGAATCTATCCTTGCTAAATGGTGATTTAGAAAATTTAGATGAAAATTGGGATGTTGTTGAAGGTATTGACATCGCGATTCCAAGAAAAAAATCACAGAATTAAGTTAAAGAAGCTGCTTACTGGCAGCTTCTTTAGTTACGCTCATTTTTTGAATTTAAATATTTTGCAGCTAATAATGCTTTCACTTCATTATAAGATAAACCAGACTGTTGATTCAGTCGTTTCACTTCATTAATATCAGTTCCTGCTACTGTATATCGTTTTTCTTTTGATGACATTTATATTCACCTCTTTTATAGTTTACGTTACTTACGAAAAAATACACAGAATTAAATTCATTAATCCAAGCAAAGTTGTCCATACTAATAGTAGAAGATAAAATTTAGAGGGGGATCACGATGTTTTTTAATAAAAAAGCACAAGAAGAAAAACCTGAAGTAGTGATTTTAAGTACGGATGTATATGCTTGTCTAGATAATACATGTAATGGCTGGATGAGAAAGGATTTTGTATCTGTAGATTTGAAATGCCCTTTATGTGGTAGTGACACAACTTTAGAAGTAAGAGATCTCCCAGAAATCTTAATGTAATTTGACTCCAGTTAAAAATAAAGCAATTAGCATAGTATTTTTGTGATAATCGCTTTATTTTTAGCAAGATTAATACAAAAACCGTGTAGTCTATAGCGACTACACGGTTTTTGTCGTTCTATTCACCTTTTTTTGAAAGACAACGATCACATTCCATTAAGTAGGATTCCGCTTGTTCCTCCATTATTTGACCGCACTCTGGGCATACCTTCTTAGGTAAAGTTTGAAAAAATTCTACTGGACTCATCATTTTCTTCCATCTCCTTTTATATAACAATTATTTTATCATTCCTTCTGTTATGATACAGTATACACGATTAAAATAAAAATGTGTACCTATTTTTTGAATTTTTTAATAAAAAGGAAGAAAAATTTTCATTTTAAGGAAGAAGAATTACTATTAATACATTTATTAAGCAACAACCCTCATTTTGTTAAACTTCTGTTATATAAGTCATTAGATTATTATTGTCCTGTTCTTTTCCTGTAACGAACTTTTGTTATGATTATCACCGTTAGCTAATACAAGCTATACAGGAGGTTATGCGAAATGAAAAAATCAGTATTATCATTTTTAGCTGTAGCAACTATTGCAGGAGGAGCTGCAGCAAGCGTGCAAGCCGAGGAAGTAACTGTCAAAAAAGGAGATACAATATGGAGCATCTCACAAAAATACAATACGACAGTTGAACAGGTTAAAGAGTGGAATAACTTATCTTCAAATACAATTTATATTGAAGATGTGTTAAACGTATATGAGGAAGAAAAATATAAAGTAAATAAAGGCGACACGCTTTGGGGCATTGCAAAAGAGCTTGATGTGAAGGTTGATTCAATAAAAAACTGGAACAATTTAAGTTCAGAAGTGATACACCCTGGCCAAGAGCTTGTTGTATATCCCGGTGCACCGAGTAGTATCGTAAAAGAAAGCCCGGTACATACTCCGGTAGAAAATACCGAATCTACACCAACTAAAGAAGAAAAACCAGTGGTGAATGAAGATACGAACAAAGAACAGGCAAAAGAAGAACCTGCAGAGACAGTAGATGCACCTAAGGAAGAGAAAAATACAAACAATACCCCTTCAGAAGAAGGAGCAAAAGAAATTACAATGGAAGCAACTGCATATACAGCATCTTGTGAGGGGTGTTCTGGTGTAACAGCAACTGGGATTAACTTAAAAGAGAATCCAGATGCGAAGGTCATTTCAGTTGATCCAAATGTTATTCCACTTGGCACAAAAGTATATGTAGAAGGTTATGGTGAAGCAATCGCAGGAGATACTGGCGGTGCAATTAAAGGAAATAAAATTGATATCTTTATTCCAAATAAAGAGGATGCCATTAATTATGGTAGACAATCAGTAAAAGTAACAATCTTAGATTAATTGTTAAATAGAAAATGGTTAAACTAGTATGATAGTTAGGTGACAAGTCCGAACACATTTTAAACCTATAAAGGTTTATGTGTTCGGATTTTTTTGCTCTATGGGTCTTTCTTAGACTGAAAGAAAGAGTTGTGATCACTGCTATTTCGTATTCAAGTTTCATTATATTTTTTTCTTTGAACGTTGCACAACCCCTTTTTACTCAACCATCTTGCGCAATGTACGAACTAAACTTATTTTGCCTTGTTATTTTTTGCTATGATTTTAGGAGTATATATCCTTATTCTCTACTAAAAAATTATTATAGACTCAGGTTCTGTTTATTGGACTGTGCCAAACCTGCCTTAAGGTCCAACATAAACAATATGCAAGTTGAATGCACTTGTCATTATTAAAAAGGAAAATGAGAAAAAGAAAGGTAATAATCATTATAGTGATTTAACATATCAGTGGAGGAAAAAACAACACTCATTTCAATAGATTCGTTAAATTACTAATAAAACGAAGAAATCTATATTATGTAATTTCTGAAATTACGGATGATGAGTGCAACGGGGAAATAAATGCGCGATGAGGCAATTAAAATAAACCAAAATCATCGCGCAAGGAAAAATATAAACCGGACTTATTTATTTTTGTTTTTCTCCTCATGATGAACAAAAAAACTTTTTACTGGAGAAATAAGTGACTTAAAGTTTTCTGTAAGGTAAGCTGTTCTTTCAAAAATAATCGATTTTAAATGATCGATTTGTCTTGATAATTTCTCATTAAGTGCATCTTGAGATTCGAGTTTTTCCATAACAGATTGATGATAGATATCTTGTGTTTCTATTTTGTCTTTAATAGTAGCTTGATCATCGGTAATGACTGTTAATTCCTCTAGGATTTTTTCAGTCGGTTTCTCAAGGTTATCTAATTTTCGTGAAAGTTCTAAGATAGCTGTTTCCTGAATAGATGATTGTGCTAATAGAGTTTCATATGAAGACTGACTAGTTCTTAGTTGAATTAGTAATTCTTCGTTTTTATTTTCAATTTGTTGAAGATAACCATTCATTTCGAGTTGGTTTTGCTCTTGAGCTTGGTAGGCTGATTGAAGAGCAGTCCAGTCCTCATTGTATTGCTGTATATTTTTTTCGTGGCGTATACTCTCATCTTTAGCAAAGCTCATTAAATCTTCATACGTCTCCTCTAACTGATGTTGTAAATCGCGATGCTGTTTTGATACTTTATGATTAAGCTGTGATTGTTCTTCTAAAAGGTTAGATAGATAATTTTTTCTATATACATCTTGATTACTAGTGATTTTTTCCTTAAGAAACAATGATGGTGTTACTTGCTCATGTTTAGACAGAATATAAACCTCCCTTCAGATCTGTTTTTATAGCATATGAGTGTCGTTGTTAAACTGTGGCAATAATAGGCACTCACCTATTAAATGAAAAATTTTTGAAACCATTTATCAGGAGTTTACGTATGTATTATAGACAGGATGCGAAAGAAAATGAGAGTCAGAAATGAAAGAACTCCATTTTCCATAAGCATAAGAAACCATGCTAATTGAATAGGTTTTTTTCACTTGCTTTTTTAAGAAGAAAAGCGAGGGTATATCAGTTTACGTTTTTCTAATAAACGTTTAAACTGAATGTATACATATTTACAATTTTCAATGAAAAGGGAGAGATGAAAAGTGGCAATTTCATTATCAAAAGGACAAAAAATTGATTTAACCAAAACAAATCCAGGGCTATCTCAAGTCGTTATCGGTCTTGGTTGGGATACAAATAAGTATGATGGCGGCCAAGATTTTGACTTAGATACTAGTGTGTTTTTATTAGATGAATCTGGAAAATGTTCTTCGGATAAAGACTTTATTTTCTACAATCAATTAGAAGGTGGAAATGGATCAGTTGTACATGCAGGAGATAATCGCACGGGTGTGGGTGATGGCGATGACGAAAGTGTAAAAGTTGACTTATCCAATGTACCTGCTTCTATTGCAAAAATCTCGTTTGTAATTACGATTCATGATGCAGAGGGAAGAGGGCAAAATTTCGGACAAGTATCTAATTCTTATGTTCGTATCTTAAATGAAGAAAACAATGAAGAATTGATTCGTTATGATTTGGGAGAAGACTTCTCTATTGAAACAGCTGTAATTGTTGGGGAATTATACCGTCATAATGGCGAATGGAAATTCTCTGCAATTGGTTCAGGCTATCAAGGTGGTTTGGCAAGAATTGCAACTGATTACGGCTTACAAGTAGGATAATCTTAACGCGATAAAAGGGGGAGTCTCTTTGGCTATTCAATTATCAAAAGGACAAAGAATCGATTTAACGAAAACAAACCCGGGATTAACTAGGGCAGTGATCGGTCTCGGTTGGGATACAAATAAGTATAATGGCGGGGAATCCTTTGACCTAGATGCTTCTGCATTTTTAGCAGATCATCAAAACCGTTGCCAGCAAGATCAAGATTTTGTTTTCTACAATCAGTTGGAACATCCATCAGGTTCGGTCATTCATACAGGAGACAATCGTACCGGTGAAGGAGATGGAGATGATGAACAATTAATTGTCGAATTTTCAAAAATCCCTTCAACTGTTGATCGTATCGGAATTGCTGTTACCATTCATGATGCAGAATTAAGAAAGCAAAATTTCGGACAAGTTTCTAATGCGTTTGTCCGTTTAGTAAATGAAGAAACAAATGAAGAACTTCTACGTTATGATTTAGGAGAAGATTTTTCCATTGAAACAGCTGTTGTTGTATGTGAGCTTTATCGCCACAATAACGAATGGAAATTTAATGCCATTGGTAGTGGCTTCTCAGGTGGACTAGCAGCATTATGTAAAAACTATGGCTTAGAAGTATAAGGAAGAGAGGCTCAATCATTTTTAAAAATGATTGAGCCTCTTTCATATATCTCTGGTTCAATCTTGATTTAAGAGAGTCATTCTTTACGACAAGGACGTTCTATAATAAGTAACTAAATATGCAAAATCTTAATATTGAAAGCATATTAGAAAAGTATTCATGAATCAGTCATATTTTAAAGGAAGATAGGTGAAATTAGTGACTTTGAAGTATACAGAACACGGTGATAAAAGTGCTTCTTTAATCGTATTTTTACATGGTGGTGGCGTAAGTGGTTGGATGTGGGATAAACAAATTCAACCTTTTTCGAACTATTATTGTATTGTTCCAGATTTACCTGAGCATGGTTTGCACAGTGATGATATTAAATTTACTATAAAAGGTAGTGCAGAATTAGTTATAAACTTACTCGAACAAAAAGCAAACGGTAAGAAAATAATATTAATCGGCTTTTCATTAGGTGCTCAAGTGATTATACAAATATTAAGCATGAAACCATATTTAATAGATTTCGCCATCATCAATAGTGCGTTGGTCAGGCCATATCCATACACAGAAAAATTGATAAAAACCACAGTTAAATGGTCATTTCCTTTAATCAAACATAAATACTTCTCCAAGATCCAAGCTAAAATATTGTATGTGAACGAAGCCTACTTTGACAAATATTATGAAGAAAGTGCTCGAATGAAGATTGAAACTCTCATGAGAGTATTACAAGAGAACATGTCGTTTCGAATACCTAAAGAATTTAAAATGGCAAAAACTAAAATATTGGTTACTGTCGGTGAGAAAGAAAAAGCAGTCATGAAAAAATCTGCAACAGACATTGTAGCTTCACATTTAAATTGCCAAGGCGTGACTTTACTGAAAATTGGCCATGGATTTCCTTTGGCAAAACCTGACTTATTTACTTATATCGTTGAAACGTGGTTACTAAAAGGTGATTTACCAAACGAATGTAGCGAGATTAGATCATTTTGTACTGAGTATGGTGCTGAAGACTAATTACCTTTTTATTGCAAGCAGAGTCTACTTGTTTGTAAATATGGTATAGTAAATATTTATGAATGAAAACAAAGGAAGTATGAGCAAATGGTATCAACAAAAGTTTATATAAAAGAGTGGCAAAAAGCGATTGCAGCAGAAATCAGTCACTTAAAACAATATGGTAGTAAGAGTTTTCATATTTTTGCTGGAAGAAAATTAGATGCAAAAGAGGGCTATAGCTATTACTTTGAAGTCCATTTTCCATTATCAATTCCAATTGGTTCAACCATTACCGTTCTTTGGGGAGAAAGAAAGTCAAAGGGCCGAATGGTATCTGTAGAAGGAAAAAATATTATTGTAACGATAGAAGATTATTTCGGTGAAGAGATTCATGAAGCCCATTTGCAGCATGACCCTTGGGAGTTATTAGATCAACTCTATCAGAGGATAGCGGAAATAAAGGATCAAAAGAAAAAAAGAGTAAGAATAAAGCATCTAATGAATCCCTCAACTGAGGTGAAGCATCCGCAAGATAAAATTAAATCATCATTACATGAGTTAGTACTACGATCGAAGTATAATCCAATTACTTATATTTGGGGACCTCCTGGAACCGGTAAAACCTATACGTTAGCAAGAGTAGCTGCAAATCAATATTTAAAAAAGAAGCGGATATTAATTGTCGCACATAGTAATCAAGCAGTGGATGTACTCATGGCAGAAGTTTATCAGTTTCTCTTGAAAAAGGATAAATACAATCTTGGTGATCTATTAAGGTATGGCAGACAATCAGATGAATTCATGAAGCAGTTTGTTTCAATTACAGCGACTGGCTTATTGAACATGAGCGATGGTGATTTAATAGAAGAGAAAAATCAATTAATGGAGGAAAGAGCAGGATTAAAATTAGATCTATCCTCTTCCTTTAGCCAACGTGATAGTAGGCAATTAGTTGAAATAGAAAAAAAGCTTCATACATTACATGAAAAACTAAAGAAAAAAGAAAATACTCTAGTAAAGCAATCAAGAATCATTGGCACAACCTTGGCGAAAATGGCAACTGATACCTTAATCTATGAAGATGAATTCGACTATATCATTTTAGATGAAGCAAGTATGGCATATATCCCTCAAATTGCCCTTGCGACTTCACTAGGAAAACGGACAATTATCTGTGGAGATTTTAAACAACTACCGCCAATAGCTTCAGCAAAGCATCCTTTAGTAAAAAAATGGTTGCAAGAAGATATTTTCCATCATGCCGGTGTTGTAAGTCAAGAGAATAAAGGGAAACTGCATCCGCAGTTGTTCTTATTAAATGAACAAAGAAGAATGCACCCAGATATATCGAAATTCACGAATGAATATATTTATCAATCCCTCGTTGTCGATCATCCATCTGTCTATCAAACGAGAGAGAACATTGTAGAAAGTCATCCATTTCCTCAACGTGCCTCTATATTGTTAGATACATCAAGTACAGGTGCCTATTGCATAAAGGAAAAATCAACGCATTCACGTGTGAACCTATGGCAACTATTGCTCTCTTTTCAACTCATTCATGAAGCTTATAAGGCGGGTAATCGCTCAATAGGCTATGTCACACCTTATAGGGCACAAGCGATATTAATGACACAGTTCTTAGATGAAGTCTATGAGAAAGAGAAAATGACTGCGCAAATTGTGTCAGCGACTGTCCATCGCTTTCAAGGGAGTGAACAGGATATGATGATATTTGATACAGTCGATGGGGATCCTGAAACGAGACCAGGTGTGTTATTAACCGGTCAAAATAGTGAACGATTATTAAATGTTGCTCTCACACGTACAAAAGGAAAGTTTATCCATATAGCAAATGGTACGTTTATAAGGCAGCATGTATCAAGTAAGAAAATATGGAAAAAATTATGGCAACATCAAACGAGCGAAGGACATGTGATTGGCCCCGCTGAAATAGGGCAATGGATGAATCATTCTCATCCGAAATTGTCTTGGCATTATGCTAAAAAGCGTGAACGCCTACTATATGATTTACATCATGCTAAGAAGCAAGTAATCATTGGATTGCCGAAAATATTTAGTGTTGGGTCCTCTTATATAGAGGTATTTCGATCATTAATGAAAAGGAATTTACTTACGATTTGTAGCGAGTCTCATTTATCTGAGCTTCCTTCGGCTAATCATATAAAAGGTCATCCTTGCTTTGCTTTTATCTTGATTGATGATGATATTTTATGGCTTGGAGCTCCTTTTGAAGCAATGACTAATCTATTACCCCCTTATGTCAGTGCAAGAATCATATCAAATACATTAGTCAACTGGGTTAAATCTAATGGTTGGTAGAAGAATAATATAAAAGTGAAACTTATTTTTATTTATTACGTTCTATTTAATAGAGGAGAGGAAATAAAAACTTTTCACTATTGCATTTATATGAAGGAGTAAAACAATGAAAGCTCAACTAAAAGAGAGATTAAAAACATTATGGCAATGGATAAAGAAGTTTTGGAAAAGATATCATTTAACGCAAATCGGATTATTATTAGGTTTGACTTTTATTTTACTTGCGATTCTATTTTTTGCCTTTCTTGCCGTAAATGCCAATGTTTCTACATTACAAGAAGGATTAAAGCAGTCTACGATCATATATGATAAGGATGGGGATGAAGCGTCAAGCTTTGCCACAAATCGTAGTGAAGGAGTAACATTTGAAGATTTACCAGAACATTTACCAAATGCGGTTGTTGCCATAGAGGATGAACGCTTTTATCAACATAATGGCTTTGATTTAAAAGGAATGACAAGGGCATTTGTAAGCAATCTATTTGCTGGTAGAATCACAGGTGGAGGTAGTACAGTCACACAGCAATTAGCTAAGAATGCACTACTAACATCTGAACAGACATACCGCCGAAAAATAGAAGAACTATTTCTTGCAGTTGAAATTGAAAAAGAATATGAAAAAGAAGATATACTACAGATGTACTTAAATCAAGTTTACTTTGGTAGTGGTGCCTGGGGAATTGACAGTGCCGCCAACCAATACTTCAGTAAAAATGTCGGTGAGTTAACAATAAGTGAATCAGCCATGCTTGCAGGTTTATTGCAATCACCTTCTTATCTGGACCCTTATAAAAACTATGAAGGCGCAATGAAAAGAAGAAATATCGTATTAGCTAAAATGCAGGAACTGAACATGATTACTACTGCTGAGTACGAAACAGCAGTTGCTGAAGAGATTGTCTTAAAAGAAGGGGAAAAAAATACATTCGAGAGACAATACCCTTACTATGTAGATGCGGTATTAGATGAAGCGATCAACCGTTATGGTTTAACTCAAGAGGAAATTTTCACAAGAGGATATAAAATATATACACAAATGGACCAAAATATCCAAGCAAATTTAGAAGTGACTTATCATAATGACTCTCTATTCCCGAATGGTAATGGAAGTACTCTTGTTCAGAGTGGAGCTGTTCTACTCGATCCACAAACTGGTGGCGTCCGTGCAGTGGTTGGTGGGCGAGGTGAACATGTTTTTAGAGGATTTAACCGTGCCACACATATAAAGGCACAACCAGGGTCAACCTTAAAGCCGCTTGCTGCCTATACCCCTGCGCTTGAAGAAGGTTATGAGCCAGATTCAATGTTACAAGATGAAAAAGTTACTTATGGGGACTACACACCAACAAATGTGAACGATCAATACCTTGGTGAAGTAGAGATGACAAAAGCTGTTGCTGAATCTATTAATGCACCTGCTGTCTGGTTACTAGATCAGATTGGATTAACAAAAGGGTTAGATTCCTTGCAGCGATTTGGCATTCCTTATGAAAAGGAAGATGAGTATTTAGGTATTGCTTTAGGTGGTATGCATAAAGGGATTTCTCCTTTAACACTAGCAGAAGCTTATTCTACTTTCCCAAATGAAGGGAAGCGGTATGATGCTCATTTTATTACGAAAATCGTTGGTCCAACTGGTAATGAGATTGTTGCCCATGATGATAAAGCTACAAAGGTCACATCAAAATCAGTCGCAAAAAAAATGGATACAATGCTTGCAGATGTCATTGAAAATGGAACCGGCGCAGGTGCCAAAATAGAGGGTGTGTCACTTGCTGGGAAAACAGGTTCGACTCAATTGCCATATGCTGATTTAAATGGAACAAAAGATCAATGGTTTGTTGGTTATACAGATGAAATCGTTGGCGCAGTGTGGTTGGGGTATGATAAAACGGACCGAGAACATTACTTATCAGGAAGCACCTCGACAAATGTTGTACCGGTTTTCAAAGCGGTAATGGAAGGCGCTATTGAACCTAAAGAAGTCAACAACAGCACGGGCGAAACTTTTAACAAAGCAAAAGAGAAAATGGAAACAACCATTAAAGAACAATCTGACAAACTAGGGGAAAAAATAAAAGAAGAACTACCCGTTTGGAAAGAATTTATGAAAGAAAGCATTGAAGACGGAAAAGATTTCGCGAGATACTTGCGCGATAAATGGAATGAATATGTAAATTAAGAAGGAAGTAGATGGGAGTTAAGTATTCTAGTTGAGGATTTATCCGAATGATTAGTAGTATACATATCTAATCATTCGGTTTTTTTGTGTTTTTATTCTTATATAAAAAAATAGTGCAATGGAATGGGCTTTCTTACAACTGATTTTTATAGAACATCATTGGTGATTGTTCGTTTTTAAGGTTAGATCATTTTAGTTTTGTCCCAGTCTTTTTCTTACGATGAGTCAATGATGTTTTTTTATGAGGTGGTAGAGACATTGCTCACAAACATTTTTGTTAGATAATCAAACAAAACACTAGCAATTTTAAGAGAAAATAAGTAAAATGTATAGTTAAAATATCAATTTCCACATAATATGCCCTAACACTTTCGACAATAATAATGTATATGATAACTTTATAAGCCAACGTTTGTTTAGCGGGGTATAAATATGGTAAAGGATAAAAAGAGGAGGTTATTTTTTATGAGAGATGTTACATTAACTAATATTTTTGATCATCATATTGCCAAAAAATATGTGACAAGATCAGGTCTTGCCCATGCTGTAGCGGTTGCTTATCACGCAGTGAAATTAGCAAAGATAGAAAATGTGGATGTCGACTTAGCTGCAAAAGCAGGGTTTTTACATGATATCGGTCATTACACTTGGTATAATCAAAATGGTAAATGGGACTATGAGTTATATCGTAAAAACGATATTCATGCGATCAAAGGAGCGGAAAGAGCCCATAAATTACTGATTCGCTTAGGTGAAAATCCGATTAGAGCCAAACAAGTCTCACTTGCAATATTATTTCATACTGATTCTTTCTTACCAGGTGGAGAAGTGGATCGTACGGCCTTACAATCCATTGTTAAAAGAGCAGATGAAAAGGATGAAGAACCAGGAGGAGCCCATCATTATCGGACCATTACTGCTGACAAAGCAAGGCAAAGTCTACAAAAGTTAGACAGTATCATTGATCGTCATTTAACTCAACAACTTCAGCAAAGACAAGCTGAATAAATGGCACTTCATACAAACGAAGGGCTATTTATTTTGCTTAAAGTTGGAGGATTTTGTCATATGAATAACGAATATTATTAACATCTACATAAGGATGGTGATGATATGCAAAAACGGACGAAAAGACAAACTTTTAACACTGAAGAAATAAAATTCAACCTCACTACTTTTTTTCTCCATGTCTCATTTTATGCATCGATCATATTTCTTTTATTACTATTCTTAAGCTTATTTGGTACATAATAAATGCTTCATTTAAATTAATTAACCTTCAGATTTTATTCTTACATAAAAAAATGTTATGATAGAAAAGATTTTGAAATATAAAGGAGTGTTATACATGTCTGAAAAAGGATACATACAGCTACAAAATGGAGAAAAACTTGAATTTGAATTATACCCAAATGAAGCACCAGGTACAGTAGAAAACTTCAAAAAGTTGATTAACGAGGGCTTTTATAACGGGTTAACTTTCCACCGTGTGATTCCTGGATTCGTTTCTCAAGGTGGCTGTCCAACTGGTAATGGTACAGGTGGTCCAGGTTACACAATCAAATGTGAAACAGAAGGAAATCCACATAAACATGAAGAAGGATCACTTTCTATGGCTCATGCTGGTAAAGATACTGGTGGAAGCCAATTCTTCATCGTCCATGAACCTCAGCCGCATCTTAATGGTGTTCATACTGTGTTTGGTAAAGTAACTTCTGGTATGGAAGCTGTTAAAGCAATGAAAAATGGTGACGTAATGGAAAAAGTAGTTGTAGAAGACTAATAAAGCTAAGTAAGGCTCCTCTTTTATGAGGGGCTTTTTATTTTAAAAAAGGAATGGTTTAGGTTATTATTTTAAAAAAAAGAAAGAATATGCTTAAAGTATGAACGCATTCAGTAGAAAAATAAAATGTTCGCACTGTGATAAAAATATGAAGTTTAAAAAAGAGAGTAAGGGATTTTTTTTTCAGGACCTAAATTTAAAAAAGATAGAAAAATGAAAAGGTTCTACATATTAGATATGACTAATATGTAGAACCCTTTCTACTTTTTACGAAAGCCACCCGTTCGTTATATAAGGTTAGCCAAAATTTTCTGTCTTTGATCAGGATTTGGAACCACCTGTAAGATGTGCGTCAAACATATCAATGATTTCTAGGAACCTATCAGCTTCCCGGAAAACATGGTCGGCTAACAGAGGATGAATAATACTCTTAATTTTACATTGTTCAATTAAATCACGGGCTGTTTTCTTGAAGTCCCTTAGAGATGAAACTGACACCCGATTTTGATCCAGGAATTGATCTAAAAGTGGACCGGTTTGAGATTGTGGCCTCATAGATTCTAAGTCCTTTGCTTGATACAGCAATTGATCTAAATCATTGCTGAAATCCCGTGCTACATCAACCAGTTTCCTTTCTGACGGATCAAGGAGATGACCAATAAATTTTGCATGGTCTGCCATAATCCTTAAGAAGAAGACATTCTCTTTAATAATAGCATCTGGAAGCGCTTGTAATTTCCCTTCATTTAATTCAATTAATCGTTTTCTAAAATAATTAGCTTCCCTACTTGTATGGTCCACTAATAGTGGGAAATTATTTGCCCCCGGCAATTTGCATGTAAGAATTAGTCCTAGCACCTTCCTTTTAAATGCGAAAATATTAGTTGCAGCTTGTTGTACCTCTGAATTAAATCTTCTTATTTGTTCGGGATCTGTTTGATTATTAAAGGAATGTGCAGTTTGTTCGATTTGTTCAAATAAGCGATAAAATTGATTAGCCTCTTGAATTAGTTGAGTATCTTCTGCTCTAAAACCTAATCGAAGAAATAGAGAATGTTCTTTCATAATCCTAGCCCAAAAACGAATTTCATTTAAAGATCTCTCAACAAACAATCCGGATGTAACACCGGTATCAGCATGCAAAGATGTATCATCCCCGTTCATTCAATAACCTCCCTGAAATACTTCTTCTGTTCTATTCTATTCATATTTACATAGTCATTTGAATATGCCTTAAAGCAATTCCGTTTTATTTTGAAATCATGAAATAACGAGGACGAAATAATGCCTCCTCCTTTAAAAGGTCCTTTAATGAAAAAAGAGCGCTATCCTTGTTAAAGGATAACGCCGGATTGTTAAATCATTAAAGGGAGTGAGTTATTTTTTCAAATAAGTCACCTTCCCAACATATTGTTTTCACTCTTTTTCTAATAAACCACATCACCACTTGTTGAATAAAAAACGATAAATACACCTAACATTAAAACGAATATTGGTCTTTCACTCGATCAATAAAAAAATAAGTACCTGAGTATGCCAATAACCAAAATAATCATACAGGATATTGTTACTAATATTTTGGGATTTGGAATTTATCGAAAAAAGCGAAGTAGAATTGCCAGAAGTACGGTAACAAGGAACTGAAAAAGTAGAAAATACTCTTATAAAAGGGGTAGTTAAGAATAAGTCCTTGGAAAGCTTAGAGCAGTTTAGACAAACTTATATAACCAGAAGGCAGGAATATAGCGCAATGTTTTATCCTTCTATTACTCTTTTATTGTTTTTTATCGTAACCACTTATATTATGACAATGATACTTTTAAAAACATGAATATTTTTTATGATAGAAGAAGGTGATAAAGCTTTTATAATGCGGAAATCTCTTAGAAACGAATAAGAACATGATAATAAAGAAAAGCGCCCATTAAAGAACGCCTTCTATCTTTTCTTATTTGCTTCACTTTGCAATAATTCTATAATTTGGTCCAATTTTTGCTCTACCTCAAGGTTTGGTTTCATACTATTTTTCCGAAAAAGAAATTTTACAGCGGCAGTGAATATGAATAGAATAGCTAAAAGGAGGAGGAACAATATTAGTTGAAAGACCATATCCCCAGTCATTACCTATATCACCTCATTTAATCGCTTTCTAACCATTATACATGTTATAGTAATTATTGGAAATGTGGATTATCTTTTTTCAGCATCCTCAATAATATCTTCGCCAATAATTTCCTTCCATTTATCATACACTGGCTGTAAATGCTCTTTAAAAGCTTCTATCTCTTCATCAGTCAGTTCATTTATTTCTATATCGCTCTCATTTTGTATTTTTACATAAGCTTCATCATTGAGCTTTTCAGCAGAATCTCTAGCAATCTCTGTACCTGCGTCGATTCCAGCTTGCACAATACGCTTGCTCTCATCATTTAATCCATCCCAAAAAGTTGTGTTTGTTAGTAATGCATAGTCAACACGGTTCATACCGATAATGGTTAAGTACTCTTGTACTTCAGCAAACTTTTTCGATTCGATGTTGCTATACGGGTTATCTTGACCATCGACCGTTCCTTGTTGCAAGGCAGTATATAGCTCTCCGAAAGGGATCGAACTTGAGCCGGCCCCTAATGATTTATATAGTTCTTCTAATAGTTGCCCTCCAGTTGTCCGCACTTTCAATCCAGCAAAATCACTTGGAGAGGATATAGTACGGTTATTATTTGTCACATGCTTGGCTCCGTTTGGCCACATGGTTAACCCTAATACTTTATCTTTCTGTAAACGCGCTAATACTTCTTTCCCCTTTGGTCCATCCCAAAAATTTTCAGCAGCTTCATCATTTTCAAATAGAAAAGGCATACCTGGAATATTAAAACCGACTTCAGAACCAACTAATTTTGTCATTTCCGGCATGATGAATTGAACATTATTGGCAATTAAGTTTTGATACTCATCTTTATCACCGAACAAGGAGCTATTAGGAAAAATCTCAACTCGGATCTTCCCATTGGATTGTTCTTCAATCACTTCTTTCATTTTTAATGCCCCTTTATGCTTGGGGGTATTTTCTGCAACTACGTGGGATATCTTAATAGTCATTGCTTGAACGCCGTTTACTTGGGTAGCATCTGCATGTGTAGGGTGACTTTGACAACCAGACAGAAGTGTTCCAACGATAATCAAAAGGCAAAGGACAAAAATCGATTTTACTCTTAACATGGAAAAACCCCCCTAAGTTACAAAAGAAATCGCTTACAAAATAGTATATTGGATACAATATCTAGAATTATAACAAAATAAATGAAAATTGTGAATAAATAAAAATAAATAAATATTCTGTTTATTATTCATTTGTTTTATAGTAAAGTATAAATATTGGATACAATCTACAAAAGGGAGTTGATAATCGTCATGCTTAAGAAACTATCAAGCTTAGAAGAGGGAATGGCTGGTTTGTTATTTATTGCTGGTGTGTTTGTAAGTCTGTATGGGGTATTTACACGGTATATCCTCAATATGCCGCAAGCTTGGGTGACAGAGATTTTTGAATTTTTGATTGTTTGGTCCATCTTTTTGGGTTTTGGTATCGCTTTAAAAGAAAATCGTCATATCAGTGTAGAAATCCTATTTGATCGTTTATCTTACAAAGCAAAAATGATTATTAACTGTATTAGCAATTGTATCGGTGCGGGTTTTGCCTTTTTTTTAATGTTTACAAGCATTAAATTGGTAACGCTTACAAGAGTACAAGGTACTGAAACTGTTGACGTAGGTATTCCGATTTGGATTACTTTACTTGTATTACCTATCAGTATGGGACTACTAGGGCTTTACTTCATTAGAAAAGCTTATAGATCTGCTAAAGGAGACAAGAAAGAGTTAACAGGTGAAGTAGAAGAATTATATGAAGAAATTGAACAACAAAATAGAGAAAATCATAACAAGGGGGTTAGTTTATGAGTGCGATTATTGTCCTCTTTGTTGTATTTACGATTCTTTGTTTATTAAGAGTTCCAATCGCAGTCAGCCTTGGCCTATCTAGTATCGTTGCTTTATTTATGGTAGATTTTACGCTTTATACGGTTGGTTTGAAGATGTTTAATGCTTTAAACTCAGCAACTTTAATGGCGATTCCCGGATTCGTTTTTGCAGGGGTGATTATGTCCAAAGGTGGCATATCCTTTCACTTAATTGAAGCACTAAAATCATGGGTCGGTCATTTTCGCGGTGGATTAGCTGTTGTCACTATCCTTGCCTGCATGATTTTTGCTGCCATCTCAGGCTCAAGCCCAGCCACAGCTGCAGCAATTGGTGGGATTATGATTCCTGCGATGGTAAAGGCAGGTTACAGTAAAAGATATTCGATGGGTTTAGTGGCAGCTGCTGGAACGCTAGGTATATTAATCCCACCGTCCATTCCGTTAATTATTTATGCAACAGTTGCAGAAGCCTCAGTAGGTAAATTATTTGCTGCAGGAATAATCCCTGGTTTGCTACTAACAAGTTTACTTTTGTGTTCAGCTATATTTCATGCAAGGAGACATAATTATGGTAGATTAGAAAAAGTTCCCTTTCAATTGAGATGGAAAAAGACATATAAGGCAATCTGGGGCTTTTTACTACCCGTTTTTATTTTAGGTGGCATTTATAGTGGGGCTGTCACGCCAACTGAAGCAGCTTTTGTTTCTTGTTTATACGGTTTAATTGTGTCGATATTTATTTACAAAGAGATGACTTTTAATAAATTTCGAGAAGTATTAAAAGAGTCTATTAATATAACTGCGATGATTTTCTTAGTAATTGCTTCAGCCATGGTTTTTGGGATGTTCTTAACAACGGAACAAGTACCACAGATTTTTGCTCAATGGATTGAAGCTAGTGCAGCAAATAAGTGGATATTTATAATTGGTGTCAACTTGATGTTTTTCTTATTGGGGATGTTTCTGGAGGCAACAGCGATTATTTTAATCACTTTGCCAATCTTACTACCTGTATTAGTATTGTTTGATATCAATATCATACATTTTGCCATTATTATGACGATTAATATGGAGTTAGCGATGATTACTCCTCCGGTAGGGCTAAATCTATTCGTAGTTAGTGGAATTACAAAAGAAAAAATTGGTGAAGTGATTAGAGGTGTGGTTCCCTTTTATTTGCTTATGGTGGTTGCACTGATTCTTGTTATCATATTCCCTGAAATCTCTTTGCTGTTAGCAGAGTAAATCATTGAGTAATAGAGCCGTCCAAAGCAATGTCTTTGGCGGTCTTTTTGTGTTGTTATAAATCAACAAATATAAGAAATATGTAAAACCCTTTAAGCGGTTGTAAATGATATTTAAGGTTTTGTAAATGTTTGTGAGATTCTCTGACAGGATGGTATACATGTGATATTCTTGCTTATATAATAAAAAACAACATAAAACAAAATAAAACAAAGTAAAACAACAAAAGAATTTTGATTAAGGGAGCAAACATGGATGTCTCTACTAGCCGAAGAAAGAAAGAAGAAGATTATGAGTTTAATCCAAGAGTTTGGACAAGTGAAGGTTAATCAATTGGCGAAAGAATTTCATGTATCAACGGAAACCATTCGTAGATACTTAGAAGAATTATCAAATGAATATAAAATAAAAAAAGTTCATGGTGGTGCAGTCAAAGTTGAGCCTGTAAATAATGAATTGTCGATGTTTGAAAGAGAAATTCTTCATATCGACGAAAAGAAATTGATTGGTAAGAAAGCAGCTTCACTTGTTGAAGATGGTGATGTACTTTTCATTGATGAAGGAAGTACAACGATGCAGATGGCTGATGGTTTATTAATGAAAGAAGGCATTACAGTGATAACGAATTCCTTTCCCATCGCGATTAAATTAATGGAAAGAGAGGAGTTAAGAAGTTTCACAGGTGAACTTATCTTCTTAGGTGGACATGTTCGTAATGATCACTTCCGTACAACCGGATCTTTGGCAGAAAAAATGGCAAAAGAATTTTATGTCGATAAAGCATTTATTGCCATCGACGGTGTGGCTAATCAAGCTGGATTTACAAGTTATGACTTAGATAAATGTCTTCTGTCACAAGTTTTTATCTCGCAATCAAAAAAATCTTATGTGCTAAGTGATGATTCTAAGGTGGATAAGGTAGCCAATTATAAAATCGCCTCATTAGAAGAAGTGAATTACTTTATTACGAATATCGATTATTCGGACACAGTTGACCTTACTAAAGAACAATGGATACAGAGCTAAAAGGAGAGGGATGCAGTTTAGGTAGCTGATTGCTGCCCTCCTTAGTTCAGAGGGGAATGGAAAAATGATTATTCCAATGCCGGTTGCCGCACTATTGTATCGTGGTTAGGATTTCTAGATGCTGATTTAATTATGAAAAACGGTTTTTAAAGTAAAGAGACTTACTTCAGCAGCGATAATATTTTTTGTAGGCGGTAAAGGGGTCTATAACATGGTTAATTTTTATCATTGTGACACTTTTTATCATTCCTCTTGGTAAATATTTGGAGATTAAAAGAGGGGAATGCTCAGTTTTAAATACTGAATTTTCTAACTATTGGAGGATTTAAATATGCTCAAACTTGAGAATGTATCTAAAAAATATCATAACAAATCAGTATTAGAAAATATTGATTTAGAAATACAACCAGGAGAAATCGTGTCACTTCTTGGTCAAAGTGGAAGTGGAAAAACAACGTTATTAAACATCATTTTAGGATTGACAAAAATGGATAGTGGAAAAATTTATTATGAGAATGAAGATTTAACGAATGTAAAGATGAAGGATAGGGGCTTTAATATTGTTTTTCAAGATTATGCATTATTTCCCCATCTAAACGCCTATGAAAATATTGTATATGGCTTGAAGAATAAGAAATCTATGGACTCAAAGAATGAATTACACGAATATATTGATTTCCTTGAGCTCGGTCCACATTTGGACAAGAAAATCAGTCAACTATCTGGCGGGCAAAAACAAAGAGTCGCGCTTGCGAGAACGTTAGTGATGAAACCAAGAATTCTTCTATTAGATGAACCGTTAAGTGCATTAGATGGGGTGATAAAAGAGTCCATTAAAGAAAGAATCAAGTCGATTGCTAAGCAATTTCAATTGACAACCATTATTGTTACGCATGATCCGGAAGAGGCGTTAACTTTGTCAGATAAAATTTTAATTATTAATCAAGGTCATGTGTCACAATTTGGTACCCCACATGAAATCATTCATGAACCGAATAATGAATTTGTGAAAGATTTTATACTCAAACAACTCCACATTAAAAGGCAAAATATTTTTCATTTGTTTGGTGAGCAATATGCCTAATATCAAGTTGGAAATGAAAGTCATCTATATGGCTATCATCCTATTATTCTCGGTATTTCTAGTATCGCCAATGCTGGCATTATTCTACCGCTCCTTCCAAACAACCAATGGCCTTGAATTAACTAATTATATAAATGTACTAGCGAATGGCGAACTAATAACAGCGTTCATGAACAGTATAAAAGTTTCAGGATTAACAGCCGTAATTTCAACTGTGTTAGCGTTTATGATTGCTTACGCATTACATTGTACGAATATTGAAAAACGTTATAAAAGTATCATTAAAGTTGGGATACTTATTCCTATGTTGTTACCTACGATTACATACGGTTTTGCGATTATGTATTCTTTTGGTAATCAAGGATTAATCACGCAGCTCATGGGACAACCCTTATTTAATATCTATGGATTTAATGGCTTGTTGTTAGGCTATACAATTTACACTTTACCGGCTGCCTTTCTTATTATCAATAACTCATTTATGTATATAGATAAGAGATTCATGGTTGTTTCAAAGTTGATGTTAGACGGTACTTGGAGAAGTTTTTTTCATACGATCTTACGTCCATTAACTGGAGCTATAGGTGGAGCCTTTGTACTCTCATTTATTCTAAGTTTTACTGATTATGGGATACCAGCTTCAATTGGCGGAACATACTCGGTTGTTTCTACTCAACTTTATCAAGTGATGCTTGGTTCAATCCCGAATTTCAGCCATGGGGCAGTCATCGCTATATTAATGCTCTTACCAGCCTTATTCGGTGTTTTTTTACTGCAATATTTAGAACGATTCAATTTCCATTATGACAAATTCACTGAGATTGAAATGGTTGAACATAAAGGCAGAGATATGAGTTTTGCGTTATTATCTTCCATTGTCATCATTGGTATGTTATCTGTCTTTCTGGTGATGTTCATTGCACCGTTTTTAACAAGTTTTCCTTACGATTCAACTTTTACATGGAATCATCTCATCAATGTATTTCAATCAAATGACCTCATTGGTGTGTATAAGAATTCTCTAATCGTTGCTCTTTTTACGACATTATTTGGGATATTGATAGCCTACAGTTCAGCGATTATTAATGCGAGAACAAAGATAAAAGGAAAAGGCGCGTTTGATATTGTTTCAATGATTACAAATACCTTGCCTGGTATGGTACTTGGTCTATCGTATCTATTACTTTTCAATAATAGTAGTCTAAAAGGCACGTTTATCATTATTATTGTATGCAATATTGTCCACTACTACACAACGCCTTACTTAATGGCGAAAAATTCTCTATCTAAGATGAACCCGACATGGGAAACAACGGGAGGATTACTCGGAGATAGTTGGTTTAAAACGATTTACCGAGTGATTCTGCCAAACTCTTGGGGCACAGTGATAGAAATGTTTAGTTATTATTTTATCAATGCGATGGTCACGATTAGCGGAATTATTTTTCTCGTATCTGCTCAAACATCGCTTGTTTCAAGTAAGATCAAAGAACTACAGCACTTTGCTAAATTTAATGACATTTTTGTACTATCTTTACTGATCTTCTTCACTAATCTCATTATCAAACTACTCTGTGATTATTTACAAAAAAGAAGATCATTAAAAAATATATAAAAGTGAGGGATGTAACATGAGAAAAAATAAAAAATGGTTCACACTCTTGTCAGTTGCTATCGTCATGATTCTAGCTGGATGTGGAGGGGAGGCAGCAAGTGGTGACAGTAATCAAGTCGTGATCTTATCAAATGGTGATGAAGAAGCAGTAAACGTGATGGAAGAAACATTAAACGATGCTGGCTTTGAAGGAGACTATTTAATTCAATCATTAGGAACATCAGAATTAGGAGGAAAATTATTAGCAGAAGGGAAAAGTATTGAAGCAGATATCGTCACAATGAGCTCTTACTTTTTAGAAAGTGCTGAAAAGCAACATGACATGTTTAAAGATTTAAGTTTCGATACAAGTAGTTTAGAAGAATATCCTAACTTTTATACTCCTTTATTAGCTAATACTGGTTCGTTATTTTATAACACTTCTCTTTTAGAGCAAAAAGGGCTAGAAGTCCCGACCTCAATAAAAGAGTTGGCAGAACCACAATACGAAGGCTTAGTGTCAATTCCTAATATTATGGATTCTTCCACAGGATGGATGCTTATTCAGGCAATTATTAGTGAGTATGGAGAAGAAACTGGTAAGAAGGTTATGGCTGGGATTATAAAAAATGCAGGGCCCCATTTAGAAAGTTCAGGTTCTGGTTCTATTAAAAAGGTGCAAGCAGGGGAAGTCGCGGTTGGATTTGGATTGCGTCATCAAGCGGTTGCTGCAAAAACGGGAGGCGCACCAATTGATTTTATCGATCCAACAGAAGGGAACTTCTCAACTACAGAATCGATTGCCGTCATTGATAAAGGTGAAGAGCAAAAAGAATTAGCGGAAGAAATGGCTGAAGTTCTGGTAAAAGAAGCGAGAGAAGGTTTAATCGACTATTATCCAGTTGCTTTGTACGATGGCGAGACGGTTGCAGATGAAAACATTGCTAGCAATCAAAAAATATTCTCAGAACCAATGACATTAGAGTTATTAGAGAAACATCAAGCATTCTTTAATTCAGCTAAATAAAGGAGAGTTTACGAATGAAACAATATAAATTATTAACACCAGGTCCATTAACAACGACAGAGGCGGTTAAAAGAGAAATGTTGTTTGATCGTTGTACTTGGGATGATGATTATAAGCAAATTACGCAAAAAATCCGCACAGATTTATTAAAACTTGCTCATGCAGAAAATGATGACTATACCGTTGTCTTGATGCAAGGAAGCGGCACTTTTACAGTGGAATCAGTTATGACTTCTGCTTTTAGTAAAGAGGATAAAGCATTGATTATTACGAACGGTGCCTATGGTGAGAGGATGGTCAAAATCGCTAACTATATTGGTATCAAGCATACGCATTACGCTGTTGCCTATAATGAATATCCGAAAGAAGCAGAGATTAAAAATTTATTGTCTTTAGATAACGAAATTACACATATCGTCATGGTCCATTGTGAAACAACGACAGGTATTCTTAATCCACTTGAGATGATCGCCAACGTTGCTAAAGAAACAAATAAAACATTAATTATTGATGCAATGTCAAGCTTTGGCGGAATGGAAATTGATATACCTGCACTTGGAATTGACTTCTTAATAAGCAGTGCGAACAAATGTATTCAAGGAGTGCCAGGGTTCGGATTTGTGATTGCTAAAAGAGAGAAAATCATCTCTTGTAAAGGTAATGCACGAAGCCTTTCACTCGATTTATATGATCAATGGGTAGTGATGGACAAAGATGGCAAATGGCGCTATACTTCACCAACTCATGTCGTTGCTGCTTTCGGGAAGAGCTTGGATGAACTGGATACAGAAGGAGGGGTTCCTGCTCGTGAACAACGATACCGAAATAATAATCAGTTATTAAGGAAGAGAATGAAAGCCATTGGATTTGATACATATATTAGTGAGGACAAACAATCACCAATTATTACTTCCTTTATTTATCCGAACGATCAATTTAGTTTTCAAGCTTTCTATGATTATATGAAAGAACATGGGTTTGTTATTTATCCAGGAAAACTAACTGATGAAGATACTTTTAGAATGGGCAATATTGGCGAAATTTACGAAGAAGATATTAACCGTTTATGTGATATTATCGAAAACTATTTGGGAGTGAAAGCATAATGAAAAAAATAGAAGCAGTGATATTTGATTGGGCGGGTACGACAGTAGATTTTGGTTGTTTTGCACCTGTAAACGTCTTTATTGATATTTTTAAAGATGCGGGTATTGAGGTGACGATGGCAGAGGCGAGAGAACCAATGGGCATGCTAAAGATCGATCATATTCGCGCCATGCTGTCGATGCCCCGGATTGCATGTCTTTGGGAAGAAGAAAATGGCAAGCCATTCACTGAAACAGATGTAGAAAGGTTGTATAGCAAATTCGAACCGGCTTTATTGCAGTCATTAGCTCATTTTACTGATCCGATAGCTGGTGTGGTCGAAACGGTTACAGAGTTAAGAGCAAATGGTTTGAAAATAGGGTCAACGACAGGCTATACGAGCACAATGATGGATATTGTTGTACCCTTAGCAAAGGAAAAAGGCTATACACCTGATTGTTACTTTACGGCTGATGATACCGATTCGTACGGTCGACCGTATCCGTTTATGATCTTTAAAAACTTGCAGGCATTAAAAGTATCGAGTGTGAAAAACGTCGTGAAGGTTGGAGACACGATTTCAGATATGAAAGAAGGTGCGCAAGCCGGCGTATGGACGGTTGGGGTGATAGTTGGTAGTTCTGAAATGGGCTTATCAGCCAATGAATTTAACAAATTATCTGGAGAGGAACAACAGAGAGAAATGGCACGAACAAAAGAAGCCTTTATAAGCGCAGGGGCTGATTTTACAATTGAGACAATGACAGAATTACCTTCACTGATAGAAACAATTAATCTTCAAGGATCCGGGAAGGAAAGGGAAGCTATTGAAAAATAAAGAAGCACACCGTGAAGGAGACGTGAATAATAGCCCTTCACGGATGAGGTGGAATCATTCACTTGATCAGGTAAGTCGAGAAACACTTTGGCGCGACGAAGCGGTCTTTATAAGGCAATCGATGTCGACTCCTTGTCTACAAACCATTGTTGACGCAGACGGTTGCTACTTAATCGATCGAGAGGGAAAACGTTATTTAGACTTCCATGGCAATAGCTTGCATCAAGTCGGCTATAAAAATCCGTACGTGATTGAAGCTATCACGAAACAAATGAATACTTTGCCTTTTATTCCGCGGAGATTTACTGCTGACATTGCGATGGAGGCAGGAGAAAGGTTAATAGAGAAGACGATCTCAAAAGATTTCAAAGTATTATTCGTTCCCTCAGGCAGTGCAGCAGTAGGGCTTGCTATGAAAATTGCTAGAAAAGTGACTGGCAATCATAAAGTGATTTCCATGTGGGAGTCATTTCATGGGGCTGGCTTAGATGCAATCTCTGCGGGAGGAGAGTCTGTATTTAAAAACGGTATTGGTCCGATGTTACCTGGGATGATTAAAGTAATGTCCTACCAGTCCTACCGGAATGTCTTTGGTGCAAGCTCACCAGAAGATATCGCTGAAAAGTCGTTAAATTATCTGGAGTATGTGATTATAAATGAAGGGAATATTAGTTGCATCTTACTAGAGCCAATTAGAGCAACAGACACGCATATTCCTCCACGATCTTATTTTAAAAGGTTAAGAAAAATATGTGACGAACATGGAATCCTACTCATTTTTGATGAGATTCCAACCGCCTTTTACCGAAGCGGTGAATGTTATGTGCATCAATTATATGATATCGAACCAGATATCCTTGTATTGGGAAAAGGATTAGGCGGAGGCATCGTGCCACAAGCTGCCGTTTTAGTGAAAAAAGTGCTTGATACGGCGGCAGAAGTTTCACTCGGTCATTATACACATGAAAAGCCAGCAATAGGCAGTGCCGCTATCGTTGCCATGCTTAACTATATTGACGATTACAGGTTAAAAGAAAATAGTTTGAGCCAATCTCAATTCATGGCGGCTAAGTTAAAAAAACTAGCGGAGCAGTATACTTGCATTGGGGATTTACGAATCTGCGGATTGTTAATAACGATCGAGCTTGTTAAAAGCCGAGACACAAAAGAAAAAGATGAGCAGTTGACCGAGTTTCTTCTCTACTACTGTTTGCAGCATGGTCTATCGTTTAAAGTAGCAGCTGGCAATTGCATCACATGGCATCCACCCCTTATTATCAAAGAGAAAGAAGCAAGCTTAGCTATTGAGTTACTGGAGAATGGCTTGAGAGCATATCATGCATAAAAACCTCTCATTTTTTAGAGAGGTTTTTTTGTTTTCTGCATGCATAGTGCAACATCATAAAAATTAAGAAATCGTCTAAACAGCACTTTAAATGATGAAAATGATTGTCAGGATAATCACTGTCCATTTTTAAGATTGTAAATGTCTTTTTTTCTTCCACTCAAAAAAATTGTAGATTGTATCAATGCAAAAATGATCATTCACATGCTATGGTTATTGTATGAAAAAATAAAAGGAGTAAAGATAAATGAAACCGATAGATGATCATCTCAAAAAGGATTTAAAAGTCATATTTATTGGGTTTAACCCGAGTGTAAAGTCTGCAGAAAATGGATTTCATTATGCCAACCGTCATAACCGGTTTTGGAAAATACTCTATCAATCTGGGCTGACTGAACGGGTTTACTTACCAGAAGAAAATCATCAATTACTTCAATTAGGATATGGTTTAACAAATATTGTCTCAAGACCAACTAAAGCGGCTAGCGATATTACGAAGGAAGAATATCAAGCAGGTAGATTAGAACTATTAGAAAAACTAAAAAAATATCAACCTGAAGTGGCCTGTTATGTAGGGAAAGGTGTATATCAAGAATTTAGTAAGAAAAAGAAGGTATCTTGGGGATTTCAGAGCGAATCGGTTGTACCAGGTGTAATTGATTTTGTTGCACCTTCATCAAGCGGGCTTGTAAGAATGAAAATAGATGAAATTGTCGATATCTATAAACAATTGAGGGAAAAGTTACGGAAGTAAAAAACAGGAAAAAAGACCGAGAGAAAAAAAGGTCTAATTTCTTTCAGAATATTTAATCTTTTGTTATAATAATGATACAACTTGTATCGCTTCAAAATTCTCTTGTCTATGCGTTGAAGGGACCAAATGGTTTTCACGATTATGTTAGGGAGGGATAAAGGATGAAGCAATTAGTTAGAGTAATGCCTTACACAGTCAATGATCAAGTGACAGATGTCAATGAAACGCCGCAAGGAATACAATTGATTCAGGCACCTGAGATTTGGAAAGAGACGAAAGGAAAAGGCATGAAGGTGGCAATATTAGATACAGGTTGTGACATAGACCACCCAGATTTAAAAGCGAGAATTATAGGTGGTAGAAACTTTACAGACGATGATGGGAGTTCACCAGATATCTTAGATGACCATAATGGTCACGGCACACATGTTGCTGGTACAATTGCTGCTACTGCTAATGAATCAGGAGTAATTGGTGTAGCCCCGGAAGCAGATTTGTTAATTGTAAAAGTATTGAACAAAGATGGATCTGGTCAATATGATTGGATTATAAATGGAATATTGTATGCGGTTGAACAGAAAGTAGATATTATATCGATGTCACTAGGTGGCCCTGAAGATGTTCCAGAACTACATGAAGCGATACAAAAAGCCGTCGGAGAAAATATTCTCGTTGTTTGTGCAGCTGGAAATGAAGGTGACGGGGATGATAATACCGATGAGCTTGCTTATCCAGGTTCATATAATGAAGTCATTAGTGTTGGTGCTGTTAATTTAAACCGCGAATCATCACCTTTCAGCAATTCTCATACCGAAATTGATTTGGTCGCTCCTGGTGAAGAAATATTATCTACTTTTTTAAATGGTAAATATGCAAAACTAAGCGGTACATCAATGGCCGCACCACACGTCGCAGGGGCTTTGGCATTAATAAAAGATTTTTCTCAAGTTACATTTGAAAGAGATTTCTCAGAGCCTGAGTCATATGCGCAATTGATTAGAAGAACTGTTCCGCTGGGCTATTCGCCAAAATTAGAAGGAAACGGTCTACTTTATTTAACTGTACCAGAGCATTTAAACCGTGTATTAACTGAAGTAGTAAAAAATAGATTAGTAAAAAGTTAATATATTGATTGTATTAAAAACAAGAACAAATTCTGCTTCTTTGAATTTGTTCTTGTTATTTTTTGTCTAATAATGAAGATAGAAGATTCTCAAGGCTTGGTAGTTTTGTATTACATGTATTTTATGATGAATGAATTGAGACTATGTTATGATCCTTTAGTTTATTATACTAGTAACAAAACGAGCGCGTTTGGAGGAAAGGATATGCAGCCATTTACAGCAACAGTGATTAAAATAATTAAAGAAATCCCTAAAGGAAGAGTAATGAGCTATGGACAAATCGCAACATATGCTGGTAGCCCCCGTGGTGCAAGGCAAGTTGTTCGCATTCTCCATTCAATGAGTCATAAATATGGTTTGCCCTGGCATAGAGTGGTCAATAAAGTAGGTGAAATTAGACTAAATGATTGCCACCAAGCCGATATGCAAAAAGAGTTACTTGAACAAGAAGGAGTTTTCTTTATACAGGCTCATCAAGTGGATATGAGTCGCTCACAGTATGACCGCGCCAAGTGAAGCACTAACACACAGTCAAGGTTTGTTCTCTATCTTTCCTCTTTTTTTCCCCTAAGTATGCCTAGTTTTGCTGAAAGAAATGATTGACTAGTCATTGCTACCTATTTAGGACAGAAGGAAAAACACATCCATTCACTTAAAGGAGAAAAATGAAGAAAAAGCGAAGTTCAATACATATAGATGTAGTTTTTTGTCAATCTATGTAGGAGAAATGTAGACAGGAAGAATATAGGAGGGGATGAGGGAAAATGAAAAAAGCTTTAGTGAGTTTGTTGACGGTTGTACTACTATTTTCAATTGCCTATACACCGTTTCAATCAGCAGTGGAACCTAAAGTTTCGGCTAATGAAGAAGGTGATGAGTTAGTTCAGAAGCTTAATCAACTTATTAACAATGATCCACTGTTAGCGGGAGCTCTTGCTGGTGTTAGCGTGAGGAGCGCAGAAGAAGGGAAGATTGTTTATGAACATATAGCTGATACTAGATTACGACCAGCTTCTAATATGAAACTATTAACAGCAGCAGCAGCACTGTCAGTATTAGGTGAAGATTATCGCTTTAAAACAGAATTATTATCGATAGGCCAGCAACGGGGCTCTGTCCACCATGGGGATATTTATTTAAAGGGGTATGGCGACCCAACTTTATTGAAAGAAGATTTTACTAACATGGCTAAAGCATTAAAAAAACAAGGTATTAAAATGATTAAGGGTCAACTTATTGCAGATGATAGTTGGTATGATGATGAACGTTTGTCAGAAGATATCATCTGGAAAGATGAGAGTTATTATTATGGTGCGCAAATATCAGCATTGACTGTAAGTCCGAATGAAGATTATGATGCTGGAAGTGTAATTGTCGAGGTAAAACCAGGTAAACAAGAGGGGAAAAAGCCAGAAATAACTCTGCAGCCGAACAATAGATATGTCAAAATCAACAATAACGCTAAAACCGTTGGTGCATCTGATAAGAAAGAAATTGATATTGTAAGAGAACATGGTACAAATGAGATAACCATCACTGGGACGATTCCTATAGAAGCTACATCTAGTAGAGAGTGGATTGCCGTATGGGAGCCAACACAGTATGCTTTAGAGTTATTAAAGGATTCTTTAGCAGATGAGGGTATTAAAATCCATGGTGGCGTTAAGGTAGGAGTCGCACCTAATCAAACAGAAGTGTTGTATGAACAACAATCCATGCCGTTAGAGGAATTGCTCATTCCCTTTATGAAGTTGAGTAATAATACACATGCCGAAATTTTAATCAAAGAAATGGGGAAAGTAGTTAAAAATGAAGGCAGTTGGGATGCAGGATTAGAAGTTTTAGCAGATGAATTGAATGCTTGGGGAATCAATCAAGATACCATGCTTTTAAGAGACGGATCAGGCATCTCTCATGTCACTTTATTACCAGCTAATGAGCTTTCCAAACTCTTATACGAAGTACAGAAGGAATCTTGGTTTGATGTGTATTTTCATTCATTACCAGTAGCTGGTCATGCGGACAGAATGGTAGGGGGTACATTAAGAAATCGACTGAAAAACTCTCCAGCTGAGGGTCATGTTTATGCAAAAACAGGATCGATTTCAACTGTTAGCTCGCTTTCAGGCTATGTGGATAACAAGTCAGGAGAAAGATATGTATTTTCTATTATATTGAATAATATGGTAGATGGGTCAAAGGGGAAAATCATTGAAGATAAAATTGCTACCATTTTAGCTGAACAATAAACTACGCTCTATCATTACAAAAACGCTTGGATGCTGGACACCAAGCGTTTTTGTAATCGTCTTTATTTCTAAATAAGATTCTGATAAAAATTACTCACCCTTGCTAGCCTGAACATCTAAACTAATTTTGATTTTGTCTCCGACAAGAACGCCACCCGTTTCTAATGTAGAGTTCCATGTTAATCCATAATCATTTCTGCTGATTGATCCAGTTACGTTAAATCCAGCTTTTGTATTTCCCCATGGATCAATTCCCGTTCCTTCAAATTCGACTGCAAGCGTTTCTTGTTTTGTTGTATCTTTAATCGTCAGATCACCTGTCACGCTATATTCATTTTCCCCATTTTTTACAATATTCGTTGCTTTAAAATTAATTTTTGGATAGGTTTCAACATCGAAGAAATCTTGTGATTTTAAATGATTATCACGATCTTCGTTTTTGGTATCAATACTAGCTGAGTCGATTGTTAATGAAATATCCGCTGTTGTTAAATCTTTAGGATCAGCTTCAATAACAGCATCAAACGCTGTAAATGATCCCTTTACATTAGCAATCATCATATGTTTAACAGAAAAATCAACACTACTATGTGCTGGGTCTAACGTCCACTTTGTTTTAGCCATTTTATTTTCCTCCTATATATCTTTGATTAATAAATCTCAAATTAAAAATAATTGATTTCGAAATAATTATAATCTCGCCATCCGTGTTTGTCAATTTTATTTTTAAATTTTCTAATAATTTTTTCGCGGAAGTGCGATATGTTATGGTAGTGAAGTGACAAGAGTTCGTATACAATAGGAATAATATGTATTTGTTAGAGGAGTTAAAGGAATGAAGCAATTAGAGGATATCCATCGTCAAGCGATTGAATATACAAAAATGAAAATTTATGAAGATATAGATTATTATTTAGGTGCAAATGAACAAATGTTAAGTTTTTCACAATATATCAAAGATCGAGCTCCGTTTTTAGCACAAGTTTGGCAAAATGTGTGGAGTAATAAAGCGACAAACAAACTCTCTCGTTTTCATAAGAAGGAATATTTAAAGAAAAAAAACTATGTTATTGAAGATATGAATAAGAAAACGTTAAATCAAGCATTTAGGAAAGAAGTCATTGAGTTCCGTCCATTAAATGTAAATAGTTTGCTACATTCGATTTTTGCAGATCAACCTGAAAAGTGGGCCAAACGTTATGTTTATGCAAGAGAAAAATATCTTCAAGAAGAAAAAGAACGCCAGATCAAACAAGAAAGATACGCCTATCAAGAATTTCTATGTGAAGAAGCAGAACAATGGTTGTCAAAAAACAGTGAAAATCTCTTTTTAGCTTTAAGACATAAATTGGCTTTAAAGCTTGAAACGGATTTAGCAAATAGAGTGAAGTATCATGAGACGGAATCACGTTACTTAGAAGAACCTTTAGTGGAAGTGGGGCCATTTATCGTTGATGATTACCCCCGTGTAGAAGATTTCTTTGAAGAGTTTACAGGTAATCTCCACAAAGTGATGATAAAAAATAAATGGTATTTTGAGTATGAAACATACTATTTTGAATACGAACAAATGGTAGGAGAAACTTTACATACGCTTATACAACAAGCGCTTCTATTACATCTTGGTCAAGGTCATATTGATAAATATCAATCTTTGTTCCAGCATAGTTTGACTGGAGAGAAGTTGTTAGATCTAATTGATTGGGAAGATATAATTCCAAATGCACTAGGCCGAATCATGGAAGATTATGTGAAAGATTTATTGAAGATAGCAAATGAGAATTTTGATTTAGAAGAGCAGCGAAGCTTATATGAAATACAAGTGAAAGAAAGAAAAATGAAGCGCAAACAAGAAGAACGGGAACGGAGACAAAAAGAAGAACAACAACAAAAAATGTTGAATGATATTTTTGGCTCTGCTTATGAGAGCCGAAAGAATATTTATCAGAAATTTGTTCTTCATATTGGTGAAACAAATACAGGGAAAACGTTCCAAGCACTAGAGAAAATGAAAGCAGCCCCATCCGGGTTATATTTAGCCCCATTACGTTTGTTGGCGCTTGAAGTCTATGAAAAGCTAAACAATGAAGGAACACCCTGTTCTTTAAAAACTGGAGAAGAAGAACGAGAAACCTCAGGTGCGACACATTTAGCTTGTACGGTTGAAATGTTTTATGAGAAAGATGATTATGATGTCATTGTTATAGATGAATCACAAATGATTAGTGATAAGGACCGTGGCTATGCTTGGTTTAAGGCAATCACAAAGGCAAATGCGAGAGAAGTGCATATTATTGCGAGTAAAAATGCCGAAGCTATGCTGTTGCAATTAATTGGAGATAGCAATGTTGAAATACATAGATATAAACGAGAAGCCCCTTTGGAAGTAGACAGTGAAGAGTTCACTCTTAAAAACGTAAAAGAGGGTGACGCGCTGATTTGTTTCTCACGTAAAAGGGTACTCGAAACAGCGTCTATGTTACAAAGAAAAGGTCATCAAGTGAGTATGATATATGGCAGTATGCCACCTGAAACGAGGAAAAAACAGGTTAATCGCTTTATAGCTGGTCAATCTGATGTCATTGTCTCAACAGACGCAATCGGAATGGGATTAAATTTACCGATACGACGGATTGTTTTTTTGGAAACGGAGAAATTTGATGGTACGAAACGTCGCACACTGACATCTCAAGAAGTGAAACAGATTGCTGGGAGAGCGGGGAGAAAAGGTATTTACCCTGTAGGTAGAGTGGCCTTTTTTGACCGGATTAAGTTAATGAGCAGTTTATTATCACAAGTAGATGCTCCGATTGAAAGTTTTGCTATTGCACCTACTTCAGCCATTTTTGATCGCTTTCTTTCGTATTATCGTGATTTAGGGAAGTTTTTTGAACTCTGGGATTTATTTGAGAGTCCAAAGGGAACTAAGAAAGCAACATTAAGTGAAGAAAGGGAGCTTTATGAACTGGTTAGAGGGACAGAGATTGAGGCGAGAATGCCTTTAAAAGATTTGTACAGTTTCTTACATCTACCTTTTTCAAAAAAAGAAGCGGACTTGATTCGGCAATGGGAGCAGGCGATGTACAGTATCATTGATCATGAAGAGCTGCCTGAACCAAGGTTAAGAAACCGTAATCTTGAAGACCTTGAGTATTCATATAAAGCAATAGGTCTTCATTTACTATTTCTCTATAAATTAGGTCAACATACTGAAGCCATCTATTGGGAAAGAGTGAGGGACGATATATCTAATCATGTGTTTGAACGATTAGATGATGATATTGCAAATATGAAAAAAACATGTAAGCGTTGTGGAAAATCTTTAGCTTGGGATCATGCCTTTAACATTTGCGATGATTGCCATAAGAATCAACCGAGTAGAAGAAGACGTTACTATAAGAGGTAAACAGGAGGGGTAATGTGAAGCTGAGTATTTTAGATCAATCACCAATTGCAAAAGGCAAGACAGCAAAAGAAGCACTTGAGGCATCACTGCAGTTAGCAAAAACAGCGGATGAATTAGGCTATTACCGCTATTGGATTGCAGAGCATCATGACTTGCCTGGGCTCGCTAGTTCCTCTCCTGAAATTATGATGACATATATTGCATCACAAACGTCAACTATAAGGATTGGCTCGGGTGCGTTGTTACTACCGAATTATAAACCTTTTAAAGTGGCAGAGAACTTTCATTTGTTAAGCACACTTTTTCCAGGACGTATAGACCTCGGCATAGGAAGAGCACCAGGTGCATCTGCTGAAGCAAGTATTGCACTAGCAGGGAATTATTTGCAAGCTGTCAAAGAGTGGCCCCAGTCTATTGATACACTACTTGCTTTTTTAAATGACCATCATCCAGAAGACCATCTTTTTCGTAAAGTAAAGGCAAGTCCCATCCCCCCAATAAAGCCTGAAGTGTGGATGTTAGGAACAAGCCATAAAAGTGCTAGTTTAGCAGCTGAAAAGGGGTTACATTACTGTTTTGGACAATTTATGAGTGATGCTAATGGAAAAGAAGCGATTGATCTTTTTAAAGAGAAGCGCAAGAGCGAACAACAAAATATGATGTTAACCGTCTCTGTTATTTGTGCTGAAACAGATGAAAAGGCTGAAGAAATAGCTACCTCAGTATTATTATGGCATCTCCAATCAGATGATGGAGAGAAGCAAGAAGTACCTTCAGTAGAGGAAGCAATTAAGCATCCCTATTTCATTGCAAAACAAGAAAAAGTCGCTAAGATGAAAGAAAGAATGATTATTGGTAATCCGGAAAAGGTCAAGAGAGACTTGTTAAGTCTTACAAACCAATACGGCATAGATGAAGTCATGATCGTGACAATAACACATGATTATGAAGATCGTCTAAAGTCATATAAATTATTGGCTGATATGATTAACAAACCAGTTTTTTAGAGATATAAAGGGAATGTGAAGCAACCTACTCATTATTTCTTCAATATTTATAGGGGGAAGCTCTTATCTTTTTTTGTCATGGTCAAACGAAAGCTGGTTGCTATTCCTCTATAAATAAATATTTATTGCTCATGTCTAGAAGAATTTATTTTCTTTTTTTCCGCTCTTTAAAAGGGCAAACATGAGAGGTATATGGGTTGTATTAAATTGAAGCAATGTCAATTTTAAGCAAGCAGCTTTTACCTCTAAAGTTTCTAATTTGTTTTCGTTTACGATGCGTTAATCATAAATTCGATAGCATGTTTCCCTTACTGCTTGAATAGAAATAAGGCAGTAGCATCTAAGACGAGAATGAAGGAGAGAGGTATAATGGCAAGCTTTCATCATGAGAAAAAGGTAAATGTATCAATTGACCACCTATGGCAGTTTGTTAGTGATATGAATCATTGGGCACCACTTGTTCCTGGATATATAAGGCATGAAATATTAAATGAAAAAAGCTCCATCTGGGTGTTTAAAGTAGATGTCGGTTTAATGAAAAAAAAGATAGAGCTACAGGTCGATATCACTAGATGGCAGGCGCCTAATAAAGTGACATTTAACTTAACAGGTATCAATGAGAAATTTAAGGGCAATGGTTTTTTCTCGAGTGTAAATTCTTCTAAAAAAGAAGTAGTGATGACGGGCTTTTTAGAGATTGTAGCTGAGGGAATGATGGCAAAAATGGCGAATGCTATTTTAGAAACCTCTCTTCCCGAAATTACAACTGAGTTAACGAATGCAGTCGCAGAGAAAGCAGAACAGCAGTATTCACTGCATCAGTAATTTATTTTGTGAATTTATTTGCATAACTAGAGGCGACATATGCCTCTGGTTTTATTTTGGCTTCCACACCAATGGATTCCATTCTTGCGACCATTTCAGCTACATATTCCTTCGTTTTATTACGAGAGCCGGCACCAATATCTAAATGGCCTTCCATCGTAAAACTTGCACCTTGGTAAATAAATGGTAAGACAATATCAATCATCTTGTTTTTCTTCTCTTCATCAAATAATGCAACAATCTCTTCAGTTAAAGAAGTTTCAAAAGAAATTCTTTCATGTAGATGAAGCATCTTTCGTGGGACGGAACATTTTCTAATACAAGCCCACGCTCCTTTTCCTGCATTTTGAATCACTATACCAGTGATAAATAAAGTATGGGCAGGATGTACTTGAGAGTCTGTTCCAACAATCAGTTTATAATTTCCTCTCGGTTGGATGTACATGAAGTGAAGAATGCGCTCAAAGACATTTTCAAATGTTAAGTTTTTCTCTTTTAAATTTTGAAAAGGAAGTATTTGCAAAGTCATCACCACATTTTTAATTTATAGTTTATGCATTCACGAACCTTCATGAATCAATTGCAGCCTATTTTATACATATGAAAGAAGTAAAGATTTTAAGATAAATTTTATGACCATCCTGCAAGCTAAACGGATTGAAAAAGGCTAAGATGGCCTTTATTGGGCCCATTGATAGTGGATGTTCGTCTATATTGATTTTCCATTGTTGAAAGCATGATAGAGAGTTGTGTAGAATGTAAAGGAGAAAAACTTGCAATGAAAGACAAAGAGGTGCGAATAATGTTTAAAGAACAGTTAGTCGAAAGAATCAAACAAGCAAAAGATAATGGGGAATTACTATTTATTGAAGAATTAAACTACGCTAAAAAGCAGGAGATAATAGATGAAAAAGAGGTAAATGTCCTCGACCCTAAAAAGCGCTTTTTTGATAGTTATATTGAAAGAGGCGATAAAGAAACAGAAAACTTTCTTGGGACAGAATCGGCCAGTGAATTTTTTGAGCAGCCGATCACTTATTTTAAGCAACATATCAATGAATTCGTCTATGTTGAATCCGTATGGTTCGATCAACTAAATGTTGAATCACTTTCTTTTGAAGTAGATGATTTATTCCGTACTTATGATTGCTTGATTGGTTTAAAGCAGCCTAAGAAAAAGGAAAAAGAAATTAAAGCCTATTTTATGTCAATCTTCACAAGTGATGAAGCGCGACTGAGCCCTATGTTTAATCAAAAAGATGGCTTATGGGAAATTAACTTTACGTTAGATTATATTGAAGGATTTTCTGAAGATATGAAGATAGGCGAAGCTTTTTCTCTTATATATAAAGTTTTATTTGACCTAATAATTGAGCTTGAAGGCTGATATTAGTAGTTGGTCTTAATGGATACATGACATTTATCATGGTTGCGTGATGACACCTATGTCTTCACAGTATTTTCAGACGTCTTTATTATTAAATTATATTGAAGGAAAGGAACTTACAATATGACAAAAGAACGTTTGAAAACATTGAGAAAACAAATGCTGCCATTTGAAAAGGCGAATCGTAACAAAAGTATATATCAATTAATCAATACGCTTGTACCATTTTTGGGTTTATGGACACTTGCTTATTTTTCACTTTCCATTCATTATTTATTGACATTAGCTTTATCTGTTTTAGCGGCGGGCTTTTTAATACGTATATTTATCATCTTTCATGATTGCTGTCACAATTCATTCTTTAAAAGCCGCAAAGCGAATAAAATTGTGGGAACGATTGCTGGGATTATTACGATTTTTCCATATAGCGCTTGGGCACATGATCATTCCGTTCATCATGCAACAAGCAGTAACTTGGACAAGCGTGGGACAGGAGATATATGGTTATTGACTGTTAAAGAATATATGGATGCCTCTTTTTTAACGAAGGTTGGTTATCGACTTTACCGTAATCCAATCATTATGTTTGGATTAGGTCCGATTTACACATTTTTATTTAAAAATCGTTTTAATCGAAAGGGTGCTCGTTTACCGGAGAGATTAAATACGTATTTAACCAATGTAGGAATTGTTGCTTTATATGCTTTCATGTGTTATCTCATCGGCTGGGAAGCATTCCTACTTGTGCAAACCCCGATTTTCCTGATTTCTGGTGCAGCTGGTATTTGGTTATTCTATGTCCAGCATACATTTGAAGATTCTTATTTTGAGCCAGATAAAGAGTGGGAATATGTGAGTGCAGCAATTGAAGGCAGTTCATTTTACAAATTGCCAAAACCACTGCAATGGATGACAGGAAATATTGGTTACCATCATGTACACCATCTAGCTCCAAGAGTCCCAAATTACGAATTAGAGAAAGCACATACTAACAGTGAGCAATTACAAAATGTACCGACCATTTCACTAGCAACAAGCCTAGAATCTCTTCGCTTTAAGCTTTGGGATGAAGAGAAGAAAATATTTGTCGGCTACCGTGCGGTAAAACAATACCGAAAAGTACCGGTATCTTAATAATAATCTGCTATAATACTGTTAAGAAACTCCTTTGTATGAAAGAAACAAAGGAGTTTTCTATTTCTACATTGAAGCGGAGGTTTATAATGTCATATCCACTTTTATATAAATTAAAAAGCTCTGGGATGACACCATACATATGGATTATCCTGACGATTCTCCCTTTTTATTTTATCTTTCAATCTTCAACGACTTGGGAGATTATTGTTGGTATCATATTAACGGTCGTCTTTTTTATCACTTTTCGTTTTGCCTTCATATCTAATAAATGGCCAGTTTATATATGGTCTCTTTTATTGATTGCAGTTTCAATGACAATGTTAATTATTTATCAGTATGTGTATTTTGCTTTTTTCATCGCTTATTATAATGGATATATAAGAAATAGAGTGGCGTTTTTTATTGTTTATATCATTCACATTGTTTCAACGACTGTAGCCATTAATTACAATATCGTTGTTAAAAGTGACATGTTTTTAAGTCAAATTCCATTTGTGATTATTATTTTAGTGAGTATGATATTGTTGCCTTTTAATATCTATAATAAAAGAAAACAAGAGAGGCTAGAGAAACAATTAGAATACGCGAACCAAAGAATTGCCGACCTTGTTAAACAAGAAGAACGTCAAAGAATTGCGCGTGACTTACATGATACACTTGGTCAAAAACTCTCACTAATAGGATTAAAGAGTGACCTGGCGAGAAAGTTAATTCAAAAAGATCCAGAACAAGCAAAAGTTGAATTAAAAGATGTTCAGCAAACAGCCCGTACAGCATTGAATGAAGTACGGAAAATGGTATCGCAAATGAGAGGAATACGATTGCAGGAAGAAGTCGTTCGTATAAAGGAAATTTTACAAGCAGCGCAAATGGATATGGAAATCACTGAACCATTAAAAGAAGCTTACACTTCCATTTTTATAGAAAATATTATTAGTATGTGCTTAAAAGAAGCGGTTACAAATGTAGTCAAACATAGTCGAGCAACAAAATGTTCGGTAGCAATAGAAGAACGAAATAAAGAATTAGTCGTTACAGTAAAGGATAATGGAATAGGCATTACGAATAGTGAGAAAAAAAGCTATGGTAATGGGATTAATGGCATGAAAGAAAGATTAGAATTTGTAAATGGCCATTTGGACATCAGTTGTGACGAGGGTACGACAATTTCAATTATTGTTCCACTTGTCGTTAAACAAGTTGAAGGAGGAGATTTGGCATGATTCGAATTGTCATTGCAGAAGACCAAAGAATGATGTTAGGCGCACTCGGTTCGTTACTGAACCTTGAGGATGATATGCAAGTCGTTGGTCAAGCCTCCAATGGAGAAGAGGCCGTTACATTAGTGCAAGAACTAAGTCCCGATATTTGTATTATGGACATTGAAATGCCTTTAAAAACAGGGTTAGAAGCAGCTGAAGCAATTAAAAACAGTGGCATAAAGGTCATTATTTTAACCACTTTTGCAAGATCTGGATATTTTCAACGAGCGATAAAAGCAGGGGTACGGGGCTATTTATTGAAAGATAGCCCGAGTGAAGAGTTAGCTGATTCGATTCGTAATGTCATGGCAGGCAAAAGAATTTTTGCCCCGGAACTGATGGATGATGTCTACCGAGAAGAAAATCCCTTAACAGAACGTGAGAAAGCGGTACTTGAATTAATGGCAGAGGGAAAAAGTACTAAAGAAATTGCCTCTATATTAACGATTAAAGTTGGTACAGTTCGTAATTATATATCAGCTATATTGGAGAAGTTAGAAGTAACAAACAGAATCGAAGCCATCACAGAGTCAAAAAACAAAGGCTGGTTTCATTAATGAATACTCGTGACGAGCAGGAAGTCACGAGTATTTTTTGTATTTCTTGACTAATTATCTAAAAAACCAAACCTTTTTTTGCATAATATTTCATGCAAATCATTTCAATAAAAAGCTAGTAAAATCCTGTATTTATAGCGAAATTATAAATTTGTAAGAATAATAGAAAAGTTTCAGAAACTGTGTTGACAATACCAAAAATAGGGTTCATAATATTTTAAACAATCAATGTACTTTATTAAGGAAATGTTATATTGATTTTATGTATTAAAGTAATAAATTCTTAATATCGTATAAATTGCGAAGGAGTAGTTTAATCATCAAAGTATTTCGTTTACAATGGTGCATAATACCACAAGAAAAAGAGTAAAGATGTTTAACGGCACTTTAAATTGATCTTAGACAGGGAGTAGAGTAGAAATGAATGATTATCAGTTTGAAATCCAAAGACGTGCAACCAAAAAAGAAAAACCGGCATTTGATCAGTTGATTTTCGGTAGGAACTTTACAGATCATATGTTTGTAATGGACTATCATGCAGACAAGGGGTGGCATGATGGACGTATTGTCCCTTATGAGCCATTACAAATTGACCCGTCTGCAATGGTATTTCATTATGGCCAAAGTGTTTTCGAAGGATTAAAGGCATATTTATCTGAAGATCAGGAAGTGCTCATGTTCAGACCATATAAAAATATGGAGAGACTGAACAAATCGAACAACAGACTCTGTATTCCGCCAATTGACGAAGAACTTGCTGTTCAAGCATTAAGACAATTAATTGCAGTTGATCGTGATTGGGTTCCAAATGTAGAAGGAACATCGCTATATATTCGTCCATTTATTATTTCTACAGAACCTTATTTAGGCGTTGCTCCATCACATCAATACAAATTTATTATTATCATGTCACCAGTCGGTGCCTATTATAAAGAAGGAATTAACCCAGTGAAAATCGCTGTCCAAAGCGAATATGTTCGTGCAGTCAAAGGTGGAACGGGTAATGCCAAAACAGGAGGAAACTATGCTGCTAGCCTAAAAGCACAAGAAGTAGCAGAACAGGAAGGATATTCACAAGTACTTTGGTTAGATGGCAAGGAAAATAAATATGTTGAAGAAGTAGGAAGCATGAATATTTTCTTTAAAATTAACGGTGAAGTCGTTACACCTGAATTGAACGGAAGCATTTTAGAAGGCGTTACAAGAAACTCTGTTATTGAACTCATTAAAGACTGGGGTATTCCTTTATCTGAGCGTCGTATCTCAATCGATGAGATCTATGAAGCGCAAAAAAATGGCACGCTAGAAGAAGCATTCGGAACGGGTACTGCAGCGGTCATTTCACCAGTCGGAGAACTATTCTGGAATAACGAAAAACTTACCATTGGTGGCGGACAAACAGGTGAAATCGCCGGCAAACTTTACGAAACGCTAACAGGAATCCAAAAAGGAAAAGTAGAAGATAAATTTGGTTGGATCGTGAAAGTAGACGAAGAAAAAGCTGTTACGACAGCAATTTAATAGAAGAAAAAGAACCACTTGCCATTGATGGTAAGTGGTTTTTTAAAGGGTTAGACTAGAAATGTGGTTCTGTAAAATGGACAAAAACTGAAAAGAATAAAACCGAAGTGATGGATTTAGAAAATGGACTGACTGTATATATTATTATCGTTTGATTTTGCTACTTCAGCCCTACAATCACAAAAGGATTTTACGCTTTTTAACAAGCAAGGTTGTCCTTTCCGAGAGAAGTTAAATAAATTGGTATTTTTTTCATGCGGAAAATTCGTTATAATAGAGTAAAAAGAAAGGATGAAGTAATTTGCCAGACCTAAAACCACTCAATCCCTCTTATCAACTCCGATTATTACGCGTGCTCCATCTTAGATCAAAATTGTCCCCTGAGAATGAACAATATCTCAAAATGTTAGAAAAAGGATATGAAGGAGAAAGTAAATGGCGAGATGATTTGCAGCAACTTTCACCAAAATTCCCCATTCTTTATGATGTATTGCTAGAAATTAATCATACATCCTTCCAAATTGATGCTCTCTGTTTAACTCCTCACAAACTCATTGCTTTCGAAGTGAAAAATTATAGTGGTGATTTTTTGGTTCAGGACACTAAATGGTATTCACCAACAAACAAGGAAATTAAAAATCCCCTTCTACAAATCCAAAGAAATGAAACCCTCCTACACCAATTCCTTACTAAGCACGAATTAAACATTGCATTTGATTATCTACTTGTTTTTGTCCATCCCGAGTTTATGTTATATGACCGTACAAAGAAACAAAATGTTATTCTTCCACCGCAAATTCCACGATTATTAAGAGAACTAAATCAAATGGACATTCAACACTCTCCATTTCATACAAAAATTGTTCACACTTTTTTGAGTCATCATAAAGAAGAAAAGAATTACGCTAGAAAAATCGAATATTGTACGGAGGATTTGGTAAAAGGAGTGGTTTGTCGAGAGTGCGGTGGGCAGATGAAGCGAGCGAGTTTGCGCAAATTTCATTGCTCAAAATGTAGGAGGAACATTTCATCTTGTGATGCATTAAGTGAAGCAATCAATGACTTTATTATTCTTTTTCCATCAGAAAAAGTAACAAAGACGGCGATTTATGATTGGTGTGGTGGAGCAATAAGTAGTTCCGCAATACAACGATTCTTACAAGAGAAATATACACTTAATGGTGGTGGAAATTATTTTTATTATCATTAATGGGTTTTAAAACCGAAGAAACAGTTGAATTATTTAGTAATGAAGAGAAGTGACAGTATCTTATAGATTGAAATGTATTCTGATGGGGTCAATCTATTAGTAAGCAGTTATATGTTGAACAAAGGACTTTGTGCACAAAAAAAATCTATATAACATCACAATAAAAGTGGATAGTAAGTCACTCAGTAGGAGAATCAGAGATGAGCGCCTCGCAAAGGGGGTTAGCAAGTCACTCGGAAGGGGAATCAGAGATGAGCGCCCCGCAAAAGGGTTTAGCAAGTCACTCGGAAGGGGAATCAGAGATGAGCGCCCCGCAAAAGGGTTTAGCAAGTCACTCAGAAAGAAAACCAGAACTGAGCGCCCCGCAAAAGGGTTTAGCAAGTCACTCAAAAGGAGAATCAGAGATGAGCGCCCCGCAAAAGGGATTAGCAAGTCACTCGGAAGAAGAATCAGAGATGAGCGCCCCGCAAAAGGGGTTAGCAAGTCCCTCAGAAAGAAAACCAGAGATGAGCGCCTCGCAAAAGGGATTAGCAAGTCCCTCGGAAAGAAAACTAGAGATGAGCGCCTCGCAAAAGGGTTTAGCAAGTCACTCGGAAGGGGAATTAGAGATGAGCGCCCCGCAAAAGGGATTAGCGAGTCACTCAGAAAGAAAACCAGAAATGAGCGCCTCGCAAAAGGGATTAGCAAGTCCCTCAGAAAGAAAACCAGAAATGAGCGCCTCGCAAAATGGTTTAGCGAGTCCCTCAGAAAGAAAACCAGAGATGAGCGCCCCGCAAAAGGGTTTAGCAAGTCCCTCAAAAGGAGAATCAGAGATGAGTGCCCTGCAAAAAAGTTTAGCAATTCACTCAGAAAGAAAACCAGAGATGAACGCCTCGCAAAAGGGTTTAGCAAGTCACTCAGAAAGAAAACCAGAGATAACCGCCTCACAAAAAGGGAGTTATTCAGCAATTTATTTAGAACCAAACACAAATGAAAGCCGAGCAAGGGAGTGCCCGGCTTTCATAAATTCGTTTAGGATAATGCGAATTACTTAGATAGTAAAAGAAATATTCTAATGAACTATAACCATAATCATCACAAGCTTTATCCTATCCCACTAACAATCAATTCAGCAGCTTCTTCAGCTGTTTTCCCGTCAACATTGATTTTTAGATGATATGGTTGATAATGAGCTTGTCTTTCTTTGTAGAGATGATACATTTCGTCAGTAGAAAGACCATTCAATTTCGGTCTTGTATCTTTAATCAATGGGTATCGATCGAGCCAATTTTCCCATGAGAGCTCGATAAGGACAACGGTACTGTTTTGTAAACAAATTTCGCGGTTCTTACTGTTTAAAAAGGCGCCGCCGCCTAATGAAAGAATCTGTTTTTCTTCGGCAGATAGTTGTTCAATCAATTCGCTTTCAGCTTTTCGAAAAATTTCTTCACCATGATCAAGGAAAATTTTTGAAGTTGACATCCCAAACTGTTGTTCAATGCGTTCATCCGTGTCGATTAAACCCCACTGTAATTTCTTAGCTAATTCCGTTCCTATGGATGTCTTACCGACCCCCATAAACCCAATAAGTACAATACTCTTATCTTCCATAGACTGTCCTCCTGAATGTTATATAAAATATCATATCATAACGTTTTATGTCGCAACATCGTTTCTATCCAATGTTTTTTATTTTCATTTCTATCATTTCATGTTATATTGAGTGCATCATATGTTATAAGTTTTCACTGGGGGTGCCTTCACATAGAGGCTGAGATTGAATGCCGTTCAAAACCCTTTGAACCTGATCTGGTTTGTACCAGTGGAGGGAAGTGTGTCGATGTAGTCGTCCTCGCTTCCTTTTGGAAGTAGAGGATTTTTTTTATATATGAATAAATGCTAGGGGTGCCAAATACTTGGCTGAGATGAACCCTTTGAACCTGATCTAGTTAATACTAGCGTAGGGAAGCGAGTGACGTCATACATATCATGATGACCAAAGCCGCTTATTCAAAATAGCGGCTTTTTTATTTTTATCGAAAGGAGGAAAGGTCTATGAATAAAATCCAAAAAATGACGATGACGGCAACGATTGCAGCCATCACTACTGTGTCGAGTAGTCTCATTTTTATTCCGATTGGAATAGCGAAAATTTTTCCGATTCAGCACTTGGCGAATGTATTATCTGCTGTACTTCTTGGACCATGGTATGCCGTTAGTCAAGCGTTTCTTTCATCTACATTGAGAAATATGATGGGGACTGGAAGTGTTTTTGCCTATCCCGGGAGTATGATTGGCGCATTACTTGCAGGGTTCCTTTATCAAAAAACGAAAAAAATTGGCTTCTCAGCACTAGGTGAAGTCGTTGGAACAGGAATGATAGGGGCAGTAGCGACTTATCCGATTAGTACATTACTTTTAGGACAAGAAGCAACCCTTTTCGGATTCCTACCAGCATTTATGGTGAGCTCGTTTACTGGAGCAATTTTAGGATATGGTTTATTAAGAGTATTAATTAAGAATAAAGCTATTGGAGGTTACATCAATGAAAACAGCATTAACGATCGCAGGTTCTGATTCAGGAGGAGGAGCTGGGATTCAAGCAGATCTTAAAACTTTTTCCGCCAATGGTGTGTTTGGCATGTCCGTCATTACGGCGATTACCGCTCAAAATACAGTAGAGGTACGTTCGGTACAGGATATAGAAATCAATATTATAAAAGACCAAATAGAAGCTGTGTTTGATGATATCCAAGTTGATGCTGTCAAAATCGGGATGTTGTCATCTAGTGAGACTGTAAAAATCGTCGCAGACCGTTTAAATCATTATAGTCCAAAAGTGATTGTGTTAGATCCTGTTATGGTTTCAAAAGGTGGACATCATCTTTTAAAGGAACAAGCTATTGAAGCATTAAAAGCGAAAATGTTACCACTTGCGACTGTAATTACGCCAAACATTCCTGAAGCTGAAGTACTTTCGGGTATGACAATTCGCACGGTTGATGATATGGAGCAAGCTTGTAAAAAATTATATGAATTAGGGCCAAAAGCCGTCTTATTAAAAGGTGGACATTTAGAAGGAGAACCGAATGACTTATTATGGGATGGACAAAGTTTCAACTGGTTTAATGGTCGAAGAGTAGAGACAAAAAACACCCATGGTACAGGTTGTACTCTATCATCTGCCATTGCTGCTGGGTTAGCAAAAGGGGAAGAACTTATTGAGGCCATACAGTCTGCGAAAAATTATATTTCCATAGCGATTGAGCATAGCCTAGCACTCGGTCATGGGCATGGTCCGACAAATCATTTTTATGAGTTATACAACAAAGCAAAGATGGAGGAAAGATAATGGCGATTTCAAGTGAAGCAGTTGAGAGAGTCTTTCAGCAGTTACAAGAACAAACCCCACTCATTCATCATTTAACAAATACAGTAACTATTAATGATTGTGCAAATGTGACCCTAGCAATGGGCGGTTCACCTGTTATGGCCACCCAACTCTTAGAAGTAGAAGAAATGGCTATGATGGCAGATGGGCTCGTAATTAATTTTGGTACTATTAATGATGCGATGTTTGCGGCAATGATTAAAGCTGGACAAACTGCCAATAAAAAAGGGGTCCCAGTAATATTTGATCCAGTTGGTGTTGGTGCAACCACTTATCGCACAAATAAGGCAAAAGAGCTAATTAGCACAATAAAAGTGTCCATTATTCGCGGCAATGCTTCTGAAGTTTCTGCTCTTATTGGTAAGAATACAAAAACGCGTGGTGTTGATGCAGGGGCAATTGAAATAGCACCTGAAGCACTTGCAAAGGAGGCAGCTGAAGTCCTAAACTGTCTCATTGTTATTAGTGGAAAAGAAGATGTCATTACAGATGGGAAGCAATTAGTTGTGATTGATAATGGAGATTATCTTTTGACGAAGGTAACAGGAACTGGCTGCATGACAGCTTCATTAGTAGCAACTGCTGCTGCTGTTTCAGAAAATTGGTTTGACGGGGCTGTTATTGGTATGGCTACTATGAGTCTAGCAGGGGAAATCGCAGCTAAGAGCTTACATGCCGGTGAAGGGTTAGGTTCATTTCGAGTGAAGCTAATGGATACGATTAGTACAATGAATGCAGCCATATGGCTAGATGGAGTGAGGCAAAACTAATGGATTACCGTTTATATTTAGTCACAGATGATAAAATAGCAAACAATGAATTATATGATATTGTTCGAAGTGGTGTAAAAGGTGGTGTGACCATCGTTCAATTAAGAGAGAAGACAGCGGATGGTCAACTCTTTTATGAAAAGGCGAAAATATTACAATCTATATTAAAGCCATTGGATATTCCACTGATTATTAATGATAGAGTAGACATCGCTTTAGCGGTAGGTGCAGCAGGTGTGCATGTTGGACAAGATGATCTGCCATGTGCCGTCGTTAGAAAGATTGTTCCTGATGATATGGTAGTTGGTATCTCTGTATCCAATGTGGAAGAAGCGAAACTTGCTCAAGAACAAGGAGCAAATTATGTTGGAATAGGTTCGGTGTTTCCGACAACTTCTAAATCAGATGCTGATTTATTAGCACCAGGTATGCTCGAGGAAATCATTGCAGCGATTGATATTCCTGCTGTCGCTATTGGTGGTATTCAACTAGAAAACATAAAAATGCTTAAAAATCGAGGGTTAGCAGGTGTTTCTGTTGTCTCAGCAATTAGTAAATCTAAAAATCCAGAAAAGTCAGCTCGAGATTTACTTCAATTATTCCTTTAGACCTAAAAAATATCATAAGTGTAGTTAAAGAGAACTTATTCCATTGACAAGATACTATTAATATACTAAAATTACTTTTGGTTCGAGATATTTCATTTTAGTGTATTTCGAATAAATTATTACGACATTCGGAGGTCTTCACATAATGGCAAAAGTTCTATTTGTAAACGCAAGTGATCGTCCAGTTGAAGCTGGAATTTCTGTAAAAATGTATCATGCATTTTTACAATCATATAAAGAATCAAATCCATCAGATGATATTACGGAATTGAATCTTTTTGAAGAAAACATGCCTTACTATGGTAATGATGCAATCAATGGTACTTTTAAAAAGAACCAAGGGTTGGAATTAACTGCTGCAGAAGAAAAGGGTGCGGCGCTAGTTGAGAAGTATTTAAATCAGTTCTTTGATGCTGATAAAATCGTTTTCGCATTCCCACTTTGGAATTCAACTGTACCAGCTCCATTGATCAGCTATGTTTCTTACTTAGCTCAAGCAGGTAAAATGTTTAAATATACTGCTGAAGGTCCAGTAGGATTTGCTGGCGACAAGAAAGTGATGCTTTTAAATGCTAGAGGTTCTGATTATTCACTAGAAGGTATGGCTGCTGGCGAAATGGCAGTTAACTTAGTAAAAACAATTATCAGCCTTTGGGGCATTACTTCTCCTTCAGAAGTAGTGATTGAAGGACATAACCAATACCCAGATCGTACACAAGATATTATTGAAGAAGGATTACAAAACGTAGCTAAAGCTGCTGCTCAATTCTAATTCGATACGAAAGCATCTCTATATTTTTGTAGAGGTGCTTTTTTTGTCTAAAGGACGTCCTAAAACTTGTATTTAGGAAATCACGGTCGCTCATTCTTTGTGTAAACCTTGAATAAACTTGACCAGTATCACACAACTCGATGATGTGTAAAGAGGTTAGGATTCAAAACAGGAAGACATTTTAAACAAGCTAGTAAGATAAAAACGTATACGCAGTTAAATATGTTTTTTAACTACAAGCATGAATGATTGCTGAGGAACTATTTGTCGAATCAGTACCCAATCTGTTACGAGCTTACTTACTTATCTTAAAGTAGAACAAAACAGAGTGAGGAATGGCCTCACTCTGTTTGCTATTGTTTTTCAATTTTTGAAGGATTGTTTATTTTATAAGGTACTGTTTCTTCTACTTTATGCTCTTCATCGACATCGTCTTGGGCTTTTGGTAATTTCTTTTTGACGATTTTGCCATTAAAGGAAAGTTTGTCTCCGATAGCTAATTCTTGTTTTTTTAATGTTTTAGAGTGACTGCACCAAGCTAGTCCAATTGGTAAAGGGTCGTCTTGATGAATGACAACCTCATCGAGCACAATGACTTCATCATGGTCCTCAGTGAAATGGTTATAGCTTAGCGCAAATTGCTTCACAATTGCTGAAAAAGCGACCTTATCTTCAGGAAGTTGGATTTTTTTAGCTGCTTCTTTTTTCTTTGTTTTCGTTTTTGTAGCTGTGATTTTCGGCGGTGTTGGCGCTTGCTCTTTTGTTTTTTCGTCGGCCTGTTTTTCTTCTATTTGTGCGGTGTTTGGTTGTCCAGCAGCATCAAAAGCTTCTTTACCAAAGTTGCCTGCTTGCATTTCTTTTAAATAAGCCGGATGAATGCAACTTAGTTTTCCATCTTGGAACTTGATTACAATGGTGTAATGATCATCTTCTTCACCGTATGCTTGATAGCCGACAATTTCTACTTTGCGTTGATGGGTTTTTTGTTTAAACCAAAACGTTTTCTTGGCAGGCAGCTTCCATTCTTTTAACTTAGTTTCGTATTCTTCTTCAGATTCAAACGGTTGAATCTCACCTTGAGGTGGGAGATAATTAGTTTGATTCGCATCCTCGATATGAGGTAATGTAATAGCCATGATTGGATCTCCTTTCCTTTTTCCATTATTAATTACTATAAAAAGGTTTAAGAATGGCGAAATAGAATATATTTAGTTAATATAACGCATATGAGCAAAAAAATGAACTATTTAAGGAGTGTTAAAAATTATGACGACCTATTCTAGTCGAAAAGAGATTCCCGTAGAAGAAACTTGGAATATCACTGATATTTATAGTGAGGAGTCTGAGTGGCAAAAGGATTATGAATCCATTCAGTCGTTAGCGCAGGAGTTAGCTGGGTTCGAGGGGGAAATAAGCGATGGGCAAAGTTTATTTCAATTTCTGAAGAAGCAGGAAGATTTATCTTATTTGTTTGGTAAAGTATATGCTTATGCGATGTTACAATCTGATGTTGATACAAGGGATAGTCGTGCTCAAAGTTTATTAGATCAATCGAAACAACTAAGTGTAAAAGTAAGTAGTGCAACTTCTTTCTTTATGCCGTTTTTACTTAGCTTAGATGAAGCGACATTAAAAGCTTATATTAAAGAAGAAGAAGGGCTGCAATATTTTGAAGAAGACTTACTCGAATCGTTTCGTTATAAAGCGCATGTGCTTTCAACTGAGCAAGAAAGTTTATTATCACAACTCGGTGAATCACTTTCTGCACCATCAAATACATATAATATGATTAATAATGCTGATATTGAGTTTGGTCTCGTAACAAATGATAATGGTGAAAAAGTAGAACTTACACGAGGAATGTATGCGAAATTAATTGAAAGTGATGATCGACAAAAGCGGAAAGAAGCGTATAAGGCGTATTATAAGCCTTATGTACAACTTAAAAATACAATCGGCTCGACTTTATCAGCAGCGATCAAGAATAATGTTACAACCACAAGAATAAGGCAGTATCCTTCTGCATTAGAAAAAGCATTATTTGGTGATAATGTTCCGAAAGAGGTTTATCATAATCTTATTCAGTCCACAAGAGACCATTTGCAAACGATGCACAAATATACAGCATTAAGAAAAGAGTTATTGCAGTTAGATGAATTAAGACAATACGATTTAAGTGCCCAGCTTGTGAAAGATGTCGATATACAGATTCCATATGAAGAGGCATTTGCCACGATGTGTAAAGCGTTAGCGCCACTAGGGGAAGAGTATATTTCTACATTGCAATCGTTTAAAGAACATCGTTATATTGATGTAAGAGAAACGAAAGGAAAGCGCTCTGGTGCTTATAATATGGGGGTATATGGTGTACACCCTTATATACTTTTAAATCATCGTGATGATCTTGATAGTATGTTTACACTTGCGCATGAATGTGGCCACGGTGTTCATAGTAAATGGAGTGCCCAGCATCAGCCGCAAATTACGGCAGGCTACAGTATTTTTGTCGCTGAAGTTGCATCAACTGTAAATGAGGTACTTTTAATAAAATATTTACTTGATCACGAAACCAATGAAGACATTAAACGACATTTACTTAATCATTTTATTGATCAGTTTAAAGGCACATTCTTTACACAAGTCATGTTCAGTGAATTTGAATGGAAAACGCATCAATTAGCAGAAGAAGGTAAAACGTTAAATACAGAAGTGTTTAATGGTATTTATGAACAACTATTTAAAGATTATCACGGGGAAAGCCTTGTATTAGATGAAGAGGTAAAATATGGTTGGTCAAGAATTCCGCATTTTTATCGACCATTTTACGTATATAAATATGCGACAGGTTATGCTTCAGCCATTCAATTAGCAACGAAGATTTATAATGGCGATGAGGAAACATTAAAGACTTATCTTGAGTTTCTAAAAAGCGGGAGTTCAGAATTTCCATTAGACTTATTAAAAAATACGGGCGTGGATTTAACGACGTCAAAACCGATTGACGAAGCGTTACAAACGTTTGAAGAGCTTGTGGAAGAGTTCGCAAGATTAAGCTAGAAAGAAAAAAGACGGAAAGCATATTGCCTTTCGTCTTTTATCCATGATGGAGGAAAAAAATATGCAACAAATGATAGTGATTGGAGCAGGCATACTAGGTGCATCTACGGCTTACCATTTAGCGAAAGTTGGTTTTAAGGTGACAGTAATCGATCGGCAAGATGCAGGGCAAGCGACAGAAGCAGCTGCGGGTATCGTCTGCCCATGGTTGTCACAACGTCGAAACAAAGCGTGGTATCAGCTTGCTAAAGGGGGAGCGAAGTATTATCAACAATTAATTCCAGCACTTGAAGCGGAAACTGATCAAGACACCGGTTATAAAAAAGTAGGTGCGATTAGTTTACATCACGACGAAACAAAACTTGAAAAGATGATAGATAGGGCGATAAAAAGGCGAGAAGATGCACCAGAAATCGGTGAAATCAAAAATTATAATCAAGAAGAAACGAGAGACGCCTTTCCACCACTGTCGCAAGATTTTCAATCAGTATATGTGAGTGGAGCGGCTAGAGTAGATGGGCGTAAACTTAGGAAGGCACTGCTAAAAGCCGCCGAACTATATGGCGCAGATATCATTCATGGTGAAGCTTTTTTAGTAAGTGAAAATGGTCAACTAGACGGGGTAAAGGTGAATGGAGAGCTATTACATGCAGATAAAATCATCGTAACCGCCGGCGTTTGGGCAAGGGAATTATTAGAGCCAATAGGGCTCAACTTTCAAGTTAGCGCTCAAAAAGCACAAATTGCCCATCTTCACGTACCTGATGCAGACACATCTGAATGGTCTGTGGTTCAGCCTCCAACAAATCATTATTTACTCTCTTTTGAAGATGGTAAAGTCGTTGTTGGTGCGACACATGAGGATGAACATCCGTTTAATACGAATGTGACAGCGGGGGGCGTGCTTGAAGTATTATCTAAAGCGTTGACTGTGGCACCTGGTTTACAAGCAGCAACTCTTGTTGAGACAAAAGTGGGATTTAGACCGTATACACCTGGTTTTTTACCCGTTATAGGTCAAGTTCCTGGGTACGAGAAACTATATGCTGCCAATGGTTTAGGAGCATCTGGATTAACATCTGGTCCGTATTTAGGTGCGCAATTAGCAAAGCTTGTAAGTGGCGAGGAATTAGATATTGATATAGCCCTATATAATATTAAAGACGCCTTTAGGTAATAAAAAAAGAGGGAGGTGCAAATATAAGAATATTATAGCACTTACCTCTTTATCCTATTGATGAAAGAATATTAGCGAACATTCATATCCGATGGATCTGGTCCTTTTCTTTCATTGCGATTAAGTTTATTAATGGTTTCCATTTGTGCTTGCGAAAGCTCAAAATCAAAGACATCGAAGTTTTCTTTAATTCTAGAAGGAGTAACTGACTTAGGAATAACAATTGTATCGTTCTGCAAATGCCAACGCAGAACTACTTGGGCAGGTGTTTTTCCTACTGAGTTGGCTATTTCTTTAATTGAATCAAGTTGTAATACTTCCCCGCCTTGTTGTAAGGGGCTCCATGCCTCAACATAGATATCATGTTTCTTACAAAATTCCTTTAATTCGTTTTGTGATAAATAGGGGTGACATTCTACTTGATTTAAGACAGGTTTGACTGAACACTCATTTAATATACGTTCTAAATGTTCAATATGAAAGTTGCAGACGCCGATCGCTTTTACACGACCATCTTTATATAATTTCTCTAGTGCTTTATATGTATCTACATAAGTATCGAATTGTGGTGTTGGCCAATGAACCAAGTACAAATCAACATAATCTAATCCTAACTTTTCTAGACTTTCGTCAAACGCTTTTAGTGTCTGTTCATATCCTTGATCAGTATTCCAAACTTTTGTCGTAATGAATAGATCTTCTCTAGCAATACCAGCATTTTTAATGGCTTTGCCGACACCTTCTTCATTTTGATAAATCATCGCTGTATCAATGGAACGATACCCAACTTCAATGGCTGTTTGCACAGCAGCGGTTGCTTCCTCATTTTGCACTTGCCAAACACCAAAGCCAAGTTGGGGCATTTCTACTCCATTGTTTAAAGTAATTGTATTCATGTAGTACCTCCTTTAATGTTATGGTCATATTATGGCATATGATGTAATTTTTGCAAAAAGAAAAGCTTCGTGACTAGAAAAAAACAATAAATGCACAATAATTCAAACTTTTTGTTTTTATCTGTACCCGTTTCCATGTATCATAGAATGAAAGGAAAAAATATAGAAGGATGGTTTAAAGATGGGAAAGACTGCGCTGATAGCAGGTGCAACAGGCCTAGTTGGGCAAGAATTATTAAAATTATTACTACAAGATTCGTATGAGAAAGTGATTGCTATTGTTAGAACACCGCTTCATATGAAACATGAAAAATTGATTGAATTAGTCATTGACTTTGATTATTTAGAAGAATATGCCGAACATTTTTGTGTTGATCACGTTTATTGCTGTTTAGGAACGACCATTAAAAAAGCAAAAACAAAAGAGAAAATGATTAAAGTAGATGTAGATTATCCTTATACGATGGCAAAATTAGCGAAAAGTCATGAGGTTGAACATTTTGTCATTATAAGTTCTATCAATGCAAATGCTCGTTCTAAATTGTTCTATCCAAGGATTAAGGGCTTACTAGAAGATAAACTAAAAACATTGTCATTACCTGCATTATCGATTGTAAGGCCTTCATTGTTAATGGGAGAACGATTAGAAAAGCGTAGAGGGGAACTTGCGGGTAAAAAGCTGTATCAACTTTTGTCGCCATTATTGAATGACGAGAAAAAAATGAAATATGCCATTGAAGCCAAGCATGTTGCTCAAGCAATGAAATGTATCACTGATATGGAGAAACAAGGGGTTTGTATTTATTCTTCAGAGCAACTAATGAAGATTGTTCAGTCTCAACAAAACATATTGTCAAAATAGGGGAGGAGTTGACGTCTGTTTTGGAAAAAATGAAAACTATTTCAAATGAACTACAAGATTGGATTATTGATACATTAAAACAAGGAGTAAGTCCATTAGCTATTACGAATGGTCTGATTAAAAAAGGATTTGATGCTAGGTTTGCCTATGAGACAATGTTTGAAATTGCGTTTGCCAGTTCAGATATTAAAGGTGCCTCAACTTATCAATATGAACCTGTCTATTTAAATGAACAACCTCATTCCATTGTGGTAGATAATCAAATGGTGTTTGTTCGCTCTAACTTTATAAAACCCACGATTATCCAATTAGACCATGTATTATCAGATGAGGAATGTGATTTTCTCATTGAACGGGCGAAATGCCGCCTTCAGCCTTCTAAAGTAATAGATGCGAATTCTGGAGCAGAAAAAGCCGCTGCTGGTAGAACGAGCAAAGGGATGTATTTTAAGCTTCAAGAAGATGATTTTATTGCTCGAATTGAAAAACGAATCAGTTTGCTGACCTCTTATCCAATTGAAAATGGGGAAGGTTTGCAAGTATTGCATTATGAAGTCGGTGATGAATATAAGTCTCACTTTGATTTTTTTCCGGAAAACCGTGTAGACAATCGTAAAGGCGGCCAAAGAATAGCGACGATGCTAATCTATTTGAATGATGTCGAATCAGGCGGTGAAACGATATTTCCGAAGATTAATGCTTCATTTACCCCTAAGAAAGGATCTGCTGTCTTTTTTCACTATAGTAATTCTCTAGGTGAAGTCGATCGCAAATCATTACATTCAAGTTTACCGGTACAAAGAGGAGAAAAGTGGGTGGCAACCAAATGGATTAGACAAAAAGCGATTGATTAAAAGCGTGGTGATGATAAAAATATGGGTGCTGTTTTTTATCATTGTTTTTTTATTTAGTATAGCTTTTTGGATTGATAGAAAAAGGAGGCATCATCCATATTCGCCTCCTACTAATGTAAATATGAGAGAAGATAAAATGATGATGTTGGGTGATAACAAGTATTTAAATGGTGGAGAATGACGATGAAACTATGTTGCGGGTGCAACAATTTCGACCTTCATCCGGTCTGGATCTATAAACAGCATAGTGCCCTGTACCACCAGCGAAGGGGTGCTTATCTTCATAGAGAATTGTGACATGATTTTCTCTTAATTTTTCTGTAATCACATCAACCTGCTCTCGTGACTGTGCATGAAAAGCTAAATGATTAAGGCCAACGCGACAACGATGATAGGGGATGTCTAAATATTTCTCTTCTGCTTGTACAATGACTAAATAACTGTTCTCTATTTTCCAACTTTGTCCGTACTTCCATGTTTGAAAACGACTGTAACCCAGCTCTGTTAGTAATATATCCCAAAAAGCTACACTACGTGAAAGTTCTGACACATACAATTCTATATGATGAATCATTCCTTTAGACATTGGTAATGCCTCCTTAGCTTGCCTCATTAATCACTTGATTCCACAGAGAATGCTCATCTTCATCCACCTTTTTAGTTAACTTATACGGTATCAATAGCAACATCATCTTGTAGAAAAGTTACGGTGTTACTGCATAATAACCGATTATACCGTTATGTATTTGAACTTCTTCTAATTGCGAGCTTTCTATATCCGTTATAAGGGTAACTAAATTTAATGAGCAGGTTTCGATTAATACCCCTATTTTTTGTCTTTGTTAGAAATCCAATCGGAAGGGCAACAAGTGGTTTTTTTCTACTATCCTTTATACAACCACAAAGTTTCTCATTATAAGATTGCTGTCACAAGATATCAAATCAGCGTTCTGTTGACACTCTGTTAAATAGAATGTGAAGGGAAAAATATGAAAATAAGATTATTTTTTAGTGCAAGTCATGTGTTCATCAACTCAGGAAACATCCCCCAAATTAATTGGGGGAAGCCTTCATTATCACCTAATGGACCCGGCTGCAAATCAACAGGCCGTTTCTCACCTATAGTCAACGTATTATTTCTCAAGCTCAGCTTTTAAACGATTAAGCCTTTGTAGTTCTTCTTCAATTTCTTTCATTCGTAATTCTTGTTTCTCAACTGAACGTCCAAATGACTCTAACTTTTCGATATCATCTTGTAAGCGCATATAGTCCATTTTTAACTCTGCTAATTGGTTTTCAATTTCCTTTAATGTCATTTATTCTCCCCACCTATGTATATAATCCTTTTTAGTTTAACGTATATCTTCACTGGTTACTAGTATATGGAGACATAATGAAGACGCTTCTGCATATAGATGGAGTAAGGGAAACGTAAGTCTTTACTTCTTAGAAGAAACGGAGGAATGAACTTCACCATTTATGGAGGAGGATGATTCCGATCGAAGCCGATGTCTTGATTCAATTACTCGTGTTAATTGTCATGATAATCGATCTCGCCAAAGAAGAGAAGTAAAGCAGTGAATTATAAAAAGCGAGACGCTATAGTCTCGCTTTTTATTATTGCTCATCTTCTTCGTTCTCTACATATGGTTCTTCTTCATAAGCTTTTAAATCACCGAAAGTGGTCATAATGCCTTCTTCATCAAGTGCTTCTTCATAAGCACGTAACTGTTTAGTGTCAAAAATTTGAATGTTTTTGCCATCGATATCCGTTCCCACACTATTTTCGAACTCTTCTGTATAGCCAACATTTTCACCGGAATTAAGATACATTTTTTCATAATCTGTTGGGGCATCGTATAAATCTGACGGTCCATCTGAATTCCCCCATTTTGCAACAGATTGCCAGCTATCTTCTTCATCAAAACCGTTATTATCATCATGTGGTACCTCGACATCGGCATTAATGACTTCTTCTTCTATTGGTCTGTACTCATTTAAGTTCTGCTGTTGACTATGTTCAATGCAAGTTGTTGCTGTTGGCAATGCCTCAAGGCGGCTTAAGGGAATCTCTTTTTGACAAACTTGACACACTCCATAAGTTCCTTTTTCTATAGCAGTAAGAGCTGTGCGAATTTCATCCACTTCATCTCTATAATGATCGTCTATGGCTAGGTCCTTTTCTCTTTCATATAATTCAGTCGCAGAATCAGCTGGATGATTATCGTAATTAGATAATTCTCCTGAAAAACCAACATTATTTTGATCTTCATGTAGTCCGAAATGATGATTTTGCTCTATTTGTTGTTCATTTTCCTTCAAAGATTGTGTTAACAATTTTTTAAAATGATGTAGTTGTTCAGCAGATAACATAATGAAGTCCTCCTATCTTTGTTGCTTATATTGTCAGCGGTTTGTCTCTTTATTATGTAAGGTTTATTCAAAGTGATTTGTGTTTGCATGTGTTTGTTTTTTTAGGAATAAAATAGTAGGCAATCTGTGATAGGAGGAATGATTATTTTGTCTTTTTAAATAATTCTCAGTAATTCAAAGAAACAGAAATATACCTTGAGCTCGCCAAACTTATGCAGATTCATTTATGAGATAGCCGAAGAGTGTTATAGTAGAGTGAAGTTATACCAAAGGATGATGAACAATGACAGACTTGACTATGAAGTTTAAAGAGAAAATTCATTTTCAAGAGAAGATTACATTTAATAATCTGGACGAAGTTCTAAGAAAAACAACAAATATCTTCCCGTTTGAAAACACGAGTATTATGGCGAGAAGTACAACACCTATTACGAAAGAATTAATTGAAGAAACTTGTTTAAACAATGGATTTGGTGGTGTTTGCTATCATTTGAACCCTTTGCTTTTTTATGTATTAAAAGATGAAGGATTAGATGTAAAATTAGTAAAAGGGAATGTCTATGATCACACTAATCAAACATGGTCAAGTACTGGGGACACGCATGTATTTATCATTCTCACTAAAGAAAATAAACCTTTCTTAGTAGATACAGGTTTTGGCAATAATTTACCTTTAAAAGCTGTACCGTTAGACGGTGAAGAAGTCAAATCAGCGAACGGTTTTTTTAGAATCACATACAATAACGATGAATATATTTTAAATATGAAAAAAAACGGTGTACATGATTGGAAAACAGGGTATAAATTCTCTTTGGCAAACACTATACAATCAGAAGATGAATTAACAACCATACAAGACACCATTATTCATAGTGAATCATCACCTTTTAATAAGGGTTATCTATTCACATCTATTAGAGAATATGAAACGGTTACGTTGACAGAAAGTTCCTATACCCTAAATGTAGGGGGAAATATAACGAAAAGAAAAGTAGCAACAGCTGAATTTTTACAATTAGCTAAAGATCTATTTGGGATTACATTAAAGAATAAATAAAAAACTGGAGCCTTTATTAGGCTCCAGTGTGAATGAATTATGCGAACAATGCCAGTTCCTCTTCTATTTTAATGCGTATATTTTCAATGCATTCCGGCAAGTCTTTTCCAAATATCCTTTGTCCGTTTACAAGCGCATATGGTCTCATTTTGCAAAGACCACATAAGTTTTGACAATCATAGCTCATAACAGCTACTTCGGGATATTTTTCTAATAGTGCTTGCAACGCTTCTTCTGACAAGAGGTTCATGTCGCAAATTTCTAGTAATATTAAACCCATGGTTATCACACTTTCTTTCGTCTCACAAAGTACTAGATAAATACATGATTTCATGTTATTTTATTTTTATACCTTTCAGTATAAAAATGCATTGACTTTTTGTAAAGCATAACAGATTGGAGTAAAAAAATGAACATCAAAGAAACATTACGTCAGCTATTAACGAATAGTGATATCTATCATCAAGAGCCGATGTCAAAACATACATATATACAGGTTGGTGGCGAGGCGGAAATTTACGTACAGCCAAGAAATACTGAAGACGCACAAAAGGTCGTAAAATTTGCCTTCGATAAAAAGATTCCTCTAACTTTACTTGGAAAAGGAGCAAATGTCATTATTAGTGATCATGGTTTACCTGGAATTGTGTTAAACCTGAATCATTTTAATGATATTTCTGTTAATGAAAAACAAATAACAGCAGGTAGTGGCGCTGAAATTATTCATGTTTCTCGTACTGCATATGAACACGGGTTAGATGGGTTAGCGTTCGCATGCGGGATACCAGGAAGTGTAGGCGGTGCGGTATTTATGAATGCAGGGGCATACGGTGGTGAAATCTCGAATGTATTAACAAAGGTCATTGCTTTAAATACGGAAGGTGAGTTATTAACGCTAACACCAGAAGACTTCGATTTTGCTTACCGTACAAGTGCATTTGCTAAGAAAAAGCTAATTGTACTAGAAGCGACATTCACGCTACAAAAAGGAAATAAAGCAGACATAAAAGCAAAGATGGATGAATTTACCTTTGCGAGAGAATCGAAACAACCACTAGAGTATCCTTCTTGTGGTAGTGTCTTTAAACGACCTCCTGGATACTTCGCTGGGAAGTTGATTCAAGATAGCGGCTTACAGGGCTTAACGGTTGGGGGCGCGCAAGTGTCGACGAAACATGCAGGTTTTATGGTGAATATGAATGAAGCGACTGCTAGTGATTATATTCAGCTCATTCATCTTGTACAAGAAAAGGTCTTTGCCAATTTTGGTGTGAAGCTAGAAAGAGAAGTACAAATTTTAGGGGATTATGAGGAGAATGAAAGGGGAAAGAATCATGAGTAAAACAGATTTATTTAAAGAAGTCATGGGTAATTACCCTACAGGTGTCACTGTTGTCACAATGATGGACGAAGAAGGCACACCTATCGGTTTAACGGTGAATTCATTCGCTTCTGTTTCATTAGATCCAATGTTATTATTGTGGTCAATAGATAAAAGAGTATCTTCTTATGAGAAGTTCACGCAAACGAAAAAATTTGCTGTCCATGTATTAGCTCATGATCAAGCAGAAGTTTGTTCATTATTTGCTTCAAAAGGTCTTGATCGTTTTAAAAATACTGATTGGTCTGAATCAGCCAATGGATTGCCAATTATTGCTGATTGTGCTGGTGTATTTCAATGTGAGATGCATGACACAATTGAAGCTGGCGACCACAGTATTTTAGTGGGAAAAGTGGTTGATATAGAAAGCAATAAAAAAGAACCGTTATTATATCATAAGCGTAAATTCGCAGGTATTCCTGACAGTTTTTATGAGTGAAATGAATAATTTACATAAACAGGACGGACAAAAGCCAAAAGCACCGTTCTGTTTTTTTATGATGTAAATAACAGAATTTTTGGTTTTTAGGAGGTAAAGATGGATACAGTGCTTCAAATAGAAAATGTCTACTGGTCAAGAAATCAGGAGCTCATCCTACAAAATATGAATTGGCATGTAAATAATGGGGATCATTGGGCAGTGCTTGGTTTAAATGGATCAGGAAAGACCACATTATTAAATATGGTTATGGGCTATATTTGGCCAACAAGTGGACAAATTTCAGTATTGGGTCATACATACGGAAAAGTAGATATACAGCAAGTAAGGCAATCCATTGGATGGGTATCCTCTTCTTTTCAAGAGAAGATTCGTCCATATGAGCGAGTACAAGATATTATAGTAAGTGGGAAATACGCATCTATCGGACTTTATGAAGAACCTTCAACGGATGATATTGAAGAAGCAAATGAATGGTTAGAGCAATTCCATTTAACCCAATTACAGAATGAAACTTATCAAACTTGCTCTCAAGGTGAGAAACAAAAAATATTAATCGCTCGTGCCCTAATGGCCCATCCAAAATTGCTCATTCTTGATGAACCAACAACGGGACTAGATTTTGTTTCTCGTGAACAGCTGCTGGATTCAATTGCTCGTATCTCAAAACAAAAAGAAGCGCCGACCATTATTTTCGTTACCCATCATATTGAAGAAATCATTCCTATTTTCAATAAATCTCTATTAATCAAAGACGGTACGGTATTTAAAAGTGGAAATACATCTGAGTTACTTACGAGTGAAACATTAACTGATTTTTTTGGCATAACAGTTGAAGTAGACAGGTATTCAAAAAGAATGTCTTTGAAAAAAACATATTGACACAAATATGAAAATAGTGGTAATATTCAAAAGACGCTATTTACAAATGAGAGGAGGTAAGGACGATGAAAGCAAGAGTGAAGGCATTCATGAATACAAATTCATATTCGTCCCTACCTTTTTTTCGATAATGCTTTATTCTTTTAATGAATAGAGGTATGGCAACACGTTCATACCTTAGAAGAGAAATGCGGCCTCTTTATGGGGGCCGCATTTTCTTTTTTTTGGAGAAGTAAATAGGGGAGATAAACAGAGACTTGCCATGTAAATTTCGGTGCAAGTCGAGTTTTTCTAATAGATAGTTGAATAAGGATAAGGGGATGTTAAAGATGAACAGAAAACAAAGAATATTACTATTAAAAAAGCAGCGTATAGGTTGTGGGTAGAGGAATCAGACAGCAAGAGAGGAAAGGTTGTGAAATAAATGTTTGATGTGTTAAAGAAACTCGGTTGGTTTTTCAAAAAATACAAAAAGCAATACGGTATCGCCGTTCTATTATTGATGTTAGCTACTGTATTAGAAATTATTCCACCGTACTTAATTGGGGTCATTATTGATTACATTACAGAAGGTGAAATGACGCGTGATTTACTCATTCAGTATGTAGCGGTCTTCTTAGGTATTATTATTTTTAGCTATATGTTAAATTTCTTTTGGCAATACGGTCTATTCGAAGGATCCGTCAACTTGCAACGATTAATGCGGCGAAAATTAATGAGCCAATTTCTGCGTATGACACCGACTTTTTATGAAAAAAATCGCACCGGAGATCTTATGGCCAGGGCGACCAATGATTTGAATGCTGTCTCGTTAACCGCAGGATTTGGGATTATGACGTTGATTGACTCTACTTTCTTTCTCGGTGGTATTATCTTAGCGATGGGCTTCATGATCTCGTGGGAACTTACTTTTTTCGCCATGTTACCTGTCCCAGTTATGGCCATATTAATTCAATATTATGGCAAACTTGTCCATGAAAGGTATATGAGAGCACAAGATGCTTTTGGCGAGATGAATGATAGTGTTTTAGAATCCGTCTCTGGTGTTAGAGTTATTCGCGCCTATGTGCAAGAGAAGGCAGATGAACAACGTTTTGCTGATATGAGTGAAGATGTTTTTGAGAAAAATATGCATACCGCCAAGATAAATGCTTTATTCAATCCAATCACAACAATTGGAACCGGCATTAGTTATATTGTCGCACTAGGTTATGGATCAGTATTAGTGGCTAATGGAGACTTATCTGTTGGGCAATTAGTTACCTTTAATGTTTATTTAGGATTAGCGGTTTGGCCAATCTTTGCTATTGGTGAGTTAATCAATGTGATGCAACAAGGGAACGCTTCTTTAGACAGGGTGCAAGAGACATTAAATTATGAAGCGGATATCATGCCGCCAACAAAACCTTTAGCAGTCGATAAGCCCCATACTTTACAATTCCAAGAGTTAACCTTTCAATACCCTACGAGTAAAGTCGTTAACCTCTCAAATATTAATTTAAGCTTAAGAAGTGGTGAAACGTTAGGAATTGTGGGTAAAACAGGCGCAGGGAAAACGACCTTTATTCGCCAATTGTTGAGGGAGTATCCTTTAGGAGAAGGAGGAATATCTATTGATGATATCGACCTTTCCCAACAGACGAAAGAACAAGTATTAGATTGGATTGGTTATGTACCGCAAAGTCACGTGCTTTTTTCTCGAACAATTAAAGAAAATATATTATTCGGTAAAGAAGATGCCACAGACGAAGAAATAGAAAAAGCGATTGATTTGGCTGCTTTTACAAAAGATTTAGCTTATCTTCCGCTCGGGTTAAATACGTTAGTAGGTGAAAAAGGTGTTTCCTTATCAGGGGGACAAAAGCAGCGGGTATCGATTGCTCGCGCATTAATTAAAGATCCTGATATTTTAATATTAGATGATTCCTTATCTGCTGTAGATGCAAAAACAGAGTCTGCAATTATCAGCAATATTCAACGCGAAAGAGCGGGAAAAACGACAATTATTACAACACATCGTTTATCAGGTATTCAACACGCAGATCAAATTATTGTTTTAGATAATGGTGTGATTACACAAGTAGGTACACATGATGATTTAATTAATGAAGACGGTTGGTATAAAGAACAGTATGTACGCCAACAGCTAGAGGGGGCCAATTCATGAGCACAGGCAAACAATTATTATCGTATGCGCTAAGGTTTAAAGGCACCATTTTACTCGGGTTGTTATTTCTATCCATTGCAGTGTTCACTGACCTAGCGGGCCCCTTTATTGCTAAACACATCATTGATAATCATATGACAGTCGGCCAATTTGACTTTACACCAATTCTATACTTACTCATTCTATATTTCTCGTTATCAATTTGTACGGCTATTTTCCGTTATTTTATGTATTTACAATTACAAAAGGGTTCAAATAGAATTATTCAAGCATTAAGAAAAGATGTATTCAAGCATATTCAAACATTACCAATTGGTTTTTTTGATCAATTACCATCTGGTAAAATTGTTGCAAGAGTGACAAATGATACAGAGGCAATAAGAAACTTATTTGTGCAAGTACTTTCGAGTTTTGCTACGAGTGCCATTTCTATAACTGGTGTCTATATTGCCCTATTCATTTTGAACTGGAAAATGGCTTTAATCGCACTCGTTATGATACCAATCGTTTATATTTGGATGATTCTATATAGAAAGTATGCTTCACAGTATAATGACGTGATCCGAACAAAAATTGCTGATATTAATGCAATGATCAATGAATCCATTCAAGGGATGACTATTATTCAAGCTTTCCGTCGAGAAAAACAAATGACGAAAGAGTTTGATGAAATGAATGAAGAACATTATCAATATGAGAGAAAGCTAATTATTCTTGATTCTGCGACTTCTCATAACCTTGTAAATACGTTAAGGCTACTGTTATTTACATGTTTTATCATTTATTTTGGGACACAATCATTTAGTGGTACACAAATAGTGACAGCTGGAACACTATATGCTTTTGTTGACTATTTAACAAGACTTTTTAATCCGATTACAAATATTGTGAATCAATTTTCGCAAATGGAGCGTTCACTCGTAGCCGGTAATCGTGTATTTGAAGTCTTAGCACTAAAAGGTGAGAAGGTATCTAATGAAAAGATACCAAAATATAAAGGGCATGTGGTGTTTGATCAAGTATCCTTCGCATATAAAGAACCTGATTTTGTTTTAAAGGATATTTCATTCCAAGCAAAAAAGGGAGAAACGATTGCGCTCGTGGGTCATACAGGTTCAGGAAAAAGCTCGATTATGAACTTATTATTTCGCTTTTATGATCCAACAATCGGTAAAATTTATATTGATGGAGTGGATATTACGACGATACCACGACAAACGATTCGTGAACATATGGGGATAGTTTTACAAGACCCGTATCTTTTTACCGGGACTATTGCTTCGAATGTAAGTTTAAATCAACCTAATATTACAAGAGAAAGAGTGGAGCATGCGATTCAGTCAGTTGGTGCTGATCGAGTGCTATCACATTTAGAAAAAGGGATAGATGAACCGGTAATTGAAAAAGGAAGTACTTTGTCTTCCGGTCAAAGACAATTAATCTCGTTTGCACGGGCGCTCGCTTTCGATCCAGCGATCCTAATCCTCGATGAAGCAACATCAAATATCGATACAGAAACGGAAGAGATTATTCAAAACGCAATGAATGTTCTAAAACAAGGAAGAACCACTTTTATCATCGCTCATAGACTGTCTACAATTAAAAATGCTGACCGCATTTTGGTGCTTGATAAAGGTGAAATCAAAGAACAAGGCAGTCATGAAGAGCTCATTGCAGCAGGCGGTATATACGAACAAATGTACGAGATGCAAGCGAAATCTTTACAAGCATAAGAAAAAAACCAATCTGAGTATAAATCTTAGATTGGTTTTTTTATTTAACTAATAAATTAAACGAACTATGTTCCAAATATTCAATAGGAAGAAAATTAATAAATACACAATTAAGAGTAAAAAAAATCTTGAGGGAAAAGTTAATAATAGAGGTGATTAAGATGAAAAAAATGTTGATCTTACTTTTTTTCGCACTATTATTATCATTTGTTTCAACAGTTTCAGCACAAGGACTTCCGCAAGTGGAATTGTTTGATGTGGAAGTCAACGACGTTGTAAAAAAACGCCCCCCTAATGAACAAATACAACAAGAAGCAACATCCATTCTTCAATCAATCAATGGGATATATGTGAAGATTAATCCTATGCCTAAAGACGGCTATATGGTTCGTATTCCGTTGGCACCATCATTGACCGTAAAAAACAAATGGTTTAATGATTTTATCAACGAAATGGTATTAATTATTCCTGAAGAAGAAGAACCTTATATTATGTTATTAGATGACGAAAATCATCCCCACTTCCTCATAGCACAACGAGATTTCTACCAAATAGTGACACTTATAATTGGCGAATCAAACAGCTTAAGATGAAGATGACAAGATTAAAAGCTACCAAAGAAGAAGCAATTGTGAACATTATCGTGGATTGCTTCTTCATATCGTTGTTGTATACTCGGAAAAATGTTGGTTTTTTAATATAGGAACGGTTTGGTAAATATTTAAACGGCTACAATGCTTCACATCTTTTTCAAACCCTCTTTCTCTTAATTCTACTCCACTCGTACATTCCCATATTAATCTACTAAGTGTTGATTTTGAATACTGAAAAGCGCCAATACACACTTGCACCTCAGCTGATCGCTTTCCTTCTATCCTAGAAAGGATGGCCCCAGCCCCCAAGTAGTCTTCCATTGCAGGACGAAGGGAGTCTTCAAATTCTTTCACGCCATTCCATAATTCTCCACAAGGAACAACAGTAATATTAGCGTTTAATGAAGCGGATAATTGATTTGCAGCTGATGCTACTGCAGAAGCGTTTAATAAAGAGCCAATGAATAAAGCTGGTATATGGGAGGCAATCCAAGTACAAAAGGCACCATTTAAGGAACTCAAAACATATTTTTGCCTATCATGTGAGTGGTTAAATGTAACAGGTGATAAAGTGGGTGCACCTAATCTCGCTGCCTCAGCTCTCCCAAGAATATATTGCGCTCCCAATGATTGCGCGTATGCTTTGCCATTTAAATGAGGGGGATAAGGATATATGATTGCTCCATAATTTAAACCTGTTACAACTGTAGAAGAAAAACTGAGGACATCAACAATAATCACAATATCTCCTCGATTTGCTGCTTCTCTCACACCACGTTTTCCCCATTCTATCTGACATTCAGGTAAGTATGAAATGATTATTCTCCTCTTTTCTAAATGACTTTATTTTGCTGCATTCGCGGTTAAATAGTTTAAGATAACATTTTTCATTGTTACTAGTTGATGCTGCGCAGGTAATTCCGGTTCGATTATATTAGTTTTGCTTTGTACAGCAAGTTTAAATGTGAAAACAGTGAAATTGTTAATAATGGTTGGAATTACTTCTCTGGCATTAATATCTGAGCGAATTGTTCCATCATTAGCGCCAGCATCAATCATGTCGAAAAAAAGGCTAAACAATTGATCTCGGACATTTAAATAACATCGATTTTCTTCAAAGGAAAAATTGTTGACAGCAATGTAATTGACGATATAGTCTAAAATTTTCGGTAATGCGCCTGATTCTTTGTTTGAATGAAAAATGAAGAAATCCAAAAGGTAGGTGATTTTTTCAAGGTACGAGATATCTTCTTTTTTACTCAATTCTTCCATAAAAGAAAGCAATATTTTCAATTTCTCAGCAGCAACCTCATCGACAATCATATCTTTTTTTGGAAAATGTCTAAATATCGTTGCAACACCCATTTCTGCTTTGACTGCTATGTCATTCATTGTTGTTTTTTCAATACCATTTTCAACAAATAGAATTTCTGCACTTTGTAAAATCTTTTCTCTCTTTTTCTTTTTCGTATTCTCTCTCATAATACCGGCTTAACTCCTCATATTTTTTGCGAATGCATAAGCATAACTATATTTCATTTATATTATCATAACTATTTCATGAATTTCTCTTTTCTAAGGGTACGAACAGAAAAATAAAATAAATGATAGCATTAAAAAATAATTTACAATTGTAAAAAAACTTATTTACTAACAAACGGCCGCATGATAAAATACCCATGATAGTTAAACTATTATTTTTAAAAAATTCAATTTAATCGTTGGGATAAGGGGGAAAAGAGATGTCTGCAAAGAAACCAGAGAAATGGGATTATGAAACCGATGTCGTTGTCATGGGAACAGGGGGAGCAGCATTAGTTGCAGCCATTACGGCACACGACCAAGGAGCTAAAGTTGTTGTTTTAGAAAAGACTCATCAAATCGGTGGAACAACAGCTTTTTCAGGTGGTGTACCATGGATACCGTTAAACAGATATATGAAAGAAGTAGGATTAGAGGATACAAGAGAAGATGCACTTGCCTATATTAATCGTGTAACTGGTGGCAAAGTACCAGATCCGAAATTGCTTGAGGTATACGTTGATAACGCTTACAAAGCGATTGATTATTTATATGAGCATACTCCGGTAAGATTCGCTGTACCGGGAAGTTATCCAGAATATTATAGTTATTTTGAGGGTTCTAGAAAGGGACGTTCATTAGATCCCCTTCCATACGATTTAAATGAAATTGGTGAATGGGGAGCACTCATTCGTCACAATCCAACTTTCCCACCTTTAACACTTGAAGAAGGTGGAGCAATTGGTGGAATTGACTTCGTAAAGGTCGCAGAGCGAATGGAAAATAATATTGTGACAATGGGACGATCACTAATCGCTGGATTGGTTAAAGGTTGTTTAGATCGAGGTATCGATATTGTGATGGAAACATCAGGTAAAGAGCTTGTGTTAAATGACGAAGGTGAAGTCATTGGCCTCATTGCTGAAAATAAAGACAATCAAATTTATTACCGTACCGAAAAAGGAGTGATGTTAGGTTCAGGTGGTTTTGAATGGAACAAGGAATTAATTAAAACCTTTTTAAAAGGTGAGATTACTCATCCACTTACACCTTGGGGGAATGAAGGCGATGGCTTAATTATGGCCATGGAAGCTGGAGCAGCATTAGGGAATATGAGTGAGGCTTGGTGGTATCCGACAATGCAAGATCCCACGTTTGAATATGAGGATCGTGTGATGAACCAATTAGCTTCAGGCGGTCGTACGGGTCCTAATAGTATTATTGTAAATGGTAAAGGGAAACGTTTCGTCCATGAAGGAACGACCTACAATGATTTACCAAAGTCATTTTATGAATTTGATCCAGTGAATGTAGAATGGCCAAACGAAAAAAATAACTGGATGATTTTTGATCAACAAGTAAAAGACGCTTCCATGATTGTTACTGTTATGCCAGGTGAAGATGCACCAGAATGGATGACGAGAGCAGATAGCATAAAAGAATTGGCTAGTAAGATTGATATCAATCCAGATGCCCTAGAAGAAACTGTAAATCGTTGGAACAGCCAAGTTGAAGCAGGGGAAGATAAAGATTTCCACCGTGGAACAACTTTCTTTGAAGGTTTAGCACTTGGCGGAGGTAATAAGGAACTAAACCTTGGAAAGATTGAAAAAGGTCCTTTCTACGCTGTACAAGTTCACTTTGGGAGCTTAGGCACAAATGGGGGACCAAAAATAGATGAAAACGGACAAGTAATCAGTTTACGTGGTAATAAGATTAAAGGTTTATATGCAGCAGGAAATGCAGCGATGGGCATCTTCGGCCAAGGATATGTTAGCGCTGGTGGAACAATTGGGCCTGCACTTACATTTGGTTACTTAGCAGGATTGGCTATAAGTCAAGAAAATGAATGATGAAGTTAAATACAAAAAGTGAGGGAGTGCATATATATGCCAGCAGGAACACATACCATTACGTTACCAGTGGGAATTGAAGAAATCTGGTCTTTTGTAAGCGATATGAACAAATGGGCCCCATTAGTCCCTGGTTACATCGAACATGAAATTCTCAATGAAAATGAATCGACTTGGGCTTTTAAAGGTGATTTAGGGTTTATGAAAAAAACAGTTAAGCTAAAAATAAATATTATAGAATGGAAAGAACCAACAACAGTTACCTTCGATTTAAAGGGGATTTCGGATAACTTTAAAGGAGGCGGTTATTTTAATGCTGTTGTTGTTAATGATCGAACCACGGAAATGACGGGTAATCTGGACATCACGGCCGGTGGTGCTATGGGTCCAATGATTAATCAAATCCTAAAATCATTTGTACCAAAAACAACTGAAGAATTAACTGAAGCTGTTGGTGGGAAGATTTATGAAGTTGTAAATGCATAAACAATCATGATAAAACATTCGCTTATTTCTTGGCGAATGTTTTTGTTTCTTATTATCAACGAATGTAAAAACAAAGTAAATTTTTTATTAGCACATGTTTTTATCTTGTCAAAGGTAGATGAGCATTATATAATTTAAAGAACTATAACGTTGCACTTTATCTTTTGGTTAATTACCTAAAGAAATGTTAGACAATTGTAACGTTTCACTTTCAAAAAGGGAGTAATGGAATTGATTAATTGTTTAGTAAAATGCGTTACTGATTGAAAGCTTATAATTTTAAGGTTAAAAGAAGGATAAATAATTTTAAAAAATAATTATGTAAAAAAAATTCTTTACCATTATTTCTATCATATACTATTATAGGTTAGTACGATTACAAACATAGTTATTAAACAATATATAAGAAGGTATAGGTGACATAGCTAGAATGCTTAAAAAATATGCTCTAAAAATGGGTATAGGAATGAAGAAAATTCATTTATCTACTAATGAAAAAGAATATAAAGAAGGCCATATTATTGAAGGTGGCATAAAATTTTTTGGTGGTCTCATCCCACAGAAGATTAGAAGATATGATATTGATTTGATTGCTTGCAACCAAAAAAATGATAAAGAAGAAATTGTGAGATCTCACTCTGTATTTTGTTCGATTCCTGTCCAACCGAATGAGCAGAAAGAAACAGTATTTACATTGGAAATTCCATCAGCAAATGAGATGAATGCTCAAGATAATGATTATTATATTCAAGCGAACTTTATGCTCGATCATAAATTAGAGCAATCAGTAAGAGTTGCAGTGAAAATTAGCCCCTTAGCAACTATGTAAATTAAATAATCAAAGGATAGAGCGATCATACAAAATGATGGCTCTTTTTTATAAAGGAGTAAAAAACACTTGCAAATCGTAATGATTACGTTTTATACTATGAGTTGAAAGTATCTGATTGTTTTTAGTTTTTTATGAATAGGAAACGGAAAGGAGATAAAAAATTGAGAGTTAAAATCACACTAGCCTGCACAGAGACGGGTGATAGAAATTACATTACTTCAAAGAATAAAAGAAATCATCCAGATAGAATTGAACTGATGAAATATTGTCCACGGTTAAAGAGAAAAACTTTGCATAGAGAAACAAAGTAGAGAATTTAGAATATAGAAAAGGAATGGTGAAAGTTGGCTAAGAAATCTAAAATAGCAAAAGAAAAGAAACGGCAAGAATTAGTGAAAAAATATGCAGAAATTCGGAAGGAGCTGAAAGAAAAAGGTGACATTCAAGGTATTAGAAAACTACCGAGAGATTCGTCCCCGACAAGGTTAAAAAACAGATGCGAATTAACCGGAAGACCTAGAGGTTATCTTAGAAAATTTAAGATGTCTCGTATAGCTTTTCGCGAATATGCACATAAAGGTCAAATACCAGGCGTTAAAAAATCGAGCTGGTAATCTACAATCCTTATTAGATGGGAGTATATAAACGAAGATAAGAAGAGTATTTTTTTAATTCTTAAATCGTAATCATTTTGAATTATAGGGGTGTTTAACAATGAAAAAAATTCCAGTGACCGTTCTTAGTGGTTATCTAGGTTCCGGTAAGACAACATTATTAAATCATATATTAAATAATAGAAACGGTTTAAAAGTAGCAGTCATTGTAAATGACATGAGTGAAGTAAACATCGATAGTGAACTTGTTCGAAAACAAGGAAACTTTTCTCGAACGGAGGAAAAATTGGTGGAGATGTCAAATGGATGTATATGCTGCACTCTTCGAGAAGACTTACTTATAGAAGTTGAACGATTAGCTAAACAAGGTGAAGTAGATTACATACTGATTGAATCTTCAGGTATTAGCGAACCTGTCCCTGTAGCACAAACCTTTTCTTATATCGATGAAGAAATGAATATAGATTTAACTCGGTTTTGTAAATTAGATACGATGGTAACGGTTGTTGATGCGAATCGATTTTGGCATGATTTTGAATCAGGAGACACATTATTAGAACGTAGGGAGGCAATTGGGGAAGAAGATGATAGAAATATCGCTGATTTACTCATTGACCAGATTGAATTTTGCGATGTGCTTATATTAAATAAGTGTGATTTAGTAAATGATATAGCCCTTGATAAATTAGAAAAAGTGATTAGAACACTGCAGCCACAAGCGAAGATTATTCGTACGGTAAATAGTGAAGTAAATCCGAATGAAATATTAAATACTGGGCTTTTCGATTTTGATGAAGCGAGTCAATCTGCAGGTTGGTTACAAGAGCTCTCGATCGGTCCTTCTGATCATACGCCTGAAACAGAAGAGTATGGCATTTCATCTTTTGTCTATTACCGAAAATACCCTTTCCATACTGAACGTTTTAATACTTGGTGTCAAAAAATGCCATCACAAATAGTTAGATCAAAAGGGATTGTTTGGTGCGCGAGCAGAAATAACTTAGCTATATTAATGTCACAAGCTGGTCCTTCTGTAATGATGCAGCCCATATCCTATTGGGTAGCATCACTACCAGAGAAGGAAAAAGATGAGACCTTAAAGGAAAACCCTAGTTTGTTAGATGATTGGGATGTGGAATTTGGTGATCGTCATACTAAACTTGTGTTTATTGGAATGGATATTGATGTAGATTTAATAACAAAAGAATTAGATGACTGCTTGTTATCACCAAGTGAGTATGATGCCAAGTGGGATGAACTGCCAGATCCATTTAGCTGGACAATCAATAGTTAGATAAATCGGTCCAGTTATAAAACATGTTGATGTTGTCGAGGAAAGAAAAATTATTTTCTTTCCTCGTTTTTATTTTTAATAGGAGTTTTCATAAGATACTGTTATGCATTTTAGCCTTTGATATTAGAGGTTAACTAATCATTACAAATGCATGAGTACATGATATAAGAATGGACACATTAATAAAATACAATTTTAATACTGGTGGTGTCTTATGGATCTGATTACAATATTAAATTTACTACTACTGGCCTTCTTGATCTTTGCGACCGGTTTTTTTGTAGCAGCTGAATTTGCTGTTGTCAAACTAAGAATGTCACGGATTGATCAGCTTATTGATGAGGGGAATAAAAAAGCAATTACTGTCAAGAGGGTAGCAGATAACTTAGATTATAATTTATCAGCTTGCCAACTGGGGATTACCGTAACAGCTTTAGGACTTGGTTCCCTTGGTAAGCCAACCGTTGAGAAGATATTATATCCTGTTTTTGATTGGTTAAATATTTCACAATCATTATCATCAGTTCTTTCATATGCCATTGCCTTTATTTTAGTAACCATTCTACATGTAGTTGTCGGTGAAATGGCACCTAAGACCTTAGCGATTCAATTTGCCGAAAGAATGAGCTTATTATTAGCGCCCCCTCTTTACTGGTTCGGAAAAATCATGTTTCCTTTCATTTGGTTACTTAATGGAACATCAAGAGTAATATTACGTATGTTTGGCGTGCCGGCAAAAGCAAAAGAAGATTCCTATACGGAAGAAGAATTGAAAATTGTGATGACGCAAAGTTATCAAGGCGGTGAAATTAACCAAACCGAACTCGAGTATATGGAAAATGTTTTCTCCTTTGATGAAAGGGTGGCCAAAGATATCATGGTTCCGAGAATTAATATGGCTGTGTTCGAGCAGAACATGGCGAAGGAAGAAATTGCGCAAACCATGATAGAACATAATTTTACAAGATATCCTGTTATAGATGAAACTAAGGATCGAGTGATCGGCATCGTTAATGTTAAAAAAATGTTGGCAAAGATGGCAGGCAAAAGGGATTATCACTTGTCTGATTTTATTCAATCTATTCCGTTTATTTTAGAAACAACAAAAATATACGACGCATTCATCAAAATGCAAAAAACCGGTGTTCACATGGCGATAGTTGTGGATGAATACGGTGGTACCTCTGGTTTACTTACGATAGAAGATATTTTAGAAGAAATTGTTGGTGAAATTCGCGATGAATTTGACGAAGAGGAAGTCGAAGAAATTGAGTATCGTGCACCTAACAAATACTGTATCTCTGGACGCGTTTTATTGGCTGATTTAGAAGAAAAATTTGGGATTACCTTCGCAAATAGTGATCAAATTGATACATTAGGCGGTTGGATTCATCAAAAATTAGCGGGCATGGCAAAAAAGGGAGATGTCATAGAAGAAAACGGTCTCACTTGGACAGTAATGAAAGTAAAACAACTACAAATCCAAAGAGTACAATTAGAAGGACTTCATATTGGAGGTGAACCCAAAGGGGATTGAGAATGGACGGTATGATTATTTTAAATCTATTTCTTGTTGTTGTGTTTATTATTTTAACCGCATTTTTTGTTGGTGCAGAGTTCGCTATTCTTAAGGTGCGAATGTCACGAATTGACCAACTGATTGAAGAAGGAAATAAAAAGGCTAAAATATCGAAAAAAGTGGTTGTGGGGCTCGATTATCATTTATCGGCATGCCAATTAGGAATTACTGTTACCGCCCTCGTACTCGGTGCATTGGGTGAGCCAACAGTAGAAAAAATTTTACATCCTGTTTTTGAACGATTCGAAGTATCTAAAGCAACAGCCACTTTATTGTCGTATTTCATTGCTTTAGCGATTGTCACGTTTTTCCACGTTGTCTTTGGAGAATTAGCTCCAAAAACATTGGCGATCCAATATTCAGAGAAGATGACATTGTTACTTGCTCCACCATTATATTGGTTTGGGAAAATAACAAAACCGTTTATCAAATTCTTAAATGGAGCTTCGCAAAGTCTTCTAAGATTGTTTGGTGTCGAACCGTCGAAACATGAAACAGCGCATACAGAAGAAGAAATAAAGTTGATTGCCACACAAAGCTTTGAAAGTGGTGAGATTAACCAAGCAGAACTTACTTATTTAGAAAATATTTTTAGTTTTGATGAACGAAAACTAAAAGATATCATGATTCCTAAATCAAGTATCATTACACTTGAAAAAAACATGAGCCTTGCCGTATTATTAGATATTTTAGAAAAACACGCTTTTACTCGTTATCCTGTTAAAGACAAGATAGATGGAAGGATTAAAGGTTATATAAATGCAAAGGAATTATTAACGAAAAGTCTAGTGGATCAAGATGTATCTATCAGTGATCTTATTCATGAAATTCCAAACTTTCTAGAGACTTCTCCAATTAAGGAAGCTTTACTAACGATGCAAAAAACAAGAAAGCATATGGCACTTATTCATAATGAAGAAAATCAAGCCGTTGGTATTGTCACAATGGAGGATGTTCTAGAGGAAATTGTTGGTGAAATTGGTGAGGAAGGCTATAGCGTAACCTAACAACTATATGATTTACCTAATGCGTGAGAGTTTAAGACCGACCATAGGCCTCGTATGGTATCGTAATTAGGATTATCATCTTTCATATTTTTGATATGAATGATACTAAACAATAGAAGTGGTATGATCTTGTGCAAAATATATGCAATATCATAGCAGAAAAATCCCTCGCTCAACTATAAGGTAGTAGGTGAGGTGAGCGAGATGTATCAATCAATTCTACGAAACAACCGGGCATTCAGATTTTATTTACTAAGTAAGAGTTTCACCAGTTTAGGTAATATGATGATAAATATGGCTTTATTGTTTTTTGCTTTCTCATTAACTGGTTCATCTAGCTATGTAACTGCTATGGTGGCCGCACAGGTGTTGCCATATTTGCTATTTGGATTAATAGGAGGCGTATTAGCGGATTGGATTCCTATTAAGAAATGGCTTATTCGGATGGAAATCATTAAAATACCGATAATCATGATAGTGGTTGTTTTATTTTATACTCAGCAATTACAGTATTGGCAACTTATTTTTCTCTGTTTATCTATACATACAATAGGTTGCTTATATGATCCTGCGAGTAGAGCGTTATTGATGAAAGTGACGGTTGAAGAAGAGAGAACAACGGCCAACAGTTTAGTTGACTCTATTACAAGAGGTGTTGTTATAGTAGGCCCAGTTGGAAACCTCATCATTTTAGCTACGATCGGTAAAATACATTTATTTACAGTTTCGATAGTTAGCTATCTTGTTAGTACAATATTCCTTTCATTTGTGAAGGTATACATTCATAGTGACATCAAAACGAATAAATTAAAAATTTACAGGTCCTTAAAGGAATTTTTTCACTGGTTAATACAGCACCATATTCTTAGGAATGTCATTTTCATCACTGTTGTGATTGTATTTTTCCATACTTGGGTCTGGCAAGTAGGATTATTTTTGTTAGTAGAACAAATGGTTACAAAGGGAGAAGAATGGTACAGTATTTTAACCAGTTGGTACGGCCTATTTGTCATTGTTGTTAATGTAATCATTCCTTTATTTATCAAAAGATTCACTATGATGCAATATGTAATTGGTTCATTTATATGGGGAGCTGGCATTAGTATCGTCGGTTTAGTTAATGGGCTCCCATTTTTGTTTATTGGTGTGTCCCTCGCAGCGATTGGTCTACCGATTTCAGGGTTAGCTAGAGTTTATTTGTTACAAAAACACCTACCAGATGAGATGTTAGGCCGAGGATTTAGTTTTAGCGCATTTACTTTATATTGTGCGAATGCCTTTTCCTTATTATTATTTGGTTTATTCTCACATATTGTACCAGTAAGATTCCTCTTTGCAATATGTGGCCTTTTTATATGTCTCTTCACATTTTATTACTTCGTGAAGTTGTTTCGAAATGTTCGAGGTGAAATGCCATATACTCTTTTAAAAAGGCGATTATAGACAGCAATGGATGAAAAACCTGCGTTCAGAGCCGTATCGAGAATAGTCGTATCATTCTGTTTCAATGAAAACAAACTTCTTTGCAGACGATAGATTTGTAACCACGAATAGGGCGAAACCCCGACGATTTCCTTAAAATAATGAGAGAAATAATAGACATCCCAATCAATAATTGTTGCCATGTCCTTGAGGGTCCATGGTGATTGATAGGCTTCTTTTAATGAGGACGTAACTTTGTAAATAGCAGGTGCTACGGTTTGATAATGCTCTGTTGGTAGCTGATGGTTATTCGTATGTATCGTGTGTTTTAATAGAAGGATCGCTAGCTGTGTGTAGCTGTTCTCAAGGAATAAGCGAAACATCGGCTGTTGATCGTCTTCTTCTAGTGTCATCATTTCAATTACCAGCTCAATCCATTTCGTGATCATTGGATTGAGCTGAATAACCGCTGCAAATGCAATATCAATAGGTTCAACACCAAAAGATTCATTCACATCTTTTAAAAAAGAAGGGTTGATTTCAATAAGAAATTTTTGCTTTTCAACAAATAATTGCTGATGAGGTGTAAATGGATCAACCATAATAAATTGATTAACCTTAAGTTTTTCCACCCTTTGTGATAGATGGTAATGAATGGGTCCGTTTAAAGCATATATCAATTTATACGAAGCATCTGAACGTAATAAGCTTTCTTGTTGAAAGGTGTTTTTATAGAGAAACAGTCCCTTTTTTGAAGGAATTAATACATTTCCATGTTGCATAAGAGCTCTCCTATCTTAATCATAGTTTTCCTCATGATTACCTTCTTTGAAAATAGTGGCAGCGTCTTGTTTTGTCCATTCCGGAATACTCATTTTCGGATTTTTCTCAATGTAATTTTTCACCATACGGTAGCCCTCAGAATAGCCATACAATGGTGGCAGTGGATCAAATCCGCCATAAAGAATCTCATTAGAGTGCTCGAGTGTTCCTTTTTCGAAATGAGGTGAAGCATAATCCCATGCCTCTTGGTCATAAATCTCATTTGTATTGATCATTTGTTGATTAGGGTAAATGATCTCTTGAAACATCACTGCCTTTCCTTCAAAAACCATATTATCTAGGACAGTCCATTTCTCAGATGGCCCTCTATATGAAGCTTGCCAGGCACTATGATGATATTCATGAGCGAGTGTAACCTTAAAACGATCGATGGAAAGGTACTCGTCAAACAAAATGAGAATCTTATCTGATCCTACTGCCATTCCAAAACCAGGGTAGGAAACAGGAAGTAAGCATACATTGATTTCCTTTTCTATCGGTAAGGCAGCAGCAGAAAGCTCTAATGCTTCTGACAAGTTATCTTTTACCTCCTTACTATTCATCCGTTCGATGGCTCTTTGTAGTTTGTCGAAATTCTCCGGGTTATGTGACAATACATCTTCAGCGATATGAAGAAATTCGCCGTCAAGAAAGCAATCATTATAAATAGGATCAATGACCGCTTCTTTATAATCTGCGAATATAGATCTTCTTCATCATGATCTTTTATGTACTTTTCCATTAAATGTTGGATTTCTACAATATTAAATGATTGTCCGGTTTCAGTTTGGAAAGACCAGTTCGTTTCTAATTTTTCATTCCTACTCATTTCAGAACACCCGCATAATAAAAACAACACTGTTAAGCTAAGACAAAAATAAGTAAGACGACGCATAGATACCTCCGATTAAAATTTCCGCCCAATGTAGCTAGCAGAGACAGGGTGTAAATTCATTTCTCTCGCCCAAATAGACAACTGGCCGATATGATGAATTTCATGGGCAATTATATGATGAAGAATCGCAGTCACATTTTGGTGACTAGAGTCCCAAGGAATAAATACTTGTTTATCTATAGGTACATCATGAGGAAAGGTAGCGCTTATTTCAGTTCTTAGTTGATTTGATAGATAATGAATACGATCAAGTGTCTGATAGTCACTATAATCAAATAGTACATCTTCTTTTCCATTGATACATCGTAGCCAGCTATACTCCACATCAATGATATGGAAGAAGGTATAAAGAATACTCTTGACACCACCGACCCTCTCCTTTAATAGTTCATTAGGAGGGATGTCTTTCAACAGTGTCAACCATTCATCTCTCACTTGCCAATTGTATTGAAAGAACTGGAACAAAATCATTTCACTCCTCTTACAAAATTACATTTTTTCCAAAATATGATACTATTAATTATAGCAAAAAAAGTAATAGGAAGTTGAATAATTGCAAGAAAAAATAGGAAATACAGAAAATAAAATAGGCTACAATTTATAAATTGACCAGATAATCATCTGTATCAAATTTCCACCTGTTTTTTATTGTAATCGAAATGTAAGGTAAAGCATGGAGAAAAAGAACGTGCTCTTTTTATTTTCAAATGGATAACTGAAATCTCGAGAGAAAGACATTCATGCCAAGCAATATCAAAATAATAGTAATCGGCTATTTCGTTTTACAAAAAAGGCATTGTTTCTCGCCAATCTTGTTCTATAGAATGGGATGTGAGGCCGTTTAGCAAAGTGTGTTGGTTCTATATCCATAGAAACTGGACTTCTCGTTTGTTTATTTAATGCCTTTTATCTTTAATCATTAAGACTTTCATATTGAAAGGAGTGATTGCCATGTTCACAATGAATCTAACAATAATTGCATGTAGGTGTTTAGGGGATTCTTTTACTTAAGGAGAGAGTAAATGGAAATAAGAGCTTATAGACCAGAGGATGAAATAGGTTGGGTGAGATGTAGAGTACTTGCCTTTTTGGATTCAGCTTATTATGACAATGTTTTAACTGCAAAAGAGCATTACGAAAATCAAGCGATTGAACTCACAGCTATCATGGACAAAACAGTTGTCGGCTTGATCGATGTAGAATATGAAAATGAAGAAAGAAGTATTTGTTACCATGGGAGTGGACTCGGTGGCATGATTTGGCATATCGCTGTCCATCCCGATTACCGAAGACAAGGGATTGCCCGGGCATTACTGACAGAAGCTGAGCGAATAGCTCGTAAAAAAACATCAATCGGTTAGAAGCGTGGACGAGAGACGATAATGGAGTCAACAGTTGGTACCAGCAAAACGGATTTACTAGTGATTACTCCTATCTTCATCTTTATATCAATGAAGAAGAGGGTAGTGATGTCATTTATAGCAAAGAAAAAAATATCCTACCAATGACAATCTTCGCGCATTATGTCGGTGATAACAAAGAAGAAGTGAAGTCACAGTATAAGCGAGCATATGAATGTTTTTGTTATGAGAAGTTTCTGTAAAACCAAATCTATTATAAGTATGATAAAGATTAAATAGAATAAAGAAAAGGCATGTTGGATGTTTCACACCATGCCTTTCGCAAATTTATAGTTCCCCATTTTTAACCTTCTCAACTCAACTACTGTAAATAAAGAGGTATAGATATCTCGTACTTCATTTTTTTGGTCCTTCTTATCCTCAATTGGATAAGTAAAATAGCAAAGCAGGGTTAATCGCACTTACTTATGAGGTGTTGCTTCCATATGGTGCTCGATTATTTGCAGGCTTTTCTTTTCCCTAGGTCAAGATAAACATGAGGGTGGAGCAGAATAAAGAATGTCATTTTGCTCGATTCTTAGCGTAAAAAGAAGAGTAAAGATTGTATAAAGAATTTTATATATTTGGATTTACGTTAACTATAAGACTCGAAATTATCGGAATTTTTTTTCGAGTCTTATAGAGAATGATAGGGGGAAATCTATGGTAACGACAATTTATATGGTTAGACATGCAGAATCGCCGTTTATATTTGGTGAGGAGAAAACGAGAGGTTTATCGCCAAGGGGAAGAGAAGCAGCAATTAAGGTCACTGAGATTTTAAAGGATAAAAAGATTGATAGAGTCATCTCTAGTCCATATACACGCGCAATAGAGACTGTTCGAGAGGTTGCAGAAAATAGGCAACTACAAATCAAAACATATGAAAATCTAAGAGAAAGACCAATTAAGGGGCTCGATTACCATGCAGAAGAAAAGGAATTATTATCCGCCATTGAGCAGTCATTTAAAGACAAAAATTACTGTTTAGTTGGAGGAGAATCCAGAGTTGCCGCACAAGAACGTTCTATTCCAGTCATAAAAGAGATTTTAAACAATTATAAGGGAGAATCTATTGTTATTGGGACACATGGAAATATCATGACGATTATAATGAATTACTTTCAAAAACAGTTTGATTTTCAATTTTTTCAACAAACAACAAAACCTGATATTTATGAGATGGCTTTTGCTGAAGAAAAACTGTTAACGGTTAATCGCCTATGGGGGAACAGTCATCATGAAGAAAAACAATAAAATACAAGCCGTTTTCTTAGATAGAGATGGCACAATTGGTGGCGATGACACCATCCATTATCCTGGGGAATTTAGACTCTTTCCCGGTGTAAAAGAAAATATAAGCAAGTTACAGGAAAAGGGAATAAAGGTTTTTGCTTTCACGAACCAACCTGGAATTGCGAAAGGATTAACGACAAAAACGGCATTTATTCACGAATTACTTTCTTTCGGATTCGATCAAGTGTATATTTGCCCTCATGCCCCTGAAGCGGAATGTAAATGTCGCAAACCAAATACTGAAATGCTCCAGCAAGCAGCAGAAGATTATAAGCTTTCCCTAGCTCGAACCGTCGTAATTGGCGACCGCTGGAGTGATATGGTTGCCGCTTCAAAAGTAGGTGCAATGAAAATCTTAGTCAAAACTGGGGCAGGAGAGCAAACATTAAAAGAGCACCAGGAGAGACTCAAAGACATTGAGTTGGATAAGGTTGTTGAAGGGATAGACGAGGCCATGAACGTTATTCATCGAGAGTATATATAAATGTTCGATATGTACGGAACGCTATTTCAAACAGATAAGATATTATGATACTTGAAAAATATCTTAAATGAATGTTGAAATTTATCTAGAGGTAAAGGTAAATAGAACAAAGTTTAAGTGGAGAGTTAAAAAACTACTTAACCTCTGAATATAAATACTCTAAATAAAAGTATCTATAAGATAAATTAAGGGTGGAGATAGTATCCCCACCCTAACAAGACATAGAACCAGAACCTTATGAAGCTTGGTTTTATGATGTTGTACCATTTATTGCTGTTCTTTCAAAGTGATTTTTTCTTTTTGGTTTTGTTTCATCACTTTTTTTACTATGATTGCTATCACAAATAGGGCCAATAAGATTAAAGTGATAGTGGCACCCGGAGGCGTACCATACTCATAAGATGTAAATAAACCACTTAACATACCAGTCAACGCAATAGGTATCCCTAATAGAATTGTGCTTGCAAAGCTACGGCTCAATCGCATAGAAATGGCTGCAGGAAGAATTAAAATGGCGGATACGAGCAGGGAGCCAACTATAGGCATAATAATAGCAATCGTTACTCCGGTTAATACATTAAAGGCAATCGACATCGTTTTGATTGGTAATCCAGCAGTAAACGCTGTTTCTTCATCAAATATTAAAACGTACATCGCCTTACGGAAAATGATATATAGTATGACGATGATTCCCGCTAAGAGATAGAGCATCCATACTTGTTGTGTGCTAATTGTTACGATAGAACCGAATAAAAACTGATTGATATTAAGTGTAGTTCCACCTTGGTTCAAACTCATTAAAAACAATGCTAAGGCCATCCCGCCAGACATTAAAATAGCAATTGAAACTTCTGAATAGGTGCGATATAACATACGTAAGTATTCCAGTAAGATCGCAATGATCACCACCATGATAATGTTCGTCCAAGTCGGATTGATACTAACTAATAATCCAAGTGCTACACCAGCTAAAGAAACATGAGCTAGAGTATCTGCCATCAGAGACTGTCTCCGTAGTATGAGAAACAAGCCTAGCATAGGGGCAATTAAAGAGATGAGAATCGAGGCTTGGAAAGCTCTCTGCATGAATTCATAGAGAAACATCTCCAAGGCAATTCCTCCTTTCGAACAAGTTCAATATGTTTATTACAATAATTTCGTAATTCGTCGTGGTCGTGCGACACCATCAGAATTGCTTTTTCGTGTATTTCACTTTGATGTCGCAATAATTGGTAGAATTCCTCCCGTGATTTTTTATCCATTCCTGTAGTAGGTTCATCTAGAACAAATAAGTCCGGATCTGTAGCAAATACACGTGCGATCGATATTCGTTGTTTTTGGCCTCCTGATAATTCACCAATTTTTTTATGACGCATCTCCCATAATCCTACAGATTCAAGGGATCGTTTCACTTGATCTTTATCCGCTTCAGTCAACTTTTTAAACCACTTGCCCCTTTGATAGAGTCCTGATTGAACTAATTCTAAGACTGTACTAGGAAAACCAATATTAAATGAAGATACTTGTTGGGGAACATATCCAACCACTAACTTCTCACCATATCGATTCGTAGGAGACTGCGTAACTTCCCCCATAGTAGGCTTAAGCAATCCTAAGATATTACGTAACAAAGTTGTTTTTGCGGCGCCATTTTCACCGGTTAACATGACAAAATCACCCGGGTTTAGCTCAAATGAAATATTTGTTAAGACGGGTTCTTTTTCGTAGTGGAAAGAGAGATCATCTACTTTTATATAGAACACTTTTTCATCTACCTTTCTTCATTTTCCAAAAATAAGGTGGAAGGATTGCAGGATCGTCTATCTGATTCTTTATCTAATAGATAGAAGTTAAATTAACCAGATGGGCTAACTAGAATGATGCAAACCCAAACCTTGGTTAGTTAGCCTTTTTTAAATAACCGCCTTCACCAATTGATTCTAATGTACACTAAGTTGCAATGCTTTAAGGTTATGACGCATAGCTTCAATATAACCTAAGTCATTTTCTAATAATTCTTCAGAAAGTACCTCTAAATCATACAATACAGCTGTGTCTGTTCCTGTCTCTGATGCAACGGTTTGAGCAATGGAGGAGCTCGCTCCTTGTTGATAATAAATCACAGGTACGTTATTCTCTTCGACTAAATGACCGATTTCCGCAATACGTGAAGGACTGGGCTCAACTTCTGTAGATAATCCCCCAATCGCAATTTGTTCTAGGTTGTAACGTTTCGCCAGATGGCCAAATGCCTGGTGTTGCACGACAAAAACACGATTTTTCGCATCTTTTAAAGTAGTTTGATATTCCTCATCTAGATCCTTAAGTTCATTCATAAAGGATTCAGCATTCTTCTCATATATTTCTTCTCCACCTGGATCTGCCTCAATTAAGGCATCACGAATCGCTTTGATTTGATTTTGTGCTAAAACTGGATCAAGCCATATGTGAGGATCTTGTTCTTCGTGATCATCAATTAACACAGATACAGGGTTAGATTCTGCCTGAATATGATGTTTATCATCATAAAGAACAGCTTTCAATTCAAAGCTTTTTCCTGTGGTTTTGTACTCAAAATGATCGGTTACTTGTTTTGGTACTGCTTTCCATTCTTGGTTAGCATCTTCTCTCATCATCCAATGCCAATGATTATGATTGAATGAATCAGTCGGCACAGCTTCTAATGTAACAACATCACCTGTATGATAATGATCTGCTAACCCTTTAATGTTTATTTCCGCTTCCTTCTTGGAATGGTTATGTTCAGTGTCTACATGGTTATCATGGTTATCAATATTAATTTCTACTGGCTCTGATTCTGCATATTTATTATGATTATCATCATAAATAACAGCACGAATATTTAAACTTTTATCTGGAGCAACCATTGTCAACGTTTCAGTACTTTGCTCAGAAATAGCTTCCCATTCTTCACTCTCATCTAACTGCTGATACCAATGCCAGTGATCATAATCGGCATTTCCTATTAATTCAGCTGAAAGTTGAATTTCATCACCCGTATGGTAATGATCTGCTACCCCATTGATCTTCACTTGTTCTGTTCCAGTTGAGTCGTGTTCATCATGCACATTTTCATGGTTTGATTCATAGAGACCGTCTGCAGCACGTGCTATAACGAGATTGTTGTTCTCTACCGTATTAAGTAGGCTCTTTACCCAATACTCCATTTCTTCACTACTGTAGACAAACACATCTGCTTGACTGACAGCAGCTACATCTTGGGCACTAGGCTCGTAGTGATGGGTATCTTGACCTTCTGAAACCATAAGTTGAACATTTGCTCGATCACCAGCTACTTGTTTGGTGAATTCATACATCGGTAAGAAGGAAGCGACAACAGTTATTTCAGATTCATTCTTATTTCCAACTTCTTTTGAATTTTGAGACTGACAACCAAAAAGAAATGCTATCACGGTAAAACATATGAATATAGTTTGGTGTTTTTTCATTTTATCTATGAATCTCCTTGTTAGAATGTGTTGCAAAAGTAGAGAGAAGAGAGGACCAATCCATCTCTTCTCCAAAGTATTAATGGGCTAATTGATCACGGACAATATCATCGCCGTCTAAGTTAGATGGATAATAAGTCGGCCAGTGAGTTACTTCTTCCAATAATTTCTCGCGATCATCTCCCCAATAAAGATGAAAATGACTAGATTTCTGAGGGGATATGATATGGTCACTAAATTGAATGTATTGAGGCATCTCATTAGATTTTTCTGCAAGTTTATAGATAAAACGAACACCGCGATTTCCTTTTTCATAAGTCAGAATTTCATAGCCATCATATTCGTAGTCTCCAGAAAACTCTTCTCCGTCCTTGTAAAACGTTACATTACCATGATCAATAACAATACGCTCGACGTCTGTTACATAACCTTCTGTATAATAGTCTTTGTATTCTTCCGCAGTCATGTCACCTTCTTCAGCTTTATGTGCAAAGACTTCATCTAAATCACCATTTAAAAGGTAAGGGTAGACAGACTGCCAATCGCCTTCCCAGTCTGTTAATTCACGATCTGCTACTTGATCATCATCAAAATACCCTTGATAAATTTGTTTGCTTTCTTCATCATTCCCATGATGATCATCAATAACAATAGTTACCGGTTCTGATTCAGCAAATACCTCATGATTATCGTTGTAAAGAGCTGCTTTAATTTCTAAACCATCGACGCTTGCTTCGCCTGAGAAGGTGTCACCTTCTTGACCAGATGCAACCTCCCATTCTGATTGACCACTTTCTCTTGTATACCAATGCCAGTGATCATAATCAGCATCTTCACTTAATACAGCAGCCAATTCAATGGTATCCCCAGTGTGATAATGATCACCTAAGCCATCGATCGCAATATCTGCTGTTTCTGCTGAAGTTGCATTATCATTTGTAGATTCCCCTTCTTCTGCAGAAGTACTGTTAGTAGTTGCTGTTTTTTCTGAATCTTGACAAGCTACTAATGCTAAACTTAAAGCCAATACACTTAAATATAAATACGGTCTTTTCAAAATAAACATCCTTTCGCGTTGGATTTAATCGTAACGATTACGTTTTAAAGAATATACTTTTAGAAGGCTGATCAATATGTATTGAGTATGATTTCCTCAGATGCATGTCTTTTCTGTTTAATCGTAACGATTACGTTTTAAAGAGTATAATGTTTTTAGTGGTTTGTCAATATGAATATATAATTTTTAAAAGAAGATTGATATTTCATTAGCTGAAAAGAGAGCAAAATAATTTGTTTGGTTCACTTTCAAAAAAGAAAGTTATTAATAAATGAGGAAAATTAGTTTATGAAAAATGCGATCAGATTTAATAGCAAGAAGAGTAGTGCTGAATAAGTAAAAATGACTAAGAATTATTCCTCTAGAAGATAAATCTGAAGATGCAGAGTCACAGTTCGTTTTAGGTAGGTGAGGATAATAAGAGAGTAAGATTTTAGTAATAAAATGAGAGTACTATTTTGTGTGTTTGCTATTTATTAAGTGTACAAAAAATAGCATACCTGATAAAAACGTTAGGTATGCTAATTTTTGTAAATTAATTGGGGCTTTGTTTAAATACATTTTTTTTAGTTGTATTTTTGTGATTCTTTGCTTTTTGAGTAGGCATAAAACATGCTAAAATTAGTGCCGCAAAAGATAAAACTAACATAAATATATAGGCACTACTTGAGCCAAAGATAGATGCCAATTTAGCAAGTTGAACGGCAGAAATATGCCCATTTTCAAGGGATAATTCTTGAGCATAAGATGTAGATTGAATGGTGTAAATCGTGATAACTACTGCAGTACCAATCGCACCTGCTAATTGACGAATAGTATTGTTTACTGCTGAACCATGGGAACCTAACTCTCTTGGTAACGCGTTTAAACCCGCTGTATTTATAGGCATCGTAATAAAGCTTAAGCCAATTCGTAAAATACATGTTCGTAACAATAAATAAAAATAGGTAGTTGATGCTGATAAATCAATCACGCCCCACATCGCAATAATAATAAACACTAGACCTGTTATAAAAAGTGGCTTGGCGCCGTATTTATCATACATCCTACCTGTGACCGGTGATAAGAAAGCATTAATTATCGCACCAGGTAATAAAAGTAAACCTGCTTCAAAAGCTGTAAAACTTCGACCATCCTGTAAGTAGATGGGTAGTAGGATTAAATCAGCATACATAATCATAGTAATTAGTACATTGATTAGTGATGTGAGTGTAAATATTTTATACTTAAATATAGAGAGATTTAACAATGGATCTTTGGAAGTCAATTGACGTGAACAAAATAAAGTCGTAACAATTAATCCGGTAATAATGGTCGTAATAACAACAGGGTCATCCCAGCCTTTGCTTCCTGCACTACTAAATCCAAATAAAATAGAACCAAAACCAAATGTTGATAAAATGACACTTAGAATATCTAACTTTGCTTTTGATGTTTCTGCCACATTCATTAAATATTTAAAGGCAAGTATAATAACGATTAATATAAAAGGAGTTATTCCAATAAATAGCCATCTCCATGATGAAAATTCCATAATAAAACCGGATAATGTAGGAGCAATAGCTGGTGCAAAAATCATCGCAAAGCCAATAGTACCCATAACACTTCCACGCTTTTCAATCGGATATAAATACAAAACAACTGTCATTAATAAAGGTATGATAATGCCAGCACCAATGGCTTGAATCATTCTTCCTGTTAATAACATGCCGAAATTGATTGAACAAGCACATAGGACTGAACCAAACAATAAAAAGAACATCGAGCTAATAAACAGCTGTCTAGTTGTAAATCGTTTCATTAAAAATGCTGTTATCGGTACTAAAACCCCGTTTACTAACATAAATCCCGTTGATAACCATTGTACAGTTGCAGCGGATACTTCAAAAATGTCCATAAAACCACTCATAGCCACGTTTAATAAAGTCTGATTTAATGTTGATAAAAAGCAGCCAGCAATTAATACAACCATTAAAATATTTTTACTTCTTTTGGTTATTTCCTTTTCCATATATATACTCCTTACTCCAATTTGCATTATCAACATGACGTCGATAAAATTTATAGTAACAAATATATAATTTGATGACCATGAACAGTTTTATTTGCGAGTGTATACTAATCGACATATTGATCAGTAGTTGTCGTTGAAGTCAAATGAAAATATACGAAGGAGTTATAAATGTCTAATTCTAAAAAAGAAGATCCACGTACCATACGTACAAAAGAAATGTTTAAAAAATCTGTACTCTCTCTCTTAGGAGAGGAAGGCTACACCATTTCGAATTTGACAGTTCAGAAAGTAGCTGGAAAAGCAGGCTTAAATCGAACCACATTTTACTTGCATTATTTAGATATAGAAGACTTATTAACGCAAGTGACAGAAGAGCTAGTAAATGATCTTTCTTCTAGAATCTTTTCATTAATTCAAGTAAAAGATTTAACAGAAAAACAGCAACTAACACATTTATTAGATTTCTTGTATATCCATCGAAACTATTTACAAACTTTATTCAATTTAAATCAGTTTGAGGATCAATTATTTCTACAGATAAGAAAATTAATAGAAGTACGAAGAGAGAATACAGAGAAAGATTTACCTGACGATTATGTTTCCATTGAAATTAAAACTGCCTCTTTAGTAGGCATCATTATGTGGTGGATACGAAAGGGGATTCACTATAGTTCAGAGTATATTTCAGATCAGATATATTTAATGTACAAAGTGTAGTGTTGCTAAATGACTATAACTTGTATATGGTATCTGTTTACCAAACGGTGTTGATATGAGTTCAACTATACATATCTATATTTTAAGGTAATAGATGTAAAAAATGTCGCAATGGGTAGATAAACCTATGAAACATAAATCACATAAGTCTAACTTAGTAGTACAAACAGTTTTTATAGTTCATTCTTTTATTTAAAGCTATAACAAATAGGAGTGTGAATAGTGAAAGTCATTTACAAATCCTAATAGTTTAAAATAATGTATAATTATTACATCCGGTATTTTTGACTACTGCTATTATACTTATTTAGTATGATTTTAAAATTGGTTACCAAGTTTATATAGGGAATTCTAGGGTTAGATCTAACCCTAGAATCCCCTGGTTCGTGCTTAGAAAATCAAAATCTTAGCGAGCATTTTATCATTTTATCCTTTCCAAACGACGTTTTCCTGTTCTTTTTCATTGATAGTCAGTTGAAAGATATCAGGCCTTGCATAATGGCCAAATACATCAAAGTCAAATTTGCTTTCTGCTATTTGGTCGAGAATAATATCGGCATAAATAATCTTTTCTTCTCCGTATACAGGCTCGGCTATAAATTGCCTAAGTGGGTTGACGATGGAGCTACCTCCACTCGTTAGTTCATTTTCTAATGATTGAAATTCAGGTCTTGATGATATTTCTTCAAGGTAAATCTCAGCAGAAGAAGCGTTCTTTTTGATAAATCGGGCATAAATATCATTAACTAATAACCTAGCAGATGATAATAACGCCCTATTAATAGACGAGATTCCCGCTGCAATTACAGCTGCTACTACAATCGCCCCAAATACCAGTGCATAAGTAGAGAAGAATAACGGAATAATCCGATCACTTGTTTCAACTGTTAAGCCTGGTACTAAACCACGGGTATGAGCGAACATCCCGATAAATAATGCTTCTAACGTCATTAACCAGGAGTTCCAAAATGGTGTGATTATAGAGCTAGAAAGAGTGATTTATATTAATATATTTAGTTTCTACAATTGGTAATTAACGAAAATTAGGGAGGCAAGCAATATTCATTTTAGAAGTTAGCTAAGTGTTTAAGGCTTTACAATGCAATCTTGGAAGATTTTATGAGTTTAATTCAAGTGATTTAAAGAACTATCCGATTTTGATTCCGTTAAGACGAAATATTATACTAGAAAACAAATATTAGATTATAATGATATGCTCCCTTTTAGATAGAATAAAAGTATGAAAATTCCATCTTTTATAGAGGGGTATTTCTTTTATCCAAAACCTTATTCTACATTATATAAAAGGATACTTTTATGAGCTGTATTTTTTCACAAGAACGTAAAGAGATTCTAACAAAATCCCATCTTATTTAAGAATATTTTTTTGAATTAAAAACGCTACAGCATGTGTTCGATTTAATGTATTGGTTTTTGCCATGACACTTTTGATATATTGTTTAATCGTCGTTTCACTAATCTCTAATATATGGGCAATTTGTTTCGTACTATAACCGCTTGCAGTACATTTCATTACTTCGTATTCACGTTTCGATAGTTTTATTTCTGCCTCCTCGATAAAATTAAATTGATTGAATAAAATTTCCCCAATGTCCTTGCTAAATAAAGTTGCTTCTATTAATAGTTTAAGGTCAAAGGGCTTCTTAAATTGGGATCCCAGAAAATAGCCAATGACAACTTGGTTAAATATGATAGGAACAACCAATAGAGCATCTTGGTTATCTGCGATAATATATTTTTTTGATATATTTAAATGGAAGTTATTTCCTTCGTAATATTGTGGTGTTCTCGTTTTAATAGCTTTGAATATGGCCGGAATAGAAGTGATATCATCCCTTATAGAGGAAATATGTTTGAACTCTGACTTAGTAGCAGAAAGTATCCCCTCCGCTAAGTGGTCTATCGGAGAATATCGAAATAACATCGCTTCATTTAATGAAAAATCAGTAAGAAAGCTTTCCAATATTATTTTAATTTTATGCTCTTGATTGATAGCTGCCTTTATTTTATCTACGTTACTTTCCCATTTATCTAATTTAACCAATAAATACACTCTCCTTTTTTAATTTAGTCTTATATATTCATTACCTAATGGCATAGTTTATTTGTAATTTGACTTAAAGTATGTACTGTTTTATCAAAAAGTAGGAATAGTTGTTAGAATATTTAGATTATACAATATCATTGTAAGCGATTACAATTTTCTGAGTAAAAAGGAGGAGATCATTTGGCAAGTTTATCTGAAAGAGCAAAATTGTATTTGGAGAGCTTTTATTCTGGTCCGAAAATCGAATCATTTGATCCAATTGAATTAAAGGAAATTCAGAAAAATGCCCCAATACCTGAACAAAATATTCTACCTCATATTCATCGCAGAGAAGAGCGCTTAATTAAAGTAAATGATGGAGCAGAAATACGATTATGTATTTATTCACCGGAAGGAGAAGGGCCTTTTCCAGCACTAGTTTATTATCATGGAGGCGGTTGGGTCATTGGTTCTGTTGAAATGTTTGAAGCGGCCAATCGATTAGTAGCGACAGAGGCTAAAACGGTAGTTATCTCTGTGGATTATCGTCTTGCTCCGGAAAATCAATTTCCCATTCCAATGAATGATTGCTATACAGCACTAGAATGGGTAGCTAATCATGCAGAAGAGCTTAATGTAGATTTAACTAAAGTTTCTGTTGGTGGAGATAGTGCTGGTGGGAACTTATCCACGGTTATTGCCAAGAGAGCTTTAAACAATGGGCCATCCATTCAATCACAAGTTCTTATATACCCAGTCACAAACTTGGAATTCAATACCAATTCTTATAATGAATTTGCTGAGGGATATGGTCTCGATCGAGATCTTATGAAATGGTTTGGTTTCCATTATGTAGGTGATGAAAAAATGTATAGTCATCCCGATGTATCACCATTAAAATACGATACTGTTCAAGGGCTACCCCCAACTATTATTATCGCAGCGGAAAATGATGTTCTAAAAGATGAGGGAATTGCTTATGCAGAAAAGTTAAGACGAGACGGTGTACCTGTTCAATATGAAGTGATATCAGGGGCAGTCCATGGTTATTACAGTAATATGGATTTCTTTGAAGAAGAAACAAAAGAGTCTGTTCAACATATTGTGAAATTTTTAAATAATGTCCACCAAGGGGGAGAGAAAGCAGTAAATAAGTAGCTAAAGATCATATGTTCTAAAAATCATCTATTACACTACAAAGGGGGATAAGGAATGACTCAATATGTTGACGCTGTAGTGATTGGTGCTGGCTTTTCTGGAATCTATATGACGTATAAATTACACGAAGACGGTTTTTCTGTAAAGACATTTGAAAAGGCAGCTGGAGTTGGTGGCGTGTGGAATGTCGCTAGGTATCCTGGTGCCCGATGTGATTCAGATAGTTTTTATTATAATTTTATGTTCTCAGAGGATTTATATAAAAAGTGGTCTTGGTCTAAAAGGTTTGCTGGTCAAGATGAAATTTTAAGCTATTTGAATTTCGTAGCTGATGAATTAGATGTTAGGCAATATATGCAATTTAATACGGAAGTCAAATCGGCCGTTTGGAATGAAGAACATTCAATGTGGCACATTACAACGGGAAAAGGTGATGAGTTTGCAGCAACTTACTTAATTTCAGGCGTCGGCTGCCTATCCACCTCAAGTATTCCCAACTTTAAAGGGATTGCAGATTTTCAAGGTCAAAGCTACCATACCGGTGAATGGCCACATACTGACGTTAATTTTAAAGGCAAGCGTGTGGGAGTGATTGGCACAGGCTCTAGTGGTGTACAATCGATTCCTGTTATTGCAGAAACTGCGAAAGAAGTCTATGTATTTCAACGAACACCGCAATATTCTGTACCAACTAGAAATCGTTCATTTACGCACGAGGAAGTTGAACAATTTAAAGATGAGTTTCATTCAGCACGAAGAATCATGTTAACCTCACCTTCAGGATTACCCATTCCTAAAGCAACCAAATCCATAGTAGAAACGTCAGAAGAGGAACGCAATACAATCTTAGAAAATGCTTGGGACAAAGGGGGGATGATTTTAAACAATGCATTTAATGATATAACGATTAATGAGAAATCAAATGAGTTAGTATCAGAATTTCTTAGAAATAAAATTCGTGCAAAAATTAAAAATCCTGAAGTTGCTGAAGATCTCCTTCCATATTATTACTACGCAACAAAACGCCCAATCTTAGATACAAACTATCATGATACGTATAACCAAGAACATGTCACATTAGTAAATTTACAACAGCAACCAATTGAGTGTATAACAAAAAACGGAATTAAAACAACGGAAAAAGAATATCCACTAGATCTGATTGTTTTTGCAACTGGTTATGATGCCATGACAGGGACGCTATTGAAACTAGATATAAAAGGACGTAAAGGGCTGTCCCTTAGAGACAAGTGGCAAAATGGGAAAAAAGTTGAGACGTATTTAGGACTTGGCTTAGCAGGATTCCCAAATTTTTTTACGATTACTGGGCCACAAAGTCCTTCTGTTTTAACCAATGTACCGTCAGCCATTGAACAACATGTTGAATGGATATCAGATTGCCTAAAGTACATGCGTCAACATCATCTGAAAACGATTGAGCCAACTGAGGATGCACAAAGGCAATGGAGTAAGGATTGTACAGAGCTTGCCCATAATACGCTATTTACAAAAACAGCGTCCTGGTATACAGGATCTAATATTGATGGAAAGTCACCAGATTTCTTAATTTATTTAGGTGGTTTAGACAATTATCGCCAAATATGTAACAAGGTCTCTCAACAGGGTTACAAAGGATATGTTTTAGGAGTTAATAAAATTCAAGTCTGATTAGGAGGAATGAGCATGGCCAATACTACGTTAGAAATTAATCCGATCGTTCAAGCGTTTTTAAGTGGAACAAAGGAAATGTTCTTAAATGGCAAATGGGTTCCGGCAATTAAGGGGAAAGTGTATGAATCTATTAACCCAACAACGAATGAAATTCTGGCAAAAATCTATGAAGGGGATGAGGAAGATCTCGATGTAGCAGTAAAGGCTGCCAGACGAGCTTTTGAAGGTAGCTGGAAAAATACAGCTCCAAGAGAGAGAGCTAGATTATTAAATAAGCTAGCGGATTTATTAGAAGAAAATTTAGAAGTTATTACGCAACTGGATGCCCTTGATTATGGTGGTACACTTGCAGTTGCAGGTGGCTTTGCAGAGAATGCAGTACATCATGTTCGTTACTATGCTGGTTGGGCAACAAAGCTTTATGGCAATACTCTCGAACTAACTAGTGGTGGAAATATCCATGCATTTACTAAACGTGAACCCCTTGGTGTTTGTGGTCAGATCACCTCATGGAACTTCCCTGCTTTAGTTGCATGTTGGAAGATTGCTGCTCCAATAGCAGCCGGGAATACTGTTGTGATAAAACCTTCACAACAAACATCTTTATCTACTTTATATATTGGTAAATTAATAGAAGAAGCTGGTTTTCCCCCTGGGGTGGTTAATATTGTTACAGGTGCAGGAGGGAAGCTCGGGGAAGCGATTACATCACACCCTGATATCGATAAAATCGGTTTCACAGGCTCAACTAGTGTGGGAAGACGAATTATGGAAAAAGCCTCGAAATCTTTAAAGAAAATCACGCTCGAACTAGGGGGCAAATCGCCAAACATAATCTTTGCAGATGCGGATTTAAACAAAGCGATTCCTGGCGCTATAAAAGCGATCCTCATGAATACAGGGCAAGTGTGTGCGGCAGGCTCACGACTATATATTGAACGTTCTGTTTACGATACGGTCAAGGAGAAGCTTGTTGAAATAGCAGAAAGCTTTGTTTTAGGTGATCCTCTTGATCCAAATGCTCAAATGGGGCCACTCATTTCGAAAAACCAAATAACCACTGTAGAAAAATATGTTGAACTTGCCAAAAAAGATGGAGCTACCATTCTCACCGGGGGGAAACGACCTGATAGTCCAGATCTTCAACAAGGAAACTTCTATTTACCAACAATTATCGAAGGACTTGATGAAAAATGTCAGTCTGTCTATGAGGAGATTTTTGGTCCTGTCCTTTGCATTATGCCTTTTGATTCAATCGAGGAAGTCGTTGAGAGAGCGAATGCTACAGAATATGGACTAGCTTCAGGTGTGTGGACGACAAATATAGAGACAACCCATAAAATGGTTGATTCATTAAATGCTGGTTCTGTTTGGGTCAACGAATATTATTTAACTGATGACAATATCCCATTAACTGGATTTAAGCAAAGTGGAATAGGGTCGGAATTAGGATTAGCAGGTATAGAAGCTTATACAAAAGTAAAAAGTGTTGCCATTAACCATGGATAGGGAGCTGATGTTATGAAGGCATTAGTAATTGAAGGAATAAAAAATGCAATTGTTCAAGAGGTCGCTGACCCTACAATTGATGAGAATGGGGTGATTGTAAAGGTAAAAGCAAATGGCGTTTGCCGTAGTGATTGGCATTACTGGGCAGGAGATATACCGATTACCCAAAAAATATTAGGTCATGAATTTACTGGTGTTGTCGAAGAAGTAGGTAAAAATGTGAAAAACTATAAAAAAGGAGACCGCGTTATCGTTCCTTTCTCTGGTAGTGATGGTACATGTCCTTATTGCCTACAAGGCCACTCTAACCTCTGTCACTCTTCCTTTATTCCGGGTTCGACTTACAATGGGGGGTATGCGGAGTATGTAGGAGTTCCATTGGGTGACCGCAATATTATTCCTTTAGCAGATGAAATTAGTTTTCTAGATGGTGCTGCATTAGGTTGTCGTTTAATGACAGCTTTTCATGGAGTAGTCGATCGAGCAAAAGTGGAACCAGGTGAGTGGGTAGTGGTCTATGGATGTGGAGGAGTGGGCTTAAATGCCATTAATATTGCTGCTTCCATTGGTGCAACCGTCATTGGTGTCGATATTAATCCAAAGAATCTAGAGTTGGCTAAGCAAATGGGAGCACATGTAGTGATTAATAGTAAAGAAGTAGATCCGGTTCATGCAGTGAAGGAAATCACTGGTGGTGGGGCGAATGTATCAATTGATGCCCTTGGTATTGCAGATACATGTTTAAATGGGATTAATAGTTTAGCTAAACGTGGTCGTCACTTGCAAGTTGGAGTGACAACACAGGTTGAAGGCGGAAAGATTGCCTTACCTATTGATCAAATGGTTATGCAAGAAATCCAATTTATCGGAACTTTAGGGATGCCGAATCACCGTTTTGATTCATTACTTCCTTTAGTATTGCAAGGGAAAATAACACCAGGTAAGATGGTAACAGCAGAAATCAGTTTATCAGAAGTAACAAAAATCTTTGAAGAAATGAGCAATTTTAATACATCAGGAACTTACATTGTAACAGAATTCGATAAAAGCACTGTAACAGCATAAAGTAATGGAGCGTCCTAATTTTTAGGATGCTCTTTTCAATTTTTTTAGAAAAATTTTAAATCTTGCAACATGCTAGAATAGTTAATTATAAATGCACATCGAGTGAATGTGGCTATTGCTAGGTGGAAAGAACTGAAAGGAAAGGACTAAAAGAATAATACACAATGGTATGTATATATCGCTTTTTTTTAAAATACGAAAATAATTTGCAGGGTTTCACTACTCAATAGTCGAATGTATGTTCTTAAGAGGTGAAAGTATGAATAATGAAACGTTAGTACAAAACAAAAAAAGTTGGGATAAAGCCGCAGAGCGTTTTTTTGCTAGAAACCCGCTACCTGAATATGGTCCGTTCGCACCTACAGAAGAAGATTTACAGTTATTCGGTGAGGTGAAAGGAAAGAGGATATTGGAATTAGGATGTGGGAGTGGTCATTCAATCAAATATTTAGATGGAAAATCTCCTAGTGAGTTATGGGGGCTTGATTTATCTCATGTGCAAATTCAAACAGCTAAGCACTTATTAGCAGAAAGTAATACATCGATTCAATTATTTGAGTCTCCAATGGAAGAGAATCCTGGTATTCCAAGTGCGTATTTTGATATTGTCTTTTCAATATACGCGATCGGATGGTCGACGGATTTAAGAAAGACATTGGCCAATGTCTTTCAATATTTAAATGATGGTGGTTTATTTATCTTTAGTTGGGAGCACCCACTATATAATAGAATGAGCCACGAAAATGGACAACTCGTTATGACTAAAAGCTATCATGAGGAAGGTGCTTATAATCATCATGCATGGCAGGAACCAGCAACAATGCAACAATATAAATTAAGTACATATATAAATTTACTTATTGCTTCTGGCTTTCATATTGAGCAAATAATCGAAGAGGTCTGTATAACAGAAGAAGATAAAGAAAGACATAGTAATGGCTGGTATTCACCTGATAAAGCTAGTCTATTACCGACTAGCTTTATTATCAAATGTCGTAAGCCAAACATATAGGGTAAACAAAAAAGACTTTCAAACTAGAAATGGAAGTCTTTTTTTATCATGCACATTCAATTATTTTATAGCATTTTTTAATTACGAATAATAATATAAACCAAATAAATAATGTATGCGACAGCGAGAATGAACCCTTCTCTTTTGCCGATTTTAAAACTGGTCCGCGAGAATATAAATAGAACAATCGTTAAGATTATCATAAGAATGACATCAATAAAGACTTTATCATTTACGGCTAATGGTGAGATGGTTGCCGAGGCACCAAGTACAAATAAAATATTAAAAATATTACTACCTACAATATTACCCAAAGCGATTTCGCTCTCTTTTTTTAACGCTGCAGTAATTGAAGTTACTAGCTCCGGTAGAGAGGTCCCTATTGCAACAATTGTTAACCCTACTAATGTTTCACTCATACCGAGGGAGTACGCAATTTCTGTCCCATTGTTAACGACCAAATTCCCACCAAAAATAATGGCCGCCAGACCTAAAATCGAAATGAATATATTTTTACCCCACGTAATGTCTTTAGGAGTAGTTATATTTTCTTTATTCTGCCTACTTTTTAGACCAATTTCAATGACATAGTACAGAAATATAGATAAAAATAATAAAAAGACAAGACCATCACTACGAGTAAGTAAATTACTATCAAAACCCTGTAATGCCACATCACTCATAAGAATGAGCAAAGTAACACTTGCAAGTAATGTGAAAGGGATTTCTTTTTTTATGGTTTCACTTTGTACTTTCAATGGATATAAAAAGGCTGTAACACCGACCACAAGTGTGATATTAAAGATATTGCTTCCAAGTACATTCCCTAGTGAAACATCTGCACTTCCTTCAAGTGCCGCAATAATACTAACAGTAGCCTCAGGTGAACTTGTACCAAATGCCACAATCGTTAACCCAATTAAAATGGGCGGGACTCTTAACAACCTAGCAATATTGGAAGAACCGTCAACAAAAAGATCAGCCCCTTTAATCAATAATGCGAATCCAACAAGTAATAAAATATAAGTCATCATCCACGCTCCCTTTTACATATATGGATACCTACTATTATTTTCTTCCTACACCTGTTTATACCATGAATTTGTTATGGATGTATATTAATTATGTTTGAAAAAATGAAGCGTTTATCATTAATCAATGAAATTTCAAAGCAATGGGAAACAAGCACTAAAAGGTCAAGATAAAGGGAAGCGTGTTCAATTGTTAATAGCTGATGTTGTTTGCACAAACTCTGAGAAGTACTTAATATGTAAAGAAGATGATTTTCCCTGATTGAGGTGCTAACTTGTAGCTTTTACTTAAAACTGATGAATGCATTTTTACATACGTCTAGTATGGAAAGGATAAATAAAAGGGGGACAGGTTTATGTCAATTGTCTCTAGGAAGGAAGCGTAAGGATGAAAAAAATTTTAGTAATAGAGGATGATATTTCACTGAATCAAGGCATTACCCTGAGTTTGAAACAAGATAATTATTCATTTACTCAAGTATATACATTAGAAGAAGCGACTGTTGCTTTACATAAGGATATATATGATTTGATGCTTGTAGATATTAATTTGCCAGATGGAAATGGTGTTGAATGGATTCAAGCTATGATGAAGAATGACTTGTGTCCTTTCATCTTTCTGACAGCAAATGATCTTGAAGTCGATATTGTGAGAGGGTTAGAACTTGGTGCCGATGACTATATAACGAAACCATTCAGTTTAATGATCTTACGGGCAAGAGTTTCAGCGGTGTTCCGTAGACAACAATCTCATCAGAATACAGATATTTATCAAATCGGAAATTTTTATTTCAACTTTGAAAAAATGCAATTTATGAATCAATCACTGCCAATAGAATTAAGCAAGACGGAACAGAAATTGTTGCGCTTATTAATCATCAATAGAGGGCAAACTCTACAACGAGAACTGTTGATAGATAAGGTATGGTTGGATGAATCAGCATTTGTTGAGAAGAATGCTCTTTCGGTTGCTATTAAAAGGCTGAGAGATAAGTTAGGGGTAGAGAATAGAATTGAAACAGTATACGGGATAGGCTACTCATGGAAAAAATAGCTGTTTTGTTGGTGATGATTGTATCTATTATAAGCACATGGCTATTTGGGAAATGGTATTATGAGCGAAAAATGAGCCGAATGTTAAATCGCTTATCTGAGATGATTGAATCAGCTAAGAACGGACAATTCAGAGAGTCGACGTATGATGAGTCAAAATTATCCGCGATAGAATCAAAGATGAGGCAGTATCTCTTAGAAAGTGGGACATCTAAAGAACAGCTTTCAAAAGAACGTGACGAGATAAAGACATTAATATCTGATATAGCCCATCAAACTAAAACACCCATATCCAATATTATGCTTTATGGGCAACTGTTAGATGAAGAAGGCTTATCAGTGAATGGAAAGACTTATATTAATCAATTAAACCATCAAACGACAAAATTAAGCTTTTTAGTACAAGCCTTAGTAAATACCTCGCGATTAGAAACCGGTATGATCCATGTGACGCCAAAACGACAGTTATTGAGACCTTTACTAGAAGATATTATTAAAGATTTGCAGCCCATGTTTAACGAGAAGCAACAAAGTATTCATCTTCAATGTGGGCTAGAACAAGCTAGTTTTGATTATAAATGGACAAAAGAGGCGTTATTAAATATTGTTGATAATGCTAATAAATATACGAAAGAAGCAGGAAAAATAACAATTAAGGTACTTGAATATGATAGCTTCTGTAGGATAGATATCCAGGACTCAGGCATTGGTATAAAAGAATCTGAAATTAACAAGATTTTTATTCGTTTTTTCCGCTCTAAAGAGGTGTATCATATGGAAGGTGTAGGGATTGGCTTGTTTTTGACAAGAGAAATTATTATGCTCCAAGGTGGTTATATTAAAGTTGCCTCTAAGCAAAATCAAGGATCATTGTTTTCAGTTTTTCTTCCAAAATCATAAATACTTTTCATTTCTTTCAATTGTGACAGATTTCAGAAAGAACATAGAAAGATTTAATTTTTACAATCACATTGTTAACAAACAAGTATTTTGGAGGAGAGACATTTGAACATAGTTACAGCAAACGCTTTAAAAAAACTCTATGGTAGTGGAACGAATATTGTCAAAGCATTAGATCATGTTACCTTAGAAATTGAGCATGGAGAATTTGTAACGATAATCGGGACATCAGGTAGTGGGAAATCCACTTTACTCCATATGCTTGGTGGTTTGGATTTTCCAGATTCAGGTGAGGTAATCGTTGATGGTCAATCTTTATTTGCCTTAAGTCCTGATGAATTAACTATTTTTCGCAGACGTAAAATCGGTTTTATTTTTCAACAATTTAATTTAATCCCCGTCCTAAATGTATATGAAAATATTGTTTTGCCAATAGAATTAGATGGTAATCAGGTCGATGAGGAATATGTTCAGGAGATTATTACATTATTAGGGTTGAAGGATAAAGTATACAATCTTCCTCATCAACTTTCAGGAGGACAACAGCAGCGTGTTGCTATAGCAAGAGCACTGGCTACAAAACCGTCCATTATACTTGCAGATGAGCCAACAGGCAACCTGGATAGTAAAACAAGCTTAGACGTCCTTGGCTTATTAAAAGTAACAAGTGAGCGTTTTAAACAGACAATTATCATGATTACACATAACGAAGAAATTGCGCAAATGGCTGATCGCACCATACGAATAGCGGATGGTCAGATCGTAGGTGGTATGGGTTATGCTAAAGGTTAATAATCGAAAGGTCATTCATACATTATCTAAACGTTTACTGAAAGAAAATAAGTCTAGAAATAAAGTAGCATTACTGGCGATTATTTTAACAAGTTTTATGCTGAGTGCCTTGATCCTTTTTGGCATGAATGCTTATCGGTTCAATGAAGTAAATTGGATTCAATCTGCGGGAACAGCAGCTGATGCATATTTAACCAATCCGACAGAATTACAGTTATCTACTTTAGATAAATCATCTTCAGTTGAACGAATAGGTCAAATTACACAAGTTGCAAGTAGTGAAATGGATGATGATTGTATTGAATTAAGTTACTTATCAAAAGAAGCATTTCAAATGAAGCAAGATGCATTATATCCAATAAAGGGAGAATACCCGAAAAAGCAAAATGAAATCATGCTCTCGGTTGAAGCAGTTAACCATTTAACTGGTTCAACACCGAAAAAGGGATTGAAAATTGAATTACCGATTTCTGATGAGCACGGGAATCAGGTTATGCAGGAATTTATTCTTACAGGGTGGTTTACTGATCCACTAGCTTCAAATAATCCTTTAACCAGTATTGGGTTTGTTTCAAAAGCCTACTTAGAAAGTACAAATCACACCATAGAAAATAACGGGTATGCAGATGTTCAGTTTAAAAGAGGAATAACCGCAGAAGATGAAGTAGAACGGTTAGAACAGCAAATAAAAACACTTGATTCTCAAGCATTTGCAACATACTTTAATTTATCTGGATCAAGTGATCAAATGTTGATGCTTGTAGGTATTGGAGTAGTTATCCTCCTTATTATGTTTAGTGGATACTTACTTATTTATAATATCTTTTATCTATCGATTTCACACGATATTCGGTCATATGGACTTTTGAAAACAATTGGAACTACTGCTAAACAGCTTCAACAAATTATTAGAGGACAAGCATTGAGCCTTTCTGTCATTGGTATTCCAATTGGTAGTGCCATAGCTATCGCTTTAGCTTTTGGTTTTGCTTTATATGGCGGCCTACCCCATTTCTTTAGATATTGGCAAGTACAGTTAGTACTCATTATATTAAGTAGTTTCTTCGCATTTATGACTGTTCTTATTAGTGTATGGAAACCAGCCCGAAAGGTTGGGAAGATATCACCAGTAGAAGCAACTCGTTATACAGATATAAAAATTCAAAATAAAAAAACGAAGTTAACAACCCATGGTGGAAAAATAGGGAAAATGGCATGGAGAAACATTTTCCGACATGGTAAAAGGACCACTGTAGTTTTTATGTCCTTATTCTTTGGTTTAACAACATTTTTATCGGTTTTTACAGTTGTTGAAAGCTTGGATATTGAGAATTATGTGTCCAGAACTATGGTAAGCGATATTGAAATGCGCAATAGCTATATGGTTGGTGATGATGGGGAATTTGAACCAATTTACAATTTATCGAGCAAACTAATCAATGAAGTTAAAGCAGTTCCTGGAGTTACTGCTGTTATGCCGCAGTACGAATCTAAATATAAAGCAGAATTTTCGGATGAATTTTCATCTTATTATAATTGGGCTAAGGATAGTATTTCAAAAGCAGATCTGGCAAAGCGATTTGAGGGTGAAATGATTAGCTTAGAAAGTGAGGATTTCGTACGTTTATTTAGTATTCAGACCAGTGAAATAACTAGCAATATAGATTTACCCAAGTCAAATACGGTCTATTTAAGTCAATCAATGGAGGGAACCTATGAGCTTCCAATTCATTTTGATATCACTCATCCAATCTCGGGTAAAGAATATAAAGTTAATTTTGGAGGCTACCTACCAATCTCTCTAAGATCATCCGGAATTAATCACTGGGCACCGACCTTAATAGTACCGGAAAAATTTATGAATACCTTCAATGGTAAAGTTCAACCAGTGATCGGGTCGGTCTATGTGTCCGTCGAAAAAGGAAAAGACAAGGAAGTCCATCAACAAATCCAACAGATATCTGAGAAATACGGTGATTTCCAAATCGAAACAAAAGAAGCCCTACGTGATAATCTGCAGCTATCAAAAATTGCAATCTCACTTATTGGTGGTGGGTTTTCTGTTCTACTTGCCTTAATAGGCATTGTGAACTTTATTAATATCATGTTTACCGGAATAATCAACCGAAAACAAGAGTTATCTGTATTAGAAAGTATTGGCATGACAAGGAAGCAAGTGAATAAGATGGTTGCGATTGAAGGCGCATATTACGCTATGCTTTCCTTGGGATTAGTATGGACATTAGGAAATGGAATAGCTTATGGATTATTCACTTTATTTAATTCAGTCTCAAAATATGCAGTCTATCAGTTCCCAGTCACCCCAATGGTACTTGTGTCATTAGTCGTAGTCATTATTTGTGTGACAGTTCCATTACTAACCTACAAAAAAATGACAAAACAATCAATTACTGAGCGATTGAAGGAAAATATGTATTAAACGTGTCCATCCCTATTGCCATTTGACTGTAAAAGTCTTAAATGAAAAATGAGTTCGGTAGTGTACCGAACTCATTTTACCCAAATGCCTAATAATATAACTGTATCTAACTTATTGATGCCCCTTCGTTTCGGGATGAGATACCATTTTAAATCTTAATATCAACTTTCCCTTTTTCTTTCAAGTCATCAACATGTTGAGCAAGTACTTCTTGTTGTTTTTGCTGTTGAATAGATGCTTTAATTTGTTCTTTTACATCTTCAAGTTTTGGAACTTCTTGATCGGCACCTTCACTTTGTGTTTTTACTTCTTCATACGCTTTTTTGATTTCATCTTCTGATACTTCACCAGTAGGTACTTCTTTTTCAACGTATTGGTTGAATTGAATGCTATCAGCGATTTGTGCTTTTAATTCTTTTTCATCTAATTTAGATTGTTCTAGAGCAGCTGCAAAGGCTTTTTCATCTTCAAACTGACCTTTTGTCTGCTCAAATTGTTCATTGATATCTTCTTCAGAAGCTTTAATCCCTTTTTTATCTGCTTCTTGAAGGATAAGTGCTTGTCCAACAAGGCTATCAATTACTTGAGTCTTCATTTGTTCAGATGTTTCTTTAGTAGTTGGGTCTTGACCCATTTGTTGCATTTGCCCTTGTAGTGTAGTAAGTGTCAAATTATAATCAACACCTAAGATTTTTTCATCATTCACTACAGCAACAGTTGAATCATCCTCAACCATTTGTTCGTCTAATTTCTTCTGCATTTCTTCTTGTTTTTTCTTATCTTCAGCAGATAATTCAGTGTTTTGCCCTTCGTCCTTCTTCTCAGCATCTTTTGCTTCTTCGTCTCCTCCACAAGCGGCTAAGAAAAGCACCATCAAACTTGTCATTAATAAAACTGTCCATTTCTTCATAATCAATCTCCTTCCTGCAAGCAGAATGATTTTTTGATTAAAATCATCTAGTGCGCATTATATAGTATGTTTGGCTAAAAAGAAACCAATAGACCCTCCAATTATAAGATGTAATCAAATTGAAAAATCAATAAAAATTTTAACTATTTACATATGATACCAGCAAAACAAGAGATTAGCCATTCTTTTCATATTAAAGAGGAAAAAATGCCTGTTCTTTTATTACAAAAGTAACAAAAATTATAAGAATTTTCAGAGGGAATATCACATACTTAAACCTAGATAAGATATGATAGAAAGTAGAAGGATAGAGGATATGCAAATTGCTTTCTTTGCGCGACTTGCACCTTTCAACCAACCCCATCTTTTTCTATCCCTATCAAAGTTAAAATAATCAACAGCAATAATTAATAAGAGAAAAGTAATCATACCTAACAAATTCATTGCTAATAGACCTCCTAAGTTAGAATGTATTCTTCTATAATTATATGGAAGGGTTCTACTATCTATGAAGCTTAAGCAAAAGAATGAATGATAAGGCGCAAAATGATATCGAATATTAGTGATGCTTTCATTATTCACGATATATTGCTGACGCGTTTAGTGAATATAATGATTCTTCATCTAGTTCCTTAGATGAAACAATGGCAGAAGGAAAAGAGGCAATAGAAAACGGTGAACAAAGTTTAAACAGCTCTCATCAAGATATGCCAGTAGCCGTGGTCAGTTTTCTAATCTTGACTAACGAGCTCTATTCAAGACGCTAAGATTAAGGAGGAGACAGGATGAATAAAAAAACGAAGATTTGGATGCAGCGTAATGCTCGACCACTTGAATTGGCACGATGGGAATACCTATTTGATGGAGGGTCACGAGAAAGGGTCATTCAGTATTTAGCGTCCTACCAAAACGAAGATGGAGGTTTCGGCAATGGATTGGAACCCGATTTCTGGCTGCCAGATTCTTCGGCTATTGCTACATGGTCAGCGTGCCAACAATTAATAGAAGTGAATGCGACTAAGGATGAAAAGATAGTAAGGAATCTCGTCAACTATTTATTACTTTCTTATAATAGAGAAGCGGAACTTTGGCTCACAGTAACACCAGAACATAACCTTTATCCCCATGCCCCTCATTGGCAATATACAAAAGATGTTCAATCTACGTGGATGTATAATCCATCAGTTGAATTAGCTGCCTATTTGATACATTGGTCGAACGAGGAGAGTGAAGCAAATAAGTTGGGATGGCAAGTAATTGAAAAAGCCTTCACCTATCTGCAGCAAGCGGAAGACATGGGATTTCATGAGATTAATAATTATCAGAAGGCAGCTAACTTATTACAGGACAAAATGGGTGATTCCAAAAAAGTGCTTGCTAAAATCCATCAACTAGCAGAGCGAGCGATGAACAAATTACCAGATACATGGGGGAAAAGTTATGGCGCAACGCCACTAGATTTAATTCATAATAAAGAGGACCTTCTATATCATCAATATCGCAATCTTGTAGAAGAAAATATTGTTTACTTACATAAAACAATTACAACGGAGGGGGTATGGAACCCTTCTTGGGATTGGGGAGACGATCAGTTGAATTTTGCTGTAGCTAAACAACAATGGATAGGCATTATTGCCATTAATAATCAGCAGAAATTACAGATCTTTCAATAAAATCTTTTGCTTCATAGGGGTTGTACATATGAACACGGATAAAAACCAATCCATTCTATCATATATAATGAATCTATTGACTACACTCACTTTCTTACTTATTCTACTAAATGTTTTCCTTCTAAGTAGTGTTGGTTTTGATTTATACGCATGGAAGCAGTCATATCAATCATGGGTTTATCTTTATTGCATCATTTATGCTCTACTCGTTGCTGTGGTTATTGATGGGTTTTCGGTTAAATTAACTTTATCCTTGTCAGCTCAGGCCATCTTTTATACAGTCGCTGGCTTTATAGCTTTCTTTCCTCTTACGGGATTCAGCTTTTTTACCTTTTTCGCAGGTGTTTTCGCTGCATTTATAGCTGTTATCTTTTTCTTTTGCTATAAAATCGTGAAACACTATCATAAAAAGTTATGGGTAATTGTCCTACTTCTTCCCGTGTTAGTTGCCTTATCCACCATAGATTATACAGAGAAGAAAGACTGGCATGAACAAACGTCAGAAAACTCATTTTCTGCTCAATTTACTCATTTTAATGGTATGCACCCTATTCCTATTTCACTTGCTCGTGGTGAAATAGTCTACATAACCATTCAATTTTCACCTGAAAATGAGGGTGGCTATGGTTATTATATTTTAGACGAAAAAAATCAAGATGTGTCTTATCAGATGATAGAGGCAATCGATCAAGACGTGAACAATTTTCGAATCTATTTTACAGCAAATACAACAGGTGAGTATCGTGTTTTCATAACTGGTTCAGATTTAAAGGGGAGAATAAAAGTCAATTGGAAGTGAGGCGATTACTGGGTGAGGTTAAGGCAGATGGCCGTTGCGTTTTTAACCAATCGAAATGGTGAAGTTTTATTATTACAAAAACCTTCCACGCACGCATTTCTTCCAGAGAAACTCGTTCCAATCGGTGGTCATATGGAGCCAGATGAGCTAAATGACCCAGAACGTACGATTATAAGAGAAGTGAAGGAAGAGACTGGACTTATGTTAGATAAACTACAGTTAAAGTATATTGTTCATAGATTAAAAGCAGATGAAAATGAGATAAGGGTTCAATATGTTTTCTTTGCAAACTTAAAGGATAATGTACCGATTACAGGTGAGGAGGGAGAATTGTGCTGGATCAGGATGAAAAATTTGGAAAAAGAAAACGTTTCTGAAACGTCGAGGGCCATTGCCAGTCATTATAATGAACACCTGGAAAATGAATTAATCTATACCGGCACAATGAAATCAGACAACGGCAAACCCACTATTACTTGGAGTGTACTAGAAGATTGGTTGTAGGAAAGGACGGTATACATGACTAAAGAATTCTTGAAAATCTTTGATGAACAATATAACGAAATTGGTATAGCAACAAGAGACGACGCTCACGACAATGGCTATTGGCATGAAGTCTTTCATTGTTGGCTACTAAGTCAGGAAGGAGAAACAGACTACCTCATTTTACAGATCAGAAGTGCGCAAAAGAAAGATTATCCTAATTTGCTAGATATTACTGCTGCAGGGCATTTATTAGCGGATGAAACCATTGAAGATGGAGTTAGGGAAGTAGAGGAAGAGCTAGGCATCAATGTCTCTATAAAACAACTTTCCTCAATTGGTATGCTTCGCTGTGCCATAGAAACCGAAAAGATGAAAGATAGAGAGCATGCACATGTTTTTTTATATCGTGGATTATTCAACTGGGATCAATTTTCTCTTCAAGAAGAAGAAGTAGCCGGCTTGGTTAAAGTGAAATGGACTGATTTTTGCCGATTATGGGTGGGGGAACAAGATACGATTCCTATTATAGATCGATCTATCTTAGATCCTAGGCAAAGTGATGAGCTGAACACTAATATCACTCAAGCACACTTTGTTCCGCATCCGCCTTCGTTTTATCAAGATGTCATCAGACTGATTCAACCATTACTAGTAAAATAAAGGAGGTAGTTGATGGCTTTTAAAATTGAATTATTTGTCATAGACTTGCACCAGTCGATTCATTTTTATCAAGAAATATTAGGATGTAGCCTTATGAAACAAGGGGAGAATAGTGCCTTGTTTAAGAATGAGGATACTTTTCTCTTACTCACAGGAGAATCCATTCTAGACGAGGACCATTACTTCAGAAAAAGGAATTTAGCAAATAAGGGAGTGGGCGTTGAGTTGATTCTAAGTGTGGATGACGTCAATGATCATTACGAGCAAATCACAAAAGTCGCACCAAAAGTCATAGAATCTCCTATTAAACACCAAAGTTGGGGGGCAACTGATTTTAGAGTCATTGACCCAGATGGATATTATATACGGGTAACTTCAAAAGGATAGACCTCCAGTACAGTTGAATATTCGTCTTATAAAAATTTTAGGGGGAAGAGAAATATGCAAAAGGTAGTTGAGGGGATCAATCATTGGATAAAAACATTGCCAGATGAGTACAATTCTATGTCAGAATTAGAAATTTCTAATCGACCATTACCAAATAAATGGTCTAAAAAAGAAATTTTAGGACATTTATGTGACTCTGCGATAAATAATATTGAAAGGTTTATAAAAATTCAGTATGAAGAACAAGTGTATGTTATTCAATCATATAATCAAGATCAATGGGTAAAGGTTCAGAATTATCAAGATAGACCGCTGGGTGAAATAATAAACCTTTTTCAGACATTAAATAAGCAAATTCTCACTATTGTTAAAAATGTTCCTAGCGAAAGCCTATCTAAACTTTGTGACATAGGCAATAATCAACATAAGACACTCGAGTGGCTTATTCAAGATTATCTTTCGCATATGGAACACCATATTCACAATCAAATTTTAATTAAAAATAACAATTGATAAATTTAGTTCTTATTCGCGAATAGGGCGCATTTTCGGAGGAAGGAGTGTGCTCTTTTTACATCTATGTATTTATAACAAAAACCAGCTAATGTACTGTCTAGGGATTAGCTGGTTTTTACTCTAATTGAAATAATGATTTAAGAGACTTTTAATAGGTAGTCGCTAACCCATTTCAAGTTCAAAAGTTCCGTATGTATTTTTTTATGGTTATTCCCTTATGAATGAATCTCATTTCTATATGATATTCGTATAGAAATTCAAAAGCACCGAGTTCTTTCATTTAATAGGCACCTTCATTAACGATATTTTATTTCAGCTTATGGTTGGATAATAGATTAGAGGGTATCTCATTTTCGAACATCGGTATTGTATTTTTTATAATTATCTTCACTATTATCATTTTATTGATTCAAAAAAAGGGGAAAGCGTTAGAAGAAGATAAAAAAGAGAAGTAAAGCGAACAGAACAGCAACTCTAAAGCAAATAACCTACCTTAAATTAGAATTCCAACTTGATAAATATATATACAAAGCTCATACATTTTAGTAGACTTAACGCCTCAATATTGGCAGTTAGTTACCAAAAGCCAGAACCCATGTGGAATCTGGCTATTTCTTTGCGTTTTTGTTGGCCTAGTATATTATTCATGTTAAGAAACAGTGATAAGGCACGATTCGTTCTTTTTAAAGAATGAATGAAAACATGAATAAAACCTTCGTCACCTCCCCCTTTTACTGCTTTTTTTTTAAAAAAAAGCCACCTTAAGGTGGTTAATCAACTAACAGTCGGTTGGGGTGATTTTCACTATATACAAATGAAAATTTCTATTAATTGTTAAGCACCCGTTTTTTTATCATTTTTATTCAACCTTTTTCTTTTTGTCTTCTTTCCAACCTATCCAAATAGCTACGGCTAAAGCAAATGCCACTCCAATATAAGCCATTCAGTAACCCTCCTTTTTGGAAAACGCCCTGATTGTTTACTAATTTTCCGCAAAGCCGTTGAGAAATCTACGTTTTAACAGTAACACACCATTCATAAATATTACGAAACAATTGTAGAAAAGGTTTCATTAAAGGGGTATTAACAGAAAAAAACTACCATAAAGTGGCGGTCATTCCGCTTCTTTTTTACGGACTGAAAGATTAGACTAAGTAGAAATATGGTAATTAGGATTTTTCATACATTTATACAACTTTATATTATCTCAATCATAATTTAAATTTTTTTTCTGTTGCAATGATTAAAAGCAAGTAAATGTGTAAACCATTTTACAATCAAACAATGCAGCATGGTTTGGTTTAATTCTGTAGATAGATCCCTATTTATTATATAACTTCATATATAGTGTAGCGTTTAGTAGTACCCTTACTAAAGTAAATTTGTCCGGAATTGCTAATAAAGTTAAGATATTAAAGCCAAAGGCATTTATTGCAAAATATGTAAAAAGAACTTTTTATTCTTCTAAACAATTGGGCTCGAAGAAAGGAGCGTATTTTTACCGAGGTAAGCAAGTGTGTTTCGTCATCTTGCCATTGATAATTTCTCACGCTTAGGAATAGATTTGCAGGTTAGGAAAAGGAGAGTAAATCAATGCATAAAGAACCCGGAAAAATCCCTATTAGAAAACAGCACTTTTCCGGGCATTTCTTTTTAAATTATCTGTAGCAAGGCTCTTTTTTTGATTAATGAATGGTAGCCTTTTGATGTGCTTGTTTTACCATCTCGATAAATAATTTCATCCAACGATTATCCTCTGTCAGTTCAGGGTGGAAGGAGGTAACAAGTAGATGATCTTGTTTGGCAGCTACAATTTGGTTATCATATGTAGCTAACACTTCCACATGCTCTGTTACTTCTGTAATAATGGGCGCTCTAATGAATACTGCTGGAACATTGTCTGTGAAGCCCTTTACTTGTAACATTGTTTCAAAACTGTCCTTTTGTCGACCGAAGGCATTTCGCTTTACACTTATATCCATTAACCGTAAATGCGCTTCACTACCATCGGCTAACTCATTAGCTAGTAATACTAAACCCGCACAAGTGCCAAAAATTGGTTTCTTTTCTGCTGAAAACTGCTGAATTGGTGCTTTGAATTCATAATAATCAATTAGTTTTCTTATTGCCGTACTTTCTCCACCAGGAATAATTAAAGCATCAAGTGATGATAGTTCACTTGCTTTTTTTACGGCTACAGCGGCTTGCCCGGCTGACTCGATTTGTTTTATGTGCTCAGAAACGGCTCCTTGCAAGGCGAGTACGCCAATTTTCAACATTACCAACCACGCTCCTGCATTCTTTCTTCTAAGGATAATTTAGAAATATCTAATCCTTTCATAGCAGCACCGAGTTCTTGCGAAAGCTTCCCGATTAAATCGTAGTCTTTATAATGCGTTGTTGCTTGCACAATGCTATGAGCAAACTTTTCTGGATTTTCAGATTTGAAAATACCCGATCCTACAAAGACACCGTCAGAACCAAGTTCCATCATAAGAGCAGCGTCTGCTGGTGTTGCAATCCCTCCAGCAGCAAAGTTTACTACTGGTAATTTGCCATTTTTCTTAATTTCACGAAGGATATCATATGGTGCACCTAAGAGTTTAGCTTCTGTCATGAGTTCATCATCATTCATTAAAGTGATTTTCCGAATTTGTGCTTGAACTTTTCTCATATGTCTTACTGCTTCAACAATATTACCTGTGCCCGGTTCACCTTTCGTTCTTAACATGGATGCACCTTCACCAATTCTTCTTGCTGCTTCACCTAAATCACGACATCCACACACAAATGGAACCGTAAACTCACTTTTTAAAATATGGTACTCTTCATCTGCAGGGGTTAATACTTCACTCTCATCTATGTAATCAACACCCATTGCTTCTAACACTCGTGCCTCAACAATATGTCCAATTCTAGCTTTGGCCATGACAGGAATAGACACTGCCTGCATCACTTCTTCTACAATTCTTGGATCGGCCATGCGAGCGACTCCTCCAGCTGCACGAATATCCGAAGGCACGCGCTCTAATGCCATAACAGCAACTGCGCCTGCTGCTTCAGCGACCTTTGCTTGTTCAGCATTGACGACATCCATAATGACACCGCCTTTTTGCATTTGTGCCATCCCGCGTTTTACTGTTTCTGTACCTACTAATTGACTCATTTTCATTCCTCCATTGCATTTTTCAGATTTGTTTATTAGTATAAAAAGGAACTGATATGATTGTAAGTATCAGTTTTTGATAATTTTATAGTATCAGTTAGAGGGGGCAGTTAGATGGATTACTTAGCTTGTGAGTTGTTAAGAGACAGTGATGTACCTTTATATGAGCAATTATATGACTATATTAAAGGCGAAATAACAGTGGGAAGATTACTAGAAGGAGATAAGCTTCCATCTAAACGAAAATTAGCCACCTTGTTAAAAATAAGTCAAAATACTATTCAAACAGCGTATGAACAGCTTGAAGCGGAAGGTTATATTGAAGTACAAGCGCGCAGAGGCTACTTTATATTACCATTAACAGACTTAGAATATATCGAAAGTAAAATGAAGAATGAAGGTTCAACAGTTGGTGTTTATCCTAAAGAACAAACCGCGATCTATGATTTTCACCCGAGCCAAATTGATACTGTTCACTTTCCATATGATAAATGGCGAAAGTATGTGAAACAACATATTGAACCGGTTCATCAGTCCTCATTACTGCTTGGTGAAAACCAAGGGGAACTTGATTTAAGGCAGGAAATTGCGCAGTACTTATATCATTCCCGTGGCGTAACTTGCAAGCCTGAACAAATAGTAATTGGCGCAGGTGTAGAAGTTCTTTTACAACAGCTGATTTTTCTATTTGATAAAAATACAGTCTATGGGGTGGAAGACCCAGGTTACCATTTAATGATGAAGATACTACATAATTACGGATATGAAGTGTATCCACTGTTAGTGGATAGACATGGAGTCGACATTCACGCCATAAAAAAATCACCTATAGATATCCTGTATACGACACCTTCACACCATTTCCCTTATGGAACCGTTTTACCGATTCAACGAAGACAACAATTGTTGAATTGGGCAGCAGAGAAGGATGATCGCTACATTATTGAAGATGATTATGACAGCGAGTTTCGCTATAACGGAAAAACGATACCGTCTCTGCAAAGTATGGACAGAGGGGAAAAGGTTATTTATTTAGGCTCTTTTTCTAAATCTTTTATTCCATCATTGCGAATTAGTTATATGGTTTTGCCAAAACCCCTTGTTAAATCTTATAAAGAAAAATTATCTTTTTATCATTGCACGGTTTCGAGAATAGACCAAAATGCTTTAAGTGGATTTATGAAAGACGGGGAGTTTGAAAAGCATTTAAACCGGATGAAAAAAGTTTATAGAAGAAAGGTCGAAATAGTTCTAAACGTACTCAAGTCCTTTCCGCAATTAGAAGTTATGGGAGAAAGCTCTGGATTACATGTCGTATTGATTGTCAAGAACGGAATGAATGAAAGCGAACTCGTAGCACGCGCAAAAAGAGAGCGCTTGAAAATTTATCCATTATCTAATTACTCCATAATTAGAAGAGATGATAAAGAACCGCAAATTATATTAGGCTTTGCAGGTATTCTTGAAGAGCAATTGGAACACAGCTTGAAAGCATTGGTCAAAGCGTGGGGGATGGATGAGATTGATTAGATAAATCTATCTTTGCTTGATTCAATAAAAAAATTAGAATTAAGTACTTTAAGATAATCAACAACGAACAAATTCTTATCATATAACTGAACTTGTTCGTTGTTAATTTTACTTAGAAAGGTTTTAGCGAGTAAAGTTAGGGCATAATCCGATGGCCAAATATATTAAGTGTACCCAATCGATAGGAGACGTAATAGGCGATTATTAATATGATAAGCATGATGATAAAAAATAGGTAATCAGTCGCTTTGATTTTCATTACAGTATAATAGGTTCGATCTTTTGACCCTGTAAAACCTTTTGATTCCATTGCAATTGCGACTCTTTCAGCCTTCCGAATGGCGCCAGCTAATAGGGGGATAAAATATTGTCTCGTATGTTCCACGCGATTTCTCCATCCTTTTGCACGACCAAGGCCCCGAACACGATGAGCTTTCTTTAACAAGTCTAATTCGTGCTTGAAGGTTGGAACAAAGCGATACCCTGCCAAAATACCATAAGTTAACTTAGGTGAAAGGCGAACTTGCTGCATTAAACTTAACATAAATTTTGTTGGATCAGTTGTAAAAGCAAAGAGTAAAGATAACCCTATAAAACACAATGACCTTAGTGCTAAACTCATACTAACTATAATGCTACCCGTCCTAATATCAAAAGAAAAGAACGAAAAAACAATAGGACCAGTTGCGTACTTATCATCCGTATACAGCATTGTCATCCAAGCTAACCCGAGCGCAAAAAAGGACATCGGTATAAAGTAAAACAACCATTTCTTTATGTTCAGTTTACTGAAGAAAAAGGTAAGTATCAGGATATAAATAAACATAATCGCTGGTGTAATAATATCAAAGGAAAAGCTCAACAAAATGGCAGGTAAGATAACCGTAATAGCTTTTATGGTTGGATTTAATGAGTGTATCATATCGTCATCTCTTCATTTATCAACCGTAAGCGGTAAGGTATCCTTAATCTGGCTCTTTCTAAAAGGTCAGTTTTTCGCCAAAGTGCTTTAGGTGTACCATCATAAACGATCTTTCCTTGTTGCATAACCAAGACATTATTACAGTATGAATCAACTAAATCCATGTCATGTGTAACGAAAACGATGGTGGCCCCTTTATCATTTAGGTGCATGACTTTACGCATAAATTGAGAGGTCGTATAGGCATCTTGTCCAAATGTTGGTTCATCGAATAGAAGTAAATCAGGTTTGGAATGTAACATCGTTGCTACACTTAGCCTTCTTTTTTGGCCACCACTTAAGGAAAATGGATTTTTCCACTTATCAGATAAGAGATCAAAATCGGTTAATAAATGATGAACCATTCTTTCTGTTTCTTCTCTAGAATAGCCACTTAGCTTGATACCAAAACACACTTCATCGTATACAGTTTGGTTAATAAATTGATGCTCAGGATTTTGAAATACATAGCCCATATTCTTATACAATTCGTTTTCATGCCAATTACTTAATGGAGTGTTTAAAAAATCGATTGAGCCTGATACGGGCTTAATTAATTTGGCTATTAACTGTAATAAAGTAGATTTACCAGCACCATTTTCGCCAACTATTGCGCAAAAGTCCCCTTCTTTGATTGAAAAGGAAAGTTCATTTAGGATTTGCTTATTTTTATAGTTAAATTGTATATCTTTAAGATTGACGATTACTTCTGTACTTTCTTTCTCACTTGATGGTCGACTAGGCATTTTCCTATTTTCATACCTTTTAGGAACTCTTATACGATTCTTCGTCAACTTATGTAAATGATTTTGAAAACCTTCCTTCGGCGTACTATCTAAAAGTATTTCTCCTTTTTTATTAAGCGCAACCAACCGATGAGCGTATGGTTCCCAGTCATCGATTTCGTGTTCAATTACAAGCAAACCAAATCTTTGTTGTTTTTGAATCTTAATAATTGTCTCGATAAACTCTAGGCTAGATATCGGATCTAAATTTGCTGTAGGTTCATCTAAAATTAAGTATTGAGGGTCCATTAAAAGGATAGAAGCTAGCGCAACCTTTTGTTTTTGTCCTCCTGAAAGATGGTGAATGTTATGTTTCATATATTGTGATAATCCTACAATATCTAGCACATGTTCTATTCTTTGTTTCATTTGGCATCTGGGAATAGACAAGTTTTCTAACACAAATGCTAATTCATCTTCTACACGAACCATGCAAAACTGACTTTCTGGATCTTGAAAGACAATGCCTATTTCTTGGTTTATTACTCCTTTAGGGTAGGAGGAGATATTTCTCCCTTTATATAAAAGGTCCCCTGAAGTAAAACCTTCAACCGCCTCAGGATATAGACCATTTAAACATAGTGTCAGTGTACTTTTGCCAGAACCACTTGCTCCAAGTAATAAAGTCACTTCCTCTGCATATAACTTACAGCTTACATTATTTACAGAAGGTTCATCGTGTTTATCAAAGGAAAATGAGAAAGAGTCTAATTCAAAAATTGGTTGATGATTTTCCATGCCTTGCTAGTACCTCCTTCCCAATAGGGTACCCATTTAAAACACCAGTTTTCGCTAGTTGATCTGCTAATATTTTTCCTAAATAACCAGCAATGATAGCTCCACTTAAGAGACGTATAACAAACATTGTCATAATAAGCCAGGATTCATAGGCATGAAAACCTGATACAAAGAAATGGTAAGGAAAACTAATAAATGCAGCGCTGACACCTGAAAAAACGAGAATACGAGGTTGATAATTTTTCCATTTTGTCAGAGCAAAAGCGATTTCCGCCCCTAATCCTTGCACCATCCCTGAAAGAATTAAAGTGGGTCCAGATGTTGAGCCGACAAGTACTTCGGTAATAGCAGCAATGGTTTCTGCTGTAAAAGCAACGCCTGGCTTTCTGATAATGTAAGCAGCTATTATGGATACAATAAACCATATGCCATAAATCAATTCATAACCAATGGGTCCAAATCCAAACGGGGTAAGGATGGCAACAAGAACTTTACCGACCCCAAAAAACCCTAAATAAATAAAGCCAAATACGACACCCAGGACTGACATGAGAACAATATCTTTCAGACGCCATGATTTTATCATGAGACTTTCACTTCTTTAGCTTTTCCAGTAGGGCTGTTAGCTGATAATGTGAATGTCATTGTCACATGAGATACATCTTGCTTGGTCTGATCGAAAACGTTCTGTAACAAGTTAAAAATATCATTCACCTTGCCATCAAGCCTTGTGGCATAATGGCTATGGCTAACGTTTACTTCAGTCTCCTTGGACCAATCAATTTGCTCATAAATTTTTTCCATATAATCTTCCCTCCCTAAGGGATAGAGGGCAAATTTACAACCTGCAAGCTGGTCTATTTCTTTTGTATCATCCTTGTTCAAGGCAATGTCAGATTCGTCCATGTATACATCTGCTGCTGAATCTCCTGGACAACCAATCGAAAAGGTACCACTCATAGCGATGTGTTCTCCTGTTTTAGCTGCGTGTAAAAAGATTGCCTTCACTACATCAAAAACATGAATTTGCTTACCACGGATACAAGTAGATACATCATCAGTTTCTGACCACACCTTTGACATATTCACTTCTTTAAGGGCAAATAAGATGATGTCCACATACCTCTCACTCATTGGAGAAAGCGTAAACTGACAACCTACGATACTACTTGTTCCACATAATTGATTCATATAAAAATCTCCTTTTAACATTTTTTGAACAAAAAAAACTGCACCCCGATGGAATGCAGTTTGGCTATGCAGAAAAAAAGAGAATACACTGACCAACTGCACTTCCCCACGCTAGTATTATCTAGATCGGGTTATAAGGGTCAGGCAATTGCCTTCTCAGCCATTAAATATAGCTCCCCTAGCGCATTCGATATATTTTATTTGTTCGTCTATCCTATCATAAGCAAAAAATCATTATCTGTAAACCAATACTTGTCAATTGATAATGTAGTAGAGATAAATACAATTTATTAATTGATACGTAAATGATGCAAAAGAGTAAGGAATACAGTTTAAATCCCAATATAGTAGAGGTGAATAAAATATTGATGTGAAGAATGTTGATATATTCGCATACTATTTAGAATGAAGAATAACCCGATTACTAATTTCAGTAATAATGGTTGTCATTTCTTCCGGAGATTCTTTCATCCCATTCATTAACCATTTTTCAATTACATAAATACATCCACTAATTACAAAGTAAATCATATATTTTGATTTATCTATATTTATGACCTGCGGATCTTCCTTTAAACTATTAATAATGATTGATTGTGCAGTATCAATCACTCTCGTTTGAAAAGCTTTGTTACCATGGTCACTAAATAAAACAAGAAAATCAGCACTTCGTTTATAAACATAATCTAATAAATACTTCGTCATTGCAAAAGTTTCATTTGTCTCATTATGGTTGTACTGTTTTAAAGTGACCTGTAATTCTAACAAAATCTCATCTTCAATATGCTGAAGTAAATCAAATTGATCACGATAATGGCTATAAAAAGTAGAACGATTGATATCTGCTTTTTGACATAATTCTTTAATGGTAATGGATGAAATTATCTTTTCTCTTAATAATTCCATTAAACTTTCCTTTAACACCATACGAGTATATTGTTTCCGACGATCCAATTTTTTGTTCATCATGCCACCCTCACTTTTTTAGAGAAATCCAACAAAGTACGCTTAAATGTTGGATGTAAAACATTTTTTACACAACTGTTTGTTGTTTATCTAACACAGTGGTATGTATAATGTTACTGTAAAAGAATTTCAACATCAAGAAGTGGGGAAACCAATAATGATTGAGTTTATTATTCGTTATAAAAAATCTGTAACCATCATTTTCTTTTTGTTATCAGTGCTTTCTGCTATTGGATTTCTGTTTGTGAATGTTAATTATAATATGAAAGATTATATCCCAGCAGAAGCTGAATCTACCGTTGCTTTAGAAGTGATGGAAGATGAGTTTACTAGTGGCATTCCAAATACAAGCGTAATGGTTGAGAATGTCACAATCCAAGAAGCGCTCGTTATTAAAGAGAAATTAAATAAGGTTCAAGGTGTAACTGATGTGATGTGGTTAGATGATGCGATGGACATAAGAACACCAATAGAAACCGGAGACCAAGGCACAATAGAAAATTACTACAAAAATAATCACGCTCTTTATTCTGTCACCATTGAGAGTGGCAAAGAGGTCGAAGCAACAGAAGATATATATCAAATAATTGGTGAGAAGGGATCACTTATTGGCGAAGCTGCAAATACAGCTACGCAGCAGAAAATGACAGGGCAAGAAACGTTACTCGCTGCAGGGATACTTATTCCCATTATTATCATTATACTAGTTCTCTCGACAAACTCTTGGGTCGAACCGCTCTTTTTCTTAACGGCTATCGGTGTTTCGGTAATTATTAATTTAGGGAGTAATGTTTTTATAGGAGAAGTGTCCTTTGTGACACAATCAGTTGCACCAATTTTGCAGCTAGCTGTTTCCTTGGATTACGCTATCTTTTTATTACATAGTTTTCAAGATTATCGTAAACAAGGGCATGAGCCAAATCAAGCTATGAAACTAGCTATGAAAGAATCGTTTAGTGTCATTGCCTCGAGCGCATCTACAACTCTATTTGGATTTATTGCATTATTGTTTATGGATTTTGAGATTGGATCAGACCTAGGTTTAAACCTTGTTAAAGGAATAATTTTAAGTTTTATAAGTGTGATGGTATTCCTTCCAGCACTTACATTATTATTCCATCATTGGATTGAAAAAACACAGCACAAATCATTAATACCAAATTTTAAAGGTATTGGAAAAAAAACATTAAAGTTAAGGTTTCCAGTCTTGATTTTCGTCTTACTTCTCATTATACCTAGCTTTTTAGCACAAAAAGAAACCTCATTTACTTATGGAATGGGGGATCAACCTGATAGTACTAGATTAGGGCAAGACATCCAAAAAGTAGAAGAAATATTTGGCGAATCAACCGCTGTAGTATTATTGGTACCTAATAATGAAATAGGTAAAGAAAAAGAAATGATCGAATCTATTGAAGAGGTTGACCATGTCTCAAATGTAATTGGATACGCGAATATGGTTGGTTCGACTATTCCGCAAGAATATTTGGAGGAGGAAGCAAAGGAACAATTCTTATCTAATAATTACAGTCGAATCATCATTAATACTGATGCAGGAACAGAAGGAGATATTCCTTTTCAATTAGTAGAAGAGATAAGGGAAATAGGTACTAACTATTTTGGTAATCAAGCGTTAACTTTAGGCGAAAGTGTTGCACTTTATGATATGAAATCAACTGTTACAGAAGATAATTCTTTAGTAAATACTTTAACCGTTATCGCGGTTGGACTCGTGTTACTTGTCACATTCAAATCATTATCATTACCGATTATTTTATTATTAACAATACAAGCTTCTGTTTGGATTAATCTCGCCATACCCTATTTTACCGATACGTCATTAGTATTTATTGGTTATCTCATCGTTAGCACTGTACAGCTTGCAGCAACGGTCGATTATGCCATTTTATTAACAGAGACTTATAAGCATAATCGTGGAAAGTTATCTCCAAAACAAGCGATGAGAAAAACAATTGATAAGAAATTATTTTCCATTATCGTTTCAGCGTCCATATTATCAAGTGTCGGATTTATATTATGGCTAACTTCCTCAAATCCAATCGTCGGTTCTATAGGATTATTATTAGGTAGAGGAGCATTGCTCGCGTTTTTACTCGTTATACTTTTTCTACCTGGATTATTATTACTATGTGATAAATTGATTCAAAAAACATCTCTTCAAATGGACTTTAGTAACAAGGAGGAAAAACATGAAGATCATTAAATGGATGCTTATCACTGCTTCTCTATTTTTCTTTCCTGTGATGAATATACATGCAGAATCACAACCTGTTAAAGATGGAATGAGTAAAGGGAAAGTAGCAAACAAAAATGAAGTGATTTATGCTAACTTGCTAGCAGACGGTAACCTAACCGAATTATATGTTGTCAATTCTTTTGAAATGATAGAACCTGGTGTGATTGAGGATTTTGGAAATTACGAAAAAGTTAAAAATCTAACTGACACATCAAAAATTAGCAAAGAAAATAATCAGATCACATTACAAGCAAGAGAAGAAAATTATTATTATCAAGGAAACTTACCAAATAACTCTGAGTTACCTTGGCGTTTTACAATTAATTATTACCTTAATAATAAAAAGATTAATCCAGAAAATTTAGCTGGTAAATCTGGCGATATAAAAATGGAAATTGCTGTAGAAGCGAATGAAGGTAAGCGTTCTTCATTCTCTGAAAATTATATGCTGCAAATTAGCGTACCGCTGAACACTGAAAAATTTAAGGATATAAAAGCTGAGAATGCCACTGTTGCACAATCCGGCAAAGATAAGCAGCTCACTTTTACCGTTATGCCTGAGCAGGAAGAAGTATTTACGATTGAGGCAGAAACAAATCATTTTGAAACAGAAGGTGTGCAAATATCTGCTTTACCTGCTTCACTTGCCATTGATAGCCCAGATACTGAAGAATTGACGAGTGAATTTCACTCATTAACTGAGGCAATTGGTGACATTCATCATGGTGTCGGAGACTTAGAAATAGGAATGAATGAACTTTCATCAGGCTTACGGTCATTAGAGGGTGGGTCTGCACAATATAAAAAAGGACTAAATGAATTAAGTCAGTCTGGTGACCGATTAACTGAAGGATCAGCACAAATAAATAATACTTTATCATTGATTAAAGATGAGATTAAACAAGCCAGTGGCGTGAGTGGTATTGGGGAACTCGAGAATGTAACAATCGATCTGCCTGAGGTGACGGATAATCTAGAACAAGCAGCTAATGATGTAGACCAAGTAGTTGTTAATTACAATGAGGTAAAAACACAAATCAACCGTGCTCTGGAGCAGATACCAGATAACCAAATTTCAGATAAAGAGATAAATAAATTATATGAAAGTAATGCGGATAAAGAGGTAATTGATCAATTGGTAGAAACCTATAGAGGGACAAAAGTTGCTCAAGAAGTTCTACTACTAGCCAAAGATAACCTTACAGACATGGTTGAACCTCTATCAACCTTTAGTCAATCAATGAGAGAAGCAGCAGGTAACCTCCGTGCAATATCATCTAATATAGATGAATCTATTCTTCAAATTGACATTGATGAAGGTTTAAAACAATTGACATCTGGTGTTGAAGAAATGGTATCTAACTATAATCAATTCCACCAAGGGTTACTTGCTTATACAGGCGGTGTTTCTGAATTAAGTACATCATATAATGACATCCATGAAGGAATTAGCGGTTCTCTATCTGGAGCTGAGCAACTAACGAAAGGAGCTAGCTCGCTTCATAATGGAACTGGACAATTACATGATGCAACTAAAGGCATTCCTGATGAGGTGACAAAAGAAGTTGATGAAATGATATCGCAATATGATAAATCTGATTATGAGCCAATTTCTTTTGTATCAGATAAAAATAATGATAAGTTGGAACTAGTCCAATTTGTCATTCAAACAGATAAGATTAAAATAAAAGATAACAAAGAAGATGTTAAAGAAACAAAAGATAAAGTAGGATTCTTCGAGAAACTTCTTAACTTATTTAAGTAAACTTGAAAAACACGCCTCTGCAATCTAGGAGGCGTGTTTCTCTTTTAGGGGGTAAATTTATTTAACCTTTCATGTTACATAAAACGAGGTCAAAATGAAGAATTTGACCTTCTTCTACTCGGGTTGTAGGAGTGGATTCAATCAATGAATCTAGCTTATATTGTGGTTGGAAGAAAAATGATAAAGAGCCTAACTTTTTCATCGTTTTAAGCTGAGAATACATATTCTAAAAAATAAATTGTAAATTTTCCGAAAAATTGATATATTGTTAGTGTGAAAACTAAATAAGCTAAATAAACAGGTGCTTGTTCATCAAGCTTAAAAGGGAAACCGGTTAGACTCCGGTGCTGTCCCGCAACTGTATTTGCGAGCGGATTGTACATAACCACTTATTCATTATTGAATGGGGAAGGAGCAAATCCGCCACGACCATAAGCCAGGAGACCTGCCTGTTTTAGCCAACATCATTACCTACGCGGATAGGGGGTGTTAAGTGCGGATAGAAGAACATGTATATAACACTACACATGTTTATTTGTTTGTCCACTCGTTACTTAACAACTTCTTTTAATAGGAGTTGTTTTTTGTTTGAAGGAGGTTTGCTTCTTACTACTGATTTGAGCAAGCGCTCAATCAAAGGAGATAGAAAGATGTAAAGGGAGTGCACGATGGCGAAGCTAAAAAAAACGCTAGAAGAAAAGGGAGATATTTTTTCTCCTGAAGATTTTCTTGAAGAGGAACAACTCATTGCACAAACGGCAGAATTATTTATTAAGAATGATGTGTTGCCCCAAATGGATTCATTAGAAAATAAGAACTATGAAGTGGCTAAGAATCTGTTTAAAAAATCAGGGGAACTTGGTCTACTTGCTATTGATGTACCTGAAGATTATGGCGGGTTTGCACTTGGTAAAAAATTATCCGGGCTTATTGCTGAAAAGATAGGATACGGTGGGGCTTTTAGTGTTTCCTATAATATTCATGTAGGTGTTGGCACATTACCGTATGTTTATTTTGGTTCAGAAGCACAAAAACAAAAGTATTTACCACAACTCATCTCTGGGGATTGGATTGGTGCTTATGCCTTAACGGAAGCAGGAGCTGGATCAGACGCACTTTCACCTAAAACAAGAGCTATTTACAACAGCAAGAGTGATAGTTGGATAATAAATGGGGAAAAACAATGGATTACCAATGCTCACATAGCAAATGTGTTTGTTGTGTTTTGCCAAACAAATGACAGGATGACTGCTTTTATTGTTGAAAAAAACACAGCAGGCGTATCTATTGGTGCAGAAGAAGAAAAGATGGGTATTCATGGATCATCAACAGCTACTCTTATATTGGAAGATGTCGTTGTGCCATCCGCTAATATACTAGGAGAAAAAGGAAACGGTCATCAAGTTGCCATGAATATATTAAATCTAGCTAGATTGAAGCTAGCTTTCTCGAATATTGGCACAGCTAAACAAGCCTTCAACTTTTCTCTTAGCTATGCGAAAGAGAGACAACAATTTGATAGAGCGCTGGTTGAATTTACGTTGATACAAGAAAAATTAGCTGAAATGGTGACATCTATTTATGCAAGTGAAAGTGCCGCTTATCGCACAGCAGATATGATTGATCAAGCTCCAACGGATGAAGGAATCACCTCTTTAAAAGCATTCGCAATGGAATGTGCCATAAACAAAGTACGATGCTCTGAAATGCTTGGGCATGTAACAGATGAGGCCGTTCAAATTCACGGTGGATACGGTTATATGAGAGATTACGATGTTGAGCGACTATATAGGGATGCTCGAATCAGTCGTATCTTTGAAGGAACAAACGAAATCAATCGCTTAACCATAGCAAAAAACTTACTTCACAAACACTCATCTAAAGGTATCACAATCAATACCCCGACACCATTACACCGAGATAGAAACAGCCAATTTATTGAGTTAGGAAAAGAACTGTTATCGCTGTCTTTGGAAGCGGTTTCAAATGCAAAGATTGATATTAATAGAGAACAGCAGTATGCACGTCTTTTAGCTAATATCATCACAGAATTATATACAATGGAAGCGACTTATATGCGGACGTCAAAACTGCAACATCGAAAACAAATTCAAAAGTGGAAAGATTTAGCGACTGATATTATATGCGAACAATGCTTTCAATATTTGAAACAACAAACGATTAGCCTGATTTCAGCAGCGATACTTGATGAAAAAGAACGATTCGTTGCTTTCGCAAACATTGAAAATTACCAAATCCCACTCTACAGCAATCTGTTATTGAAAAAAAGGCAATTAGCACAAATACTTATTGATCAACCAAAATTACTGAAATGAAGGGAGCTAAAATGATGGGTGAGAAAATCGGTTTTATTGGTTTAGGGAATATGGGTTTACCGATGGCGCAAAGCTTATTATCAGAAGGCAATGAAGTGTACGGTGTCGACCTTAACAAAGATGCTGAAGCGGCATTGCTAAGGTCAGGAGGTGTGATTGGATTATCTATCAATAATATCATAAAGCAAGTAAATTTTATTTTCACAAGCTTACCTTCAATGAAAGCGGTGGAAGAAATCTATTTAGGTGAGGAAGGATTGATTACAAAAGGACGGGAAGGCATTGTCCTGATTGATACAAGTACTGTTGCTCCTAGCTTGAATCAAAAATTAGCAGAAGAAGCAAAAAAGAAGAGGATTCATTTTCTTGCTGCTCCTGTCAGTGGGGGTGTAATCGGTGCTGAAAATCGTACTTTAACCATTATGGTCGGTGGTCCTAAACAAGCTTTCGAGCAATCCCAACCATTGTTAAATATTCTTGGAGAGAATATTTTTCATGTGAACGAACATATTGAAAGCGGAACTGCAGTCAAATTAATCAATAACTTACTTATCGGTTTTTATACTGCTGGTGTAAGCGAAGCCTTAAATCTGGCAGAAAAAAGCAACATTAATTTAGCGCAATTATTTGAGATGTTGAATGTGAGCTACGGCCAAAGTCGGATATATGAAAGAAACTATAAAAGTTTTATCGCAAACGAAGATTATCGTCCCGGTTTTACTTTGCAGTTATTAAATAAAGATCTTGGTTTTGCGCTTGATTTAGCCAAGGAACACGAATTGCAATTGCCAGTTAGTGAATTACTATTAAATATATACAAACATGCTGAAAACGAGGGTTATGGAAGCCAAGATATGGCTGTTCTTTATGAAAAAGTGAAAAATGATCAAACAAAAAATGCCAAAGAAACGGGGATGAAGGAATGATTAAAACAGAAATTCCAACAATGAAAAACCATATTAATGGTGAATGGGTTGATTCAAGTAGTAAGGAAGTGGAAGCCGTACCGAATCCGGCGAATGGGACAATTATTGCTTACGTCCCCCTTTCTGGTAAAGGAGATGTTGATTTAGCTGTCAAAGCTGCTGCTGCGGTCTATCCTAAGTGGGCTGAAGTACCCGTCCCAAATAGAACGCGTCTGCTTTACCAATATCTTCATTTGTTAAAAGAGGAAAAAGAAAACCTCGCTCAAATTATTACAGAGGAAAATGGAAAAACATTAAAAGATGCGCGTGGTGAGGTACAAAGAGGAATTGAAGTCGTTGAACTCGCAACCTCCACTCCTAATTTAATGATGGGAGATGCTCTTCCTAGTATTGCCGAAGGGATAGATGGCTCAATTTGGCGCTATCCGCTTGGTGTTGTTGCTGGGATTTCCCCTTTTAACTTTCCAATGATGGTTCCTTTATGGATGTTTCCTCTGGCAATCGCTTGTGGGAATACATTTATACTGAAAGCTTCAGAAAGAACGCCGATCTTGGCTGGTAGACTCGTCGAGTTATTCTATGATGCAGGTTTTCCTAAGGGTGTATTAAACCTTGTACATGGGGGAAAAGACGTGGTTAATCGCTTATTAGATCATCCAGAAATTCGTGCAATTTCTTTTGTTGGGTCAGAGCCGGTAGCCAAACATGTTTATCAAACAGGCACCGCTCACGGAAAGAGAGTCCAAGCATTAGCTGGTGCGAAAAATCACGCAGTTATAACATCTAGTTGTCATCTAGAAAAAACGGTTCAAGGTGTTATTGGCGCAGCGTTTGGAAGTAGTGGGGAACGATGTATGGCTTGTTCTGTGGTAGCCGTTGTAGAAGATATAGCAGATGAGTTTATGAACCTACTCGTAGCAGAAACGAAAAAACTTACTGTCGGGGATGGTCGCTTTGAAGAGCATTTTGTTGGACCACTCATTCGTGACACTCATAAATCCCGTGTGTTACAATATATCGCCTCAGGGGTATCTGAAGGGGCCCATTTAATCGTAGATGGCAGGGATACAGAGACGACAGAAGATGGTTATTATGTAGGTGCAACAATATTTGACAATGTAACATCCGATATGAAAATTTGGCAAGATGAGATTTTTGCACCGGTCTTAAGTGTCGTTAGAGTAAAAACATTTGAAGATGGCATCGCTTTAACGAACCAATCAAAATTTGCCAACGGAGCTGTTATTTATACATCCAGTGGTAAAGAAGCACAAATTTTCAGGGAGAAGATTGATGCAGGCATGATTGGTGTAAATGTGAATGTACCTGCTCCTATGGCCTTTTTCTCTTTTGCTGGTAACAAATCATCATTTTATGGAGATTTAGGAACTAACGGAAAAGATGGTGTTCAATTTTATACAAGAAAGAAAGTTGTAACTGAACGTTGGTTTTAAAAAAACGAAAGGAGAGATTGTATGACAGATGAAGTACTCTTCACAGTAAATGATAAAGGGTTAGGTGTGATTACACTCAACCGACCGAAAGCGCTAAACTCACTTTCTTTAGCAATGGTTCAACCACTTAAAGAAAAGTTACTGCGATGGAAAAACAATAATCACATACAGATTATTCTGATCAAAGGAGCAGGAGAAAAAGGCTTGTGTGCAGGTGGAGATATAAAAGCTTTATACGATGCCCGCTTGAATGAAAAAAATAAAAGTCTGGCAATGCAATTTTTCAAAGAGGAGTATGAATTAGATCAATTAATTTATGACTATCCAAAGCCCATTATCGCTTATCTTGATGGTATTGTAATGGGAGGGGGAGTTGGGCTGACTTATGGGGCAAACTATCGTATCGTAACTGAACGGACGAAGTGGGCCATGCCTGAGATGAATATTGGCTTCTTCCCTGATGTAGGTGCTGCCTATTTCCTTAACAAAGCTCTAGGCTATATTGGCCGTTATTTAGCGTTGACGGCAGAGACGATACATGCATCTGATGTTCTCTACATAGGAGGAGCTGATTATTTCATCAAGAGTGAACAATTTAACTCCCTCTTAGAAAATCTAGAGAATATGAATTGGTTAGATGTAAATCTCGATTATAACTTGAATGATTTCCTCAATCAGTACGCCAACAACGAAAGCGGAGAAAGTAAGTTATCACAATTACAAGAAGAAATTGATTTGCACTTTTCTTTTCAAACATTAGAAGAGATTCTACACTCTCTTCGTGAACATCCTAGTGATTTCGCTACAACGACAAGTGATATCTTATTATCTAAATCACCTTCATCACTTAAAGTCACACTTAAGCAACTGATTGACGGTGAAGAACAATCTCTCACAACTTGCTTAGAAACAGACTTAATACTTGCTAGAAATTTTTTAAACCATAGTGACTTTTATGAAGGTGTACGGTCAGTGGTCATTGACAAAGACCGCAATCCCCAATATGACTTTGCACAATTATCCGATTTTACATCTCAACATGTTGAAGGATTCTTTCAAAAAAAGTAATCTAACTCTGAACGCACATAAAAACAATTAAAAAGTAAACTTCATTGAATTAAAAAACCTTGTATGCCGATTGTAGCTATAAGCTCCACGCAAGCAAGGTTTTTTTATTTACGTATTAGTTATGTTTTACACAAGGTAGTTTCTTTTTGTTTACGCATTTTAAAATTTTCATAATAGAATTCAATTTTTCTTCTGGAGAAGTAAGTATGTTTTAAAGAAATTTTGAAGAAAAATCCACAAACCTCTCTCTTTATCGATGGAATACATACTTTAGTAAAGGATGTATTCTCATTTGTTTTTTAGATGTAAAATAGATCTTAGGTACTATTGGTTAACAAAGGATAAATTTCCTTTTTGTAAATATAAATGAAAGTAGTTGAATACTTGTAGAATGTGGTGAAAATAAAAAGCAGCTGCTCAAATTAAATAATAACAATGTTTGAGCTCCTTGATGATTTACTACCGAAGAGGTGCAAATCCTAAAAGCACTCGAAATGATAAAGGAATATATGGAGTTGATTCTTAATGGCTCGTTATCAATGATAAAACCTTGGACGCAAATGAAACAGCAAGGGTATGAGTTTATTACTATATCAAATAGAAGAGAAAGCAATTTTTCTTTAATATTGATATTTTTTGAGAAAGAAATTATACTTATATAAGTAATATATGGCTAATAGGTAAAGAGATTGCCTATTACTATATAATAATAGGTGAATGGTGAGATGGATAACGAGTAGCGTCTGCTGCTTTGCTATTAGCCCGCCATAAAATAGTTTGTGAAAACAAGCTATTTTATGGCGGGCTTATTGTATGCATAGAGTAATAGGTTTAACAAATGGTCACATGGAGGACCATAAGATTACATTTTCACTATACACTTAACTTGGAAAAACTGTGACTTTATTATTGGAGGACGCTTTTAATGAATATCGAACATCAATTCAATATGATTATAAGAGAAATTCGAAAAAAACATGTAGGCAATGGACCAAGAGAAATGACTACAAAATTTACAGGCTGTTGGGCGATTACGGAAATGAAAGGGAACTTAACAAATGTCGAGAAGTTCATGATTGAATCAACGAAAGGCTACCAAGTAGTCCATGAAGCTCGAACAACCCTTATCAAACAATTATATAGCGATACAGAAAAGGTTGAAAAACTTGAAGTACTCGTTGGTGCTCAATTAATCAATATTTTTACTGATATTGATTTAGAAAAAGATATTGCGATGACGATTTATGTTTTTGATAAACCTTTGCAAGTATAACTCTCAACTCGTGAATAAAATTGGAAAAATAGGTGATTAAAATCGATATAAAAGAAATGTTAAATCAAGTTCCTGTTGTGAAGGAAGAAGAAGGACAGTTATTATTAGCTAACTTAAATACGCAAATGATTAAACTATTTCAGGAAAAGGAAATCGCAATCTATTATTCACTATTAGAGGATGTTTTGAAGGTTGCAAAACATTTAAATTTAGATACGGTAATTAAATATTTCGGAATCACCCCCGTGGTGAAGGCAAATGAAAGCATGCAGTTCCAAGAGATCTTTCGTTGTCTTCACACAAAGGAAAGGAATAATAATTGGTTCTTGGATTTCTTTTCGTTGTATTTAGGTGTTTCTGTCATTTATGGCTTTAAACCTGAAGAAATTAAAAGAGCTGATTCCTAATAAAGAGAAAACATTTCAATCCTTTTTTTGAAATGTTTTTTTATGTAGTGACAAATGAATAAAATATTCTGTTAATTGAAAGCATTTTACTTGTATTTGTTATCATTCTTTGTAAAATGAAAGCAAGGAGTGATAAAGATGGTAGAAAAAATTGCAGGGCATAGTTTATTGGAAAAGGTGTCATTTGGAAATGGGCAATTAAAAAGCAGGGTAGTAATGGCACCAATGACAAGAGGATTCTCACCAAATGGTGTACCAGATGAAAAGGTAGCTCAATATTATCGCAGGAGAGCAGAAAATGGTGTAGGCCTTATTATTACTGAAGGCACAGCGATTGATCATCCATCAGCAGTTGCTGGTGAAACAATTCCCCTTTTTTATGGCGAGGATGCATTAAAAGGTTGGGCAAATGTAGTAGCTCAAGTACATGAAGCCGGCGGGAAGATTATTCCACAATTATGGCATGTTGGTGCAGCAAGAAAAGCCGGGAGTCTACCTAACATCGATTCACCGCCTGTCAGTCCTTCAGGCATCACGTTAAAAGGAAAGAAAATTGATCAAATCAAGGTACTTACAGAAGAAGATATACATGACCTAGTTGATGCGTATGCAAAGGCTGCTAAATCTGCCAAAGAGGTTGGGTTTGATGGCATCGAATTACACGGAGCTCACGGTTATCTCATTGATCAATTTTTCTGGGAACTGACTAATAAACGGACAGATCAGTATGGTGGAGACCTACAGGAACGCTCTACATTTGCAGCAGAGGTCGTTAAGGCATGCAGACAAAGTGTTGGGCCCGATTTTCCAATTGTTTTCCGCTATTCTCAATGGAAGGGTACAGATTACAAAGCCAAGTTAGCGAATAATAGTAAGGAGCTTGAGACCATATTATTACCTTTAGTTGAAGCGGGTGTCGATATTTTTCATTGTTCAACAAGACGCATATGGGAACCAGAATTTGTAGATGAACACCCTACATATAACTTAGCTGCTTGGACAAAGAAAATCACACAAAAACCAACAATTGCAGTTGGATCCATTGGCATTAATCGCGCATATTTGAGTAGTGAAGATAATGCACAAATCACCATTGAAAAAAATCTTAAAATTGTCGATGAAAAAATAAATGCTGGTGAATATGATTACGTGGCAATCGGTCGTGCCCTACTTGCAGATCCAGAATGGGTAACCAAGTTAAAAGATGGGGCACTTGATCAGGTGAAGATTTATACAAAAGAAGCAGAAAGCACCCTCTATTAATAGGAAATTATTTTAAAAACCGATTAAAATAAGAATCGGTTTTTTTCCCGTTGTTTCTTTCCTCCATAAAGGAGGGCCTTATGTAGCAAGATTGAGTTGTAATGTAGAGACGAATCGAAAAGATATTTTCTTATAATTATTGGTATGAATGTCGAATGTCTTTACTTCATTTCATTCTCTCCATTCAATGAACAGGTTTCGGGAGATTGTTTTTTGCTCGAAAGCTTTCATAAATAATGATTTCTATGATAAAGCTTTTATCAATGTTTCTAACCTTTGTAAATAGGGAATATGAAAATATAATGGTTTGTTTCATAAAAATGAACATTGCAAACCTAATTCCTTGTAAACAGATGGGTATAATGTTATATTAATCAAAAATCGAAAGAGGAGAGAAAAGTATGACCAAAACTATTCCACCAATTGTTTCAACCCAATGGTTAGAGGAACATTTAAATGATGAAAATATCCGCATACTAGACGCGACGACTTTCTTAAAGTTACCAGATGGTGATGGACTTTACTCTGTAACGAACGGACGAGACGCTTATAAAGAAGAGCATATTCCAGGTGCTGTGCATGCAGATGTAGTAAACGAATTAGCAAACCCAGATGATCCAAAAGCATTTACATTGCCATCCCGAGAAAGGTTCGTAGAAGGGATTGAAAAATTGGGTGTCGGTGATGGTACGCATGTAATTATTTATGACAAAATCGCTGAAGTCGGCTCCCCAAATGCCGCGTCTGATTGGGCATCACGTGTTTGGTGGCAACTTCGCTTCGAAGGGTTTGATAATGTCTCAATCTTAAACGGCGGGTTTAGAAAATGGAAAGAAGAAGGTAGAGAAATTAAGTCTGGAATTGAATATTATCCAAAAGCAACTTTTAATGGTAGAAGAAGACGGGAATTATTAGCTACAAAAGAAGATGTCAAAAAAGCGATTGATGATCCCAACATGATTATTATGAATTGTTTATCACCAGATGTCTTTAGTGGTAAGAAAAACACTTACGGCCGTCCCGGTCATATCCCTAATAGTAAAAATGTCTTCTTTGCCGACTTATCAGATGATGAATCACTTCTCATTAAAGATGAAGAAAAATTACGTGAAATTTTTGAGCCGACCGGTGTATTTGATCAATCTAAAAAAGTCATCACTTATTGTGGCGGTGGGATTGCTGCTACATGGAATGCTTTCATTCTATATACACTAGGCCGTAAAGATGTTGCTGTATACGATGGTTCCATGACAGAATGGGTGCAAGACGAAAACGCGCCACTAGTAACAACCAACCAATAATGAATAAATTCTTTCCACGAATGTTCTCGCATTCGTGGTTTTTCTTTTTGCGAAAAATAAGCATTTACATAAATGATCGTTTACACTATATTCTATATTAATACTAAATAAGGTGTGGACAAATATATGACTCAAAAAAGATTATCCGATTCCATTGCTGATGACATTATCTCTATGATTGTCATTGAGAAACGTTTTCAACCTGGAGATAAGCTACCTAACGAAAATGAATTATCGGAAGAATTGAATATTAGTCGAACAACTTTAAGAGAAGCGATTAGAATCCTCGTTACAAATGGCATTGTCGAAATCAAAAGAGGTAGAGGGACTTTTATAAAAGAAGCTTTGGATATTGACCATATGCAACATTTCGGATTGCTTACAGATGCAAAAATTAATGCGAAAGATTTGTATGAAATGCGCTTAATATTTGAACCAGAAGCTGCATACTATGCGACCATTCGTGCAAGTGACCAAGAAATGAAAAGAATTATCGATTATGGATTACAAATTGAAGAGAAGATTAAAAAAAAGCAAGATCGAACGGCTGAAGAGCAGAAATTTCATCAATCAATCGTTAAAGCGACGCATAATGAATTTATGGAAAAGCTCATGCCTGTCATTTATCAAGCCATCGATAAAGGTGTGATTTTATCAGTCGAAAAAGAGGTTGCAATTAAAGATACATTGAATGATCATCAAATGATTATGGATTTTATGATGAATCGTAACCCTGAAGGAGCAAGAAGTGCGATGAAAATTCATATATTACATGCAATGAGTGAATTAGGAATTGAATAAAAAGCAAAAAAGAGCATCTTTTTGTATAAGATGCTCTTTTTGTCTAACAACGTTATTGACAGCAGACAACTTACGTTTTACAATACATTATACAAATAATCAAAATAATGAAAATTGAAGGTGTGGTTGTAAATGAGAAGAAGCGATACGATTAAACTTGGAGTAGATAGAGCTCCTCACCGTAGTCTTTTATATGCGACAGGAAAAGTTAAAGCAAAAGATTTAGAGAAACCATTTATTGGTGTATGTAATTCATATATTGACATTATTCCTGGACATGTTCATTTACGAGAATTTGCAGATGTGGTTAAAGAAGCAATCATTGAAGCAGGTGGCATTCCCTTTGAATTTAATACAATCGGTGTTGATGATGGAATAGCCATGGGGCATATTGGTATGCGTTATTCCTTACCTAGCAGAGAGTTAATTGCTGATAGTGCGGAAACCGTTATTAATGCCCACTGGTTTGATGGCGTTTTTTATATTCCAAACTGTGACAAGATCACTCCTGGTATGTTAATGGCAGCGGCGCGTACAAATGTCCCTTCCGTTTTTGTTTCAGGTGGACCGATGGAAGCAGGAACAAGTGCGAGCGGAAAACAACTTTCATTAACATCTGTTTTCGAAGGAGTAGGGGCTTTTAAGTCAGGAAAAATGACAGAAGAAGAGTTCAATGATATTGAAAATAATGCGTGTCCAACATGTGGGTCTTGTTCAGGGATGTTTACAGCTAATTCAATGAACTGCTTAATGGAAATGCTAGGTGTCGCTCTTCCTGGTAACGGATCGATTGTCGCAACAAGTGCAAAACGGAAAGAGTTAATCTATGAAGCTGCTAAACATTTAGTTCGCATGATTGAAGAAGATGTGAAACCACGTGACATCATTACGAAAGAAGCCATTGATGATGCCTTTGCTTTAGATATGGCGATGGGTGGTTCGACTAATACAGTGCTTCACACTTTGGCAATCGCAAATGAAGCTGGTATTGATTATAATCTTGAAGATATTAATAAAATCGCTGCCCGTGTACCATATTTAGCAAAAATTATGCCAGCGTCAGATTATTCAATGGATGATATTAATAAAGCTGGGGGCATTAGTGCAATCATTAATGAATTAACGAAAATTCCAAATGCCATTCATCCAGAGAGAATAACGATTACAGGTAAAACAATGGGTGAGTTAGTAAGTGGACATGACATTACTAATGAACAAGTCATTCGTCCTAAAGATAATCCCTATAGCCCAGTTGGTGGCCTTTCCATCTTATATGGAAATATCGCCCCTGAAGGTGCTGTCATCAAAGTCGGCGCAGTGGACCCAACGATTCAAGAGTTTGAAGGAGAAGCAATTGTTTTTGAGTCACAAGAAGAAGCACAACAAGCAATCGATAATGGAGCTGTAAGAGAAGGTCATGTTGTTGTCATCAGGTATGAGGGACCTAAAGGTGGTCCAGGAATGCCGGAAATGTTAGCACCAACTTCAGCCATTATGGGTCGAGGATTAGGTAGTTCAGTTGCTTTGCTAACAGACGGTCGTTTTTCCGGAGCATCACGCGGAATTTCCATTGGTCATATTTCTCCAGAAGCTGCTGAGGGTGGCCCAATCGCACTTATTGAAAATGGAGATATCATTGTGATCGACTTACCTAACAGAACGATGAACGTAAAATTATCTGATGAAGAATTAGCTAACCGAAAAAAATCATTACAACCATTTGAACCAAAGATTAAAAATGGCTGGTTGGGAAGGTACTCCAAACTAGTAACAAATGCATCAAAAGGTGGCGTAATGAGCATTTAATTATAGTTAAGTAAAGAAACTTCATTTTAGATAATGAGGTTTCTTACTTATTATTTTTTAAGGCTATTACTATAATTAACTTTGTAATAGACGAACAATGTAATTGGCAAGCCCAGAGATTTTAAAAATATTAAAAGTACGGGTCATAAAACATGATAAAACTTTCACACATCTCTGAGATTGGAGATGAGACGTTACAAAGTTATTTTTGATTGTTACGCGAAACAGTAGAATGAAATCGTAAAATCTATTAACTACGTGGAATCTAGCATTCCAGGTAGTTTTTAAATAATTTCTTAGCACGCTTATACCTGCAATAATTTCGTCTACTTTGTAGTAATATACATATTTTTCTCTACTACATAATTATAAATTCCCCCTTAATTTTGAAAAACATTTGTAGCTATATGATAAAAGAAAGTCTCTTATTACAACTTGCACTTGTATTTTACGTGTTTCTTCCTTTATAAAAACTCAAAGTACCTTTTAAGTTTACCAAAAATTCTCATCAAATGGCTTCAAACTAGAGGGAATATGTTTTCTGGTTGTCTAAATATATATATAACCTAAGTTAATTTTGAGATTCATTTGATCGGACTCAATTCTACAAAAGAACATATGAAGTATTTTAAGGTCTGAAGTAAAAAGAGCACTTATTTTTAAAGGAGGATATATGGAAAAAGAGTATCTTGGTCAATGTCGTAGTTGTGGTGAGGGGATTTATTGTCATGGCGGATTTTTAGGTGGTGTTCTTGAAGCTGATGGTAAAATGATTTGTTTTTCTTGCTTTGAGGAAGAAACCACTGGTTATCATTCAAAAAAACAATAGAGCAATATGGATGGAATTACTCGCCTCGTGATTTGATAAGAAGAGGGCTTGTATAGAATTTTCTCGAAAGGTCCACAATACTCCTTAATAGAAGGGAGTGAAGCAGTTTGACGAAAGTACCTAATAACGGCAGTAAGAACCAAAGCTCACCGCAAGGAACTCAAAGCGCAATAAGTGGTGATAATAGTAAGGGAAATAAACGAAACAAAGATCAAAAAAGAAAAACAGAATAAGATCATTTTTGGCTTGTTAGCTTTTGAAGTTAACAAGCTTTTATTTAGGTGAATTTTAGTTTCACTCAATACAGGCGTTGAGTGGACTTTAACTGAATGGAATAATAATAATTTAGTCTGCTATATCACTTTCATGGAGTTAATTTTATTTTTAAGAATTGTTTATGAAAATTTTCGATTTAATCTCTAAAAGAGAAATGCTTTGAAATGTGCATTGTCCAAGAGATGGTTTTATGGTAAAAATAAGTTAATGAAACTTATATACAGCTATATTACCTCAGAGGAACTTCATTAAAAAAGATGTAGGGAGCGTTGAATGATGGATAATAAACGTTTTGAAACAATTTATTCTCAAGGGAAAATAGAAATTTTTAAGATTATTCGAGATAATGAAACCGGAGTGATGTATATGTTCCATTATGCAGGTCCGGTCAGTGGATTAACTGTTATGGTTGATTCAGATGGTAAACCTTTAATAGATAAGGACTTTAAGAAATAGTGTGTAATTAATTAACTGAAAATTCAGTCCTATTAAGCAGGTATGTGTATGGATAAACATATGAATAAATATTCGGAATTTCAGTTGTTTCTCTTTGGAACAGTTAAGATACGATTATTTTTCCAAGGGGAGACTTTTCTTATTCGGTAGGTTGGTCGTCAAACATTTCTGTTTTTATGCGTGCGAGAGGTCACTCTATATCTTGAACAGGAGAGTTCGTGTTGAAGGAAAATGATTTATTTATAAGAAAAATGTGTGAAAATGACTATCAGTATATGAGTAAATGGTTAAGTACGAAAGAAGTATTGACATTCTACGGAGATGTCAATGAACCTTTTTCTCTAGAAATGGTGAAAGAGAAATACGGTCCTCGTATAGACGGCGAAATCAATGTCCCACCATTTATCGTAGAACTCAAAGATCAACCGATTGGATTTATGCAGTATTATCAGGTAGATAATGAATATTTTGGATTTAGGGACAATGAACTGATTTATGGAATCGATCAGTTCATCGGTGAACCCATGCTTTTCGGAAAAGGTATTGGAACAAGAATGGTGAAACTATTTGTTGAATACATTGCGCAAAGAACTGAAGCAAAGATGGTTATTTTAGATACTGCGACTAACAATCATCGTGCTATTGCTTGTTATGAAAAAGTTGGGTTTACGAAAATGAGAAAAATGAATAAGGGTAGTCATTGGTTGATGGTATATTCTTTGAAGTAGTGCGCAATGTTTGAGTAAATTAAAATTGCAAAGATATGTTCGCCGTTAATATTGACTAGAAAGCTTCTTTATGTTGAAGGAAGCTTTTTTTTATAAAAATTTATATCACTTTATGATATAACTATAGACACTTATATCATAAAGTGATATATTCTTAATATATCCATTTGTGATATATCAAAAAAGAATACATTAAGGATGATGTAAATTGAAATCAGAAGGGCAGATTACCGATTCTATGTTCTATATTATGACGGCACTAACCCGTCCAAGGCATGGATATGCAATTATGTCTTTGATCGAAGAGACTACACAGGGGAGAATAGCCATTGGGCCAGCCTCGATGTATACGATTATAAAGAAGCTCTTAAAACAAGAATGGATTTATTTACAGGACGGTTCAGATTCAAGAAGAAAAGTATATGAATTGACTAAACAAGGTAAAGTGGTTTTAAAAGATGAAATGAATGTGAGAAAGCTAATGGTTCAATTAGCTGAAGAAGGATTGGGAGGAATGGACAATGAGTAAATCAAAGTATATGATGTCTGGTGGATTAGCATTTGCAGAAAGCAAAGATATGGAGAAACTGAGGCAGCAGTCTCTTAAAGGGTGGCATGTTAAAAAGCTAAGTTTCATGGGTTATACATTGGTGAAAGGTGAGAAAAAAGAGTATATATACAGCATTGATTACCGTACAGTAGAAGAAAATGAGGAAGAGGAATATTTAAGCTATTTTGAAGACGCAGGTTGGAACCACGTTTTCTCAGAAGCAGGTATTCATTTATTTCGCGCCGATCCTGGTACTGAACCAATTTATTCAGATATGGAAACACTTGCCCAAAAACATGAAGAATCTTTAAGTAACACGGCAAGATGGGGAATAGGAGCATTAGTGTTGTTTACAGTAAGTTCTTGGACGGGTACAATATTTACAACTGGAATGATAGCAAATATACTCACAATTGTAGCAGTAATATTAACAATCATAGCAATCCCAGCTGTTTGGACAGCGATTAAAATTCAATCAAATAAATGGAAAGTTCAAGGGAAACAAAGAAGTGTATTTTTCATAAATACAATAATCATATTATTTTTAGCTACATTGACAAATTTTCTGTTTTATGGAAGCGGCCCAAATGATGCAATTAAAACGCTCGCTTATATGCTTATAGGTGCTTTTGTGCTACCTATATTCATCTGGTCAATTTTATCTTTTTATCATAAGATCTTAGGGCGGTGACTTTAGATTTAATCAAAGTAAGTATAAGTTCAGTCGAACAAACTCATGATTTTAACACGAAAAAAAGGCATAGAGATATATGCCTTTTTTTGTGTTTAACTAAATAAACCGACCATAATGGATGTTAAGGTAGACGCCAATGTTGCTGCTAATAGAATCTTCAAACCAAATTTAGCAACGACTGCCGCTTTTTCACCATTAATAGCTTGAATCGAACCACTAATAATACCAATTGAACTAAAGTTAGCGAAAGAGATCAAGAATGTTGAAATAATCGCAACTGTTTTCTCTGAAAGCTCTCCAATAAGTGGTTGGAATTGTAACATTGCAACAAATTCGTTTGTAGCAAGTTTTGTTCCCATAATGGATCCTGCTGTAATAATTTCATTTGATGGTATACCCATCAACCAGGCAACAGGAGCAAATATATAACCTAGTATTGTTGTTAGATCCATACCGAATATTCCATCAAACATGGCATTAAGTAAAGCCATTAACGCAATATAGGCAACAAGCATAGCTGCAACGATTAAAGCTACTTTACCACCATCAAGTGCACCGTTAGAAATAGCTTCGAATAATGATTTTGACCCCGTTACGTCTTTTACATCAATTTCTTCTTTTTCATTGTTTTTGATCGGAGCCATCATTGTCGCGATAATCAAGCCTGAAAGCGAATTCAAAATCATCGCTATTAAAACATATTGAGGAGGAACCATTGTCATGTAAGAGCCCATAATACTAGCTGATACACTCCCCATTGCTGATGTACTAATAATAAATAGTTTGTTATCACTCATTCTTGCTAAATGTGATTTAATCGCCAATAGTGCTTCACTTTGGCCAAAGAAAATGGAGTTAATACTATTGAATGTAACTACTGTTGACAAACCGGTAATTTTCGCTAAAAACCCACCAATATACTTAATAGCGAGTGGTAAAACTCTAATATAAGTAAGAATGGATAATAATGCTGAAGTGAAAATAATGAGCATAAGTACATTCATAAAGAAGACTGTTTGTCCTTCTTGCACCAAGCCACCTAATACAAAATCAATACCTTCATAACCGAAATTTAAAACAGTTGTAACGCCATTTGAAATCCATTCAACTAACTTTAAACCAATGGTTGTTTGGAACATGAATAAAGTAATGATAATCTGTAAGACAACCATAATAGCAATCGCTTTATAGTTGATATTTTTTTTATCATTGGAAATAAGGTATGCTAAGCCGAGAACGAGAAAAAAACCTAAAATTCCTATTAAAATATTTACCATGATGTCTCCCCTTAAAAAGTTTTCTCCAATAGTATTGATGATAAGGTAGTATGACATCTGATGTCAAATGAATATTAAAAAATGACAGAAATTACATTATTCAATGTATTAAGAATGAGTGCACAACTTTTCATTCTCGCTACTTTAGTAATGGGTATAAAGAATTAAAACAATTATAACTCCTTATTTACATTCTCTTTATATTTCACCCTCATAATGAGAACAAGGGGGAGAGAGATATGGAAAATGTTTTAGACGCCATCAAAGGGATTGTTGGAAAACTTTCTTTACAAACAAGGCTATTAATTATTGTTATTACTATTCTGCTTTTTTCAGCAACGGTAGTGACAATGATTTCTATTAGTAAATCAAAAGAAACTATTATTGGCTTTATGGAACAAAGACTTGATAAGGAAACAAGTTATATTTATGAAATTGCCCAAAATTTATTACTCATATACATAGATGACGAGAATGAGTACACAACAAAACTGAATCAAGTGATCAGAAGACAAGAATCACAATTAGCCCAAGATGGATTCAGTGCATATTTCTTTTTGATTAATCAAAACGGAGCAGACCCTTTTTCTGTCAGTGAAAATCGACCAATTAACTTTCCTGATAACGTTGTTGAAACTATTACTCAACAACAAAATGGAATCATTGAGCGTGACATGAATGGGGAAACCTACACGATAGCATTTCGTAACATTCAAGAATTAAAGGGAATCTACACTATTGCTATACCTCAATCACAGTATCTACAAACATTAACAGAAATGAACCAGTTTATTGGTGTAACAGTCCTTTTATGTTTGTTAGTAACTGGAGTGATTGTCATTCTTTTAGTAAGAAATTTGACCAACCCTATTTCAAAGTTAACAATAATGATGAGACAGGCTAGTAAAGGACAACTAATAAATGATATAAAAATGGAAAGTACAACACCTGAAATTGTCTCACTTATTAATAGTTATCAAACAATGATTGCTCATATGAGGAAGTTATTAACAAATATAATGGATGCTACAGACAATTTATCCCAATCAGGCAATAGTCTTGATCATATTTCTCATAAAGTAAAATTAGAAAATGAAGAATTATTAGTCGGTATTCAAGTGGTAAAACAGGGAGCAGAGCAAACTGCCATTAGTTCTGAAGAGAGTATTAAGAAGTTTCAATCTATGAAAGAAAAAACCAATAAATTATTTGATAGTATGGATAGTATGATGAAAAAAGCATATACAATGGAAGGTACTGCGGTAGATGGTGAAGAGAGTATAAGTAAAGTCATCGCCACATTTGAATCTTTTTCAACTTCATTTTCAAAAATGACTCACACTGTTGCCCAAATGAATAACTATTTTTCTTCTATTGAAAAGGTGACCTCAGTTATACAAGATATTTCAACTCAAACAAAGCTGCTAGCTTTAAATGCTTCCATAGAAGCAGCGCGAGCAGGGGAATCAGGGCGCGGTTTTGCGGTAGTGGCAACTGAAGTCGGTGCTTTGGCAGAAAAATCAGCACAAGCTGTTGAATTAGTCAAAGAAAATATTATTTCAATGAAAGACATCTCATCTAGAACACTTTTTGAATCTGAAGAAACGAATAACCATTTTTTACAATATAAAGAGATCATGACTAAGAATCGAACAGCATTCGATTTGTTAATGAAAGAAGTCCTTTCTGTTTGTAACATTATAGATGAATCAAAACGACAATTAGTTGGTTTACAGACTATTCTACCGCAAATGGAGGACAAAACAGAATATGCTTTAGCGATTTCGCAAGAGACTTTAGCAAAATCAGAGCAAATGGTGATGGATTCAAACCATTTAATGAAGGAAGTGGCACAAAGTCACGAAGAGGGTTTAAAGATTAGCTCACTCGCACGAAAATTAAAAGAATTAAATAAAGAGTATCAAATTTAAGTGTAGCCCAAATTTTAAAAATTAGACCATTGTCCTTGTCCACATTCCCTGCTTGTACATATAGTATAGTAATCCTTCTGAAAAACTGATTCACCTCAAACGGAGAAAAAGACAGCTCGCCCAGGCTGTCTTTTTCATATTTCTATTCAAACAATCCAATGAAGGCAACCAGCTTTTCATCAGTTAATAGTTAACAAAGTATTTGGGAGAATCTTAACTTGTTGAGATAGGCATATAATTTGCATGATACATAATTGTTTAGATACCTATGTGAGGAAGGGGAGATTTCGTTGAAAAATGAGCTATGGGATAAAGAAATACACCGGATGAAAAACAATCATTTTCGTCAACTAATCGGGGTGAAGTTGGAAGAAATTGATGATGGTAAGGCGACACTTATTCTACCGGTAAGTAAGAAATTACTACAACCGAATCTAGTTGTTCATGGAGGCGTAATATCAGTTTTAATCGACTCTGTCATTGGGACAGCTGTTAGAACCATTCTCACAGATCATCATAATGCTATGACAGCTGAAATGAATATTAATTATTTCCGCACAGTTTCAAAAGGCGAGATAAAAGCAGAAGGCAAAATTATTCATAAAGGAGGGACCCTGGTAGTTGGTGTAGCAGATATATTTGATGAAGAAGGAAAGCTATTAGCAACAGGGAGAGCAACTTATGTGTTAAAAAGCAAGAAACAATAGCGTTTATGATTGAGGATCCCTCTGCTTGCAGGAGGGATTTTTCAATTAAAAATACTAGCATCCAACCTAACCGCCGCCCCATTTATCCAGTGTATATCAAACCTGCTCAGTAAAAAAACTAACTATGCGTTTAATAAGACTAACGTTCATAAAATTCATGAAAATGATGTTCCCAAATAACAGTATGAAATCTTTTATTTGTTTCATTTTAAAAAGCTAGTATTTTATTTTGAAACACATTCATCGTTTTGATATTTGAATTTCACCCTCCGTCACTTAAGATTCTCTATAACAAGAATAGTTATCTCCATTATTTTAATTATTCTAAATTTTTTGGCACACAAATTGCAAAAAGGTTAATAATTACTTCATGAAAGGAGTCTTTTATGCGGAATGAATTAAAATCTCTATTTGAGCCTGAAAGTATTGCCATTATAGGCTGTTCCCCTGACAAAAAAAAAATTGGTGGCAGACCGTTAGATTATTTATTGAAATATGGATTCTTAGGAAGCATTTTTCCAGTTAATCCTAATTATGAAATGATCGAAGACATGCAGTGTTATGAGACCATTATGCATGTTCCAAGTGAGATTGATCTAGCAATTATTGCGTTGCCACAAAAATTAGTTCTCCATACATTTCTAGCTTGTATCAAAAAGAATGTGAAGTCTGTTGTTATTTTTAGTGCTGGCTTCTCAGAATTAGGGGAAGATGGCAAAAAAGACCAAGATCAAATTACTGCCCTTGCCAAAAAACATCATATTAGAGTATTAGGGCCGAATTGTTTAGGGTTATTTAATTCAAGTAAAAGAATGTATGCTACCTTTTCCACCATATTAGAAAACGAAGAACCATTACCTGAAGGGAAAATTGGTTTCGTCAGTCAAAGTGGGGCATTTGGATCACATGTTTTTACTTTAGCAAGACAACATCATATCGGTTTTAGTCACTTTGTTGCCACTGGAAATGAAAGTGATATTGATGTGGCAGATTGCATCGATTATTTGGTACATGATGATAAAACAAGTGTGATTGCCTGTTATCTTGAAGGAACAAAAGATGGAAAAAAATTAATCAATATGTTTAAGTTAGCTGCGCAAAAGAAAAAGCCAATCGTCTTACTAAAAGTAGGAAAGTCAGATGTAGGTATGCAGGCGGCTATGTCACATACCGGTTCAATGGTCGGCTCTGATTCGGTATATGACACGATTTTTAAACAGTACGGCGTCTACAGGGCAGAGACGATCGATGAGTTTATTGATGTAGCAAACGCATTCGCACAATTACCGCGGATGAAAGGGCACCGCGTAGCCATTTTTACGGTCTCTGGAGGTGTAGGCATTATGCTTTCCGACCAAGTAATAGAAAACGGACTCACTTTACCAGAAACGCCTAAAGAAGTTCAAAGACATTTAAAATCAATTATTCCTATTGCTGGAGTGAAAAACCCCCTCGATACTACAGCACAAGTCTCTTACATGCCGACATTATTAGAAGATTTTATGAAAGCGGTTTTAGAGAGTGGGCAATATGATGCAGCAATAGTGTTCTTAGGCTTTTCAGGATTGAAACCGGATTCATTAGCTACAAAGCTTACATCTCTGATGCATATGAAACAACAATTTCCTGATATTCCTTGTGTCATGGTTACATTATGTAATCCCGAAGCAAAAAAATTAATCCATGAATCGGGAATGGTCTTAAATGAAGACCCAACTAGAGCTGTAAAGATTCTTTCCGCAATGAATGAATTGAGAAAATCTAAAAACCATCTAGAAGAAATGTCTGCTGACGAGGGTGTGAGGGTACCGCTTGATCGAATCAATCAATTCATTTCATACTCTAGTAAAAAAGCGTTAACAGAATTTCAAAGCAAACAAATAGTAAGTCATTACAAGATTCCTATAACAGTAGAGCAATTGGCACTATCTCCAACAGAAGCGGTGGAATCGGCAAATTCAATAGGGTATCCAGTAGTGTTAAAAGGCATGTCACCACAAATATTACATAAAACTGAAAAGGGACTAGTGCAATTAAATATTAACAGTGACCAAGAAGTAAAAGAAGTTTTCAATCAACTTAAAACGATTATTCAAAACGAAGAAGAGGCAGCATTTGATGGCGTGTTAATACAGGAAATGATAAACGATCATTCGATAGAAATGTATGTCGGTGCAAAGAAAGACCCCATTTTCGGCCAAATGATACTTGTCGGTTTAGGCGGAATTTTTATTGAAGTTTTTAAGGATGTCTCAATGAGAAAAGCGCCGGTATCACCAAAAATTGCGAAAGAAATGGTAGAGGAATTAAAAGCAAGCCAGATTTTAAAAGGGTTTCGAGGAAAAACTCAGTACGATGTTGACTCATTATGTAATCTCATTTCACAGTTTAGTTTTGTAATCAGTATGCAAGAAGGGGTTTTAGAGGAAGTTGACCTAAACCCTATTATGGTATTTGAAGGTAGGAAAGGTGTAAAGGTTGCGGACGCATTGATGAAATTAAGTTAAATAAATAATGAAGGAGGATTATGCATGAATTTTACTGTACCAGAAGAAACTTTAGAAATTATAAACGGCTTAAAACAATTTATTGATAAAAAGGTCATTCCTTTAGAAGAAGAAAACGCAGAATTACTCTACAATGAAAGGAATTATTATCTAGAAAATGGTAAACGTCATCCAAAGGTTGAGAGCTTAAGAAAAGAAGTAAGAGTGGCTTCAGCAGAAGCTGGCTTTTATACAATGTTCGGGGATAAAGAACTAGGTGGAGAGGAACTTGGACCTATTACGGCATTATTAACGCAAGAAGCGATTGCAAAAAACTATCCTAATCGAAAACTAATCGACCCTATAGTGATTCCCTCTCCATTTACCAATGGAATTACACCAGTACTGAGAGGGTTGAAACAAGAACTAAAAGATGAGTATCTAGATGGGATAAGAAAGGGAGAGAAAACATTATGCTTTGGCTTAACTGAACCAGATGCCGGTTCTGATGTTTGGGGGATTAAAACAAAGGCTGTTAAAGTGAACAATGAATGGGTAATAAATGGAACAAAGCAGTGGATAACGAATGCACCTTATGCGGATTACTGTATGTTATTTGCAGTGACAAATCCCGAATTACATGCGAAGAGAAAAGGTGGAATTACTTGTTTCTTTGTTGAAACAAATAGCACAGGCTTCAACGTAGATTCAGTCATTCCAGTTATGGGAGAATTAGGAGGGGATGCTGGAATTATTAGCATCGATCAATTAAGAGTTCCAGAAGAAAATATTATTGGAGAATTAGATCAAGGCTTTACAAAGGCTATGCACGGGATTAATAATGGCAGATTAGGGATGAGCGGGAAATGTATCGGTTCTGCTCAATGGGCATTGAAACAGGCAATAGATTATGCAAATATGCGAAAAACGTTTGGAAAAACAATAGGTGAGCACCAAACTATTCAAAATATGATCGCAGAATCTGCCATGGATATCTATGCTGCTAGGAATATGGCTTTACATTGCGCATGGAAAATTGAAAACACGAAAAAGCAACCGGTGAAAGAAATCTCGATGGTAAAAGCTTACTGTACGGAAATGTTAGGGCGTGTATATGATAAAGTCATCCAGGTTCATGGAGGAGTCGGCGTTTCAAATGAATTAAAGCTTGAAGCAGGATACCGTTATGCCAGAATCCTGCGAATCCCTGATGGTACATCAGAAATCCATAGACGAACAATAGCTAGAAGCCTATTAAAAGGTGACTTGAACTTTAATTAAACAGAAGCATTATTACAAGGGGGAGCTGAAATGGGGAAACTAAAAAACAAGATTGCGCTCGTCACTGGAGGAGGCTCAGGAATTGGCAGATCAATTGTCGAGCGTTTTGTTCAAGAAGAAGCTCGCGTGATTGTATTAGATATAGACGAACAATCTTTACATGTCACTTGTAATGAAATCAATCATCAAGTTCCTGGTTCTTGCCTACCGAAGATTTGTGACGTCACATCGAGTAATCAAGTGAACAATGTCATCAAAGATTGTTGGAAACAACTAGGTACTATCGATATTTTAATAAATAATGCGGGTGGAGGTTGTATGGAACACCCCATTCATCTATTGGAACTAACAGAAGACATGTGGAATCGTGTATTTGATTTAAATACAAAAAGTATTTTCCTCGTATCTCAATCTTTTATTAGAAATCATGTTGAAAAAGGGACACAAGGAACAATTGTCAATATGGCTTCACAAGCAGGAATCAACCCAAATAATTCGATGAGGCCACATTATAGTGCAGCAAAGGCGGCTGTTATAGGTTTAACTAAGCATATGTCAAAAGAGTTTTCCCCATCAGGATTTAGGATTAATGCAATTGCTCCAGGCTATTGTGTTAGTGGTGAGAGAATGCAGAAAATATGGAAGAACCGAGATGTTGGATCCACATTAAGAAATGTTCCAATCGGCAGACCATCCGCACCTCATGAGCAAGCTGCTGCTGTTACATTCTTAAGCTCAGACGATGCATCTTATATTACAGGTGTAACATTGGATGTTAGTGGTGGTGGGTTTTAAAAAATATATATGGGAGGTCATCAGATGTCAGAATTATCAGTATTACAAGAAAAAAAAGGAAGAATAGCCTATATCATATTGAATCGCCCAGAAAAATTAAATGCTTTAAATAACCAGCTGTTAACAGAACTTGATCAAGCGCTAAACGAAATTGAACAAGATGATTCTATTAGTGTAGTCATTATAAAAGGAAGTGGGAGAGCCTTTAGTGTAGGCTACGATGTTGGTAAGTACAGTCATCCGACTGTCACTGAAGATCGAGATAAATTAGAGGAATTTACGAAAAGATGGTTAAGAATATGGGCCTTTCCCAAACCAATCATTGCTCAAGTGCATGGTTATGCATTGGCAGGGGGTACACAGCTATTAGCTTCATGTGACTTTGTCATCACAGCGGAGAATGCCCAATTTGGCTTTCCCTCTCTGCCTCTTGGAGGAGGATTTGTCGGGATTTATTGGGGGTGGCATATTGGGCATCAACGAGCAAAATTACTAGACTTAACAGCTGGAAGTAGAATAACAGGTATTGAAGCAACAGAGTATGGATTTGCCGCTCGTTGTTTTAAAGAAGCTGAATTAGAAGATAAAACATTAGAAATTGCTAAAGGAATTGCCAAAACACCTCTTGATATTTTGAAGTTAAAGAAGCAAGCACATAATCGCGTAATGGACATTCAAGGATTTAGAACGAGTGTAATGTTTGGTCCAGAACAGGATGCAATTATCCATACGACTGAAGGGATTCAATCAATTAGAGAGAAGATAAATGAATTGGGCCTTAAGCCAACCATTCAATGGTTTAATGAACAAGAAATTTAAAAGGAGGAATGGATGCCTATCAGGATGTTCAGAGGGAAAGTGGCTATTATTACAGGCGGTGCAGGGGGAATAGGCGAAGCAACAGTGAAGAAATTGTTGAGTGAGGAAGCAAAAGTAGTTGTTTTTGATTTACAACAAGGAAAATGGCAGGGCTATCAAGACGATATTGAGGAAATAAAAGTAGATATTAGGAATAGAAGAGAGGTTGAAGAAGCTGTAAAGAGTGTATATAAAAAGTTTAATCGCATTGATATTTTGATCAATTGTGCTGGAATATTAAAAGATCATCTAATTGATGATATGTTGGATCATGAGTGGGATACAGTCATTGATGTAAATTTAAAAGGTTCCTTTAATTGTTGTAGAGCGGTTACACCTTATATGAAGAGACAGCAACAAGGAAAGATCATCTTAATTTCATCCGTCGCAGCTCTAGGTACACAAGGAAGAGTCAACTATGCTGCTGCAAAAGCAGGCATTCAAGGACTGACAAGATCTTTAGCCATTGAACTTGGTCCCCATGGCATCCATGTTAATGCGGTTGCCCCTGGCTATATAGAAACACAGATGAGTAAAGTGTCTGAAGCCGATGCGCATAAGAGGGGAATTGATAATTTCAATCAAATGAAGCAAGCGATACTCGATCGGAATCCAATAAGAAGAATTGGTCAACCAGAAGATGTGGCAAATGTCATTGAATTTTTGGCAACAGAAAAATCCGATTATGTTACAGGACAAATCATCTATGTATCAGGAGCTCCAAATAATTAACAGACTATGGATTTTATTGAACTTGTGACTAAAAGGGGATAGAAAAATTGATCATGTAGAACAAGTTAAGTCACCAGTTTTGCTTGACGGATCAATCCATCTCTTCATCCCACGGAAGGAGGATTTATCGTTGGAAACTAACGGCAATACTAAAAAAACAATCGCAGAAGATCAACTAAAAGAAATGGGTTATTGGGATTCGATAATGGATTATATATCGACTTTCGTTACTGACTTTTATCATATATACAAAGACTTCTTATGTACTCCTTATACAAATCATATTTTTGATGCAAAAACAATTGAGCTGATTCATATCGCAATAAACGCTTCTCCGACAAACCTTTGCCAAAGCAAACTAGAAATGCATATGAAAAACGCAATCAATCACGGGGCAAAAAAAGAGGAAATATTCGAGGTTCTTAAACTCGTTAGTGTGCTAGGCATGCATACTTGTGCAGTAGGAATACCGATTTTAGTAGATGAATATAATGCGTACTCAAACGATTCTATGCCTGTAAAGTTGAACGAAAGCCAAAAGGAACAAAAAGATCAGTTTATAAAGAAAATGGGCTATTGGAACCGTTTTCGTGACATACTTCTAGTTAATGATGAACCATTTTTTGAAAGTTATCTTAAAGTTTTAACAAACCCTTGGGAAAAAGACATCATCAGTGCAAAGCTAAAAGAATTTATTTATATTGCAATCGATAGCTCTACAACACATTTATTCGAGAATGGGATTCGAATTCATATAAGAAATGCATTGAAGTATGGAGCTAGCTTTGAAGAGATAATGGAAATTTTAAAAATTGTCAGTACACAAGGCAGTAGTACTTTTCATATAAGCTTGCCTATTTTGGAAGAAGCGCTTTCAGAAATATAAAAAGAAGTCCTTAGATTTAAGGGATTATAAAGATACAATAAATAGTCTCTAGTTAAATTTTTGTAATATTTAGTCAAAAGTTGAAAATCAAATGAAATGGAGTGTTGGATTATGCCTATTTTAGGAAAAGATATGACATTTGGACTATTCTTCTTGAATTCGGTTGCCCCTTGGAAAACTGATGCAGAAGAGTTACGTGATGGATTAGAACAAATAAAGGTTGCTGATCAATTAGGATTTCATTCAGCATGGATTGCTGAACATAATGCTCGTGCTTACGGTGTTGTTAGTTCTACATCTGTTTATCTGGCAGCAGCAGCCGCACAAACGAATACAATTATGCTAGGCTCTGCCGTTTCTAGATTACCTCTCCATCACCCATTACAATTAGCTGAAGATATGGCATTAGTTGATATTATCAGTAATGGTAGATTGTATTTAGGCGTTGGTAAAGGCTACGATGCATTAGAATATGAAGCATATAATATTGACTTTGATCAACGTCATGAAAAATACTTAGAGTCATTAGATATTCTTACTACCGCATTGAAAAATGAGAAGGTTACTTATGCAGGAAAATTCTTTGATATCAAAGACATTCCTGTTTACCCAAGACCCGTCCGTCGTTCAGGACCACCGATATTTGTAATGGTATCTGGTAATGATTCTTCTATCATTAATGCAGCAAAACAGGGGCATTCATTTGTTCTAGGAGGAATAACGAATGAAGATACGAATCACAAGATTGCATTGTATAAAAAGTCTGCACTTGAATCAGGTTTAACTCCTGAATATGTTGAAAATGCGGTTGCTCGATCTGGAAAGTTACTTTTCTGCTATGTTGCAGAAACGACTGAACAAGCACAAGAGGAATATAGAAAAGGGCTTGAATGGTATATGAGTGAAAGGGATAACCGACCAACATTTGGTGTGATTGATAGAGAAAGAAATATAGATTACCAACATTTTTTACAATCGGAGAATACATTAGTTGGATCACCAGAAAAAGTAATACATGATATACAAGAATACAAGAGAATTACAGGTTTAAATAATATGATTCTTTGGATGAATATTGGTGGTCAACCACAACGGCAAGTGTTAAAGTCGATGAAGTTGTTCTCAGAAAAAGTGATGCCATATTTTTCGCAGACAGAACATTCCATTCGCTAATGCGGTGTAATGAAAACGTTTACTAAAAAGGGGGAACTTTATGAGATACAAGGCATTAATAGTTACACTGTTCATTTCACTCTTGTTTTTATCAGCTTGTTCTTCTCAAAAAACAGCTTCCGGCGAAAAAATATATCAATTAAACTTAAATGTTTCAGCCGGACCTGTACATCCTTTTACCAAACAAGTAGCAGAGCCGTGGGCAGAAATGGTTGAAGAAGAGACGAATGGGATTGTTCAAGTTAATATTTTCCCTAGTGCTGCTTTAGGAGAGCTTTCTTCTGCCTATGAAGATATAAAATCAGGCCTTTATGAAGCTGGAATTGTATCACCAGGTAGACATATAGATACAGACCTTTTCCCGTTAACTATTGGTGATTTGCCTTTTCTAATTGATGACCCCGCAATCGCAGAATCTGTCCTTACTCAATTCAAAGATAAATATATGAAAGATACTTTTAAAGAAGGACAATTTATGTCAATTTCTTCCACTGACGCTTATCAATTATATAGTACTCAACCAATTCGTACGATGAAGGATTTAAAGAAACTGAAGATAGCCGATTCAGTTCTTGAAAGAATCGAGTTATTCAAAGAGTTAGACGCCATACCAGTATCCTTGAATAATACAGAATTATATGAATCTGTTGAAAAAGGCATAGTCGATTCCGTTGCTTACACCGCAGTCGGTGCAAATGGATTCAAATTAGAAGAAGTGAGTCCTTATATGACGAAATTAGATATTGGTGTGGCAACACAAATGTTTATGATGAATCATGACTTTTTAGAGAGCTTACCTGAAGAGATAAAAGAGATGTTTTATGAAAAATTTGGCCCTGCCTACGCCAGTTTGATTACAGACCTTTACACACAAAGTGCTGACAAAGCGATTGATACTTTTGAAATGAATGTAAAAGAAGATGGAGGCAAAGTAATCATTCCTACTGAAGAAGAACTAGCTACGTTTAGAAAACCTGCAAAAATTGTAATGGATCAATGGGTAGAAATTGCAAATAAGAGAGGCTATCCTGGCGAAGAAATGATGGCGTACTTTACAAGTCTACTTGAAGATAAAGGGATTATCATTCCAGAATAATGAAAAGGGGCTACTAAATGAGCCCCGACATATTTTAATAGTAGTGATCATTTGTGATTGGAGGGTTAAAGATGTGGGCGAAAATAATTTCGAAATGTACTCAAATCAATAAATGGTTGGCATTCCTCTCATTGATAGTAATGATGATAATTGTTGCCTTTTCAGCTATATCAAGAGGTTTAGGCAGTCCGATTGTCGGTGATGTTGAGCTTGTCCAATTAACAATGGTTACATTGATCGTAGGTGCCCTTTCGTATACTGAAAATCTAAGAGCTCATATTTCGGTAGGGATCCTAGCAGATCATTTTCCAATCAAAGTTCAATATGTGATTGATTTAATTTCTTCTATATTAATTACGATTTTCGCTTTTTTAGTTGCTTATGTTTTTTTCATCAAATTTGATCTCGCCGAAGCCTCTATCATTCTCAGGATACCTTTTTTCTACTTTAAAGCCCTATTAATATTTGGTTTCATCGGCTGGGGATTTGAATCAATCAAGCAGATAGTTGGTCACATTAAGTTACTCACACAAGGAAAGTAGGGAGGGGATTCGTTTGGATGTAACTGCTATAGGTGTAATTGTTTTAGTTTTTGTGTTTATTTTAATGTTTTTAAGAATTCCGATTGTAGTAGCAATGGCGTTACCTGCCTGTATAGGTATTTTAGTCTTAAAAAGTGAAAATGCATTGTTTACTGCTATTGAAAGCATCATTTGGCACCATAGTTATAGCTATACATTAAGTACCATTCCTCTATTTGTATTAATGGGACAATTTTTATATGTTGCTGGATTTAGTGACGAATTATTCACCGCATTCAAGAATTGGTTCGGCAAGCTTAAAGGCGGCTTAGGTATAGCAACCATTGGGGCATCGGCTATGTTTGCCGCTTCCTCAGGTTCGAGTTTAGCAACAACAGGAACCATTGGAGTCGTCGCATCAAAAGAAATGCTCAAAGCGGGCTATGCTAAAAGCTTAACAGGTGGATCGATTGTCGCAGGAGGAACATTAGGCATACTTATCCCTCCAAGTACCATGTTCATTCTTTATGGCATGATGACCGAGCAATCTATAGGCAAGTTACTAATGGCAGGCATTGTACCTGGAATTTTATTGACGCTTTTTTTTATGCTAACGATATGGATTAGTATATTGATCAAGCCTAGTTTAGTTTCGGGGACTTATGAGAACAACGTACCTTGGAGTGAAAAAGTTAAATCTTTAAAAACGAATATATGGATTATTTTACTATTTATCCTAGTTATGGGTGGAATATATATCGGATTTTTCACCGCTACAGAAGCAGCTGGTTTTGGGGCATTAGGTGCTTTACTTGTTGCCTTATTAAGAAAAAAACTGACATTCGCTCGATTTCGTGAAGCGATTTTTAGTACAGTAAAAACGACTGGTTTTATTTTCGCTATTGTGATGGGGGCATTTCTCTTAAACTTTATTTTGACGATTACGAGAGTACCGAATCTATTAGCCGACTTTTTATTTAGTAAAGAATTATCACCAACAATGATTTTTTTACTCATTGTGCTTATGTATTTAATTTTAGGAGCCATTATGGATACAATGGCAATGATTGTCGTCACAATCCCAATCATCATGCCAATCATTCAAGCGCTTGAATTTGATTTGATTTGGTTTGGCGTAATTATTGTTCTCCTCGTAGAGATGGCCTTAATTTCACCACCAGTTGGGATGAATTGTTTTGTGTTGAAGGGCGTCGTGGACGACCTTGACCTTCAATCCATATTTAAAGGCGCACTATTGTTCATGATTCCAATTCTATCATTAATAATATTGTTATATATTTTCCCTGAAATCGCCCTATTTCTACCGAATTACGTAAGGTGATTCAATTTTCTTCAAAAGTACATCCAACTTGCTTCAATCAGGGAGAAGGTGAAAATGAAAACGTTTACTACATCTATCTTCTCCCTTCATTTGTATTCAAAATTATAAATTTATGAAATAATTAAAAAATGAATGGAGGTTGAATATATGAAAGTAATTCATTCGGTTACCGGGCCAATTGAAGTCAACAAACTAGGTAAAACACTTATCCATGAACATTTAAGGACAAGAGCAGAAGAAGTCGCTGTTCAATTCCCCCATTTATACAATCATGATGAAGAATATCAATTAGCTTTAGAACAAGTGCTTGGTGTTAAGAAACAAGGGGTACAGACTATTTTTGATCCAAGTGTAATGGGACTAGATCGTGACGTCAGATTTATGCAAAGGGTTTCTAGGGCATCAGGAGTAAATATCATTGCTGCTGCAGGTATCTTTACATTTCATTATTTACCGACACGCTTTATGTTCAATGACATCGACTTTATGGTAGAACAATTTGTAAGGGATATTGAAGTAGGCGTTCAAAATAGTGAGATCAAAGCAGGCTTTTTAAAATGTGCAACGGATGTTCCTGGTCTTACTCCTCAAGTAGAAAAAGTTTTAAGAGCAGTCGCTCGGGCACACCTCCGCACAGGAGTACCTATCATGACTCATTCAGTACCCTCCAAAGAAAATGGCCTCACTCAAATTGAAATTTTTGAAGAGGAAGGCGTTCAATTGAATAAAGTCCTAATCGGTCATTGTGGGGACACTGACCAACTGGGTTATCTCGAAAGATTGTTAGATAAAGGGGTTTATATCGGAATGGACCGCTATGGTCTTACCTCTACTTTATCAACAGAAAGACGAAATGCGACAATAAACGCGCTTATTCAAAAAGGATACACTAATAGAATGTTTTTATCACAAGATTATTGTTGTACGACAGATAGATATAAACCTGAAAGTTTAAAAAAGGAAGTATACCCCGATTGGTCAATGACATTTTTATTAGATAAAGTGGTTCCTATGTTGATAGCTGATGGGGTAAGTGAAGAACAAATCCATACGATGCTCTATGAAAATGTGAAAACATGGTTAAATTAATTGAAAATCAACATACCCAAATGTTTCATTAATATCGTTAGATAAGGGGGGATGAGGATGAAGTTATTTGTAACTGGTTTTTCACCTTTGGATGTGTTTGTCGAAGAAGAAATCTCAATAAGGAAACAAAATTTCCAAGAATTAGTAGTACAAAAATTAGAAGCAAAAGATATTTTGAAAAACCCTACCTATATACAAAATGATGATGTATTAATTTGTGGTGCTACCATTTATGAAGAGTTTAAGAAGCGTCATGTTAGAGGACATTTGATTCCATTTCGCGTACAAACGAATGAATTTCTAAAAGCATTAAATCAAGCCGTACGACTTGGAAATGAAATTAATATTATTAATTATAAAGAAAAGTTTTTTAAGGAAGATTTGTCGGATTTAGAAAATTTATTGAATATAAAGATTAACCAATACTCTTATCCGAATGTAGAGTCCATTGATGATTTAATCGATGAGCTTGTTGCGAACAATCAAAATAGTGTCATAGGTTCTGGCTTAATTGTCTCTAAAGCTATTAAAAAAGGATTAAGCGGGTTCATTTGGTATGGAAGAGAAAGTGTAAAACAGGCAGTCGATATTGCATTCAATGTATTAACCGGGAGATTTGAAGAGCAAAGTAATTTAAAACGTCAAGAATATATATTAGAACATTTTAATGAAGGTGTCATTAGTTTAAACGTAACAAACAGAATCCTTCAAATCAATCAAAAAGCAATCGAATTGTTAGATCTACAAAAATATCGAGATTTGAAAGGGATTTCAATCAATGAAATTGGGGAGTTTGGTTTTATTTCTAAAAGCTCAAAACAAAATGTTCCTATCAAGGGGAAATTACTTGATTATAAAAACAAAACTTTATTTTTAAACTCCTTCCCAATCTATGTTAAAGGTATTTTTGACGGAACGGTTATCATTATTTCGGACACGGACGAGATACAAAAACATGAAAAGAAAATAAGAAAAAAGTTATATGATCAATCCAATCGCGCCATTTACGACTTTCATGATATTGTCGGTAAGAGTAGAGCGATTCAAAAGACAAAGTTAAAGGCCAGAAAGTTTGCGAAAACCGATGCAAATGTTTTAATCATTGGAGAATCAGGAACTGGGAAAGAGCTTTTTGCACAAAGTATACATAATGAAAGCTCTCGCTCATCTGAACCTTTTATTGCAATCAATTGTGCAGCAATCCCGGAAAACTTAATTGAATCAGAGTTTTTTGGTTATACAGAAGGTGCTTTTACAGGCGCAAAAAAAGAGGGAAAAGCAGGTTTATTCGAACTTGCTCATAAAGGTACTGTATTTTTAGATGAATTAGGAGAAATCCCATTAAGCATGCAATCAAAATTATTAAGAATTCTTCAAGAAAAAGTCGTTAGACGTGTGGGAAGTGCTTCGATTATCCCAATAGACGTGAGAATTATTGCTGCTACAAATGTGAACTTGCTTGAAAAAGTGAGGAAAGGTGAGTTTCGTTTAGATTTATTTTATCGTATTAGTGTATTAAATCTTATTTTACCGACATTAAATCAACGCAAAGAAGATTTGGAAGATTTGGTTTTATCTTATACTGCCAAGCGATATCCTCATTTTTTACATACGATAAATGAGCACATTTATGAAATGACAGAACTATTAGCAGAGTACCAATGGCAGGGAAATATTAGGGAATTGGAAAACAATCTTGAACGGTTATTTGCCTACTTAGAATCACCAACAAAGTTGACTAGAAAAGAGTTAATGCATTATTTAATTGAAACATTAGAGGATAATGACTTTTCACAATTAAATGCTGACCTTTATGCCGAAAATACGTCATCTCAAGATCTAATAAAAAAAGCAGAGATGAGTACAATCAAAGATGTGCTAAATAAAACAAATGGGAACAAAAGTGAGGCAGCAAAATTACTAGGGATCAGCAGAAGTACATTATGGCGGAAGTTAAATGAAGAAGAATTAATTTGAATATAATCATCGTCGAATCTTAACGCTCCCAATGTTGCAAAATTCATCATATTGGTTCGAATATGATACATATAAAATAAGCTGTGTCATCTAATCACTACTTTTTAAATTGGCATAAATATTGCAACTTAATCTTATATTAACAATGCTAAATAAAGGGGAGATTAAGGATGCGATTATTAGGGATTTCTGGAACAATAACAGGCTCGAAAACGTTAGTCGTAGTAAATAAAGTATTAGATGAATTAAAATCAATTCACCCTGAAATAGAAGTAGAGTTACTAGACTTAAAGAATTTTGACCTGCAATTTTGTGATGGCAGACATCCTTCTGATTACAATGATGATACAAAAAAAGTGATTGAAACCATCACTTCCGCTGATTTTTATGTTATCGGATCACCTATTTTTCAAGGATCGATAACAGGCGTACTTAAAAATTTGTTTGATTTAGTTCCTCCAGATGTATTTCGTAACAAAGTCATGGGATTTATTGCGACAGGAGGAACATATCAACATTATCTCGTAATTGAAAATCAATTAAAACCGATTGCAGGCTATTTTCGTGCATATGTATCTCCAAGCTATGTGTACGCACATATTGATCATTTCAATCATAAGAACGAACTAATTGATAAAGATGTCTTATTAAGAGTGAAAAACTTAGCCAGTGAACTGGCTTATATGAATCAAGCATTATCTAAAACACAATATATTAAATAGGAAGAGACTCAATAAGAAGATAGCGATTACTCAAAATCAAACAGCCAATCTCTGCATGTAGTAGCGCTTATTTTCATCCTATTGTTAGACATCATCATATTTTCAAAAGAGGTTGGGACATAAGTATTCTAGCTAAGGATTGATCCGAGTGATTAGGGGTATCTAACATCTAATCATTCGGATTTTTTGTAATGATTTCCTTATATGATGTAAATAGTGAAATGGGAAAGCTGCGACCCCGCAAGCAATGCCGTGGAAGCTCAGCCCCTTATCTCGGAAAGCGAGTGTCTGTAGCACAATGGTAAGGACTTTTTTGCAAATGATGTTCTTAAGATCATCATTTGTTACTGATTGTTTTTAAGGTTAGCTCATTTAGTGATTACCCAGCCCCTTTATTGAGTACTCCCACATAAGCAAAGGTAAAAATTGTAATGAGCTAAACTAAAGGGTACGGACTGACATGAAATCTAAAGGTAGCAAACGACAAACGAATGCAGAGTGATAGAGAAAAAGCTTATATTCTTTTCTTGATAGATATGACTATTCACCAATTTAAAGATAAACAGGCGAATAGTCCGAAGCCATTGCCTCAAACATTCAAAAGGGGATGGCATGCAAAACAAACTTTATAGGGGTATTATTGAAATATAGACACTTTTTGTAAATGTTTAAATGAATCATCTTGATTAATCCTTTCCAAGTAGATATTGGTAGTCGATATATCTGCATGTCCAGCCCAATCTTTGACAACGGCAAGGGGGACATCGTTTTCGAGCAACATCGTAACAAATGTATGTCTGAACCAATGCGGGGAGATATTTGATTGTTTTCCTGCTAAGGTAACGGCTTCTTTTACAATTTTATACAAGGCAGGATAGGACAAGCGCTTTGGATCTGTCTCAATATCATTTTTATTGTAGAGGGAGAAGAAGAGAGGCGTTGTATCATTGCTATTCCATTCTATCGGTGCACAAATACTTTCTCGATAAGTAAAGAGAACTTCTTTTACTTCTCCTCGAATGGGTATGGAACGATGCTTTTTTCCTTTTCCTAACACATCAGCATAAAGTGCTCCTCTACGGTTAATACGAAAACTTCCCCAGTTCAAGCTTAATAACTCACTGGCACGCATACCGGTTGTATAAAGTAAATATCCAATTAATAAGTTGCGATTTTGCAAGGCCTCTCGATTTTTCTTTGCTTTTACAACTTGGGGAAAGCAGGCTATCAAATGTTCAGCATCATGAGGTGTTAGTTCTCGTACTTGACCGCTATCCGGTTGGGCAAAATGCCCTTTTTTACTAGAAGGTTTCGAAACCCACGTAGATAAATGTGCGACATAAAATTGTGTCTCATAGCCAAAGTCTAATATTCTCCGAAAAAATTCTAATTTTCTAATTGCCGATTTTGGTGCATATTTTTCATTAATATAATGATTATAGGCTTTCACTTCTGGAAAACCGATATCTCTAAATCCAAGCTGATGATCATTCATAAAAATTAATAATGTTTTTGCATCTGTACGATAAGCTTTCAAAGTATGGGGAGATAACTCTTTATTACTTGTAAAAATCTTTACGACAAAAAACATTTCAAGTAATTCTTGATCACTGGCATTTTTTAAGCTGAGATTTCGATTGGAATCTAGTAAGTTACTAGATGCTAGCCGATTTTGTAATTGCCGTAAATAATCTTCATTTGAAATGGTATGTAATAAAATTAATTCATCCATAAGAAGGAACTCCTTTTTAATTAACAATAATTATATTATGTATAGTAAAGATAATGCGTAATTATCTTTACTTATATATTATCATAGAAATCTATGAAAATAAAATTATATATTTCCAGTAATTAGGATGCTTGAGAATCGCCCTCAGACGAAATTATCTTTTTTTTAATAGGTATTTACTCATTCGTTTCTTATAAAATATCTCTTGGTATAAAGGGATATTATTCAGATAAATGAAAGAATCAGATTTCAAAAATATTATTAGTAAATATAATAAAATATTATAATTAATGAGATTTAGCTAAAAACCACTAGGAGGGATGAAATCAAAAAGAAGTGGCAATGTGCTAGGTATGGAATCGGAAGGCGTCGATTTTGCTTCTACAAAGGAGAGCTTTTTGTTCATTAATTGTACATATGTAAGCCAGGAATAAGTTGGCTATTTTCCCTAAGTTCATTTTTACATGTATTTTGATTATAAAAAACAATGTTTTGCATAAATGCCCTACGATTCGAGCAAGTGTACCACTGGAAATCTTAATTTCCAGTGGTACATGCAAGCTCCCTTATAGTCGAACAGAAGAAGGCATGATATATCTATGTCTTTCATCTCTCTTATAATTGTCAATAAAAAGCGCCAAAATGGGATTAAGAATAAGTTTTATGTTCCTTCAAATAAGGGACTAATCCACCTTCATTTAGTATCTTTACCATTACCTCAGGGATTTGTGTCCCCTCATATACTTCATTTTTTGATAAGTTTGTCACTTTTCCGTTCTTTAAATCTACTTCTACTTCATTATTCATATTGATAGAGTGATCCTTCACTTCAATAACAGGCAAGCCAATGTTGATTGCGTTGCGGAAGAAAATGCGCGCAAAGGATTGCGCAACAACGGCAGAGATCCCTGCTTTTTTTAACGCAAGAGGGGCCTGTTCTCTTGATGAGCCACAGCCGAAGTTGCTTCCTCCCACGATGATGTCACCTTGTTTTACTCTTGTGCGAAACTCAGGATCTAAATCTTCAAGGACATGATCGGCTAAGTCTTGTAAATTTAGTGTTTTAGTGTATTTTCCGGGTATAATCCGGTCAGTATCGATATTATCTCCGTATACATGTGTTTGACCTTTAATAATCAAGAAAATGCCTCCTTTAGTGTTGTAGGGTCAGTGATTTTTCCATTCAAGGCGGAGGCTGCAACAGTTGCTGGAGATGCTAAGTATACATTGGAGTGACGATTTCCCATTCTACCTTGAAAGTTACGATTTGTCGCCGAAATAACGTTTTCTCCGTTCCCTGGTACCCCTTGGTGCGTCCCAACACATGGCCCGCAGCCTGAAGATATGAAGGATGCACCTGCTGCAGTTAAGATCTCCACAGTCCCATCCTTTAGTGCATCTAGTAATACCTTTTGCGATGCGGGAGCAATGATTAGACGAACATCTGGATGAATACGCCTCCCTTTTAAAATCTCTGCTGCCACATGTAAATCTTGCAATCTGCCATTTGTGCAACTTCCGATAAAAGCCATTTGGATAGGTGTGTTAATGGCTTCAGCAATATCTCTTACATTGTCTGGAGAATGAGGGATGGAAATTTCAGGATTAATTTGGCTGACATTAAATAAAAACTCTTTTTCATACGCTGCATCCTCATCACCATATATATGATCAAAATTGTATGGAAGCTCTAATCCTGTAGTATCAACAAAACAAGCTTTAGCTCCCATTTCAATGGCCATATTGGAAAGAGTCATCCGGTCATCAAGTGAAAGTAATTCGACTGCAGGGCCTGTGAATTCGATTGCTTTATAGGTTGCACCTTCAATTCCTAACTGACCGACGATATATAAAATTAAGTCTTTAGCAGACACACCTCGTTGCAGCTTTCCATTCAAAGTGATCTTGAATGAAGCAGGTACTTTTAGCCAAGTTTGCCCTGTCAACATGACTCCTGCCAAATCGGTTGAACCCACACCTGTAGCAAAGGCACCCAATGCACCATATGTACAAGTATGGGAGTCCGCTCCTAAAAATAATTGACCTGGCTTCACATGATGATTTTCTACCATCAGCTGATGACATATGCCTTCACCGATATCGTAAAGCTTTATATTCTGAGCTTTCGCAAACTCTCTCATGAATGTATGAAGATTTGCGATTTTTTCGTTAGGCGCTGGTGCAGCATGGTCAATAATAAGGAAAACCTTTTTTGCATCCCATACCTTCCATCCACCCATATCCTGAAAGGCCTTAATTGTAAGAGGGGCAGTTGTGTCGGTAGCCATCACACCATCGACATTGACAATTGCAATTTCATTTTGCTTAACTTGTTTATTTGCATGTGCTGATACGATTTTTTCAATAATGGTTTGTCCCATAATGAATCATCCTCCTAATTTTTGATAACCCATCATAGCTGATAATTTTTCTGCTGACTGTATGGCTGCTTTTATAAATAACTGTTTATTATTATCTAGCCTTGCTGATAGCCCTGAGATAGAGAGTCCGCCAATTAGCTGCTGCTGGCTATTTAAAATGGGGGTGGAAATCGCAAATGCTCCGATAATTCGTTCATCCATGCTGAAGGCAAATCCCTGCTCCTGGAAAAGTAAGAGGTCTTTTTTTAATTCTGTTGTTTCATTCTTCGTCAATCCGGATCCTTCAATAACTTCTTCAATTAGTTCGTCTTTAGAAAAGGCAAGCAGCAGTTTACCTGAAGCCCCTTTATAAAGAGGGTAAGGAATGCCTAAGTTGATAAACTGTCGAATATCTTCCTTTCCCTCTAATTTCTCAATACATATTCTCGAAGCTCCTTGTATGATATTCAAACTTATTGTTTCTTTCGTAATCTCATTAAGCTCATTCATGATAGGCAGGGCCATTTTTCTTAAATCTAGATTTTCAGTAACAATCTGGGCGAAATGTATAAAAGGTAGACCAAGTCGGTAAGTATTCATAGCTGCATTTTTATTAATCAGTTCTTTTTTCATCAAAGAAGAGAGTAATCGAAAGACCGTTGTCCGATTCAGCCCTGTGCGTTTGACGATATCATTGAGTGAAAGCTCCGGTGTTCGTGTTGTGAAGCAATATAATAGTTCAATCGCTCTTTCAACAGATTGAACCGTTTCAGTTTCATTTGTTTTCAAATTTTAATCCCCTTATTACATATTATGAACAACATGTTCACGATACGAACATACAAACATCGTAAGGGAAGTATTAGGAGAAGTCAATACAATTATCAGATTTATTAAAATTTAAAATTAATTCAAAACTTTTTAATGAAATTCATTGACTTAAAAATTTAAATAGTGATAGAATTTATAAAAAATAGAACATGTTTCATAATATGGAACAATAGAAGGTGTCTGAATGGAATATCAACAAGTTTTAAGTGAGTACGCAATCAAATTTCAACTTCATAATGCATCAGAAGAAGTAAAACGGAGAGCGAAATTAATCATTCTTGATTCAATAACTGCCATTATCCATGGAAATCAGTCTTCACATATGCTCAAGCTACAAGAGGATATCAGTCAGAATGAAGCCAATAAAGGCTACGCAACTATTGTAGGCAGACAAGCTTCTATTAACCCTCAGATGGCAGCCTTTATTAATGGGATTGCAATGGTGAGTGAGGAGATGGATGAAGGTAATCCGATAGCAAAAGGGCATCCAAGTTGTCACTTCTTTCCTTCTTTATTGGCCTATGCTGAAACGAGTCACTGCAATGGAAGAAGTTTTTTAGAAAGCTTTATACTCGCCTATGAGATTGCAACTAGAGCAGGGGCAGCTATTACCTTGCGCGACGACATACATCCCCATGGAAATTGGGGAGTAATTGGGGCTATATTTGCTTTAGGTAAACTGAAAAACTATCATGCAAGTGATTACGAGCGAGGATTTTATTTAAGTAGCTCATTGCCTAATGTATCTTTATGGCAGCCTGTGTTAGAAGGTCATCGGTTACGGGATGTATACATTGGTTTGAACAATATGCATTCATTTTTAATTGACCATCTTATTACAGCTGGTTTTTCGAGCAGTCCTAACGCTATGAAGCAAATTTATGGTGATGGAATATTAGGAAAGCGTTTTCAAAGCGAAAAATTAACAGAAAATCTTGGCGTTGAATACTACTTGCTGAAAACTTATTTCAAATTTTATGACTTTTGTCGTTTTTGCCACTCTCCTATGGATGGAGTAATTAAACTATTAAAAATGGAAACAATCCTCCCTAAAGATGTGAAGAGAGTAGATATCTTTACCTATTCAATGGCAGCTAGGCTAAATAATCAAAATGTGAAAAATCCATATGCAGGCAAATTTTCTATACCTTATGCTGTGGCAAGCTTATTTTATCCAAAGGAAAGTCAGAACGAAGAGAGGCTCAATTTTACCAAGAAAGTATTTGTTCATGAGGATGTTAATATGACAAAATTGCTTCCTGACCAACGCGATTCACGTGTTGTACTTAAAATGGTAAATCAACAGCAATTTACGATGACTGTTAGTGGAGCTAGCGGAGATGCTCATGAGGTAGGACTTGAACAAAAAGTAATAGAAAAAAGCGAAAGAACTTTAGGAAAGGTTCTTAGCTGTCAGCGTGCAAAGGATCTTATAGAAAAAATTCTTTCTTTAGAAGAATTGGAAGATATATCAACAATCACAGAATTGCTGAGACCAGCTCATTAATTATTGCAAAATAAAAAATATTGTAAATAAATATGACATCTTAGTTGTCAATTTATTTTATAGTGTTACTATGATAATTAAATGAAACTAGTTTCACAATATGGAACAAATTGGAGGATTCAACATTATGTGGGATGCTGAGTTAGATGTAGTTGTAGCAGGGGCTGGTGGTTGCGGCTTGGTGGCTGCATTAGCAGCAGCTGAAAAAGGCTTAGAGGTAGGAGTTTTTGAAAAAACAGATTTTGTTTTGGGCAATACAGCTGCCAGTGCCGGAATGATTCCTGCAGCGAATACAAGATTTCAGAAAGAGGAAGGAATTTTTGAGACAGCAGAAGAGATGACAGAGGATATCTTAAGGAAAAATCATCATGAAAGTGACTATGATTTAACCTTAGCTTTATGTAAAGAATCGGGCCCATTAATTGAGTGGATGGCAGATACGTTGCAAATTCAGCTTTCACTTGTAAAAGAGTTTAAATATCCTGGTCAAAGGAATTTTCGAATGCATGCACCGCCCTCGAGATCAGGATTAGAACTAATAAAAAAGCTTAAACAAGCTGTTGCAAAGCGGGACAACATATACTTGCTATTAAAATCAGAGGTAAATGAATTAATAACAAATGAGAACAAAGAAGTCATTGGAATAGAAGTAAAAACAGATGATGGTGTCCAGCGAATTAAAGCAAAAAAAGTCATACTAGCAACAAATGGGTTTGGGGCAAATAAAGAAATGGTACGTAAATATATTCCTGAAATAGCAGATGCGCTCTATTTTGGTTATGAAGCAAATACAGGTGATGCTATTAGGATGGGCGAGAAAGTAGAGGCATCATTTGCCTCCTTAACAAGTTATCAAGGGCACTCTGCTGTTGCAAAATCACAAGGTATTTTAGTTACATGGGGAACGGTTATGATGGGTGGATTTATGGTCAATCAAAATGGTGAGCGATTTGGCGATGAATCTCATGGATACTCAGAATTCGCTGTGCAAGTATTAAGTCAGCCTGGCCAATGCGGATATATTATTTTCGATCAGCATATATACGATCAATTGATTAGTATTGAAGATTTTAACCAGCTTGTTGGGATGAAAGCTTTTAAAACAAGTGATTCGATTGATAAGTTAGCGAAGTTGTTAGGTTTGCCTGCAGAAAATCTACAAAAAACTTTCGAATCAGTTGATGTAGCTGTTGATGAAGGCAGAGATGCATATGGAAGAGCAGAATGGCCGAAGAAGCTTACCCCAACTTATTATGCGATCAAGGTATCGCCTGCTCTTTTTCATACACAAGGAGGTTTGCAAATAAATTCCAATGCACAGGTGATAAATAAGAATGGTAATTCTATTAGGAATTTATATGCAGGCGGAGGGGCAGCGGTTGGAATTTCAGGTAACCATTCTTATGGTTATATGTCAGGAAACGGCCTCTTAGCTGCATTAGGTTTCGGGAAAATTGCCGGAGACCATGCGGCACTATCAATTTTAAATGAAGGGATAGAAATATTATGACTAGACCATGGGAAGATATGTTGACTGAGGTAGATAGAATGGTAATTCAAAAAGGAGGATATGGAAAAAAGAGAGGATTAGGGAAAAAGCCTGCTCTTGTTATGATAGATATTCAACATAACTATGTAGGGGCAAACCTTCCGATAGCAGATCAGCTTGAAACATGGCCAAGTGGGGGAGGTGCAAAGGCATGGGAATCGATCGAGAAAATAAAGAAAATGAAAAAGCTGACAGATCAATTAAATATACCAACAATCTATACAAGGAATGTGCAGAAGAAAACCATCAATTTTGATTCATTTGCGGTTAAAGCTGAACGAGATAATTCTAAGTACATTGACGGAAGGCCTGAGGCACAAATTGTTTCTGAACTTGAGCCAGAAAGCAAGGATCTTGTTGTTGATAAAAGCTATGCAAGCGCCTTTTTTGGTACGCCACTGATTAGTTATCTAGTAAAAATGGGCGTCGATACATTGATTATTGTAGGTGGTTCGACGAGTGGATGTGTCCGTGCAACAGCCGTAGATGCAGTCACGCATAATTTCAATGTGGCTGTTGTGGAGGACTGTGTTTATGATCGGATCGAACTGTCTCATAAAGCCGGTCTACTTGATCTATGGATGAAGTATTGCGACGTATCACCGTCAGAAGAAATTTACGATTATCTAAAACAATTTTAAGAAGGAGGAGTTAAAGTTGAAGGTTAATCAACTGATTAAAAATGGGTTAGTCGTCTTCCCTAAAGAAGGAGTTAAGGCGGTTGATATCGGTGTCATAAATGGTAAAATTGCTGGTATTTATAATCAGAACACAGAGATAGAAGCTGATGAAGTAATTGATGCAAACCGTTTACATGTGTTCCCTGGAGTGATCGATGCCCACCAACATCTAGGAATCTATAACTCAATTGAAAAAGATTTTCTTGATACGAAACAGCATGCCGTTGGAGGTATTACAACGATTGTCAATTATGATCGGCAACCAGTTAGCTATTTAGATTTTTTTCCTAAAGTACAAGATATCGGTGAAAAACATAGTTATATTGACTTTACATATAGCTTAGGTATTTTGACAGAACAGCACATTGATGAGCTTGAAGAGACGGTTACACGTTTCGGGCTGACATCATTTAAGTTTTTTAGGAATTATGAACGACAATTAAATGATAAATTCAAAATATCCAATGGCATTAACTTATCTTCTTATGATTTAATGCGTCTTCTGGAGAAGTTTAAATCTATCTCTCCTAAACTGCTATTAGCGATTCATTGCGAGAATATGGATATTAATCGCAGTTTGATTAAGAAGTATAAAGAAGAAGGTGCGGAAGAAGGATTAAAAACATGGTCTCTTACAAGCCCTGGTTTTGCGGAAGCAGAATCATTACTAAGCACATTGTATATTAATTCCATTGTTGGTGGAAATGTTTTTATTGTGCATTTGACGTCAGGTGCTAGTATCGATGTGCTTGAAAAGATGCCTTGGCTACTTGAAAAAGGGGTAAAGGTAGAAACTTGTCCCCATTATTTGAACTTAACAGAAGAATCTTCAACTGGATTAAAAGCAAAAGTAGGTCCACCTATTCATGGTCAATACGATTCAGATCGTTTATGGGAGGGGCTTAAGGAAGGAATTGTGAATGCAATTGGAACAGACCATGTGCCTGGATCACTTGCAACCAAATTTTCTAAAGGGAATGGAGTATTTGAAGCAGAGTACGGATTCCCAAGTGCTGGTGCACTATTGCCAATGATGATTACTGAAGGTCATATAAAAAGAGGAATTCCGCTTGAAAGAATTGCTGATATCACTTCCTATCAAGTAGCTGAATCGTTTAATTTGGAAAATAAGGGGCGAATTGAAATAGGAGCAGATGCTGATTTCGCCATTGTGGATTTAGCTAAAGCCAAAACGATTTCGCCAGAAGTACTTCATTCGAATTCAGATTATTCTATATTTGATGGATTTGAGACCGTAGGATGGCCAGTGTATACCATCAGTAGAGGAGAAGTAATCGTAAACAATGGAATACCAACAAAGGAAAGTGGTAGAGGTAAATTCGTTAGAAGGTCCATTTAATGATAAAAGTGGGGGATGGAATTGAAAAAAATCGTTTTTCTTATGCTGGCGACGCTGTTCATATTGACAGGTTGTACTGGAGAAGCACAATCAGACGATGAGAATATTGTTAAAATCGGCGCACTTCATCCATTAAGCGGCGCATTGGCTAATGAAGGTCAGGAAATGCGTGATGCAGCAAGACTTGCAGTTGAAGAAATTAATGAAGCAGGCGGAATCGAGTCTTTAGGCGGTGCAAAGGTCGAATTAATAGAAGCTGATCATGAAGGTGCACCAGAAAAAGGGATGTCTGAAATTCAAAGGTTAGATCGTGAAAAAGTAGTTGGTGTTATTGGCGCTTATTCAAGTGGTGTTACATTACCTGCAACCCAAGAAGCTGAAAGAGCAGGAATCCCATTCGTTGTCGATATTGCTACAGTCGAAGAAGTTACAAAGAGAGGCTTTAAATACACCTTCAGAGTTCAGCCGCCAGCATCGACTATGGCAGCGAACTTTTTAGACTATTTTAATGTGCTTAATGAAATGAGTGATTCCCCTCTAGAGACAGTTGTTCTTGTTCATGAGGACTCAGTTTTTGGGACAAGTATTGCTAGTTTGATAGAGAAAGGGGCAGCAGATCACGAAATTGAAGTGTTGGATAACATCCCTCACGCTGCAACAACAGCTGATTTATCATCGACAATCAATAAAATTAATCGGCTCAAGCCTGACGCAGTAATCGCAACAACCTATTTGCGTGACGGCACGCTACTGGTAAATGGATTAAAACAATCTAACTTTCAGCCTAAAGCAATAATCGGTGTTGCTAATGGAGCTTTTAGCAATACGGCATTTATTAATGATGAAACAGAAATCAATCAATATATTATGGATGTCAACTATTCTATCAACCCTCAAAGTAACCTGGCAATTGAAGTTTCAAAAAAGTATGAGGACCTATTTAATAAACATATGGGGCCGAATGCAGCTTATTCTTATACTGCCACGAAAGTCTTAATTGATGCAGTAGAGAGAGCTGAATCAACCGATCGGGCCAAAGTTCAGAAGGCTTTATCCGAAACAAATTTAACAGAGCATATTCTCCCCCAAGATTCAATTATTTTTGATAAAAGTGGACAAAACGCAAATGCCCAGGCTGTTTTAAATCAAATTATTAACGGTGAAACTAAAGTTGTTTTCCCTGATGAATACAAGAATGCCGACGCTGTATTACCAGCAAAGTAATGAAAAGAGGGAACGAAGAGAGAGTACTATGTATAGACAATGTTAACATTTAGGGCCTTCAGTTGTACTTGTGGCCGGTTGTATACTCTTATCTCATTTGGAAGCTTGCGTCATATATCGGAAAACTCCACCCCAACTTTCAAAATTAGGATGATTGAGGGAACGAAATGGGTTCTCTTTTATAAAAAACACTAGGTATAGGAGGGAAGTTGATGCTCACTTTGATTTTACAGTCCTTGGTGGACGGTATTTTAATGGGAGGTATTTATGGACTGGTAGCTATAGGCCTCACCTTAATCTTTGGGGTAATGAAAATTATTAATTTTGCTCAAGGGGCATTATTAATGTTAGGTATGTATATTTCATACTGGTCGTTTAGCCTTCTTGGGCTAAATCCATACTTATCAATACCATTAAGCGCCATCTCCTTATTTTTCATTGGAGCGATCATTCAGAAGACAATCTTATCTAAAATGTTAAATGCGCCAGAGCATAATCAATTGCTAGTGACACTTGGAATTATGCTTGTTATCGAAAACCTTGCGTTAATATTATGGAGTCCTGATTTTCGCAGCGTAAAATTAGAAGGTTTTATTCAAACGTTTAATATAGGTGAAGTAGGCGTAAATGTCCCAAAATTAATTGCTTTTATTGCAGCGATTGTATTATCCATAGGCCTGTTTTTATTTCTTAAAAAAACGATGCTTGGGAAGGCGATACGCGCAACTTCAATCAATCGGAACGGTGCAATGCTATCAGGAATCAACACGAACCGCATAAACTATATTGCCTTTGGATTAGGCGCTTCACTTGCAGCAATCGCTGGTTCGCTCATTACTCCATTTTTCTATACTTCGCCTACAGTAGGTGCCACTTTTATATTAAAGGGATTTGTTGTGGTAGTTCTTGGCGGATTGGGCAACTTTATCGGTGCAATAATAGGTGGGCTCATTATTGGCATTTCTGAAGCGTTAGGAGGAGCTTTTTTACCTGGTAGTTTAAAAGAACTCATGACCTATATTATTTTTGTCATTGTCCTAATGGCAAAACCTAATGGTTTATTTGGAGGGAAAGCACGATGAGAAAATCTCCTATTCTAATCATCTTAGCATTACTTATCTTTACGTTCTTTCCACTTGTTGTAAAAGACCAGTACTACATGCACATTGCCATTCTCATTTTGTATTATGCATTGGTGAGCCAAGCATGGAATATACTAAGCGGTTACTCGGGCCAGTTTTCATTTGGGCATGCAGCTTTTTTTGGAACAGGTGCTTATACATCAAGTATATTATTCACGAAGCTTGGTGTATCGCCTTGGATTGGACTTTTTGCAGGGGCCATAATTGCAGCCTTAATTGGTCTATTTATTGGATATCTGTCGTTCAGATTCAAATTGAGAGGTGTGTTCTTTTCGCTCGGAACACTTGCATTTGCGGAAATTCTGCGAATCATTATTCAGAATTTTGACATTTTCAATAAAACACTTGGTGTACTTATTCCGTATAAACCAGATCCCCTTATGTTTCAATTTAGCTCACGCACCACTTATTATTACATCATTCTATTATTTGCTATCGCAGTCACTGTTTTAGTTTATTATATTAGTCGTTCTAAGTTGGGCTATAACTTGGTCGCCATCCGCGAAAATGAAGATGCTGCCCAATCACTAGGTGTAAATACGTATAAGAATAAAATGATTGCTATTGCAATTAGTGCAAGCCTAACAGCAATAGGAGGTACATTTTATGCACAATATATGCTCTTTATTGAGCCTGCGACGACTTTTTCTAATGATGTATCGATTAATATTTTGTTACCGGCTATCATTGGCGGGGCAGGAACGGTTTTAGGTCCTATTGTAGGTTCACTCATTATTATTCCAATTGGGGAGATTACAACCACTTTATTTGGAGACTTTGTCGGAGCGAATTTAATGGCTTACGGGGTCATTTTAATTCTTGTCATGCTGTACTTGCCTGAAGGGATTGTTGGGTGGTTCCAAAATAAATTTGGGAAGGAAAAAAATGCAAAGAAAAAGAAAGATAATAGCATAAATGGGAGTGAAGACGTTGGAACTTTTAAAAATTGAAGGATTGACAAAACGCTTTGCTGGCCTAGTAGCAGTAAACAATGTCAACTTAACGCTCAATAAAGGAGAAATTGTTGGGCTGGTTGGTCCGAATGGAGCAGGAAAGACAACTTTATTCCATTCTGTATGTGGATTTCACACACCGGAGGAAGGATCTGTTAAGTATAATGGTAAAGAGATAATTGGAAATAAACCGGAGCATATATGTAAAGAAGGGATTGCGAGAACATTTCAAATTGTGCAGCCTTTTGGCAATCTGACAGTGTTAGAAAATGTCATTGTTGGCGCATTTAATCGAGAAAAAAGTTATAAAGAAGCAGAAAGATTGGCTTTGGAAAACTTAGATTTAATTGGTATTTCATCTCTTGCCTATTCCAGAATGAAAGACCTAACCTTTCCAAATCAAAAGAAAGTAGAAGTAGCCAGAGCTCTTGCTACAAGCCCTGAAGTTCTTTTTTTAGATGAAGTAATGTCAGGGCTTAATCCATCTGAGGTTAATGAATTCATTGAGCTTATTAAGAATATTAGAGACAGTGGAATTTCCATCTTCTTCATTGAACATCTTATGTCTGCGGTGATGGCACTATCTGATCGTCTAGCTGTTATGCATCTGGGAGAAAAAATAGCTGATGGAGACCCGCAGGAAGTAATGAAAATTCCAACTGTAGTAGAGGCGTATTTAGGAGAGGAAGTATCATGATGCTAAGAGTATCGAACCTGAATGCAGGTTATGGAAATTTACAGGTTTTAAGAAATATCACTTTTGAAGTGAACTCCGGTGAATTAGTCAGTATACTAGGAACGAACGGTGCAGGGAAAACTACTTTGTTGAGGACCTTATCTGGATTAATTTCTACTACCAATGGACAAATAGAGTTCAATGGAAAGCATATACAAAAAATGCAACCAGAAAATATTGTCAAGGAAGGATTAATACAGGTGCCAGAAGGCAGAATGTTATTTACTGAAATGACAATACGTGAAAACTTAGAGTTAGGTGCTTATTCTTCAGGGGCACGTAAAAATATGAAGAAAAATATCGAGTACTGCTTTAAGCTATTTCCGATTTTAAAGGAAAGGGAAAACCAGATGGCAGGAAGCTTCAGTGGAGGCCAGCAACAAATGCTTGCAATAGGTAGAGCACTGATGGCTCAACCTAAGATTCTATTATTAGATGAGCCTTCTACAGGGTTATCGCCTTTATTAACAAAACAAGTATTTGACATTATTAAGGAAATTAAGCAACAGGGTGTCACTGTCCTATTAGTTGAACAGAATGCACATCAAGCATTATCCATGTCTGATAGGGGATATGTGATTGAAAATGGAGAGATAGTGATGTCAGGTACAGCAGAGTCTTTGCTGCAGGACAATAAACTTAGAGAATCTTATTTAGGTCTAGCCAATTAAGACCCTTGCACCGAATAGTTTTTTGATAGACTGGAGAGTTCACAAAATGAAAATAATTGAAAAAATGGCTAAAATACTATCTTTGTACTCTATGAATAGAACAAGCTTATCTATTAGTGAGGTACAAGAGGAGTTGGGATACCCTAAAAGCACCGTCTTTCGTATCCTCAACGCACTAGAAGAATTTGATTATATTGAAAGGAACAAAGATACTCATAGATACTCTTTAGGTGTTAATTTTTTTAGGCTGGGTAGCATTGTTCAAAGCCAATTGGATTTTAGGCATGTCGCCATACCGATAATGAAAAAAATGGTAGAAGAAACAAGCGAAACAGTAGAACTTAATATTAAGGACGACCTTAATCGAGTATGCGTAGAAAAGGTTGATAGTCCTCAGGATGTCCGAAACTTTGTAAGAATTGGAGAACGAAAGCCACTTCATTTAGGTGCTTCAGGTAAGGTATTGATTGCATTCGAGAAGGAAACCGACAGAGAAAAAACACTCGATAATCTAGCTATGCAAAACAGTCTTATCCCTATTCAAGCACTACGAGAAGAACTCAATCAAATCAACCAACGTGGTTTCTGTGTTACGAAAGGTGAAAGGGTTCCTGGGAGCTTTGCTATTGCTGCACCTATATTTGATCAAAACAAAGAGATGGTCGCAAGCTTAACGATTGCAGGTCCTATCCAGAGACTTACGCCAGAACATGAGGAGGAATTGATTGCAAAAATAAAGGAGGGAGCTAGACAAATCAGCAACAACCTAGGTTATTTTGAATAAGAGAAGGGGGAGAAGGCCGATTGATCAAGAAAGCTTCAGCAATATATGATGCAGTTTGGTCAGACTTTAATGAAGAAACAATTGATTCAGCTAAATGGATCTTGTTAGATACATTAGGAGCTTTGATTGCTGGCATGCAGCAACAAGATACGCTCGAATTAGCTAAGCAATTTTCTGGAACGGGTAGCTATCAGCTGCTTGGTACTACCCTCCATGCAGATATGTATAGTACTGGACTTGTACATGGTACGGCATGTGTGGCTACAGAGATGGATGAAGGAAACCAATATAGTAAAGGCCACCCTGCGGCTCATGTGATTCCTGTTATTCTCACGATGCTTCAGAGAAGCAAAAATGTTTCTGGACAAGAACTGATTAGTATGATTATTAAAAGCTATGAATACTGCTCAAGATTTGGTAGAGCGACTACTCTATTACCAGAAGCACATGCTCATGGTACATGGGGAGTAATGGGGGCTGCAGCAACTGCACTCATGATTGATGGAGCAGATGAAGCAACATTTCAAGAAGGTGTGAACCTAAGCGCTAGCTTCTCATTGCCAACCTTATGGACATCGGCATTAGAAGGTAAATTAATTAGAAATATTTACGCTGGCCATGCGATTGAAATGGGAATGAAGAGTGTGATATTTGCCCGTACCAATCATTTGGCGCCGAAAAATAATGTTTCAACTGTGTTTTCCACTATTCTCGGCAGTGGATTTAATTGGACTGATTTAGAGAGGGGTAAGAATGTGCCCTGGGATATTGAACTCAATTATTTTAAACCCTATGCTTTTTGTCGTTATGTGCATTCACCTATTGATGCCTTTAAGTCTATTCTTGACAAACAGCAACTTGGTCCAGATCAGATAGAAAAAATAAACGTATTTACCTATGCAAGAGCATCCTCTTTATTACATCAGGATTATGAAAATATACTGTCATCGAAGTTTAGCATACCTTTTGCTATTGCTGTACAGCTCTATCATCAAAAAGCGAATCAATCTGTTTTCATAGATCAGCTACACAAGGATAAAGAGATAAAAGAGTTCGCTAAAAAGGTGTTTGTTCAATATTCTGCTGAGCTCGAAAAGGACTATCCTCTTCAAATGCCCGCTCGAGTGGAAATTATAGATTCATATGGAAATATATATAGCGAACGTGTAGACATTGCAAAGGGCGGGCCGGGTAAAAAACTATCTGAAAGCGAATTGATAGAAAAATTTAAGACCTTGACATCTGCCGTCTACAGCAGCAATCAACAGGATAAAATAATTGATTTTATTACTCATTTAGAAACGGAAACAAATATTGAGAAACTATTTGTTTTGTTGGAGTTGAAATAAGAGTATATTTTTTAAACAGAAGAGAGGTTAAAAGTAATGAATAATAAACAGAAATATGGCCCTCTAACTGGTAAGAGAGTGTTAGATTTGTCTACAATGATTGCGGCACCTTTTGGCGCTACATTACTAGGGGATTTTGGAGCTGAGGTTATTAAAGTAGAGATTCCCGGTAAAGGGGATACATTAAGAGGCATGGGTCCTTTTCGTGAGGATGAACCATTAAGGTGGCCAGCTTTAGCAAGAAATAAAAAATCACTTACTTTAGATTTGCATAAAGAAGAAGGGAAAGAAATTTTAAGAAAGCTTGTTAGAGTGTCAGATGTAGTAATAGAAAACTTCAGACCAGGAACGTTGGAAAAATGGGGGGTTGGATACGAAAATTTAAAGAAAGAGAATCCGAACTTAATCATGACAAGGGTTACAGGGTATGGTCAGACAGGTCCAAATGCCAGCAAAGCAGGATTTGGTACACCAGCGACTGCCTATAGTGGATTTACTTATTTACATGGATACACGGATCGACCTCCCATTAGTCCGTCTTTTTCATTAACAGATTATGTGACGGGTATTTACGTTGCTTTTGCAACGGTTACAGGTCTATATCATCGTGATACAGCAGAACAAGGGGAAGGACAATATATTGATATCGGATTATATGAATCTATGTTTAGAATGATGGAATTTCTTATTGCGGAATATGATCAAAAGCAAATCGTGAAAGAGCGTACGCCAGGTTTGAGCGGACACTCCAGTCCGGCAGGAACATTTCAAACAAAAGATGGTCACTGGATGTCTCTTGTCACTAGCTCTGATCGTACATTTGAACGTTTAGCAGCTGCAATGGGCAGGGAAGATATGCTTGAAGATGAGCGATATCATAATAATGCCGCCCGCCTTAGCCGATTTGAGGAAACAAACGGAATTGTTGCCGATTGGGTGAAACAATTTAATAGAGAAGAATTGCAGAATCTGCTAGATGACTATGGGGTCCCAATTAGTCCAATATATAGTATTAAAGATATCTTCGAAGACACTCACTATAAAGAACGACAAAATATCATAGAGGTTGACCACCCTCGTCTAGGAAAAATAAAAATGCCTGGTATCATCCCTAAATTCTCTGAGACACCTGGGGCTGTTCGAAATGTAGGCCCAGATTTGGGAGAGAACAATGAGGAAATCCTTTCTGGCATTCTTAATTATAATCATGAAGAAATTGAGATTTTAAAAGAAAATAACGTAATCTAAGGAGGGAAAAACATGAATTTGAAAGAAGAGGTCATTATTTCTGAAGTTTGCCCCCGCGATGGCTTTCAAAGTCTGGCAGAAATCATTCCTACAGAAGAAAAGGTCGAATTGATTAATTCAATGATTAGCTGTGGTTTCAAGCAAATTGAGGTCACATCTTTTGTTCACCCAAAAGCAATTCCTCAGCTGTCGGACGCTGCTGAAGTACTGCAAAAAATAAAGCGCAAGCAAGGGGTAAAACTACGTGCGCTTGTCCCGAATTTACGAGGATTAGAAAGAGCGATTGAAGCAGAAGTAGATAAAGTAAAACTAATGCTTTCAGCAACAGATTCCCACAGTATCAGTAACGCTAATAGCAAAACGTTCGATGCAATGAAAGGTTTTGAACCTCTAGTAAAACGCGCAACAGAAGCTTCTATGGGTGTATCAGGCAGCATTTCTGTCATATTTGGATGTCCTTACGAAGGGGATGTACCTTTGGTAAGAATTGAAGAGATTTGCAAAAGATATATAGATATGGGAATATACCAGTTATCGTTAGCTGATACAACAGGGATGGCGAATCCGGTAAAAGTTAAGCGCATTATTGGGCATCTCACTAGTAAATTCCCAGAATTATCCTTATCCTTACATTTGCATAATACGAGAGGTATGGCTTTTGCCAATGCCGTAGCAGGCTATGAAATGGGTGTTCGGGATTTTGATAGCTCGATTGCTGGACTAGGTGGCTGCCCTTATGCACCAAACGCCACTGGAAATATCTCCTCTGAAGACCTTATTCATGGTTTTGAAGAGATGGGTATTTCAACAGGTGTAGATTTGGATAAAGTCATTAAGCTAGGAAAAAAAATAGAGATTAAATATCCTGAATATTCTGATAGCTTTATTTTGAAGGCTGGTAAATGTTCTGACTTACACCTAGCTCCAAAAACCCAAGAAAAGTTGGGATAAAACTTCTATTCTTATTAATCCTCCTTTAAGAGAATGAAGATAGATTGAATTTTACTTTTAGCTAAGTGAGAAGTATTATGTCTTTAATTTTTCAAGGGCAGCTTTTGGAGGAAATCTTTTAGTTGTAAATGCAGTATATAATTCTCCTAATATGATTATTTTCGATTTTAATTTCAAAGAACAATTGAGACCATCAAAAGAGAAGCTCATACCATGTTTTTTACTATATCTTTAACTAATTATTAACGGCAGTTACATCCTTTATAAAACGTTATTTCTTTTATGAGGATATTTGAGAAGCGCTCTCAGAAGAAATTAACTTTTTCTTAACGTTTATGTATATTCATGAGTTTCAATTAAATGATTCTGACAAATCATAAAAATTAGATTTTTGTATTGACTTTTATTGATAGTATGTTAGGATTTATCTTATCCAATATTTTCTTATCCAGAGAGGTGGAGGGACTGGCCCGATGAAACCCGGCAACCTGCTTAATGCAAGGTGCTAATTCCAGCAAAATGTTGATTCATTTTGAAAGATAAGGTGTCATGAATCGTTATCTCACACCTTTTCTTATTGAAAAGGTGTTTTTTGTATAAGAGGTGATTCTTAAAAAATAATAGTCATTCGCTGATTAGACAACTAAAGGCGGACATTTTCCTTCAATGGGGAAATGCCGTCTTTTTTTATCGGAAAAGGAGGGATGAAATGCAACAGGCGATTACTTATGAGAACTGGCAGGATATTTCTGCAAGCTTTACTACCGATGATCACTCGAAAGGCGCTTTGTCTGTTCTAGAGTGGGCCTATCACACGTACAACGAGGATGAAATTGTGTATGCTTCTAGTTTTGGTGCCGAAGCCATCGTCCTTATCGACTTAATTACGCAAATCAAAAGAGAGGCTAAGTTGGTTTTTCTTGATACGGATTTACACTTTCCTGAAACTTATCAAGTGATTGAAGATATAAAAAAACGTTTTCCAGCGCTTCAAGTTGAAATGAAAAAACCTCATTTAACATTAGATGAACAAGCCGCTCGTTACGAGTCGGCATTGTGGAAAAAAGATCCGAATCAATGCTGTCAAATACGTAAAATACTACCTTTACAAGAAGCAATGGTGGGAAAAAAAGCGTGGATTTCAGGTCTTAGGCGCGAACAGTCACCCACAAGAAAGCATACTAATTTTGTGAACAAGGATGAGAAATTCACAAACATCAAAATTTGTCCACTTATTCATTGGCGCACGAAAGATGTCTGGGATTATATCAAAGAAAAACAATTACCCTATAATGCTTTACATGATGTGAACTATCCGAGTATTGGGTGTTTTCCTTGCACGCAACCAACAAATGAAGACGCTGATTCCCGCGCGGGTCGTTGGCAAGGCTTAACGAAAACAGAATGCGGCTTGCATACTAATTCATAAAAAGGAGTAAACAAATGAGCTTACCTAGTCCACATGGAGGAACATTAATTCAAAAATATGAACCACAATTCGATCTAGCTAAAGTGACAAAAACAATCGCAATCGACCGAATTGCATTAAGTGATTTAGAGTTGATTGCTATTGGCCTATTTAGCCCACTAACCGGTTTCTTAGGCAAAGAAGATTATGAATCTGTCGTGAAAAAAATGAGATTAAGTGATGGCACGGTTTGGTCAATTCCCATTACATTACCTGTTGATCTATCGGTTGCAGAACAACTCGATAAAGGGGAACAATATCGCTTGGATTTCGAGAATACAACTTATGGAGTCATCACAGTGTCGGAATGGTTTAGACCAGATTTAGAGATAGAGGCACATCATGTTTATCAAACTAACGACCATGAGCATCCAGGTGTGAAACGACTTTTTGAAAGAGGCAATCATTACGTAGCTGGTGAGATCACCCTTATAAGAAAACCTGAGAAAAAAGACTTTACAGATGTTTGGTTAGAGCCAAAAGACACTAGGGCTTTGTTTGTAGAAAAAGGTTGGCAATCGATTGTTGGCTTTCAAACACGTAACCCGATTCATCGTGCCCATGAGTATATTCAAAAGGCCGCCCTTGAGACTGTCGATGGCTTATTTGTGAACCCTTTAGTCGGTGAAACGAAAGCGGATGATATCCCGGCAACTATTCGTTTAGAAAGTTATCGCATTCTTTTAAAAGAATATTTCCCTCGTGAACGTGTTCACCTCGGTGTATACCCAGCAGCAATGAGATATGCTGGGCCGAGGGAAGCCATCTTTCACGCTATCGCTAGAAAAAACTTCGGGTGTACACATTTTATTGTTGGGCGAGACCATGCTGGTGTTGGCAATTATTATGGTACATACGATGCCCAAGAAATTTTCCACAACTTTACGAAAGAAGAGCTGGGTATTACACCGTTGTTCTTTGAACATAGTTTCTATTGTCACCGTTGCGAGGGAATGGCTTCAGATAAAACTTGTCCTCATGAAATGGAAGATCGTGTAATTTTATCTGGTACAAAAGTACGAGAGCTATTAAGTAAGGGTGAACAGCCACCTTCCACATTTAGTCGTAAAGAAGTGATTGATGTATTGATTAACGGATTAAAGTCAGATGCAACGGTTACGAGAGGGTGAATGAATATGACGAATCGTAACCTTACTTGGCATGATGCCGTGATTACAAAAGACGAGCGCCGTAGTAAACAGCAACATAGCAGTTGCACATTATGGTTTACAGGATTATCAGGTTCTGGTAAATCAACTTTAGCGAATGCCTTATCAGCCAAACTATTTGAGAAGGGCATAAAGGAATATGTGCTTGATGGAGATAATATCAGACATGGTCTAAATGCAGACTTAGGCTTTACTGAAAAAGATCGTACAGAAAATATCCGCCGTATTGGGGAAGTAGCTAAACTGTTTGTTGATAGTGGAACAATTGTTGTTACGGCATTCATCTCACCATTTTCTGCAGACCGTGATTGTGTACGTGAACAGTTTGCTTCCAATGAATTTTTTGAAATATTTATTGACTGCCCGTTAGCAGAATGTGAGAAAAGAGACCCGAAGAAATTATACGAGAAAGCGCGAAGAGGTGAAATAAAAAACTTCACCGGAATCGATTCACCTTATGAGCCTCCTAAACATCCGGATTTAACTATTAGGTCCGACCGGTTATCAGTTGAGGAAGCAATAACTGAAATACTATCGTTTTTACAACAACAACAAATCATTAAGGAGTTGTAGGCAATGGCTTATACAAAGCATTGGTCAAATAATGAAAAACTAAACAAAAGCGAAATAGCTAAACTCGAAAAAGATGGACTGAAAATTTATGAAGACATTCCACATTATGCAAAGAATGGCTTCTCGTCTATTCCTAAAGACCAATGGGATCTTTTCAAATGGGCAGGCTTGTATTTGCAAAAGCCTAAAGAAGCAGGTTATTTTATGATGCGCGTAAATGTACCTTCAGGAATTTTAACGAAGGAACAAGCGAATATTCTTGCTGGTATTGCCAAAGATTATGGTCGCGGGATTTTCGACATTACGACGCGACAAGCGATTCAATTTCACTGGTTAACAATTGAGGAAATCCCTGATATTTTTACAAGACTAGAAAGTGTTGGCCTTTCCAGTGCTGGTGCATGTGGGGATATAACGAGGAATATAGTCGGAAATCCGATTGCAGGCATCGACCCTGACGAATTATTTGATACGAGAGATATTGTCAAAGAAGTGTATGAGTATTTTCAATTTAATGAGGAATTTTCGAATTTACCAAGAAAATATAAGATGTCTATCAGTACAAACTTACACAACGCCGCTAATGCAGAAATTAACTGTGTCTCTTTTACACCGGCTGAAAAAAACATTGATGGTGAAGTAAAACAAGGCTTTCATTTAAAAGTAGGGGGAGGCCTATCTGCTAAGCCTTTTCTGGCAGAAACCGTTGATATATTTGTAGAAAAAGAGCAAGTGTTGCAGATTGCTATTGCCGTAACGACAATATTTAGAGATTACGGTTATCGAGATAAACGTCATCGTGCTAGATTAAAGTTTTTAATTGCTGACTGGGGTGTAGAGAAATTTAAAGAAAAACTTGAAGAATATACAGGGGAATTGCCTTCTAAAGGAGTTGAACCCGTGAAGAAATGGAATGCAGGGTATTTCTATGGCGTCCATGATCAGAAACAATCAGGGCTTAAGTTCATCGGTTTTAATGTACCTGTCGGCCGTTTAACAGCTGATGAAGTATTTGAACTTGTTCGAATCTCTGATCAATATGGTCAAGGTGAAATTAGAACATGTAATTCACAGAACTTGATTATTCCACATATCCCAGAAGAACATGTAGAATCGCTACTAGCCGAGCCCATTTTTAATAGAATTACAGTGAATCCGAATTCTTTCATCGGACATTCCGTTTCTTGCACAGGTATCCAATTTTGTAACTTAGCCTTAGTTGAGACAAAGGAAAGAATGCGCCAAATTGCAGAAGAACTCGATCGTCGCTTAACTGTTGATGTTCCGGTACGCATGCATATGATCGGTTGTCCGAATTCCTGCGGTCAACGGCAAATAGCCGATATCGGTTTACAAGGTGTGATGGTACGAAACAAGAATAAGGAAATGGAAGAAGCTTATGAAGTGTATGTTGGAGGAACGTTAGAATCTGGCGGAGAGTTTAACAAAAAGTTAAAAGGAAAAGTACCAGCCAACTTCCTCACAGATACACTTGAACATCTACTACATTTTTTTAATAAAGAAAAAATGGCAGGTGAGAACTTTTATACTTTTGTACAAAGAAATGGCACACAATCTTTGCAAGATCAACTAAATATTGTATTGGAGAATCATAAAGATGGCCTTTCTATATAGGTTTGAATTGTCATTGGTAAATAAGGAAATTCCAGCAGTCATTGTAGCTGATTCTGATGATGAAGCATTTACCCAATTAGATATTGAACTAGAAAAATATTATTTAAAATTGCCAGAAATAGACGAGGTCACGTTAAGAGAAAAGAAACGAATAACGAAAAAAATCGGTTTTATATTAGATGAATAATGGAGGCGGATAAATGAAGGGTTATGTTTACCTTGTTGGTGCAGGCTGTGGTGATCCTGAATTACTTACATTAAAAGCAATAAAAAAAATTCAGCAAGCGGATGTAATTTTATATGACCGACTAGTCAATCAGGAAATTTTATCATTTGCGAGAGAAGAGGCACAATTGATTTATTGTGGGAAGCTTCCTCATTATCATACGATGAAACAAGAAACGATCAACAATTTCCTCGTGAAATATGCAAAAAAAGGATTAGCAGTTGTTCGCCTAAAAGGTGGGGACCCCTTCGTGTTTGGTCGTGGAGGAGAAGAGGCCCTTGAATGTGTGAAACATCGTGTTCCATTTGAAGTGATTCCTGGGATTACTGCTGGCATTGGCGCTGCGAGCTATGCCGGCATTCCTGTCACCCATCGGCAAATCAGTCAAAGCTTTGCATTTATTACCGGTCATCAAGCGGGTGACTCAGTTGCTGACCAAAAATGGCATCACTTAGCACATGGGGTTGATACACTTTGTATATATATGGGTGTTTCACAATTGCCTGTCATTGTCGATCATCTTATTAAAAGCGGAAAAAATAGTGATACCCCAATTGCTATTGTGGAGTGGGGAACAACATTAAAACAACGGACGATAACTGGAAATTTAAAATCGATTGTAAACTTAGCGGAAGAAGAAGCAATCATCAATCCAAGTATGATTATTATTGGGGAGGTCGTTAAACTACGAGACGAACTGAACTGGTATATTGAAAATGGCTCAGCCCTTCAGAAGGTACATAGCGAATGAAAGCCATCCTTTATATTGCTCACGGCACAAGGTCAAAAAAAGGGATACGGGAAGTAGAAGGTTTTTTGCAGACCATCATGAAACAAGTAAATGTCCCTATACAAGAATGGTCCTATTTAGAAATATGTGCCCCAACGATTGAGCAAGGAATAGAAGCTTGTGTTCATCAAGGAGCACGGGAAATTGATGTCATTCCGTTACTTTTATTAAAAGGAGGGCATTACAAGAAGGATATTCCTGGCCTTCTACTATTATTGAAGAAGCGCTTTTCAGCTATTAAAATCAATTTGCATCCACCTTTTGGCGTCCAGAGCTATATTTTAGACGGAATAACTGATTTAATAAACGAAAAATATTCTCCCATTACCGAAACAGATCATTTACTTGTAGTAGGACGTGGAAGTAGCGATATGAACATTTATAAGGATTTCCACTTAATTACAACTGGGTTAAAGGAAAGGTTAGCTGTGAATAACGTGACCTCCTGCTTTCTTGCTGCAGCCACTCCTCGACTTGAAGAGGGCTACCATTTATCACAGAATCGTACAAATAATAGAGTAATTATTATCCCTTACTTATTATTTTCAGGGTTATTACTAGATGAATTGCAGCAATTCACCGAACAAAAAAGAGCTTTAGGAGATCAAACTTTCATCATTGAACCGTTAAGTCGCATCTCCAACATACAACTTCGATTGATGCAATATTTAAATAAAGGGGGCCCAGAAGATTGCAACCACTCGTTATTGATTTAAGTAATAAGGCAATTGTCATTGCGGGAGGTGGGAAGATTGCCGCACGCAAAGCGAAAGTTTTATTAGAACAAGGAGCCAATATTACTTTTATCGCACCTGCATTTTCAAATGAAGTCTTGAAATTAGCGCAACAAAATCATTTTCAATGCATAGAAAGAGAGGTCGAATTGGCTGATTTCGAGGATGCGTTTCTTTGTATTCTCGCCACCAATAATCGAGCGATTAATAACCATTTTGGCGAAATATTAACCCAGCAAAAGTTAGTTTGTGTAGTAGATGAATTAACGGATGGCAATACAATCTTCCCCGCTACTGTAACGAGAGGGCATCTGCAAGTAGCGGTTACTTCAAATGGCAGTAGTCCAAAGTTAACAAGAGCATTAAAACAACAATTAAGTAAACAATTTGATGAAAGTTGGACGGAGTATACAGCGTTTCTTGCCGAATATAGGCAGTTGGTTAAAAAATTGCCTATAAGTAAGATTGAAAAAAATGACTATTTACAAGAGGTACTAGCAGATGAATTCCGTGTAAATAATAAACAACAAAGAGAGAGCTTAGAAGCATTACATATAGCTGCTGTTCGGTCAACCGAAGGCAAAATCTAGAAAATAGATTTTGTCTTTTTTTATTTAACGAAAGAGGTGTTACCCATGAAAAATTTATTGCTTTTTATTTTTATTGGTTTATTCGCACAGTTAATTGATGGTGCTCTTGGAATGGCATACGGAGTGACTTCTACATCGCTTTTACTTGCTTTTGGCATTGTACCTGCCGTTGCTTCCGCATCGGTACATCTTGCTGAAGTTGTCACTACTGCCGCTTCAGGTATCTCACATATTAAATTTGGCAATGTAGATAAACAAACAGTATTTAAGTTAATCATCCCTGGTTCCATTGGTGCGTTCTTAGGTGCCACATTTTTAAGTAATATCCCAGGTGATTTAGCTAAGCCATATATTGCCCTTTTCCTTTTACTATTAGGTGTTTTTATCTTTATACGATTTTTATTTAAATATAAGGAAAGTAGCCACAAGTCATCGATCAATCTCAGTAAAAAGCAATCGATTCCTTTAGGTTTTATAGCCGGATTTGCTGATGCCACAGGTGGTGGCGGTTGGGGTCCAGTTACAACACCAGTATTGCTTTCAAAAAAAGGGGTAAGCCCAAGGAAAGTTGTTGGGACTGTTGACACAAGTGAATTTGCGATTGCCCTTTCTGCATCCATTGGTTTTCTTATTTCTTTAGGATGGCACGAGGTAAATTGGCTTTGGGTGGGAGCACTCATGGTAGGGGGTGTGATTGCAGCACCTATCGCTGCTTGGCTTGTACAGAAATTAAATCCACAATTAATGGGGGTGCTTGTTGGAGGATTCATCATTCTCATTAACATTCAAACAATTGTACAAACATGGATTAGTAATGAAGAGATTCATCCCATTGTGTATAGTGCTGTCGCAATCATATGGGTAACAGCAATTATCTTTACAATCATTCGAATCTACCATAAAAAAATGCTACATTTAAACTCTTAAAACACCAGTAAGGCTGGGATGAAATGATCCCAGCCTAGTTTCTTTACTCTTTCTCTTCAATTACCATCGTCAAGCCACCAAACTTTCCAGCTAACCAATTATAAATAACGGTCATGAGTGCAAGTATGCCAAAATAAATGGCCGCATACAATACAGATAATAAAAGCATAAATAAAATGCCAGTAAAGGCGATGACACCATCTTCGGTAAACAATAATAAGGAAGAAAATAATCCGAAAATAATCATCCCAATAATGGGGATAAATAATAAGTACAATGTGCTTTTTACAACACTACCAACAGAAAATCTTTTTATCTCTATCGTCTTCATGTAAATTCTCCTTTCTTATGACATATCCACTTTATGTAAGCGGCAAACCTTTTAGACTATAATACTATAAAAATGGACTAAATACTTTAGAGGATATATTTTATTCAGTTTGACCCCTTTTTTACAATAAGTGTAAATTGTAAACTGATATTAAAGATATTACTACAACACATGTTGAAAAAAGCAAGTATAATTCCTTTGTTTATGGAAAACTACGATGCATAATTATACTTTAAAAAGGATATTATTACAAAATTATCGGGACTATCATCTAATAAAATTTATTATTATACAAAATTTACACCTAATCCGGTAATTTATCCTTATTTGCTTCACTGTAATAATTTTTTGTATACATGACAATCTGAAGGAGGATTAGTTTACATAATAATTTTATAGTAACTAATATTGATCAAGATACAATAATTTTCAAAGTAGATGAATGATACTGTTATTATTAATAGTGGAGTTGCTCCGATCGAAGTGTTTAAATCATTAGATATAAAAAATATTTATAGTGATTATAGATGAGAGTAATTTTACATACTCTGAAGTAGATTGGGCTAATTATTATCATATTACTGATTTTTTTGAGTACGAGTTCATTATATTTTAGAGGACATTGGTCTCATCCAAATCAAGGGGGCCTGGTAGCAATACGCGGAAAACATACGCTAAGCAAATTTGATATTAAAAAAGTCGATTTTGGTTATTTAACTTAACGATTTTAAAGAGCCCTACTACATTTTATACATAGTAAGGCTCTTTAAAATCGTTACTAACTGTTTGAAAAAATAATAGTATTTAATCATACATTAAATTACTCTACTTTTCTAATATACTAAGAAAAGATTGTAGTACTGGAGAGATCCATCTGGATTTATGATAAATCACATTACTTTTAATAAGTTGTGATGCTTCAATTGGCTTAAAGATTAGTTCGTTATTGTTACAATTTTCTTTCACAACAATATAAGGAAGAATAGCAAGGCCCAACCCACACAAAACTGATTGTTTAATAACTTCAATACTTGAACTTTCAAATGTTCTGTCAGGCATCTGTCCACTCATACGTATGTAATTATCCACCATGGATCTGTACCCACAATTTCTCTCTGTATAGATAAACTGATAATCCTTTAATATCTTTAATGGATTTTTACATGAAGCTAAGTCAGCCGGTAAAACCCAACCTAAGGTCTCATCAAACAAAGGAGTCGTAATGAGCTCATCGTACTCCATTGATTGTCCAATCAAAAAAATGATATCTGTTTCTCCATCTCTCAGCTTCTTAATTGCTTGTTCATTTGTTCCCGTCTCAAGAACAATATTCACTTTAGGATTTATCTGTTTATATTTTTGTAGTATATTTGGTAATCGATAAACAGCTAAAGATTCATTCGCAGTAATCGTAAGCGTACCTTCAGGATGGTTGCTATCTTTTGGGATTTCTTGTGCTTTTTCGTAAATCGCAAGTAACTCTAACGCATAAGGATGAAAATGATGCCCCGATTTTGTTAAAAGTACTTTTTTCCCTAACCGATCGAAAAGTGGAGATTGTAAGTCGTTCTCCAAAGCTTTAATATGCGTTGTTACAGTGGATTGTGCATAATCTAATTCACGCGCTGCTTTTGAGAATCCACCATATTTAACAACAGCACAGAAAGTCTTAACATGTCTCATCTCCATAGCTAAACCTCTTTTTAGTATCATAATTTATGAATGATTATATCATATATTTCAATTTATCAAATAATAACTCTTCCATTATAGTAAAAGTAGGAATAAAAAAATGGACCTATTCCACTTCTTAAAATTAATTAACGGAGGAGAATAATATGAGGAAAAAGAGCTATCATATCGCTGTTGTAGGTGCTACTGGTGCAGTTGGCCAGAAAATTATTAACTTACTGGAGCAAATAACTGAATTTAATATAAACGAAATCACTCTTCTTTCATCGAAGCGATCTGCTGGTAAGAAAATTTCTTTTAAAGGTCAAGAAATCATCATTAAGGAAGCGGATGAAGCAAGCTTTAAGGATGTTGATATTGCATTTTTTAGTGCTGGCGGAGAAGTTTCCAGACAATTAGTAAGATTCGCGGTCGAAAGTGGCGCAGTGGTGATTGATAATACTAGCGAATATCGTATGTCAAGTGAAGTCCCACTTGTTGTTCCAGAAGTGAATGCACATACTCTTATTAGACACAAGGGGATTATTGCAGTACCCAATTGTTCTGCTTTACAAATGGTGACAGCACTTCAGCCAATTAGAAGATTATTTGGTTTAGAAAGAATTATTGTCTCTACATATCAAGCTGTATCAGGAACTGGAATACATGCCATCAATGAGTTAAAAGATCAATCAATGAGTTTACTCGCGGGTGAGGAGGCTACCGCTTCTATAATGCCTGCAAAAAAAGATAAGAAACATTATCCAATTGCTTATAATGTAATCCCGCAAGTAGATGTATTTACTGAAAATGATTACACCTTTGAAGAGGTAAAGATAATTCAAGAAACGAAGAAGATATTCGAAGATTCTAACCTAAAAATGGCTGCGACTTGTGTCAGAGTGCCAGTTGTAACAGGGCACTCTGAATCTGTTTATATTGAATTAGAACGAGTAGCAACTGTTGATGAAATGAGAGAAGTATTATCTTCGGCACCGGGCGTTGTTTTGCAGGATTCTCCAAGTAATCAACTATATCCAATGCCTATTTACGCGGTAGGAAAAACAGAAACGTTTGTTGGAAGAGTTCGAAAAGACCCTGACAATCCATATGGTTTCCACCTCTGGATTGTATCAGATAATTTATTAAAAGGGGCTGCTTGGAATTCAGTCCAGATTGTATTGACAATGGTCGAAAAAGATATCATTTGATCTCAACCTACTTGAAATGGAACAATAACAATAATAGCAACACCAGAATCTGTTTAATTGTAAATTGTATAAAAAGATTAAGGAATATAATAAAGACTTCAAAAATCAACAGACAGGAAGCGTAAACAAAAATCCTCAACCAATTTTCTATTGGAAGAGGATTTTTTATTAACACTTTACTAATTCACGAATGATTCTCTTAGCATCCTTTTCAGAAAGTTTATACTTCGTTTTTCAAAAGCGGTATTTAATAAAGTATGGATTTCTTGCTTTTACTACATATACGATTTGGCAGGTACATTTTTTATGCTTTTCTATCTCCCGGGACTGGGTCAGGAAATAATAAGATCCTCCCTATAGCATTTTGTACTTAGGTCTCTTTCCTACGGTTATTCCTTATCTTGTATTAGTTTATGTAACATCTCGGGTAGGAGCTTCAGAGGCGACAAGCTCCCTTTACTTAACACCAGCTCTTACATTTGTGATCGCTTGGGTTTGGCTTGGAGAGGTACCGACTACCGTTTCTGTTATAGGAGGAATCTTAACGCTATTTGGGGGTTTGTTCATTCATATAAAGAGAGATAAATAACCGAAAAGAGAAAATGAAATATACAAATAGAAGATTATTTTATTATTGAGTTCAGTCCGGAAAGTCATCTTTTTCTGTAGAAAATATTTTGTAATCTAGTTTTCTATATTTTATTGCAAATAATTCACATTAACTCTGTTAATAAATCTATGTTTCCTTAATACCATTGCATCAAGTTATGGTACAATTATTTTTGGGAATAATTAGAAATGGTGGTTCTCTATGAAAATAGTTAGCTTGTCTATCAACTGGTCTTCAGAAGTTGGACTTGCAATAGAGCTTTAAAAAGTCATGGTTGTGAAGAAATCTTAACTGACAAATGAGTGGATTAAAAGAGGAAAGAAAAGGATTTGAGGAATCTCTCCGGAACGAAACCTTATTCAAGAACATTCAGCAAGCTGAAGGATAGCAGCGAAGGTTAGAAGTAGATGAGGCTGAAAATCAGTAAAATTAGAAAGGAAGAAATAGTAATGCAGAAAACAAATTTGGCAAACGGCCTCCCTATAAAGGATGTTGCTTAAATGGGGGGATTTCTTCGTAGAACTATCTATTGTTATTTAGATAAGGAAGCAGGCTAAAAAAGGAAATGAAAAGTGAAACATAAAGACATCCCTGTATCGACATTAATGCCAAGCAATTTTGTAAGATAGTAAAAGAATGTGGTTAAGAGGAAGAGCATAGCTTACATCAGAACCAATGTTAGCGTTTGTTAGCATTTCTGATGATATAAGTGAACAAGTTTGCGTTTTGCTACTGGGCCCCATCAATGAGTATAAATTACTCAAGCAATCATTATGGTTTCTTAAAATGAACTAAAGGGTATTCAATTAAGAAATTCACGATGGTGGAAGAGGATAAGAAACGATAACGTTAATCCTCAATTAACTTCGTTCAATCGTTTAATTGTAGGTAATAAACGAATCATTGTGTGAAAAACACATTGTTGAGCAAAACTAGTGAAGGGAGGAATGAAAGATGAAAATAATTATTATTGGTGGCGATGCTGCCGGGATGAGTGCAGCGATGCAAATCATTCGCAACAGCAAGGAAAATCACGAAATTACTGTATTAGAAAAAGGAACGATTTATTCTTATGGACAATGTGGTCTTCCCTATTATATTAGTGGGGTAATTCCTCAAAAAGAAGACTTAATTGCCCGTTCTGTAACAACTTTCCGCGAGAAATATGGAATTGATGCCAAAGTACAACATGAAGTCTCTAATATTAATACAGATACGAAAATTGTTGAGGGATATAACTATATTGATCAACAACCATTTCAACTTACATACGATAAATTATTGATTGCCACTGGAGTTAGTCCTGTTATGCCTGATTGGGAGGGGACTGATCTTCCAGGAATATTCACTTTAAAAACCATACCTGACGCAAATGAAATAATCCAGGAAATGAATAATCGAACGATTAAACATGTGACGATTATTGGTGGTGGATACATTGGTTTGGAAATGGCTGAAAGCTTTGTGAGGTTAGGGAAAAGGGTAACCATTATCGAGCGGAATAAACAACTTGCTACCATTTTTGATGAAGATATGGCACAGCTAATCCATCAAAAGGCTAAAGAGCATCAAGTAACTTTAAAATTAGGTGAAGAAGTTCAATCCTTTTCAGGAAAGGCTTTTGTCGAAAGCATTACGACTGATAAAGGGTCATACAAGACAAATCTTGTCTTAGTGGCAATTGGTGTCAAGCCAAACGTAGCATTTCTCGAAAAAACAGATATTTCACTCAGTCAGCACGGGGCAATACGGGTGAACAATTATATGCAAACCAGTATAAAAGATGTATATGCAGCAGGAGATTGTGCTACGCAATATCATCGAATTAAAGCGTTAGATGATCATATTCCTTTGGGCACACACGCAAATAAACAGGGACAAATTGCAGGTCTGAGCCTATTAGGAATTCCTAAGCCGTTTAAAGGAATCGTAGGATCATCTGTCATTAAATTTTTTAACTTAACATTAGGAAGAACAGGTATTTCTGAAAAGGAAGCTAAAGAACTAAATATTCCTTACGAGATTGTCGTAACAGACGCTCACGATATTGCTGGGTATTACCCAGATGCAAAAAGAATGAAGGTTAAACTTTTATACCATAAGAAATATCGCACATTACTTGGGGGACAAATAATTGGAGAGTACGGGGTAGATAAGCGAATAGACGTTCTTGCCACTGCGTTATACAATCAAATGTCTATCGATGACTTAATGGATTTAGATTTATCGTATGCGCCACCTTTCAACGGGGTATGGGACCCAGTGCAACAAGCCGCACGCAGAAGCAAATAAGAAGAACGCCGTCTACATAAGTAGCGGCGTTTCTTTTTAGAATAATATTACTTGCTTAATACGGCATCCTTGATTTTTAAATCAAAACGATCGGCATTCATTACTTTAACCCAAGCGGAGATAAAGTCTTTAACAAATTTCTCTTTATTATCTTCTTGTGCATATACTTCAGCGATCGAACGTAATACAGAGTTAGAACCAAATACTAAGTCCACTCTTGAAGCGGTACGAACAACTTCACCTGTTTGGCGATTACGGCCTTCAAAAATACCGCCTTGAACTGGTTTCCATTCTACACTCATATCAAGTAAGTTCGTAAAGAAATCATTGGATAGTGTGCCTACATTTTCAGTAAATACGCCATGGCTTGTGCCACCATGATTTGTACCTAATACACGCATACCGCCAATTAACACAGTCATTTCAGGAGCAGTTAAGTTTAGTAGTTGTGCTTTATCTACCAATAACTCCTCAGAAGCTACACTGTACTCTTGCTTTTGATAATTACGGAAACCATCAGCAATTGGCTCTAATACTTCGAAGTTTTCTACATCCGTCTGATCTTCTGTGGCATCTCCACGACCTGCTGAGAATGGAACAGTGACGTCAAAACCAGCATTTTTTGCTGCTTGTTCAATCGCCGCACTACCACCAAGTACAATTAAATCAGCTAAGCTGACTTTTTTATTTAATCCAGCTTGTAAACCTTCTAATGTATGAAGTACTTTAGAAAGTTGTTCAGGTTGATTCACTTCCCAGTCCTTCTGTGGAGCAAAACGGATTCGCGCACCATTTGCACCTCCACGATTGTCAGAACCACGGAATGTACTAGCTGATGCCCATGCAGTTGTAACAAGCTCACTTATTGATAAACCTGAATCTAAAATTTTGGCTTTTAACTCAGACACTTCAGCATCTGTTAGTTCATAGTCTACTTTAGGGATGGGGTCTTGCCATACTAATTCTTCTTCTGGTACTTCTGGACCTAAATAACGATCACGTGGACCCATATCACGGTGCAGAAGTTTAAACCAAGCACGTGCAAAAGCATCGGCGAATTCTTCTGGATTCTCATAGAACCTACGAGAGATCTTCTCATAAGCAGGGTCCATACGTAGCGCCATATCAGCAGTTGTCATCATTGTTTTTACACGGACAGAGCTATCTGCGGCATCAGGCGCCATATGTGCTTCATCTTGACCTACTGCTTGCCATTGATACGCACCGGCAGGGCTTTTTGTTAATTCCCACTCATATCCAAATAATTGTTCGAAGAAACCGTTATCCCACTGAGTAGGGTTTGCAGTCCATGCACCTTCAATTCCACTTGTAATTGTGTCACGACCTTTACCACTACCATGTGAGCTGATCCAACCAAGTCCTTGCGCTTCAATTGGCGCTGCTTCTGGTTCTGGGCCAACTTGCGCAGCATCTCCAGCACCATGTGCTTTACCGAAAGTATGTCCACCTGCAACAAGGGCAACTGTTTCTTCATCATTCATACCCATACGTGCAAATGTTTCCCGAATATCTTTACCACTTGCTACAGGATCTGGTTTCCCATTTGGACCTTCAGGGTTCACATAAATCAGACCCATTTGTACAGCCGCTAAAGGATTTTCCAATTCACGATCTCCTGAGTAGCGGTTATCACCAAGCATTTCTTTTTCATTACCCCAGTATACATCTTCTTCAGGGTGCCAAATATCTGCTCGGCCACCACCGAAACCAAATGTTTTACCACCCATCGATTCGATGGCAACGTTTCCTGCTAATAGAATGAGATCTGCCCAAGAAATTTTGTTACCGTACTTTTGTTTAATAGGCCATAAAAGACGACGAGATTTATCAATGTTGGCATTGTCTGCCCAACTATTAAGAGGGGCAAACCGTTGTGAACCTGTACCGCCACCCCCGCGGCCATCACCTGTACGGTAAGTACCTGCAGAATGCCAAGCCATACGAATAAACTGTGGTCCGTAATGACCGAAGTCTGCTGGCCACCAATCTTGGCTATCCGTCATTAATTTATGAAGATCTTGCTTTAAAGCATAGTAATCTAGTTTAGTAAATTCTTCAGTATAATCGAAATCTTCACCCATTGGATTAGACTTTTTATCATGTTGGTGAAGAATATTTAAGTTTAATTGATTGGGCCACCAATCTTTGTTAGTCGTTGCTTCAGATTGCTGCTTCGTTACACTTCCATGATGAAAAGGGCAGCCACCTCCGCCTGAATGGTTTGCTTCAGAAATAATATTATTTTCGCTCATACTGATTCTCCTTTATTGTGAAGTGAGGTAATTATCATCATCTACTAATCAATCTCAGATAATAATAATTATTATATAATGATTATAATAAAATATAATAAAAAAAGTAAAGGGAAAAGATGAAATTTACGAGAAAATTATATTCTAAGAGGATAAACAATGGAATATTAGGGTCCTTTTATTCTTGTAAAATAGTAAAAAGAGAAGGAGGATATGAGAAAACGCAAATGAAATTGATAAAATTAATATGTAAATGAAAATAAATCAGTAAAAGGTATTATCAGTTAATAGAGGTCATAAAATAAAGATAGAAAAATCTGACTATTTATCTTTTATTGTAAATGAAAGTAACTAAAATGGAAAGTATTAGCCTTTGATTAATATAATCTTTCTTAATAATCCTTTTAAATAGGTGGGGAAGGCAATGATTCATCAAAAGGAAAACAGCTTCTTAATCATCATCATTACTCTATTACTATTATGTATTACATTGATTCTAGGGGCTTGTTTACATATCATGTTTGAATGGGACTTGACCATTATAGCTGGTTTGATCGGATTTGTTGGAGCGATTATTGGCGGAATGATTACCTTCTACGGTGTTAGAGTAACCATTTGGCATCGTGATAAGGAAATCTTTCTCTCAACCGCTACCTCAAAACTACTTTTAATAACGACGAAGATTGAACCTAAATATAAAGAGATTGCTAATGAAGCATTACTATACTCTAATGTTTTTAATTTAGACATTGATTACCATCTGAAAGCAAAAAGATTACACGAACTAATGAAACGGTTCATCTATACATCATATGAAGATATGGAAACACTCTATGACATTATGGAATATGAAGACATTAAAGGCTTTCATCAATCACTTAAAGAGATGAGAGAAGAAGTAGTGAATGAATCGAATGTGCAACTAAATGATTTAATTCAGCTTATTCAGCAAAGCTACCAATATATCTTTGCAACTTCTGCAAAATTAGAAAAGAAATATTTCCAATACAAGAAGCAAGTTCTTTAAACCGTCAAAATTCTTCAATGAAATTTTGTAAAAAAGAGGGTTTAATCGCTGATAAATGGAAGTTTTATGTATGCGCTCGCAGTAACATCGCAGCTAATTAGAAGGAGGGAGAAGCAGTATGAAAAACTTTGGACATACGCTCATTTTTGGAGGAACAGGTATGTTAAAGGAAACAACAAAATGGTTAATTGATCGCACGACTCAAACAAGAATCTATGGAAGAAAGAGCAAATCCCTAGAGCATTCAAATACAACTTATCGCCTTTTAGATTACACAGATACTGACAAACTTATTGAAGAGATTACCCTTGCTCACAAAGATGGCGGTCCCATTCACACTGTTTTAGCATGGATTCACAATACAGCCCCCAACGCTATTCCTATAATGAACAAACAAATAGAGCAATTACAAAATGAACCTTGGACACTCTATCTTGTAAAAGGCAGCAGTTCAGACATCGAAAGTATCAAATCCTCCCAACAAAACTACCAAGACCAATGTAAGCTTAAAATCATCCAACTAGGCTTCAAATATAACGGAACATCTTCCAGGTGGCTCACACACGAAGAAATATCAGCTGGTACAATTGACAGTATGCAATCAGAGAGGGATTTCACCATCATTGGCACACTTAAGCCTTGGGAGGCGCGACCTTAATTCACCTTTATATGAATGGAATTATTTAAACTAAGGTTTATTTTTCATAAGATCATTTAAAGTAACATTGATCTAAATGCGTCAATATACCAATGGGAAATCTAGATTATTTGTTATAATAACTTTAATCTCAGTAAAAGTGGTGATCCTGTTGTTATCTGAATTATACAAAAGTGAAATAACGACAATTGCTATAAGGTTCTTTCGCCACTATTCTTGTAAGATACATATCTATTTTGAGAATTGTGATAGGGAGAATTCAACCTTTAGTGTCCTTATTGAAGAAAAACTCCGGAAAACGAGGAACCATATTGGACAATTATTTAAAGAATCATGTAGCATTTGTACTGACTTATGTACATTAACTGAATACCCAGATGAAGAAATAAGTATGACCCCAATTAGGATAGCGGATCAAATAGTGGCATATCTTGTTATTCAAAATGGTATGAAAAATGAACAGCGATATGAAACATTAGAACTCATTGACTCTCAATTGGACTTATGTAAATCGACGATCGAAATAAAATTACAAAGTCTAGAACTAGAACGTCTTTATCATGAAACGTTAGATGAACTGCAAATCTTTTTACAAACTACAAGCGATGTATTTGTCCTAATTAACAAAGAAGACATCATTGAAACGACCAGTCAAACATTCTCATCTATTAATGAGGATAGATTAAATGTAGTAGGCTTAAATATTTCGACTTTAATGTACAGTAAAGATTGGGAAAGACTCAAAAAGGATAAAGTCATTGAAGAGGTTGAATTATTGGTGAACAAAGGAAAAGCTACGGTTTCTTTAAGAACAATCAAATCAAATGATGTAACAATCTCCTATTTAATACAAATATTAATGGATAAAGGAACTGTGAAAAAACCGATTGCTAAACAAACGCTCTATACTTTTCAACAAATTAAAGGGACTAGTCATAGTATTCAAAAAACGATTGAAAAAGCACAGAGAGTAGCTAATAGTGACTCATCTATTCTATTAAGAGGTGAAAGTGGTACGGGAAAGGAAATTTTTGCCCAATCTATTCACCATGGAAGCAATCGAAGTAAAAGGCCATTTATTGCACTAAATTGTGCGGCCATACCGGAATCATTATTAGAAAGTGAATTATTTGGCCATGTAAAAGGTGCATTTACTGGTTCACATACCACAAGGGTTGGGCGCTTTGAGCTCGCAAATGGCGGTACGCTTTTTTTAGATGAGATTGGTGATTTATCTCCTTCTCTTCAAGCGAAGTTATTAAGGGTTGTTCAAGAAAGAAGAATAGAAAAAGTAGGTGATAATCAATCAACCCCAGTTGATGTAAGAATCATTACTGCTACTCATCAAAACTTGGAGCAATTGGTTCAAGTAGGTAAGTTCAGAAAAGATTTATATTACCGTTTAAATGTTATACCGATTGTCATCCCACCTTTAAGAGATAGAAGGGAGGATATCCCGATATTGATTGAATATTTTATGAAAAACTTATCAAAACAAGCTGGAAAAAAACCGAAAAGAATTTCTAAAGAAGTATTGGAGATTTTATTGAAAAACAATTGGAGCGGCAATATTAGAGAGTTACAAAATGTCGTTCACCACTTTGTTCAATTAGAAATCGGTGAATTGGTGACTCAAAAAAGTTTGCCAACGTATCTTAAAGATGAAATACAATCTCAAATACAATTACAACCAAATCAAAAGCGTTTATATAGAAAACAATCCAATGAAAACAAAGAGGAAATCCTCCGACTATTAGATGAATTCGGAAGGGATACCTTGGGTAAAAAAAGAGTAGCAAAATCTTTGAATATAAGTTTACCAACCTTATACCGCAAACTGAATAAATTAAGAATTAAGTAATTTGAGAAACAAAGAGAAAAGTTGAGAAAAAATGAGAAATCAATGTATTTAACCTGTTTTTCTCAATTATCATTCTCAAGTAAATATATAAAAATCCTCTCACTTGAGAGGATTTTCACGTTTAATCTAGATACATAAAGTTACGAGATTCGTGGTTTTTTAAGTTATTATTTTATTTTTGAATTTTGGTACAGAACTTGCAATTAGTAAAGGAAGGAGATAAAGAAATGCCTTGGAAAATAACTAAAGAAGACATTCGATTCATTTCCCTTGGGGCAAGAATATTATCTTGTGGAGGTGGTGGTAATACAAGATCAATTGAAGCTTTAATTTTGTCTGTGATGAAAGACGATGATGTGATAGAGGTGATACCCATTCATGAAGTGAAGGATGATTGGTGGGTAACTGCTATTGGAATTATGGGTTCAACAGTCCTCTTTAATGAAGATTTACCGACAGGCGAAGAAGTGGAAACAGCACTTAGTTTATATGAAAAGGAATTTAACAAAAATGTAGATGCCCTCATTTCTATTGAAATAGGCGGTGTGAATGCTTTGGCTCCCCTTTTACTTGCTCTAAAGCGGCACCTTCCTGTGATTGATGGAGATGGAATGGGAAGAGCCTTTCCAGAGCTTTATATGACTACTTTGCATTTAAATGGTATTCCACTTGCCCCTCTTTCACTAGTCACGCAAGAAAATATGAAGTTCATTCCTTCTTCATACACTTCCGATCAGGCAGTAGATGAAGCGAAATCATTTGCTAAGAATAATGGAGGGCATAGTCACTTAGTTGGCTATGGTGCTAGTGGAGATGAGATCAAAACTTCCATGTTGTCAGGGACACTTTATTTAGCTTATCGTTTAGGGAAAATTATTGCGTCTTATGGCGACGGAATGACCCGATTAAGACAAATAATGAACGCATTTGAAAATTCTATCTACGGAGAATTATCTTTTGTGATTAAAGGGTATGTAACAGAAGTCTCTCGTTGGTTTGAAAATGAAGGGATTGTTGGAAAACTATTCATTGAAAGCTATACAAAACAACATAACCAGAAAATTGAAATCCAATTTATGAATGAATTTTTTTTCATTCATAATGGCGAAAACATTTATCGTGTGCCAGATTTAATTGTGTTTCTCCATATAGATTCACTTGAACCAATCAGTGTTGTAGACATTCAAAAGGCTCAATCAGTCATAGTTTTAGTTATACCTGCTCCTAACATATTGCATACTACAGATATGTTAACACTCATACACATGAAAGAATCCTATCAACTATTAAAGAAAGAGGAAGACCAATGAGGTTAGGAATTGATGTAGGTGGAACAAATACTGATGCAGTTATCATTGATGAATCAGACAATATAAAGGGCTGGTCAAAGCAATTGACGACAAGTAACTTGGGAGAAACCATCTATAAAACCGCAAAAGTACTATTAAATGAGGCTAATGTAAAGTCAGAATCGATAAAAGGGGTCTTCTTAGGCACTACACATGTACTAAATGAATTGTACTATCCAAAAAATTTAGCCAAGACAGCTTTGATTCGCTTAACTAAGAAACCATCGAAAATCAAACCAGGTTTATTTTGGCCAAGTCATTTAAGTAAATACATTATAAAAGAGTTTCATTTAGAAACAAGATATGATTTTACAAGGCAAATACCTCATTATGAAATCGATTATGAAAGTGTATTGAAGATAATGAAGGAAATAGAAAAAGCAAAAGTAGATGCTGTATGTATAGTAGGCGCCTTTTCTTCCTTTTATGAGGATGAAGAAAATAACTTAAAAAAAGTGATCGCCTCTCATATGCCTTCTCTTTCTGTCACTGTATCTAATGAAATAGGAAGTATAGGCTTTTTAGATCGTGAGAATGCCTCTTTGCTTAACTCAATGTTGTCATTTGTGATGAAGGATGCTTTAAGCTCCATTAATGATATCTTAAAAAACTTAGGTCTGCATTGCCCTTATTGGATAACCCAAAATGATGGATCATTGATGAAAGTAGAAGAAGCGATTAAGTTACCTATTTTCACAATCGGTTCTGGCATAACTAATAGTTTACGCGGCGCTTCCAAACTTACTGGTTTAAAGAACTTCATAGCGATTGATGTTGGAGGCAGCACAATTGATATTGGTATGGTAAGTCATGGTCATCCACAAACAGAAGAAGGGCCTGTAAAAGTATTGGATATACCAGTAAATGTTAGGCTTCCAAAAGTACATTCACTTTCAACAGGTGGAGGCAATTTGGTCAATACTCATAAAGGGAATTTATTAATTGAAGATACAATTGCAAGTGATATAACAAAAGATGGGCTTGCATGGGGAGGAGAGCAATGGACAATATCCGACTCGTTTTTAAAAATCTTTCCTCATTCATTCAAGGATAAACACATTAAATATGAAAATTTAGAAGGTATTTCAACAGAAGATTGTTTAAAAGTAGTAAATACGGTATCAAGCAGGATAAGAGAAAAAATCAGACAATTACAACCTAAAGATCAATACATCCCACTCGTTCTAGTTGGGGGTGGAAGTCCTTTACTTCTAAATAATATTTTCACTAAATTTGATAAAGCTATCCAGCCTGTAGGTTATCAAATATGTAATGCGGTAGGGGCTTGTTATGCTCCTCTAAGCTCAAGTCTAGACAAAGTTTTTTGGCTAAATGATCGCACAAAAGAAGAAATTGTAGAAAGAGAGAAAGAGAGAGTAATTAAAGAGTTAATTCATAAAGGAGCAAAACCTGAAACGATCAAAATTAATAGAGTGGAGGAATTTCCATTCGATTATTTAAAAGGTGAAATGTTTCGTTTGAAAATAATGGCATTTGGTGATTTATAATCTTATTTTAAAAAAGAGAGGGCGAAATATGAAAATTAAAGTGATTGCACCTATTATCTCAGACACATTTATGGATGAAATGAAAAAAGAATTTACTGGATTTTCCTATCCTCAAACAACCATTGATGTAACAAACCTAGATTACGGGCCTGCTTCTATAGAAAGTGAGTACGATGAAGCCTTATGTGTACCTGATTTTATCGAAAAAGTAAAACAAGCGGAAGCAGACGGGTACGACGGTGTGATTAGTAATTGTTTTGGAGATCCAGGAGTGAAGCCAGCTAGAGAGGTCGTTGATATTCCAGTGATAGGCCCTTGCGAGGCTTCTATGCTGTTTACAAGCACACTGGCAAAACGTTTCTCTGTTGTAACTGTTCTCCCCAATGTCGTTTCAATGATTAGTAACATTAGTAAAGTAACAGGTGTTTATCATAATCTTGCCTCTATTCGTTATGTAAACATCCCCGTTTTAGAAGTACATGAGAAAGAGAAGTTAAAGAGTGCCCTTTTAGACGAAATGTTAAAAGCGATTAAAGAAGACCAAGCAGAAGCACTAATTTTGGGCTGTACTGGATTTATGGGGGTAGCTAGCGAACTCCAAATGAAGCTAACTGAAAAAGGCTATGACATTCCAGTTGTAGATCCTGGCTTTGCTGCAACTAAATTATTAGAAGCAACAATAAGCATGGGAGTGAAGCAAAGTCGCATTACTTATATGAAGCCGCCAAGTAAACAAAGGGTGATGAATACGAATTGAATGGAGGGATAGGACGTTGGCAAATCATTCTACTATTGGGGACGATTATTCATTAACAAGGGTGCCTCAGGAGGCTAGACGATCACTGTGGAGTATTACGATCATTCGTGTCGGGGCATTAGCAACCATTTCACAATTTATTTTAGGAGCATCTTTAGGATACGGTATGACTTTCTGGCAGGCATTTTGGGCTACGTTTCTAGGTAGTGTGATTCTTCAAGTGGTTGGTTTCCTTTTAGGGTATGCAGGCGCGAAAGAAGGGTTATCTACAAGCCTTTTAGCTAGGTGGACAGGGTTTGGGCGCCATGGTTCGAGCATAATTGGTGCAGTTATAGCTATTTCTTGTATTGGTTGGTTTGGTGTACAAAATTCCGTGTTTGCTGAAGGAATTGTACAATCTACGAATGGAGCGATTTCTTTACCCTTAGCAGCAACATTAACAGGAATTGGCGTAACAATTTTGGTTATTTTCGGTTTTAAACTTTTAAGTATTACTGCTTCTATCACTGTACCTTTATTTCTAATAGCTGTCAGTATAGGAATTTATCAAACACTAAAAGGACAGAGTTTTTCTGATTTACTAGCAACACAGCCAGCAGGTGAGCCTTTATCAATTGGCGTTGCTGCGACGATGGTTGCGGGTGGATTTATCATAGGTGCCGTGATTACCCCGGATTTTAGTAGGTTTGCTAAGAGTGGAAAAGATGTTTTCTGGATGACTACCATCGGATTATTAGTTGGAGAGTTAGGGATTAATATGATTGCTGTCTTAATGGCTTTAGCAGCAAGAACAAATGATGTAGCTAATATTATGATGACAACAGTTGGCTGGTTAGGGGTTTTGGTTGTGGTCCTTTCCACAGTTAAAATCAATAATTTAAACTTGTACTCATCATCCCTCGGTTTTACTAATATTTTTGACTCATTATTTCGAATTCAATTAAATCGTGGAATGGTTACGTTACTTATTGGTATTATTGGGACGCTATTATCTGTATTAGGGATACTAGAACGTTTCACTGATTTTCTCGTTTTACTTGGGATACTTGTTCCACCTGTTGCGGGAATTATGGTTATTGACTATTTCATTTTAAAGACACATAGGAAAATACTAGACGAAAGTCGCCAGAAGGGCCAATTGCCTGCAAATACCGAGAAACTTGGCTGGCCTACGATTTTAGCCTGGGGATGCGGAGGATTAGCTGGTTATTTTATTACAATAGGTATACCGTCTATTAACTCGTTAGTGATTAGTGCGGTCATTTATTATGTTGCAAAAAAAATGGAGCGATTATATAAAACTGATATTCATGCAGATGTAGCATAAATATTTAGAAACTTCAAAGGAGTGCGCGAAATGAGAAAAATAGGAAAACAAGAAATTGAGGATATGGCAATTGGTGCAGCTTTACTTGGAACGGGCGGAGGTGGAGATCCGTACATCGGGAAGCTAATGGCGCTTCAAGCAATTGAAGAATATGGAGAAGTAATATTATTAGACCCAGAGGAAGTACCAGACGATGCATTGGTTGTCCCATCATCAATGATGGGTGCACCCACTGTTATGTTAGAAAAAGCACCAAGTGGTGAGGAGGCTATTCGTGCTTTTAATCAATTAGAGGAATATTTAGGTGAAAAGATATACGGGACTTTTCCTATTGAAGCGGGTGGTGTAAATAGCATGTTACCTTTTGCATTAGCTGCAAGATTAGGAATTCCAGTAATAGATGCTGATGGGATGGGACGAGCATTTCCAGAACTCCAAATGGTAACCTTTTATTTAGACGGGATATCAGCAACTCCTGCAATAATAGCTGATGAAAAGGGAAATACGGCGCTATTGTCTACAATTGATAATGTATGGACAGAGCGGATTGCTAGATCTGCAACTATACAAATGGGTGGTTCAGTCATGTGTGCGATGTATTCAATGAAAGCTAAAGACCTTAAGAAAAGTGGGATTACAAATATTCTTAAGCTTGAAGAGGAAATTGGTAAAAGTATTAGATTAGCTAAAATAAATAATGTGAATCCTATAGAAAAAATTTTAGAAACAGTCAATGGCTTTGAGTTATTTAAAGGGAAAGTCATTGATATAGATAGGAAAACTGAATCAGGTTTTGCAAAGGGTGTCGCTACTTTTGAGGGGCTTGAACAAAATAAAGGTGAAAATTTAAAACTCCGCTTTCAAAATGAACATCTTATTGCTCAAACGAATGAAAAGGTTTTATGTATGACGCCGGATTTAATAGCTGTACTCGATTCAGAAACAGGTTTACCTATAACAACAGAAGGCATACGCTATGGATCTAGATGTGTTGTAATTGGCATCCCTTGTCATCCAAAATGGAGAACAGAAAAAGGCATAGCAACAGTAGGACCAAACTACTTTGGCTATGATATGGCATATACACCTGTAGAGGAACTTGTAAAAAAAGGAGTGACACAATGATGGCAACATATAGAATTGGAATTGATGTAGGTGGTACTCATACTGACGCGGTCTTGTTAAATGACAAGAATGAAGTCATATCAGAAACAAAAGCTTCAACTACTGAAGATGTAGCTACAGGCATATATCACGCAATGCACAAAATTGTTTCTCATGCGAATGTGCCAAAAGAAAATATAAAATATGCAATGCTAGGAACAACTCATTGCACGAATGCGATTGTTGAAAGAAAGAGACTAAATCAAGTGGCGGTAGTACGAATTGGTGCGCCAGCGACACTGGCAGTCAAACCTTTAATAGGTGTCCCAAATGACCTTAGAGAATTACTAGGTGAACATGTCTTCTTAGTGCGAGGGGGTCATGAATTTGATGGAAGAGAAATAGTTGAACTTGATGAAAATCACTTATATGAAATCGCAAATGAATTAAAGGAAAAAGTGGATTCCATAGCAATTACTTCTGTTTTCTCTCCAGTATCAAAGGCACATGAAGAAAGAGCAGCCGAGATTTTTCAAGAAGTATTGGGAGACTCTATCGCATTATCGTTATCTTCTGAGATTGGTTCTGTAGGGCTTTTAGAAAGGGAGAATGCGACCATATTAAACGCTTCAGTTATTAATGTCGCAAAGATGGCTGCAGAAGGGTTTATCGATGCATTAAAAAATGAAGGGATTCAAGCGAAAGTATTCTTTGGACAAAATGACGGAACATTGATGTCTGTAAAATACGCTATGAAATATCCTATTTTCACAGTTGCATGCGGACCTACTAATTCTTTGAGAGGAGCTTCATATTTAAGTGAATTATCGGATGCCATAGTCGTAGATGTTGGAGGAACAACATCTGATGTAGGTGTGCTAGTGCAATCATTTCCACGAGAATCTTCTCTTGCAGTTGAGATTGGTGGAGCAAGAACGAACTTCCGTATGCCGGATTTAGTTTCTATAGGCTTAGGGGGCGGAACAATTATAAAGATAGAAGACGAACACTCTTTTACAATCGGTCCTGAAAGTGTGGGATATCGATTACCAGAGAAAGGATTGGTCTTCGGTGGAGATACATTAACTACTACTGATGTTGTTGTGGCACTTGGGAAAAGTAATTTAGGAGACGTTAAAAAAGTGTCACATCTTGATAAAAATTTATTAGAAAAAATATACGTAAGAATGGTTGAGATGGTCGAAGAAGCAATAGACAGAATGAAAACAAGTGCTGATCCAGTTCCCGTTATTCTTGTTGGAGGAGGTAGTATTTTACTACCAGAAACCCTTAAAGGTGCCTCACATGTTATCCGCCCGAACCATTCAGGAGTAGCAAATGCCATCGGCTCAGCCATTGCTCAAGTGAGCGGGCAAGTGGAAAAGATATTTGTTTTAGATGAGATCGGCAGAGCTGCTGCGTTACAAAGCGCAAAAGAACAAGCAATAAAAGAAGCTGTGCAAGCTGGAGCCGAACCCAGTAGTGTAGAGATTGTAGATATTGAGGATGTCCCATTGGCCTACTTGCCAGGAAATGCAACGAGAGTAAGAGTAAAAGCGGCAGGTGACTTAAAATATCAAAGCGAGGTTGCTATCAATTAATATGCTTTTAACAGAGTGAAAGCCAAAAACCAGTCATCTGATGACTGGTTTTTGGCTTTAGAAAAAAATAGAGATGATTAAGGTACCTCAGTATCTAAAACAAATTATTAGTTGATAATCCAGAGCATTCAAAAGAATAAGGATTATGAAAGTTTAAAGAACTGGCATAAAAAAAATAAACATAGAGTTGCTATTTTTCGGTTAGATGGAGGTGAAGTCGTAGGCGAGAAATCGCAATGAAATGAAAGTATCTACTATTCTTATCATTTTTATCTAGTTTACATAATATATATTATAGGAAGTTAAATAATTATAATCATTTTTGTCTCAATATCCAAGTATACTTAAAACATTGAGACAAAATAAAATTTTATGATTCTGATCTTATTCTGCGATAAATTGCAAATCAATATGTCATCTTTAATAAATATAACAAAATGATTGATTCGCATATGATTCAAGTTTTAGTGTATTTATAAATCTATTATCCAATAAAAAAATCCAGTTAACTCAATAATTTTATTTACGTTCTTGCTCTAGCTATGTTGTATACGATTAGAATATCGTATTAGCTCTTTCTTAGCTACCTTTTCTATTTTTCCTCTAATCGTACTCTGGCTCTTGCTCCAGCATTGCCAGCTGCTGAATGCTCATAATTAAGTTTGGATGTAACAGAAAAATTGCTTTATCTATTATCATGTCTTTCTGCATGATATAAAAATAACTCCTTGATCACTAAGATTATTCACGAATTTAATTAACTGCAACATATTTCTACTTTATGAATTTTAAATAGAAAAAGTTATAAACCATGCTATGATTTATAACTTTTAGTTTACATAATAATATTATTGTCTTTGTAAAGCTTTGCTTAAAAACTGTCTTACATTTCCGTAATATTGTATCTTATTAAACGCAGGATAATCAGATTGAAACTGTACGTAGATTGGAGAATCAAGTAACCATGGATAATGCTGTAAAAATTGTTGATCTCCAAAAACCAGCGCTGTTAACCAATTATTGATTTCTCTTTCATAAATAAGATATCGTATCTTAGCATACGGTTCGGTATATTCTCCTTTGCTAATTTGAAATCGGCAGAACAATACATATTGCCCCATTTGCGGTATCCACTGTGCCTGAAGCGCGTCAGAATGATTGTTCTCATTGCCTTTTACGCTCTCAATAGAAATGCTTAAATAAGCTTGTTCATCTCCATAAGGCTGTCGAAAGTAATAATTTCTATATTCAACTGGCTTAACATTTGTAGCAGGAGCAAGAATATCAACCTTTAATTTTGTTAAATCTAATTCTTGATTCATTGAATCCTTCCCCTTCATTAAAAGATTGTTACTTCTATACATCATATGCCCATTAACTAAAGTTGTGCTAGCTAGAGATTTGTACCTCATTCTTACCATAAAGAAGAAAACTCAATGCTCCTTGAGCTGCCCTTATCATAAAAAATAGCTTATAGTTTATCTTTAAAAGAAGATAAACTATAAGCATTTTAGCAATAACCGCTTATTTGTTTCTTACATCTAAAATTTCTACGTTCACTAATTGCCATTTTTCATCTTCTCTTTTCCAAAAAGATTGCAAATAAGCTATAGTATCATTTTGGTCTATACCTGTGACCCTTTGCATTCCCTTCAAGCCCTTTTCCCCCTTTGTATTTTCAAAAGGAGTAAGCATATTGTATGAGTTAACAGTTAGTTCAAAAGGTTCGTTTAATTTTCCTTTATGATATAAACCGAGTTTTTCATATTCTTTTGCATTCTCAGCCAAATCAAAAGTTACTTCTCTATTTTCATTTTCTACTGCGATAACAGCTTCGTAATTATCCTCTAATTGCGCAGTAGAAATGACTGGATCAGGTACACCTAAGTTAATTAGTTTTCCATCTTGATAACTATAAAGATAGAATGAAGCATTTTCTCCACTATCTTCGCTGTTGATTTTCACTAGCAATTCCTTATTACCATCATCATTAAAATCAATTATTTTTAATCGTGGGTCAAACCCTGGTTCTAAATCTACTTTGACAGTTTTTTTAAGATCATCTTCTACTTCTAATGATAATTCTTTAAAAAAACCAGCTTCTTCTTCATAACGGATACCTTTAATCTTTATCGTCTCTTTTATCTCTTTTCCAGAAAGCTCTGCTTCTTGGGTAATGACTGTTTTTTGCTCTTCATTCTTGTCTACACCGGCATATACAGCGGTCATCGTGGATAAACTCATCAAGAAAAAGGCAGTTAATGCGACAAGCACTTCTTTCTTCATTATAAAGACCCTCCTAACATTATTATAAGGATGCCCTTTATTGGAAGAATAATGCAAAAAGAGACTTGAAAAATTTATTTTCTTTTTATTGGTCCATAATGATCACTCATGGCCTGATTTAGCAGTCCTAAACAACGGTCAAACTCCACTTTCATTTGCTTTCTATATAGCTCGTATTCTTGCTTCCCCTTATCCGTAAGATGATAAATAATAATTTCTTGAAAATCTACACCAGGTTCACCAAGTAACTTTTTTTCTCTTCTCACCCATCCCTCTCTGGTTAATTCATGTAATGTTTTATAGATTTCGGAATGAGTAGGATGATATCCATATGGTTTAAATTCGGTTCTAAGATCATCTAAAAACTGAGTACCATAACGCTTATTCGCTTCAATCATTTTTAGTAAATACAACTTCAAAAATGCTCTTTGTCTTACAAGAAAGCCCCTCTTTAATTCTGATTCCATTGTTCTCTCCTACCTTTGCTATGAAGAATCATGTTATTTTTTTATCATTGATTGAATATACCGTTTATTTGCTTTATAACTAAAGAATAAATAGGATAGAACAGATAGTGGAATGAATGTCCAAGCTGCCCCTCTTAACAAGGCAAAAGGTGTCTCAAAAATAAACGAAAACCAAAATGACATTCCACTTTTGTCCCATAGCCCCGGAGTTAAGTAAAGTTCACTTGGTCGAATGAAATAGGCTGGATCAATGATGCCTGTATAATAAAGAAAGACTATTAGTGGGAAGTTACCAATGGCAAGCATGAGAGAAGAATGAGCGTAACGTTTATACCTTTTTGCCTTTGAAACATTATCAGAAAAAATATCATCTGTGGCTTGATCATCGATTTTCTCAAAATATTGAATCCCTGAATATTTTGATCCAGCAATATGTCTCCAACCACTATCCTCGAACAGTGTAATATAATCCAAAAAGTCTGCTGAATGCTTGAACTTTCTGAAATCTATTTTGATTTTCTTCTCTTTTGCCTCAACTAACCGAAATTTGTAGCCGAAATAAGTGCTTTCTAATTGGTACCCTTCACTCGCCATTCTCTCTAACCATTGTTCCTCTTTATCAAAGTCAATAAAAACCTTGAATTTGCGCATCTTCTCCCCTCCACTAAATATCTGTATTAGAGAATAAGTTATCAGTAATGTGAATCATATGGCTCATCCTTTTATAATCTTGTCTTAGTACCTCAATTCCTTTCTCTGTGATCACATACGTTTTTCTACGTTTATCATCACTTTCCACAGATTGTATTAACCGTTGTTTCACTAAATTTTCTATTGCTCCGTACATCGTTCCTGCCGCTATTTTCACTTTGTTGTCACTTAATTCCTCCACTTTTTGCATCATGACATATCCATGGGAAGGTTCAATTAATGATAATAGAATGTAATAGGTTGTTTCGGTTAATGGAGAATATTTATTTATGTCCATTGAATCACCCCGACACTATATATACAGTTAAACTATATAGTTCAATTATATACAGTCTAACTGTATATTGCAATAAGTCACTTTTTATACTTTCGGCCTTTTCTTACTTAATCGCATTTTTTGTTTTTTCTTTATCTATTGAATATTTGGAACATAGTTCTGTTAGAATTATTTTCGTTAATTTTTTGTATGCTTATAACTTCGAACATTAAAAAAGCCACCTAAAAGGTGGCTAAAAGATTCATTGTTCACGTAAATTGTTTGCTATAAGCGAACAAGTCTTCTTGTGCTTGTTTATATTCCTGTTTTAGTTTATTGACATAATTAGCGGTAGTTGTCACCGCGGAAATAGCAGCAATACCTTGTCCACTTCCCCAAACATCTTTCCATGCTTTTACTCGATTTTCCCCAAAATTCATTTTGCTTGGATCACTATCTGGTAGATTATCAGGATCCAAACCAGCAGCTTTTATGGATGGTTTTAAATAGTTACCATGAACCCCAGTAAATAGATTACTATAAACAATATCATCGGATGAACCATCAACAATAGCTTGTTTATACTCTTCTGAGGCTCTAGCTTCCTCTGTAGCGATAAATGGCGAGCCGATATAGGCTAAGTCTGCTCCCATCGCTTGCGCAGCTAAAATGGCTTGTCCGTTCGCAATAGAGCCAGATAGCGCTAATGTTCCATCAAACCATTGTCTAATTTCTTGAATGAGCGCAAACGGACTTTTATCACCAGCATGGCCACCCGCTCCTGCAGCAACAGCAATTAAACCATCTGCGCCTTTTTCTATCGCTTTATGTGCAAAAGTATTATTGATTACATCATGGAGTGCAATACCACCATAACTATGAGTAGCGGAGAATACTTCCTCTCTCGCTCCTAGAGAGGTAATTATAATTGGCACTTTATATTTCACGCATAGCTCCATATCTTTTTCTAATCTTTGATTTGATTTATGTACGATTTGATTAATTGCAAAGGGTGCAGCCGGTTTATCCGGGTTTTGTGCATTATAATCAGCAAGCTCTTCTGTAATCTGCGCTAACCATTCATCTAACTGAGAAGAAGGTCTGGCATTTAATGCTGGCATTGATCCAACGATACCAGCTTTACATTGTTCAATAACTAGCTTTGGGTTACTAATAATAAAAAGTGGTGATCCAATGACCGGTAACTGTAATTGCTGAAATTGTTTTGGTAAACGAGACATTTTCTTTTCTCCCTTCAAAGAACGAATGAAAACGGTAACACTTATTTACATCTGTTTTCTATATGTCCAATTTAACCCATATTTCTGTTACCCGTCAATTAAATATCAGATATTTCTAAATTAACAATATTATTTTTCGTGAAAATAAGCTGCGATTCAATCTCGCAGCTCATTTTTTTATTTCATGATTTTTACTTTTGGATTAAGCGCTTTCTTTAATGCTTGTATATAGTTGTGAATGGCTGCACTACCCAAATCAGAAGTTGGATTTAATAATTCAAAGGCATGATAAGCGCCAGGATAAATATGAAACTCTACATCGACTCCATCTTTCGCAAGTCTCGAGACATATTCAATTGTTTCATCCCTAAATGGATCCAATTGACCCACACATGTATAGGTTGGTGGTAGGCCAGAATAATTTTTTGCTCTTGCCGGCGCAGCATACGGTGAAATCTCACCATTGATATTTTTACCTAAATACATCCTCCATGCTGCTAGATTATTGCCACGATTCCATATCGCTTTTTCATCGGTGATTTCATAGCTTGATGCAGTCGTATTACGATCATCTATCATTGGATAAAGTGGCATTTGAAAGGCTATTTTCGGACCGCTTCTATCTCGTGCTAACAATGAGAGGGCAGCTGTTAATCCTCCGCCCGCACTCTGACCAGCTACTGCGATTCTACTTCTATCAATCTTTAATTCTTCACAGCTCTCATGCATCCATAACAAGGCAGCATAGCAATCTTCTATTGCACAAGGATAGCGATGCTCTGGAGCTAACCGATAATCGACTGACACAACCACACATTCAGCTTCTTTTACAAACGCTTGACAAATAGCATCACTACCATCTGGATGACCAGTTACATACCCTCCTCCATGTATGAAAAGAACAGCTGGAAGTGCCTCTTCATTTCTATTAGAAGGTTCATAGATCTTCACTAACATTCTTTGTTTATCTCCACCTTGAATAGATAATTGATTGATTCTTACATAAGGGGATGTTTCGACTGGGACGAATGCAGCCTGCCTTGCTGCTTCTAATCCCTCTGGTAACTTAAATGGTGGGAAAACCTCACAGATTTCTCTTATTTCTTCTGCTACTCTACTGATAAAATCCATTAATAGCACTCCTTTACATACTTTTTGTGATGGAAGAATGTTGGTCAAACCCACTATACTCACTAGTAGCACAATTCTCGAGGATTTTCCCGTATTGTCCTAGCCCACCTAGATAAATTAAAAATGCTTCAGGCTTTCCTTCTACATTTGCTCCAGAATACCAAGAAGGGGTTTTACTATATAATGTTTGTCTATATACTTCTTCACAGTGGATACGCCATGTTTCTTCTTGTTGCGCATTAGCTTCTACCATTTCGATTCCCTCTGCCTCTATATAAGCAATAAAACGGTCAATCCAATCCACATGCTGTTCAATACTTGTCGGCATATTTGTTGCTACAGATGGACTTTGTGGTCCAGTAATCATAAACATATTCGGGAAGAGGTTAGTGGCAACACCTAAATAAGTTGATACATTAGCTCCATGTTCCCATTTCTCCTTAAGTGATTCTCCTCCACGTCCTTTAATATCCATCGTTAATAATGGTCCGGTCATTCCATCATAACCTGTAGCGAACACAACCATATCTAAGGGATACTCTCTGCCTGTTGTGCAAATACCCTTTTCACTGAATTGTGTTATAGGCGCAGATTTTACATCGACAAAATGGACATGTGGCAAATTAAATGATTCATAATAATTTGTATCAAGAACTAGACGTTTAGTGGCAATTGGATAAGTGGGTAACAATTTTTCTGCTAACGATTGATCCTTAACAACTTGTTTTATCTTATCTCGAACAAATTGACTAAGTGTTTCATTAGAGGTTTCATTAATTAATAAATCATTATAAGTGGCACTTATCTCAAAGCCACCTTTCTTCCATGCTGTTTCATAAATTTCCTGCCGTTTAAATTGATTTTCCTCTAAGGCAGAAATCGGTCGTGAAAAAAAGGGATAACCAGTATGAGATTGAAACATTTTCTTTCTTGTATCTAATCGATTTGCTTTATATTCATTGATTTCTTCTTCTGTGTAAGGGTGATTTTGTGCAGGAATCGCATATTGAGGAGTTCTTTGGAAGCTATATACTTCCGCTGCTGTTTCTGCAATAACCGGTAAACTTTGAATTCCACTTGAACCATTACCAATAATCCCTACTTTCTTGCCATGAAAATCTACTTCGTGATGTGGCCAAGTACCTGTGTGATAGCTTTCACCTTTATACTGACTATAACCTGGTATTTTCGGGATATTCTTCGCATGTGCTGACAGACAACCGACAGCTGTAATGAAATATTTACATATCAATTGTCGACCATCTTGTAAATACACTCTCCATTGTGTAATTTCTTCATCAAAATGAGCCGCTCTTATTTCTGTTTCTAACTCAATATCCTCTCTCAGTTGTAAGCGATCTGCTACAAAGTTTAAGTATTCGAGAATTTCTGGTTGAGTCGGATAACGAGAACGCCAAGACCATTCTTCATATAACGTTTCAGAAAAGGTAAAATTATACGTATGGCTCTCTGAGTCACACCTCGCACCAGGGTAGCGGCTCCAATACCAAGCTCCCCCTACACCAGCTCCCTTTTCAAACACTCGGACACTTAAGCCACGTTCTCGTAATCTGTAGAGCATATACATGCCAGAAAACCCAGCACCAACAATGATTGCATCATAGGAAGGGAAATCTTGATGATTGTGATTGTCCATCAATTACTCACACCTTTCCACTTAAATGATTGCGCTTACATTTTATAGGTTTTGTCGAAAATATTCTGACTATTAATAGTATTAGACCTCCTATTGTAAAATTCCTCTATCCTCAATTAAATTTTTTCTCACTAATATAGCTCAGTAAAAGGAAGCATATTAATTTTAGAGGTAACAGCATTACTTATGAAATATCTTCGGTAGTATCTAATATTTCAAATAAAAGTGATGATATGTTGAATAAATCTTTAATATAGAATTTCATCCAATAATTTTGTTTAATATAAGTAAACTCGTTACAATCAAATGCTATAATTCGCATAAAAACTTGCGTGGGGGATGATGATGCTAAAGAGGAAGTTCGGAGATCGTTCAGATTGGAAAAGAATTGATAAAAGGAAATATTCACAGGCTTTCCTCAATACCAAAAACTTTAAGGGTCACATAACTTTATTACATGCACTATCCGTTACCTCACCATTATGTGTAAGTTATGGGAGAAAGAAATTATGTATAGTGGATGATGGATATATGTGGCTTCAACAATTTCCTTTAAGAAAAAACCATACAGTAACTACGATGTTCGATTCTAAAGGGAATATCATTCAGTGGTATATAGACATATGCCTCCATTATGGAATAGACAATAATATTCCATGGATGGACGATTTATTCTTAGATATTGTTATATTACCAACCGGGGAATTATATGTTTTGGATGACGACGAACTTGAAGATGCGCTAAAAAATAATATTATTAATCAACCTCTATATGATTTAGCTTGGAAAGAAGTAAAAATCATTAAAAGTTTAGTTAGAGCTGGAAACTTTAATTTGTTAAAATTGTCGAACACCCATAAAAAAATTCTATCTAAAATTTTGAAGTAACTACGATTAAATGAACAGAAGTTCTGTCTATTTCCGTTCATTAATCATGAAGATTAGATAACTAGAAGACTTAACATTAATAAAAAAATTATTTACTTTACACAGTAATCTTCCCTGTTGACCAAGAAACGTTAGAGGGATGCCTTCAGTGTTTTTTCAATACTAAAATGATCAACTAAAAGAATGATAATGCACATTAAAAAAGTACATCACTTTTATGAGTGTGTACTTTTTTAATAATGTGTCATTAAGTTAAATACAACCTTTCAACTTTTTGAAGAAATCGTTTATGTTTGTTCCTTTGTCTCAGTCCATAAATGAATAATTGCACCATTTTCTTCTTCATCTAATATAAACGATCCGTTGGAGTAGCGATCATTGTATCTAAGTTCATTCATTGCTATGGACTCGATTGTCCCTTTTTCACTTTCAACAAATGCTGTTTCATGATTATTCGTTATAACCATACCAACAATGCGATGCGGATGTTTTTTCAATTCGCGTAACATCACTACACCTCGTTTTGCCCTTGATGTTTGTTCAAACTCTTGCAGTTTCATTTTTTTCACTGCCCCGCGTTGCGTCGCAATGACAACTGCTTCTTCTTTCTCATTACTAATCATTTTTCCAGAAACAACATAGTCATCATCTTTTAGATTGATTCCTTTTACACCCGCAGCTCTTGGGCCTACTAAGTTTACTTCTTTCTCATGAAACCTGAGACCATAACCTAAATGAGTTGTGAGAAACACATCATGCTCGCCATGTGTTAGGTGAACATCGACAACCTCATCATCACCTTTTAGGTTAAGTGCAACGAGCGCTTTTGAAAAGCGTTGAGCTTTATATGATTTTAATTCGGTTTTCTTCACCATACCGTTTTTCGTAATAAATAATAATGTTGCATTCTCTTGTTCAAAATCAGTAATAGGGATTGCGTGAATGATACATTCATCACGATCGATGGCAATGATATTGGCAATATGTTGACCCATGTCCTTCCAGCGGATGTCAGGTAATTGGTGCACAGGACAATATAAGTAGCTGCCTTTATTCGTGAATAGAAGTAGAACATCCGTTGTATTCATCTCTAGCTTTGTTAATAAACGGTCGGATTCCTTCATCGCTAAATCTTGTCCATTTGAAGCTGAATAAGAACGCTGGCTTGTCCGCTTAATATACCCATCTCTTGTGACAGTAACAATCACATCTTCATTTGCTACAAGAACTTCTAGGTTAATTTTAATTTCTTCTATTTCTGCTTCAATTACTGTTCTTCTATTGTCTTCAAATTTCTTCTTCACTTCACGAAGTTCTTTTTTAATCACTGATGCGAGTTTCTTGTCACTGGCAAGAATCGATGTGAGTTCCTCTACTTTGGCCGCTAATTCCTCTGCTTCTGCACGCAATGCAGTGATATCTGTATTCGTCAAACGATATAGTTGTAATGAGACGATCGCTTCTGCTTGAGGCTCTGTAAATTGATACTCTCTCATTAAATTCTCTTTCGCGTCACGCTTATCTTTTGAAGCACGAATCGTCGCAATGACTTCGTCTAATATAGATAATGCCTTGATTAGGCCTTCAACGATATGCTGACGTGTTTGAGCCTTTTCTAAATCGAATTGTGTTCTACGTGTGACAACCTCTTTTCGATGGTCAATGTAGGCATCTAGTAAGGGGACTAGACCCATCGTTTTCGGATGACGGTTATGAATAGCCACCATATTAAAGTTATACGGGATTTGCAGATCAGTATATTTATATAAATAATGTAAAACCCCTTGTGGGTCAGCATCCTTCTTTAATTCAACGACAATTCTTAGCCCTGTACGATCCGTTTCATCACGGACTTCAGCGATTCCTTCGATTTTACGATCGAAGCGAAATTCATCCATTTTCTTCACTAAGTTCGCTTTATTTACTTCATAAGGGATTTCAGTAATGACTATTTGCTTTCTACCACCACGAATATCCTCGAAATCTACTTTACCACGGATAATAATTTTACCTTTGCCCGTTTCATAGGCTTTCTTAATGCCTTCTACACCTTGTATGATTCCACCGGTAGGAAAATCAGGTCCTTTTATATACTGCATTAAATCATCGACAGTACTTTGTGGACGATCCATACGATGAATAACAGCATCAATAACTTCTCCAAGATGATGAGGTGGGATTTCCGTTGCATATCCGGCAGAAATCCCTGTTGATCCATTTACAAGTAAGTTGGGATAACTAGCTGGTAAAACGGTTGGTTCATTCGAAGTATCATCAAAGTTCGGAATAAAATCAACCGTTCTTTTTTCAATATCATTTAAGAGTGCAGAAGAAATAGAAGATAATCTCGCCTCTGTATACCTCATCGCAGCAGGTGGATCATTATCGATACTACCATTATTGCCGTGCATTTCAATAAGAAGCTTGCGCAACTTCCAATCTTGACTCATACGCACCATGGCATCATATACAGAGGAGTCACCATGTGGGTGAAAATTACCAATCACATTACCGACCGTTTTTGCCGATTTTCTAAAACCTTTATCATGCGTATTACCTTCAACATGCATGGCATATAAGATACGACGCTGCACGGGCTTAAGCCCGTCTCTCGCATCAGGTAATGCTCTATCTTGTATAATATATTTACTATATCTGCCAAATCGGTCACCAAGGACATCTTCTAACGGCAGATCACGAAATTGTTCTGCTTTGTTCATGAATCTAACTCCTCAAGCGTCGAAATGTTTTCATTTTCTAAAATGCTGCCATCTTCTTCTAATCCGAATGCGACATTTGTTTCAATCCATTTCCTCCGTGGTTCAACTTTATCACCCATTAAAGTGGTAATTCTACGTTCCGCTCTCGCAGCGTCATCAATTTTCACACGGATGAGCGTTCTCGTTTCTGGATCCATCGTTGTTTCCCATAATTGGTCAGCATTCATCTCACCAAGTCCTTTATAACGCTGAATAATATAGCCTTTACCAACCTTTTTAATCGTATCAGGAAGCTCTTCATCACTCCATGCATACTCTATTACTTCTTTCTTTCCAGAACCTTTACTCACTTTATACAATGGTGGTAAAGCAATATAGACTCTACCTGCTTCTAGTAACGGCTTCATATAGCGGTAGAAGAAGGTCAGTAAGAGCACTTGAATATGGGCTCCATCGGTATCAGCATCCGTCATAATAATCACTTTATCGTAATTAATATCTTCAATCGTAAAGTCACCACCGACACCCGCTCCAACAGCGTGTATAATCGTGTTTATCTCTTCATTTTTAAAGATATCTGCGAGCTTTGCCTTTTCAGTATTTATTACTTTACCTCTTAATGGCAATACTGCTTGAAACCTTCTATCGCGCCCCTGCTTTGCTGAACCACCCGCAGAGTCACCTTCTACTAAATATAATTCGTTTCTTTCTGGGTTACGTGATTGAGCAGGTGTCAATTTCCCTGACAGAACCGCTTCAGCCCGTTTCTTCTTCTTTCCGCCTCTAGCGTCTTCCCTTGCTTTACGTGCTGCTTCTCTTGCTTGAAAAGCTCTAATTGCTTTCTTAATTAATAAAGAGCTTGTATCTGGATTTTCTTCAAGGAAGTAAGAGAGATACTCTGATACAACAGCATCGACAGCTGAACGCGCTTCGCTTGTTCCGAGCTTGCCCTTTGTTTGTCCTTCAAATTGTAACAGTTCTTCGGGTACACGTACTGAGACAATCGCCGCAAAACCTTCTCGTAAATCAGTTCCTTCTAAGTTCTTATCTTTCTCTTTTAGAAGCTGAACTTTACGGGCATATTCATTGAACACCCTAGTCATCGCTGTTTTAGCTCCAGCTTCATGTGTCCCTCCATCTTTCGTACGAACATTATTGACAAAAGAAAGGACATTTTCTGAAAAACCATCATTAAATTGGAAGGCAAAATCAACTTCAATACCATTATGCTCCCCTTCAAAACTAACTACTGGATGGAGCGTATCTTTTTCTTCATTTAGGTACTGAACAAATGCTTCAATCCCATTTTCATAATGATAAATCTCTTTAAGATCATGACGTTCATCCGTTATCTCGATTTTCATCCCTTTTAAGAGAAAAGCGGATTCACGTAATCGTTCACTTAGCACTTCAAAATTATATGTAGTTGTTGAGAAAATTGTCGAATCTGGTTTAAAGTGGATCGTTGTCCCTACTTGATTCGTTTTACCAACCTTCTCAAGCGTGGTTACTGGCTTTCCGCCGTTTTCAAACCGCTGTTCATAAACAATTCCATCGCGTTTAATTTTAACGACTAACCATTGTGATAAGGCGTTAACAACTGAAGCACCTACACCATGAAGTCCACCACTTGTTTTGTATCCACCTTGGCCAAACTTTCCTCCAGCGTGCAACACAGTCAATATGACTTCGGTTGTAGGTTTGCCCATCTTGTGCATTCCGGTCGGCATTCCTCGACCTTTATCTTGAACACTAATTGAATTGTCTTTATGTATTTTGACAATGATATGATCGCCGAAACCTGCAAGTGCTTCATCTACAGCGTTATCGACTATTTCGTATACAAGATGGTGTAGCCCTCTTGCATCCGTACTTCCAATGTACATTCCGGGACGTTTTCTAACAGCTTCTAATCCCTCAAGTACTTGTATGGCATCATCATTATAGTCAAATACTTCCTGATTTTTTGCCACAAGCATTCCCCTTTCATCTCTTCAAAAACCATCTATTGTCTATCAATCCGAGTCGGCAATAGAGTTTGATTATATCATAACCGCGCCTTTATGCACCTCTCTACAATAGATATCGGTTTATTATTCCATTCTTATTCACTATATTCCTTCTTATCATGCGAGTCGTATGCATATATGTTCCCCATTGTAACATGCATTAAGGTCATGTATATACTGTTGCAAGAGGCGAATAAGAACAAACGTTCTAATCATTATATCATATTTATACGTCTAAACCGCATATGAAAGAAAAAGCATGAAATCAATGTCATGATCCCATGCTACAAATGTTATTTTGTTAGCGCATGCTCTACTTTAATGCATCGATCCATGATCACGGTATAACCAGCATCACTTAACTGCTGAAATACGTCTTCATCTACAACACCTAGCTGAGTCCAAAAAAATGGGACAATCAATATTTTGAAATTCACTCGCAAGACTTGGCAAATATTCCGAACGTCTAAAGACATTAACAATATCCACTTTGCCTTCTATTTCAGCTAATGATGCAACCGCTTTTACACCTAATACTTCCTTAACTTTGGGATTAACAGGGATGATTTCGTAACCACTTTTTTGCATGGCTTCACTTACCATATAGGATGTACGATTAGGTTTATCACTTAAACCTACGACGGCAATCCTCTTTGCTTGTTTTAACATCTTTCCGATTTCAGTTCTTGATGGGTTTTCTATACTCAATACATTCACCTCTTATTTTGAACTCTACACTATTTTATCTGAATTAAAGTATAAATGCGAATAGATCGCAATGCTGTTCTTTCTGACATACAGCTTCATCTTTTTTATAAAGCTTTCCTTTTCGCTAAATATCACGTAATCCACTTAACAAAAAAGTTCTTTTCTACTAATTTTAATCATATATCTATTTAACATTCGTTTCATACTAGGGTAATCTTTGCAATTGAAAAGATATTTTAAAAGCAACATAGTACATTCACTTATTTACGTGGTACAATATAAGAACTGTATTTTTATTCCGTGGGGGAGAGTTTATGACATTTGAAGTAATCATCGTTTTTCTTATTGCTTATTTAATTGGTTCCATTCCATCTGGATTAATCATTGGTAAAGTGTTTTATGGCATTGATATTCGTGAGCATGGTAGTGGTAATCTTGGTGGGACAAACACTTTCCGAACGCTAGGAAAAAAAGCAGGTTTTACCGTTACACTGGCCGATATCCTGAAAGGTACCATAGCTGCTGGATTATTACCAATCTTCTTTGATATAGATATACATACAGTAATTATAGGAATTTTTGCTGTTATTGGCCATATGTACCCGATATTTGCAGGATTCAAAGGTGGTAAAGCTGTTGCTACATCTGCAGGTGTTGTGCTGGCGTTCGTGCCCGTCATGTTTGTGGTAATATTAGCTGTATTTTTCATCTCACTTCTCACTACTAAATATGTTTCATTATCATCAATGATTGCTGGTATTGCAGGATTGATTTATTCACTCATTCTTGGTGATCCAATTTTAATCATAGTGATTGCCTTAATGACATTGTTCATCATTTATCGACATCGTACAAATATTAAAAGGATTATCAATAAAACCGAACCAAAAGTCAATTTATTTAAAAAGAAAAGTTAACATTCAAAAGACAGCGTTATAGAATGCTGTCTTTTCTTATTTATTCATTTCTATACTAGGTAGATCGAAGCTATAATTTTTTCTAGTAATCTATCTTTTTTACAATTCCTAAAAAATTCCTTTAACGAATGAAAACGGTGATTGAAAGCCATTGAATGACTTTGGTATGATAAGATTAATAAGTCCATCATTGCGATTTAATTAAAAATATGACATTTTAACTCATATACATAACAAGAAAAGTAGAGATGATTCGTGTTTTTTTCTCAATATACATGTTTTTCTAACATATAATGCAATTTCTTCTAATAGAATAAAAGAGAATGACATTAGATACTACTTCCACATGACAAACAATGGTAAGGATGATAAGAAATGAAATTAACTGAGATTGTCTTAAAAGAACTACCATTTCCATACTTCTTAATTGACAACAATAATCACGTGGTTTCAACATCTATAGTTAATCAGCATACAATCATTGGTACCCCATTCACACAATTAATGAATTACGAAGATGTCGAACAATTTAATGAAATACGCAAGAAAAAAGCAGTTCTTAATTTACAGCTATTTTTCGGAAACGGTTATCACAATTATCGCGTCTATACGATTCCTGAGGAAGAATCATGTCATTTATTTTGCTACCCCTTATTTCATTCATTATCTACTGATCATAATTATCAAACACAACAATTAGAGCAAAAACTCCTCAGATTTAGCTTAGAACTAAATGAAAAAAAGAAAATCATTCATGAAACTGCGTCTCAGATTAATGAAGCTAATTTCACAAATGAGTACGCACAAAATTTAAGTACACTTGCAGCATCGATGGCACATGAAATACGTAACCCGCTTACAACAGTTAAAGGTTTTTTACAATTGTTAAAACCCTATCTCAATGAGTCAGGGAAAAATCAATATGTTGATATTGCTCTAGATGAGATTAATCGTGCCAATGATATTATTCATGAGTTTCTAAATGCAGCAAAGCCAACAGACAATATTAAAGAACGTATTTCTATTAATAAACTTGTTCACGATACTTTCCTGTTGTTTCAGAGTGAAGCGATTTTAAAGAATACTGCACTCTCCTTCCAATTATCAAAAGACGATCCATATATTTATGGTAATGCCAAACAATTAAAACAAGTACTAGTCAACTTAATTAAAAATGCACTGGAATCATTTGATACACAAGAGCAGCATCAAGAAAATACGATTAATATCTCTGTTAGAAGGACAGCTGAAACATGTTTAATCGTTATAAAGGATACTGGTTTCGGAATGAATGAAGAGACATTAGAAAAGCTTTTTCAACCTTTTTATTCTACTAAATCGACGGGCACAGGCATTGGGTTATCCATTTGTAAAAGAATTATCGAACAACATAATGGCTGGATTAACATTTCATCTGAAATGAATGTTGGTACAACGATTAAGATTACTTTACCGCTAGATAAAGAAAATACATACAGCAATTGAGAGATTAACTTCACATATCCGAATGATCTGGCATCGTTTTATAGCAAAAAAAAGAAGCCTCCGTTTTAGTCGGAGGCTTTTTTTCTTATTAAATTAATTGTTCTTTTTCATCCTCAACCTTTTTATTTTGAAATAAACCAATGATTATTCCTAGAACCGCTCCTAAAAATGCAGGTACTAACCAACCTAACCCTACATCATATAATGGAAGAATACTAGTGAATAGATTATCTACTGAGGTAATCGTATATCCTGCTGCTTTAAAGCCATCAAAGATACCAATAATAAACGTAAATAACATACTCATTTGGTAAACAGATTTCTTACCATTAAACAACGGGTGTAAAAACGTAAGGATTAATAATACAATCGCTAATGGATAAATAGCTGTTAATACCGGTACTGAAATAGCAATCAATTGACTTAATCCAAAATTAGCAATCGCTGCACTAAATACTGAGAAAACAATAACAAACGTATTATAGGAGACTTTAGGCATGATTTTACTAAAATAAGCTGCACATGAAGAGATTAAACCAATACTAGTCGTTAAGCATGCGGCAATGACAATCACACTTAGTATAACTCCTCCAAATGAGCCAAAATAATGCCCGGAAACTTGAGATAAAACCGCCCCACCGTTTCCTAATATACCTAATTGAGAAACACTACTAGCACCAATATAAGAAAGTGAGCCATATATCACAGCAAGCAAACCGGCTGAAATTAATCCTGCTTTAATCACTGAAAGCATCACTACTTTAGTTGATTGAACGCCTTTAGAACGAATGGCATCAATTACGATAATTCCGAATACGAAAGCAGCAAGGGCATCCATTGTTAAGTAACCTTCAGTAAAGCCGTTAAAGAAAGAGTTAACAGTATATGCCTCACTTGGTGCTTGTAGAGATCCTAGTGGATTAACAAATGCTACTACAATTAAAATTAAAATAAATAATAGTAGAATAGGTGTTAAAACTTTACCAACAATATCAACAATTTTCGATGCATTCAGAGAGAAGAATGCGGTAATTCCAAAGAAGATGATAGAGAAGATAACTAATCCAATCGTACTCCATTCATCAGAAATGAATGGTCTAATACCAATTTCATAAGAGACCGTACCAGTTCTTGGTATCGCAAATAATGGTCCGATAGATAAATATAGAACAACTGTAAAAAGTAGACCAAAGAGTGGACTTACACGACTTGCAAGCGATTGCAAGTCACTTTTACCAGAATAACCTAAAGCGATTACACCCAATAAAGGAAGACCAACACCTGTTATAATAAAGCCCGCTACTGCGGCCCATACGTTCGTTCCTGCTTCTTGACCCATCATTACTGGAAAAATTAAGTTCCCAGCACCGAAAAATAATGAAAATAACATAAATCCTACTGCAATAATATAAGAAGACGGAACCTTTTGATTCATATCTTCTACCCCCTTCTGCCTCTACTGTTGTAGTTAACAATCTTCAATTACTACAATTTACTAATTCTTCAGAAAATTCATATTTAAATATAATATTGTATGAATTACAATCTCTGAAAAAATTCAAGCAATATATTGCATTATTAAAGTAACATATCCATGTAATGAATGCAATATATTATTTTAAAAAAATATAGTCATATGTAATATATTAATAGAATTATTCTTACTTAATTTACTAGTAGAGACCTCGATAATTTTACATTCTTGATTGGAATGACTAAGAATAATCCTTCTAGTTATCAAAAAAATAGTGAATATTATTATAGGTTACATAAAAAAACCCTTACAAAAGGAAAATCTTTTGTAAGGGTAAAAAACAGTTAAATTACTTCTTCATTCTCTTTTATCTTTGTCTCTCTTTTAAACAGATCTATTACAATACCTAAAATTACACCAATGATAGCTGGTACAATCCAACCTAATCCCACTTCATACAACGGAAGAATGTTTGCGAATAAATGATAAACAGGCTCTATTTGAACTCCTGCTTCTTTTAAACCGTCAAAAACACTAACAATAAACGTTAAAATCATACTCACTTGATAGACAGTCTTCTTCCCATTAAAAAACTGATGGAAAAATGTTAAAATTAATAATAAAATCGCCAAAGGATAAATCGCTGTAAGTACTGGAACAGAAATAGCTATTAACTCTGTTAAACCAAAGTTCGCAACTGCAGTACTGAAAATAGCAAATGCAATTACATATGTCTTATAGGAAAATTTAGGCATGATCTTACTAAAATAGCTAGCACATGAACTGATCAAACCTACACTTGTTGTCATACAAGCAATAATCATAACAGCACTTAGAACGATTCCTCCATAAGAGCCAAAATATGCATAGGCAACACCCGAGAGAACAGCTCCACCATTTTCAAGGATACCTAATTCCGCAACACTACTAGCACCCATATAAGCCATCGCACTATAAAAGAATGCTAATAAAACCGCAGCAATCAAACCAGCCTTCATCGTAGCAAACATAATAGAGCGATTTGACTCTATACCTTTTGCCCGCAGTGCATTAATAACAATTACACCAAAGACAAATGCAGCCAGTACATCCATAGTTAAATAGCCTTCTGAGAAGCCATTAAAGAATGAGTGTTGTGAATAAGCTTCTGTTGGCTCCCCAAAAGATCCTAGAGGATTAAAAACAGCAACAAGAATTAATAGTAGTATAAAGCTAATTTTAATAGGCGTTAAATATTTACCAACAATATCAACAATCTTTGATGAATTTAATGATAATATCGTCGCAACACCAAAGAAGCAGATTGAGAATATTAATAAACCAATCGTCAGTGAAGATTCTGGCAATAATGGTCGAATTCCAATTTCAAATGAAACACTTCCTGCTCTCGGAATGGCAAATAATGGACCAATAGCTAAATACAATATAATAGCGAAAATCAGTCCAAATGTTGGATTCACTCGACTTGCAAGCGATTGCAAATCACTCTTACCTGAAAAGCCAAGAGCAACAACAGCTAATAATGGCAGTCCCACACCAGTTATAATAAACCCAGCTGTCGCTGCCCAAACATTTGTACCCGCTTCTTGCCCCATCATAATCGGGAATATTAAATTACCCGCTCCAAAGAACAAAGAGAATAACATTAAACCTAATACAACCACATAAGAATTTGAAGATTTTTGATTCATATTTACAAGTTTACCCCTCTCAATTACAACTAGCAGATGATTTTTTCACCGCTAGTATTTTTCAGAATATTTATTCTTCATAAAATTAAATATTCTGAAATAATTTTTAAAAATTCTGTCACTTATCTAATTCCCGTTAATATATTGCATTAATAAGATAACATATCACTATAATGAACACAATAAATTATCTTAAGAAACTAACGGAAGAGGTGATATATTGCATTAAAAACTATATTATTATATAATTTTTTCTATATATTACTAATATAGATAGAATATTTCCGGATTTCTTTCAGCAATTTTGAAAAATCACACTATACTAACAGAGTAATTTACAGATATTTGATACGCAAAGGTGGTTTATTATGCCAATTCCAAGTAATTTTTCAACTCCACAACGACTTTCAGCTAAAAAACGAGCATTCTTGCAAATTCAAGAATGGATTATTGATGGCACGTTAAAACCAAAAGAAAAGCTGAATGATGCTGATCTTGCGGAAGCTTTAGGAGTCAGCAGAACACCCATTAGAGAAGCATTACAATTATTAAATTCCCAAGGATTTGTAGAAATGTATCCGGGTGTAGGGACACAAGTTACTGCAGTAAATCACGAAGATATAACGAAAATCCTTCCTCCATTAAGTGTCCTGCAAGCATTGTCTTCTGAATTAGTAGCAGGCAATCTGGGGCAAGAGGTAATTAATCGTTTAAAAGAAATTAATCAGAAATTTGCTGAAGCTATTAAAACTGAGGATTCATTCTCTGCTCTTAAATATGACGAAGAGTTCCATCAATTAATAGTAGATGAAACAAAAAACCCTTATATAACTCAGGCGATTGAAGGTCTCCAACCTCACGTTATGAGACTTTACTATTACAAAGCCATTATCTTAACAGAATCATCTATCGACGAGCATGAACGGATCATACAAGCGCTAGAAGCAGGTGACAAACAAACAGCCTCTGATGTAACAAGAATCAATTGGATTCGTGCCATCAATGAATATTTTTCTGAGCATAAATAAGGTTCCCTTCTCTTTCCAATCAAAATCTTAGCAGTGTGTTTCGCTTTCGTATACAATAGTCTTATAAAGATAAAAGGAGTGGGGACCTTGGACATTCGATTGAGTGACAAAGCCATTAACTGGTTTAAAGATGAGATGCTTTTAACTGCCGGAGATTACGTTCGTTTTTTTGCCCGGTATGGAGGTTCAAGCCCGATACAACAAGGATTTTCTTTAGGTATTTCTAATGAAGAACCGGTCAATCCTGTCGTTACGAAAGAATCTGACGGTATCCAGTTTTTTATCGAGGAAAAAGACTTGTGGTACTTCGATAATCATCATTTGATTGTGCAATATGACGAGGACTTAAACGAACCGCAGTATAAATATGAAAAATAAACATCACCCCTAGCTCTATAAAACTAGGGGTGATGTTTATTATCTCCAAATATGCTCTTCTTTTCCCTCTAACTTCATAATTTCAATTTGTTTATCTCCTAATAAATCAAAATGAGAGTATCCGTCTTTACGATGATGAATCCACTCCGGCTTCAATCCGTACTTCTTCCCCCATAAAATGAGCTGATTCAAATCGGACGCTCCCACCTTCGTGACCGTCTTACACGTGGGAAAACGATCATCAAGCCAATAATGAGTAAGAAAGGCGATCTTTCCAGCATCTATATCAGATTTCCACTTTCTTACATCAACCCTAGTAATACCGAACGCCATTTTTAAGCCTTCTTTCTTTATTTCTTTGCTTTTTCGTATGCTTCATGCCAATCTGGAAACTTCCTCCGAAGTGAAATCGGTCGAAAACTATCCTTCTTCACACAAGTGTGTAATGAAGACCCACTAACAGCGAGAATGCCTTCTTGGTTATATATTTCATATCCATAAGTTGTCCTTAAACCATCATAATCCTCTACCCAAGTCTTGACTGTAGCTGTCTCTCCATAATGGAGAGGTTTTTTATAAGATGCTTGTATGTCAAGTACAGGTGATAATACACCTTGTTCTTCTAATGCCGCATAATTAAAACCTAGGTCTTTTACGAATTGCGTTCGACCTAGTTCCATCCAAATAATATAATTGGCATGATAGACCACACCCATTTGATCTGTTTCCGCATATCTAACTTCTATCTCTTTCGTTGAAACTAGCACTAGTCTTGTCTTCCTTTCTATTCGGACCAATTGTATTTATAAAATCTCTCTCTGTTAATGTGGATAACGATGACTCACTTGTATGTGAATCTTCCATAATTCTTCTTGCTTGATTCTGAATAGCCCCTTCAGCAAGATTCACAACTAAACGACCATTCCCTTCTGTTACTGTAGTCGTAAAATACTCCAGCAGTAATTGTTCGGCCGCCTTCGTTAAACTCATTTCATATCTTGTTAAAAATGCTTTCATCATCTTCAGCATCTCTTCAGCAGTATAGTCCGGAAAATGTAAAAACTTTTTAAAACGCGACCTTAGTCCAGGATTACTTGCCAATAGCTTTTCCATTTCCACTGGATAGCCTGCTAATATCACTACCAAGTTTTCGTTATGCTTAGTCATTTCATCTACAAGCGTATCTATCACTTCTTTTCCGAAATCAGTAGTGATATCAGATAAAAGAGAATACGCTTCATCAATAAACAAAACACCACCTAATGCTTGGCGAATAAGTTTTCTTGTTTTTAATGCTGTCTGGCCAATATAACCAGCAACAAAGTCGGCTCTACTCGAAACAATAAGATGGCCCCGTTTGAGCAAGCCGCATTCTTTTAATAATTGTGCGAAGATTTTCGCTATCGTCGTTTTCCCAGTACCTGGATTCCCTGTAAAAACTGAGTGTAGCTGCACAGGAATGGCCGGTAATCCTTGTTGCCCTCGCATATGCTGTACTTGTACAAATGACACTAAAGTCTTTACTTCTTCTTTAACATGCTCCAATCCAATCATTTCATCCAGTTGCTTCTGCGGTTGATCAATAGACTCTTCCTCATCAATGGTAAAATCATCTTCTTCTAATATGGTTAGTTCTCTAATATCTGCTTGATCACCCTTTATACCTTTAGAAAATATCGCATCGAGAATGACATCATGTACAGCTCTTGCGTTACCAAAGGTATCATCAACACGCTCTCTTTCTATTCTCTTTAACAACGCCCTTTCTCCTGAACTAGTTAGCACATAATCATTATTTAAAGCGATTCGCTTTCCTATCTCTAACAACTCGTAGTCATTGTAATCTGAAAGATGGAGATGGTTTGCTTGCGGGAAACGACTGCGTAATCCCGGGTTTACTTCAAGAAACTGTCGCATTTCATCAGGATAGCCTGCCAATATTACTGCCAATCGTCCACTATACTTTTCACTTGTCATTAACGAAACAAGGGTATCAATTGCTACTTGTCCATAATCGTCCTTTGATTGATCTGATCGATTCAATGTATAAGCCTCATCGATAAATAATACTCCACCTAGCGCTTTTTCGACTAATTGTCCAACATTCTCTTCGGTTTGCCCAACATATGCACCAACTAATTGTGAACGATTAGTTTCTATGACATTCTCCCTTGGTAAGACACCCAAATGATTGTATATACGCGCAAGTGTTCTCGCTAAAGTTGTTTTACCTGTTCCAGGATTCCCTGTAATCACCATATTGAGACTCATTTGATCTCGCTGGTTAAAACCTAAAGTACGACGTCTATGTTGATACTGTAAAAATTGATAATAAGCTTTAATTCTCTTCTTTACATTTATCATACCAACCATTTCATCAAGTTCATTTAAAGGAGTCACATGTTGCTTTTTCTGTATTTCGTAGGCTTCAATTCTTTGTTGCCACTTTTCTTTCACTTTCAAAAGTTGCTCAATTTTTCTCTTTACTTCATCATAATGTATCGCTGTATGAAATACGCCAGATATCGACTGCTCATATGCTTCGGCAACCTCAACTAATTCACCGCCAATGGATAGAGCGTCTTCGAGGATAGCATATAAATCGTTTACAAAAGGACTCAATTGATCATTTTTATACTTACGTAGTTCCTCTTTTTGTCGTTTTAAATGTTCTTTTGCTTTATGAGTTTGTTGCATAAAACGGTTTGTGATGGCTATCATTTCTTCTGCAGCATATTTTTTTGTTGCACGATTATCAGTTTCACGAATAATAGGATATTGAAGTTGATCCATGAATTCTTTGTTAATCATCCATTTTGTTTCTGCGAGCGCTTCTTTTGCTCTGAGATTCTGCGGTGATAATTCAATCGCCTTTTGTAACCATGCAACTGGCAATTGAACATCTGTTTTGTCCCTTATAGCAGACAATTGCGCTGCTTCTGTTAGCAACTCTGATAATTGTTCAGCATCCGTTTTTTCATCTAAACGAGAGATTTGTTCAAATATATTTCTTTCAGTATGTACTTGCTGGGAACCATTTTTATCAATATCTGTTTTTTTCTTTTGTTTCATTCTATTCACATCACTTTATTCAATGGTTTAAACTAACTATACCATATTTTTTTCTTCATATTGAAGTAAAGCCGCTTACATACAAAAGGATGCTTAGGTACGGCTTACCTAAGCATCCTTTTGACATTTATTCACCTTTTGTTTGAATCACATCAGGTTGTTTGCCTGTTTTATCCTGCATTTGTTTACCTTTATTGCCACCAAAACCTCTTGATTGTGTACCAAGGTGATTGGGGACAAAAGCTTTACTGTTCTTTTTTGGATTACCCATCACTTATCCCTCCTTCATTTTATTATGTTCGGAAGTTAAGTGAAATAGTCAGGTAAAAATCTACTCTGCCTTTAGGTGACTAGCATGTTTTTCTTCTAATCGCATTTCTATTTTATCCATTGCAGACTGATCTTTCATTAATTGAAGCTTATTCTCTAATACCAGATCAGCAAACGTTCTTCTTTTAGGTTTTCTCATAAAATTCTTCACCCACCATTTCTTTCTATTTTATAAGCAGTATGCCCCATTCAATAGAAAGTTATTACAAATTTTAGAAAATTTAATAATGGGCTTAGTTATTGAATTATAAAAGAGATAGATTAAAACTGTTTTAACTTTTCTTTAATTAATGATAAAGGCATAGCACTATAGTATTTATCCCTTATGACGCCCTTTTCATCAATGAAATAAGTAGTTGGTATTACCATCACATGATAAATTTCATTTACTTGATCATTCTCGTCTAATAAAACCGGAAAAGTAATACCTAATCGCTCAACATATTTGCTGACATTACTTTTTGTATCAATGTTAATGGCAATGATCTCTATATTAGTATCCTTTTTATTTTGATAAAATGATTGGAAATCACGCATTTCTTGTTTACATGGCGCACACCAAGTAGCCCAAAAATTGAGCATCACTTTTTTTCCGCGAAATTCCGTTAAACTGACATTTTTACCTTCAATAGTCTGAAGCTTAAATTCGGGTGCTTTTGTGCCGATCTTCAAACCAGGTAATTGATCTTCTGCTGCAGTTTCTAGCGGGATAAATAGTAAAAGGCAACAAAGGAATAATAAGGTTTTTTTCAACTAGAACACTCCTTCCTTTCATTATTGTTCCTAATAGAAAAGAAAATATAGTGTTCTGATCATCCAAAATGAAAGAAAATATGTAAATAAATAAACAAAAGCGATACGCATCCATTGAATCATAGGGAAATGCGAGTGATAGGCTTTAATAAATAAATAAATTACCATGATAACTAAAGCGAAGAATAGACCTTTCAGTCCACTATTTGAATAAACAATTATAAGAGGGTTTTTTATTACATCTGTAAACCTCATTATTAGTGGCAGCCCTTTATAACATAGGAGAAAAATAATTAGACCAGTCACCAGACTAGAACTAACTTCATCTTTTATCTTCCCATCAACTCTAAACAAAGTTTTTAAAAGAAAATATGTGATTACAAACGCTATCGCAAGACTTAACTGATTCACAGTAATTAAAAACGGACCAATCATCCATGCTTTCAATTGTTATCTCCTTTTGTTTTACTATGCTCAATCATTTTTACTCATTTCATTTAGTTCTAAGGTTTTTTTAAACTTTCACATCGTGATTCTATGTGTATTGAATGAAGGCAAATTCCTTCCTAAAGGGTGAAGTTTGTTGAAGTTTGGAAACTAAAAACCCTCTACACATCTAGAGGTGTAGAGGGCAGGAAAGCTACAATTATTTCTTCAATCGATTACGAAGAACCATTTGCAAGATACCACCATGACGATAGTAATCAATTTCCACTTCAGAGTCGAAACGAACAAGTGCTTCAAAAGTAGTTATAGTGCCATCTTCTGCAATTGCTGTCACTTTTACAAAGTCGCGAGGTCTCACGTCTTCTCCAATTTCAACACTAATTGTTTCCTTACCAGTTAATCCTAGTGTATCAGCACTCTCACCAGCTTTAAATTGAAGTGGTAGAACGCCCATTAACACAAGGTTAGAACGGTGAATACGCTCATAGCTTTCGGCAATAACTGTTTTAATACCGAGTAAATTTGTTCCTTTTGCTGCCCAGTCACGAGATGATCCCATTCCGTAATCCTTACCAGCAAGTACAACTAATCCAGTGCCATCTTCTTTATATTGCATACATGCATCATAAATGGATGTCACTTCACCAGTTGGCCAGTACGTTGTGAATCCACCTTCAGTACCTGGTGCAATTTGGTTACGGATACGGATATTAGCAAATGTACCACGCATCATAACTTCATGGTTACCACGACGAGAACCATAAGAGTTAAAGTCACGAACTTCTACGCCATTTTCGCGAAGGTATTTACCAGCTGGTGTATCTTTACCGATTGCACCTGCAGGAGAAATATGGTCAGTTGTAACAGAATCACCAAATTTACCAACTACACGTAAACCATTTAATGGTTTTACTTCTTCTGGATCTGGTTTTAAACCTTCAAAGAATGGTGGGTTTTGGATATAAGTAGATGACTCATCGAAAGTATATAATGGTTCATTACTTGTTTTAATTTCATTCCAACGCTCATTATCATCGAATACACGCTCATATTCAGCACGGAATAAATCAGGTGTAACCGTTTGTTTAACGACTGCATTGATTTCCTCTGTTGTTGGCCAGATGTCTTTAAAGAATACATCGTTCCCATCTTTATCTTGACCAAGAACATCATGTTGAAGATCAACATCAACTGTTCCAGCTAGAGCGTATGCAACTACTAACGGTGGTGAAGCAAGGTAGTTACCTTTCACTAATGGATGGATACGACCTTCAAAGTTACGGTTACCAGAAAGAACAGAAGTAACAAGTAAATCACTGTCAGCAATCGCTTCTTCAATTTCTTCTTTTAAAGGACCAGAGTTACCGATACATGTTGTACATCCATAACCTACTAGGTTAAATCCTAATTGCTCTAAATAAGGAAGTAAACCAGAGTTATTTAAGTACCCAGTTACAACTTTTGAACCTGGTGCTAAAGATGTTTTCACATATTTAGGAACTTCCAAACCAAGTTCTACTGCTTTTTTCGCAACAAGACCTGCACCAACTAATACATAAGGATTAGATGTGTTTGTACAGCTAGTGATTGCAGCAATTGCAACTGCACCCGTTTTCATTGTCGTAGAATCGCCATTTTTGAAGTTAACTGTTGCTGTTTTATCAAACTCTTTCTCATCATAACCAAAACCTTGGTTACCTTGAGGAGCAGTAACAGCTTTATTAAATTCTTTTTTCATAGCAGAAAGCGGAATTAAATCTTGCGGACGTTTTGGACCGGAAAGGTTCGGTTCAATATCAGCTAAGTTAATTTCTACTACATCTGTATAAACTGGTTCTAATGAAGGATCGAAGAATAAGCCATTTGCTTTAGAATAAGCTTCAACAACTTTGATTTGTTCTTCTTTACGTCCAGTTAGACGCATGTATTCTAAAGATTCACCATCAACTGGGAAGAACCCACATGTTGCACCATATTCAGGTGCCATGTTCGCGATTGTTGCACGATCAGCTAGTGGAAGTGCAGGAACACCTGGTCCGAAGAATTCCACAAATTTACCTACAACACCGTGTGTACGTAAAACTTGTGTTACTTTTAAGGCAAGGTCAGTAGCTGTTGCTCCATTAGGTAGCTCACCAACAAGTTTCACCCCAACAACTTCAGGAACTGGGAAATATGAAGGCTGTCCAAGCATCCCAGCTTCCGCCTCAATACCACCAACACCCCAACCAAGTACACCGATACCATTAATCATCGTTGTATGAGAGTCAGTACCAACAAGTGTATCAGGGAATGCTTCAAAATCTCCTTCTGTTGTTTCATTTGCAATTACAACATCAGCAAGATATTCTAAGTTTACTTGGTGAACGATACCTGTCGCAGGTGGAACAGCACGATAGTTATCAAATGCTTTTTGTGCCCAACTTAAGAATTGGTAACGTTCTGCGTTTCTTTCAAATTCTAAAACCATATTTGCATCTAGTGCATCTGGTGTGCCATATTTATCAACTTGTACAGAGTGGTCAATAACAAGATCAACTGGTTTTTCAGGGTTGATCATATCTGGATCTCCACCCATATCAGCCATAGCTTTTCTTAAAGAAGCTAAGTCTACAACTGCTGGTACACCTGTAAAGTCTTGAAGGATAACACGTGAAGGTTTAAATGGTACATCCACTTCCTTCACATCTGCTGTTCCCCATTTTGCTAAGTTTTCAACATGCTCTTTTGTAATTACACGACCGTCATATTGACGTAGTACAGATTCAAGTAGGACTTTAATAGAATATGGTAATTTAGATACCTGTCCTATACCTGCATTTTCAAGTGCTGCTAAGTCATAGTAATGATAACGTTTCCCATCTACATCAAATGATTTACGGGAATTAAACACATCATTTTTCGCCATAGTATTACCCCCTAATTCGAACTACAAAGTACTATAATACCACTTAATGGTAATCAGTCGAAAAGTTTGAATTTTTACCCATCCTCACTTTTCTCACAATTCCTATAATAATACAACATTCAACATAAGTAAATAACAAGAAAGTTATTGTTATTGATAAGTTTTTCTTATGGTATTTCTAATAAATGATATGATAAACATAAAAACACCGCAATTGAGAGAGGTTATCAATTACGGTGTGAAATACACTTCATTTAATTATTATATTAAGAAAATAAACCAATCGCGTTTAATTGACTTTTTTCGACTTTTTTAGCCCTATTTTTATTTTTCTGATTGCACTTGGCTTGTGATGGCATCCAAATCCGTTTGAAATTTAAGCAATTGCTCTTTTTGATGCTCAGATGCAACTTCTAAAGCATTTTGGATTTGTTCATAAGTTTCTGCTATTTCTTGAGACAGATGTTTGAGTTGTTGGCCATACGTACTAGCATGTTTATCTATTACATGATACTGTTCTTCTACATCTTCCATACTTTGTTGGGCTGCTTGAAATGCTTGCTGTTTATTTTTATGATAAGGCATAACTTGTTTTCACCTCTTTTGCTTTTCTTACAATTAAATTGTTCAGAGTGAGGATAAAATATACCGTATAAAAAATGGGGATTCTTTCATCCTATAAACAAAAGGAGGGAAATGAAAAAATGAATAAAAATGATGGTAAAGATATGAGAAAAAACGCTCCAAAAGGGGATAACCCAGGACAACCTGAGCCTTTAAGTGGCTCTAAGAAAGTAAAGAATAGAAATCATTCAAGACAAAAGAATCACTCTCATCATGATATGTAGAAGTTTGTTCGATACAATTGAATAAATGATCAAAATAAAAACCTTAATGAAATAACTCTGCATTCTTGAAATGAGTTCGGTATTGTATCGGACTCATTTCACCTTATCCCCGGACTGTTATTAATAAAAATAATACATCATTCATTTCCTTAACTTGATTAAGTAGCTTCATACAAATATATTTTATAAACTGTAGTTCTTGTACAGTTATCATCAATTTTGGAAGAAAATATAATTTCCACATTAACATTTAAAAAAATCGATTGTACGATTCACATTATTTGTGTATACGCATACATTATCATACTGGGGTGATATGTATGAATATGGAGTGGCAGAGTTGGTTTGAAAGCATGTTTCTTGATCCGTTAACATCTTTTTTAGACGAGTCTATCTTTCGTATCGATGTATTTGATACTGAATCAGCTTATATAATTGAAGCCTTAATTGAAGAGGATCGTTATCATCATGTGCAAGTTATACCAACGGGAGATGAGCTTATTATCAGTGCTGTTGCAAAAAGTGATGGTGCAACATATAGCAGAAAACTTATGCTTCCTCATATTACAACTCCACTACGAATCGTTCACCAGCATTCTATTTTGGAAATTTTCATAGACAAATAATGATACAATATTTAGTTGACATAATAAAATTATGTGAACCTTTTATCGTCTCAGGATTCGAACTAAAATAAACAAATTTACAATATGATAACTCCTGCATGGATATACTAAAATCTATTTTAACTTAAAGAAAAACGCCCGCGTAACAAAAGGGCGTTTTTCTTTATCTTTATTTTAGTTTATTTAACATATCCTCAGTCATTCTTGCGAGATCATACTCTGCTTTAAATCCCCATTCTTCTTTTGCGGCTGAAGCGTCAATGGCATTTGGCCAACTATCAGCGATTGATTGGCGAACTGGATCGACATCATACATTAAGACGAATTCTGGTATATGCTTACGGATTTCAGCAGCGATTTGCTCCGGTTCAAAACTCATTGCTGTCACATTAAATGAATTACGATGTAATAATTTTGCTGGATCAGCCTCCATAAGGTTGACTATCGCATTTAAGGCATCAGGCATATACATCATATCCATATAGGTACCTTTTGCAATATAAGAAGTATACGCTTTGTTTTTCATCGCTTCGTAATAAATCTCCACAGCATAATCGGTCGTTCCGCCTCCTGGAGGTGTTACGTAAGAAACTAATCCTGGGAATCGTAAACCGCGTGTATCCACACCAAATTTATGATAGTAATAATCAGAAAGGAGCTCTCCAGAAACTTTATTTACGCCGTACATTGTTGTTGGTCGGCAAATCGTATCTTGTGGTGTAAGGTCTTTTGGTGTAGAAGGTCCAAAAGCGCCAATGGAACTTGGTGTAAAGAATTGCGCACCCGTTTCTCTTGCTGCTTCAAGTGCGTTCATCAATCCACCCATATTTAAATTCCAAGCAAACACTGGATTTGCTTCAGCTGTGGCTGATAATAAGGCAGCCATATGAATAATAGAATCAACTTGATGCTTTTTCGCCACTTCTAACATCGTTTTTCCATCTGTAACGTCTACCATTTCAAAAGGTCCTGATGTAGCTGCCTCTGAGTCATTGCTTCTAATATCTGTTGCAATGACATGGTCCGTTCCATAGATTTCTCTTAATTTGAGTGTTAACTCTGAGCCAATCTGGCCAAGTGCACCAGTAATCATAATTTTTTTCATTTTTTCTCCTACCCTTTTCAACCCTCTCTAAAGGGGTGATTTTATATAATCTCTAATTCTTTTCCTACCGTTTCATATATAGTTAATGCTTGATCTAGCATTTCTTTCGTATGTGCAGCAGATGGCATATTACGTACACGGCCTGTTCCTCTTGGTACCGTTGGGAATACGATGGACTTTGCATACACTCCAGCTTCATTAAGTTTCTTACTAAATTCTTGCGTCTTCACTTCATCCCCAATGATACAAGGTGTAATCGGTGTTTCACTTTCACCGATATTAAAGCCTAATTTCTTTAAGCCTGCTTTTAAGTATTCACTGTTTTCCCATAACTTTTCATTGAGCGCTGTGCTCTCCATTAACATCTCAATCGCTTTTTTACTTGCAGCAGCATCAGCAGGTGTAACAGATGTAGAAAATAAGAAAGGTCTACTTCTCACCTTTAACCAATCGATTAATTGTTGTTTACCAGCTACATAACCACCAACTACTCCGATTGCCTTCGATAATGTACCAATTTGGAAATCCACTTTATCAGAAAGACCAAAATGTTTTACCGTACCAGCACCTTTACCTAATACACCAGAACCGTGAGCATCATCTACATATGTTATTAGATCAAACTCTTCAGCGATTTTAACGATTTCTGGTAATTTAGCAATATCACCATCCATTGAAAATACGCCATCTGTAATGACCATTACTTTATTGTATTGCCCAGATTCTGTTGCTTCCTTTGCTTTTGCTCTAAGATCGTCCATATCAGAATGATTAAATCGAATGATTTTTGCTTTGGATAAACGGCAACCGTCAATAATTGAAGCATGATTAAGCTCATCTGAAAGGATGGCATCATTTTTATCCATAACTGCAGAAATCGCCGCCATATTACAATTGAATCCAGATTGATAAGCAATTGCTGCCTCTGTATGCTTGAATTTTGCAAGTGTTTCTTCAAGCTCTACATGGATTTGCAACGTACCATTAATCGTCCTAACTGCCCCTGCACCAACACCATATTTATCAATCGCTTCTTTAGCAATTGTTCTTAACGTATCATTTGTTGCTAAACCTAAATAATTGTTCGAAGATAAGTTAATTAACTCTTTCCCGTTAATTTTAATGATTGGACCATTCGCACTTTCTAACGGGTCAATTTCGTTATATAATCCTTTATCTTTTAAATCCTCAAGATTTTCACTTAAAAATTGATTTAGAATATTGCTTGACATATTCCTTTTCCTCCTAGTGTTTCATCTTCATTTTCTTTTCAAAATAGACAACTGTCCTCTGTAAAAATACAACTATTTTCTAGTTATACATTTGCTATGTATAGGTTTTACAAATTATACTTTACCACATTTTAAATAATTGTACACATATAGAGGACATATTTTCAAAAGAACTTTATTAGTTAATTTACCCATCTTACTTAAAAAATGTTCAAATTTAATGGAAACGTTTAGATTTTCTGAGCATTTATAACAGATTTCAAATAGGTCTATGCTATGATGGAAACATTAATTATTACATAATGGAGGCATTTATTATGAAAATAGCTGCATTTGTCGGAAGCAATCGCAAAGAATCAATTAATAAAAAGTTAGCCTTATTAATGAAAGAACGTTATAAAGAAGAGCTCGAGATAGATATCCTCCCTCTTGAAGTATTACCGATGTATAATCAAGATGATGAACTTACACCGCCAGCGTCCGTTTTAGAAATTCGCCAAAGAATTAAAGATAGTGATGGGTTATTATTTTTAACCCCTGAATATAATCACTCCATTCCTGCCTTTTTAAAGAACGCCATTGATTGGTTTTCAAGAGTGGAAAAAGTTATGGTCAATAAACCTGCGATGATTGTTGGTGCAACGCCTGGTGCAATGGGAACAGTAAAAGCGCAAATGCACTTGCGTCAAATACTCAACTCAGCTGGAGTCGGCGCTGTCACGCTTCCAGGAAATGAAGTTTTTATCGGTACCGTCCTTGATAAAGTAAATGAACAAGGAGAACTTGTACACGAACAAACTTTAGATTTCTTAGATCAGGTTGTAATCAATTTTATTAACTGGTCAGAAAAAGTAAAATAACATTCACTTCCATTATTAGATTAAACATATAAAAATCCGTAATGTCCCAAACAACGCTAATGTTTTTGAGACATTACGGATTTTATATTTGTATAAAATTCAAACTCTTTTATCAACTAGAATCCCTATTCAAAGTGTAATTGATAATCCCCTTCCGTTTTCAATATTCTTTCACACATTGATATCATGTAACATATTAGTATAGTGGTGATTAAAAAACTAAAATTATTACACACTCAACGAAGGTATATTACCGGAAATGTCGAAACTATATTTATACACAATCCTTATTTATAATTATTATAAAAAAGTATTGATTTTCGAATGAGAAGTGTTATTATTAATATATATCGTTAATATGTTAGTCATTCTCATATTTCGTTTATTTTTCACTTTTTCTCATATGCCTTTAAGTTCTACTTAAAGGCATTCTCTACAATTACATCATTATAAATGAGGGTTATAGCATGAACAAAGACCAAATAGAAAGCTTAATTCCCTTATTAAAAGAAAAAAATTTAAGGGTTACACCACAAAGAATACAAATTTTAACGACACTGATTGACATGAATGGACATCCAACAGCTGAAGACATTCAAAAAAGAATCCCTATCATTAGTCTCGCTACCATTTACAATAACTTAAAACTATTTGTTGAATTAGGAATCATTAATGAGCTACCTTATGGCAATGGATTAAGTCGTTTTGAATTTAGTCAGTCCAATCATTATCACGTTATCTGTGAATTATGTGGAAAAATTGCAGATATTAACTATCCGGAACTTACAGAAATTGAAGAAATGGTAGCTAATCTTACAGGTTTTTCCGTCAATAATCACAATATGGAAGTGTATGGGAAATGCCAAGAATGCATAGAGAAAGGATGATTCCGATGAAAAAAGAAGATAAAATTTGCCCAGTATGTAAAACAAAATTGATTAAATTAAAGCATAGTACAATTTGCGCTTGTGGTAATAAGATTATGAAAGATAAAATTCCATCATAAAAAAGCCATCAATATAGATGACTTTTCTCTATGACGACTATAATCTCGGGTCGACTTCATCTCCTTCGAGGGCAAGTATAGCGACAATACATTCATGAATTCGACCTATTTCTTCTTGCTTTACAAAGCGGTTTAACGCCTCTATCCCTAAGGAAAATTCTTGTAAAGCTAATTTTTGTTTACGTTTCGTGTTTCTTTTCTTCAACCGCTCTAAGTATTTCTCTTCTAAATAATCCATGCCATATATGATTTGTAAATACTTTCTTCCCCTTACCTTTAACGCCGGTTGTAACAGCTTCCCTTTTTCCCATACGGTAAACTGGTTGGGTTTAACAACCATTCCTTCATGCCCTTCTTCTGTCATTTCTTTCCACCAACTAATTACTTGCTCCCAATCCGATTCATCTTCAATTAGCAAATATTCAGTAGGCCTAAAAATACTACATGCGTTGGATAGTTCTTCCACATGAGTCATATGCCATGTATGGGGTTTTTCGTGATATACTCTTCCACTATGTGCTAGGATATGAAATGGAGCTATCACAATGCGATCTATGTCAGAAACCTCCCAGCAATACTTTTCATACACTTTTTGAAAACTTTCTGCACGTTCTAACTTCTCTTCATTTTCTTTTAACCACTGGTTCTCAACCAATGCTTCGCTTAGTGCTTTATCCAAGATTTTTCGGTCTAAGATTGCACTTTCAGCTACAAGATTATATTGTTTATTGATTAAATCTTGTGCCTTTAAATTCCACGGCATGATCTCACAATCCAGTAATACAAAGTCTGTTTCGTACTTATCAAAATAGTCATTTTTCTTTAAACTAGATTGAATAACCGTTAATATTCGCTCTTCTATATCCTTTTTAAAAAAGCGCTTCCCACTTCTTGAATATATCGCACCTAAATTACTAATCCCAGTATAGTTTAATGCTACTTCCTCATTCTTAAAAATGAGTAAAATCCCCCGTGAACCCATATGCTTTTTCTCAACAATAAGTTGATTAACACCATAATCCCGATAATATTTAAAAGCCTCTACTGGATGTTCTAAATAATCTGGCAACTGACTCGGAATAGGAACAGGACTCATAGTAGGAGGGAGATAAACCAGTTGACCAAAATGGGTATCGGCTGTAGATAACGAACCAATGACTGGTTTGACATACTTACCTTTCACACTTACATCTTCGAATTCTTCCATTTGTATGCGATAACCTTCAATAAGCGCTTGTATATTAGGGGGTTGCAACCTCTTGCTCTTCCATTCTATTATTGGGTTATGCTCTACACCGTTATAATTTTTGAGAGCATCCACCGCGACAAATGACTTCTCGGGATATCGATAGGCTGTTAATTTCCCTCCAAATACGACACCTTGATCAATATTAATCGTAGAGTTGATAGTAGTCGGATATGGTCTCGGATCATGCCCCCATATAATGGTCATATGACCTGTATGATGATGATACCATTCATCTCTTATGGGAATACCATCTTTCATGCGACTTGATGATTCACCGTATCGACAATAATCCGATATTTGTTGGGATTTCTTGCCTATATACTCATCTTTAATCCCTGCATGCGTGCATACAAGCATCGGCACACCTTCATCCTCGATTATATAATGTGCCGGAGCATTTCCTAAAAACTGAATGAACTCATCCTTCAGTCGTTTTTGCTCTTCTTCTGAATAGGTAGCTAACCATTGATTGATTTCTTTAGCCGTCAATTCGTCACCATGTTGCAAAGTGACTTGATTTCCTTTTAACCATCTGTAGATTTTCCAACCATGATTACTATCAATCATATAAGCTAAGTTATTATTGACATGATTTTTAAAAAATAAAAGCGTTTCTAAAGAGCGCGGTCCTCGACTCATAATATCACCTAGTGATAAAAACTTTCTCCCAAAGGGATGAGTATAGAGCCCTTGTTCATTTTCTTCATAACCTAACTTCTCTAATAATTGTAATAGCTCAGTATAACAACCATGAATATCACCAATGATATCAATTCCTGCTCCCACATCAATAGGAGGAACTTCATCCATTCGTGCTATTTCAACAGAGTGATTCAATTCTTTTATCATATGAAGTTGATGATAACCTTCTGTTTTTAAATAACGCTTATTATATTGGAACCTTTTCATTTGTTGTTTAATGCGCTTTGAACCCCTTGGGAATATTCGTTCGTTATCTCTCATTAATAATGTATCTAAATCGATATCTAGCACAATTGCGCTTATCGGTAAATGATGGCGATGTGCAATGGAAATCAATTTTTTGCGATCATCACTATTTATATTAGTCGCATCAATGAAACTACATTTATTTAAACGACATCTTGCTTGTAGGGTTGATTCTAGTAGTTCAAATGCCTCTTTAGAAATCATTTGATACTGTTCAAATAAGATCTGCCCCACCTTGTTATTACTGCTTTCAACTGAGGTGTACTCTTGATCTGCAACTATTTTTCTATATTTATCTGAACTTAAAACTTCTGAGTCTCTTATTTGTCCGCTATCGATCCAGTTCTGCAATAATGTTGTTTTACCACTACCAGAAGGCCCAACAAGTAAAATGACACCAGCGTTAGGAATTGTGATTCTTCTCCTCATACCATCACCTCTTTTTCGAAAACGACTATTTGAGTCGGCGCACCTCGTTCATGATCTATATCACCTATACTAGAAATGCTTGCCTTATATGCATACATAGCAGTCATCTTCTCAACCCATGCATGTAATTCTGCTCTTGTCCATTCAAAGCGATGATCATAATGGCGCATGGATTCACCAAGTTGATAAAGTGTATTATATTCTTTATTCGGTGTTGTAATAATACAAACCGCAGGCTTATACTCTTGAAAAATAAGTTGCATGGCCGTTTGCAATTTTTCTTCGGCAATATGTTCAATCACTTCACATAAAATAAAGACGTCTTTATTCTTTAGTCCATCATCATAATAAAATACCGAACCCCATTTTTGCATTGGCATTAAGAAGCCCGGATTTTCGGCAGCTTTTGCATATCTTTTTGTCGCCTTTACCGTTTCTCGTTCACTTGGTTCAACTGCGATTATTTCACTCACATTTGGTAAAAAACCTAATCTAGTACTAAGTTTTCCTTCTCCACTCCCCATGTCTATTATCTTTCTAAGATGAGGTTTAGATTGAATGATCTCGATTATCTTTTCATAACGTAGTTGGTTTAGTCCTTTTTGCTTCTTTTCCTTTTCAACCTTTGTGTGTTCGGTTATATTGTCGCCTAAGAGCCCTTTATACTTTAAGGCACGTTTATAAATCCAGTCTTTTTGAGGATGATCATCTAGCCAACCTTCTCCGAAACGCTGAAGCTTTTCCGCCTCTTTTTCATCAATATAATAGTGCTTATAATTATCAATAACTGGAATGAGAATAAATAACTGCCTTAACCCCTTTTGTAACGTTGTCTCACCTGTAACAGTTACATAAAGAGGACTGTTTTTCGTTTCAGATTGCACAGATAAGCTAAATCCAAGCGGTGAAAACAACTCCCGAAGATTCTCTACAGAAAGGTCTGTATTTACTGGACCAAATGAATAAGAAAATTGAAATACCTGCCCCACATATGATAAATATTCTTCCTTAGGTAAGCCATTTAGAGCTGTCGCAAGAGGAGAGCGTATGAGCGATAAAAACAAACTACTAACTGCAAATTCACGGTCATTAATATAATGTGTAATATCTAACTTCTCTCCACTATCCCTTAATAAACTTATAGCATCCAAAACGACGTATATCGTTACTTTCACCTCATTGGGAGTAAAGGATTGATAAAAGAGACGTACTTTATGCCCTTTATGATCTCTTTCATAAAGACGTTCAGGGTGTTTAGCCAATAAAAAAGAAAGGACATTCGCTCCTTCTCCTTTTGCATGAATCGTTAATTGCATAACAATCCCCCTTTTATATGTATTTAAACCATATTATACCACCAGCCATTCCTCAAAAGGAATTTTTCTTTTATAGATAAATATCGCCTCTCCCCTAGTTAAACATCGAGAAATCTAGTATGATTATTAAATGATTATGAAGAAATGAGGATTACAAAATGAGTTTACTTACAGTTGATCATCTTAGTCATACTTTTGGCGATCGAACATTATTTAAGGACGTGTCTTTTCGTTTATTAGCAGAAGATCACGTAGGGTTAGTTGGAGCGAACGGGGTAGGTAAATCTACTTTAATGAATATTATTACAGGGCAACTTATTCACGATGGGGGCAAAGTGGAATGGACACCTAATGTTCAATATGGGTATCTGGATCAACATACTGTTTTAACCCCTGGAAAAACGATGCGCGATGCATTAAGAGATGCCTTTCTACCATTATATAAAAAAGAAGAAGAATTAAATGAAGTCACAGCGAAGATGGCAGATGCCACACCAGAAGAATTAGAAGTTTTGCTAGAGCAAATGGGAGAAATTCAAGATACACTAGAAGCAGGCGGATTTTATTCAATCGACTTAAAAATAGACGATGCCGCAAGAGGATTGGGATTAGATGCAATAGGTTTGGATAGAGATGTCGCAGCACTTAGCGGTGGGCAAAGAACAAAAGTCTTACTTGCTAAACTATTGCTTGAGCAACCTCAAGTTTTACTCTTAGATGAACCAACAAACTATTTAGATGTTGAACATATAGACTGGTTATCCAACTATTTAAAAGAATATCCGTATGCCTTCATTTTAATCTCGCATGATACTGAATTTATGAACGGTGTCTCAAATGTTATTTTTCATCTAGAATTCTCTAAACTTACTCGCTATACGGCTAGTTATGAAAAATTCTTAGAACTGGCAGAAATCAATAAAAATCAACATATCCAAGCATATGAAAAGCAACAGGAATTCATCAAGAAACAAGAAGATTTTATCGCAAAAAACAAGGCGAGATATTCAACCACAGGTCGTGCAAAAAGTAGGCAAAAGCAATTAAACCGGATGGAGAGAATTGATCGTCCTGAAACAGCCGCTAAACCTACTTTCGAATTTAAAGAGTCGAGGGCTAGTAGCCGTTATGTGTTTGAAGGCGAGAATTTTGAAATTGGTTATACACATGCCCTATTGCCAAAAATGTCAATTACGATTGAAAAAGGGGATCGCATTGCCATAGTTGGTTGTAACGGTGTCGGAAAATCTACCCTCTTAAAAACAATGCTTGGAAAAATCCCAGCGATTAGCGGAAAAATTGAAAGAGGTGACTTCCTCTACCCTTCCTATTTCGAACAGGAAGTGAAAGGCGAGCAAATTACACCCATAGATGATGTATGGAACGAGTTCCCAGCGATGGATCAGCATCAGGTACGTGCAGCTCTCGCTAAATGCGGGCTAAAAAATGAACATATTTCAAGACCAATGAACCAACTAAGTGGGGGAGAACAAGCGAAAGTACGTCTTTGCAAGTTAATGATGAACGAAAGCAATTGGCTGCTGTTTGACGAACCAACAAACCACTTAGATATTACTGCGAAAGAAGAATTAAAAAGAGCCTTAAAAGCATACAAAGGCACCATTGTCCTCGTTTGCCACGAACCCGATTTTTACGAAGATTGGGTCACAAAAGTGTGGAATGTAGAAGAGTGGTCAGACGCAATGAAATAGAAATATGAACAAGCAAGGTTCCTTTATTCTTTACTAGAGGAACCTTGCTTTTTATCATTTATTTATTCTTCATATATCATTTTCTTCGTCATACCACCATCTACAGTAATATTCTCTCCGTTCACAAAGTTATTTTCTGGATCTGTTAAGTAAAGACAGGCTTTAGCTATATCAGCTACCGTCCCGACTCTCCTTGAAGGGTGCTGATGATGATCAACTTCTCGCAGTTCCGCCTTCTCATTCGTCTCAATCCACCCTGGCGAAATACAATTAACCGTAATGTGATAATCTGCTAGGGAAAGAGCTAATGCATGAGTTAAACTAACTATGCCACCTTTTGAAGCAGCATAGGCTTCTGAATTGACTTCAGACATCATCGAACGAGTAGAAGCCATATTTACAACCGCTCCACCAGTTTCGTTATTTTTCATATATTTCGCCGCTTCTTTCGTGGCTAGAAATACGCTTCTTACATTTGTATTGATGACACGATCCCATTCGTCTAATGTTAATTCGAACAAAGGTTTAAAGACAGATACACCAGCATTATTAATGAGAATATCTACTTGTCCATACTTCTCGATTGTTTGTTCTAATAATCGTTGAATGTCTGCTTCTTCTTGGACATTTATCTGAAGGCAATCAAGCCCCTTTGCTTCAAGCGCAGCAAAGTTAGAATCATCCCAATCAGCCACTACTACATTGGCACCTTCCCGCCTATAAGCGAGTGCAACCCCTTGACCAATTCCATTTCCTGCACCAGTGACAATAACTGTTTTATTTATAAACTTCATTCACATCTCACCCCATCTAATTCAATTGACTTGCCTTTATTTTAGTTAAAAAGAAAAAGAGATGCCAGTATCAGCACCTCAGTCATCAATCAAACGATAAATCAAACACTACTATTGTACATAAAACGAGCGAATAACTGTTCTTTCATAAGGGGCCCCTTGAAGTGTTTTACCTTTTATATCAATAGTCATATTATAAACACCACTACTTAACTTAGCATTAAATTGGCCAATTGACCCATTACGCGAAGTGTTTTGTACATCTAAAGGTGCCACTACTGTATTGCCGTTCTTATCCACTAATTTCGTATTCATTGTGATAGATTGTATATTGTTGTTTGATTGTAGGGAGAAAGCAACTGGATCCTTTGAGAAAAGTGGATTCATCTTTAGTTCTAGATTATTTTTCCCTTCATGGGTAACATTCATCACATAGGCATTATCTTTCTTATTAGATGTTAGTTGCACTTGCCAACGGCCTGTTTCAGATATAATGCCAGTAAAACTATGTGCTGCTGCCCCATTAAATATTTCTGCACTTTTAGGTGATGAAGCGTAACTTTGATACTCTTTTCCAGTTGGCGAGATTAATCTAACTTTAACATCCTTCGTTGATGTCCAGATTTGTATGTTTTTAAGTTGTTCATCCACATGAAAGGATTGTTTATAAAGGGCATTCCCTTGCCATTCGCCACCGTGGGTATAGGAGGAAATATCTTCAGACATAAATGTGTCGCTACTTTTTACATCATCCGTTTTCAATCCGGCTACAGATGATGTACGCAAATATGGTTCAATTCTAGAAAATACAGCGGAGCCCATACGAATTTTATCATGATCGAGAGAGGTGTCATTAAAGAGATGTGTACCATATGGTAATCTTGTACTCCAATCATTAACTAAACCATCATTTTCACCTTCAGAGGATAAGTATTGGCCACCCATCCATAAAGCGGACATTGACGGTCCCTTATTTGTCCCGGAAACAGTGTAATACTTATTCTTCGTTGCATTAGAATGATGATCAGTTATTGAGCGAAAGTGAGCCATTTCACCTACCTGTAAAGAAAAGGTCCCATCATCCTTTTGCCCTAACAACGTACCTAACCACCCTGCCCACCAACTATAAGCAAGGTCAGCCAAATGTGAACCATGATGAGGGGAACCTAATGTAATGACTCGACCAACATATGCGTGTGCACCATAATGAATGAGGGCCGCTTGTGTATCTGGCCCACCTTTACTGTGAGCGACAATATTTAATTTTCTCCCTTGAAAATGCGCGGAAATATCAGCAAGCATCGAAGCGAGAAGTTCACCGTTATCAAATTGGCTTGCCGAACCTTCCCCTGCCGCATCATGCAATTGTAAAAACACAGTTTGATAACCAGATTCATACGCTTTTGTATACATATCATTTACACCATGATATTCCGTTTCTTCATACCAACTAGTTGAACTACCATTTTTTCCTTGAACAAAGACAATCGGGGGTTTACTTGTATCTAAATTCGGTGGTACACTTCCGAGAAACCATTCTCCCGGCGTGAATACTTCTCCTGGTGGCTTAAGCTTTCCTTGAGGCGTAATCGTTTTAGCAGCAAATACTTGAGAGGTTGTTAACATAAATAGCGTGACGATGGCAATACAAGCGACCATTTTTTTCACTTCACATTCCTCCCTCTAATCAGGTTGAAAGCAAAAATTGCTCCCTTAAAAGGGTTATGCAAGAAATCCCCTTTTCCTCCTTTAATTTGTAAAAACACATCAAAAGATATAAAAAAAGTATGCAAGATACGAATAATATCCTACATACCTAAAACAATCATTATAATATAGATTCATATGTGTGCACATTTGCTCCATTTATAAACGGATTCGTTTGCGATTTTTGCAGGATGACTAATTGATGCATTGCCCTCGTACACACAGTATAGAATAAAAAGCGGTCCCTCTCTTTTTTATATTGTTCACCATCAGGGATAACAACAGCATCAAATTCAATCCCCTTTGCTAAATAAGATGGAATAATGGTAATTCCTTTTTGAAATTCCGTTGTTTTTTGATGGATAAGGTTCACATTGTTAAAATGAGGAAATAATTGACGGTAACACTCCTCACTTTGACTCGCACTCCTAGCAATGATCGCAATGGTTTCATGGCCTAGCGAGACGGATCGACGAACGACATCTATGAGTATCGTTAGCGCTTCTTTCTCATCCACATTTTTGATAACGGGCTTTTCGCCACTTCGGTTAAAAGGAATGATATCTTCATTATTCAAAAGTAGACTTGAAGTAAATGTCGTAATCTCTTTTGTTGAACGATAACTTTGTCTTAATTGATAAACTGTAGCTTTTTCATTACTAAAAAGGACAGACTGATTGTCAGCGTGAAAGTGAATAGTTTGATTCACATCTCCCAATAACGTCCACTTACTATGCGGGAATAACTCTTTTAAATAGGCAAAGTGAAAGGGTGAATAATCCTGTGCTTCGTCAATAAAAATATGACGTACAGACGTATGACCATCTTCCTTTAGTAATTGTTGTTTTAAATATAAATAGGGTACCACATCTTCATACAGCATATCACCAGATACAGTTGCCTCTAATCCCGAATCATCTTTGTTACTTGTACGTAAAAACTCAACGTACATTGCAAGTATATCAACAAAATAGAAAGATTTGATTTGTTTCCGAAGTGGCTTAAGTCTCCTTTTTACAACCATTTTCATCAAATACGCTTGCTCAACTTCTGGTTGCATAAAGCCATCATTATCTATTTGCTGTGCCTTTTTATATGCTTGTAAATAATCTTCTTTATCAAGTAATTCTACTTCATTCTCAACCCATGCCTTTTTCCGTTCTGCTTTCTCCTTTTTCTTTATTATAGAAAGGATCCATTCTTGTATAAGTTGCAGTCTGTTCGCGATTGAGATATTACTTTCGTAAGAATAAAATTTCTCACCGATTTCATCGACAGTCAGCCATTTTTCATTATGAAAGGTGATATCACGGAAAATCATCCCTTCTATTAATAAATGGCTAATATATTGATCCATAGAAGATTTATAGGATAAAGAGGACTTATTTTCAATTTCCTGGACTCTTTTTTCACTTGAATCATTTTCTTGAAGAAGAAATTCTAATTGATCAAGCGGTGTTTCTATCGTAAGCTTTGCATCATACTTACTTTGAATGAAGTGCCAAAAAGTATCCTGCTTCATATTTTTCTCACCCAATTCTGGTAACACTTGAGAAACATAACTATTAAATAGCGGATTTGGCGAGAATAGCATGATATTTTCAGCATGTAATGATTTCCTATAATGATATAGTAGGTAAGCGATTCTTTGTAATGCTGCTGATGTTTTCCCACTACCTGCCACTCCTTGAACAATAATCAAATCGTCTTTCACATTGCGAATAATTGCATTTTGTTGCTTTTGAATCGTAGCAACAATACTTTTCATCTGTGCATTTGCGTGTCCACCTAACACTTCCTGCAGCACACTATCGCCAATCGTTAAACCCGTATCAAATAACCCTTCAATTTTCCCCTTTTTTATAATAAATTGACGCTTTAATAACATTTCTCCCATAATTGTTTCATAAGGGGTGTCATATTTTGCTTTTCCAGGTGTGTAATCGTAATACATACTCGCAACAGGTGACCGCCAATCATAAATAAGAAACTGCTCATCGTTTTCATCCATTAATGAGGCAACACCAATATATATGGATTCCTTTTCTTCCCCATCTTCCTTAAAATCAATTCTGCCAAAATAGGGTGAGTCTTTTTGTTTCGACAATATGTTGACATATTGATCGAGCATTCCCATTCGCCGTTCTCTTTCCCCTAATAATTCTGCTTGCTGCTTTACACTTTGAAATGTCTCAATTACATCGTCCATTTCCTCTAGGTTGACTGTCACATCATCCCAAAATCCTGTTTTTAATTGCTTTACATCCTTTTGTACGTGGTCGCGATTTTCTATATAAGCGACTTGCTTCTTAATCACTTCATGTATTATTCTATCAACCCTTTTTTGCTCTTCTTGTCGCTCTTGCATAGAATCACTCCTCGATAAAAAATTAGTTGACACATCTCAATATTTTTGGTATTATTATATTGGATACTTTTACACAATAATAACAAACAGCCATACTTATGTATCATAGCATATTTTTTCAGTAAGTATCAATAGCTAAAAAATATTCATAATATTCAAATTATTTATAAAAGGTGGACATAATGAAATCTGATATTAGTGTTTTACGAATACCTATTCCTACTCCCACTCTTTGGCCATATACAACAACAAATAGCTACATCATTGGTAATAAAGAGGAAACTCTAATCATTGACACTGGTTATAATCAACCCATTACAAGAGAAACACTACATACAGCACTAAAAAAACATGAGCTTCCCATTCCGAAAGCGATTCTTCTCACCCATGGACATAAAGATCATTCACCTGGAGTGAAACAACTTCTTGATTGGCAAATACCTATATTTGCTCATCCACTTGAGGAGCCGGAAATCAGAAGGAATGTTCAAATTGATCACCTCCATTACCTTTCTGATCACGAAGAAATATCTATAGGCGATGAATCTCTGATCGCATTACATCTCCCAGGGCATTCTTCAGGCCATTTAAGCTTTTATTTACCTTCTAAGAAGATTTTACTGGCAGGTGACAATTTAATAGAAAAGGGAACTTCTTGGATTGGTACACCAGATGGGAATATGAAAGATTATTTCATCACATTAGAAAAAATAAAATCATTATCCTTAACAATGGTTGGTCCTGGTCATGGCGATTGGATTAATAATCCATACGAACATATTGATTATGTACTGAATAGAAGGATACAGAGAGAAGAACAAATTTTACAAATTTTAAAAGAGAATGAGCCCCTGTTATTACACGAAATTACGAATAAGATATACGCTGGTCATATTCACCCTTCAAACAAAGTAGTGGCAGAAAAAACAACAGAAGCTCATTTAATTAAGTTGATAGAAGAAAGAAAGGTTATACAGAACAGAAATGCTTACTCAAGTTATTCATGAAGTTGCATCTAACCAACAAATTGCTTTTTCAAGTGAACGGATAGTCGGGTGTATGAGTTTAATTTCACCCTTCTCATATGCATGCAAAGCATCTTTTGGATATATCCACCTGGCTTCTGCCACTTCATAAGGATCAGGAATTGGTTGTTGCCGTTTTGGAAGACGCGTAATAAAGAAACGTGTATCAAAACGTATTGGACTTTTTGCTGGTGTCGTTTTATGGCCGATATATGTGAAGCAGCGACAATCTAGCGCGGCTTCTTTTTCTTTTAATAACTCGATAAAACTTATTTCCTTTTTTAAGAGCCTTTTCCTATCGTTCAAACTTTCTTCTCTTTGAAATGAGAGCGGCTCCCCTGTTCTATCACATCCAAGGAAAACTCCAATTTCTTCATAGACTTCTCTTGCGGCAGCAACATAATAAGCTAAAGGGATATTTGCCTGATCTGTTGGAGCAATTAATCTATTAGATAGCAGCGAGTCTTTCTCATCCACTGCGCCACCAGGAAAAACATAATGCCCAGCAAGAAATTTCATTGTTGCTGGGCGTTTCGTCATATATACTTGTCCTTGTGGATTGATTAATAAGACTGTCGCCGCTGGCTTAGGAATAGTTTCCATGTATAAGTCACACCTTTTTAGAAGAATATCATCTTATTCATTTATACTTCTCTAACGCTAGCAAAATTCCTCTAACTTCTAGCTAACAATTATTCTCTTATTTGTCCATTGCCTTCAATAAAATATTTACTTGATGTTAATGCTTTTAATCCCATTGGTCCACGCACATGCATTTTTTGTGTGCTAATGCCAATCTCAGCGCCAAAACCAAATTCAAATCCATCTGTAAATCTTGTTGAAGCATTATGATAAACAGCAGCAGCATCTACATGATTCATAAAGGTTGCTGCACGACTATTATTTTCAGTTATAATTGCTTCTGAATGCTTTGTCCCATATTGACGAATATGAGTAATGGCGTCTTCAACAGAGGCAACTGTTTTAACGCTCATTTTTAAGCAAAGAAACTCACTGTGAAAATCTTCTGTAGTGGCTAATTCGATGTGAGGAAGAATGGCTTTCACATATTGATCACCAACCATTTCAATTCCCTCGTTCTCCATGTAAGCTAAAAATTCTCCCCCGTATTTTTCCAACCAATGAGTATGAATCAAAAGAGATTCGATACTATTGCAAACAGAAGGTCTTTGTTTCTTCGCATTTAATACTACTTTCTTCGCCATTTCTAATTCCGCAAACTCATCAATATACATATGGCAATTGCCTGCGCCTGTTTCAATAACCGGCACGGATGCCTCACGTACAACAGTATCAATCAATCCTTTTCCACCTCTAGGGATAAGCACATCGAGAAAAGTATGAAGATGAAATAATTCTTTGGCAGCTTCTCTACTCGTATCTTCAATTAATAAGACGCTATCAATTGGTAGCTCCGTCGATTGTAATGCCCGATGAACAGTTTGGACAAGCGCACGATTACTATGTAGAGCCGTTTTACTCCCTCGTAAAATTACACAATTATTTGTCTTTAAAGCTAGTGAAGCTGCATCAATAGTTACGTTAGGTCTTGCCTCGTAAATCATGCCTATAACACCCAGTGGGACTGACTTTTGTTGAATAAGTAGACCATTTTCTTTTTTTATTGTCTGCAATACACGATCTATAGGATCGTCAAGTTGTGCGATATCAGTGACCGCTTGTGCCATTGCTTTTATTCTAGACTCATCTAACATAAGACGATCAATCATACTGTCATTCATGTGGCCACGCGCCATCCTTATATCTTTTTCATTGGCTAAACGGATCTCCTCTTGATCTTCTATTAATTGATTGGCAATGGCCTTTAATGCTTGATTTTTTTCTGCTGTCGTAGCTCCACTTAAACGATAGCTCGCTTTTTTTGCTAACTTACCTTTTTCATATACTTCACTTGTCATTTCCCTTCACTCCTATTCGATTCCAAAACTAATTTATCACGATGAATCACTTCTTTAATTCGGTTTTTCTTATGTGCTGTTTGCGTAAGATATTGACTAGAACAACTTACTTCTCCCCTAGCAATTAGTTGACTTTCAAACCTCACTTCAACAACCTCACCCGAAAGAAAACTTCCATCAATTTTAACAATTCCAGGTGATAATAGACTGCCACCACCATGCACAAGTGCTTTTTCGGCACCTTTATCCACATAGATTTTTCCTTTGACCGTTGAATGAAGGGCAATCCATTGCCGTTTCGTATTAATCTTTTTCATTTGCTGATTAGAAAGATATGTACCGTCTCCAGTTCCATTAAGGATGCTTATAAGTTTGTCTTCACCTTTACCAGTACCGATAAAAACCGGAACATTTAATTCCATAGCTGTTTTAGCAGCATTCAACTTTGAGTACATGCCGCCAGTACCAACTTTAGAGCCCGCACCGTCTGTCGCTTTCATTTGCACATCAGTAATTTCATTTAAGAAGTCAATTCGGCTGGCATTTGGGTACTTAAACGGGTTTTGATCATATAAGCCATTAATATCTGTTAAAATTACAAGTAAATCAGCATGAACAAGCCCGCTAACGAGTGCTGATAACATATCATTATCCCCGAAAGTCAATTCCTCAATAGAAACAGTGTCATTTTCGTTAATAATCGGTATGACTTTACGATCTAACAGTTCCATAATCGTATCGTACGCATTTCTAAAGCGGACTTGATTGTTAAAGTCGGATCGAGTCAGTAAAATTTGCGCTGCCAAGGTGTCAAATTTTAATAAGGCTTCCATGTAACTTTGAATTAATAATCCTTGACCGATAGCAGCCGCAGCTTGTTTCCCTTTTAATGTAATGGGACGGGAAGAATAACCTAGTTTTCTAAAACCTGCTGCTACTGCTCCCGAGGATACGACAATCACTTCATGGCCCATCTTCTGTATTTTTGCAATTGCTAATATATGATCGGTAAATTTATAGCGGTCAATCTCTCCCCTTTCATTCGTTAATGAACTGCTGCCAATTTTAACGATCATTCTTTTCTTCCCCATATGATTCATTCCTTTTAAGAGCACGAACACCCATGTAGTGATGTCTCAGTCTAGTTTTTTAAAAGATAAAAAAAAACCTAACTCAAGCCTTAATACATAAGGACGAGTTAGGTTCGCGGTACCACCTTAATTGAATGCTCTCTTTTAAACATTCCACTTTATGAGTTAACGTCTCAATCACCGCTGATGGTTTTCACCAGACTATAGAGGCAGGTTCAATAGGTTGAAACATGGTGGAATCTTTCAGCTGATAAATTCCACTCTCTTTCATGCCAATCCCTATTTACTAGCCCTCTTTCAATCGTTCATTTATAATTTTGACTCTTTCTTCTATTAAAACGTTTCAGTATTACAACTATTATAGCAGAAATCTTTCTCATGAAAAGAAATATTTATCGTAGTAATGAAATATTACCACTTCATATGTAATATTCATCAAACACATCTTTTCTTCAACTTTTTTGATACTGTAGATGAAAAACAGTTGTTCTATTTTACGTGTTAGTTGAACCAAGAGAAACGCTCTTCCTATAAATGTCTTACCACATTAATAGAAGAGCTCATAAATGCTTTATCTGTTTTTCAGTTCTTTTTCATAAGGTGCAATAACTTGGCTGGATGAAAGTTCTGCTATTCTTTCTTGCGTATAGCCTAATGATTGTAGGACATAATCCGTATTTTCCCCTAGTTTTGGCGATGCCGTTTTCACCTTAGGTGTAGATTTACTTAGCTGAAAAGGTAGTCTTGGGAGACGTAAATCTTCAATTGTATCATGTGTTACTTGTTCCCACATGTCGAGGGCTTCTGTCTGTTTTGCGTCAATGACTTCAGATATTTTTTTCACTTTGGAACTTGGGATACCTGCCGCGCTTAATTCCGTCACCCAATAATCAGCAGTTTCCCTTTGAAGTATCAGTTCTATTTTTTCTTTTAAGATGTATTGGTTTTCCACACGATTTTTATTATCTCTAAATCGCTGATCTGATAGCCACTCCATACTATTTAAAACCCGACATAATCTTTCAAATAGCGATTGATTAGAAATGCCAATCATGATATACGTATCGCTTGCCAAGTAAGCACCATAAGGAGCAAATGCCGTGTGACCAGAGCCGTTTTTCTGTGGTTCTTCTCCTGTCGCTAAAAAGGAAAGCATATGATAACTACTCCAAAATAAACCGGTTTCATATAAAGAAGTAGAAACAAATTGCCCTTCACCTGTATGCTTTCGATGCAAAAGTGCAGATAGAATACCAATCACACCCCACATTGCACTTCCTTGATCTAAAATAGAGACAGGTACTCTCGCTAATTCAGCGTCTTTGGCTCCATTGATACCCATGATACCTGTTTCAGCTTGAGCAATAGCATCATAGCCCGGTTGCAATTTTTGCGGCCCACTTTGGCCATATGCTGATAATGAACAATAGATGATTTGATTGTTTATTGCTTTCAATTTAGCATAACCTAATCCCATTTGCTCAGCTTTTCCCTGTCGGAAGTTCTCAACGAATACATCTGCCGATTCGACAAGATCATAAACGATTTGTTTCCCATCTTGTTTCTTAAGGTCGATGACAACCGACTCTTTATTTCGATTAATATGGAGAAAATATACACCTTCTCCACTCATAAATGGCCCCATTCCTCTGGCGTCATCTCCCGTACCCGGACGTTCAATTTTAATAATTTCTGCACCTAAGTCCGCTAGAATCATTGTTAAAGTTGGACCAGAAATATTGGTTGTGACATCAACGACTCTCATGCCTGCTAAAGGTCCCGTCATCCTTATCCCTCCCTGTAGTAAAAGAAATGGTACAAGTTAATAAGACCTTGGTAATCCTAATACATGCTGTCCGACAAAGCTTAATACTAAATTATTGGCAATTGGGGCAACCTTAAATAATCTCGCTTCTCTAAATTTACGTTCAATATTATATTCTTTGGCAAAACCATAGCCACCGTAAGTATCCATTGCCGCATTTCCAGCATTCCATGTCGCTTCGGAAGTAAGGTATTTAGCCATATTTGCTTCTGCACCGCAATTGACTCCCTCATCAAATAATTCAGCCGCCCTATCTCTCATTAGCTTTGCAGCTTCTATTTCCATAAATGCCTTAGCAATTGGAAATTGTACACCTTGATTCTTTCCAATAGGGCGATTGAATACTACACGTTCATTAGCATACTGTACTGAGCGATCTATAAAGTATAAACCATCTCCAACAGATTCTGAGGCAATTAATATTCTCTCCGCATTCATTCCACTAAGAACATATTTAAACCCTTTACCTTCTTCACCAATTAAGTTTTCTACAGGAATTTCCGCATTTTCAAAGAATACTTCTGTTGTCGCATGATTAATCATTGTATCAATCGGACGAATGGTTATTTTATCGCGTTGTTCTTTCATATCTAGTATGAATAAACTTAAGCCATCTGTTTTCTTCGTTACAGTTTCTTTCGGTGTTGTTCTTGCTAGAAGTAGCATCAAATCAGAATGCTCAGCTCTAGATGTCCAAATTTTTTGTCCGTTAACTATATATTTTTCTCCCTCTTTTTGGGCAAAAGTTTCAATACTAGTTGTATCACTGCCAGCTGTAGGTTCCGTAATCCCAAATGCTTGGAGTCTTGCTTCACCACTGGCGATTTTTGGGAGAAATCTCTGTTTTTGTTCTTCACTACCATGCCTTAATATTGCACCCATTGTATACATCTGTGCGTGGCAAGCACCCGCATTCCCGCCTGAGCGATTAATTTCTTCTAATACAATACTCGCTTCTGTCATTCCCAAACCAGCTCCGCCATATTGTTCTGGAATAAGAACTGAAAGCCACCCCTCATCTGTTAAGGCTTGAACGAAACTTGTTGGATATTCTTCCCTTTCATCCGTTTCTTGCCAATACGTTTCCGGAAATCTCTCACATAAACTTTTCACACTTTTTCTAATCATGTCATGTTCAGTATTGACTTTCGTCTGTGCCATTTTTACCCTCCTTTATTTTCCTTGCCATTGTGGTTTTCTTTTTTCATTAAAAGCATAAATTCCTTCTAAACGATCGTTAGAATTAGCACAACGATAATATGCTTCTAATTCTAGTGCGATTCCCGTAGATAAATCGCAATCTGCTCCTTTATTAACAACTTTCTTTAATGCCTTTAATGAAAGTGGCGCGTTCTCTGCAATTTCTGATGCCAACTTAATTGTCTCTTCTAATAAGCTTTCTTCTCGACAAACTTTATTCACGAGTCCATATGTCTCAGCTTCTGTAGCACTGATTCTTTTACCTGTAAATAAAATTTCTTTAGCTATTGCAAGTGGTAATACTCTTATGGCCATTTGTGTACCACCTATCCCTGGTATGAGACCGAGTTTCGCTTCAGGTAAACCGAATGAAGCGTTTTCATTTGCCGTGCGCATATCACAGCTTAATGCAATCTCCATACCACCGCCTAGCGCATAACCATTTACAGCACAAATAATAGGAAAAGGAAACTCACGAATTAATTCAGTCACTCTTTCAAAAATATCATGTTGTTTTTTCCAGTCACGTTGGCTCATTCCGTTTCGCTCTTTTAAATCAGCTCCAACACAAAAGCTTTTATCCCCCTCTGCAGTTAAAATAATGACTCGTAAATCTGGATCATATTTTAAGATTTCTAAACTTGATACGATTTCACTCGCCATTTTGGTGTTCAATGCATTCATTGATTGTGGACGGTTTAAACGTAAGATAGCAATTTGATTATGATGAGTTTTTTTTAGGTCAATCGTTTCATATGTCTCAACTTTCATTTATATCCTCCTTTTTTGCTATAAATGAGCATTTATTCCATACGCAATCATTGACATAGTTGCTCCTAATATTCTTGTTGGTTTAGTATGATTCATTAAAAGAAGTGGAGACGAATACCTGCTCATTTTTCGCCAAATGTTCGTAGATGTTCTTTGTGGAAATGCATCGTAACATTCATTCAATCCTTAAAGGTTCCTTTAAATGATGTTTTTAATGGTTTGCTAGGAGTAACAACGAAGCTTCACGTTTTTTCTCACAAGTTGTCGTTCGTCTTCACCCTACTTATAAAAATGGTTATCTATAGGATACTGTATCCAATTTTTAATTGCAATATTTTTTAGAATTTTCTATTTACTTAATTGCTCATTAAAATGAGAGATCGCTGATTTGGGGATAGTCACCCAATTGATAACATCTTCTCCCCATTGCCATACACTTTGGTGAAAACACCGACTTTTACTATTTTCGATATGCAGATGATAATAATAACAAGCATTAAAATATTTTCTATAACTGCTTGTTTCCTTTGTTTCAATTTCAGCTTCTTTCAACAATAAGCAATTCGCTAATAAATAATAAATGCGTTGCATGATAGAAATAGCTTCCATTTCTACTTCTGTAGGGCTAACTTGCCCTATTAGATTAAGATCTTCCTCTAATAGATGCATATTAGTTAATAACTTCTTTCTCAATGGGGTAAAATCAACAAACGTCACTTCATTTAAAATCGTTTTCATTGTTTGTATTAACACAGTATTTGCCTTATTTTTTGTAATTGCTCTTAAAACATCCAGCGCAACAATATTCGTCGTACCTTCCCATATTGACCCTAAATGTGCATCACGTACAAGTTTAGCATTTGCCCATTCTTTAATATATCCATTGCCGCCTCTCATTTCCATTGATTCACCTGCAATCACTCTTGCTTGTTTGCATATTACACCTTTTAACAAAGGTGTTAACAATCTTAGCATCGTTTTTGCTTTCTCATCCTTTTTAGTTTCGGTCAAATCAAAGGTATGTGCCGTGTATAGTGACATGGATGTCGCCACTTCCGATGTTAGCATCATTTCAAATAATTGTTTCTGCATGAGAGGAAGTTTGGCTAATGGTTTTTTAAATGCGATACGTCCTCTAGTTGTGTATAAGGCTTCTAAATAAGAGCGCCTGATGAGACCTGTAGAACGGACACTATTTGATAACCTTGAAGCGTTGACCATTGACATCATTTGTTTAAACCCATGATCAAGTTCCCCAACTAAGTAACCAGTCGCCCGCTCAAAAGTTACTTCTCCTGAAGCCATTCCTTTTGTCCCTAATTTATCTTTTAATTTATTGATCGTATAATGATTTCTTTCTCCACTAGGCAAGATTCTTGGTACTAAGAACATAGCCAACCCTTTTGTTCCTTCTTTTGCACCTGTTGGTCTCGCTAATACAAGTGCTACATCAGCACTAACATTTGAACAAAACCATTTATCCCCCGTGATTAACCATGAATCTCCATTAGCTTCTGCTCTGACTGAATTGGCACCCACATCCGAGCCGCCTTGCTTTTCTGTCATAAATTGAGCAGCCGTCATTCTATCACTCTTCGTGCTAATTAATTGGGGTAAGTATTCTTTCTTTAGTTTTACACTTCCATAATCCTCCAAAATCTTCGCCGCTGAGTCTGTCATACTCATCGGACAACATAAACCAAATTCAGCTTGAGCAAATACATACCAAAAAGTGTATTTCATCACTTTATTAAAAGCCGTTTCAGCCCCCATGACACCGCTACGATGACTCATGGCAACCAAGCCGAATTCTTCATAACCGATTTCCTCGAGACGTGAATAGGATGAATGATAATTAACATCGTTTATTCGTTGTCCACGCTTATCATACATTGTTAATGTTGGTGGATGTCTGTCCGCCTCTCTCGAAAGCGGATCGATTTCATTATTTGCTCTATCCCCTAACTCAATTAACTTATCTTTAACTAATTGATATTCATCATTTACATAGTGTGCTAATAAAAAATGAATATGGGGATCTGATAAGAAATAATTGATTTCTGTCGGTTCTGGCATGCCACCTTTTATCGGTTCCGGTTGAGGTACTTTAATAGACTCATCCATAAATCCACCTCCTAACTTATCCGCTGTTTAATAGAAAAGGTACCTAGCGCTTTGGCAACAACACTTCCATCTTCCTGAGTAAGGATAGACTCAACATATTGGATTCTTCTTCCTTCATGTATCATTTTCGCTTCTGCATACAAGATCCCTTCTTTAACAGGGGCGAAAAATTGAGTTGTTAATGAAATCGTCGCAACTTTAACATCTTTCATTGACCGAATAGTGACACCTATAACCGAATCCAATAAGGAGGCAGTTGCGCCTCCATGAACCACACCATTAGAGTTTAAATGTTGTTTTTGTACTGACATCTTAATGCGCGCTCTCCCTGCTTCCAATTCATCCATTGTAATACCAAGAAGCTGCCAATAAGGAGATGTATTAAACTCCTTTTCTAGCCATTGTAAGTATTCATTCTTCATAATAGAGACTTCTCCATTCATAAGGATTCTATTAAATGATCAATTTTTTCATCCCAAACGATGACACCGTCTAGGGCAAGCACACCTTCTCCTTCTTCAAGCACAATCAGAGGGTTGATATCCATCTCTTTTAATCTACCATTTTGATTAGCAGCAAAATGTGATATCTTCTCTATCGCTCGAGCTAATGCCTGAATGTCATGACTGCCTTTTCCCCTAACTCCTTGCAAAACGGCATAACCTTTTAATTCCATTAGCATCTCAATTGCGTCTTCCTCACTGACTGGAGCTTTTCTTAGCGATACATCTTTAAATACTTCAATAAATATCCCTCCTAGCCCACAGACAATAATCGCACCAAATTGAGGATCCTCTTTCACGCCAATGAAAAATTCTACACCTTCTTGCTTAACCATCTCTTCCACAAGAAAGCCATCTATCTGTGCTTCTTTATTATATTTCTTTACACTTTCTGTTATCTCCTTAACCGCTAACGCTAATTCTTGTTCATTCTGTATATTAACAATAACACCACCTGCATCCGTTTTATGAAGAATATCGGAAGAAATGACTTTGCACACCTTAGGAATATCCCAGTCTACTTTCATAGTCTCTATCTCATCTACCTTATTGATGAGTACTCCTTTAGGTGTACGGATGCCAAAGTTTGTTAATAAATGTTTAACCTTCACTTCAGTCCAAATTCGTTCCTTTATTTCATCAGTATGATAAATGTTTTCACCAGCTACCTGAACATCATTAACAGTCTTTGTTGAATATTGTACTAGTAAACTTAGTGCAACCATCGTTTCATAAGATGTTTTATATACTGGGATATTATTTTGTTGTAAATACCTTCTTCCTTTGCCTGTTAATTCATCTGTGCCAGTAATCGTCACGAGTATCGGTTTATCTGTTTTCGGGTCTATTTCCGCTATTGCTTTGCAAATATTAAAGCCTAATTCGCCTCCAAATGTCGTTTGAAAAACAATGCTGTCTATTGTTGTATCTTCTAATAATACTTTCAATGTATCGGTTAGAATATGTTGTTCTTTTAAACTTTGCGCAGTCACATCAATCGGATTCATCGCAGATCCGTAAGTAGGGATTAAATCTGCCACTTTTCTCTTCGTTTCTTCAGTCAACGTAATCATATTAAGCTGCAAATCTTCACTATAATCAGCCATTGCAATACCTGCAGCTCCAGAATTAGAAATTGTTACCACTCTATTTCCAGCTGCCCTTTTTTGATTTAAAAAGACTTTGACTGTTGTGATTAAGTCATCAATATCATTCACTGTAATAATGCCATATTGTTTGGCGATTGCTTGATACGTTTCGTCAGAACCAGTCATTGAGGCTGTATGCGATAAAGCCGCTTTCTGTCCTAATTTTGACCTTCCAGCCTTCAACATGATGAGTGGTTTATCTTTTTCTTTTGCGGCTTTCGCTAATCGAATAAATTGTTCCCCGTCTGGAATACTTTCTAAATAACCAGTAATGATTGATGTCTGCTCATCCTTTACCATATAATTCATGACATCAAGTGTCGTAATATCCATCTGATTTCCCGTATTCACGACATAGGAAAATCCTATATTCTCTTCTTGTGCCATCCCGAATAATGAAAAGCCAATCGCTCCACTTTGAGAAGCAAACCCGACTGGTCCAGAAATAAAGGGCCGATCTGTTTCAAACGAGGTAGCAAACCCCATTGGTAGTGATAAATGAACATTTAATAAACCGACACAGTTGGGACCAAGAATATGAATATTCGCTTCCTCAGCCTTTTCTAACACTTCATTCTGTAGATTTGAACCTTCTTCTCCTATTTCTGCAAAACCTGAGCCAAAAAGTACGATACTTCTAATCGCTTTTTGTTTACATTGATCGATGATAGATAACATTCTTTTAGCTGAAACAGCAATTAATGCGACATCAACGGAGTCAGGAATATCAACCAAAGAAGGGTAACACTTATAACCACCAATTTCTTCATATTTAGGGTTAACAGGATAAATATTGCCTTTATATTGATGCTGAATAAGGTTTTTGATCGGTTTACCACTAATGGATGTGAAATCTTTTGATACGCCTACAATGGCGATTGATTCTGGGTGAAGAAATTTTTGTATCGCTTCATTTTTATCCATTCGTTATACCTCCAGTTCATTGCCTTGATTATAATTACTTCTTTTTCTTCGCCATTTAAGTACATAAAGACATAATGCAATCACGATACCACCGATAATAAACGGCCACATTGGGACAAACATCATCAATCCTGCGATAAATAAAATGATTCGCTCTACTATGGCTAAAGTACCAGCTCCCACAAGATATCCTTCTAATGAAAAGGAAATGCAAGCAATTCCTATGACGGCAACAACTATACTAAGGACCGTATCCCACGGATCTCCGCGACCAATTAATATGGCAGGATTATAAATCATGAAGAAAGGAACGATAAACTTGACGGATCCTAACTGGACAGATTGAAAAGCTGTTTTCATCGGACTTGCTCCTGCTATACTTGCTGTCGAAAATGCAGCTAATGCTACTGGTGGCGTAATATAGGAGACAGTTGCCCAATAAACAACGTATAAATGTGCTGCTATTGGATCCACACCAACAGCAACAAGTGCCGGTGCCATAATAACTGCTAAAAATACATATACAGCGGATACAGTCATACCCATCCCTAAAATAAAGCAGGTAAGTGCTCCACCAATTAGGATTAAGAAAGTATTATCTCCAGCAGCAGCCACTAATTCACGAGAAAATGAAAACGATACACCTGTAGCAGACAACGCACCAACAATAAAGCCTACCCCAGCAATAATAACAACGATATCAGTTAAGACCTTTCCTATATTCACGACCATATTTGCTAGATCTTTAGCTGACATCCTCGTTGATTTCTTTATCATGGCAATGAGTAACAATACAGCACTTGCATAATAAGGGGCTTGCCCTTCTGAGTTTAGTACTGCTAAGAAGAAAATCATGACTACGATTGAAAAAATATAATACCAACCCTCTTTTAACGTTTTCCAGAATGATGGTATTTCCTTAGCAGCCATCCCTTTCAATCCATTTTTGGCAGCATACCCATCAATTTGAATAAATAAGCCAAGATAATAAAGAAATGCTGGGACTGCAGCTGCTAAAGCGATTTCATAATAAGGGACCGCTAAAAAAGAGGCCATGATAAAGGCTGCCGAACCCATAATCGGTGGCGTAATGGTACCACCTGTAGACGCTGTCGCTTCAATAGCTGCTGCATAATGGGGTTTATAGCCTGTTTTCTTCATTGCCGGTATGGTCATTGCACCTATTGTCACTGCATTTGAAACGGCACTACCACTCAACATGCCAAAAAATGCACTCCCTACAACGGCAACCTTCGCAGAGCCACCCCTCGTTCTGCCAAAGATAGAAAGAGCGAGGTTGAAGAAAAAGTCACCACCACCAGTTTTCGTAATGACTACACCAAATACTAAAAATCCTAGTAATAAATTCCCAATCGTTGTATAAGCAATACCAAACACGCTATTAGAACTCATGATGTGATTTCTCGCTAAGGTAAGAAAATCATAAGACTGTCCTTGGAGCAATTCTATCGGTATAATTCCAGCAATAAGGGGATACAGTGAGATTACTAGACAGATCATCGCTAAAACAAGACCAGCTGTTCTTCTTAAAGCTTCAATAATTAACCCCCATAGAAGAATACTTGCAATTGTCGGTAAAACTGGAGCCTCCCAATCCCATCCCTCAATAATAATTCGTTCACCATTCAAACCAATGGCTATAGCAATGATCATGGTTAATAAAAAACAGGCGATATCATACCATTTAATCGAAAGATCCGTTTTCTTTGCGGGAAACATAAGATAGGCACAAGGGAGAAAACAGGCTAATAATAAAATCATGTAAGCATTTTGAATCGGATTTATGCCAAATAATTCAAGATAGAATAACATGTTTACAGATAAGAAAATGCCTATTAAAGTGGAGCTAATAATAATCGTTTTCCAAAAAGTGTTTAAACGTGATTGCACCATAGACTAACCTCACCTCACATTTATCAGAATGGATGGTTATGATTCTCTCATTTTTAATTTACAGATTCCCGTTCCCGTAACCAGAGCGCTTCAAATTCCTCATCTGTTAATTCTTCTTTTTCAGCGAAGGCAACCGTTTTTTCCCATACTTCATTTAACGCTTCGTACCGTTCTATTAATTGATCATTTTTTTGTTGTTTTTCTTCACTCCATAAGCCTTCTTCTTTAAAGAAACGAATTGTGCCCTCATGAAACGGAATCCCTTTTGGCTCTGTTAAGACTTCATCCTTACTATATAGAGCTAAATTAGGTAGGGCATCGCCATATAAATGGAAAGAATCATTTAACGATTTAATAAACTGATAGATTGCCTCTTCACTTTGATCTGCGTATCCACCAATTAAATAGCCATGTCCCATAACATCCATACCTGTTTCCATACCTGCTCCTTGTTTTGTATTAATAGGAAATAACCACGCAGCCACTTCCTCTACTCTTCCCCATCCCCCGTTGTCATCTTTATCCATTTCTAACCAACGAATCCCACCTTTACTATGGGCTTCAAACATTGTAGATGCAGTCGGATTAATACCGGCAACATCAATTTGCCCTTGGATAAGTGCTTCTCCTTGTCCTGAATAGGAAGTGATTTTTACTGGCTCCACATCATTCCAAGTTAAGCCGGCGAAAGCAAGCATTGCTTCATTTTTTAAATTGACGGAAGTGTTTCCAGCTATTATTGGAATTTTCTTTCCCCTTAGATCTTTGAGAGTTTGTATATCTGAGTTTTCTCTTACAGCAAATCCGAATTGACTAATGGGTGCCCAATAAGCTCGAACATTTTGCGGTCCCCATTTTTTTGAAGTGAATTCTTCCTTTCCTTCGAATGCCAGTTGAATTTCATCTCCAACTTTACCTACAGAAGCAATTTCACGCCTTAAAGGCACCATTCTTCCAACACCACTTGCAGATGGAAGCATTCTCACCTTTGTATCATATTTTTCTGTCAACACATTCGCAATAGCCGACATTTCTGCATAACCACCAGAGCCTACATCATATACACTCCACGTCATTTGCTCAGCTAGGCCCGATTCATCTGCGAGCAACGAAGCTTGAGGAGCAGAGTTACATCCAGCTAAAAGAAAACATAGTAATAGCAGCAGTACTAATGGAAGCATTTTATTCCCTTTATTCATGTAATAACCTCCCATCCAGATATGGCCAATGAAAACAAAGTTATACAGGCGTAAACATGGGTAGCGTCATCTCTCCGACTTTTTGAAAGACGACTTTTACTTGTTGATCGCAATGAATTGCTTCCATATCCGTATCAATAATGTTCGTCATCATCCTAACCCCTTCTTTTAGATCGATGAGGGCAACACAATACGGCAAATCTTCTTTAAACGCAGGTCCACCAGCCCTTCGCGCAATTGTATAAGAATAAATCGTCCCCTCTCCGCTTGCTTCTACCCAAGTAACGTTTTCCTCTCCACAGTGAGGACATAGAATACGTGGGTAAAAGATATGCAAAGAGCAACTTTGACATTGTTGTATGAATAATTTTCCTTTCTCACACCCTTCCCAAAAAAACTTCGAATCATTATCAATAATTGGTAATGGCTTCATTATCTTATCCATCTGTTTAGTCCCTCCCTAAAATGACGACTGATGTTGAGGAAAGTGTTCCCCCTGTTCCATTTACAAGTCCTATTTTTGCTTCTTTCACTTGTCTCTCTCCACACTCACCTCTTAGTTGCCTAACCGCTTCAATAATTAAAAAAATCCCGTACATACCTGGATGTGCATATGAAAGGCCCCCGCCGTTCGTATTCATCGGAAAATCACCGCCTGGAGCTGTACGTTGATTTTTCACAAAATCGCCACCTTCACCACGTTTACAAAAGCCTAAAGATTCTAATGTGAGCAACACCGTAATCGTGAAAGAGTCATAGATTTCAACGAAATCAATGTCATCATGGCCAACTCCAGCCATCTCAAACGCTCGTTTACCTGATTGCGCAGCAGATGTCATGGTTAAGTCAGGCATCGCTTGTATAGACCAATGACTATGTGCCTCACCTTGGCCAAGGATCCAGACCGGTTTTTTCCGACAATCCTTCGCCCGTTCGGGTGATACAAGCACTACTGCCCCTGCTCCATCTGTTACGAGACAGCAATCTAGTATATGAAGAGGATCAGTAATCATTGGCGATTGCAGCACATCCTCAATGGATATCGTATCCCTTTTTGTCGCATATGGATTTAATTGAGCCCACTTTCTTGTTGCCACTGCTATTTCTGCTAGGTCTTCATTCGTTGTTCCGTATTGATGCATATGACGATGTGCCGCCATCGCGTAAGCACCAGCTGGTGAAGGTAAGCCAAAAGGTGTTTCATATTGTGCAGTAAACGTAGGTGGTCTTCCTGCTAAAGATCGCGACCTCTCTGACTTCTGTGTACTTCCATATAAAATTAATGCTACTTCACAAAGCCCTGCTTGAATGGCAGCTGCAGCATGGCCAATATGAGCTTCAAATGAAGAACCGCCTATCTGTGTAGAATCTGTATAGTTCGGCTCAATCCCTAAATATTCCCCCATTACAACAGAAGGAAATGTACCAACACCAGGTACTCCCCATAGACCAGCAACAAACAGACCATCTACATCAGACTTTGTTAAACCTGCATCATCTAGTGCTCGTTTTGCTGCGATTGCTTGAATTTGCAAGACAGATAAACCGTCTTTTACTTTTCCTTCCTCAAGCTCAATATCACCTACTCCGACAATGGCAGCAGCGTTTTTAATTGACATGATAACCCTCCATATGCATTTATTTGTAGAAATCCTTATGAAAGCAGTAATACCTAATAGATTGGTAGAAATATATTTTTTATTGGGTTTGGTCTTTTACAAAGAAGTTAACAGCGAGTATTTCAGGATGTATCTTGGTTGAGGATGTTGTTAGATCATTTTGTAGATTTTAGAAGAGAGATTAAAAATGAATCGATATATTTTTCATATTTTGCAATCGCTTACATATATCTGCCACCAGTTACTTCAATTACGTTCCCAGTGATATAGTCAGCATAATTAGAGCTTAAGAAAACGACAGCTTTAGCGATATCAAGCGGTTGACCTACTTTCTGCATCGGTATTTCTGCTATTTTCAACTCCTTTAACTTGTCAGGAATGGCTTTGGTCATATCTGTTTCAATAAAACCAGGTTGAATGGCGTTCACATTGACCTGGAATTTAGCTAATTCTTTTGCTGCAGCTTTCGTCATGCCAACAATTCCAGCCTTAGCGCCAGCATAATTCACTTGCCCCATATTACCAACCTTACCGGCAATGGATGAGATATTAACAATCTTTCCCTTTTCTTGTTTTCTCATATGAAGTGCAGCAGCTTGCATACATAAGAATGTCCCTTTCATATGTACTTGAATCACTTGGTCAAATTGCTCTTCTGTCATTTTATGAAGCATTGCATCACGTGTAATTCCTGCATTATTAACAAGCACATCTATATCACCAAAATGACTAATTGTCTTAGAGAAAAGCTCGTCAACACTTTCTTTTTTGGCAACATCTACTTTAACTGCTAATCCCCTTGATCCAACCTTTTCAATTTCATTCACGACAGATTCACATGCCTCTACATTCAAGTCACCAACGACTATTTGGGCGCCATGTTGAGCTAATAAAAGACTAATCTCTCTACCGATCCCCTTCCCAGCGCCAGTAACTATCGCTACTTTATTCTTTAAATCCATGAAACTACCTCCATTTCAAAAATATGATATTAATTAAGATTTTATATATTAAAAAATTTTTTGTCAATAAAAAATTAGAAAATTAAGATTATTTAACTATATTCGATTATTCTCAGCAAAAAAGACATTATTACTCCCTATTTTCTGATTGAATAATAATGTCTTTTCTAATTAGACTAATGGGCGTTCTCCGCCTAATTTAATTGTAATTTCATTCGCAATTCCCTTTATTAGTTCACCAATTCTTTCCGCTTCCGCTCCTTGCAACTGACTGGTTAAGCCGACTAAAGAAATGGACATCTCCACTGTATTTGTATTATTAAAAATTGGTGCAGCAATGCCAATTAAACCATCAATATATTCTCCATGTGAAATGGCAAATCCCTTTATTTTTATCATTTCTAACTCTGCTAATAATTCTTTCATTTCTTTTTCCGTTAAAGGACGAAGACCATCATTATAATCAATTAAACGTTTTGCTTCTTCTCGCCTTAGATTAGCTAACAAACACTTACCATAAGCCCCATCTACAATTGAGAAATGTCTACCTACTGATACATTTATACCAAATTGTTCTGCTTCTACCTTAGCAATAATGGTCGATTTTTTCTCACCAATTCGATTGACTAGGAAACTCGTTAATCCAGTTTCTTCTGTTAATCTTTCCAAGTACTGCATTATAACAGATAAATCTAGAATATTCTCTTTCGCTCTTTCTCCTAAAACAACTAAATAGGGGCCAAGACTATATCTTTTAGAGCTTTGATCATAACGTACAACGGATAGCTCTTCTAACTTTTGCAGTATGCGGTAACATGTGGTTGGGGTTAATGATAAGGCATTTGCAATTTCAGTTAAGTTACTTTTACTAAACTTTTTTCGACTCAATAATGTAAGGATTTTAAATGCACTGTCAACTGCAGGTACATTATATTTTCTTTTCGCCTTCTTTACATGCTCATCCATCTTTTCTACCCCTTCATTATCCTTTTTTCAGTAATTTTATATACAAAAATTTTTTTTGTCAATGAAATAAAGATTGTTTTTTTGAATGATATAAATTATCTGATATCTATATGGTAAAATAGTGGGAGCAGGAAAACATGTGAGGAGCGTTAATAGAATGGATATTAAACAATTAGAAGTATTTCTATCAGTATATAAACATAATAACTTTTCTAAAGCTGCTGAGGAACTATGTATCTCACAACCAACAGTTAGCTCTCAAATCAAATCTTTAGAAGACCAATTAGGGCTGCAATTATTCAATCGTAAAAATAAATCATTAGGTAACTTAACAGATGCCGGAAAGATTCTTTATCCCTATTCCACACAAATTCTTTCATTAGTAAAAGAAGCCGAAAAATCACTCACTCAATATAAAGAAGGGTATAAAGGTTCCCTCTCTCTAGTGACTTCCGATTCATTTTGTTACTGGATCTTACCAAAAATTTTAGAAAGCTTTCATATTTCCTATCCTACAATTGAAATCATACTACATACCGCTTTTACACCTAAAATGATCGATATGCTTTATCATCGTGAAGTGCATTTCGCCATTGCACGTTCCGCTCAAAAAGAGTTTATAGAAGAAGATTTAGTCAGCCATCATATTGGACAAGATCCCATTGTACTCGTTGCCTCAGCTAGCAATCGTTTAACAAATATTCCAAGTCCTCATTTAAGTGACTTAGCTGATGAAACCTTCATTGTTTATGGGAAAGAGTCAAACTACTGGGCACAAATTGAACAAAAGCTTTTTTCCTATGGTTTCCATATGAAAACAGGAATGGAGCTTAACGACATCAATGCAACGAAAAAAATGATCGAGATCAATCTCGGGATTTCTTTCTTGCCAAGTATTTCGGTACAAGAAGAGATTGAAAATGGTAAGCTCCAAATCATTCCAATAAGTGATAACCTGCATTTGTATCGTCACTCTCACCTTGTTTACCATCAAGATACCGTAATTGCTGGAGGAATACAGAAGTTTTTATCGTTTGTAACTGAACAGAAGCCCTATTTGATTTAAGTATATAAACCCCCTTATTAATGAGGTCTCTGCACTTTGTCTCATTAATAAGGGTAAGTGAATCAACTATATATCTCTGCTTGTTTTTTCCCAACAATGACGGCGTCAACCGCGGTAACACCATTACCTTCTTTATGGACAAGGATCGGATTAAATTCCATTTCTCTCCATTCCCCTTGATGAGATAAACAAAATTCGGATAAAGTTTGTATCGTTAATGCCAATGCTTTTATATCTGACTTAGGTTTTCCCCTCACTCCATTTAGAAGTGGAAATGCCTTAATAGAAGCAATCATTTGTAACGCTTGGCTCTCTGTAATTGGTGCAGGCAAGAAAACAACATCCTCAAGCACTTCCGTAAATACCCCACCGATACCAAACATGATTGTCGGTCCAAATGTAGGGTCGTCAATTGCTCCAATAATCACCTCAATTCCCTCATCTGCCATTTCTTCAATCATCATCCCTTCGATAAGATGTTCGATATGATGATGCTTTATCCTATTAATCATCCCTTCATAAAATTGCAGTAACTCTTGTTGACTGTTGATGTTTGTTTGAACCAACTGATAGTCTGATTTATGAGTGATCTCCTTCGAAACTCCTTTTAAGACAAGAGGAAAAGGAAGACTATGCTCATGCAGACCTTCTTGATTACGAACAAAAGAACCTTTAGGCACTTTTATACCAATCGATTGTAATAGTTGCTTTCCTTCCCATTCATTTAGTTTTTCATTTACGATCATGGGTGTATGCTTACGAATCTCTTTTCTCGTTTGATCGTAAGCTTGCTTTTCTGCCGTATAGTAATTTACGACATGTGCTAGGGCATTAATGGTCCGTGTTGGTGTAGGAATCCAAGGAATACTTTTTTCCTTAAAGACTGCCTTTTTTGTTTCTTCCTGTATTCCAGACCAACAAACAACAACGGGCTTATTAGCTTGTTTAATCAACTTACTGAGTTTGTCGATAATAGGTGTAAATAAATGATCCGTCATTTGAATATAAAGCACGATGGTTTGCACTTCAATTGCTTCAACTAGCACAGATAGAGTATCAAGTATTTGTTGAGGATTTTGATTCACTTGTGCCGTCATATCAACTGGGTTTTTAATAGAAGCAAAAGCTGGAAGAGTTTGTGATAATCTCTCTTTCGTTTCTGCTTTTAAAGTGGCAAGTTTCATTCCTTTACGTTCACATTGGTCAGCCATCATTATGCCTGCACCACCTGATTGTGTGACGATAACCGCCCCTCCGTCTTTAGAGATATTTTTAGCATAATGAAACAGTGATAATGTATCAATTAATTCTTCCTCATCATCAACAAGAACCACATTGTTTGCAGCAAAATAAGATTGATAAATCTTCGCATTACCTGCTAATGATGCAGTATGCGAACTAGCCGCATCCGCCCCGATAACTGACGTACCAACTTTTATTAATACTATTGGTTTATTATTTTCATGACTAGCCTTTATTGCACGATTCATTTTAGTTATATTTCTTGCTCCCTCTAAATATCCACCAATGACTTTTATGTCAGGACTTTTAGCAAAATAATCAATATACTCAAAGAAATCAACCGTGCTTTCATTTCCGCTAGATACAAAAGCTTGAAATCCGATACCCATTTCAGTTGCTAATGTATGAGTTAAAGAACCCATTGCTCCGCTTTGTGTAACAAATGCAATCGCTGCAGCATCACATGCTTTTAAACTGGAAAAGGAAGCAATCATCTGCTTATTTAAGTTAAATAACCCGAGAGAATTTGGACCGCAAATCGGCAAATGGTTTCCTTTTGAATACTCCCTTATCTCTTCCTCTAACTTCGCTCCTTCTCCACCTATTTCTGTAAATCCAGAACTAAAAATCAAAATACTTTTTACCTTCTTCGCATGTAATTGTTTAATAATAGATAATACACTTTTAGCAGCTACACAAATCAATGCTAAGTCAATATATTCAGGTAGTTCTTCTATCTTCTGATAGCATGGAAAACCTAATATCTCTTCATATTTTGGATTTACAAGATAAACTTCACCTTGATAGCCTACCTCTTTTAAATTCGCTATTGGTTTATAGCTGATTTTCGTTTTGTCTCCACTAGCTCCTATAATAGCTACTGCGTTTGGTTCTAACATTGGTTTAAGGTCGTCACTCGTAAACATATTTTCACCTTCCTCTTAATACATATTTTTAGGTAGAAACAGAGCAATATCAGGAAAAAGATAAAGAATAATAATTAATAGGAAAATGGGAATTAAAAATAAACTTGCTCCTTTAAAAATTTGTTCTAAAGTAAGGTCTGGGGCTGATCCTCTTAGCACAAAACAATTCATCCCAACAGGAGGTGTGATCATTGCCATTTCCATCACCAAAACAATAATGACACCGAACCAAATTAAATTCATATCCATCGCTAGAATGATCGGTAGAATAATCGGTAATGTAACAACAACCATAGCAAGAGCATCCATTACCATTCCTAATAAAATGTACATAAGAATAATAAGCACAAATAATAGAAAAGGGGGAACTGAGATAGATTCGAAAATATCCGCTAATAGAAAAGGCAATCTTGTAATTGTTAAGAAGTAATTTAAGATAAATGCCATAATAATTATGGCAAATAAAAATCCTGTTGTTTTTAAAGTAGCAGATAATGCTTTAACAAATGACTGAATCGTTAATTTCCTTCTGATTAATGCAAAAATAAACGTAAAGAATGCCCCAATCCCTGCTGCTTCAGTTGGGTTAAACCATCCGATATACATACCCCCAATCACAATGCCAAATAACAAAATAATCCATATTGTAGATTTCAATGCGATGAAACGATCCTTCCATTTCACCTCTGTATGAATCATCGGTGCTAATTCTGGCTTTAAAGATACAACTACATAAACGGTGATCATATATAAAATGATAAGAATAATCCCCGGTATAATGCCCGCAACTAAAAGCTGTCCGATAGATTGTTCAGTCATCATCCCATATAGAATAAACAATGTACTCGGTGGAATGAGCACACCCAATGTTCCTCCTGCGACAATCGTTCCTCCGGTTAATGATTTGTTATAACCAGCCTTTAGCATTTCCTTCGATGCAATGACACCCATTGTGGCAGTATTTGCTAGGCTTGAACCTGAAGCGGCCGCAAAAACAGCAGAAGATGCAATTGTCGCCATCCCAAGTCCACCTCTTAATCTACTAAGCCAAAGTCTGAAAGTATTAAAGAGCTCTGTACTAATTCCACAGATAAATAATAGTTCTCCCATTAGAACAAACATAGGGATAGTGCTTAACGTATAACTAAAACTATGATCCCATGTCACTGTTTCAACAACTGTGGCTAATGCCGTCCAACCTTTCAAATAAAAGATTCCTAGTACAGCTGGTACGACCATTGCGATTGCAATGGGTACTTTAAAAAACATTAAAACAAACATGATCAAAATAACGATAACACCAAACCATTCAACCGGCATGTTCATCACCTCCTATATTTTCATGATTTAATGAAAGGATGAGCTTGAGCATTCTTAGAAAAGCCTCAGCTCCCCACATGAGAAAACCGATTGTAATGATATAATCAAAGGGGTAAAAAGGAATTTCTAAAAGAGTTGTAGATATAGGCATTGTTAGTTGATGAAAGATCCCGACATGAAGATAAATATAGGCAATGAGGATGGTAATAATAAATGTAAGAAATGCGCCAAATATCTCTAATACGCGTTGCCACTTATATGAAAGTCTGCTTGTAATAATATCTATTGTAATATGTCCGTTAACTTGTTCTGTATAAGCCAAACCACACATGATTAGCACTACCATACCTAACTGAACAATTTCGATATCACCAATAATAGGTGAAAATAACATCCGACTAAACACAGCAAAGGTAATAAATATCATCATCAGTGTCATCGTTGCTAACGCAATATATTTTGTTATTGCAGTTAAAAAGTGTATGACCTCTTCAAGCTTTCTCATGCATTCCACCACCTTAACTGTTTTAATTTTCAAATGGTAAAGGGTAATCTTCTTCACGGAGAATTTCAAAAAAAGCTTCTACCATTTCATCTCCATCAAATCCACGTTTATTTGCATCTTCTATCCATAACTCCCAAGCACCTTTACCTGCTTCACGGTACTTAATGTCTTCTTCTGTTGAAAGTTTAATATATTCGCCTCTTTTTTCAACTGCTTTTTCTAGCTGCTCATTAGAAGCAGCTAACTCTGTAACATAACTCTTTGTAAACATTTCTGATAATGCAGGATTCAATTCTTCTGTAAATAATTTTTGTAAATCTGGTGGGAGCTGATCATAGAAGTTTTTATTCATTACAGGAATGAGTGGGTTTACGAGTACTGACATTTGTGTAATATAAGGGGCAGGTTCATAATACCTTACTGCTTCACCGCCAATAGGTGTATAAAATGCGGTATCAATCATCCCCTTTTCTAATCCTTCGTATATGCCTTCAGATGTGATCGATACGGGTGTTCCTCCTAATGATTGAATAAAGGCATTTTCGCCTTTTCCGCTCATTCTCATTTTTTTATTCTGTAAATCTTCCATTGTGTGAATAGGAGTTGTAGAAAATAAATCATAGGCATCTGTTGAGGTTGGTGGCATAAGGATGACATTATCTAACCCTTTGTCTGCAAATCGATCTTCGAATTTACTTAAAACCTTGTTTGCCTCAACAGGTCCTTGTAATGCAAAAGGTAAACTACCGATTGTATAAGGAAAAAAAGGTGTATCATAAAAATAGTTCGTTACGAGAAGACTCACATCATAGAGCCCTCCTTTTATATCTTGGTAAACGGAGCTAGACTTTCCTAAGGCACTCCCATGATAAATATTGACTTTAACTCTTCCATTCGTCTTTTCTTCCACCATCTTTTTCCATGGCTCCCACGCATTATAAGCATAGTGATGTGTAGATGGCTGCCAATTATTTATATCCATCACATACACTTCATCGGAAGCGCTTTCATTGGATGTCTGTTGACTACAGCCATTTAATAAAATACATACAAAAAATAAAGTCAATAGAAGAAACTTTTTCATTGGAAACACCTCCATTATTGTTCATAATCACATTTTCCGCTCGGCTAACGAACCAATAACTCCCTCTTTTCTCAATTGATCAATCTCTAATTTTTGATACCCTAATGCATGTAGAAGTTCTTCTGTATGCTGTCCTAAAACAGGTGGCCCTGCTTTTGTTTTAACATTTAGGGTAGAATTTTTAAGTGGACTTTTCACCAATTTAATATGTCCAAGCTTTACATGGGAAACTTCTTCTACAACCTCTCTCGCCTCAACTTGAGGATGTTGAAAAACTTGTTCGATATTATTTACTGGTCCAGCTGGAACACCTACTTGTGATAATTGAGTGAACCATTCATCTGCCGTTTTGGTTATCATCATATCTGCGATTCTATTTGTTAACACTTCACGGTTAGTTACTCTAGCTTGATTCGTTTTAAACCTCTCGTCCCCAATCCATTCTTCACGATCTAAAACAACGCAAAAATTCGCAAATAATTTATCATTACCACAACAAACCATTAATGGACGGTCACTGCATTTAAATACTTGATAAGGAACAATATAACTATGATCATTGCCAACTCTTGTTGAAACTGTACCTGCATTTAAATAACTACTTGCTACATTGGCAAGTGCACTTAATTGTACTTCAAATAGGGATAGATCAATAGATTGTTCCTTTCCTGTTTGATCTCTTTGTCTTAAAGCTGCGAGAATCGCTATTGTTACATATTGTGACGTCATAATATCGACTAGTGGAAGTCCCACTCTTGTTGCGTCTCCCTCTGGAAGTCCAGTAACATCCATTAGACCACCTATCGCTTGCATAACAGGATCAAATCCCGGTTCCCCTTTATACGGTCCCGTTTGCCCATATCCGGTAACCGAACATAATATAATATCTTTTTTTACCTTTTTAAGTTGTTGTAGGTCGAGACCTAACTTTTTCAAAGTACCTGTTTTAAAGTTTTCTAAGACAATATCTGCCTCTTGTACGAGCTTTAAAAAGATATCCTTCCCTTTTTGGTTTTTCAAATCCAACTCTACTGATTTTTTATTACGATTAGCGGTAAAATAATACGTACTTTCTCCACCTATGAAAGGGACCCAATCTCTCATACTATCAGTACCATTCGGTGCCTCTATTCTGATGACATCAGCACCTAAATCTGCTAGTATCATTGAACCCCCAGGTCCTGCATAAACACGAGATAAATCCAATACTTTTACGCCTTCAAGTGGTTGCCTATCACTCATCGACTACACCCTCACCTTTTTAATATCACTACTTAAAGAATACTTTCTTTCGATATGATGACGATTAGCATCCTTTTCCCCTAAGGCATCATTAGCAATCAGTATACGTTGTATATTTGCCGACCCTTCACCAAAGTGAAGCATATTCGCATAGTTTACATACTTCATAATCGGATATTCATCTGCTATACCATTGCCACCAAATATCTCTAACGCACTTCTTGCAGCTTTGGTAGCTACTTCTGAAGCAAAATATTTTGCGTATGCACTTTGTCTAGTCGCCGCTTCGCCTTTATCTTTTAAGTAAGCGCTTTTATACGTAAGCAATCTTGCAGCCTCTGTTTCTACTACCATATCCGCAATCAAATGTTGAATCATTTGATATTGACCAATTGGCACACCACTCACTTCTCGTTTGTTTGCATAAGATATCGCCTCATCAATACAACCTTGAGCAATACCAACCAATCGTGAAGAAACAGTTAAGCGTCCATAATCAAGCGCGTTCATCGCAATTTTAAAGCCTCCTCCCTCTTTACCTAATAATTGACTTTTGGGGATTCGATAATCCTCTAAAAATACTTCACAGCTTCTTGTCATATATCCTAGTGAACTGATTTCGATTGGTTTTGCATAAAACCCTGGTACATTAGTCTCAATAATAAATGCAGAAATGCCATTATGACCAGCTTCTGGATTTGTTCTCGCAAACAACACACCTACATCTGCCTCGTTAGCAAAAGTAATCCACATTTTTGATCCATTCAGCACGTACTCATCACCATCTAAAACAGCCGTTGTCTTCATTGCTCCAGCAGGGTCTGAGCCACCACCAGATTCAGTAAGAGCGAACATACCAATTTTCTCTGCCTTTATTAGAGAAGGGACATATTTTTCAATTTGCTGCTTATTTCCCCAATTTAAGATTGTAAAAGGGCAGGTCATTGCTTGCATATTAAAGGCATAACCTAACGATGGATGTGCTTTCGATATTTCTTCAGCAATGATAGCTAAATTAAGAAAACCTAATTCAGACCCACCATATCGCTCAGGAAAACAAGCACCAAAAAAACCTAGATAGCCCATTTTTTCAAAAATATCTTTCGGGAATAATTGATTTTTCTCATAATATTTAATATGAGGTGACACTTCTTTTCGGACAAACTCCTTTACCATTTGTAAGACTTGTTGGTTTTCATTTGTGTATTCGAACTCCATCTATCCCCACCACCTAATTAGAATTTTCTGAATTTATTAATTATACTATTATATATATTAATAATATTCAATATTTTATTAATAAAACAGATAATTTATTTGGGATAATGGATACAATTGATAGACATATGAGACTTTGTCCTTTAAAAATAGTAATTAATAATTATAGAGTTGATCTTTTTTGTTGAAACTTCTCTCTTGCTTGTATATACCAGTCATTACCTAAAGAATCGATAATAACTGTAACTGGAAAATTTTCTACTGTGAGCTTGTATACTGCCTCCGGACCTAACTCAGGAAATGCCACAACCTCAGCCTCTCTAATAGCCGTAGAAAGAAGTGCGCCGGTGCCCCCTATTGCTGCTAAATAAACGGCTTTGTTTCTTTTTATACTTTCCTTTACTTCTTCATTTCGATATCCTTTTCCAATCATTCCTTTTAAGCCATGCTCTAATAATAATGGTGTATATTTATCCATTCTACTACTAGTAGTTGGACCAGCGGAGCCAATCACTTGGTCAGGTTTTGCTGGGGTCGGACCAACGTAATAAATAAAAGCATTTTCTACCGTGAATGGAACCGTTTCTTGTTGAGATAAAAGATCATAAATTTTTTTATGGGCTGCGTCTCTTGCTGTATATATTAAGCCTGATAATTCGACTTGCTGTCCTGCCCTTAATGTTTCCAACTCTTCTGGTTTTAAGGGTAAAGTTAACTGCTTTTTTTCCAATTCTATCAGCCTCACATTCTCAATTCTTTATGTCTTGACGCATGACAATTTAAATTAACAGCCACAGGAAGTGCAGCGATATGACATGGTTCTAACTCGATTTTTACATCTATGGCAGTTGTATCGCCACCTAAGCCTTGAGGACCAATCCCCATTTCATTTATGTTCTTCATTAAATCTTTTTCTAATTGGGCAACTATTGGAGACTGATGATGTTGACCAATCGGTCTAAACAATGATTTTTTAGCTAAATAAGCGCAGCGTTCAAAATTCCCACCAATTCCAATTCCAACAACTAAAGGTGGACAAGCATTAGGTCCTGCATTTTCAACGGTTGTTAAGATGAACTCTTTTACGCCTTCGATACCATCTGCTGGGGTTAACATTTTAAGTGCACTCATATTCTCACTCCCTCCCCCTTTTGCCGACATATGGATAACGAGTTGATCTCCGGCTTTCATTTCAATATGAATAATGGCAGGGCTGTTATATGTTGCAGATTTATCTCGTGTCAGGGGATTATTGACGATAGAATGCCGTAAATACCCGTCTTTATATCCTTTCATTACACCTTCATTAATGGCACTTGTAATTGTCCCACCTTTAATCAAACAGTCTTGACCTAATTCAACTATAAAAACGGAAACACCTGTATCCTGACACATAGGCACACGGTTTTCTGTAGCGATATTCGCATTTTCAATTAAATCTAACAGGATATCTTTCCCAATTGGTGACCTTTCTGTTTCTACCGCTTGTCGAAAAGCAGAAATAACGTCTTCGCCAAGGTCAAAGTTCGCTTCCTGACAAAGCTTCGCTACTTTTTCCACTATATGGTCATAAGCAATCACTTTCATCATCAAGCCTCATTTCCATTTACAATTGGGCTATTTGCCAGTAGCCAATCCTTTATTTTTAAATTTTCAATATTGTATATATCATCTACTCTATGATCTACATCTGTGATCTTATGAGCCACTAATGACTGGAACTTCTCAACCATTTGTTTTTTACTGGCAGGATTCTCTGGGTCTCCTTTTGGAAATTCAGTCGCGAAACTATAACTTTCTTTATTCCTTAAGACAATAGTTACCTTTGCACCCCATTGTTCTGGATAGGCATCCGTAAAATCCTTTGTTGATGCTACTCGTACTTTATTCATCATTTCTCTAATTTCACTATTATTTAATGATCTTTCATTAAAGTCTTGTAGAAAAGCGCTGCCTTTAAGGGCAATTAAGCTAACACAGAATTGTACACTAAATTTTGCTGCATAAATGGAACGAGGTTTGGGATTATCTGTTATATCTAATACCGTTTGATAGGTTTCTATGAGGATTTTTTCAATTTTAGTAGAGTCAATTGAATGTTTGTTCATCAATGTATGCACACAGTCCATACTCGGATGGGTATGACGACAGGAAGCATAAAGCTTAAAACCATTTTCCATTATTTTAAACTTCTCACCGAGTCCTTCAATAATCTTTTGTTCGTTGTACGAATCACTCATTGCCTTGAAAAAACCACGATCACCTTCTAATATCTTTGAGGCACCTGTAAAGCCTTTTTTAGCAAGGAGTGCTGCAAGTACACCATTATAGGATGCCTTTGCAGTATGAAGCTGTTTTGAATTGGCTCCATCTTCAATAAATTCCCATAACCCCGCTGCCTGTGTCCCTGCATTCCCCAAAGCATGAACGATTAGTTGTTTATTAAGCCCTAATAACTTCGCTGCTGCAGCTGCTGCTCCGAAAGTCCCGCATGTTGCGGTATTATGCCAATAATAATAATGACTAGGCGTAACCGCTTCACCGATACGATAACAAACTTCATAGCCGATGACGATACTCGTAATTAATTCTTCTATTGATAAGTCATACGCTTCACACACAGATAAAGCAGCAGGAATCACAACTGTTGCTGCATGAATAATCGATCCTTTATGAATATCATCTAACTCCACTATATGGCTAGCAGCACTATGAATCATGGCAGCATTTGCAAGAGAAGTCCTTTCACCGGAAATAAGGGTTGCCTGTTCATTCCCTCCCATTTCAAATAACGTCTCTTTTAATGCAACCACTGGTGGTTCATCTATTCCTGCTATTGCTGAACCGTACCAATCTAAAATACATACTTTCGTAAACTCAATCACATCTTTTGGTAAATCTTGATAGTCTAAATTAATTATATATTCTGAAATTTTTTCCGTTAAAGCCATTGTCCATTCTTCCTTCCTTCGTTAAAGTAAACGTTTGCAAAAGATAAGGCAGCTCTGAAAAATTCGTGCTGCCTTCCTGATGAATCAATATTTATTTCATTCTTTCATTTTTTAAACTGTGAATAAGTGATTCACCTGTTCTTAAAATATGATGAGACAAAATCTCACCTGCATGCTCAAATCTTTTCTCTCTTATCGCTTTGATAATCTCCCGATGCTCTTCATTTGATGTAGCCGTCTGACCTGTAATAAAATGTGGTGTTTGTTGTGGTAGCCCATTCCATAGTGTGTCAATAAAACCATTTAATCTCTCCCAATGGCAGTGCTTTAATAATAATTGATGGAATTCTATATTTCTTTCAATAAATTCATCTACATCTTCACTATCTTCCATCAAATGTACAAGATCTATTAATCTCGTGATTTCAGTATCTGTAAGCAGCTTTGCACTTTGGATAAAAGCCATCTTCTCTAACTGTGCTCTTAAGGTGTACACCTCTTGTAAATCTGATAAATGAATCGTTTTAACAATAGCTCCTTTATGTGGTACTAGGGTAATTAAACCTTCAGATTCTAATTTTCTCAATGCTTCTCTAATCGGCATTCTACTGACACCAAGTTTTTCTGCTAAATCTGATTGTTTTAATCGTTCACCAGGTTTAAACTGACCTTTTATAATTGCTTCTCGGAGAACATTACATACTTTTAAATGCAGTGTATCGCGATTATCTAATTTCAAATCAACATCAATCGTCAATGATCACTCACCCTTTACTCCCTTTTAAAACAGGATACAAAATCCAATTAAAATTGTCTATACTTTTCTGAAATTTATTTAAAGAGTAGTAAAACTAAGTGTTCGCCGAAAAGGGGTCAGCTAATACTAGCGTATCAAACATTTTACAGTTCACAATATGAAAGTGTCATCACCTTGATTCATTACACTCACTATTTATCTGTAGTAATTTCTTAGCCTGTTTATAAACGGGATAATCCACTAAACGCCCATTCACATTAATTGATGCTTTTCCCTCTTTCTCAGCGTCTTCAAACAGTCTAATCACTTCTTTCGCTTCATGAATACGGTTGTTATTCTCTTGATGATACACATCATTGATTCGTACGACTTGCTTTGGATGAATCGCTAATTTACCAGCAAAGCCTATTTTCCGGCCATGGGTTGTTTCTTTAATGAGATCATTGCTATTCTCTAAATGAAGGAACACAGAATCAATAGGGGGTAGTATTTTAGCTGCTGCTGAAGCGTTTACTAGTTGTGAACGTGCGTATAATAACTCTTCCCTCCCCTCTCCTACCTCAATATTTGTATCTAAACAATAATCAACCGCACCAAAAGCCAGTCTTTCAACGGTTTCTGTTGCAGTGGCAATGTCAAATGAATAATGTATCCCTTTTGCCGTTTCGATTAAGGGAATAAGAGCTATCGATTCGTCTGCCAAATAAGTTGCTATCTCCTTTATCATGTTTTTATCTTCTGCTTTTGGGATAAATAGTCCCCGTGGCTTACATACTTTAACTAATTGGAGATCATGATAAAAATACGGACTTTCACTATCATTAATCCTAATATATACCCTTTGCCTATCCCATTCATTAAGTTCACTCATATAACCAGAGACCTTCTCTCTGGCTACATGCTTTTTGGAATGGGCAACAGAATCCTCTAAGTCAAGTATGATGGCTGATTGCTTAATTGTTAAAGCCTTATTTACCATCTTGGTAGAGATCGCAGGTACGAATAAAAAACTAAACATTTGATTCATCAAATATCTTCAACCTCCCTACATTCAGCCAATATTATTTTGTAATTGAAGACAAATTTTATTTGTCACTTCATCAGTCGTAGCATTTCCGCCAATATCTCTCGTCTTTATCCCTGCATCAGTAACTTCTTCCATTGCTCGTAAGACCTCTCTAGCTAGTGCGATTTCACCTAAATGATCTAACATTAACGAAGCCGTCCATATTTGCCCGATTGGATTGGCTATTCCTTTACCATAAATATCTGGCGCTGAACCATGTACAGGCTCAAACATGGACGGATATTTCCCATTTATATTGATGTTTCCTGCAGGGGCTATACCAATACTCCCCATAATCGCTCCACCAATATCAGTTAAAATATCTCCAAAAAGATTACTAGCAACGATCACATCGAAATCGCTCGGTTTGGTAACAAAAAAAGCAGCTAGTGCATCAATATGCACAGATGATGTACGCACTCCTGTATAGCGATTACTCACATCATTAAACACTTCATCCCAAAATGGCATCGAATGGACAATACCGTTAGATTTCGTAGCTGAAGTGACATGACCCTTACGAAGAACAGCTTGCTTAAACGCATAATCCATTACTCTTTCCGTTGCTTTTCTCGTAAAAATGGCGTTTTGGATAGCGATTTCGTCTGTTTCTTTATGTATTCTCCCACCAGATTCACTATACTCGCCCTCACTATTTTCACGTACAACTAGAAAATTAAATGCCCCTGGATCAACGAGAGGGGAGGTTAGCCCTTTAAATAATTTGGCTGGTCGGATATTAATGGTCTGCTCAAATTCTCTCCTAATGTGAATGAGTAACCCCCATAATGAAATATGATCGGGAACTTTGTTCGGATCTCCTACTGCCCCTAAAAAAATCGCATCAAAATTCTTCAGTCGCTCTAGACCGTCATCACTCATCATTTTGCCATGTTTGAGATAATAGTCGCACCCCCATGGAAATTCAGTTGTCTCTAATTGAATACCACCATGTAAAGTCGCTGCTGTTTGGAGCACTTTTACGGCAGAAGGTACAACCTCTTTCCCGATACCATCACCAGGAATCACTGCTAATTCATATCTTTTCATCATTTTTACCTCCTCTATGTTGTCATTGTTATATATTTTCTTTTCTTTACTTCCTTTAATAAATCCTTTTCTTTTTTCAAATATTAAGTGAAGTCTTTATACTAAGTAACCGTTAGAGCGCTTTATTTTAAAGAACATCAAGTTATTTCTTCGGCATTTTAAGCAAGAATGTTTTAAATATCTAACCAATCTCATCCTTTAGGATATACTAAGATTGTACATAAAGATTTATCATAAATTTAAAAGGGTGGTTATATTTGCATACAGCAATTTCATTTCAAAATGTACATTATCACACTGATTCATTATCAATTATTAAAGACATAACTGGTACTATTTCATCGGGGAATATAACGACCGTTGTCGGTCCATCAGGCTCGGGCAAATCTACACTCTTTCATTTATGTAATGGGATGAAATCAGCCTCATCTGGAGACATTTTCATTCATGGTGAGGATATTTTGACCATTACACCAACAGTTTTACGTCGTAATGTAGGAATAGTTCTGCAAAAAGCCATTATGATAGAAGGGGATGTCTATGATAATTTATCGTTGCCGCTAACCCTCAATGGAGAAAAGTTGTCAAAAGAAAAGGCGATTGAAATGCTTAATTTGATTGGATTGAATGAAGAATTTCTTCACCGCAAAGCAACAGACCTTTCTGGAGGGCAACAACAAAGGGTGTCTATCGCGCGGACATTATTGAATGAACCAGTAATATTATTGTTAGACGAAGTTACATCAGCCCTTGACCAAACTTCACAAAGGGAAGTTGAGCAACTAATTACATCCATTAATCAAAAGAGAAAAACAACCATTGTTTGGATTACTCATAATCTTGATCAAGCACTACGCATAGGGGATGAGACGTGGGTAATTATAGATGGCAAACTAGCGGCACATGGAAAAAGTTCTGAAATTGTTTCAACCTCTAATGATAAGGTCAAGCAGTTTTTTGAAGGTGGTGAGGAAAAATGACTTTTTTCCAATTATCTCTGACATTAATATTTGTTCTTATTCCTATTCTCTTATCTAAAACATTCAAGCTAGGTCTTGAGAAGGATGTCTTGATTGCGACCATTCGCTCAATCATCCAACTTCTTGCGGTCGGTTACGTGTTGCAATTCGTTTTTGATTCAGAAAGCTTTTTCTATATCTTTTTAATGATTATTCTCATTATTACTGCTGCCGTACATAATGCAAGAAAAAAAGGTGTGATGATCAAAGGCATTACATGGAAACTAATTCTTACATACTGCTTTATTGAAGTGTTGACCCAAAGTGTCCTTATTAGTCTTAAAATTATTCCAGCAACTGCGCAATATATGATACCCATTAGTGGAATGATTATTGGTAATGCGATGGTATTATCAATATTATTTCTTAATCGATTTACCGCGGAAATTGAAAACAGAACAGGAGAAGTAGAACTTTTTCTCTCATTGGGGGGTACACCGAAACAAGCCATTCATCGCCAGTTAATGACTAGTATTCGCGCAAGTACAATACCAACAATTGAAAGTCAAAAAACGATTGGTCTTGTACAACTACCTGGGATGATGAGTGGACAAATAATTGCAGGCGCTGATCCTGTTCAGGCTGTCATGTTTCAATTGTTGATTCTATTTATGTTGCTTTCATCTGCTGTTATTACGAGTATTATACTTGGATTCCTCTCCTATCCAACAATGTTTAATGAAAGGATGCAATTTGTGACTCATACGCCAAGTAAATCGGAATGATATCCTTTATAAAACGCGGACAAATGGAAATTTGTTCGTGTTTTTTCGTTTTAATAAACTCTATACCCTTTTGAATTATTTTTTATTTCTAAAATAAAGCAAAGATGTTTTAAGGGAAGCGTAACTACCAATAGCCCCATAACCATAAAAATAACCCATAAAGACCCCTGCAATGAGATCACCTCTATGACTAATAAAAATCGATACAATTAACCCAATAAGTATAGCCACTGTTGGTACAAAAGGTTTACTAATCCCTAGAAAATATTTTAACATTTGCGTAAAGATAATCACGATGGGAATGGCGATCATAGCATCCCAAAAATTTGTATGTATGACGGGAAATTCCATCTCTTATTGCCCCTTTCAATATTTAAACCAACAACATTGTTCTTTCTATTATTCTTCATCATTGCTGAAATACTCTTATAAAAGGATAAACCTCATGAAAATTGGTTACATTATAATTGAACAATCCAAGTAAACAGCAAAGGAAAATAAACATTTAAAAGGTTTTTAAGATACGATTTATATAAGTTCTGTATTATCTAAAAGATTAGGCGAATGAAAGCCTAGTCTATCGCATTAATGCATCATTTCAAATGGAGGCGAATCTACATGGCTATTAAAAAGAATATGGAGTTTAAAATTAAAGATGGTTTTTTACCGAACTTATGTTTGTCAAAATCTTTGAAGGTTTTGGATGTAAGTGATAGTAGTATTATTATTGAAATGGGGTCTTCACAAAGACGTGGCGTTTTCCCGCCAGAAAACTTCAATTATTGGATTAATAAAGGGATATTAATTGCCGTGAAAGACCATCAAAAGCGTATATCATAAAATTTTATACATACTTTTTTACCGTCATCATACCTTTGATAATGGAGGTGACTGTAGTGGAGCGAGAAGGCAAAAAGCCAGAAAATAAAAAAACGAAACAATTAGAAGCATTCATTCGTGAAAATAAAAATCAACCGTTAACAACTAATGAAGGGGTAAAAATTGCGAATGACGAAAATACTCTAACAGCTGGTGAACGCGGTCCCACCTTGATGGAGGATTTTATATTTCAGGATAAAATGGCTCATTTTGATAGAGAGCGTATTCCTGAGAGAGTAGTTCACGCGAGGGGATTTGCTGCCCATGGGGTTTTTCGTGTATATGAATCGTTAGAAGATATAACAATGGCTCATTTTCTTCAAGATCCTAGTTTAGAAACACCAGTATTCGTCCGTTTTTCTCAGGTGGCGGGCTCTAGAGGGGTAAATGAAACGAACCGAGATGTACGGGGATTTGCAACAAAATTTTATACAGAAGAAGGTAATTTTGACCTGGTAGGGAATAATATTCCCATCTTCTTTATTCAAGACGGTATTAAATTTCCAGATCTCATTCATGCAGTAAAACCTGAACCGCATAATGAAATTCCACAAGGTCAAACAGCTCACGACACTTTTTGGGACTTCATTTCTAGCAATGAAGAATCTGCAGCAATGATGATGTGGATTATGTCTGACCGGACAATTCCCCGTAGCTTTAGAACGATGGAGGGCTTCGGCGTCCATACATTTAGACTGGTTAATAAAAATAACGAAGCGAGATTTGTTAAATTTCATTGGAAGCCTGTACTCGGCCTGCACTCGTTAATTTGGGATGAAGCACAAAAACTTGGCGGAGCTGATGCCGATTTTCACCGCAGAGATTTATGGGAAAATATCGAAGAAGGTCACTTTGCTGAGTATGAATTAGGCATACAAGTCATAAATGAAGAAGACGAATTTAAATTCGGCTTTGATATTCTAGATGCGACTAAATTATGGCCAGAAGAGCTTGTTCCCGTACGGAAAATAGGTAAAATGACATTGAATCGAAATGTAGATAATGTATTTGCCGAAACAGAACAAGTTGCTCTTCACCCTGGTAGTATTGTTCGTGGTATTGACTTCTCTAATGACCCCCTACTACAAACGCGTATTTTTTCCTATTCAGATACACAAATATATCGTGTAGGAACAAATTTTCAGCAAATTCCTATTAATCGTCCTGTTTGTCCATTTCATAACAACCAACGAGATGGAGCAGCCAGATATATTATCGATAAGGATAAAGTCGCTTATCACAATAATTCCTTGCAAAACAATACACCTTATGAAGTACCCCCAGCAAGAGGAGGATTCCTCACATATCCTTCTCAAGTTGAAGGCATGAAAGTTCGAAAAACTGCTCCAAGTTTTACAGACCACTTTTCTCAGGCGAGGTTATTTTGGAATAGTATGAGTGATGTTGAAAGGAATCATATTTTCTTAGCTTTTAGCTTTGAATTAGGTAAAGTAAAAAGTAAAATGGTCAGACAAAATGTAGTCAACCTCATTGGTCATATTAGCCACGATCTTGCCACATCCGTGGCACATAAAATTGGTGTTGAGCCACCAAATGTGAAAGAATCATCGGAAACTGCGTCCTCTAAAGCACTTAGTATGGCAAACACAACTTTTTCGCCAGCTACTTTAAAGGTGGGGATCATCGTAGCTGACCAATATGATGCAGCTATTGTACGTCCATTATTACAACAGCTACTCGCAGCAAAAACTCGCCCGTTCATTATTAGTGAAACACAGGAAACATTGAATGGAACTGATGGTAGTACGCTTCAAGTCGACGATTCCTTTTTAACAGGCTCTCCACTGGTTTATGACAGTCTATTTGTCGTATCTGGAAGAGGAGCTACACCTCACTTTAATCAAAAAGCAAAGAGCTATATAATTGAACAATATAATCATTATAAACCGATCGGCTCTTCTCGAAGTGGCATGTACTTAATCCAAGAAGTTGGTATTATTAATAAACCTGGAGTAACAATCACAAATGGCCCTTTTAAAACTTATATACAAAATGTAGGTAAACAAAGGTTTTGGGAACGAGGATAATAGACAAAATACACAAGCATCAACTACCTTTGGCACCCATTTTACATTAGACCACTATTGTAGTGGTCTTCTCTTATGCTATGTCTGTACTTAATTGTAAATCTGTGAAAAAGATGAACGTTTGAACGCCTATCGTATTGAAAGATAAGCACTATTTTAAGACTTTTTCATTCGATTTTGATAAAAAGAATACCTAGCGCTCTTTGCTCTACTTCTTTCTCCTATACCTCATCCCTTATTAGCCGTAATGCTACAACTTTTACCTAAACAATCAAAAAAAGAAACACTCTTGAATCGTATAGACACGAAGCAAGAATGTTCATTTAAGTACTATTTCATATTATTTACCTGCTTTTGCTTTGTTCCCAAAAATCTCTTTTTCTAACCTTCTACCTGTTGGTGTAGCAGCTAACCCACCTTCAGCCGTTTCTCTTAACGCAGAAGGCATCGTTTGACCAATACGATACATGGCATCAATTACTTCATCACATGGAATTCTACTTGTGATACCTGCTAATGCCATGTCAGCAGCTGTCATCGCATTTGAAGCACCCATTGCATTTCTTTTCACACAAGGGACTTCTACCAAACCAGCTACAGGATCACATACTAAACCGAGCATATTTTTTAAAGTAATCGCCATCGCATGTGCTGCTTGAGAAGGTGAACCGCCTGCCATTTCTGTAATAGCTGCAGCTGCCATCCCACTCGCTGAACCCACCTCTGCTTGGCAGCCACCAGCTGCTCCGGAAATGGATGCATTATTGGCAACAATAAAGCCAAAAGCTGCGGATGTAAATAAGAATTCAATCATTTCCTCTCTTGTTGGGTTAAGTACATCCTTAACAGCAAACAACGTTCCAGGTACAACGCCTGCGGAACCCGCTGTTGGTGTGGCACAAATAGTTCCCATTGCTGCATTTACTTCATTTGTAGCAACAGCTTTGCTAACAGCATCTAGCAGTGTATGACCAGAAAGTGCTTTTCCACTTTTTATATATTTTTGTAATAAAACCGCGTCTCCTCCTGTTAACCCAGAAACGGAAGTTACACCATTTAAACCTCTCTCTACTGCTTGTTCCATAACGGTAAGATTACGATCCATTTGGGCAATAATATCTTCACGTGCGCGCCCGGATACTTCAACTTCTTGGCGAATCATCACTTCTGCAATTTTAATTTGCTCTTTGTCTGCAATTTCTACTAATTCTGCCGCGTTCTTAAATAACATATACATCCCTCCTACATGCTGTCATTAATCCACCATCTTGATGACTTGAGTGATATGTGGTAACTGAGCAATTTCGTCCATTAAGTTTTGATCAATATTTTGGTCAACTTCAATGACCATTAAAGCCATTTTCCCTTTTTCTTTTCTTGACACTTCCATATGACCGATGTTTATTTCATGTTGTGCTAAAAGGTAAGTAACTTTTGAAATCACACCAAATTGGTCATTATGGACCACTAAGATAGCGGGATGTTCACCTGTAAGTTTAAGCGCAAATGAATTTAATTCAATTATTTCAATAGAGCCTCCACCAATGGAAATACCAACTAGCTCCATTTCTTTATCATCATCGAACAATTTAATGCGCACAGTATTTGGATGATCGACAACTGCTTCTTCAACAGAAAACACGATTTCCATTCCCAGTTGCTCGGCTAATTGAAGCGATCCAGGGATGCGTTCATCATACGTATCGTAATCAAGAATTCCCCCTACAATTGCCACATCTGTTCCATGTCCCTTATACGTTTTTGCAAATGAACCATAAAGATATATTTCCGCTTTAGAAGGCTGTCTGCCAAATAAGGTCCGAGCTACCCTTCCAATTCGAGCAGCTCCAGCTGTATGTGAGCTAGAAGGTCCGATCATAACTGGGCCGATAATATCAAATGCTGATCTATATTTCATATCTTATGCTCCTTTATCATTAACTGACTCTTTATCTTATACATACTCATGTGTGTTCTCATTCTCATTCATCACTTTTATCTTTTGTAAATAATTATAAATAGTAAACTTAGAAACTCCTAAAATAGAAGCAACATATTCATTGGCTCCTTTAATTAAGAAGGTTCCTTTTTCCTCTAACCTTTTCACTGCCTCAATTTTTTCATCAATCGTCATACTTGCAGGTGCCTTTTTAAACGGTTGAAGGACTTGTTCTACCATTTCGTGAACAATATCCTGTACGGATGTAAAGAAAGTTTCATCCTTTGTATCTTCTTCATTAAAGTTTGTTAACGTTTCAAGGACACCACCAAATTGCATCATCAAGCTTATATCGTAGTTCATACATAGCGCGCCAATAATTTTATTATGTTCATCTCGTAAGAAAACGGTCGATGATTTCATTACATTTCCTTTTGGTGTCTGCGTTTTATAGTTGGCAAGATCCTCTGCCTCATGGTTACCCTTTGCTAATTCGTTCAAAACCAAATCCGTAATTGGAGCACCAATTGAACGACCAGTTACATTACCAGCAAGATGTATAAGCGATTTCTTAAAATCTGCGAAATCATGAACACCTACTTCACAATGAGGGCCAAACATTTTCACAAGCATATCTGCCGTTCTAATAGCAAAGTCAAATATATGTTGATCCTTCTTTTTCATCTTTGTCACATCCTATACTCTTCGAATGAAACCGTTTTCAAAATGGTTGTATTTCAAATCCTAATCATCATAACACACATAAACTATAATTAAAATATTTTTTTAATGCATACAATTTTTTTGTAAAATCATTCTGAAAGAACTATAAACTAAGAACAACAAATAAAAACAGTGAGTCTAAAATAGCTATTATGTAAATTTATATGAGAATAGATTATATCCACAATTCACTCGAGAAAGAAGGGGGCATTTACTTGTTACGTGTCAACGTATCCCCACGTCTAACATCAAAATCACTCACTTTTCGTACGTGAGCAGAGTTTTTTTGTTTAATTTTGCCAACGCTCATAGTTTGGGACTCTTCTTGGAAGTGGAAAACTTCTTTTTTTATTTTGTGAGGGTTTCAGCTTGGATTAAATTTATGAGAGCAACTTTAAAATACTTTCAAATCATGCTACACACATCGACCCAAAAAACAACAAATGAAAAGCGAAAGAACAAAAGTCCTCTCGCTTTATCATCAAACATTTCTTAAGACTAAATGAAGACGATTATTTCTCGTGTCTTGCTCCTCTTCATCAGCTAAATCGTATTTCTTTAATAAATGAAATACATCGTTTAGGATTTCTTGGCTATGTTCTTCTTGGAAAAAAAGGTCGAACTTTGCATGCAAATCCTTAGGCAAATACGATTGCTGATCTATATACTTATTTTTTACATCAGTCATTGTGTGATCTAATTTGCATTCGCTCATCTTTTATCCCCCTTAATCAATTTTTCAATGTATGAAGTATAACATTGAATATAAGTTATTTGCTATATTTTAACCTGAAGTTCACATTCAATACTTTAACTTTCCGCTTCATCGTCTTGAACATATTGATAGTCCTCACGATTGATAGGGGTAAACCCTGCTGGATGATAAAACCTTAATAAATCTTTTGTTAATATTTCATCTGAAAGATCAAGTTTTTCTCTCGCTGCTTGTGTCAGTTGATCAAACTCCTCCTCATACGATATCATTTTACCGCTTTTACTATCATAATAACGCTGATTAATCATACTTATATCATTCGAGACAAAATCACCATTTCGTAATGGCGTTAGTTCGATATGACCTTTAGCTAATAAATCTGTTCCTAAACCTAAATATTGATTGGTTTCAACCCCTAATAAATGTAGAAGTGTAGGCCTAATATCCAATTGTCCACCGATAGGTTGAGGATAATCACCTGTTTTCACTCCAGGGATATGAATAAAGACGGGGACTTGTTGTAGTTTTAAACTTTCGAATGGTGTAATTTCTTTACCGATAATCTCTGCCATCGCTTCATTATGATTCTCTGAAATTCCGTAGTGATCACCATAAAGGACAATAATAGAACGGTCATACAATCCACTCTTTTTCAAACCTGTGAAAAACTTAGATAATGCGGAATCTAAGTAATTTGCTGATTGGAAATACTGATTAACAACCTTATCATTTGTATTAGCTTGTGGGAAATTTGTATCCCATTCGTCCATTTCAAAAGGAAAATGATTGGATAATGTAATAAATTTTGCGTAAAAAGGTTCAGGTAATCCCTGTAATATTGGCATCGACTCTTCAAAAAAAGGTTTATCTTTCAATCCATAATTCTTCGTATTTCTCTCATTCATATCATAATATGATGCATCATAGAAACGGTCATAGCCTTGAGAACGATACATTTCATTCCGATTCCAAAATGTTTTATAATTCCCATGAAAGGAAGCAGATGTATAACCATATTCCTTTAATATTCCTGGTGTAGATTGAAAGGTATTTTGCGCTTTATTTACATAGGCCGATCCTTGCGGCATGCCATATAAAGAATTATCAAGAATGAACTCAGCATCCGATGTTTTACCTTGACCCGTTTGATTATAGATTTGATCGAAATAAAACGTCTCCTCATCTTCTACTAAAGAATTGAGAAAAGGTGTGACTTCCTTCCCTTCTATTTTCATATTGATTACAAAATCTTGTAATGATTCCATTGAGATTACTATCACATTGCGATTTTGCGCCAATTTAAAATAATCCTGAGAAGGCGAAACATAGCGATCTTGAATTTCTTTTTTAATCTTTGCCACATCTTCGCTATCTGCCATTGCTCTTTCACTAGTCGCATGTATATTTTGATAAATGTCAAAAAGTGTGAAATTGTATAACCCTAAATACTTGACTATATAGGCGCGATCAAATGAGCGCTGAAATAACCCCGGTCGTTCCTTTTCTGCTAAAATGACATTTCCTATAACCATCATTATTCCTAAGAAAAGACCTAGCAATGCCATTTTCATGCTTCGATGTCCAACAATCTTAACTTTAAATACGGTTAAAAGGACGACCAACACGATCAAATCTATAAAAAAGAGAATATCTAATGGCTGTATGAGGGCGAAGGCACTATTACTTAATTGCCCCCCATTTGTTCTTGTTTGCATTAAGACTGGTATTGTAATGAAATCATTGAAGAATCGATAGTATACAACATTTGCATAAAGAATAATGGTTAAAAAAAGATCCATGATAAGTAAATAAATCATTTGTTTACGTTTATTAAATATATACAAGATAAAAAATAAGCTAGCAGAACTTAAAATATGTGTAGCTAATATAATCATTTGCGTTCCCAGCTCAATACTCATTCGAAACTGTGTGCTATATGTAATCAAGAGCTTCATAACAAAACTACTTAATGCAATGAGAAAAATCGTATGAAATGAAATATATTTATGGCTTTTTTCTTCCATTATAAAACCTCTTTCACGTTCTTTTATAAGTATAAATGCAATATGATATAGGCTTGCTCCTATTGAAGACGAAGACAAAAATAATAAAGTTTCAAAAATGAAGCTTTTTGATATCGTCCTGCTACACAAATAAAAATGAGAAAGCCTTCAAAGGTAAAGACCTTCGAAGGCTCTAAGTCATCAATAAACTCCTGATAACTCCATATAACTTACATTACATAACGGAATAATAATCTCGTCCGTTTCAGTAGATAAATAACCAGATACGACACGAGCTATCACAAGTGAACCATCTTCTACACGTAACAAGATACCTGTTTGAGAAGTAAAGTTACTTACTACAGTGACCGTACGGCCAATGTAGTTGGTACATTCTTCTTCTAGTGTAGAGGCAAAATTTGAAACCCCTCTAGACATTTAAACCCCTCCTTATCCTAATTTGACAACAGATTGAATATTTTTAAATGGTACGAAGTATGTTGAAGTCCCGTCAGTAACAACGGCATAATCTTGTCTTACTGCTGCTAATACACCTTCAACTGGACCACCAGTAGTTTCTTTTTCTACAAAAGAACCCACTAAACGACTTAACTCATTTCTTAAACCTTCGAAATTACAGAAGTCATCGCCAGTTTCAATGTTCTGAGATGGTCTTCCACAACACTCTTTCCATTCTTTTTTCTTACCACCTTGATGACGATGTTTTTTCTTAGAGTCAGTACATAACATATTGTAATACCCTCCCTTCACTCCTTAATCACTAACTATCTTATGTTGTTTTCCTCAAACTGAATGGACGAGTTTCCCAGTACAAACGCCTTTTTTCTAACAATTCCTTTAACGCCCCACATATAATGTAAAAAAACATGATTGGATGTGTTTAGGTGAAATCCATATTAATGGTAGCTGATCACTTAGGAGCAAACGGAACAGTGACTTATATATTTACAATTAGTAAAGCATTAAAGCAGATGGGTTATACGATTATTGTAATCGGGAGACCGGGCGTATTAGGAGACAATTTTAAGCAAGAGAACATTCCTGTCTATGAGGTTGAAATTCCGAACAACTTTGACAAAAAATCTACCGAAATACAAGCAAAAATAGAAGAAATCATTCATAACCATCAAATTGATCTCATTCATTGTCATCAAGTATATTCAGGTATTTTGTTACTTCATATGGCACAAAAACATAACATCCCCTATGTCTACACCCTTCATGGCCTATATAATAGAAAAGATGAGTTATTAAAAATACTGCCAAAATGTAATCAAATCATTACTGTTAGCCAATTAGTTCAAGAGCAATTGGTTCAACAATATAATCTGTCATCTATTTTCATCCCAAATGGCATTGATGGAGATGATTATTTTTATCAATCTGATATAACTGTAAGAAAAAACCTTCATATCCCAGAAACAGGATTTGTCGTCTTTTATGCCAGCCGGCTCGAATTTGATAAAGCAGATATTTGCATGCGGCTGTTAAAATCCATTGCAGAATTGAGACAACCAAACCTATACGCACTTGTTGCTGGGGAAGGTTTTAGAACGAAACAAATTCATAATATGATTAAAGCGATGAATCGGAAAAGAGCAACACCATACGTTCATTTATTAGGCTCACAACAAGATTTACGTCCCTTTTACTATTCCGTTAATGCGGTTGTAGGAACCGGAAGAACAGCAATGGAAGCGATATGCTGTGAAGTCCCTGTTATAGCAGCAGGAGCAAAAGGTTATAGTGGAATTGTGACAAAAGAAAACTGGGAAAAGATGAAATATGGTCATTTTGCTGATCATCAGGCAGATCAACCTATTCATCAACGGAATATCAAAAATGACATCCTCCAATTAATGACTTATGAAAAAAACCTTGGAATGAAAGATATTCGTCAAACATTATTAAAAGATTTTAACATTGAGAAAATCACAAAAGATTTAACGAGTTTGTACGTAAACCTCCTCAATTAATGTTAAAATATGCTAAAAGAAACGAAAAAAGGAGGTGCAAGCTCCCCATGCCTAGAAAGAAAATCATATTCATTTCTTTCATAAGTTTAACAACGGTTTTCACCGCCATACTTATTTGTTTTGCGGTGCTAGAGGGAGTAACTTATCAAGCAGCTTCAAAACTGGCTGACACGCTTCAAGAAGAAGACATGCAAAAATTATTAAACGACCCTACAATCCAGCCATATATAAATGAAAAAGTCGAGCTTGCAACAATGAACTTAAGTAAAACGGACTTACCAATAAAAACGAGATCAGAAGCCATGTCTAAAGTAACGCAAACCTTCAGCAATCAAGACATCAAGGATTTTTCTACAAAACTAAAACAAGGGTTAACGGAGAAAGATAAAGAAGAATTAATGGATACCGTTAATAAGCATTTTAGTGAAGAAGAAATTCTTTCACTAAAAATACTTGCCATACAAGAGCTTAAAAAAAGAGAATCTCAATCACAAAAGCAATAAACAGCCTGGCATGTTCAGGCACACAAAAAAGGCGTATAATAATAGACAATTAAACATATAGGAGGCACACAAAATTTGACTAACTTTCAAACGAAAGAAACACTGCAATTATTAAAAGATTTAGTTTCCATCCCTAGTCCATCAGGGAATACATATGAAGTAATTTCATTCGTTGAGGAATACTTGCGTGAACTTGGAGTACAAACACGAAAAAACCGCAAAGGTGCTCTTATCGCAACAATTACTGGCAAAGACAATTCCCAACATAGGATGTTAACTGCACATGTGGACACATTAGGAGCCATTGTAAAGGAAATTAAACCGAGTGGCAGATTAAAAATTGATCTGATTGGTGGGTTTCGTTATAACTCTATTGAAGGCGAGTACTGTCAGATAGAATCGTCAGATGGAAAAAAATATACTGGTACGATTCTCATGCATCAGACCTCTGTTCACGTATATAAAGATGCTGGGACAGCGGAAAGAAATATAAATAATATGGAAGTACGTTTAGATGAAGAAATACACTCCATTGAAGACGTTAAAAAACTAGGAATTGCCGTAGGAGATTTTGTTTCATTTGATCCACGAGTGGAAATAACCAACGCTGGATTTATCAAATCTAGACATTTGGATGATAAAGCAAGTGTAGCTATTTTACTGCAGTTAATTAAAGAAATCGTTACTGCTCGTATTGAATTACCTTATACAACTCATTTCCTCATTTCAAATAATGAAGAAATTGGTTATGGAGGCAATTCAAATATCACTGACGAAACAGTAGAGTATTTAGCTGTGGATATGGGAGCGATCGGTGATGGACAGGCAACTGATGAATATACGGTTTCTATTTGTGCGAAGGATTCTAGTGGGCCTTATCATTATCAATTGCGTAAACATTTAGTCGCTCTCGCAGAAGAACATCAAATCGGTTATAAAGTGGATATTTATCCATACTACGGTTCCGATGCATCTGCCGCTATTAGAGCTGGATTTGATATTATTCACGGATTAATAGGACCAGGTATCGATTCCTCCCACGCTTTTGAGCGCACGCATGAAAAGAGTATTCGTCAAACTTACGACTTACTTTATTATTATTTACAGTCAGAACTAGTGGGTTAAAGCTTAACATCCAATATGCAATTTATATAACCATACCTGCCAAAAACTTATCGTTTGACGGCAGGTATATTTTTTTCCTAATGCCCATCCCTTCTTAACTCTGAGATTTTCTTTAATACTTGATTTCGATACTGTCTCTTTATAAAGAGAACTTCTTGCTTTATCTCTCTTTGATGACGCACTGTCCCCATTTCTTCATGCACACGATAATTCACTAACTTTTCAGAAAGATAGTAAAATTCCTCACTTAGGCCAACCCGCAGCCACATCTCATAATCATGTGTATATCGATAACTAACATCTAATGGACCAACTTCGCGTAATAAATCCATATGCAGCATAACTGTACAACCGTGAATAAAACATCTATTTAATAAAGCTTTTAAAAAGTGACTTCGCAATGAATAGGTTTGATTAAAATAAGCATCTATCTGTGAATCACTCTTCCCAATTGTCTCACAGCCGGTATAACAAGCTCTTACGCCATATGTTTCCATATACTTTACTTGTTTATCTATTTTTGTTGGCTTATAGCTATCATCGGCACTAAGCCAACAAAAATATTTACCTGTTGCAATTTGAATTCCAGCATTGAGAGCTGTAGCTGTGCCTCCATTTTCCTTCCTTACATAAGTAACCTGTTTTTTATATGGTTCAAGTTTATCAAGATGTAATGTGGACCCATCATCGATGACAATAATCTCAATATTTCCATATGTCTGTGCAAGCAGACTTTCAATTGCCTCACCAATATACCGGCAATTATAAAAAGGGATGACTACTGAAACTTTATCCATAAATTAAATGCACTCCGTTCTTTCTTTCTAGACGTATTGTCCAAACCACATGTGAGACTTAAGCATATTCATAATATTAGAGGATAAATGTGATAGGAGGAGTACATCTTGAAAGTATTATTTATATTCTATGTACCAAGTGGAGGAGTCGAAACCTTAAATCGACAAAGAAGTATTGCTTTAAAGGACGTTGGAATCACTTGTCATTTTCTATACTATGAAAACCGTAGAAATTATTTAAATGAACACTATAATCCTGTATTTATTAAAAATGATGAAGAAGAAATTATTAACCTTATAAAGAAACATCAATATGACGCCATTGTCATTACTTCTGATTTTAAAATGGTGCCTGCTATCAAAAAAAGTGGATACAAAGGTAAAATCTTTGTTGAAATCCAAGGTTATGGGTCGATACAACAAACAAGATATGGTTTTTCTATTGGTAAAACATTAGCAGAGAATGATATTGATGGTTTTCTTAATCCAAGAACTCCCCATATTTCCACAATATTAAGTGAGATGTTCCCAAAAGTGCCTAAGTATGAATTTAATAATTGCTTTGATTGCAGTCACTTTAACTATAAAGCGACTGGCAAAAGTTTTGTCCAACCAATTATTGGTTGGGTTGGTCGAATCGAGGATAATAAAAACTGGCAGGAATTTTTGAACATTTGTTTTCTACTCAAAAGGAAACTACGTAATCAGCTACAAGTCTACCTTTTTGAAGATCCCACACTATCTTTACCCGAAGATAGAGAGGATTTTTTTAAGGTGATGAAAAAGTATCATTTAGAAAAAAACATCAATTTATTACCGAATATTCCTAATGAGAAAATGGCTGACTACTTTTCCATTATTAGTGATTCTGGTGGATTTCTTTGTTCGACATCAAAAATAGAAGGTGCCCCATTAACAGCATTAGAAGCGATGAGCTGTAGATGTCCGATACTCACAACTGACTCTAGCGGTATAAGAACAGCTGTTACTCATAATGTTACCGGCAAATACTATGAAATTGGCAACCCAAAAGAAGCTGTTAAAGAAGGAATAGAGCTGATTCAAAACCAGACGCTCAGACAGACAATTATTAATAACGCAGTATCCCATGTAAAAACGAACTTTGCACCCTCGCTTTATGCTCAGAATTTCAAGAAAATGATGACAAGTACATTACCAGTAAGTAACTGAATATGTTTTATGGATGGAAAAACAAATAAAAAATTCAAATACCAAATCTGTTACGTGCTGTTGTTTTTTAATTGAACGTAATGTCATCTTATAAGGAATACGTTGCAACTACTCATTTAAATATTTTATTTATTCAGATGCCTCTTTAAGGAATTGAAAAAAGTAGATTGTAATAATCATACATTAGGAAATGAATTGAGCAGTACATTACACTGCTCAATTCTGTTTTTACTCTATTGGTATAACTCGGAATCTTAACTCCATTGATTTATTCGCCCTTTAGGGTTTTACCTACTCTGCAATCATTTTTTTAACCATCTCTATCAGTTTAACAATTAGAACGCACAAAAGTATTTTATGTAAAAAGAAAACACTCCATATTCGGAGTGTTCATTTGGCATGTATTCATCTAGGTCACTATTTATAAAAACTAGTATCATTTTTATATCAACTTTTTTAAGTGTTTCCTTAATTTTTTACGATAAATGGCTTCGAGTTTACGTATTTCCAGTTTCATTGCCGGCTGATTTTTAGCTGATGTTGAATTACTATGAGAACGATATTTTGTTAGACTTTCATTAATAAATGCTATTGAAGTTTTGGCAAGGACCACTCTTAACCACATATCATAGTCTTGGGTATATTTATATTGAGGATTAAAATAGCCCACTTCATTAAATACATCTTTCTTTATCATAACTGTGCACCCGTTAACAGGATTGTAGTATAAAAATGTTTCATAAATATGACCGGTAGATAGAAAATTAATAGTTAAGTTTTTCATCAAAACTTCATTATTTTCATTGATGATATCATAGTTTGTAAAACTCATATCCACTAGACGATCTTCCATAAAATCTACTTGTTTTTCAATCTTTTCATGTTCAAATAAATCATCGGCACTTAACCAGGCAATATATTTACCTTTAGCAGCTTTTATTCCCGTATTTAATGCAGCTGCTGTCCCTTTATTTCTTTGATAAAGATAGGTTAGTTTATCTTTATACGCTTGCACTAAATGTACGTATTCAGTTGAACCATCATCGACAACAATTAATTCAATATTTTGATACGTTTGTTGTAATACACTTTCAATTGCTTGATCGACATATTGGCAATTATAAAAAGGAATAACGACCGAAACTAGTGGCTCCATATTTACACATCCTTCTTTATCTTATTCCTAAAGTGAGTTAACACATCATTTAAAGATTCTTTTAACGTGTAGTCTCTCACCCAACCTAATTCTCTTAATCTTTGTGCACTCATTGATGCGACATAAGATGGTCGTAACTCTTCCACTTCTTCAAAATGAATATTTTCATTTGTAAGAGATTTGTAAATAGCCATCACTTCAAGAAGTGTGTAAGATGTTTCAGAACAAACCTCGTACACTTCACCAACTTTTCCTTTTCTTAACAACAATTCGTAAGCCTTTATAGCATCTCTTACATCGAGAAAATCTCTTGTAGCATTGACAGCAATCTCAATAGCTTCTTCCTTATCATGAGAATGCATTGCTTCTATTCCTGCGATTCGTTGACCTAAAATGGCACAAATCCCCGTCGAATTTCCTGGCCCAATTAAATTCGTAGGTTTGGCTAAGATGACTTGGCTTTCAAAGAGCTGAATCCAGGACTTTGCCAGTATGACTTGTATTGTTTTACTAAGACTATAAGGGTTTTTCAGCGTCTCTATTTGATTGGGTTCAAACTCTAAGGCAGAACCCGGTATAAGAATGCGACAGTGTTTCACATGCTTTCTAGCTTCGTCTATTAATTTGGCTGTTGCCATCGTATTAACACTTAATACATCTACTGGATGTTCCCATGAATCAGTAACACTACATCTCCCAGCTAAATGTAAAATATAATCAGGCTTACTGACATTTACTGCTTCTTCAATTTGTTCAAGCGATAATAAATCACAAATAATTACATTATATGGTAATGATAATATTGGTTGATTCCTCATTAATGCATATACTTGATAACCTTGTTTATGAAAGAAATCACATGCATGCCGACCCGTAAACCCACCAGCACCAGTAATAAGGATTGTTTTCCCTTTACCCATATTGCCCCTCTCACTCTCCAATTCGAACAACTTACTAAATAGCATATGAAGAGTTTGTCTATTTGTTTCGGGCTCAATTCGTTAAAAAAATGGTGAAACTTGTCCAAGCACCTTACACTTCATTCACATAATGTATTACTAACTGACAAGCAAAGGAGGTGAACATTATGGGAACATTTTTAGATTCACAAAGTTCACAAAACTCAACAGCTAATGGTCAGATTAGTATACCTGTAACAGCTACACCAGCATTATTCGGTACATTAGGCTTGAATTTAGCAGGTGCTGGTGCTAATCCACGTGTAACATTTTCTATCAGTGCCGCCTTCACTTCATTAGCTACAGTGTTAACACCGATTGTCGTCAACGTATATCGTGTGGTGAACGGTACCCCAAGCCTCATTTATTCAGCCACACAATCATTAGCAGTTGCAGGTCTCGGAGTAGCTTCAACTACTGTATTATCTTTCAATGGTGCTGATTACAACCCAATTGATTCAACGACTTTTCCAATTTATCGCGCAACAATCAATGTAGGAGGCGGGGTAGTGTTATTTCCAACACGAACAGGACCAGAAACATTTTATGCAGCTGCCTATTCTGATTAATTCTTGAATGACGCAAAACACGGACAATATATGTTTTTAACATGTTTTGTCCGCGTTTTAATTTGAACAGAGCTATTCTATTTATGATATTTAGCAGGTATACCCGTCTATAACCGATTATAGCGCACTGCATATACATAGTATGTGGACAATCAAAAAGGAGAGGAACATATGAGGATTTTATTTGCAACCTTTTGGCAAATTCCGCATGTTGGTGGCGTATGGAAATATATGAACCAACTAAAGAATAGATATGAACTACTTGGTCATACAGTAGATATCATTGGCTTTACTCAAGGTCATAAAGCACTTGCGGTCATTAATCGTAATATTTTTATCCCTACACCCGCTGGACAACCACCTATGGCTGAGAGTAATGATCCAATTATTGGCTCTTATTCTTCCTTATTAGACATATATATAAATTGTTTCAAACAAATTGACCTTAGCGAATATAATGTCATACATGCCCAAGATATTTTCTCTTCTATCGCAGTCAATCGATTAAAACACCCTCACACTGCATCAGTTACTACAATGCATGGATGTGTAGCTCAAGAAATTATTGATGCCCATTATCATGGGCAAATAGAAAATCGCTCCATCGAAGGTGTTCAATATTTCTGTCAACTTGAAAAACAAGGAGCCGAAGCAAGCGATTGTACGATTGTGGCAAACCAATGGATGTATGAAAAGTTGATCTCCCAATTCGGTGTATCGAGTCAGCAATTAAACATTTTACACTATGGCTATGATATTGAAGCTTTTACTGCTAGCGCTAAGGAAACAACCAATATAAAAAAACCACGGAATAAAAAAGTGATTATTTTCACAGGGAGGTTCACACCATTCAAGGGAGTGAGGTTTCTTATTGAAGCACTTTCAATGCTTAAGAAAAAAAGACGTGATTGGGTATGTTGGCTGGTAGGGAACGGTCCTGAAGAGAACGAATTGAAAAAACTTGTTAAAGAAGCACGATTAGAGAAAGATATTGTCTTTCTAGGGCAACGAGACGATGTCCCTGCCTTACTGCAACAGTCAGATATGCTTATTTTACCAACGTTAATTGAGAACCAGCCTTTATCAGTTATTGAAGCACAAATTTCTGGGAAAGCCATTATCGCTAGTCAAGTCGGTGGTGTCCCCGAGATGATTCAACATGGAATGACAGGCATGCTAGTACCTCCAAAAAACGCCTACCCCCTTTATGAAACGATTGCTTATCTCCTACAAGAGCCAGCATTCTTGAATAATCTCGGTATGCGTGCCAAACATTTCGCACATGATTACTGGCGTTTAGCCCCAGCCATTGATTGTGTTATTGCCGTTTACGAAAAAGCCTTGAAGACAAAGCAAACATAGGGAGGAAGAAGCATGAATATTGTTATTAGTGGAGGAGCAGGATTTATTGGTTCACATTTAGTGGACTATTTTGTAAAAGAAGGAGCTAAAGTATATGTGATTGATAACTTCTCATCTAGCACAAATAAAAATATCCACCCTGAGTCAATCGTTCTTGATTGTGATATAAGAAGTGACAAAATAAAGCAACATTTTTCTAACATAAAACCTGATCTTGTTTTCCATCTTGCTGCTCAAGCAGATGTAACAAAATCTATCAAATATCCAACTGCAGATGCAGATATTAATATCGTTGGTACAATCAATCTACTAGAAGCTAGTGTACAAGCAAAAGTAAAACAATTTATATTCTCCTCTACCTCAGCTGTTTACGGAGAATCATCAGAGGATATTATTCACGAAACAGATTCCACTCAACCAATCTCCTACTACGGTATGTCAAAATATACAGCAGAAAATTATATCCGCCTCTACCACCATTTATATCAATTACCCTATACGATATTACGCTATGGCAATGTGTATGGTCCTAGACAAACACCAAAAGGAGAAGGTGGTGTTATTGCTGTTTTCCTTCAAAAGATTTTATCCGGAGAATCACTTAATATCCATGGTAATGGTGAACAAACGCGAGATTTTATATTTGTTGACGATATCGTTCTGGCAAATGTGTCTGCTAGTAAACAAGTCTCAAATGATACCTTTCATGTGAGCACAGGTTTAAAGACTTCAGTTAATCAAATCATTGAAAAACTCTCGCATATTCATTCCAAGCCGATAAAGAAACAATATGTTACAAGTCGCCAAGGAGATATAAAAGATAGCTGCCTTTCCCGAGAAAAAATCAAACAGAAACTCAATTGGATACCAAACCATTCTATCGACGAGGGCTTACTACAAACCTATCAATTTATGAAAAACAAAAGCTAACTTAATGTAAAGGAGCTTTTTTATGAAGATTCTATTAGCTACGTATTGGGCGATTCCTCACTTAGGGGGAGTGTGGAATTATATGATTCAGTTAAGAAAAGGGCTTGAGGCACAAGGTCATGAGGTAGATCTAATGGGGTTTAATACACAAAACCGTCATGTCATTATTATTAATAAAGATATTAGTATTCCGATTACAACGTTTCCTCATACAGAACTTCCGCCTGATGAATTAATTGTTAAATATACCGCTTATCAAAGCAAGGAATATGAGAAGGCAGCTGCTCAAATGGATTTGGAAGCATATCATATCATACATGCACAAGACGTTATTGCAGCCCGGGCAATTGATCACTTAAAACTCAAACACCCTGCTCTCATTACAACTATACATGGATCCCTGACAAAAGAAATAAAAGAACAGTTTTTCCAAGACCCTTCATCAAAACTGGAGAATTTATCCTATTTTAAGAATTTAGAATACATCGGTGGAATGGCAGGTTATACCACTATTGTAGCTAATGAATGGATGAAAAATATTTTATGTAATGATATTCACATCGAGAGTCATCAACTAACTGTCCTTCACTATGGGTTTGATATTGATGATTTCTTATTACGAGCTGCAAAACCTGCAAACCATATTAGAAAAAGAAAAAAAAGACAGAAACTATTCATATATACAGGTAGACTCATTAAAGCAAAAGGTGTACAGTATTTGATCACCGCGTTGTCATATTTGAAAGAACAAAATAATGACTGGGTTTGTTGGATCATTGGTGATGGCGAAGAAAAACAGCATCTACAAAAACTAACGAATGATTATCATTTAAGAAATCAAATTCTCTTTTTAGGAGAAAGAAATGATGTCCCCTCTCTATTACAACAAGCTGATCTATTCATTTTACCAACACTCTCAGAAAACCAGCCTTTATCAATTATCGAAGCACAACTATCAGGATTAGCTATTATCGCTAGTGATGTAGGAGGTATACCTGAAATGATTGAAGACGGCGTAACAGGATTTCTTACACCGATAGGAGACTCAAAGAAACTAGCCGAAAAAATGGCTTTCTTACTACATGAGGATATGGTCAGAAGAAGTATAGGTACGAAAGCATTTGAGTTTGCTACTAGTCACTGGTCGTTAGCTAACGCCATTAAACTAGTACTCCCCCTCTATCATCAGGCGATACAGAAAAAACAGATGAATAATTGAATTAAAAAAACGATCAATCCGGTTTGATTCGCTAAAAATCTAAATGCGAATAATTTAAGAAAGAACTGCACCTCCAATTGTTAGGTCATGCGTCTAACCATCAGAGGTGCAGTTTTTCCTTATAGTTGATGACAATTATTCTCTTTCCTTCATTCTTTCCATCTCTGCTTTAAGCTCAATAAGCATTTCTTTATATGTTGGGAATAGATAGGAAAAATCTTTCCTTACCGTTTGCACTGTACGATCTAACTTTTCTACATCATCAGAGATAATCGATATATCATCTTTGTGAAATACTTCTTTTATTAAAGATAAGAGCTCATATTTTGAAACAGCTTGAGGCATACCTAAATGATACAGTCCTTGTATATCCTCCTGGATCATTTGATGAATCGCTTTCGCTAATTCTAAAGTTGTTACGCCATTCCAATACACATTACTGAAACCTTTTATGGTACCTGTTTGTTCCATAAACCATAAGAATAGGCCAATACCGTCCTGCTTTAACTCCGGACCTATAATTGATGTTCTTACAGTTAAATGGGGAGGTGAAGATACTTCACCTAATTGTTTCGATTGCGCATAAATAGATGTACCATCTGTTATGTCTTCTTCAGTATATCCACCCTTATCGCCTAAAAACACACAGTCAGTACTAATATGGATGAGACGACCGCCCCTTTTTTCCATAATACCTGCCAACGCTTGTGGCAGCAGACTATTAACTTGAAAGGCAAGCTTTGTATTAGAGCTCGCATGCTCGTTTAAGATACCAACACAATTTATAACGATATCTGGTTGTACTTTATCTATAACCGCTTCGACATCTGTTGTACGGGTCACATCTAAATATAGTTGATGATCACTTTCTGAATGTCCTCTTGAAGTTGTGTAGACGTCAAAGGTTGAATACGCATGAAAATAGGAGGCAAGCATGTGACCTGCCATGCCCTTCCCTCCCAAAATTAATAATTTCATTTTAAATAAACCCGCCCTTCTTCAACATCTTCCTCAGCTCCTCTTTATCCATTAACGATTGACCAGAATTATATTCTTCTAGATTAATCGGTTGATAATCTTTATAATAAGCCTTCAAACCATCGATATGAATAGAGGGTAGGATAACATAGTATTCATCATCATAAGTGACGGTCATTGTACTTTCATAATCTGATAGTAAAAGTTCATGGATTTTTTCTCCTGGTCTTACTCCAAGAATTTCTGTTCCAATATTCGGTTTTCCTGATGCCTCAATTAATAAGTCAGCGAGATCAGTAATTTTGCATGCAGGCATTTTCATTACAAATGTTTCACCACCGATACTTTCAAAAGTTGCTTTAAATACCAATTTAATTGCTTCCTCTACTGTTAAGAAAAATCTTGTCATTCTTGGATCGGTGATACCTACCTTTCCCTTTTCTTGTATTTGTCTCTTAAACACATGAATGACACTTCCATTTGTACCAAGTACGTTTCCGCCTCTTATACAAACAAACTTTGTAGCCGAGTTTAATGTATTGGCATGGATAATCAATTTCTCCCCCATCGCTTTAGATAAACCGTAGAAGTTCGACGGGTTAGAAGCTTTATCTGTGGATATATATACAACTCTTTCTACTTTATTAATAATCGCTGCATCTATGACATTTTGTGTTCCAATTACATTGGATTTTAATGCCTCAATCGGTTGGTCTTCACATACAGGAACATGCTTAAGTGCCGCAAGATGGAAAACATAATGTACTCCTTGTGTTGCTTCAATCATTGCATCTTTTTCTTTTATATCTCCAATTAAAAAATGTAATGAAGGATGATGATCAAATGCTTCTTTCATTGAAAATTGATTAGACTCATTTCTAGATAGTATTCTTATCTCTTTCGGTTGTAAGAAAAGTAATTGCTCGACGAGTTCATAGCCCCATGACCCTGTTCCGCCGGTTACTAAGATGATTTTATCTTTAAACAACTGTCAGTCCCCCTAATAGTAGTTTGATTACTTTATCTGAAACATCCTCTGCTTCGTAGCCTTCAGGCAATTTCCAACTTGTCGGCTGACTCGTCATTATTTTTGCACAGGAAAGTATTCTTTCTGCATCAATACCAGAAATCATATTACTTCCACAGGCTAATGTTTCAGGTCTTTCTGTTGTATGGCGGATCGTTACAGTTGGAATATAGAATAAACAGCACTCCTCTTGGACTGTTCCACTATCCGTTAATACACAGAAAGCATTTTTCTCAAGCTGTACAAAATCAAAAAAACCAAATGGCTGATGGAATTCGACTAATGGATGTAAAACGAAATCGGTAAGGTGATCGATTTTGGATTTTGTGCGGGGATGAATACTGCAAATGACACGTTTATTAAAATGGTCAGCTACTTGATTAACGCCATTTAATATCTCAAGCAGCCTTTCTTGATGGTCGACATTTTCAGCTCTATGTGCAGTAAGTAACAAATAATTTCCTTTTTGTAGTGATAATGAGGTTAAGATATTACTTTGATTAATTTGGACCGAATAGTGTTGGATGACTTCATTAATCGGATTGCCTGAAGTATAAATTCTTTGTGGGGCAATCCCTTCTCTTAATAGGTTTTCTTTACTTCCTGGTGTATAAGGAAGGTTAACTGTTGAAATCGTATCAATTACACGGCGGTTTTTCTCTTCAGGCACTTCTAAATCATAACAACGATTTCCTGCCTCCATATGGTATACTGGAATTCCCATGCGCTCAGCTAAAATAGCACTGAGTCCACTATTGGTGTCTCCTAATACGAGAATTTTATCTGGTGCCTCATCTTGTAATATACCTTCTAGCTCGCTATACATTTTGGCTAATTGTTTCCCTAGTGATTGCTGTTTTGATGCTAATATATAATCAGGTTGTCTTAAGCCTAGTTCTTTAAAAAAGATATCGCTTAATTCGTTTGTAAAATTCTGACCAGTGTGTACAATAAGATGTTCATCAATTAATTGATCGAGTTTTTTTATGATTAAACTTAAGCGAATAATTTCTGGCCTTGTCCCCAAAATTGTCATGATCTTCATCCCTTCACTCCCTTTCCTTTCCATTACTAGACCATAGCACTTTTTTTATCTAATATTAATTTATGCTTGTATCTCGACTTTGCTATAGGCAAGTCTTTGAAAGATAAAATTGAAACATATACCTAAAAGGGGCGAAGGCAGTGGAGTATATATAATGAAAAAAAGCTATGATGCAATGGTATTTACCATATCATCATAGCAAGCAAAATTTTAGTTCTTCATTAGTTCACTACATTACATCATCATCCTTAATGAATCGGATAAAAAAAGGCATGACAAGACAAATAAGGATAAATATGAAGCCACTGAATAGATATACAATGGTTTGCGAAGGGTTAAAAAGATAAATAAAAGCGATCATAAATGAGGAAACGAGCGGTAAAAAGAAAGTAACTTTTCTTGACCTTACACTTTGATATTGATTTTCACCGCAATACATACACTTTATTGCCCTTCTAATAGTAAATAGCCTTTTAAATGTTTGCATCCAACTCCACTTGTGATGGCAATGTTGACAAATAGGCATGACAAACCTCCATAATTCCATTATCGTTTATAACCAAATTCACCCAAATAGTGGGCGTATGTATGAAAATCTGATCCGCCTGTTTGCAGAATCTCATATTTTTTTGCCATTCTTTTGTATTTTTTCACATCTTTACTCGTATGCCTGCGATGCCAAACTTCAATACCATCGAGACCTAAATGCAGTAATTCTAACACTAATTGGTCATCTTTTATGAGCCGGGGATGAGCTAGCACAGCATGTCCACCAGCCTCATGAATAGTGGCAATCGCCTCTTCCGCAGACATCGTATCGAGTGGAACATGCGTTGGGCTATCATCACTGATGTATCGCCGAAAAGCATCAATCTTACACGATGCATAGCCCTTTTCAACTATAGCCATGGCAATATGGGGACGACAAATAAGCTCTCCTACCATCTGTTTTCTAATATCTCTCATATTAATATGCACGCCATAAGAGTTTAACAGTTTTAACATCTTGTTGGCACGATCTAACCGATTTTCAAAAATTAATGCAAGCTTTTTTTTAAGATGATTAGTTGGGTGAATACCGTAACCTAATATATCAATTCTTCTGTCTTTATATGATGATGATAGCTCAATCCCTCTAATAAGTTGAATAGGGAGATTGTGGGAGATGCTATATGCCTCTTCCACACCATTAATCGTATCGTGATCTGTAATACTGATAGTCTTTAATCTTTTTTCAACAGCATATTGCATTAACTCAAGAGGTGTTAGTTCACCATCTGAGGCAGTCGTATGCAAATGCAGATCAAAACCTTTCTCTTTAGTTACAGCAGCAATATCCAACACACTCAATCCCTCCCTTAACGATAATTATTCTTCTTCTGGTGGTCTTTTCCCCCTTTGTAATTCATTAATCGATAAACCAAAGTCATATTGCAGATGCGGGTAATCTTTAAAATGCTGCCAATCCCCACCCCATTCAAATCCTAACTTTTTCGCTTCTGCAACTACTTCATCCCAGTCAGCTTGGCCATTTCCATTCCCATCATATGTCATATCCCATACAACCTCTCCACCTTTTGTGACTAGTGCAAAATCAACAGCTAACCCATAATTATGATAAGATTCTCCACCTTTGGCATGTGTGACAATCTGTCCTTCTTCAGTTCGCCCTTTTGCATACAGCTCATCTTGTTCATGTAAACTGCGATAATCATCTGTAATCAATATATTGATTCCTTTGTCTTCTAATGATGTGATTAGCTGTTCTGTCTTAGCTCTTACTTCGGGATGAACCTCAACTGGTAAAGGTACATCTTTATACTTAAATAATGAACCAAATAAATATTGGATAAATAATAATAGAATAATAATTAATATGAGCACAAATACAAACGCCCTAAAAACTTTCACCATCTTCACCTTTTCTTTTCCCCCACACAAAGTTGTCTCTTTTCAATAGTTTATCAGTTTCATAAACGAATAATCGAAGAAAAAGGTTTCAGTTTTTTGATAAAGGGAATAAATGTAACAAACTTCAAAAGGAGTGGTACAAATGAATAAAGAGCAAATGGATGGTTTTAAAGATAAAGTAAAAGGAAAAATGAAAGAAGAATATGGTGATAGTACAAATAATACATCAAAAAAATCTGAAGGTAAGATGGATCAAGTGAAAGGAACAGTTAAAGAAAAGTTCGGCGATGTGAAGGAAGCTTTTAACAAACAAAAGTAAGAAAAAAGGTGATGATTCCTTTCATCACCTTTTTTCTTCTTTACATGCTGCTATTATCGAAAAAATAGCTCATTAAGATGAGATCATCATACTCATTAAAACGATTTTTCACTGCCTGCCTTTTAACACCTTCAACTGCAAAACCAGCACTCTCATACAAGTGGATAGCAGCTTTATTTTCAGCCAGCACTTCTAACTCTATTTTTTCTACTTTTGGGTGTTGTCTCCCCCATAAAAGTAAACTTGAAAGTAACGCTTTTCCTACCCCTTTTCCACGAAAAAATTGACTCACACTCATCCCGAAAGTTCCTGTATGCGCAATTTTCTTGCGACTGGCTACACTAAAATCTAACCTGCCAATAATCTCCTCTCCAAAAACAGCAATTAACAATAACTTACTTGGATCTTCAAGTACTTGCTGAACCTTTTGCTGTTGCTGTTTGAAGGAAACTTGATATTCATTGGGCTCAATCAATAAATAGGGAGATTGCTCTATGACATCCTTAGTAAACAGTAGCAACTCATTGGCATCCGAGCTTTCAGCATGTCGTATATAAAATTTCTTCCCATCTAACATCCGAAATCCTTTTATTAACATCTCTCCCATTTAAGGCACTCCTTAGCAACCTATCATTTAATCATGCTAATATAATTCTACTCTAAGTATTTTTTTCCTGCCTATTTTCAATCTCATAGGAGATAAATAGAAAAGAGATTCCGAATATCCACATATGATGATTCGCCATTAACTTGCCATCTTTTGAAACAAACATCGTAAATTTTTCATTTAATGGCAAACGGAAGAAGTCATTTCTCCATTGAAAATATATCCCTTCATGCGACTGCTCATTTTCTTGAAAACTAGTTAATACTAAGTTCTCTTTATCCATCTTCAGTGAAAGAATACCGGTCATAGCAGAGAAAGGAAGGGGTAGACTTATATTCATATATTTTTTCCCTAAATGTTCATGTGCTGCATATAAAGCAATAAAGCAAACGTCATTGTTTATTTTTCTCACCCACGCTCGGGGATTTGTTCGCCCATCGACTTTAGATGAGACCGATACCAACTCACCGTTCATTTCTATTTTATTGCTATGGAGGGGTAAATGGATTTGTTTAACGAAGCGGCTCACTTGGTAATAACAGAAAGCAAATGGTTTAAACCATTTAGCCCAATGTACAGTTGCATACAAGCGAAACTCGCTTGTATGTTCATAAAAATCTCGGTATGGTTTTGGAATCGAACGGGATGAATAACTTTGTAGTTCTTCAACAAGTCCCTCTACTTGTCTATTGTCTTTCACTTTAGTTAAAACTTCTTCACCAACCATCATGCCACCTCTCACATGACTCAATGGGATATTATGCTTAACGAAACGACTTTGGGGTCGGATAAAAAACCAAGCTAAGCAACCACATAAAGCAAAAAAGACACTATTCGTTATACCATGAAATTGAAGCATAAAAGGAATAGTAATCCCTTCATTTCCACCAAATCGACTTATGATATAGGCAACAGAAAATAAAATGGTTACACCTAAGGAAGCAAATGAAATGACAGCTAAGGATTTGTAAAACAATCTATGAATTCGTGCACTTAATGCATAATAAATCAGTCCATAGATTCCATATATATAAAGAACGACGGATACTACTTCTAACCAATAAGAAACAGCAATGCCAATTGCAAGAAGAAGCGGTGCAATAAGGACGGCTGTGCTACAGTAATAAAAACCCCTTCGCTTCCCTTTTAGTACGCGTCCTAAAAAACCAGCAAAAACCGGTAATAAAAAAGAAGCATAATGAAAATGGATACTCGTTAACCAAGTAATCATTGGTGAAAAACCAGTATCAATTCCATTATAATGAGCAAATGTCCATAATCCTCCAATTGCTAAATAAATCAAGCCAACATCAATCAAAAATTCTTCAAAGAGAGTGAAACCTCGGTTTAGAAAGCGGCATACCCCATAAAAACATATGAAAACCGTATAAAACAGGTAAATTGTAGAGAAAATCCAATTGGTCTCAACTGAAGTGAAAACCGTTAGTATAAAAATCGAAAGGACACCAATTGTAATGAATAGCCATCCGAATCTGTCTATCCAATCCCCTTTCTCAACAATAAGCAAGATCATTGTCGGGACATAAATCATTTGTGCTACGGTCAAAAGTAAAAAATAGCCACTATCGATTGATACGATAAGTGTGATAATAAATAAAATGATGTATAGGAGAAGTAATGTTTTCTTCTGTCTATTCATCAATAAAAGTCCCTTCATATGTAAACAATGTACCTAAAAACCGATTCATTACTTTTACTTTAATTCGAAACCGGCCAATTTTCTCATCAAATTGTTCATACACCTCTGCTTTCACTTGAAAGAAAGAGGGAATCTCTACCTCGTGTTTACCAATAAGCAACTTTTGCCGACCCGACACAATCTTTAGACCACCACAAGGTTGTACTTGAAAACATAGTGATGAGTATAAAGGGGACGGATATCCTAAAAAATCATCCACTTCTCTCGTCTGTTCATTCCACCTCATGTTTGCATCAAAAAAACGTACTTTCCCACCAATGAAAAACTTCCGCTCCCAATACACTTCGTTTTTTTCTATATTCAACGTATTTTTCACTTCAAACGGAATATTTTTACCATGTTCAGGGAACATTAAACGTCTTTTTGTCGCTAAATATAAAAAAGGGCGTAGCCACCATTTATTTTCAATCATGTCCATTTTCCCTTTTCCTATAAAAGTTGCCTCTTTGAAACGGTATCTTTGCTGCATTCTCTTATGTAATCTTTCAAAATGTTCACCTAATACTTGCTCATACATAGTCATTTACGCTTTTTCACTCTCCTACAATTTTTAGCAGACGGTAGATGAGCCGAACTTAACCACCCAATCAGGGCAAGTATAATTAAACTAGTGTTAAACGTAAAAGGATTAAAGGGGGCAGTCATTAAAGATGGAATTCCGACAATTGCCGCTATGCCTAAAGCAAATAAAAGCAAGAGGGCTATTATAAACAGCTTCCCTTTTCGCTGAATAAATAAAAAGCTCAAGCCAAAGGCAATCTCACCTACACCAGCTATTACCGTCAATATTTTCGCATGCGCATATGAGACTGGCAATACATCAGTAATCATTTGCACCTCTAGGGGATGTTGTGTAATCAATTTAGGAACCAAACCGTGATAGATCCATATAAAAGCAAATAGAAAAGTAACTATCCAGTGAATGATAAAATTTCGATATTGCGTCTGAGGACTTTCCCCTTTTTCTAACCATCTTCGCAATACATCGAAACTAAGGGCCGTTGACCATCCTAATAAAGGTCGGAAAAAATAGTTATCTAGCAACATACCAAACTTACCTAATGGGACATCATAGTCATATTGGGTAATAAATAATGTCTTATTTTCTCCTTTAGGTTCATATTTCCAGTATCCTCTACCTTCCCTTATTGGCGAAAACGAATAATCGGTACCGAAATGAAGCGATGAAGTCTTTTTTCCATCCCTATCTACGCTACCTTTTGTTTTCCCCCATCCTATTATTTCTAAAAGTGGTGGGATATTTCGCTTATATGTAAAAGTTTGTACATCATCATCCAGTATTTCTTCATAGTGAATGCTTGAGAACCTGATATCCCATTCCACATGCTTAGTAGGTTCTTGTGTGTATGTCCAAACGTCATCTAGCGCACGATTGATATCAATCTCCACATAAATCGGTTTAGGCTTCATCAACCCACCTCCCTTATTTACCATTATAACTGATAATAAACGGTTGAATCACCAAATGTTGGAGAATAATCAATTCATACATAGGATTCTTTAATTAGATTAAAAGACGAAATTCTCCTTCGACTATCTTTCTACTCTAGAATCGGCAAAAGATATATCGAACTCATCAAAATAAATAAAATATTCAAATAATATTGACATTAATCAAATATTTTTTGTATATTTAAAACTATGTATTATATATAAAACAAAGGAGGAATTAACATGAAAAGCACTTTATTCACTTTATTACTGTCAACACTGCTCCTTCTGACAGCTTGTGGAAATGCTTCTTCTACTACAGAGGATGGGAAGACCGCACTTACTTTTGCAGAGCCAGCACGAATTCTTTCCTTCGCCCCTCTCTATGTGGCAATTGAAAATGGATATTTTGAAGACGAAGGGATCGAGGCAAATATTGCTTCAGGTGGTGGTGGTTCCCAAGTAACAGCGACTATTCTTTCAGGAGATACACAATTTGCGCTAGCTGCACCACGTGCCATGTTATCTGCCATTGAGGCAGGAGAAGACCTTGTAGCCATCCAAGGATTAAATTCTGCTCTCACATATGAAGTAGCGCTGTCTGAAGCCTTTATGAAAGAAAAAGGCATAACAAAGGAATCCACTGTTGAGGAGAAAGTAAAAGCATTAGCTGGTGCAAAAATTGGCTCTAATCAAGTGGGAGATTCCGGCGATGTTTATTTACGTTATTTAATGGAAAAGTATGGACAAGATCAATCGACCCTTGAAACAGTAAAAATGGAAGGAACAGGATCAAAAGTCGGTGGAATGCAAGAAGGTATTATTGATGGTGGAATTGCGTCACCTCCATTCTCTGCACTGGTTGAAGCAGAAGATGGTGGTTCACTTGCACTCGAACTAAGTGAAGAAGAAATGTACGCTGAACTAGCTTGGGAGATTGTTTTTGCGAAAAGAGACTATATCGAAGACAACCCTGAACTTACTACAAAAGTTGTAAGGGCATTAGGAAAAGCGATTGAATTTACTCGGGACAATCCAGGTGAAGCTGCTGGATTAATTACAGGGTATTTTGAAGGAGTTGATCAAGAAATATTAGAAAAATCACTCACTTCATTAAAACCAACCTATGTCGGGTATGGTGAAATGACTCAAGCTGCATGGGATCACGCACAAGACCCTTTAGTTGAATTAAGTGAAATTTCTGGTGTAAGCCAAACTCATGATACGGCTGAAGAAAAACTTTGGACAAATCGTTACTTAAAAGAGGCTTTCCCAAAATAATAGGAAAGGAAGGGTACGATGAAAGATACACAATCAATACCTAAACTGCAAAGTCAATTCCTCGATGTCACTTATATGAACCATAAAACCGGTCAAGAGGTAACTGCTTTAAAAAATATTAACCTCGCCATTCAAGAAGGAGAATTTATTTGTATTGTCGGTCCATCAGGTTGTGGAAAAACAACTTTCTTAAATACTGTGATCGGTTTTATTGAACCGAGTAATGGGTCCATTCTTTTAGATAATAAGAAAATAGTCGGACCTGGGAAAGATCGCTCTATGGTCTTTCAATCTCCGAGTCTCCTTCCATGGAGAAATGTAATGGACAACGTCTTATATGGGGTAGAATTACAAAAGAGACTGAGTCCTGTTACAAGAGAGCTAGCGAAAACATATATCGAAATGGTTGGCCTCAAAGGATTTGAAAGTCATTATCCGCATGAACTATCTGGTGGTATGCAACAACGAGTAAACCTTGCAAGAGCCTTAACAGTGGAACCCTCCTTACTACTTTTAGATGAACCATTCTCCGCTCTTGATGCACAAACAAGAGAATTTATGCAACAGGAACTTGTGAGAATATGGAGTGAAACGAAAAAAACAAGTATTTTTATCACCCATCAAATCGACGAAGCTGTTTTTTTAGCTGATCGCGTTTTTGTGTTTGGTGCAAGACCTGGCCATTTAGTAGAAGATATTTCGATTGATTTAGTAAGACCAAGAGAATTGAAGATAAAAAGAGAACCACATTTTCTACAATATGTTGACCGTATTTGGCAGTTAATAGAAAATGAGTCAGCAAAACAAGGATTCGCCTAAGGAGGAGACATTCAGTGAGTAAAACCGAAATGACATCCACCATTCCAGTGAAAAATAAATCGCTAAAAATAAAAACAAAAAAAAGCACCGTCTGGATTAGTGTAACTTCCGTTATTCTATTTTTAATTTCTTGGGAATTGATTTCTTATTATAAGCTTATTAACCCACTATTTATAAGCTCACCTATTAAAATTGTTGAAGCGGCTACGACACTTTTTGCAGATCCTAGGTATTGGCAACATCTAGGTGTTAGTGCTTATGAATTTTCACTTGGGTTTATACTGGCTATGGCGATAGGGATTCCGATTGGCATATTTGCAGGGTGGAATCGTATTTTCAACAGTATAATTAGTCCATTTGTATCCGCTCTATACGTTACGCCAAAAGTTGCATTATTACCCATAATCATCATTGCTTTTGGGATTGGTGTGGCATCTAAAATCGTCGTCGTATTTTTAATGGCATTTTTTCCTATTGTCATGAGTGCACAAAAGGCCATGTCCACTCTAGATCAAAACTTAATTAAAGCAGCTCGTAGTTTTACCGCATCTGAATTCCAAATATTTAAAACGATTGCTCTCCCCTCCACAGTTCCTTTTCTTCTAAACGGTATTCGCTTAGGGCTAGGACAGGGATTAATCGCAATTGTCGTTGGTGAAATGTATGCATCTACAGCTGGTATTGGTTATCATCTCACACATGCAGGCCAAAATTTAAAAACTGCGGAAATGTTTGTAGGTGTCGTTGTAATCGCTGTTTCTGGTGTCATTCTCACCGGCATTATCGGCTTGATTGAAAAAAGATTTAGCTCATGGAAACCTGAATAATTATCAATAAGCAGCATAAAAAGGTTGAACTTATAGTAATGATAAGATCAACCTTTTGCTATTTATTTTATATGTTTTTCATTTTTGCATGTCAGTTGGGATTTGATATCTTTGATGAGTGGATGATAATTTCATAGCTGGCCTGGCAACGATAAATCATGTTTAATACCATTTTTCCTTCTTAGTCATGCGGTATTTTTAAAACCATTTTCCCAAATACCTTTCCTTTATCCATTTTCTCATGGACACTTTCAATATCTTGTAGATCATATACTCCATCAATTACTGGCTTTAACTTATGAGCCCCGTAGAAATCAATCACTGATTTAAATTCAGAAGCACTACCCATTGTTGTCCCTAGAATATGTAATTGCTTAAAGAAGATTCTTGGCATCACAACTTGCTCTACCGGTCCTAATGTCGCACCAAAGGAGACGATTTTACTACCAGGTTTAGCCAAATAGATGAGATCATTAAAGGTAGATCCACCAATACTATCAATACTTAAATCGGCACCACCTGATAGTGCTTTTAATTCCTTCACCCAATCCTCATTGCGGTAGTTTACTCCATCAGTAGCCCCTAGTTCCTTAGCATAAGCAATTTTCTCATCACTGCTTGAAGTAACAAAGACCGTCGCTCCTTTTGCTACAGCAATTTGTAATGCAAAAGTCGCAACACCTCCTCCAATACCCGGAATAATAACGGTATCAGATGGTTTGACCTCACCTTTTGTGACAACGGCTCGGTATGCTGTAAGTGCGCCTAATGGAATGGCAGCTGCTTCTTCTAATGTTAAATGAGAAGGTTTTTGTAGCACATTCTCAGCAGGTACTGTCACATACTGTGCATAAGTCCCGTTTGAGGGAACACCAAGTACTGTATGTTTAGCTTGAGGATAGTCAATGTTATCTCCCCAATCAAGCCCTGGATTGATGACAACTTCACTACCTAGAGCGATACCTGAAACCCCTTCACCTAATGCTGCAATGACACCTGCCCCATCAGAACCTAAAACAGAAGGAACCGCGATTCCAGGATAAGCACCATATCGGATAAATACATCACGACGATTAACAGCAGCATAATGTAATCTCACGAGCACTTCACCTTTTTTGGGCTGTGGTGTCTCTACTTCTTCATAATATAATGGAGCAATCATATTTCCTTTTTTCATTTTGTCTTTTAATACAACCGCTTTCATTTATTCTACCCCTTTCCAAACCTCTCCTGTATGTAAAGCAATTATTTTACTTAATTAAACATAATACAAGTATACCAAACCAAGTGATTAATTCAAAAATTCTGATTTATTAGAACATCTATAGATTGACTTAATATGCTTGAAACGACAAATGCGAACATATCCAATGAAGATTATCCTCTGATATGTTCGCATAAAATCACATTCATAAATAAACATAATAGCTAAAATCATTGTCTTGTTAAGCTTCTATTAGGCTATTATTCTACTTACTTCCAGCATATAACCAGTAAATATTGTTACATTTTAAGCATATTTGCGAATAAGCTCTGTAAGTTTCGCTTCCATTTGAGGGATATCATTTACAGACAAACAGACCCTTAATTTCGTCTCATCTGTTTCCATAAATTCTGAAAGAAAGGAGCCAAAGTCTCTTGCTCGACGGTCGACTTCAATGAGTAATTCCACATTACTTTCATTTTGCTTCATGAAGATCAATTCTATTTCATCCAACCGGCCTCGAAACTCTCCACTAGCAGGAACAAATTCCCACTCTTGAGCAAACGGATATTTATCTCTTAATCTTCTAGGTACTTCCTCGCATACTACTTCTCTTAACCTAAATCCAATATCCTCCATGCTATGTAAAATGGAAGAAGATAATTGATTAGGCTCAACCTTTATAAAATCTGTGTCGTTAGGGTCCATAGCGTTCTTAATATCCCCTGAAGTCTGTAACCAAACCTTTGTTTTTCCGTAAGTCATCGGTGTATCATAAGGTAATTGAAAAGAAAAAGGCACTTCTTTTTCTTCACCTTCTAAAACGGTTATATTTTGTGTAATCAATTGGCGACTCAGAACTGCTGTTTGTGTGCTTACCCCATTATCATCATTTTCGACATCATATTTACAGCATACTTCTATATATAAATGTTCAATCTGTTGATCTATTTTCCCACCGGTGATTGCAATGACACCGTCGATTTGTTCGCCTTGCACAAAAGATGCTTTTGCAAGTTTTGTATCCACTTTACAGCCACCTATACCCACACTAGCTAAAACTTTAGAAAAGAAACTCATTCATTTCTTCCTCCTCATCATATTCATCCTCATCTATATTTTACCATGTAGTGATAGATATCAACACATATTTTACTTGGCTTTTACTACTTCCGACACATATCCTGCTTCACATTTGCCAGGTAATTTGGTAAGGAATGATGAGAAAAAACAGGAGTTTCTCATCCATGTAAAATAGAATATCTAATGAAGTATCTTTCTGGTGCCAACACATCGGTAAAAAAGTGTTATTTTACTCAAATGAGAATAGGTAGATGAGCAATTCAATTATACGAATGTTTTAAAATATAAATCTTTCTCATATAACCCCTTGTTTTTTTAATGCTGCTATTTCTCCCTCATCCAAACCTAATTCCTCTTGTAAGAACAAATTTGTATGCTCTCCGAGGATTGGTGGTGCCAGATCACACCTTATGTTTAATCCAGAAAAACGTAAAGGACTTTTCGTTAATTTCACCTCTCCCATCACTGGATGTAACATTGTTCCAACCGTTTCTCTTGCAATTACTTGCGGATCATTAAAGGCTTGCGTAATACTATTAACTTTTCCAGCAGGAATACCGTATTGGGAAAACTTCTCTAACCAATTGTCTGCTGTATTTGCTAACATTTGTTCAGCTATCCATGGGACTAAGATATCTTTATACTCTAAGCGTTTTTCGTTTGTTTGAAACCTATGATCACTTACCCATTCTGGTTTATCTAATAGTATGCATAATTGTCTAAACAAATGGTTATTTCCTACACAAATCATTAGCGGTTGGTCTTTACAATCAAAAACTTGATAGGGAACAACATTATTATGTTGATTGCCTAATCTTTTAGATTCCATACCAGTATTTAGGTAGCCACTCGCAATATTGGCCATTGAGCTGATTTGCACATCTAGTAAAGATAAGTCGATATGCTGACCCACACCATTATTATCTCGCATCCTTAAAGCGGCTAAGATACCTATAGCGACATATTTAGAGGTAAGAATATCCGCAATTGGAATCCCCACTTTTGTTGGCTCACCATCAGGGTGACCTGTCACATCCATTAATCCACTCATCGCTTGAATAACTGGATCAAAACCTGGTTCTGTACGCATTGGACCTGTTTGTCCAAAGCCTGTTACAGAACAAAGTATAATCCTATTATTGATTTTTTTTAATTCATCAAAGTCAATACCAAGCTTTTTCAATGTCCCTGTTTTAAAGTTTTCAAGGACGATATCAGCTTTCGCTACTAACTGCTTAAAAATAGTCAATCCTTCATGAGATTTTAAATTAAGGGTAATAGAACGTTTATTCCGATTGGCTGTAAAATAATAGCTGCTGTGACCATTCACAAACGGCCCCCAATCTCGCATGCTATCAGTACCCATAGGTGATTCTATTCTAATTACATCGGCACCTAAATCAGCTAATATCATTGAACCAGCCGGTGCAGCGTAAACTCTTGATAAATCCAATACTCTAATTCCATCCAAGGCTCTATCCACGACTACCTCCCCCCTTCACATCCATTCATTGAAATTTCGGTTTTCTCTTCTCTGTTACCGCTTTTACTCCTTCACGATGATCTTCTAATTCGGTTGTGATTGCCATAAACGAAGAAATCATATCTAATGATGACCTTAGGCTCATTGTTTGATTTTGATAGACAGCTCTTTTAATGAAGCGAATGGCCGTTTGTGGTCCATTTGCTAATTTTTTGGCATAGTTCTCTGTAAAACCTTCCAACTCATCATCAGCAATTACAAATGTGACCAATCCCATTTCTTTCGCCTCATTAGCCGTCAATACTTTCGCTGTCCAAAGCATATCTAAAGCTTTGTCTATTCCAACTATTCTCGGAAGAAAATAAGCAGCACCATCCCCAGGAACTAAGCCGACTTTTGTATAACTTTCAGATAGCTTCGCTCCTTCTGCGGCTATGCGGATATCACACATTAATGCCATATCAAGACCTGCTCCAAATGCCGCTCCATTAATTTGTGCAATAACAGGTTGATCAATCTCTTCCAATAATAAAGGGATCCGTTGTACCTTTTTCCATAGTGAATTTTTTCTTGCAAGACCAGTGGTTACACGATCTTCATCAGAACGATAAAATCCCCTGCCTGCGCCCATCTCTTTCATATCTCCACCAGCACAAAAACCTTTTCCATTTCCTTTAACAATCACAACACGTATATCATTAGAATCTCGCACAGTCTGTAGTGCGTCAATCCATAAATCTAGCATTTCCTCACTAAACGCATTCATTGCATTTGGGCGGTTTAATATAATTTGTGCAATTCCTTCTCTTACCTCAAAATGTAAATCAGACATTTTCTTTACCTCCTTATAAAATGGATTTAACTTCGTGATTATCCACTAATAGTGACCAAATAGTGACTGGACTGTGTGCTATATAAGTGCTTAATTCCCCTTGCCAATAGCGCTCATTTCCAGCTTCATCACGCCATGACCATAACCGTTTTGTTAAATGATGCAGCGTATGTTCATATGTCATCCCAATAGCTCCATGGAGCTGATGGGCGGTCATCGCAATATCGCCTGCAACGGCACTCACCTTTATCTTCGTCAACATGATAGACAACGAATCATAGCTACCCTGAAGCATTTCCACTGCATTGTTAACAGCAGCTAAGCAAGCAGCGGTTTCTCCTACTAGAAGTGAGATATGTTGCTGCACTGCTTGAAAACGATATAAATTCTTGCCAAACTGTTTACGCTCACTTGCATAAGACAGGCACTCCTGTACTACTCGTTCACTAATGCCAGCAAGCATCGCCGCTTTAGCCAATGCATACAGTTGCTCTACTATTTTCTTACTCTCACAATCTTCTATTATTTTGATGGCTGAATCTCCAATATGAATGTCATGAAAAATCAAGGAATCACGTGGTTCACCGGCTAGATTCACCTGTTCATGTATCTTTGACTCGTTTACTGGTAAGAGGACCATCATCCACTCGTTTTGACATTTAGCGAGGGCAACGATTTCTTTTGCTACCCTTCCCCAAGGTACATTTAAAGCCTCTCCGCTTAAAATATAGTTACCGTTATGTTTCCTAACTTCCAAAGGGTTTTGTTCATTAAAATGGAATGATAACGGTTGATCATGAGTGATCTTCATCTCGTACTGTGACAGAATCCATTTACTAATTAAAGTTTCAGGTAAAGGTAGAGGAATTGGGTATTGACCAACTAATCTAATAACTGTAAAACCATCTTCATAATCTCCACCCACTCCACCATATGCTTCCGGTATATTTACTCCTGTTAGACCCATGTCATTTAGGGATGCCCATAACTCATCATCAAATAAACCCTTTTGTCCCTTTTCAAGTAAGTCCTGTGTAGATTGTTTCTTCAAAAATTTACTGGCCGAATCATAAATATACTCTTTTATTTCACTCATTCTGATACAACCCCTTTGGCAATAATTCCTCGTAAGATTTCCGTTGTTCCCCCTCTTAGAGTGAAACCTGGGCCATGCAAAATAGATTGTGTATACAGCTCACCGATAGACTTACTATTTAATAAATCAGGGTGCTTAGACAATACTAACCTCACCGTCTCTGCCACTTTTGTTTCAAAAGTTGTTCCTCTATCTTTAACAAGTGAGGCAATAAATGAAACATCCTTCCCCTCGTCAAGATACTTTGCCACACCAATAGATAAATTTCTAATGCTCCATAGCTCTGGAAGGAGCGAGAGCATTTCTGTTAATCCTTCTCGATCATTTATCCTTTTTAGTTCATCAATTACACCTGAAAATAATGGGTATGTACTGAGTATTCTCTCTGGTCCACTTCTTTCATAAGCAAGTTCTGCCATTCCTTGTTTCCAACCATTCCCGACTTGACCGACCACTTGTTCATCTGGAACGAAAACGTTTTCAAAAAATACCTCATTAAAATGATGCTCACCTGTTAAAAAAGTGATTGGGCGAATGGTCACACCATTAACATGTAAATCAACAATTAACTGACTCATACCATCATGGCGATTTTCTTCATCTTCTGGTGATGTACGACATAGTACGACCATATAGTGAGCGATATGAGCACCACTTGACCATATCTTTGAACCAGTGAGTAGCCAGCCGCCATCCGTTCGTACTGCCCGAGTTTTGATGGCAGCTAAATCAGAGCCAGCATTCGGTTCACTTAAACCAATAGCAAAGAAACATTCCCCTTTTGTGATTTGCGGTAAAAAAGTCTTTTTTTGATTTTCCGTCCCATATTTTAGAAGCAATGGCCCCGTTTGTCTATCAGCAAACCAATGAGCAGCAACGGGTGCACCTGCTACAAGCAACTCCTCTGTTAAAATATATCTATCAATGGCGCTCTTTTCACTTCCACCATACACTTGCGGCCATGTCATTCCAATCCAACCTTTATCACCTAGCTTTTTCGAAAAAGTAGATGATTCTCCACTTAGCCATGAATCACATGTAGGTGTAAAATGCCCGGATTGTATTTCTTCTCTTAAAAATGCACGGACTTCATTTCTAAATGACTGCTGATCTGATGTCAATTGAACAGTTGGCACTTCTAATTTAACCAATACTTTTCACCCTCTCATTTTATCGGTATTCGATACTATATATCTATATATAATATTTTATTTAAAATAGTCTTTTTTGTCAATTTTAAATATTTAGAATATTTACAGAGTAATTCAGTGTTTTAACCTAAAAAAGAGCACCTAGGAACTGTCTCCCAAATGCTCTTTTAAATCCAGTTTTTATAATGCCGTTTTAGCACCCAAATATTTCGGTTTCCAATAACTTGAAGACATATCAGCAATTGTTACACCTGTACTTGTTCCAGCATGAATAAATTGATTGTTGCCTAAATAAATACCGGCATGTGATGGTCCTTTTTTATACGTTTCAAAGAAAACAATATCACCTGGTTGTGGAGATGAAACAGATGTAGTCGCTTGCCAAATCGTCTCCACTGTTCGTGGTATGGAAACACCGATTTGATTAAAAACATATTTTAGAAATCCACTACAGTCAAACCCTGAAGACGGTGAATTTCCTCCCCAAGTATAAGGAACACCGATATGTTTTTTCGCTTCTTTTATTAATTGATTTACCTGTGAATGTTGGTTATTACTAGTTTGATTTCCACCAGCCGAGGAGTTAGATGAACTCACTTTTAATACCTGACCTGGACGGATTACATCCGTTGTTAAGTTATTCATATTTTTTAACTGCGCCACTGATAACTGATGCTTTGAGGCAATTAACCAGAGACTATCACCTGATTGTACTGTATAAGTTGATTGGTTTGTATTAGGGGTTGAAGGTGCCCCCCCTGAACTCACCTTTAGCTTTAATTTCTGCCCTGGATATATTCTATCGGAACTCAGCCCATTGATGTTTTTTAAATCAATGACAGAGATACCATGTTGATGTGCAATTTTCCAAAGTGAGTCTCCACTTTTGACTGTATAGGTACTTGTTTGTTCTGCCCCATTTACCTTCAGCTTTTGACCAACAACAATTGTAGAACTCTTTAGCTGATTCCACTCCATTAATTGATTGATGGAAAGATTATATGTATTAGACAATTTCCATAAAGTATCACCTGATTGCACTGTATGTGTTTGCGCTGCTCCAACTTCTGCATATGTTGCCGCAAAAAGAGTAGTAGCCGCTGCTATTGACACGAGTTGTTTTTTCATCTCTTTGTACACTCCTAATCTATCATTTCTCATTCATGATAGAGTGCATACGAAGAAAAACAAACCGTGAAAAACATGGTTTATATGTAATATAATTACAATTTAAAAGAAAATACATACTAAACTTCCAATAGCATCCACAATAAACAGTTCTTTATCACTAAAACAAAATGTAACACAAAAGAAAATAGTTACATTTTATTTGTCCATTTTGTGACACCTATGAAAAAAATGGGCCGATTTAATCAACTAATTGTTTTTCTTTTCTCTAAAGGGTCTTTCCTCCTATCCTTAAAAGGAAGATACATAAGTACAAATAACAATACTGCTACAGCCTCAAGAACAAAAATGTAATAAGGATATGGGCCAAAAAAGTCGAGCACAGAACTCGTCGCTGGTTTTCGAGAAAGAAACATATAATTTCCATCCGTAACATAGTTAATAACAGCCGCTATAATCGCAAATATATTAAGAGAAATAAACGCAGCTACAACCCCTTTACTTGATGGAGAGTACTTGAAGCTAAATATATAAAGTAGAGCTGTCCATACGATGATCATATGGATAAAGAAAAATTGAAAATAACGAAAATGTGGGTATCCGAAAAACAATTCTGGCGTTAAGATAGCCATAGTCGCTCCCGCAATACCAATATAATAAGTTAATTGAAAGAGCAAACGTTTTTGTAAAATAAGTAATAGCAAACAAAGTAGCACACTAATCGAGCATAAGTGAAGAGGCAAAGCAAAAGAGACATCCCACTTTCCACCTATCCATAACCAATAGTGATAACTTCCTTCTAAAAAGAGCAAGAGCAATAAGAATATTACTCTTAACATCGTTTTATGTCCGGCTAACCTTTTTCTCTGGAAATATAAGAAGAAGGATCCTATTAAAAAGAGTACTACCATTACAAGGTGTGAAGTAGAAAATATCTCAAAGGAGTAGTTGCTATGGTTTTGCTCAAATAGTTGCATAACATTCCTCCAATATATGTATCTAATTGTCCCTTATTGTTCTATTACAGAGCTAGTAGCAGGATCAAACATTCACAATAATAAGGAAAAGAACAAATTATGCCAAACACGTTATTTGTTCTTCTCCAATATCCATGCTCTTATAGTTCGTTCATGTTAATCATCACTCACTTTAACCAGTTGTTTACCTAAATTATCTCCCTTAAATAAGCCAATAAAAGCATGAGGAGCATTTTCTAAACCTTCCACGATATTTTCACGATATTGAAGCTTTCCTGAATTAACCCATTCTCCAAGTTGCTTCAAGCCTTCTTCGTGATTATTTGCATAATCACCAACAATGAAACCCTTCATTAATGCGCTTTTTTGTACTAATAACCCTTGTATTCTCGGCCCATGCTCTATTTCTGTCGCATTATAGGAGGAGATTTGTCCACAAAGAATAATCCTTGCTTTGTAATTAATTCTTTTTATTACTTCATCGGAAATATCTCCACCTACATTATCAAAGTAAATATCGACGCCATCGGGTGTATATTGTTTAACCTTATCCTTTATATTATCAGTTTTATAGTTGATGACTTCATCAAAATGTAGGTCTTCTTTTAAATATTGGCATTTTTCTTCCGTTCCAGCGATTCCTATCACTTTACAGCCTTTTAATTTAGCTATTTGCCCAACCGTTGAACCGACGGCACCTGCTGCTCCAGAGACCACAACCGTCTCTCCCTCTTTAGGCTCACCTATATCTAGTAAGCCAAAATAAGCTGTTAATCCTGGCATTCCCACAATACCTAATGCTGTTGATATAGGAGCTATAGAAGGATTTAATTTACGTACTTGATGACTTTTAGCTACATTATAATCAGACCAGCCAAGACGCCCTTCCACATAGTCACCCACTTTAAAATTACCATCCTTTGATTCAATTACTTGACCTACAATTCCACCGGATAACACTTCATTTAATGCAAAAGGCTCAATATATGATTTTCGCCCACTCATCCTGCCTCTCATATATGGATCAACAGAAAGGTAAATGGTTTGTATTAATACCTCCCCTTCATTTAAACGAGGAAGTTCTTCACTCTCTACTAATTCAAAATTTTTATCATTTGGCATTCCGGTTGGTCTTTCGACTAATAGAATACTTCGATTACCCATTTTATCCCTCCATTTTATACGTTCTACTTCTCTATACCCTTATCAATTAAGGTAAAACAAAAGATAGGACGTCTGTGAACCTTCTTCACTCACAGACGCCCTCTTTTTACTCTACATCTACTTCTTCAAACTCACCATCTTTAATTACACCCATTCTGATAAAGTTTTCGATTGCCCCATTTTCTTCAATATGTTTCAAATCATATACTTTTTTATCATCTGGTAAATTAGTTAATCCATCTTCAATGTGTTCCCGTATAAGCTTAGCATCATCAACAGATCCCGCTGCTTTCATTGCCTCTACAAATACATACATTGCTAAATAGTGATAGCCTGCTTCAGAACCTGGGTCCTTGTCATGCTTTTCACGATACTTATCAATAAACTCCTTTGTTCCAGAATATTCTGTATATATAAGCGGAACAACACCTATCGCTCCTTCTAATACATCATATGAACCTGTCACATTTTTCATTTCATCCAATTTCGCTTGGTCCATCACGATAAAACCTCCGTCATATCCAAGCTGTCTTGCCTGCGATACAATTTTAGCAGTAGGTTCTGAAGGTCCACCAATGAAGAGGACATCTGGCTCTTCTTTTAATGCATTCGTTAAAAGAGTAAAAAAGTCTGTATCTTTCGAGTAATCAACTGAAGCTTTATGAACTACTTCTCCTCCTGCACTTTCCCAGTATGGAATAATCGCTTCAGCCCAATCTTTTCCATATTGCGTAACAGGCGGAATAGCAGCTAATTTTTTTCCGAAATTATCCATCGCATAATCGGAGAATGGCTCAATATATCCTTCATAGCTCGGCGGTATTCTAACAGTTAATGTATTCCCACGCTCAACAATATCTGGTTCACTCGAATAGGCTGATACGATGAAATTATCCACTTCGTTAAATACTTGTAACGCTGAGATGCCACCGCTATGTGGCGAGAATATAATTGGTGTTTGGTTTTCTTGAACTAAGCGTTTTCCATTTGATGCTGTTTCATTAGGTAAATATTTATCATCCAAGGCAACAACATTCAGTTTGTATTTATCACCATTTACTTCAAAACCTTCTTTATTAATGTCCTCTACTGCCATCTTCAAACCATTTAATGTGTTTTCACCATAATAAGCAGCAGCACCACTCAATGGACCACTATAACCAATATTGACGACTTTCTCACCATTGCCACCACTTGATTGTGCACAAGCTGAAAGAAAAAAGATAGTGAATACGACTAAAACACTTAACCATTTCCGCTTTTTCATAAAACTCTCCCCCTTAATAATTATTACTTATGCACCAATATAAGCCTTTCTTACCTCTTGGTTTGATAAAAGCTCATCCGCAGTCCCTTGCAATGCAATCTGCCCATTTTCAAACACATAACCTTTCTTCGCAATACTTAACGCTGCAAATGCATTTTGTTCTGCTAAAAGAATGGTTGTTCCTTCTTGATTAATATTTTTAATGCTTTCAAACATTTGCTCAACAATAAGTGGTGCTAGCCCAATGGAAGGTTCATCAAGTAACATTAACTTCGGTTTAGCCATATAAGCTCTGCCGATTGCAAGCATTTGCTGTTGTCCACCACTTAGTAAACCTGCTGCTTCATTTCTTTTTTCGTAAAGAATCGGAAAAAGCTCGAACACATCATTTAATGATTGTTTCAATTGCGCTTTACGCTTACGATGAATATAACCTCCCATCATTAGATTTTGTTCTACGTTCATATAAGGAAACAATTTACGGTCCTCGGCACATTGGACAATCCCCATTTGTACAATCTTTTCAGGTGCCGTTTGATGAATAGGTACATCATTAAAAAGTATCTTGCCTGAAGTTGCTTTTAATAGACCACTAATTGTTTTGAAAGTCGTGCTTTTCCCTGCTCCATTCGCCCCTAGTAAAACAACAATCTCGCCTTCCACAACATCAATATCAATATCTTTAATACTTAAATATTTTCCATATTTAGCAGAAACTCCATCTAATTTAAGCACTCACCGTCCCTCCTAAATAGGCTTTGATGACCTCTTCATTTTTTTGGATCTCTGCTGGTGTTCCTTCCGCAATCTTTTCTCCATAGTTTAAAACCATAATATGATGCGCCAACCGCATAATCATCGGCATCTTATGCTCAATAAGACAAATCGTTAAACCTTTATCCGCCATTTTTTGGATTAATTTTGCCATTTCATCTGTTTCATCAGGATTGACCCCAGCTGTTGGTTCATCGAGAAAAACGATCTCAGGATCAGTAGCAAGTGCTAATGCGAAAGCAACACGTTTCTTCTCTTCTTGAGAAATATTTGTTACTAGTTGATCACTTACATGTGATAAGCCAACGAAATCTAAAGATTCCTCTGCTTTGGCGATACATTGTTGTTCTTCTTCTTTTAGCCTTTTCGTCCGAAAGATACTATCAAACAGATTAGATTTCGTTCGCAAGCGATGGCCAACGATTACATTGTCTTTCACCGTCGACATTTCAAATAAGTGTGTACTTTGAAATGTCCTTGCCACACCTAGCTTTGCTATCACATTCGCTGGTTGTCTAGTAATCTCCTCATTTTTATAGATAATCGTTCCTTCGGTCGGTTCGTGCACACCTGTAATCAAGTTAAAGAATGTACTTTTCCCCGCACCATTAGGGCCAATGATGGCGTTGATCTTCCCTTGTTGGACGGAATAATCCACTGACTTCACTGCTACATTTCCACCAAAACGCTTCGTTAAGCCTTTAACCTCCAGCATTTGTCTCCTCCTCCCTGTTTTTGTAAGCAAGAGATTCCTGTTTTTTCCGTTTTCTTTGATACAACTGCATTTGAATAAACCCAACAATTCCTCTAGGAGAAAAGATGATGAGTAATGTCAATAATGGACCAAATATGAGCATCCGATAATCTTGTAAGAATTGTAGATTTTGCGAGATGATCACGATAAGAAATGTCCCTACAATCGGACCAGCAAATGTACCAATTCCACCAACAATCATATAAGTAAGCAAATCAAATGTGATCGTTGTATAAGCTATTTCTGGACCGATGAAACGGATAAAACCTGCATACATCGCTCCTGCCAAACCAGCAAAAAAAGTGGAAAGTACAAAGGCAAGAAGTTTATTCCGTTTAGTTGAAATACCAAGTGATAACGCTAAATCTTCACTATTACGAATAGCGATAAATGTTCTCCCAGTTAGTGAATGCACGATACGATAAATGACAGCCACAACGAGGAGAAAAATGAAAAACGCTAAATAATATTGAGCTGTTGGTGATTGAAAAGTAATTGGACCGATTGCCTCTGGCAAAGGGATACCAATTAGTCCTCTTACGCCACCAGTTAGACCTTCCCACTTATCAATCACTAGGTAAATAATATAGCCTACACAAAGGGTATATATAGCAAAAAAGTGTTCTTTCGTTCTTAAGGCAAACAGCCCGATGATTAACCCGATGAACATCGTTACCAATGGGGCTAACAAAAAGCTTAACCAAAAACCCATCTCAAGTTTAACAGTAAGGATGCCGATAACATACGCCCCAATTGCAAAGAAACCACCATGAGCTAAAGATAAGTAACCTGTATAACCCGCAAGTAAATTCAAGCCATAAACTGCGATGGTCCAAATAAAAGCCAAAGTCATAATATGAAGATAATAAAGATTCGGAATAACGAAAGGGAAAACGATTCCGAGAACGATGAGCAAAGGTATAATTACCTTCTTGTTTGTTAGAACGTTCATTCTATACGCCTCCTTTAGAGAAAATTCCTTGAGGCTTGATTGATAGAATGAGAATTAATAATACAAAAGCGATGATGTCTTTATAATCTGCAGAAAGGTAGGTTGCTCCTAAACTTTCCGTGAACCCTAGGATATATCCACCCAATATGGCTCCTGGAATACTGCCCATTCCACCGATGATGATAATGACAAAAGCTTTTAGGATTACCAGATGTCCCATTCCAGGAAAGACGAGGTTAATTGGTGACGTAAGTGAAGCACCAATTGCCGCCAGAGCACCAGCAATAAAAAAAGTGAGGATCGCTACTTTATGTGTGTTGATACCTACTAATTGCGCCCCTTCTCTATTTTGGGCCATTGCAATGATTGTCCTACCCGTAAATGTTTTCTTTAAGAACCAGTAAAGCAAAATCATTACCGCAATTGCTGCGAATACAATGAGTATTCTCTGCAATGTCAGTGTGAGACCAAACACTTCCACCACCTGCCCAAAAGGTGTTGACATTTGGCGATAGTCCGCTCCCCATATAAACTGTGCTAATGCTTCAAGAAAAAGTAAAATACCGATGGCAGCCACTTTATCTTGAATAGGAGGAGAGTGTCTTAGAGGATAGAACACAAGTCTCTCCATTAAGACACTTAATAGTCCGACTACACAAATGGAAACAACCATTGCGAGAATATAGTGTAAACCTGCTTCAGTCATCATAATTAAAGTGATATATCCACCTACCATGTACAGAGCACCGTGAGCGAAATTTGGAATATGGAGAATGCCGTATACTAAAGTGAGCCCTAAAGCTACTAGGGCATAGACACTCCCAATTGTTAATCCATTAAACAATTGTTGCATTAAAAGTTCCATCATTTTCCCCCTTTTTCACGTCAGTAGAAGATTAGACTTTTTGTTGATTCACTTTCGATTCTTCTTCTTCTTTCAGTTTACGCCATAATATTTTCCCGCTAGATGTCATCGGGAAAGACTCTCTAAACTCAACCACTTTCGGAACTTTATAGGCAGCCATATGCTCTTTAGCCCATTGAATAATCTCTTCAGCAGATGTCTTTCCTTTACTGTCTTCATTTAATATTACGAAGGCTTTTGCTGCTTCTCCTCGTCTCGGATCAGGAATCCCAACGACACAAGCCTGTTGAATCGCAGAGTGACGATATAGAATCGACTCCACCTCTGTCGGCCAAATTTTATAACCTGAAGAATTAATCATTCTTTTTACACGATCAACAATAAAGAAATAACCCTCTTCATCTACTTTTCCTAAATCACCTGTTCTAAAAAATTGTTTTCCTTCTATAGTAATAAAAGCGCTTTCATTTTCTTCTGGACGATTATAGTAACCTTTCATTACTTGGTGACCATGAATGATGATTTCACCAACCTCATCGATTCCCAATTCTTCATTTGTAATAGGATCTATAATTCTAGCATCCACATCGAAGAAGGGAATGCCTAAACATTGCATTTTCGGATGATCTGTTGGATTTGAATGGGTTTGTGCAATTGTTTCGGTCAAGCCATACCCTTCTAAAAAAGTTAATCCAGTTAATTTCTCTAATTTCTGACCAACTGCTTCCGGCAAAGTAGCGCCACCACCGGAAATGCCAATAAGTGAAGCTATACGATCAGCTGTTAATTTTGGATTAGAAATAAAATCAATTAACATCGTACTTATAGCTGTCCAATTACTACACTGCTTTCTCTCAATAAGTTGTAATGCCGTATCTTTATTCCACCTAGTCATAATGACCATGGTACTTCCAGCATAAATGGGTACATGCATACTTTGCACCATTCCGGTCACATGGAAAAATGGCAAAGAAGATAAAATGACATTGCTACTTGAAATCCTCCCCCATAAAGCACCACCAACGGTATTGGCTTGAACAGAATAATTCGTATGCATACAGCCTTTTGGTACACCGGTTGTTCCTGAAGTGTAAGGAAGGACGATTAAATCATCCTGTTTGCTCGTATAATAAGGAACGATTTCTCTTATCTTTATAGCGTCATCCCACCGGAAATGATCTTGCTCTTCTGTCCATTCTTTTCGTGGTTCTGCAACTACATCTGGTCTATCTATGTTATCTTGTGGGTCAATATAATCTGAATAGGAGGCAATAAGTAGGTGTTTCAAAGAAGTCTGTTCAATAAGTGGTTTTACAATAGGTTGTAATTCTTGACCGATAACTGCTGTTTCAATTTGACAATCATTAATATAAAAAGCTAACTCACTCGTAACAAGCATTGGGTTAATCGGAACGACGACTGCGCCGATTCTCATAATGCTATAGAAACTAATGACAAACTGTGGAGAATTCTGCATAAAGAGCAGGACTTTATCTCCTTTTTTTACCTGTAATTCCGTTTGAAGATAACTAGAAACACTCTTCACTTCGTCTAATAATTGCTTAAAGCTTATTTCATTTCCATAATAATGGATAGCCTCTCGCGAAGGATATTGAAGTGCTGAGAATTCCAAGTTTTGGTAAACTGAAGTTTCTGGAACAATCAGTTTTTTTGGAAGCTTTGGCCAGTGATCAAAATGTCTTGTTTGCATTAATTTAATCTCCTCCTTAACTTTTTAGAATAGCTCATAGAGGTGTCATATTTAATTTAAGAACGTTTGAAGTCAGGTTGTCTTTTTTCTTTAAAAGCAGTAATTCCTTCATGATGGTCCTCTGTTGTTACCATCGTACCTTGTGTAATCCTTTCCTGTTCTAATACTTGTTTTAATGATAACTGATAAGATTCGTTAGTAAGTTTTTTAATAAATCCATACGCAATATTTGGCCCAGCACTTAATTTTTCCGCATATTGTTTTACATCATCTTCAAAGTGACCTTTTTTGTAAATATGGTTAACGATGCCAAATTCGTATGCTTTTTCAACTGTTAATGGCTCTGCGCTAAATAATAGTTCCTTCGCACGTTGTAATCCAACTAGTCGAGGTAGAAAATAAGAGCCGCCGCCATCCGAAATTAAGCCTACTTTAGAAAAGCTTAAAATAAATTTAGTTTCTTCTTCTGCTAAGATTAAATCACATGCTAGTGCTAGATTAAACCCTGCTCCTGCCGCATATCCATGTACGGCTGCAATGATTGGTTTCTCTACAGATTGTATTAAAAGAATAAGCTCATTCAAATTCCCAATATGTTCATAAGTAGCTATAGGCGATCTTGAACCCATCCTTTTTACATCTCCACCAGAACTGAAAGCTCTTCCCGCTCCCTTCAATACAATAACACGAATATCTTTATCCGCTTTGGCTTGTTGTAGTGCTGATTTTAACCCTTGAATTAGCTCAGGGCTAAATGAATTTAATGCCTCAGGACGATTTAATGTTAATTCCATTACACCATTCTCAATTTTCATTAGTAAATGACTCATTGTTTTCGATGTCATATCTTCACCTCATTTTTTATTAAACGCCGATTACGCCTTCATCCGTTACAATAGGGGAAACGGCAAAAATATCTTTTTGAGCTACGAATGCTACTTCCGTCTTCATACCGTGATTTGCAATCATTTTACCTACACGTGAAGCCATTAATAATTCTGTTCCTTTTTCTTTTGCACCCAAATAAAATTGATGGGCACACAGTGCTGTATCTGACATTTCCCAAGCCTTATGACTGCTAGTTATTAAACAATCAATATAATAACCGACTCCATAAAAGTCCTCGACATTAAATGCACCAGAAGATCCCGAACAAACAAGTACTACCGTCTCATCAAGATGTTCGCTACAAACTGCCTTAGCAGAATGTTTGGCATTTAAGAGGGATGCTATATACACTTTCTTTGCATTAAGAGCATGTTTGATGGCCACTGTTCCATTGGTGGTTGTTAAGATGATATCCTTACCTTCAACAGTTTTAGATAATCTTTCTGGATGGGGTGATTCAAATCCGTCTATCGTTAGCCCGTTATATTCTCCAACTAACACATATGTTCCTTTTTCACGAATGCTTGCTTCATATAATGCATCCTCTTGATTCGCTACTGGTATGACCGCCTTTGCCCCGTGTTGAATCGCAGTTGTTATAACTGATGTGGCCATCAAAATATCAAATACAACTACCACCTTCTGCCCATTTAATTTCTCTTTATCGATTTCTTCTTTTTTCATGACTACATGAAGTTTCACCATATCAATAACCTCACAATTTTCTTCTAGATGTCTTTACAGCATGTTGTATTAAGTTATTTACATATAAGTTTAGATTAGAAAAGCGCTCGTCTTTTGTTTGCCCGCGCTTCCAACGATAATAAATTTGCTGACATATAACGGCGAGTTTGAAGTAAGCAAATGTTAAATAATAATGAATTTGACTGACATCTGTCCCACTTTTTAGCGCATATGCTTGAATAAACTCTTCTCTTGTGAAGAAGCCTGGCTTTGTCGTCACCGACTCTTCTCCTAGACCTCTCTTCAATAGATCGGAATCATTTTTTTCATGCCAGTAGCTTAAGGCAACACCTAGATCTGCTAACGGGTCACCAACAGTTGACATTTCCCAATCAAAGACACCGATTAATCTTGTTAACTGTTGATTGAACATACTGTTATTTAGCTTAAAATCATAATGGATAATCGTTGTTTTTTCGGAATGTGGGAGATGTGACTCTAACCAATTTGTAAGTTCATCAATCCCATTAATTTCATCTGTTTTACTACGATGATATCGGCTTATCCAGCCATCTACTTGCCTTTGCATGAACCCAGCTGGTCTCGTCATCTCTTTTAGTTTGGTCTTCTGATAATTGATAGCGTGTAATTGCACAAGAGTGTTTACCATCAATTGTGATATTCTTTGACCTACATCATAAGTACTGTCACCATCAGGAATAGTGAGGGAATCGTCTATCACCACCCCTTTTTTTCTTTCCATAATAAAGAATGGTGCACCTAAAAGTTCTTTATCACTGTAAATAAAAGGCTTCGGTGCTTGATTGAAAAAAGGGTGGATTTCCTGTAGTACTTTATATTCTCTTTCCATATCATGCGCTTTAGGTGCTACTGGTCCCATAGGCGGTCTTCTTAACACAGCTTCCCAGTTGCCAGCTTTTAATTGATAGGTTAGATTTGATTTACCTGCACTAAATTGGGAGATTTCTAATGGTTTGTTAGGTATTTCTTCTATATTTGCTTTTAAATATTGTTCTAAGCGATGAACATCAAGCCCTTCACCTTCTCGAATGGGAATTGTATCAGAAGTCATGAACACCCTCCTCTGTTTTACTTAGTAATGCGAGAGGCTGATATTTTTTTAAGTTATCCCTTAAATGTTCTGGAATCAAAATAGAATGATCATCTATGAAGTTATAACACACAGTGACACAACTTGCTTTAGCAACCAATTTCCCATCCATCTTCTTTGTCAATAAATGCTGTAATTCAAAGCTTTTACGGCCAATATTGCTAACCTCAGTAGTCACAACTAGTTCCTCACCTGCGAAAGCTGGGGCAACATAATCACAATGAATAGAAGCCAAAATCATACTACTTTGTTTATTTCTATTAGGTAAAATCTCATAAAATAATTTCGTTCTTGCCTCTTCAAAATAAAGAAAATAACTTGTATTATTGACATGGCCAACAGCATCGGTTTCACTAAACCGTACATACACCTCTATTTGATGTTTTTTATGCATCATCAAATCCCCTCTTTAACAGGCACTTCTTCAATACCTTTTAAAATAATTTCGGTATAAAATCGTGCTAATTCCTTATCCGTTAGTTCACCATCTGTGCGAAACCAATAATAGCTATAATTCGTCATTCCTAAAAATCCGAATGCAAGAATATCCGTTCGAATATGATTACTAAACTCTCTTGTCTTTTTACCTTCATCAATAATTTTTTCAAAATTTAATCGATATTCTTTTCTCTTTAATTTAATTTGTTTGACATGATCTTCATGTAAATGCCTTAACTCCCGATGCACAATTCGTGCTTCTTTTCCCTGGGTGTCAATCTTACTTAATGTTAAATAAATGTTTTCGTAGAGCTTTTCTTTATTACTTAATGTTTGATTTTGTAAGATTTCCTCTTGTTCTTGTAATAAACCTTCGATGTATTCTAAATGGATATCCCTTAATACTTCCTGCTTACTGTTGAAATAATAATAAAAAGTACCTTTCGTCACATCGAGTTGATCGACAATATCTTGAATGGTCGTTTCCTTAAAGCCTTTATCATCAAACAAATCGATGCTTTTCTTTAAAATTTGATTTTTCACTAAAAGCCCTCCTGACTATGTCTATGCCTATTCTTAGACTAGTTCTCTTTCAATGAGAAGGGCAATCCCTTGACCTCCACCAATACAAGCGGTAATTAAAGCCGTCTGGCTCAGTGACCGTTGCAATTCATACACTGCTTTCGTAACAAGTATGGCACCTGTTGCGCCTAATGGATGACCATGAGCAATCGCTCCGCCATTCACATTCAACTTTTCAGGATTGAATGATAACTCCCTGTCACAAGCAATGACTTGTGCGGCGAATGCTTCATTCAATTCAATTAAATCAATATCTTCAAGTGTTTTTCCAGTTTTCTTTAATAGTTTTCTAACAGCAGGTACAGGACCTATTCCCATAATATTAGGGTCAACACCAGCGACAGTTGATTCTTTTATGACGGCTAATGGACGTAAACCGAGTGAATTCGCTTTTTCTCTTGACATGATAACAAGCGCCGAGGCCGCATCATTTAAGCCTGAACTGTTACCGGCTGTCACACTGCCAGCTTGCTTAAATGCAGGTTTAAGTTTAGCTAACCCCTCTATATTCGTTTGTGGTCTTGGGTGTTCATCCTCATTAAAAGTAATCGGCTCACCTTTTCTAATAGGAATCTTTATCGGAACAATTTGTTCATTAAAACGGCCTTCTGCCATCGCCTTAGCCATTCTTGCTTGACTACGATTGGCATATTCATCTTGCTCTTGACGAGAAATATCATATTTTTCTACTAAATTTTCTGCTGTTATCCCCATAGGAGGATCTCCAACTTCATCAGGTGAAAGTCGTGATTTTCTAAATTGAGGGGGTCTTGGACTATACGGTTGATCAGCCCGATCCATCAAGTAAGGTGCCCTCGACATACTTTCTACTCCACCTGCAATATAGACATCTCCCTCACCGGCTTTAATCATTGCTGCAGCAAGTGCAACAGCATTCATACCTGATCCGCATTGGCGGTCTATTGTTAAGCCAGGTAGATTAAGAGAAAGACCTGATTGAAGACTTGATAATCTAGCAATATTTCCCCCACCACTTAGCACATTACCAAAAATCACATCATCAATCTCTCCCACATTCACTTGCGCCCGCTCTACTGCTGCCTTTATTACTTCGCCACCAAATACGTGAGCTGGAACGGAGGCAAGAGCACCTCCCTGCCTACCAATCGCTGTGCGTACAGCTGAAACGATTACTGCTTCTCTATTACCCATTTCACCCATCCCTTTCTCTTTACATCGCCGTTGTTCCACCATCTACCGCAATTGTTTCACCAGTAATGAAATCGGACGCACCACTGGCTAAAAATAGAGCCACTCCTTTTAAATCAGAGTCGGAACCAAATTTCCTAAGTGGTGTCCTCTGTAAGAAGCGATCGCTATTTCTTTCAATAAGAACCTTGGACATTTTTGTTGGGAAAAACCCAGGTGCAATCGCATTGACATGAATGCCTCTTGGTCCCCATTTCACAGCCAAATCTTTTGTAAAAGAAATAACACCACCCTTACTTGAGTTATATCCAATTGCGTCCATTAACTCTGGATTTGACCCCTTAAGTCCAGCAACAGAAGCTATATTAATGATTTTCCCTTGTTTTTCAACCAGCATTGCTTTACCAACAGCTTGTGACATTAGAAATGTGCCTACAACATTTACATTGACTACTTTTTGAAAGGCTTCTAGAGGCATTTCTTCTACTGGTGCCCCCCATGTTGCCCCACTATTATTGACAAGAATATCAATCTTTCCAAAACGCTGAATCGTTTCATCGACGACTGTTTGCACTTCTTCTGGATTAGTAATATCACATTTAAAAGTCAGTACTTCAATACCAAGTTCCTTTAAACGATCGGCCACTTCATCACAATTCTCTTTTTTCCTGGAACATAACACGATGTTTGCTCCAGCTTCTGCAAACCCTTCAGCAATTTGTTCACCTAATCCTCTTCCGCCCCCAGTGACAATAGCTGTTTTTCCAGATAGATCGAACAGTTCTTTTACATGCATTATTGGACCCCCTGTGCTACTTTTTTATATTTTTTTAACTCTTGTCTTGCAATCGCTCTTTTATGGACTTCATCTGGACCGTCTGCTAATCGTAATGTTCGAATATTCGCCCAACTTGCAGCAAGCGGTGTATCTTGACTTACTCCTTTTGCACCTAGTGCTTGAATGGCGTGATCAATAACTTGAAGTGCCACATTTGGTGCGACTACCTTAATCATGGCAATCTCTGTTTTGGCAGCTTTATTTCCAACAGTGTCCATCATATAAGCAGCTTTCAATGTAAGTAAACGAGATTGTTCTATATTCATTCTAGCTTCAGCAATCCATTCTTGAATAACACCTTGTTCTGCTAATGTTTTGCCAAAGGCAATGCGCTCTTGGACACGCTCACAAAGAATGGATAATGCTCTTTCCGCTGCCCCAATCGTTCTCATGCAATGATGAATGCGCCCTGGTCCTAATCTGCCTTGTGCAATTTCAAAGCCTCTCCCTTCACCTAGTAGCATATTACTAGCAGGGACTCTTACATTGTTATATTCAATTTCTGCATGACCATGAGGAGCATGATCGTAACCAAACACATTTAATGTGCGTTTGATTTTTACACCTGGTGTATCAAGTGGGACTAATATCATCGATTGTTGTTTATGTTTTTCGGCGTTTGGATCGTTTTTACCCATGACAATGGCAATTTTACATCTAGGATCACCTGCCCCTGATGACCACCACTTTGTTCCATTAATGACATACTCATCTCCATCACGAATAATGCTGGATTCGATATTGGTCGCATCAGATGAGGCCACATTCGGTTCAGTCATGGAAAAACAAGAGCGTATTTCACCGTTTAGTAATGGCTTTAGCCACTTTTCCTTATGTTCATCCGTTCCGTAGCGTACTAATACTTCCATATTACCTGTATCTGGTGCTGCACAGTTAAATACTTCAGGTCCTATAGATGACCTCCCCATTAACTCACATAATGGAGCGTATTCGATATTGCTTAAACCTGCACCATCTTCGCTATCCGGTAAAAATAAATTCCATAATCCTTCTGCTTTTGCTTTTGCTTTTAGTTCCTCCATAATGGTTGGATGGGTACTAAATCGATTTTCCTTACTTATTTGCTCCATATAGGTTTTCTCATTTGGAAAAACATATTGATCCATGAAATCACTAATTTTTGCTTGTAAACGCTTTACTTTGTCCGAATATTCAAAATTCATTACCCGCACCTCCTCTTATCCATTTGTTTTAACAAACGTGACATCACCTTTTAAAACTGCCTTCCCTGCTTGATTGACTGCTTTCACCTCAAATGCAATTTCCTGCTCCTCTTCAGCAGTCACTGTAGCAACCAGTGTAATCACATCATCAATGAAGACCATACCTGAAAAACGAATGCGATAATCCTTTATAAACCCTTCTTCATAATATGGTGTGAATAATTTGGCCAAATTACCCATTGTCCACATGCCATGAGCGATAATTCCAGGAAGTCCCGTTTTCTTTGCTTCCTCATCAACTGTATGAATGGGGTTAAAATCTCCAGATGCACCTGAATACTTTATTAAGTCCATTCTCGATACAGGCGCTAAGGTTTCTGACAATGTTTTTCCTTTTTCTAATGTCAAGATATTACTCATACACTCATCGCCTTTCTCACAGCTTCTGTAATGATGGTAATGGCTTCTTCTTTAAAAATGAGCTTCCCATCCTTATCTTCCCCATACTTCACTACGGAAAGAAAACCCATTAAACCATTGCTCCCTTTCTTTTCATAATAATCCTTTACTTCGGTCCAAACATAAACATCTTCTCCAACTAGGAGAGGTCTTTCATAATGAAACCTTTGCTCACCATGAATCAAACCTTTTTTAGGAAGCTGTAACTCTTCAATTGTGCCCGATTCAAACACACGTGGAAAAGTAGGTGGCGCAATATTTGTGCCATACTTACTTCTCTTTCCATATTCTTCGTCAATAAAAATGGGATGGGGGTCGCCAATCGATTGCGCGAACCGTTTGACTAACCCTCGTTCAACAGTATTCTTCACCTTATCTGATACTTTGCCGATCACATCCGTGTACATCCTGTGTATCAACTCCTATTTTAATTTTTTGGACCGCCCGCAACATAGATTACTTGACCGTTCACAAATGATGATTTCTCATCTGCAAAAAAAGCAACTGCATTTGCGATATCCGCAGGTTTTCCGCTTCTCGCAACCGGTATAGCCGCAATCGCTCCATTTACAAAGTCTGCAAAAGGTACCCCTACTCTTTCTGCTGTAGCCTTTGTCATCTCTGTTTCAATGAAACCAGGTGCAACACTATTTGCTGTGATACCATAACGTCCAAGTTCAATGGCTAATGTTTTTGTTAACCCTTGTAAACCAGCTTTTGCTGTTGCATAGTTAGCCTGACCTCTATTACCGAGAGCAGAAGTAGAAGAAATACTAATGATTCTGCCATAGTTTTGCTTGACCATATATTTTTGTGCGGCACGCGATGCATTAAACGAACCCTTCAGATGTACATCCATCACTAATTGCCAATCATCGTCCGTCATTTTAAACAGTAAATTATCGCGGATGATACCAGCGTTATTAACTAAAATATCAAGTGTACCAAACTGTTGCACAACTTCCTCCATTGCTGTTTCTACTTCGCCTGCTTCCACAACATTCGCTTTTTTCACGAAGATATGATAGCCCTTTTCCTTGAATTCTGCGGCTGTTTCTGCTAATGCCTCCTCATTGATATCAATAATAGCAATATTTGCCCCCTCTTGTGCGAAAAGCTCAGCGACGCCTTTACCAATTCCTCGGCTTCCACCAGTAATAAATGCAGTTTTCCCTGTGAATCTTGTCATTTTCACATGCCCCCTGTATCATTCCTTTATATTTGTTGTCCGATTTTCACATGTCCCTTCAGTAAGTTTCTTGAGATAATCATACGTTGGATTTCATCTGTGCCATCATATATTCTCCAAAGTCTTGCCTCGCGGTACCATCTCTCAATCGGAAGCTCTCTTGTATACCCCATGCCACCATGAATTTGTAATACGCGGTCCACGACTCTGTTCCCCATATTAGACCCATAAAGTTTTGCCATTGATGCATAGTGTCGATTATCTTCCCCTTGATCCAAAGTAAATGCAGCATTTAAAGCTAGCCACTTAGCTGCCTCAATTTCAACGGCTGAATCGGCAATTTGCCATTGAATTGCCTGTCTCTCAGCAATTGGTTTCCCAAAAGTTTCTCGTTCTTTTGCATAATCTAATGCCATTTGCAATAGTCTCTCTGCTGCTCCAACTGCTCTTGCTCCTACTATCCAACGAGCAAATCCAATCCATTCAAGGCCAAGTTTATAACCACCATGCAATTCACCTAGTATATTCTTCTCTGGCACTCGTACATTATCAAATACAAGTCCAGCTGGTCCCCATTCACCCATCGTATGGATAAATTCTGATTTCCAGCCCATTTCACGGTCAGCGATAAAACAAGTGACACCATCTCTACCCTTTGTTTTCTTATGTAGCTCCTTATCCGTTATCGCGATGACCATTACGAAATCTGCTTCATTACCACCAGTAATGAAAGTTTTCTCACCATTTAGAACCCACTCATCTCCATCTTTCACTGCTGTCATGCGAATATTTTGCGTATCAGATCCTGCTCCAGGTTCAGTCATAGCGAAACAAGATTTTTTCTCACCATTTATCGTCGGAATTAAATAATTTTGTTTTTGTTCTTCATTAGCATAATAAAGAATGTTGTCAGCAGATCCACCAAAACTAAATGGCACAAACGTTTTAGCTACTTCAATACAAACAATGGCTTGCATCATTTGTCCCAAATCAGCTCCACCGTATTCCTCAGGTGTGTTAATTCCCCAAAAACCTGCTTCCTTTGCTTTTAACTGTAGTTTCTTCTGCACTTCTTTAGAAAGGCTTGGCTTTCCTTCTCGTTCATTCTTTAACACTTCATTTTCTAGCGGAATTAATTCTTTCTCCACAAACTTTCTAATGGTTTGTTGTACCATTTTTTGTTCTTCTGTTAACCGTAAATCCATTCTTTTCACCTCTATCTATTTATTTATACTAACTAGTTAGTATGTTAGAACTTCTTTACATACTAACCGGTTAGTTTTTTCACATTATTAATAACAACATGATCATTTTGTTTGACTCTTGCCTGTAGCGAAGCATAGAGTAGCCACCTATAAATGACATTATGAATCTATTCACTTTACAACCGGCTTAGAACAATGGTGTTAAATTTCATTGAACGTAATAGTTAGGAAACGCTTTCATTTTTTGATAAAAACGTTTGGCAGAGGTAACGGAACTAAAAACAAAGAAGTGTCTACAGCCAAACCACGCAGTAATTTTGCAAAGTTCTTAGTAGTTGAATGGAAATGTGTCATGGAGTAATAAAAACATCAAATATTATCTGACTAGTCAGTATGTTTTTAATATTCATTATAATATCAGAGATTTTTTCTCTTGCCAAGACTAAACCGATGATTTTTTGAATTTTTCTTGATTGCCATTAATGATAGAAGTAACAATATGAAGCGTATCCCATTCACCATTTGATAACGCGATCATTTGATAGTGCTTTGGAAAAAGTAATTGCTGAATCTCTAAAACACTTTTTCCTTCAAGATACAATTGCATGATTTCACCACTGAGATCCTCTAAATAATTCAATTTCGCTTGCAATTGTTCTTTACCATGAGGAAAATACCCTGAATGAGAACAAAACATTGCCTCAAAGTCATAAGTTAACAATTTTTTTATTGATTGCATTATTTCCGGAATGGATTCTGTATCCATCGCAATCTTTGTATGAGGCTGAACATATAAATCACCTGTAAACATTATCCCTTTATTGCGGCAAAATAGGGCCACATGGTCATCCGCATGACCAGGTGTCTCTATTACCTCCCAATCAAGCTGTCTTGACGAAACTTTTTGCGATAATGGATAAGCAGGAAACGCTTTTCTTGCTCCCCATGTTTTTTGCCTATATAAGGGGTATGGCGCCTCTTCAGAACATATCTCTATCCCTAACCGATGACAAAAAATAGGAATTTGTTGCTTGGCAAACCACGAGGCATTGCCAGAATGATCTTCATGGCTATGTGTTAAAACGACCTGATCAACAAAATAGGATTGATAAAATTGAGTGAAGGCAGATGACATCGAATACGGCCCAGTATCAATCACCAAACCGTCGATAATAAAAGAAAATATTTTTCTTGAAATTTTACTATTCTTCAATAAATTCCCTTCGGCGCAAATCACACCTTCATGTTTATAAGATTTCAACATATCCGTAGTCCTTTCTTCTTTCTTTTTCGTCCCAAAATTTCAATATACTATATAAAGACATAATCGTTGGCACTTCTATTTTTGTTTCATGGGCAAGTTTAAGAACATACCCACACATCGATTCGTATTCCATTGTCTTACCATTTAACCGGTCTTGTAGCATAGATGTCTGATGATCTTTGGCATAGGCGGCTTTTTTAAAAATAGACTGAATCACTTTTTCTTTATCAAATGGATAACCTTGTCTTGCTGCCACAGAAACGGCTTCTGCTGCCACGTTTTTCGCCAAAGCACTTAATTCCACACTCTCTAATATTTCGCCAATTGTTGCTTTTGTTATAGCCGACAACGGATTAAAGGTAATATTCCAAAGAAGCTTTTTCCACTTATGGTTAAGAATTTCTTCTGTGAATTTTGCACTTATTCCTGCTCTTTGAAATAAATCAACCATTTTTCTCGCTTGATTGCTATCTTCTTTTTGTAATGCACCTATTAATAATTGATGTGACCCCGATTCTTTCACACAGCCTGGTTCAGTTATACTTGCTTGCACATAAGTCGCACAAGAAAAAATTTTATTATTCGTTAGACTACGTGCCAATATTTCTTCATTATCCACCCCATTTTGCATCGTTACGATCATTGTCTCATCTTTAATAACACCCTTTAGGCTATCAGCTAACTTTTTCGTATCAGTAGACTTCACACAAAATAGAAGGATGTCTACTGAAGCTAACGCATGTATGTCATTAGTGAAAATCGTTTGCTCATTATTTAAGTTAAGGATAGGATATTGCTCAGTAACTACTTTTATGCCCCTCTCTTGCAACCTAGTTAAATGCTTACCTCTGGCAAGAAAGGTCACTTCATGATGAGCATTTGCAAGTAATGCCCCAAACAAACTTCCAACTGCTCCTGCCCCAGCCACACCTATTTTCATACTTCTACCTCCCCATCATGACTTAAATGGTAATCAACCTTCTTAGATCCTTCCCATAACACTGTTTCCTTAGTAAGGAGTGAAACCGCTTTAGAAAAAATCGGTCCATCATAAACAAAGCTATGATATTCTCCTGCTTCTCCCATCGGACAGACTTCTTCTAACTTAATCTTCTGAAAAAATTCATCATCAATCTCTCTGCCTAGCCAACTATCAGATAAACAATCCGGACGGACTCTTATCACTTTAGCTCTATAACCACGCTGAATAAACGATTTTAGAAGTGCATCTACTTCTTCTTTTTTTCTCCATAATGGATAAATAGCCTGTAACCCGACTGTTGAAGCAAGCTTCTCTCCCCAATCTTTATGGGGCGTAAAATAAATGTCCCCAAATGCAATAGCCTCTAAATCATATTTTAACTTCAGTTGCTTTAATTCTTCTACAAATCTATCTGTATAATTATTTATGTCTGTATCAATAAAATGAATGGGTATACCTAATGATTCACTTTGTTTTACTAACAGATTTGTTTTTTCTCCATGACCGTATGTCCTTTTTTCAGATGGTTGTTTTGTTGTAATCAATACTTCAACACTTATTCCATTAGCCAATAAGTAGTCTAATGCCAAGCAAGCGTCCTTCCCCCCACTCCATGATAAAGCCGTTTTTCCCATATAATCCTCCTTATAATAAACTGAATATTCTTATAACACATCATACTCCTTTCACTCTTAGGTAGCAAATAAAACTGTTTGCAGAAAAGTTGTATTCAAGCATAGCCATTTGCTGTTATTCATCAGCAGACATCTCCTCACCTTTTTCTGTAAAATAACGTTGAAAAGAATAGCGAAAAATAACTACAACATAAAGGCAAGTGAATGCAAATAGGAGCAAACTCAATGTAATGATAATATTTTTTAATGGAATGAGATGAGTCATTAGTATAATGATACTTAAATAACCTACTTGTAACATACTTTGCAGCAATTGAAAGATACTTGTCACTCTGCCCATCATTTCTACAGGGATATTATTTTGGTAAAAAGTTAAGGCTCCAGCATTTAAGAAACTATTAAAAAAACCTAATAGAATAAAACTGCTCATCACAGCCGTAAATGACGTGGATAATGAGTAGATAACATATCCAATAGCCATCATGAACATTCCACAAGCAATCATTGATCGGATTGATAGTCTATTTGCCATCATGGTTAATACTAAAGCGCCACCAACCGATCCTATACCTGTAATACTCAAAAGAAAGCTATAATCAGTCTCAGAAAGGCCGACTACTGTTTGAATAAAAGCGACCTCTTGCGCATCCATAATATAGGAAATAATTACCAGATATAAATAACCTAAGTAGACAAAGCTGACATATTTCTCTTTTTTTAAGAAGCTAAAAACAAGGGTAAAATCTTCCTTTATTCTGTTAACTGTTAATCGAGGGATCTCCATCTTCTTCTTATCCACATCAGGTAGAAAGCAAATAAAAAGGGCAGCGATGACAAAAAACAAACTAGTTAATAAAAGAGTCACCTCAACGGTTGTCAACAAGATAAATACACCAGCTATCGCTGGCCCAATAATAAAAGCACTAGATGATGTGACCGAACGGAATGTATTGAACTTTTTTCTTTTCTCAACAGGGACTATCATCGTTGAATAGGTTACTGACGCAGGGACAAAAAATGATTGGGCCACACTTAAAGCAATTAAAATAAGATACAAGTAGGTTATATTCGTTGCGAAGAACATGGTTACAATTAATAAAGCACGTAAAACATAAGTAATCATCACGATTTTCTTTTTACTACGATAATCTATAAAACTACCTGTCCACAACTTTGTCATCATGTTGATTATTGGTGAAATCACCCAAAGACCGGCGACAGCCGCTGCTGAACCATCTGTTATTTTGTACACCAATACATTAATGGCTGCTAAATATACAAAACTACCAATATGGGCACTAGAAAGTGAGATTAATAAAATGATTGGGTTTTTCCATTCTTTCAAATTATGTAATGATATCAATTGTCGCGCAAATCTCCTTTTAAACTAGAATTTAGGACCTTTGTTATTTACAAATGATACCATAAATATCCTCAACAAAATAAACAGGTTAATAATTATCTGAATTTTTTACACTTCTTTTTTGCCATATTAAATAATACTGTAAAAAACATATTGATGAAAAGAGGGAAAGGAATTGCTCAAAGATTCCATATCTGTTAGGTAGCAAAAGTGGACAGAACAATAATTGCCTGAGGTTGTGGGTGTGAACCGACAAAGGATTGGCGCTCTTAAAATATACACTCTTTAATTAGTGTATTAAGCGGTCGGAACTGAACTGCTTAAAAGAGATCACAGGAATTTTCATTATAAGGGGGGAAAATTATTCAATATCACATTCGTTAGTAAAGAGAAGATAGAAAACAATGGAAAAGGAGGTTGCCCAGTACAGTGTTCCATCTTTCTATTTTTTCACGTTTACACATCTCCTTCTGTAACCGTCTTGAATATACTTATCATACGCTTAAAAATACCTCAAAAAGGTTATGCTCTGTACGAAATATTGCATGTCCTACTAGCTTTCATTTAAGATAGTAGAGAATGTACATATATTGCAAAAAGAAAGGGTTTTCCAATTGAGTTCAACATTCTTTATTTTCTTACCAGCTCTAATCTTTTTTATTCTCTATATTGTGATGGTGTTTGTTCTTAATAAATACTCTAGTAGTAAAATAGCAACTATTGCCTTTACAATTATCGGCTTATTAATCTTCATTTACATTTTATTTTTCATTTTCACCTTTGTCCTTTAAAAAAATATTTCCATAATGGAAGAAAGACAGGTGCAAATCACATTCGGTTTGCACCTGTTTCATTACAGAGATTCTTTACTAGCAACCATTTATCTAACAAGAATAATTTTCTTATTCTAAATTGTTCGTGTCATAAACACACTATTGGGATCTTCCTTATAGTGGTCAAATGGTTGGCAATATTGAAACCCTCTACTTTCGTACAATTTTCTAGCTGGTTCAAAAGATTCCATAGAACCTGTTTCTAAACTTAAACGCAAGTACCCCCGCTCCTTTGCTTCATGAAGCAAATGATCTAATAGTTTTCCTGCTACCCCTTTTCGTAAAGCGTTTTTGGCTGTTCTCATCGATTTGATCTCACCATGTTGGTTGTCTAGCTCTTTTAATGCAGCACAACCAACAAGTTGACCAGATTCCCAGCAGCTCCAAACGGTCACAGAAGGCTGTTTTAAACCATTTAAGTTCAATGCATGTGTACTTTCAGGAGGTGATTGACTACTCATATCCTCTAAATGTTCCATTATCAATTGTTGAATATCTGTACCTGATAAATCATCAATCTTCAATTCCATCATCTATTGTCCCCTTGAATTCTTTTTCTATTATTATATTGTTTTGAACGATTAGTTTTCAATATCTACTTTCCGAAAGATGATTTGATAGCTAAAAGCGAGTACGAGAATACTAGCAAGCATAAAGTAGACGCGTTCATACTGAATATATAATGGCAATTCCCCCTGAAGATTCATTAATAATCCACATATTGTCACTCCAATTCCTCCACCAATAAATTGAAGTAGTTGTAACAGACCCATACCTGCACTGTTCAATTCTGCTGATAATAGATAGGCTGTTTCATTGGCAACGCTGCTATTTAGCATAGAAAAACCGATACTTGCAAAAATGTAAGCACCCATAATAAAGTACGAATTGTAAGCTTGTAAAAAAGCAAATAGTAATGAGGCGAGCAGTAATGTTAATTGGCCAAGAGAAATAAAACGCTTGCTTCCATATAAATCAATCAACTTACCAATATAGGGTCCAGCAAGCATAGCGATGATGGCACCTGGAAATATCAATAGACCCATAGTAATCGGCTCTTTATGATGCAAATTCCCTAAAATAAGTGGCATCATAAATAAATTTGAAAAATGAAAAATAAAACCTGATAAACCAATGACTAATAATCGGATATAGTGTTTATTTAATAGTAATTGCGGAAATATAAATGGGTGATTCTGCTTCATCAAATAGAACATTGTAATGATTGCTAAACCTACAAATACTGCGCCGAATAAATAAGATGTTTGCGAGATAGTTAAAAGGGCGGCAATAGTTGTACAACTAGTAAGAAAGCAACCAAATATATCAAAGCTACCTTCCCTTCTTTCATTTTCCGGAGACAATTGCATTAATATAGGCAAAAAGACAAGAACCATTAGCGGTATTAGAAATAAGTAATTCCAGCCAAAAAATTGTGTTGCTACCCCACCTACTACTGGACCTAACCCAAAACCTAATGCTGCACCTGAACCAATCATGGCAATTGATTTTGCTCTTTCTGATATCGGCACATATCTACTAGCAATGATCATAGATAATCCTGGAACAGCCCCAGCACCCACCGCTTGTAAGATTCGTGAACATAAAAGGATAATAAAATTTTCAGCAAAAAATCCAACCAACGAAGAGCTTATAAATATACTAAGTCCAATAAGGAGCAATTTTTTTATAGAAATATAATCGGATAATCGACTAAATGTGAGTGTAAAAATGGCAAAAGCGATGGAGTATCCAGAAACCATCCACGAACCGATAATCGGGGTAATATGCAAGTTTGTTATTATATTGGGCAAGGCTATATTAAACATTGTTGTGTTCATAACGACAAACCAGCTACAAAAACAGAGTGCTAAAATTAACTTTTTATATTGTGGGTTCTCTTGCTTATGAGCGCTCGTTCGAGTGAAGGATGCAACGGCCATGTCTTTTCACCCCCTTTAATTATTTTCTGATTATTAATAATTATACAATAATTAAACTTTGATTCCTATTATTCCGCTTTTCGAAAGAAAACATAAACAATTTTTGCTGGGGTCTTGTTAGGAGTTTTTGAACCTAATTAACTCAGGCTAGCCTTGTTTGTGTGCACGGCTTTCATTTCTATCTTTCGTTCAGAGTAAAGTTCAAACATCATACGCTCGCCTTTTTCACCTTTTGTGCTTCTAAGTGAAGTACTTACCTTTTTTACCATACTCTTATCTGTTGCTTTCGCACAAGTATTTTCTTTTTATGAAAAATTGACTATAGACAAACACTTCTATTCGCCCGAAAACTCCTAATAATAGTGAATAATCGCTCGAAAAAAAATCATTCGAGACTAAGTGATGTCGTCTTCATAACAAACCTTTTGGTTACGTAAAAAGGACCCCCTTATCAATGAAGAGAGTCCAAAATTACTTAGGTTGTAAAAATAAACTTAGTTGTACTGCCCCCTTTAGACGACTCTACCTCTAGGCGTGCATCTATTCTTTCTTTTAACTCGGGGACGTGAGAAATAATGCCCACTAATCTACCGCTACTCTGTATTTCGATGAGTGATTCAACGGCTTGTTCTAATGATTCAGGATCAAGTGTACCGAAACCTTCATCTATAAACATGGTTTCCATCGAAACGCCACCTGCATGTGATTGAACCACATCAGCAAGACCTAATGCAAGGGCAAGAGAAGCCTTGAAACTCTCGCCACCTGATAATGTTTTAACATGTCTTTCTTGTCCCGTATACTGGTCAAATACAAGTAGTTCTAATCCACTTTGTACATTTCCTTTGGAACGATCTGTTTTTCTCGTTAATTCATATCTTCCGTTCGTCATTTTATATAAACGTAAATTGGCTTGAATAAGGATATCATCTAAGAAAGCCGCTAAAACGAACCGCTCGAACGTCAATCTATACGTATTTTGTCCTTTCGAAATATCGGATAAATGACCAATGAGGCGATAACGTTCTTCTAAATCAGCAATTTCTTCATGAAGACTTTCTAAACGTGTATATGCCTTTTCATTATCTCTTTTCTTATACATAAGTTGATTGTATTGCTCATTTTCAAATTGAATCTTTTTAGCGAGTTCATTTATTTTCGATTCAATTTGCTCTAGATCTGGTTTCATTATATCTCTTAATTGTTTCGTCAACTCATTTAAGCGGTCATTAACAGAACGTAATTCTTCACGATACGAACGTATCTCTTGAGCGATTTGTTCCCTAAGTTCTTCTGAAATTTGCGCATTGGCATATTCACTATAACTTTTAAAGCCTTGCTTCTGCATTCGATTAACAAAGTCCGTTCTTTCCTGATGTAATTGTCCTTGTAAATGGTCATGTTGTTGGGTGAATGTTTCATAACGCGATTTCAAAATGGTTAATTGTTTGGCCACTTTTTCTTTCTGTTCTTCTGCCAACTTTAATTGGTCTTTTAATGTCTGCAATTTGTTCTGTTTATTTTGCAAAGCCATTTTGTATTGCGGTAAAGAACGTAAATCTTCTGGAATGGTCTTAATCAACCTTTGCAGCGAGGTATGATGCTTAATATATTCATTGTTTAGATCAACAACAGACTGCTTAAGCGTATCTGTTTTTTTTGCATACTGACTTTCCTCTTCTTCTAACAAAATGATTTTTTCTTGACATTGCTTCAACCTGGATTTTTCTTTTTCTAGTTGATTTTTCTGTTGTATTTTTTTTCTTTCGTTTTCTTCCACTTCTGCTAAAACTTCTTTTGCATTATCTAATGTTAGATGATGTAGATGCTCTGATTGTATTTCTGTTAATAGTTTCGCAATAGATTTTTCTATATGTTGTAATTTAGATTGTACTAGGTAGAAAGCTTGCTCTGCCGCTATTTTTTCCTTTTCAATGACTAATGCTTGATGTTTAGCTGCATTTAAATCCTCCTCAGTTGGAATGGTTTCATGACCATTAGCAATTGACGGATGATGAATTGAACCACAAACAAGACATGGTTCACCTTGTTGAAGCTCCTTTGCTAGAATACTTGCTTGTCCTTCTATCCACTTCTTCTCGAGTTCATGCTGAAGTGATTTACTATCATTCAAGCGAGCAATTGCGTTCTGTAGATATTTATCCTTTTCTTCATAAGATTGCTTTTCAAAAACTAATTCTTGCTCTAAGTGTATAAGTGATTGTAATTGTTTGATTTCATATTTGTATTGATGAAGTTGTTGTTCTATTGAAAGCATATGTTCTTGATTTTTCTCAAGCTCTTGCTTTTCTTCTTTTACTTTTTTTAATTCTTGCTGTAAATGATTAAGTTTTTGTTGGCTTTTATCAATCTCTTTCTTTTTACTAGTCATTGCATGATCTAATAATGAAACCTCTTTCTCTGTGTCAGCAAAGATGTGGATATCATCGTGTAAATTTTTTAATGACAACCATTCTGATTCTACTAATTCTCTTTCTTTCTCCCGAAGCAACTCCTTTTCTAATACTTTATTTGCATGTAATAGCCGTTCCTTTTGGATATTTTCTTCACTTTGGACTGATTGCATTTGCTCGGAAATATGATTAATTTCTTTTTTTAGAAGGTGGCAATTTTGTTCCTGTTCGAATAAGACAGCTGCTTTGTACGCTGAGGACAAATCTTTCTCTTTCTTCGCCATTATTTCCTCAGTATCTTTTAGCTGTTCATACCTTTCAGTTAATCGTTCCTTTAATGTGAATTGTTCAATAATCCGGTTCCCTTCTATTTTCTTTTGCTGAAATTCTAAACTTGTCTTTTCAAGCTCTTTTATCTTTTTTGACCAGTCAATTATTTTTTCTTCCATTTGTGCTAATTCTTCTGATAAAAGTTTTACAAACTGATAATGATTGATAGACTCAAGCTTATCCTCTTCTAGTACTCTCTGTAACTCCTGATTCATAACAGCATGAATTTGCTGCGCGATTCTCTGCTTTTGCTCGAATTTCACTTCCACATTTTTGCGCAGTTCAGCTGCTTCATCTTTTAATCTTTCTTCTATTCTTTTATATATCTCTGTATGAAATAGTTTTTGCAGGATGACTTCCTTTTCTTTACTATCTGAAGTGAGTAATTTACGGAACTCTCCTTGGGGAATCATCAGTATTTGCCTGAATTGGTTGCTATCAATAAGCATGATTTCTTTAATCTTTTCATCTACATCCCGAACATTCGCAGCTAATTGTTGCTGTGTACCATCATTAGAGATCGAATATAATTCGGCCTTCGCACCAACGGTTGTGAAGCCGTCCCCTCTTGTTTTTTTCTTCAATTGCTGAGGAGAGCGAACAATATAGAATCGTTTCTCTTTAATTGTGAATGTGAGCGATACTTCCGTTATTAACTCTTCTTCTGCAAACTGACTACGTAAGTCTGCACCCATTCGATCTTCCCCACTCGCCTTACCATAAATGGCAAATGTTATCCCGTCAAAAATAGTTGTTTTTCCCGCTCCTGTTTTTCCGGATATAACAAACATTGAACGACCACCTAATTGAGTAAAATCAATCTTTTCTTTACCGGCATATGGTCCAAACGCTTGCATTGTTAATAACAGTGGTTTCATCGGCCAACTCCCTCCCTTCTCATTTTTTCTATTACATCGACAATAATATTTTGCTTATCCTCAGTGAATTCAGCTGTGGTTACTTCTTGATAAAAATGCGAAAATAGTTCAAGTTCACTTTTTCTCTCATCAGTTAAAACATTTAATTTCGTCTTCTTTTTCATATCTTGCAAAGTACGCTTTCGTTCTAAATGAAGAATATTAGGGTATATTTGTCTTAATTTATTGATGGGGTCAATCAACGCACCTTCATCCAATAGGGTTACTTTTATATAATCATCCTTCTTCTGCTCGCTATAAAAACGCTCGTCTAATAACTCGTCTAAATAGCCCTCAATTTCCCTCATATCTCGGAGCGGTATTAAACTTTTTCTCTCTAATTGAAAAGTACCATTAGCATTCATCTCAACAATTGAAACCGATTTTTGTTGTTTTGCCTCTGAGAAAGAATACTTCATCAGAGATCCAGCATATTTAATTTTGTTATGAGATATCGCATCTGGACTATGTAAATGACCAAGAGCTGTATAATCAAATAAATCGAAGTTACGGGCACTTACACAGCCAGAACCACCTACAGATAATATTCGCTCTGAATCTGTCGTTTCTCCCCCAAGTACAAATGCATGACCGACGAGCACATTTGGCTCATTATGGTTCATCTTCTTTTCTATTTTTTCGATAATCGCTTTCATTGCCTCTTCATGTGAGATAATCCGATCATCATTGAAAGCATATTTTACTAGACCTGGTTCAGCAAAGGGAACAAGATGGAAATTCACTCCCTTAATATTGACACTGTCAACCGTGTCTTTCAGCTTTCCAGCTAAGTAAAAATCACTTTGTTGATACCATGAACTGCCAAATGATAATCGTTCTGCACTATCATGGTTTCCACCAATTGCCACAATGGGGACACCTAATTTTACATTGATTGTAAATAATACTTCATTTAATAATTCTACCGCAGCAACGGGCGGGACAGATCGGTCATAAAGGTCACCTGCTATAACTAAACAATCTGGTTGTTCTTCCTCAACAAGCTTAACTAATTGCTTTAGCATATATGATTGATCCTCAGTCATATAAACCCCATGAACAAGCTTTCCTAAATGCCAATCAGCTGTATGAATAAATTTCACTTATTTTCCCTCTCTTCTATGTATCTTTGTTTGCCTACTTTAACCTTTTATAAAAATGAGGCAAATCTGCCTTCATATTGCTTTTCTTCCACATTGTTACAAAATCTTCTAGTGTTATCTTATCTTCAATATTAATATATCTTTATAAAGTCGTACTTTCATAGCAAGCGAATGCTGCGCCCATTGGTAATACTTACACCCCATGTCTGCAATCCATCATACAGCATCGATTCGTAAGGTCTTATTGTTAATAATGAACTAAACCTTCCTTTTCCCATAATCGAACCATTTAACTCTGTAACCAATTTTCTCACCATATTATCACAAATAATCTACTATGATTACAAGCTATATCTTAATAACATTTTCTTAATGCAAAGATTAATATATTCCATTTCATTTTTCGAATATGTTTTAAAATAAAAACAAGTAAAGGAGTGAGCATAACAATATATTAAGGAAAAATATGGGCTAGAACGGACAATAATGCAATGATTGGAAGGATAATCAGATTATCATATAAAAGGTGTACCGCTTGTTATGGAGTGAACGAGGATTATTATTGGTTCATCATAGTGATTGAATAATCATCTCGATGATTACTCCTACCGAGTGCAAAAAATGAACCGTGTGGGTCACAATTAACCAATTGCTATACATATGAAAGATTCCAAATGTATAGCAATTATGATATGATGGCAAATCCTTGCAAACATATTAATGATTGTGGGGAAGTACGAAGTCAGCAGGTAATACTTTAAAAATGTTTTGGAAAGATATTGAAGCATCATACCTTCCTATTACTTTTAATATGAATGATCTTGATGAGATGTTTCGTAAGTGGGCTCAGCATCATATTAAGTGAAAGGATCAACTATTATTTTTATATATAAAAACAGCCTAACAAATGTTAGACTGTTTATCATCGAATTATATTTTATTAACGTTAGCCGCTTGAGGTCCACGAGCACCTTCAACAACTTCGAAAGAAACTTCTTGACCTTCATCTAGTGATTTGAATCCTTCAGATTGGATTGCAGAATAATGTACGAATACATCATTTCCGTCTTCGCCTTCGATAAATCCAAAACCTTTTTCTGCGTTAAACCATTTTACTTTACCGTTTTTCATAACAAAAAATCCTCCTTATGGTTGAAAAAACAACCATATAAAAATTCACCTTTAATCATTGTACTTACAAAGACCTATCCAATCAAAGGAAAAGCTTTCTTTATATACCACTAATGAGTAACGGTTAAGTTAAATTTAGCATCTATCCCCATCACTGTCAACAAATTACGCTTAATCTTTTAGCTTCTCAGGCAAGCTTTGAATCGATTGAACAACCACATCTAACTTCGCCTCAATGCGGTAAAGTAAATACAATGTCACAATGATAGGAAAGCCGACTTCACTGATCATTTTAACAAGCTCACTCACATTCGTTCCCTCCTAAATTTGCGTAATAAGAATATAGAAGATAAATAAAAAGATGAACCTCTTTCCTTGCAAAAGATAGAGGTTCACCTAAAATTACAACTTGGTTACAATAACCTTATATTACACTATCTCATAATCAGTAACGGTTCTTTCTACAAGTCTTGCACCTTTAACATTTGTAAGCTTTCCTTTTGTTGATTGAACCGCTTCTGAAGCAATCATTTCTTCCATTACAGTAATAACTTCAGCGATGTCAATAGGTTCTTTAGGATCATCAACTGAAATGGTCGAAACACTTCCATCTGCCGTTCCAAAAGTTAACTCTAATTTTTTCGTCATTCTTTACTCTCTCCCTTCAAATAGTATTATTGTAAAATATCATGGTTGTCATTTCTTTGGATAGAAACGAGTGGTGATTGTGCTAAAGATCCATATGCCTCGGCAAATCGATATAATTGATCAGCCGTAGTTTCTGATATCACATGGCTAAAAGTTTTCACCTTATACTCCGCTTCTCCCTTTTCATTTACACCTGTTTCAAAACTTAAACGAAGCTTTGAATCAACTAAAATTGTTTGTGCCATATTCTCTCCCCCCTTTCACTTCTTATATAAAAGTTAATATGCAAAAGAGACAGGTTATCATCAGATAAATTAAAATTGAGCTACTTACAAGGTGCTTTCGTTTATTAGAACTTAGAGGTTGTTCCACCCCTATTACATACAACAGATAACCTAAAAATAAGGATTTGTTTATACTATTTCTAGTATTTTTCAAAAAATAATACCTTTCTGCTTCTAAACTTAGTGCAAGCGAACAAGCAATCTTATGCGGTTTTCATACTATATTTAATAGCCGGAATAAGGAGGTGGTGACATGAACCTTGTGCAATTTTTGAACCAAAATTATTTTGTATTAATACCGGCGCTTTGGCTCATTGGACATGCACTCAAACAGACCCCTATTATCCCTGATTGGACAATCATTTGGATTTTGTTTATTTGTTCTATCGGTATTGGGAGCATCGGATATGGTTTTTCATTAGAGGCGATTGTTAACGGTATTATTGCAGCAGGGATCGCTGTTTTTGGTCATCAGGTTTTGAAACAAACAAAGGAAGGGATAGTGATAAATAAAAAAACAGATAACGAGGGCTGATATTTGAGGAGGTATGGTGTTCGTGAGAGTAAAGGCTACCGGCATGTTTGGTAGCTTTTATCTTTTTTCTAATTGGACATAAAAAAGACCACAAGTTTAAATGGCTTGTGGCCAAAGTAGATCAAAAGATCTAATAGGGAGGAGATCTTACACAATTATAGTATGTCCACATCTTTATTTTGTTTGGACAAACATCCCCGGCGTATTCATTATTTTATATAAAAATTGGTTCTCTATATGCATTTCTAGTGACACCAGTAGAAATGGCTGCTTCACTAACTGCTTTTGCCACATTATGTGCTACATTGATATCAAATGGATCTGGGATAATATAGTCTCTAGTAAGTTTTTCTTCGTTAATCATGCCTGCTATTGCATAAGCAGCCGCAATCTTCATTTCCTCATTAATCACTTTGGCTCCTACATCTAATGCACCTCTAAAAATTCCTGGAAAAGCTAATACATTGTTCACTTGATTAGGAAAGTCAGACCGGCCGGTACCAATGATGGCTGCTCCAGCATCTTTGGCTTCCTTTGGCATAATTTCTGGACTAGGATTAGCCATCGCAAAAATTATCGCATCACGATTCATTGTTTGTACCATTTCTTTAGATAATACACCTGCTGCAGAGACTCCAATAAACACGTCCGCTCCATTCATTGCCTCTTTTAACGTACCCGATAGAGACTTACTGTTTGTTATTTTGGCTACCTCTTCTTTAATCGCGTTCATCCCTTCCTCTCTTCCGCTATAAATCATTCCTTTTGTATCACAAAGAATCATTTCGCTAACATTTAATTTTCTTAATAATTTAATAATTGAAATCCCCGCTGCACCTGCACCATTAACGACTACTTTTATTTCATCAAGCTTTTTCCCCACAACCTTCAAGCTGTTGATTAAACCAGCTACTGTTACAATTGCCGTACCGTGTTGATCGTCATGGAAGACAGGAATTCCGCATTCTTCAACTAATCTTTGTTCAATTTCAAAACATCTAGGTGCAGAAATATCTTCAAGGTTCACCCCTCCAAATGAGGGCTCTAATAATTTCACCGTACGGACAATCTCATCTACATCATTGGTCTGAAGACAGATCGGCACTGCATCGACATTGGCAAACTCTTTAAAAAGAATCGCCTTTCCCTCCATTACAGGTAAAGATGCCTGAGCACCTATGTTTCCAAGGCCTAAAACGGCACTACCGTCTGAAACGACTGCGACCATATTGCCTTTACTCGTATATTCATAGGCTGACTCTTCATGCTCAGCAATCTTTAAGCAAGGTTCAGCTACACCTGGAGAATACGCCAAACTTAAATCTTCTTTCGTTTTTACTGGCACCTTTGTGGTAATACTAAGTTTTCCCTTATGCAAACGATGAAGCGCTAGTGCTTTCTCCTTTAATTCCATCATATAATCCTCGCTTATTTTTTATTTGAAAATTCAGATAATAAAGACATCAACTTTTGTCATGAAATCACCTGATAAGTATTTACTTAAAAAATTGAGAGAAGCAACCTTGTATACCTCTTCATTTACAAAGCGCTTCCCAATATAGTTTAATATTTTTCTAACAACTCAATGATGACTTTAAAAGTTGAAGTTGTGTCCATATAAGCATATCTGCCATTTCCGTTATAAAAATTACCTCTTTGAATAACTGGATAGCCCATTTCTTCTAAAAGTGTAATCTTTTCATCCATATCTTTTACTACAAAGGATATATGGTGAACACCTTCTCCATATGATTCTAAATGTGTCTTCCATGTGCTTGGCGCTTTTCCAGGCTCAATTAACTCAATTTCTAATAATGGTGTTCGAATGAACATATAGCGACTATCCGCATCCGTTGCTTCACCGTTAAAAACAACTTTTGTTATGTCACTATGACCTGATTGAATCACTGCTGTTTTTTTCACACCTAGTAATTGGCAAAACTTATCTGCTGCTCTATCTAAATCTTTTACCACAATGGCAAGTTGTTCCACAACATTTGTACCTAAAAGTGGCTTTTCTTCTCCCGCTTTGTATGTAGTATCCCTAGGTTCTGCACTTTCTAATAATTCAATCAAAGTTTTCGTTTCATTCGCTGTATCAACATAAATGTACCTTCCATCACTTGATGTAAACTCACCTGATTGAAGAAGCGGATAACCATTTTTTTCTAGGTTCGGCAAATGATTTTGAATCTTATCAACATCAACGGCAATATGATGGATTCCTTCTCCTGTTTCATTGAGAAATTCGCGCATTGTTCCCGGCTCCATATTAGGTTCTATGAGTTCAAATTGAATAGTCGGTGTATTTAGGAATGCTAGTTTACTTTGTGAAGCGGTCGACTTTCCTTTATATATTACTTTAGAGACTTCCTCATCACCTGTTAGGAACCAGCCAGGATTAGGTATACCTAACAGTTTTGAAAAATCAGCCGAGGCTTTTTCAATATCATTGACAACAAATGCTAATTGATTGACCTCTGTACTACCAAGAAGTGGCTGTATTTTCGTATTCGATGCCATAATCATTTATCTCCTTTCTTAACTAAGACCTCTGATGGCTAGGCCGCCATCACTCGAAATGACTTCGCCAGTAATGGCGCGTGATTTACTCGAAGCTAATAATAAATATGGACCAACATGATCATCAGCATTCATTGCGATTCGTAATGGATTTCTCGTTTTTATGCTTTTCGCTTTCGTATCATTGTCGATTTCTTTCACAAATGGTTTTAAAGGTGGGATGACATTAAGTGCTGTTAATGTCCCACCAGGGGCAACTGCATTCACTCTTACGTCTGGTGCAACCTCAAAAGCTAATTGTCTCATTAAACCAATTTGCGCATGTTTACTAGCGGTGTACCATACTCCACCACCATCAGGGTAAAATCCTGCACCTGAAACGGTGAAAATGATATTACCTTTTGTCTTTTGCAATTCGTGAAGGGAAGCTTTCGCACCGTTGAAATATCCTTTAACATTAATGTTCATTAATAAATCATAAGCATCATTCATTGCTTCAGCAGTCACATTTTCGAATTTTGCAAATCCATCGAATACCCCTGCATTAGCAATAAAGACATCTAGTCCCCCAAATTTTTCAACCGCTTGATATACCGCTTTTTCGTGGTCTTCAAAAATAGTGACATCTCCTTCTATACAAATCACCTGCTCACCATATTGTGCCTTGATAGCAGCTAATCCGTCTTTTGAGCGATCAAGAATCGTCACATTTGCTCCTTCATTCAGAAATGAATCCACCACAGCTCTCCCAATACCTGATGCCCCACCAGTTACATAAAGCGAGCGACCACTAAACTCTGCCATCCTAGTTGTCCTCCTCTCTTCCTTGTGAATAAATTAAATAAAGATTGCTAGATTTCGAGTATTAATTGTTGTTTGATCCACGATAAATACCCGTTTCGATAGCTTCCATTTGCCGTTCTCGAACTTGAATTCATCACGACGCTCTCCTGAAATAATATCGTGATGGATATCTGTACTTCTACTTCTATAAAGAAGTAAATAACTATTCACTGACGCAAATTCTTCCTCTTTATAATCTTCCAGTTTTACATTACTGACAAAACGTCGAGTTCGAGAAGGTGGAATTTCCGCCCAAGCATAATCTGTTTTTAAACGATCCACTCTGAGTTTTAGCAAGTCAATATCATCATCAAAACAAAACATATCTGTCGTATAATCAGGTCGCTCTGTTCCTTCCTTATTTATACGGACTGGCATCTGATACTTCAAATCTTGATGCATCAAACTGAACCAGCCATCAAAATCGATATCATCCAATAATTGTGCTTCTTTATATAGCCATTGTTCAAATTCATAATTTGCAAGCATTTTTTCCATACTCATTTCATCTATCTCCTTCCTTCAAGAAAATTTAGCTATTCATTAGCTCCAACCAGTATTTATAAAAATTTCTTTGGTTCGCTTCAGAGAATTTATCATCATAAGCAACTCCAGGACCGATAAAGTCTACTGGTTTTCTATGCAGTCCCATTGTGTAGTTATAAGTTAAATTTTTCATTACTGGCATAGGGCCTTTTGCTGCGGCAGTAATGTCAGTAAATACTTCCGTATCGTCTTGTTCAAAAATGCCTGATGGGCTGAATGTAAGGACAAAGGATTCACGTGAACGTCTCTTCCAATCTTCAGGTGCATTTTTTTCTACTAAAAACCAAGCAATCACTTCCATTTTGTCGTGATCGATTGGTCGCCATAACCTAACAGTGGTATTGGAAATCAATTGCCCTTTTACTTTCGTATGAGAAATTAAGAAAGATAGATGTGGAAAGATGTTCCCGATCATATTCTTCAAGTTACTTAATACTTCAAACTGTTCTGACGATAAATTCGATTTATATTCTTCTATTAATTCTTCTGGAAAAGCAAAATCAGGATTTGGTGTACCAAGATTTAGTCCATGGCCATTTTCACTATGAATTTGATAACCCATTTTGGAATACGTTGCAGAGGGTACCATTCCTAATTTAGCAATTGAACCATGTGTCACCATTGTATGATAGGAGTCACCAACAAAATTATCAGCACCAATCTTCCAATTCGAATGAATCACGAAACGTTGCGGAGCACCGAGAACTTCCATTTCAGCTCGACCTACTAATATATCAAGATACCATTTAAAATCTCCTAAAAAATCATCTAATGATTCTGCCTCATCATTCCAAGTACCAAATAACAATCCTTTATAGGATTCAATTCGTACTTCTGTTAAACCCATAGTAGATTTATCTAGCTCTTCACCATAGATGTTTTTTTGTAGTGGAACACCAATTAAATCACCATTGTTTTTAAAGTTAAATCCATGATATGGACAAACAAAAGCAGATTTATTCCCTTTGTCTGCACGACACAACTTCATACCACGATGCGTACACATATTGTAAAATGCCTTGATGCTGCTATCTGCATTTCTAGATACAATAATTGAATATCCGGCTAAATCTCTCAGCATATAATCATTTTTATTAGGTATTTCTGATTCATGACCAATAAATATCCATGTTTTCATAAAGACTTTTTTATGTTCAAGATCATAAACTTTGGGATCGGCCAACACGTAGGCAGGTATTTCTCCTACTTCCGGTTTGACCGTATCATTCAAATGTTCCAATAATTCCGATTTTGTCATATCCTCTATGTCTTTTGCCGTTTTAATCATAATAATCCCCCTTCTTACCAATTGATTCATCGATGTCACAAAGATTATTGTACTAATTCTTACCCCACTTTGATAGATTGATCCTTATGTTTCAATGTTGAGAGAACACTTAAAGCTGCTAAGTAACTTGTCTTTGGGTTGTTTGGCATCGGATCATTTTCAACCACTAGTTTCACTTTTCCAAACGCCCCTTTAGCTGTAATCTCATGACTATTTTTCGTTGCTTTTGGATCAGCAATAATCTTCACTTTTGTCTCTTTTGAACCAAGTCCAGCTAATGATAGAATAATTGATACGTTAATATTCTTAGGAAACTGTTTAATCGCTTCATAGGCATTACCTTCAAATAAGACTGTTTTATTCTCGAGAGTAACACCGTTTAAGGCATGCGGTGGCTTCGTTGTTGTTAACGATACTTCTTGTAAAGCACCAATAGCCTTAGCAGCTTTTAATATATCCAAGCCTCCTACTGCACCTGAAGGTAAATGAATCGTTGTCCCTTGTTCTTTACAAATCGTTTCTAATTGGAGAAAATAGTCGTTATCAGAAAATGCGCCAACACTGCTCACAACAAGATCTTTACCATGTGTGAGAACCGATGTGGCATGAGCTCGAACAACGTCTACAGTAGCTGCTTCAACTATCACATCTATATCTGAAGCAATCAGTTCATCGATTGATTGGTAGCTTCGCAAATCATACTCTTCAGCCAGCTCATTTGCTTTCTCTTGATTTCTTGTATACAATCCAACGAATTGTGCGCCATCTACCAATTTATCGCTATTGATAGATTGTAGCAAAAATTTTCCGATATTTCCTCCACCTATTAATCCCAGCTTCATTTTTTAACCCTACTTTCTAATTCGCGAATCCATAAGTGTCTGCAAAAAATTCCAAGCTACAGTGTCTCGTTTCGCGTGAAATACCACTTTCTTTTAAACCAGGAAAATCTAAATGAAGGTCCTGGAATACAGTATGGTTATTGATAAATACAGCACCGGCTTCTAATTGATCAGCAAACGCAATCGCTTTCTTTTCATTTTCTGTCCAAACAGACGCACGTAAACCAAAATGGCTATCGTTTGCAAGCTTTAATGCTTCTTCATTTGTCTTAAATGAGAGAATCGGAATTACTGGTCCAAATTGTTCCGCTTGAACAATTTCGCTATTTTGATTAACACCAGTAATAATAGTAGGTTCAATAAAGTATCCATCATTCCAACCTTCTGGATCAATTTTGATTCCACCTGTAAGGACTTCTGCCCCTCCATCTTTCGCTCTCGAAATTAACCCTTTCACATATTCATATTGTGATTGATTATTTAACGGTCCCATCTCTACATCTGGTTGAATCCCACTACCAATCCGAATATATTGGAACTTTTTCCTTAATTTTTCCACAAGCTCTTCATAACGAGATTCATGCACATATACCCTTTTAACTGCTGAGCATACTTGACCAGCTGCTCGTAAGATACCAAATCTTAACTTAGTTATTAATTCATCATCGAGTTTCGCATCTTCCAAGATGATGGCTGCATCATTCCCGCCTAATTCCATGAAGATGTTTTTCACATTGCTAGCTGACGCTTTCATAATTTCTTTACCCGTTTCCGTACTACCAACAAAGGCAACTGTTCGTACACTAGAATCTTTGCAAAGTGCATCTCCTATTACTGAACCTGACCCTGTTACAACATTCAATACACCATTTGGAAAGTATGAAGCGACTTTTTCTAGAAATGTCATAATTGTTAGCGGACAACTTGTAGCTGGTTTAACGATGACTGTATTACCTGTTAAGATAGCAGGAATAACACGCTTAAATGTTAAAATCATCGGTGAATTCCATGGAGAGATTACCGCAGTTACCCCTCTCGGCCTTCTACGAATTTGCACTTTTTGTTTTCCATCTAATGACTCTGGTTGCCACCAAGTTAATAATTCATCGGACGCTTCTTTCATAATGTCGACACATCGAAGTAAATCTTTCTTTGCTTCAACTAATATTTTACCATTTTCCCTTACGAGTAAATTCACATTCTCTTCAACGATTTTTTCAATCGCTCCTGCTGCTACCTTCATTTTTTCTGCGCGTTCGTGAATATCTGATTGAGACCAAGATTCGAATGCCGTCACTGCTGATGTTATCGCTTTATCTACATGCTCCTTTGTACAAAGGGCAACTTCTCCAACTACTTCTTGCGTATTTGCTGGATTAATGACTTCTTTTTTATTTTCCGCTTCCAACCATTTACCATCAATTAAAAATTTTCCTGAAACTTTAGGATATGTTGAAATCATTATGCTTCCTCCTTTACTCAGATGTTTACTTATAACTTCTTCGGTTTAAACGCATCAGCAGCACCAGGAGGTCCCTCAAAAGGTTTAGCCATTGGCCCTACAGCTTCCATATCTACAACGATGATTGTCGGATTAACACTTTTTGCCGCTTTATTTATTTCTACGGCAAATTCATCACTTGAATGAATTCGTACCGCATCAAATCCCATAGACTCTCCCAATTGCACAAAATCAGGACTTAGTAGATCAACAGCTACTTGACGACCGTATGCATTTTGTTGGATATTACGAAGAACGCCATAACCACCATCATCAAATAAGATAACAATAAGTGGGAGAGCCTCCTCGGCAGCAGTCGGCATTTCACCAACATTCACCATAAAGCCCCCATCACCAGCCATTAAAACCACTTTGCGATCCTTTGCAGCCATTTGAGCACCAATCGCTGTCGGTAACCCTTGACCTATTCCACCACCGGAAGCATGAATAGATGTTCTCGGTTCAAGAATCTCGAACAATCTGCTGCCCCATACATTAGCTTGTACTGTCACATCTCGTACGAGCACTGTATCTTTCGGTAATGCTGCTCTCATTTCGTCCATTATTTGTTCATATGGACCTAAAGTTGCTCGTAAATTAGCTCGTAATTTTTCTCGTAGTTGCTTTACTTCAGCCTTATACGATGGTTTATCTTGAACATCTTTTGTCTGTAATTGCGTGACAAAGTGATTTAAAATATCCTTCGCGTCTCCAACAAGTCCATAACTACAAGGGTAATTTCGATTTATTCCTTGCCAATCGGCATCAATTGCAATATGATTATTCGGCACTTCAACCTTCCAATTTGACGTTTCATTTCCTCTAAATCTCACACCGACACTAATTAACAAATCCGCATTCTTGAGCATTTCTTTCGTGTCTGGATAGGCAGCAAAATGACCAATACATTGAGGATGATCTTCAGGGATGCTTCCTTTTCCGGATTGGCTCGTAATAACAGCAGCTCCTAGCTGATTAGCCAATCTTGTTAACTCTTGGGATGCATTTGCTGAAATGACACCTCCACCAGCCCAAATCACAGGACGTTTCGCTTTAGCAACCAATGAGAGAATATCTTCAGGAATATATGTATTTGAGTTAACTTCCGGAGTTTTTACCGACCAGTCTTGTAAATGCAGGTCAGGAATAATCGCAGATTGATAATCAATGGGGATTTCTAACGAAACAGGACCAGCCGGCGCAGTTTGAGCAGTTACAACAGCCTGCCTTACCACTGCTTTTGCTTGATGTGGCACTCTTAAGCGCATCGCTTGTTTAGAACATCCTTCTAACATTGATAATTGATCTTTACATTCATGAATATAGCCACGGCCAGTACCTAAATAGGGGGATGCTACTTCACCAGTTAGATGCAGAAGTGGTACACCTGCTGCCCAAGCCTCAACAAGTGCGCCTGCTGCATTACCTGCGCCTGTTCCTGTACTTGTAATGACAACCCCTAACTCTCCTGTAACACGTGCGTAGCCATCGGCCATATTTACCGCGCCACTTTCACCACGTGCACATACAAGATGGATGCTTCCTTCTCGTAAAATGGCATCATAAATCGGCATATTATGTATACTTACAATTCCAAATGCTGTCGTAACGCCCGCTTTAACAAGCTCTTGAACAATCGCATCAGCAACCGTAAAGTTCATCTCCGAGTTATCTGTTACACCTGCTGTCTCCATTTGCTTTGTTTCTGTCATAGTATCTTCCTACCTTTTTTGTGTATTTATAACGCCTTTCCTAATGCACCTGCTGTTTCAATAGTTGAGCCAGCGACATAGCTTGCATGTTTGGATGCTAAAAATAAAATCACACTAGCTACTTCTTCTGCTTCTCCAACACGACCAAGTGGTATATTTCTTTTCTTCGCTAAGTCTGCATAATAACTTTCTGGATCCATATCGGGTGCATTTTTCTTCCTTCTTCTCTCCCATTGATCCGTTCTAATTAAGCCAAGACTTACAGAATTCACAAGAATATTATCACTCGCCAGTTCTTGCGATAATGTTTTACTTAAATTAAGTAATCCTGCTCTTGTCGCAGCTGTTGCAATCATATGCCTTTCTGGTTCTTTCGCGAGCGTAGCATTTATATTTATTATTCGGCCGCCGCCACGCTTAACTAAGTAGGGATGAACAGCTTTTACAGCGTGGATGATAGCAAAATACTTTAATTGAATTTGTTGTTCCCATTGATCATCAGTAACATCAAAGAAATGTCCCATTACACTTTGCCCTGCTGCATTGACTAAAATATCAATACCTGAAAATTTTTCTGCCACACCTTTGACAAAACGCTGTACATCTTCTTTATTCGTTACATCACATGTTTCGGCAAAAATGCTATTAGCAGATGCTAAATCATTTAAATATTTCTCTGCCGTATTTTTTCTTGTTTCATCTCTACCACAAATAGCAACTTTAGCACCTTCAGCTAGGAACATCTCAGCCGTTTTCAATCCAACACCTGAAGTCCCCCCCATAATAATTGCTACTTTATTATTTAATCCTAAATCCATTACACTCTTCCTTTCTTAAGTCAGCCATTAAATCAAAGATTGTAATTTTGCCCAGCCTGGATCTGGTTTTCCCCCCATTGCTGCACGTGCTTCTTTGGATGGTGGCCCAGCAATCCCCCATTGATCCATTAAGTGTGGTACACGTTTCCATACTCTTGCTTTCCATTCTGCTTCATCCTCAATCGTTTCAAGATAACAAGTGTATTCCATAACAAAATTACCTGGGTCTTTGAAATAGCAAAAGATATTATCTCCTGGTCCGTGTCTACCTGGTCCCCATAGTTCATTCAATCCAGCTTTCCGCACATTAGCAATGCCACGCATGACCTCATCTACTGTATCAACTTCGTAAGCAATATGATTGACAGATGCATGACCCTCTTGATTAAAAGCAATGGAGTGATGTTTTCGATTACAACGTAAGAACACCATTTTATCTTCACTCCAGTCTGTCACTTTAAAGCCAAGAATATCTGTATAAAATTCTGTAATCATTTGTAAATCAGCGGTATTCATTACTACATGATTAAGTTTGACTGGATCTACATTTTTTTGATTCCAAATAGATGTATGAATTTCAACCCACGTCGATAATTCAATTACACGATTTTCTGGATCAGCAAAGCGGAGACCATAACCTTTACCTTCCTCATCTAAATAGCCCGGTGCTTGCACAATCGGTACGCCTTTTTCTTGTAAATATTCTGCAGCACGGTCAACTGCATGCTTATCCACCATGCCAAATGCGATATGATGAAGAGCACTTCTATCTCCACTGTGCAAGCTAAGAATATGATTCTCAGGTCCTGCTCCTCTGAAATAAACCGTTTGTTCATCCTCAGCCGTTTTGTCTAATCCCCAAACTTTTTCATAAAAGGCTGCTTGTTCTTCAATGTTCGGAGTAATAAGACTGATATGTCTTAAATGGGTAATACCAATCATCTTGAAACCTCCTCTATAAATAAAGCGAAAGTTCGTGGTAAATGTTTCGCTCGTTACAAATTATTGGTGAATATAGAATGTTAATAAAAATCGGTAAGGATAGACCATATGAGATTGGTCTTCCTTACCTCACTTAATTATTTATCTGCAATAATTGCTTCTCTTTCTTTCGCTCTTTGAAGACGAAGTTCTTCTAATTCGCTCCCTTTAACGTAAGTTGGCAAATTCGGTTTAACTGCACCAAGCATAACCAACATTAATGCTTCTTCGTCACCATCATTATGAATCCCACGATATACGCCAGGTGGGGAACTGATACAATCACGCTCGTTTAAACGAATTTCATGAACCTCATCACTATCTACTTCTTGAATCAACGCTTTTACACTTCCTTTAATAATGAAGAAAACTTCTTCAACATCATCATGTAAATGCAATGGTCCAATACAACCTGCAGGTAATACCATTGTGCTTAATGTAAAGTGCTCAGCTGCAATAACATTAGAATCAGCATTTGCAGTGGCTCCACGACCAATATATCTCATTTGTGCTCTTTTAAATCTTGGGTCAATTTCTTCTTGGAATTTAAGAACATTCCAATCTAATGAACGATCCTGTAATCTTGCTACATGCTTCTTTTCAAATTCTTTAACATCAAATGCCATTTTCAAAAACACTCCTTTATGTTTTATATTAGAAACACTGTTTCTCCTATAAATCAATTTTAAAATCTGTTAACAAAAAAGTCAACAAATTTTGAGAAAATTTTAAAAAGATAAATAGTTGGAATGAAACGATTAACCTACTATTGACTGGTTATTATGAACAACCCTTAACTCAGTTGATTCCCGCTTAAGAGTAAATAAATAAGCAACAAAACCTAAAGTGGAGGCAAAAATTAACACAATGATTGATGTCCCAAAGTCTCCGTTTGATAAATCTCGTAAATATCCCATAATATAACTGGCGAAACCACCCATAATATTAGTAAACCCCATCATACCTGCTGCTCTACCAGCGGTTTCAGGTGTAGAGAATTTCACAATAAATAAATTACTTAGATGGAAGACGCCACCTTGTGTACCCATAGCTAATCCCATGCAAATACCTGCAACTATCGCGTTAGGCGACATAATGCCACCACATAAAAAGATTGTTGTTAATGCAAATAAAATGGTCGCCATCAGGCTTGGGCGGTTTGTCTTATCTGATAAGTAACCACAAATAAGGACAAATCCTAAGGCAAATAACCAAGATAAGGAGGTAATACTACTCATTGCTTCCCTAGAAAAACTCTTCGCTTCGATTAAATAAGTAGGTAACCATATACTAATACCAAAAAATAAGAAAGAAGACATCAGCATTCCAAACCATACAATCCAGTACCTATAGTCTTGAGCAAAATTTTTCGATCCATCTTTTTTATCAATCGGGTTTTTCTCACGTATATAGGCAAGCTCCTCATGTGTAATCCCTTTATGCTCTTCTGGTATATCTCTTGTAAGAAAATAAAAAAGTGGCAGTACAAGCAATAAATTAAAAGCAGCGAGTAGGAAAAATGCAGCTTGCCAATGGAGACTAGCAATGATAGCGGTTAGCATTAATGCACCAACAGCCGGCCCTAAATAGTTACCAGATAACCATGATGCTTGTGCTTTTCCTAATTCTTTATAATGGAACCAGTTAGCAATGAATTTTCCACATACAGGAATCATCATTCCCTCACCAAACCCAAGAACGATTCTTGACAAGATAAACATCTCATATGTAGTCGACAAGCCAGCGGTAATCATCGTAATGGTCCAAACAACCAAACCTAACATTGCTGTTTTTCTGGCACCTAGTTTATCAATAATTACACCCCAAAATAGGTTTGAAACCGCATAAGCAATTGTGAATATAAAAGTGATGAAACCAATCTTGGCATTTTCACCAGCAATCCCTAAGTCACTAAGAAAATCAGCATCTGTTTGAATAATAGAAATACCAAGCTTGTCAATTTGGCCAAAAAACCAAAAGAAGAATATCGGTACAGCAATATATAACCATCTTTTCTTTCCTGTTAACATTCTTTACCCTCCTATCATATGTGGAAAAAATCACTAATTAACAAAAATCACCTCCATATAAATTTCGATCCATTTAAAACTTTGTTTTTTATACAAAACAAAGTTTATATAATCTTAAAATTTTTAAAAAATTTTGTCAATACAGATTGTTATAAATTAAAACTATTTTCACTATACTTATAATGAAAATTGAACATCCCAACTGATTTCACTTATTTTAAAAGTGAATACGTATTATTTTAAAGAAGCCCAAAAAGATTCGAAATTTTAGTCACTTTATCAGGTGATTTCATATATTTTTTTTAATCTATTTAATTTAATGACCTTTTTTATTGTGAACTATTTATAAAAAGTGAGTCCCTGCCAATTTAAGGAACGACAAATGAAGAGGTTGATGATGAGAAGTAATATATTAATCTAGTAGATTAATTTGTAGAGTTATTACTATGAGAGCGACACTAGGGAAAGATTGTACATATATATAAAACAATTACTCTTTCATAACTAAAGAAAGATAAACTGTAAAGAAGTAAGTTTCATGTGAAAGAAAAAGGTAAATCCAATAAAAAAACCCGAATCAATTAGATTCGGGTACAACAATTGTTAATGAGTAGTTCGTGTCTTCTAGTGAATCAATTTCCAATAAGTCCGGATAATTGTTTGGATATATCAAGGATTTTCGGTAAAGCAACTTTTTCGATAAAATCATTCTGATATGTGACATCAGTGGCGACAATATTAATGGCTGCTACTACTTTTCCACTACGATCATATATTGGCGCCGCTACAGATTGAATTCCTTGATGGAATTCACCTAAAGAAATTGCATAACCGTTTTTCCTGATTGTTTCTAATTCTTCAAAGAACCCAGGTAAATCAGTTTGCGTTTTTTCTGTATACGGTTTTAAGTTAGATCCATACACTGTCTCACGTAGCTTCCCTTCTGGTTGCATAGCTAATAAAAGCTTGCCATTAGCTGTTGCATGTGCAGGCAATCTTAAACCGATATTTACATTTATGGCAGATACCCCGCGAACAGGTGCACTACCTATGTATACGACTTCATAATCATCTAATATCGATAAATGACATGACGCTCCAGTTGTATCACGGAGTGTATCCAAATAAGGCTGAATGATTTCAGGTAAGTTTAAACTATTCAAATAAGCAAACCCAAGCTCAAGCACTTTTGGTGTTAAGCTATAGCGCTTTGTATGTTCATCTTGATGTAAGTAACCTAACGTTTGCAATGTATAAAGTAAACGGTATGGTACTGTACGACTTACATTTAGTTCCTTCGCAATTTCAGCTAGAGACATCGTTGGACGTCCACCGTTGAATAATTTCAAAATTTCTAATCCTCTGACTAATGAATTGGCATTATATCTCTCTTTTTCACCGTTAGCCACTCCATCACCCCACTTTCCCAGTAAATGCTATATTACTATTTTAACAAAAAATCGATCAAAAAGATATTAAGAATCATTTTCATTTATATATTTACAGGATTTTGCAGAAATGTCCGAACGGCTTCATTAAAAGATGCTGGGTCCTCTTGATAGCAAAGATGGCCTGTATTAGGAATGATCACCAACTGTGATTCGGCAATCGCATGATGAAATATTTTTGCCTCTTCAACAGGAGTTGCCTTATCAAATTCACCACATAATATTAAAGTTGGCGTTGTTATGCTCCCATAAATGTCCGTGTGATCCAAGGAATATAATGAGTTAGCAACCGAAATATATCCTTTCGGTCGAACTTGCGCCATAATTCTTTCTGCTTCTTTCACAACCTCCAGATTTGCCTCTGGCGCTAACAATTCTCTTACTCTTTGTTTTGCTAGTTCTTCTCCTGTTAGATTTGTCACATTATAAACTCTTCTAGTTAACTTTTTCCTGTTCTCTTCTTCACTATTCCCAGCAGCCCCTCGTGTTGGATCAGCAATAATAAGTAATTCAACTCGATCTTTGAATCGATAGGTAAAATCTATAGCAATAGCAGAGCCCATTGAATGACCAAGTAAGTAAAATTTTTGTAATTCTAGGGCATCGACAAATTGCTTTAGTATATCAGCAAATTGCCGGAAACTTGTAAACTCTTCCTCCGGATCACTACTTTGACCATAACCTGGTGCATCCCAAACGAATACTTGAAAGTCTTTTGATAAATCATCCAATTGTTTTGTCCACGACTGAGAATTATTACCTAACCCGTGTAAAATAATAAGCGGCTTTCCCTCACCTTTCACTCTGTAATGAATCTTCATTTCTTTACTTACTCTTATGGTAGGCATTTTACTCCTCCTCTTCATTATGTTTCTATAACAAAACATTGTTTTAATTTTAAATAGATACCCATCATTTGTCAATCATTATTCTAAATTTTTAGACATTTCACTATTGTTATGTACTACTCTTACTTTTTTTATGAGTAATCTTTATCAAACTAGGGTATGAATTTAATAATAAACTAGGAGGTGGAGAACATGCCCTGGCATACGACAGATTATCCAGATTCATTCAAAAACTTAGAAACAGCGATGAAGAAAAAAGCCATTGAAATAGCTAACAGTCTTATTCGTGATGGCTATAATGAAAGTCGTGCTATCCCAATTGCCATTGAACAAAGTAAAAAATGGTATAGCGATGCAACAACGAAAGAACGAAACCAAATGATTCAAGCAACTGACAGTGAGTTACAACCCGAAGGAAAAGGGGATAAAGAAAAGAGTAAACGAGTTCAAGAAGGACAACATGTACTACCACACGATGATGGTTGGGCAATTACAACTGATCATGGAAAAAAACCATCTGAGATCCTTCCTACGAAGGCAGAAGCAGTCAAAAGAGCAAAGGAAATCGCTCAAAATAAAAAAACACATCTTGTAATATATAAAAAAGATGGAACCATTGACGAGAAACATTCTTATGATATAGAAGAGTAACAATATATTACTGCCTATTCAAGCACAAACACAAACAAGCCGAATAAGGTTTCGGCTTGTTTGCATGCTCTTATACTTATTTTCTATCCTTAAGAACTTAGGAAAAAGGTTATCCTTTTTTTATCTTGTTTAACACATTGTTAAACCGCCATTAACAGAAAGTGTTTGCCCGGTAATATAATCCGCTTCCTTCGAAGCAAAAAAAGCGACTGCACCAGCAATATCCTCTGGTTGGGCTAATTTTCGGAATGGAATGGCTTTCTCTAGTGCAGCAGCAATCCCTTTATTATAAGATCCTATCTCCTGGAAAAGTGGCGTATCGGCTGGACCTGGCGCAATGCAGTTCACATTAATCTGATATCTGGCCATTTCTCTTGCAATCGTCTTTGTAAATGCAATTACACCACCTTTAGCAGCAGAGTAAACTCCTTCTCCACTTGAACCTACTCTCCCAGAATCTGAAGCAATGTTGACTACCTTTCCTTTCCCATTTTCTATCATTAATGGCAGGATCATTTTACATGTGTGTACTTGACCCATTAAATTAATGTCTATTACCTTTCTCCAAGTATCGGGTTCACTTTGTAAAAATGGTTCAATTTTATCCCATCCCGCATTATTTACAAGTAAATCAATACTCCCATACTTCTGCTGCACTTCCTTTACTGATCGTTCTACACTTTCTAAACTCGTAACATCACAATGTACAGCAAACCCCTCTCCACCTATTTCTTTCACAAGTTCAATAGTTTCTTTCGCATTATTTATATTGATATCACTGGCAACCACTTGATAATTATTTGCAACAGCTAAACAAATTGCTCTTCCCATCCCCCTACCGCCACCGGTAATATAGGCAATTTTACTCATTATTCAAACACTCCTTTTTACTTAAGTTACATTCAATTCTTTAGTAACGATTCTCTTAATTTAAACTTCTGGATTTTCCCACTTGCTGTTCGTGGAAATTCCTCTAGAAGGACAAAATGTTCGGGCCAATATTGTTTCGCTACCCCTTTTTCCAGTAAAAACTGTTGTAACATAGCTAAAGTAAGCGTAGTAGCCCCTTGTTTCAATTGAATAAATGCGCATGCTTTTTCTTGCAATCGTTCATCTGGCATTGCCACAACCTGCACATCATTGATCAACTCATACTCATATAGGACATTTTCAATATAAGATACGGGGATATTTTCCCCACCTCGAATAATAATATCTTTGTTTCTACCAGTAATTCTTAAATAACCATCCTCATCCAACACGCCTCTATCACCAGTAATAAACCAATCTCGATCGAATTCAGACTGCGTTTTCTCTATTTGTTTATAATAACCGCGAAATAAAGCCGGTCCACGGCAATAAATATTACCTTCTTCTCCCGCCTGGCAAGTCTCCCCTTCTTGATTGACAACCTTTACTTCCATGCCAGTGAAAGCAACACCATCTGTTTCCGTCAATTTTTGAATGGAATCAGTTCTCTTTGTTAAAGTAACTAACCCATTTTCTGTTTGCCCCCAACCGGCCAATATTTTGAATGATACAACCTTTTCTGCTTGCTTGACTAAGTTTCTCGGAATAGGGGCGCCTAAAGCAATAAAATACTTCAAACTACTAATATCTGCTGTGCTTTTTTTAGCCGCTGCGATTGTGTCTTTTAAAAAAGGTGTAGCTCCAGCCGTAAAAGTCACTTTCTCTGTTTCTATAAGCTTTAAGAATGAATCTGGATTCCAAGTATCTTGGTAGACGGCTGTACCACCATATTGTGTTGGTAACCTTACGCCGTATGCAAACCCAGTTTGATGGGCAAAAGTTGAAGCCATAAATAACACATCTTCATTCGTTAATTGCAAATGATCAATCCAATAATGGGAAGTAATACATAAAGTATTATGAGTATGCATGACACCTTTAGGAAGACCTGTTGTACCTGATGTAAAGATAATCTCAGTCACTTCATTAGGATCTATTTCTATATTTAGCTCATCTCTACGCTTTTGAAGTATGTCTATAGAAGTGACTATTGATGCAAACGATTTCATTTTTTCCGGTATTGGTAACGAATTTCCTACAACAACAATATTCTCAAGTTCCGGCCATTCGTTTAGACATTTTCCTACCATTTCAATATAATCATGGCCTCTAAAACAATCTGGAATAATTAATAATTTAGCCCCTGCCTCTTTAACCATATAAGTAAGTTCTCTTTCTCGGTAAATAGGTACAAGAGGGTTCGTAATCGCCCCAATTTTTGAAGCAGCATAATGTAGAATAACAAACTCATTCCAATTCGGAAGCTGAATAGAAATGACATCGCCTTTTTTTATACCTAAGTCCAATAAACCTAGTGCGACGCGATCGACCATTGAACCTAACATTTTGTATGTGTATCGACTTTTACTATCGATAATCGCTGTTTTATTTGGTGTACGCGTGATTGCTTCATCTAAGTAATCAATCATCGTTTTATTGAGCCATTGTGAAGAATATGATGTTAATCCATCTAATTGTTCCACAATAAACACTCCTTCATCTTTCATTTAACTTCTAAACGTAGAAAAATCTACTGGGCGTTTTTCTAGGAAAGCATTTTTTCCTTCCGCTGATTCATTAGATTGATAGAATAATGCTAAATTTGCCATTGACAACTGCGTAATCCCTTGGATATTTGCACTATCTGCATTGAAGGACAGTTTCAACATTTTAATTGCTGTTGGACTTTTTTGCAGTATTTTATGTGCCCAGTCTTCTGACGCCTGCTGTAATTCATGTAATGGTACAACTTTATTCACTAGTCCCATTTCTTTACATTCATCAGCGCTATATTGTTCACATAAGTACCAAATTTCTCTTGCTCTCTTCTCACCAACGATTCTTGCTAAATAGGCAGATCCATATCCTGCATCAAAGCTCCCAACCTTTGGCCCTGATTGCCCAAACTTTGCGGTAGCAGCAGCAATTGTTAAATCACAAACTACATGTAATACGTGGCCCCCACCGATTGCATAGCCATTAACAGCAGCAATAACTGGCTTAGGGATGTTTCTTATCGTTTGATGGAGATTCTCTATTTCAAGGCCAATTCCATTTCCTAGACCACCTTTACCATCATAACCACTTTCTCCATCTTTTTGTTTTTGATCGCCACCTGTACAGAATGCTTTTTCTCCTGTCCCTGTTAAAATCACCACACCAACAGTGTTATCATCCCAAGCTTCACGAAAACACCAAATTAATTCTTTAATCGTTTGTGCTCGAAAGGCATTATAAACTTCTGGTCGGTTAATAGTTATTTTCGCTACGCCATTTTTCTTTTCTAGTATCGTATCTATTAATTCCATTAGTGATTCTCCTTTTCTTCTGATTTGAATTTATATTTTTTGATAAGATCGGAATTCTTTCCCTATAAGGTGTTTGGCGATTACCATTTGGTTTGCTTGGGCTGTTCCATCACCAATCTCTAATCCAATGACATCTCTTAATCGTTGTTCAAATGGCATTTCTTTTGTATAAGCATAGTGCCCATTTAAAAGGAGGCATTCATGAATCGCTTCACTACTATATTTAGGTGCAAGCCACTTAACAGATGCTGCTTCCTTCGTATGTTGTAAACCTTCATCACGCAACCACAGTCCTCGATAAGCTTGCCATTTAACGAGCTCCAGTTGAGTATAATGGTGTACTATCGGAAAAGAGACTGCTTGATTCACAGCTAATGGTTTGCCGAAAGAATGTCTTGTTTTCACATGTTCTATTGTTTCATCCAAACTTTGTGTGGCTGTACCTATACATTGAAGTCCTATTAAAAGCCGGCTTAAATCAAAGCCATTCATCACTTGAGAGAAGCCTTCATTTAGATTACCAATCAAGTATTGCTCAGGAATCATGACATCAGTTAAATAAACGGAGCCTCTACCTATTGGGATATTTCCCATATCTTCATAACCTCTGCAGTCTACTCCTGGTAAATCACTAGGTACAAGAAAAGCGGATATTCCTCTATTTCCGGCAGTTGGGTCGGTTTTAGCAAAAAGAATAAATGCATCCGCCACTGTTGCCACACTAATCCCCGATTTCTCACCATTTAGAATGAAATGATCGCCTTTTCTAATAGCTGTTGATTGTATTCCCCCTGCATCGGTACCTGCTTGTGGCTCAGTAATTGCAATCCCAACAATCGATTTTCCCTGTGCAATTTTCGGAAGCCACTCTGATTTAATAGCATTATTTGCATGAATGGAGAGAATTTCTCCTATTAAAGCATTTAACATTACTGAATAAGTTAAATTAAAATCACCTTTGCCTATTTCTTCAGCAGCAATACCTGTCGTGATACAATCTGCCGCGCTTCCACCATATTTTTCTGGAATACGCAGACCTGTTACACCTAACTCCCCTAGCTCCTCCCATAAATGTCTCGGCGTCTTTTTTTCTCTGTCCCACTTTGTATATTGAGGTAATAATACCTCTTTAGAATATTGTCTTAAAATTTTTCGAAAGTCCTCTTGCTCTTCAGTAAATGAAAATTGTAACATCATCCATCCTCCTCTCAGTTACTATTAAGCAAGAACCATGCCAAATTAGTTTATTTGTTTGAAGCTGTTTATTCAGTTTCATTCTTCTTACTATTGCGAATTTATCTCACTTTTGCGAAATATATTTGCAAAAGTGAGTCATTATACAGTAGATGAACGAGTGTTATCAACAAAAAAAAAAACGTAAACAAATTGGCTCTCTGCCAAAATCTGCTTACGTTTTCTACTTACTTAGGTTTTGATTTGATATTTAGCCATTTTTCTATATAAACTAGCTAAATGAATATTTAATTTTACAGCAGCCATCGTTTTATCTCCATCCGATTTTTCTAAAGCCTCAACAATAGCTTTTTTTTCTGTTTCTTTCACGATCTCTTCTAAGGTTTTTGAAGTATTATTGCTTGGTAAACACTGGGTTTGACTAGTCTGAGTCGCTATTCTTTTCACCATAGCATTGTCGCCTAACTCTTCTCCTAAAGAAAGTGTTACCCCTCTTTCTACCACAGCTTTTAATTCTCTTATATTACCAGGCCATTCATGCTCCATTAAGCATTTTAGCAAATGTGGATGAATCTGATTTACGTTTTTATTTAGTTGTTGATTATATTTATCTAAAAAATAGTGAACAAGCGGTAATATATCTTCTTTTCTGTCTCTTAATGGGGGGATAGGCAGATCAAATACGAATAAACGATAATATAGATCTTGTCTGAATTCCCCTGCCGAGACGAGCTCAAATAGATCTCTATTCGTGGCGGCTATTATCCGAATATCCACTCGCTTTTTTCCTATGGAACCAAGCCTCTCAACTTCCCTCTCCTGCAATACCCTCAATAGCTTTCCTTGTGCAGCTTTAGGCAATTCAGAAATTTCGTCAAGGAACAATGTGCCATTCTGTGCTAGCTCAATTTTTCCTGGCTTGCCTGTTTTTTTCGCTCCACTAAATGCGCCTTCTTCATAACCAAATACTTCAGATTCAAATAATTCTGATGGAATGGCCGCACAATTGACTGCAATAAAAGGGCCTTTTCTCCTTGGACTGGCATGATGAATCGCTTGAGCGAATAATTCTTTACCAGTACCACTTTCACCGGTAATTAAAACTGTGGATGAACTAACAGCTATACGAGCAGCTAGTTCTTTCACTTCTAATAACTTTTGACTTTCACCGATAATATGCGCAAATTCATAATTAGCTGTATGTGTCTTAGGTGTATATTGCTCTTTTTCTTGTAATAAAGAAAGAAACTGTTTTAAAACAGGGAGAGAAATTTCATCTGCTTTTAAAAAAATAGTTAAACGATAATGACCATTTTCTTTATTAACTTTGACGATACAGAGAACCGATAAGATCGTTAGACAGTGAAGTTTGCCAATCAGATAAGGAAAATTACTAACTTCTATCAACTGACCTTTCAATTCTTGTATTGTAATCGCAAACCGTTGGGTAAATATAGGGTTAGCAGTAACCATTCTTCCGTGCTCAGTTACGATTAATATAGGATTTTGATGAGATTGTTCCATCAATGTAATATCCTTCATCTTATTCAACCTCTAGGCCCGAGTAATTGTACCACGAGCTGACCTCTAATGACTTCATGATTATCTTCGTTTATGCATGATACCTTCATCGTCAACCAATGACGTTCGTTATGACAGTCTAGCAAATCTAACTTAGCTGTAATAATTTCGTCACGGTAGACAGGGTCATAAAATAACAGTTCTTTTTGAAGGAGCACACATGGACAACCTGGTAATTTTTCACTAACTACTTGATGGATCAGTCCTTCAATTAACAATGCGGGTACGATTGCTTTATGAAAAGGTTCATCCCATTTCTTATTGTGTAATTGGTAAACAGGGCTATAATCATTTGTTAGTTGCTGACAGCTCAAAATTTCTTCTTCTGTAAATTTTCTTGCTATGGCTGCACTGTCTCCGATCTTAAAACGAATGGTATCCATATCACTCTTCTCCTTTTTTACACGATGATAGGAAAAAGGGGTCTGCATGAAAGCAGCCCCCCTCCTTATTTCATAGATAAAACCATTTCATATTGTGTGTGCACATCTTTTAAAGCAGCTAATATCGCTTGACCCGCTTTGCCTTTATAATGATCTTTTACTCTCTGTATCAAAGGTTCCAAACCATCATTTAAACTATATCCTCTTAATAACTGGCGAATAAATTCTCTTCCATGCTCTGTTGCTAACGTGCATGATGCATCAATGATTACACCATACTTTTGATCCAATTCTAATGTAATTGTAATAGAATCATATAGGTTCCTTGCCGCCATTCCTTGAGGAAGCTTAGCGTGTCCTGCTAGAAAAAATGTATTCATGATAGTTGCTCTCCTTATCTTTGTTGAATTGCCACCTCTTCTTCTTCAAAGGGCCAAGATGGCAGTGGGTTACGCAATGGCTTATCTTCACGATAGCCTAGTGCATATTCACCTTGCATAACGGTATGAATTTCTCTCGTTCCTTCGTAAATAACCGGAGCTTTTGAATTTCTCAAGTATCTTTCTACGGGGTATTCATCTGAATAACCATAAGCACCATGGACTTGTACCGCATCATTTGCCGCCTCAAACGCAGCATCACACGCAATCCATTTGGCTAAGGACGTTTCTTTTGTATTTCTCTTACCAGCATTTTTCAGCGATCCAGCTTTGAAAACAAGTAGGCGTGAAATTTCTAGGTTAGCAGTCATCTTAGCAATCATTTGTTGAACAAGTTGATGCTTTCCTATCTCTTTACCAAATGTTTTTCTTTCATGACAATATTTCACACTTGCTTCTAAACTAGCAGCGATTAAGCCTACTGCACCAGCAGCTACTGTGAATCGACCATTATCTAAAGCTGACATGGCGATTTTGAAGCCTTCCCCTTCCTCACCTAAACGGTTGGCTACTGGTACTTTTACATCAGATAAGAACACTTCTCCAGTATTACCCGCTCGTATACCTAACTTTCCTTTAATGGCCTTTGTTTCTACTCCTGCAAATGTTCTCTCAACGATAAAAGCTGTGATACCTTTATGAGCTGCATCATGATCTGTTTTAGCAAATACAAGAAAGTGATCAGCAACATCACAAAGTGAAATCCAAGTCTTTGATCCGTTTAAAATATAATAATCACCATCTTTTTTCGCTGTCGAATTCATTGTTGCTACATCTGATCCAGCATTCGGTTCAGTAAGACCAAAAGCACCTATTTTTACACCTTTTGCTTGAGGAACTAAATATTTTTGCTTTTGTTCTTCAGTTCCCCATTGCAATAAGGTCATACTATTTAATCCAGTATGAACAGACACTGCTGTTCTATATGCTGTATCCCCTCTTTCTAATTCCTCACATACAATTGCTAGGGTGTTATAATCCATCCCCGCCCCGCCGTATTGCTCAGGAATACATACACCCATTAATTGAAGTTCTGACAGCCTTTCTAAAATACGAGGTTCAAAATGTTGTTTACGATCCCACTCTTGAATATTTGGCATAATTTCATTGTCAACGAACCGTCTCACTAATTTTTTTACACTTTCTTGTTCTTCTGTTAATTCGAAATTCATCATCATAATTCCTCCTATATCACTTGATTTTTTTTCATTTCTTTTATTTCAGCTCTGGTATATCCCACTCTCTGTAATATTTCGGCTGTCTGTTCCCCATAAAGCGGCGGATGATGTCTTACTTTGACCGGAGATTTTGACAGCTTTAATGGAGAACCTGTTAATTTCAACGACGGTATATGAGGATGATTGCCCTCTATCACCATCTCTCTTGCCAGAACTTGTGGATCATTAAACATTTCGCTAATTGTATGAATTGGACCGTTCGGAATCGCATGTTCATCAAATAAACGCTTCCAATTTTGTTTTGAATTTTTTAACAACTCTCGTTGAAGAATTGGTATTAGCGAACTACGATTTTCAACGCGACTACGATTGGTGGCATACCGTTTATCGTTTATCAACTCAGCTAATTCTAAAATATTACAGAAACGGGCAAATTGTTGATCGTTGCCAACAGCAATGACCATTTCTCCATCAGCCACCGTAAATACTTGATATGGGGCTATATTTGGATGGCGATTACCTAACCGCTTAGGTTCTGTTTGACCGACCAAATAATTACTCGCTACATTAACTAAAGCCGATATTTGACAATCTAATAATGCTATATCAATCTCTTGACCTTCTCCAGTGTGCTGACGGTGTTGTAATGCACTTAATATTCCAATACAAGTATATAATCCTGTAATCACATCAGAAATGGCAACACCAACTTTCATTGGTGAGCCAGCTTCCTCTCCGGTAATATTCATTAAACCACTCATTGCTTGAATGATGTAATCATACCCAGGTAGATCTTTATATGGGCCACTTTGACCAAACCCTGTAATAGAAGCTAAAATAATTTTACTGTTCCATTCATTTAACTGCTCGTATCCAAGTCCCCATTTATCTAATGTACCAGTCTTAAAATTCTGTACTACGATATCAGCGTCTATTACTAATTGACGAAAAACCTCCTTCCCTTCTTCAGCTTTTAAGTTCAATGTCATACTCTCTTTATTTCTGTTTGCACATAAATAATAAGCGCTTTCACCTTCAACAAAAGGAGGTCCCCAGAATCTTGTTTCATCTCCATTCTGATGATGTTCAATTTTAATGACTTCTGCACCTAAATCACCAAGTATCATCGTACAGAATGGTCCTGCTAACACCCGTGATAGGTCGATAATCTTAACCCCTTCTAATGCAAGCCCCATCTTTTATACACTCCATTTCTACAACAATAAAATAGAGTCAGCAAAATAAACTTTCCTCCGAAAAGTTTACTCTACTGACTCCAATTCACGGCTTGTTTTTCGGCAAGAAAAATCAAGTGAATCATTGTCAATGATTTTCATATTCAAAATTCAAAAAGGGAAACCATTTTTGCAGTAAGGTAATTACTGTCATTGGTTTATATATTATATAATAATTAAAATTTTTAAAAAATTCAATAGTTTTTGAAAAAATAACGTGAAATAATAAAAAGAGGAGCACTAATGGCTCCTCTTTTTATTCTCTAATCATATCGTTTGAGTTTGTACTTGATTCAGTGTCAGTAAACAACTTTTTAAAGTCAGCATAATCATAATCTGATCGATTTACAGGAGTGAAATTCTCTGGTTCATAGAATCGAAGTAAATCAGCATTGACGACTTTATCTGAATATGCGAGCTTTTGCTCAACATTTTCATTCATCTCATCGCCTTTTGCAATAACTTCTTCATCTTCTATTAGTTCACCTGTATTTGAATCGTAATATTTTCCACCGATAGCTGTAATAGTTGGACTAACAAAATCTCCATTTCTAAACGGTATTAAATCATCATGTTCTTTTGAGAAAATATCAGTTCCAAAGTGAATATACTCTTTCGAATCGATACCAAGTAAATGTAATAACGTTGGTTTTAAATCAATTTGGCCTGCATATTCATGGTTCGTTCCACCTTCCATCCCTGGGACACGAATGAATAAAGGCACACGTTGTAAACTTGTATCAAGAAAATCATTATACTCTGTATCTAATACTTGTTCCATTGCTTTCTTATGGCTACTTGAAATTCCATAATGGTCACCATACATAACGATAATTGAATTATCATAGAGTCCTGATTCTTTAAGATAATTAAAGAACTCTTCAAGTGCTTCATCCGCATATCTTGCCGTTTGGAAATAATTATCCACAGATGGATCGCCAGTTGTATGTTTATCAATTGTCGCTTCTTCTTCATCTAATGGATACGGATAGTGATGAGTTACGGTAATAAACTTCGAATAGAAAGGTTGTGGTAATTCATCCAAATAAGCTTCTGATTGCTCAAAGAATGGTTTATCCATTAATCCATAGTCAGTTAAGTTATCTGAATTCATATCAAAATAACTTGCATCATAAAAACGGTCATAGCCAAATCCTTTATATATCTCATTCCTGTTCCAGAATGTCCCATTATTTCCATGGAATACTGCAGACGTATAGCCTTTTTCTTTTAAAATGGCTGGTGCTGCATGGAATGTATTCATTCCTTTTGTAGTAAAAGCAGAACCTTGTGGTAACCCGTATAACGAGTTTTCAAGCATAAATTCTGCATCAGCTGTTTTTCCTTGAGCTGTTTGATGGAAGAAGTTATCAAAATAAGTTGTGTTTTCTTCTTCAATTAATGAATTGAGAAATGGTGTAACTTCTTCTCCATGCAATTCATAGTTCATTAAGAAAGTTTGAATGGATTCCAAGTGAAGATATATCACATTCATATCCTTCCCAATACCGAATGTTTCTGGATTTGGTTCAGCATAATTAGATTGCGTAAAGTTCACGACTTCGGTTGTATCATTGCTATCTGCCATAACCCTTTGAGCTGATGCTTTCGTACTTTGTACTGCATCATAAATAGTATAATTGTACATACCGAGATATTTAACAATATAGTTTCTATCAAACCCACGTGTTAATAATTGTGGTCGATCTGCTTCAGCCAGTCCTAGGTTTGCACATGAGATTGCTAACCCTAAAGATAATACGGCAACCATGCGTCTCTTACCATAATCTTTCTTCTCGATCTTAACAAATTTAAATGCTAATAGACCAATTAAGAAAAGGATGTCTATAAAGAATAAGAAATCATATGGGCGTAGTAGAGTGGTTACACTTTTACTAACATCTGCAAAGTTCTGTGTCATTGTTAATGTTGGTAATGTAATAAAATCCGTAAATGAACGATAATATACCACATTCGCATATAACAAGAATGACATTATGCTGTATATCACTAATGTCGCAATATACTTTCGTCTTCCTTTAAAAAATAAAGCTAAACTAAGAAAGATCAACGATGACCCTAAAGGATTTAAAAATAAGAGAAATTGCTGTATTGGGCTGTCAACCCCGAGATTAAATTGAGTTAATTGTGTTATATACGTTTTCATCCAAAGGAAGAATACAGCTAACATAAAGAAGCCAATATATTTATCGAAGAATAAACTTTGACCTTTTTTAGATAAATTATCCATTATTGCACCTACCTTCTAGCACATTATTATAACATGCTTTTAAAAAAATTCTATAAGCAATTGGTAATAAAAACCCTTTTCTTACCAACTACTTTCCTCGTTTGTATTGAACAATAGCATATTATGATTATAGTCGATAATTATGAACGTTCTATGACAATGTAAATTTTTCTTTAAACTTAACGCTATCACGAGTTATAAATATACTCTTTTTTGAGCAAATGTCAAGAAATAACCTTAAAGTCCTCCATAATCAAGAGCTGCTTAAAATTAAGCAGCCCTTAGATGTATTACCTAACATTTCAGTATTACTGACATACACATTTTGAATTAGCATATGTCATTCTATTTAGAACTGTTCATAGAAAAATGGACTAGCTTCATTAGTATATGATGGCTAACATGAATTATGCTAGCTTCAACTGTTCCTTCAAAAACGTTGCTAGTTGTAACATGCCGTATTTACCTGCAATTGCTTCAGCGTCTGCATTATAATTCGTATTTGTATTGATGTCATACGTATAAACGTTACCATCACCATCTTTTATAAATTCAATCCCTGCTACATCAATTCCTGCATATTCAAGAAATTTCTCATATTTAACCATTTGTTCAGTATCCACTTCTTCAGTAATTTCGAATTTAGGACGTATCTGTGGCTCTTCTCCCACTGGACAAAAAGCATCGCCAATTTGACAAGCATCTGCCGGACATAATTCAAAGCCTTCTGAAGTATCAACATTTACAGCATAATAAAACTTCCCGCCAATGAACTCTGCCCTTGTAATTATCTGATCCTCCGACTTTATATATTGCTGAATAAGAGTAATCCCATCAACAGGTTCTTCGAAGGAATTGCTATTAACATACGTTCTTAAAGAATCGATTGTTTGGAATAACTGCACACCTAAACCTTTTCCTGCACGATTGTGTTTCGTTATAAAAGGAGTGGTTCCTATTTTTTCAGCTGCAGTTATAATATTTTCTTTCCCAACTGCTCCAATTGTTTTTGGTGTTTTAATCCCGCTTTTTTCTAGTAGAGCATATTGTTTCACTTTACTCACCTCTAACGAAAGTGCGTTACTCCCATTTAACACTTGTCTACCGTGACTTTCTAACCATGTAATCACACTTGCTGCTAATTCTGGAGCGAAACGATGCCCTCTCGTGTGAGATGAAGCACTCATGCGATTATAAAACACACCTTCTGGTGGTGTAGAATTTAAATCAATTATTCCCTCATGTAAGTGCCATGTTTCGTAAGGTACTTGTAATTCATCTAATCTTCTTGTCAAATGGTCTGTCCATTCATCATTCTCGTGAATAATATATATCTTTTTCAAAGAAAACACTTCCTTTTAATAAAAACTATTATGTATGGTACCTATTATTTCACGGGTATCAGAAATTCGCAATTATTTCGTATAAAGATGCAATTAATCATACTTTAACAAAATCAAAAAAAATGACTGTGAGATGAGGATCTCCAGTCACTTTATTCTATCATCTTGACGATTCTGTTTCATTTAAAGGTCCCGTTTCTAATGCTTCAGTCTGTTCTTCGGGATCTTTTGCAGGTACTGAGCGTTTCATAAAGAAGACGAGAATCAACGCTATAACCGAAATAAAAGTTGAAACAAAAAAGGCAAAATTAATCCCGTCTAATGTAGATTGCAACCCAATTTGTATCATCGCTTCTTGAGATAGTTCTCCTCCACCATTTTCACGTAGAGTAGTTTTTGCTAAATCTTCTCCGACTGCGTTTGCTTTATTAGACATAATTGTAATAAGCAACGCTGTACCAATGGCACCAGATACCTGATTAAGTGTATTATTCATCGCCGTACCATGGGGATAAAACCGTGGTGGTAATTGATTCAAACCGTTTGTAGACACAGGCATCATTACCATTGACATACCGAACATTCTAATCGTATGTAATACCATAATATGAATTGCTCCTGTATCCATACCAAGACGACTAAAAAAGAAAGTCGAGATTGTCATAATGCTTAAGCCGGTTAAAGCTAATATTTTCCCACCGAATTTATCAAATAACTTTCCAGTTAGGGGTGACATTGCTGCCATTACTAATGCACCTGGCAGCATCATTAAACCGGCATCAAAAGGGGCAATACCTCGGATATTCTGTACATAGATAGGAATGAGTAGCATCCCTGAGAACATCGCCATATTCACAACCATTGTAATAATCGTTGAGAGAGTAAACATTGGAAATTGAAAAACACCAAAGTTTAACATTGGTTCTTTTTGCTTGTTTTGTCTAATTATAAAAATGAATAGAGAAATAGCACCGACAATGATGGTTAAATAAACGTTTGCAGCACTCCATCCATCATTACCTGCTGAGCTGAATCCATATAAAATACCACCAAACCCAATACTAGACAATAATAATGAAAGAAAATCTAATTTAATTGATTGCTTTTCTTTTTTATCTCTTAACCATATAAAGCCTAATAGTAAAACGATAATTGCAATTGGAGAAATAAAATGAAACAACATTCGCCAATCATAATTTTCGACAATCCACCCTGACAATGTTGGACCTATCGCTGGGGCTGCCATTAATATTAAACCAAATATCCCCATCGCAGAACCACGCTTTTCAACAGGGAAAGAAACGAGCATCACATTCATTAGAACAGGCATTAATATAGCCGAACCAGAAGCCTGCATCATTCTTCCTATAAGTAACATGCTAAAAATATCGGCAAATCCAGCTACAAATGTTCCTAATGTGAACATAAGCATCGCAAATAAAAACAAAATACGAACACTATATTTACGGATTAAGAACGCAGTTGCAGGGATTAAGACCCCATTTACTAACATATAGCCAGTTGTTAGCCACTGGACAGTAGCTGTATCTACATTCAAATCCTCCATGATTGATGGTAAGGCGATATTTAATAGAGTATTGTTTAAAAACGCAATAAACGCACCCACCATTAGGATTGCTAATAATCCATAGGGTGGTGTATTTGAATTTTGGTGATTTGCGGTCATTGTTTCCCCTCCCTATACACATTGTTCAATTGTTTATACCACTATTTCACGTAGGACTTATCATAACTGATATGATTAGTGAATGCAATCATTATATTTCGCTTTGCGAATTTTTTCTTAGGAGAATTTTATGTTATGATACTAATTATTTAAAACTTAAAAATAAGGTGATATTTTTTGAAGGACAGAAAATTACATGTCATTCATTTAGCTCATGAATTATTTATTGAAAAAGGATTTCAAGCTACTTCTATCCAAGATATATTATCTTATACAGGTATATCTAAAGGTACATTCTATAATTACTTTTCATCAAAAACAGAATTACTAATGGCCATCTTTAAAGATAGTTACAAACTGATGGAAAAGGAGAGAGATGCTTTACTTATCGGCAAAAGCCCACAAAGTATTGATGTTTTCAAGCAGCAAGTGGAACAGCAAGTCATGTTTAATCATAAACATCAGCTCATCTCCTTATTTGATGAAATGTTCATATCAGATGACATAGAACTTAAAGCATTTATAAGAAAAGGTCAGCTCCAGACAATTAAGTGGATTTATTACCGTTTTATTGATCTGTTTGGAGAGAATCGGCGAGCATACCTTCTTGATATGTCAATTATCTTCCTTGGTATTCTTCATCAGTTGAGCAAATATTATACTGAATTATTCCAATCATCGGTCAGTATTACTAAGGTTGTTCAATATAGTGTTGAGAGAATTGTAGAAATGACAAATCAAGTTGCGACAAAAGAAGTTCAACTATTCTCACCTTCTTTAATCGATACAGAGATCAATGATTTATTAGGTACTGAAACACAGGATGAAATTAAGTATTTATGTGAACTTATCTTAGAAACGGAAGCACTAACTAAGGACGAAGAATTATTGATACAGTTTATTCAAGACGAACTCCTTTTAAGAAAAAAACCAAGGAAGTTTCTTATTGATAGTGCCTTAGAGACATTAAAACGGACAGATTCAATTTGTAATAAAAGTAGTATAATACGGCTTCAGTCTATTGTTCACAACACTTCTTCCCCATCATAAAAAAGATAGATATTCTAACCATTTAGGGTAGAGTATCTATCTTTTTTTAATAAGGTTTATGCTGATAATAAAAATTGGGTGACTTACTTACATTTTTATAAGGTTTATGAAAAATGTGAGTAGTAGCTGGTGATAAAGGGGGAATAAGCCAAGTCCAATCTCCAGTGACTTCTCTCTTGTGTTTTCTTTCCTTCGTTTCAAATTGTTTGAATTGTTCTGCAGCCGTATGATGATCTACAATACTAACTCCGGCCCGTCGAAAAGAATGCATGACAGCTAAATTTAATTCGATTAATGCACGATCTTTCCAAAGTGAAGCATTCGAGCGAATATTTAACTCTAACAATTCTGCTATAATAGGTAACTGATTGTACCTATCTTCATCTGCTAAATTTCTAGCACCTATTTCTGTCCCCATATACCAACCGTTAAAAGGTGCCGCTTCATAAATAAGACCGCCTATTTCCATTTTCATATCAGCAATGATGGGGATTCCATACCATTTTAACTGTAATTCTTTAAACCAAGTATATTCGGGGTGTTCGATTTCTACCTCAACAATTAATTCTGTCGGTATCGTAAACCATTTGGGTTCTTCATTGTTCTTTTGAATAACAAGCGGTAATATATCGAAATGACTATAGGTTGGCTCCCACCCTAGCTCGATGCACTTTTTTGTAAATTCAATAGAAGATGAATCACCTAATATACCATCTTTGGTGTCATATCCAGCATATCTAATCAATTGGTGATTCCATATACGAAAGGTTGTATCACTTTCGTTACTTGGAAATACAGTAATAAAAGGTTTAATTTTCCCACTATTCGTCGCTAGTTTTATGTGCTCAAAAAGCGCCTTTGCTACTTCCTCTTCTGTGTTACATAATCTCTTATCGATGACTTGAAGTGTTTCCCAAAAGAAACGGCCTATACAACGATTACTATTACGCCATGCAAGTTTGCTACCATAAGCCAATTCTTCCTGTAATTGCGTATATGTTCCAGTTGATTCTATTTCATCAAATATCATACTTAATCTTCTATCCGCTTGTTCTTTTGTTTGCCTTGTTTCTTCGTAAAACTGATAAATAAATTCCTGAGCTTTTTGAAATAGTTCTTTAGACAAGATAGACTGAATCCTCCTGAATGTAGATTCGATAATACTATCTTACCATATCCCTTTCGTATATTAGAAAAATCATGGCTTTTCTGTCATTGTTTCTTTCCCGTACATGTTGCCCTTTTCAATATGAAACAACTTCGCCAAATAGGGATTGACAAATAAATGGTTTGGATCAAGTTTTGCTCTCCAAATAAGGAATTCTCTTAGGTGGCTGTATTTACGAGTCAACTCTGAAACCTTTGCTTGATGAATCTTCCCCCAATGAGGACGCCCATTATACTTATTCATAATTGCTTCCATATCGTTAAAATAGGTTTCATATGGCATACCTTTAAACATATGAAAAGCAATATAAGCTGAATCTCTCCCAAAAGATGGGCTTAACCAAATATTGTCTCTTTTCACGACGCGACATTCGATTGGAAAATGGACCTTGTATTGCTGCTCTTCTATCTTTTTCCTTATTTCATCGAGACAAGCAACCATATGCTCTAACGGAATGGCATACTCCATTTCAACAAACTTTACTTTTCGTGGAGTAGCAAATAAATCATAACTTGGCGCATATTGCTCACTATCACTAATGGCTTTTGCGCTTATACGACTAACTGGTTTCGTTAGATTTGGCCATTTGCGACATAAGACAGATAGAAAACCAAATATATAATTCTCCATTATCATACTTTCCATCTTACGCCATTTTCTTTTCCTCGGCTTCTTGTCTGTTATATTCATTGTTTTTATTTGCACATGGTTAGAAAAGGGGAATAAGAAGCATTCAAAATGGCGATTGTGTTGGATATATAAACTAATATGAGACTTTAAATCACTATAAAGTATTTTCCTACTTTTATAAACATAGGTCGGTGCTTGAATGACCTTTAATTTCACCTTTACAACGATGCCCAACAACCCTAACGAAACGAGCGATGCATCGTACAATTGTGAGTTTACATGACGAGAGATTAACAGTTCCTCTCCTCCTGCTGTAATCATCACTAGTTCTTCAACTTGTGTAGAAATATTGCCGAATTTCATACCTGTCCCGTGTGTACCAGTTGATATTGCGCCGGCAATACTTTGCGTATTTATATCACCAAGGTTTTCTTGGGCCCAACCTTTCTCACCTAAGTATTTGCCGATTTCATATAATTTGGTACCACCATATACCTCTACTAAACCTTGGTCCTCATCAAAAGAAATCATACCTGATAAACGGTCTAATGAAACGAACCACTCTTCGGTTTGAATTAGATTTGTGAAAGAATGTCCAGATCCTACCACTCTAATCTTCTTCTTTTCCTTTCTTGCATTATTTATAACTTTTATGACATCCTCTATGCTTTGTGGAAAAAATAGTTGCTCAGCATTGAATTGTACATTTTCTGCCCAGTTACGGATAGATGCGAGCGAAGTTTTTCTCATAGGAAACACATCCCTTCCCCTCTATACGTTTTTACAGTTGATGTAGATTGACTTTCCGAGTAGCAATGAATCTCTGTGAACCTTTCACATACCTCCCCAGCTTTCGCAGCTCTAAAAACAACTGCACTTCCTATGGATAAACGTTCTTTTGAATAAGACAATGGTGTTTGCACCTCGCCAGCACCTTCCATTGATAAAAGTCTCATGCCATATGGATATACGGGAAGTGGCATCCTCGTTTGATCAGTAACACCGGAAGCAATGTAACCTCCGCCGAGACATGTATATATATCCGCTTTCGCTTGACGAACAATAGGTATGGCAAAGAAGAGAGCAGGTTCATATTTAATCTCTTGATAATAATCAAAAAGAAGTGGTGAATAAAAGCCTGACCCGACAGTAATTTCCGACACTTGTTCGTCTGTTGCCGTATAATGGATACTACCAGTCCCGCCACCATTCACTAAAGCAGGTGTATACCCTTTTTGTAGTAAAGCTGTAATGATTGCTTCCCTCTTCCGTTTTACTTCTCGCTTTGCTTTTTGTTTCATTAAACGGATAATGGTATTTTTCCCATATGAATGCGGGACGTTATCACCAACGCCAGCAATTTGTGCTTCATATCCCATGATTCCCTTCCAGTGAAGCACATCACTAGCATGAATAGCTTCTACTATAGCTAGGACCTCAGAGGAGCTCCTTAAAGAAGAACGTCGAACCCCAAAATGAAATCCAAAAATATTTGTACTCATATCTATATCTACACAAATTGAAAACTGGCCATTTACAGACTTTGCTAGTTTTATTAAATAATCAACATGCGCTAAAGAATCGACCATGACAGTTATTTCTTTAGGATGCTCTCGAGCAATTAGCATTAGAGAATTTTCATCCATACTTGGGTATCCAAGCAAAATGTCATTAAAACCATCTTTCACTAATACTAAGCTCTCATCAGCAGAATAAGTCATAATACCTTGATAGCATTCATTTGAAGCTAAAATACGCTTGATTACATCAATGGAACGAATAGACTTTGTTGCTACTCTTATTTTTTTGCCTTTTGCATGCATTGCGATGACCTGGCAGTTTCGATCAAGAGCATCTAAATCTAATATAAGTGCACGCTTCGATAAATTTTCTATTCTTTCCATATCCATTAAATCCCCACCACCATTATTTCGCAAAATATAAGAAAAGCGACTTTCTAATGGAAAGCCGCTCTTGTGCGTTGTATTAAAAATATTATTTAACACCTGTATTCGCTTTAACAGTTACTTCAGCATATTTCTTCTCATCTCGTTTATTTGAAACAACTGCACCAATATAGGCTGCTAGAAATCCTGCTGGAACTGATATGATTGCCGGGTTGGTTAATGGAAATATTGGATCACCAACAAGGATTGCTGTTCCTTCAGGGCTCAATACACTTGGACTAATAGCTACTAGAACAAGTGCAGTAACGAGACCGGTAACCATTCCTGAAATGGCACCCGCTGTGTTGAACTTCTTCCAGTATATTGTATAAATGATAACTGGAAGGTTCGCACTTGCTGCCACACAGAAAGCTAAAGATACTAAGAAGGCAACATTTAACGTTTGCGCAAATAGGGCAAGAATAATCGAAAGTACAGAAACACCAATGGAAGCATATCTTGCGGCTAGCATTTGCTCTCTCTCAGTTGCTTTACCTTTTTTAATAATTTGCCCATAAATATCATGTGCGAAGGCTGAAGCTCCTGAAAGCACAAGCCCAGCAACGACGGCAAGAATGGTTGCAAAAGCAACGGCAGAAACGAATGACATTAGGAAGTCTCCACCAAGTGCTTCAGCTAATAGAGGTGCTGCCATATTACCAGCTGCATTTGCTGCAACGATATCTTGTGAGCCTACAAACGCTGCAGCTCCAAATCCTAGGAAGATCGTTAAGATATAGAATATTCCTACAATCCAAGTAGCTGTGACAACAGAACTTCTCGCTGTTTTAGCATCTTTCACTGTGAAAAACCTCATCAAAATATGAGGAAGTCCAGCAGTACCTAATACAAGAGCGACCATCATTGACAATGTGTCAACACCGTTCGTATATTTCACACCTGGGTTTAAATAAGATTCACCGTGGGATGTTACCGTTTTCATTTGCTCAAACATACCGAGAATATTAAAGTTAAACTCTTTTAATACAAGGAATGAAATAATGACTGTTCCTATCATTAATAGTGCTGCTTTAATAATTTGAACCCAACTAGTTGCCGTCATTCCGCCAAATAAAACATAAGTTGTCATCATGACACCAACGATTACAACAGCAATCCAGTAATCAATACCCAACAATAATTGTATAAGTGCACCAGCTCCAACTAATTGAGCAATCATATAGAAAATAACAATCGTTAACGTACTAATTGCTGCGACTCCTCGAACTTTCTTTTCACTAAATCTGGCACTAATCATATCAGCAATTGTATATTTACCCAAATTTCTAAGTGGTTCCGCAACTATATATAATACGACTAAATAGGCTACTAAGTATCCAATAGAATAGAAGAAACCATCAAACCCGAATAATGCAATCGCGCCCGCAATACCTAAAAAGGAAGCGGCTGATAAATAATCACCAGCAATCGCTAAGCCATTCTGCCAACCGGTTAATCCCCCTCCGGCTGTATAAAACTCACTTGCTGTATTCGTGCGTTTTGCTGCCCAATAAGTGACCACCAATGTCATTGCTACGATTAATACGAATAAAGTTAAACCAATTCCACTCATAATTAACGTTCTCCTTGTGTTTTATGACTTTCAATGATTTGTTCTGCATCTTTATCAAATTTTGCAGCTTTTTTAACGTAAATCATGCATAAAACCCAAGTCATCACAAATTGTGCAAACGCATACATCCAAGTCCATGTAATAGAACCAATTGCCGGTTGATTAAGCACATTCGTAAACGAAGTCAGTATCGGTAGCATAAAATAAAAGAGCATGAAAAAAATAATCATTGGTACTAAAAAGGCTTTCTTAGCACTTAATAAACTTTTAAAAGCTGAACTACTTGCCACAACCTCATAATCTACATTCTCTTCCTTTTGGTCATGCGCTTTCGCTAAGTTATCCAATGGATCCCCTCCCATTTTCTGAAATATATGTATATTCTAAAAAATATAATTAATATATGCAATAGTATTTGTACTAAAAGAAAAGATTTATTTTTAGACAAGTTTCGACAATAACAAGAAATTTTAATATAATAGAAAGTAAATTATTTACTATAGTTTGCGAGGGAAATCATGAAGAGAGTACGTCTATTAAAAGACTATCAAAATTTTCAAAAAGGTACCCCTTTTCTCGTCATTACTGAATCTGAATTTATAGGTGTAAAAGAATATGTATTGAGAACATATGATTTACATCATCGATTACTAATCACCGACAAGGAATACGCCACATTGTTTTCACAAATCGGGAAAAACGAACCTCTTCTGTGACGCTTGCTTGTCTGATTGCATAAGAAGGCTTATAATAATGAGAGAATAAGAACGGTAAGGGTGAAAAGAACATGCTCGATGGTTGGTTTATGTGGTTTATACTTTTTTGGGTTGTCATATTAGTAATCCTTATGTCCATTGGTGGTTTCTTTATGTTCCGAAAGTTTTTAAAACGGCTGCCTAAAGCTGACGGTAAATCTGATATGGATTGGGAAGAATATTACGTAAGACAAACACAGCATTTATGGGGACAACAAGAAAAAGAGTTATTAAATGATCTCGTTAGTCCAGTACCAGAACTTTTTCGTGATGTTGCCAGACAAAAGATAGCTGGAAAAATTGGGGAATTAGCTGTAAAGGAAAAAGCAACAAAGATAACAGAGGAAATTCTCATCCGCGGCTACATAATTGCTACTCCAAAAAAAGATCATAAATTTCTAAGAAAAAAATTGGCACAAAAAGAAATCAACATGACACCATATGAACATCTTTTTTAAAACGAAGCAGAAATTGCACAATAACAAAGAAGCACCTTTAAAAGTTAGGACACTCTTAAAGGTGCTTCTTTTCTTGTTAAGTAGTTGGTCTTGATCTAACTTGTTTGACATTTACCGCTTTGTCCATTTTGCGAAATTGAACGAACATTGCCATACGCCATGGAACAATCATCGCAAATGCTAATAAGTAAAACATTCCTGCAAGTGCACCTATGTCTATAGTCGAACTTAGCATCAGTTTGGCAACGAGCCGAATAATAAGTAAACCTATTAAGATAAATATAAACGCTTTCGATTTCTTTAAATAGATTTCGTCTTCCTTCTTTTCAAATTTAGTCGTTTTGATTAATATTAAGGAAAACAATGCCCCTACTATAACAGCTTCCATTAATTCAATTGGCGTAACGCGAAAATAGGGAAAAATAAACATTAATGCCCCCGTACTCATAAACACGGGAGGTAAAATTATCTTCTTAATCGTGACTGGATGATTAGCTGCCTTCATTCGGATGAACATAGCTAATACTGCCATAGAAACAGCTCCAATTGATGTCAACAACACCATGTCCATAAAAAACATCCTTTTACAATAAAATCAATGACACTTATTATTATATCTAATTCCTATTCAATAGTAAATTATATGTATGATATTAAGATAACACTCGCGATACTGCATCTATCACTCTAACTTCATCAAATGGTTTGATGATAAAATCTTTTGCCCCAGCTTCGATCGCTTCTACTACCATTTTTTGTTGACCCATGGCTGAACACATAACAATTCTAGCTGTTGGGTATTCAGCTCTAATTTTTCTCATTGCTTCTAATCCACTCATCTCTGGCATTGTAATATCCATTGTCACAAGGTCTGGTGTTAATTCTTCATATAAAGCAATGGCTTGTTTACCATTCTCCGCTTCGCCCACAATATCATGATTGGCTTTTTTTAATATATTTGTTAAAGTCAGCCTCATAAATTTTGCATCATCTACTACTAGTATCTTTGCCACCTATTATTCCTCCTCCAAACACATCCGCTACAACATCTCATATTAAAGAACTACGATTTCAAAATAATATCACTCATTACAATATATCTAATTTTTCTAATAATTTCAATTTAAACCCAACGACAATTTTCGCAAGGAACAAAAAGCGAGTTTTCCTCGCTTTTTAATCCAATTATCACTGTTAAAAACCAGTAAAACCACCTGTCAACATAGTGAGAAGGGAGATTATATCAGTCATCCAATCAAAAAACAAGACGACACCCATTACTATCATTAAAATCCCACCAATTCTCATAATCTTTACATTATGTTTTTTAATCCATTTCATTTTACCGATAAAGAAAGACAATATTAAAAATGGCACAGCAAAGCCAATAATATAGGCAATCATATAAAATAGGCCAGATCCAGGATTTGTTGCTGAAAGTAAAATAACTGATGCTAAAATAGGTCCAGAGCAAGGTGTCCAACCAGCAGCAAAGGCTAAACCTATTAAAACTGAACCGAAGTAACCAGTCGGTCGATTTTTAAAATCAAATCTCCTTTCTTTCATTAAAAATGCTGGTTTAAGTAAACCTAAGATCACTAGACCAAATATAACAATAAAAATGGCTCCAATTTGACGGATGAGGTCAGCATATTCATAAAAAAAGTTACCTATATAAGAAGAACCAAAGCCGATGGCAATAAACACAATTGAAAATCCTAATAAAAAGCATAGCGTATGTATCAAACTACGTTTTTGTAGCAGTGCATTCTCCGTTTTTAATTCACCTACGCTCATTCCAGTGATATACGATAAAAATGCCGGATATAATGGTAAACAGCATGGCGAGATGAAACTCAAAAAGCCTGCACCAAGAGCAATAATAAAATTCACATCAGTCATACCAACACCTCCATACCTTCCCCTTTTTCCTTCCCCATTCTATCAAAACATTATGAGAAAAGAAATTAATCTTTTTGAATAATTTGTGTCTAACATTTAACACTCACGTTAAACACCAGTTTTATTTCGATATTGTATCAATCTCGTTGAATCATTTGGTGATATGTATAATGAATGTAAAAAGTTTTACATAAGTTTCTTTTGAATTAATTACCATTATTCGCTATAATTAATAAAAGTATATTTGGGACAAAATAGAAACTACTTCATGGTTAGAACAAAATCGCAGAGGAGTTTTAGGTGCGTGAACAAACAAGACTTACTACTATTAATTGAACAAAAAAGACGAGAACTGATACAAACCGCTATGAGAAACGGCCTCAACTCTGCTTCTGCCATAAAATATAGTCAGGAGTTAGATTCTTTATTAAATGAATATAATCGTCTTTACGAGAGCAGACTCACATTAAATAGACAAGCATAAAAGGCTAACACTTGGATTAAACAAGTGACGTGATATCAGAGAATTCGACAATATGATACTGACTAAAGAAATAGACCAAAGCTAAAGTTTAGCTTTGGTCTATTTCTTAGTTGCAATGAAGAACCGAAAAATAAAGTTTGCTCTGTTTCTATCTATATGCAATTGAACCTAGTAACTTTATCTAACTATAGTTCGTAAGTTATTTTCCAGGTTGTTGCTTATTCATCGCATTCATCATTTGGTTAATTTTCTTCTGAGACGGCTTCATTCCCATTTGCATCATCATCATTTTAAGCATTTGTTCATTAATTGGTGGATTTTTCTTTAGGTAGCTCATCATATATTTACGAGCGATGAAAAATCCTAGTGCTACACCAGCAAGTAATGCTAATATACCAACTAGAATATATGTCCACATACTACTTCCTCCTTCATGTTGTCTATCATACAGTGTACTAGACCAAAGGTTATTATACAATATTTGCTGATGATTTTCTCTAATTTAGACAAACTTTCTTTCTTTTATTGGCTTTAACCAGCCAAATCGATTATGAAAAAGGTCGATAGCTAAATAAGAACTTTCTTCTTTTCGTAGGACTTCAAAGAACACCGTCTCTGCATCATAGTTTCCTTGAGCCTCTAAACTAAGAAAACGATCATAGATCATCAACTTAGCTTGACTATTTTTTTCTTTAATATAAAACGCATTACTCTTATAAGAAACTTTTTTCTCTGCATATAATTCTCTATATAAATCATTATTTACTTTATCTTTTGGAATATTCTTGGTGATAAAGGCAATTTGTTTTCCCAAAATAAATTGGATCGTCCCAGTCGCTTGTTCATATTCCTTGAACAGCTGATAAAACATTTGCTCTCTACCAAAATAATGAGACGCAAAAGGTTCATCTATTAAATATAGCTGATACGTTCTCATAGAATTACTCCTTTTTTAGACAAGTCTTTTTCTTATTATAAAATTTTATTTCTGTATTTTCTGTCTCTTTTTGTTATAAATTTCTACTTTTTTTGTCGAAAAAAAACGAAGAGGGAAATTCCCTCTTCGCTCATGTTTATAAACTTTTTAATTTACTTACGATGTTCTCTACAGTAAACCCATACTCTTTTATTAGAATATCTCCTGGTGCAGAAGCACCGAATTGATCAATTCCTAAAACGTCGCCTTCTAGACCGACGTATTTATGCCAGCCAAATGATGCTGCCATTTCAATGGCTAAACGTTTGGTTACATTTTTAGGTAATACAGATTCTTTATATTCATTTGATTGAGCATCAAATCGTTTCCAATCCGGCATACTGATTACTGCCACATCAAAGCCCTCTTCTTTTAAAGCAGCTTTAGCCTTCACCGCTAATTCTACCTCTGACCCTGTCGCTAAAAGAAGCGCATCTGGTTGCTCTTTTTCTGCTTTTGCAATCACATAAGCACCTTTTTGAACTCCTTCAGGGGCTAACTCTGCTGAGTTTGGTAGTGTAGCAATATTTTGCCTAGTTAACACAAGTGCTGTTGGTTGATCTTTTGATTCAATCGCTAACTTCCAAGCAGCTGAAGTCTCATTTCCATCAGCTGGGCGAATAACTGCTAAATTTGGCATGGCACGAAGCGCTGCTAATTGTTCAACTGGTTCATGAGTAGGTCCATCTTCACCTACAGCAATACTGTCATGTGTAAGAACATAAGTAACAGGTAGCTTCATTAATGCTGCAAGCCGAATAGCTGGTCTTAAGTAGTCAGAGAATACAAAGAATGTCCCTCCAAAAACATTTAGACCACCGTGTAAAGCCATACCATTTAAAGCGGCACCCATAGCAAATTCTCGTACGCCAAACCAAATATTTTTTCCAGCATAATTAGTTGCTGAGAAGTCTTCTGCATCTTTAATCATCGTCTTATTCGAACCTGCTAAATCAGCTGAACCACCAAAGAAAGATGGTAAGTTCTTCGCAATACTATTGAGAGCTTCCCCTGAAGACGCTCTAGTGGCTAAACTTTTACCTTCTTCATATACGGGAATATCTTTATCCCAACCATTTGGTAATTCACCTTTGATTGCACCTTCTAGCTGTTCTGCTAATTCCGGATGATTTTTTTTGTAAGCAGCGAAAAGATCTTTCCATTCACTATCTGCTTTTTCACCGTTAATAGCTACATTTTGTTTGAAGTGTGCATATACTTCTTCAGGAACATGAAAATCTTCTTCAAATGTCCACTCATAAGCATCTTTTGTTAATTTTAATTCAGATGAGCCTAGTGGTGAACCATGAGAAGCAGATGAGCCTGCCTTATTCGGGGATCCATAACCAATTACTGTTTTAACTTCTATTAACGTCGGTTGTGTAGTATTTTGACGAGCGCTGTCAATTGCCTGGGCAATTTCATCGAGATTATTTCCATCTTCTACTCGAAGATAATGCCAGCCATAACTTTTAAAACGATCGGCTACACTTTCAGAAAATGATTGATCTAAATCTCCGTCTAATGAGATGTCATTAGAATCATACATTACAATCAACTTTCCTAATTGAAGGTGACCAGCAAGAGAAGCTGCTTCTGCAGACACTCCCTCCATTAAGTCTCCATCTCCGCATATACTATATGTATAGTGGTCTACTACATTGTAGCCATCTTTATTATATTCAGCTGATAAGTGACTTTCTGCCATTGCCATCCCTACTGCCATGGCAATCCCTTGTCCTAATGGACCTGTTGTCGCATCTACACCTGGTGTATGGCCATATTCAGGATGTCCTGGTGTTTTACTACCCCACTGGCGAAATTCTTTAATATCATCTAAAGAAAGACCATATCCCGATAAATGAAGGAGACTATACAAAAGCATAGACCCATGACCCGCAGATAACACAAAGCGATCACGATTAAACCAATCAGGATTTTTGGGATTATGATTCATAAACTTTGTCCATAAAGTATACGCCATTGGCGCAGCTCCCATTGGCATTCCTGGATGACCAGAGTTTGCCTTCTCGACTGCATCGATAGACAATGTTCTTATGGCACTAATTGATAAAGCATCTGTTTTGTTGAACATGAACGACATCCTTTCAATATATATCCTACAAATTAAATATAATAGACTTTCACCTTCAGTTACAACCAGAAAGGTAAAAAATTATATAATTGTCATATAAAACAACAACAAAGGAAACTGTTCGTGACAGTTTCCTTTTAAAAATTTATAAACACAATCTTAGTGAAGTGGTTTATTTTGTTCACGTTTTAACTTCTCTGGTGTAACATCATTACCTTCAGGGTCAATAACAGTAACACCTTTTAATGTATTTAACATAGAAGCTCTAAACTTCTCTAAATATTCTTTTCTTAATTTAGATTGTTCCTTTGCTTCTGGTTCTGATAAACCTTCTGTTTTCGCTTTCTTAGCAAGCGAATTAATTCTCGCTAATTTTTCTTTTGAAATCATTGTGCTACACTCCTTCCCATCCAAAAAGTTCTTCATTCCATATGGAGAAGATACTTAATAGCCATATTACTAAATATGACTGCATTTTACAAGAAAGCAGTTTTACAATCATCTTTTGATTTTCATTTCAGACGCCAATAAGTTGGTATCGTATTGCTTTATTATTAGGTATGGCAATGTAGCAGTGTTCTCAACTTAAAAATGTGAGACTATTAATATAGGGAGCGTATGTATGTATGTATGTAAATAAGGGGAATAAGGGAATAATACTTTCACTAACAACTAACGTTAAATGAAAAAACACGGATGAATCCTCGGAAACAAATAACCATTCACAGTTCACTTGTCTGAACCCACGAACGATTGTAGGATCTTTTAGTATGCCTTTATCTTGCTTGGTATCAGTACTAATATTTCTTAGTTTTTAAGTTAAATTACAACTAATCAATCGACTTAACATATTATGCCTATATCATGATGATTCATTATCCATCTGCTCTATATCATCTATATATTCATTATACCTACGGTTTACTGTCGCTTTAGATATTTTATAACCAAAGCCTCTTAACGTTGCAGCAATTTCTGCAAAAGTAAGGTTATTTTGTCTCAATTTTACTATTTCTTCTATTGGTACCTCTATTCGTTCTCTTCCGTTTATATTTCCTTGGTTTTTTAAATTTTTTTCAGGTCGAAAGCCTTTTTGAACAGCTTTTTGCATCCCTCTTTTTATTTTTACATTATGTAGTTTTCTTTGATACTCTTCAACCATGCTAACAATTTGTAATACCATAGAATCAGAATCTGAAAGTTGCAATTCTCCATTATGGGCAATTGTATAAATCTTCCCATTTTCTTTAAGTATACAATGTAAGATGGCAATTTTAGCATTTCCTCTTCCAATCCTGGTTTCATCTTGAATAAGAACAGCCTCTGCTTGATTTTGTTTAAGTAACTCCAATAATTGCAACACACCAATTCTTTCTAAATCATAGCCACTTGCTTTCTCACGTATGACTTCAACTACATTCATATCCTTCATTCTCGCTAAATGTAAAAGTTCTTCTTCTTGTCTAGCAAGAGACGTTTCCTGGGTATCCTTCGTCGTACTCACCCTGCAATATATAATTACATTCATTCTCTTTCATTCCTTTAGTCTTCTAATATCACACTAGCTAAATTTGTTTCAGATATTATTTCACCATTTGTAATGGGAAGATATACCGTATCACCAGGATGTATTTTACCTAAATGTATATGATTAAATTCTTCTACCCAAGCAACAAAGTCTTTAGAAGACATATTATGGGCATCTTTAAACTCCTCCGCTATTTTCCATAAAGAATCTCCTTGTTTTACTTCAACTTTTACATATTCCTCCTGATTTGCATTACCAGTGTTCAAAAATAATAAGAAAACCATACCGAAACTAAAAGCGATAAGAATAATAGCATAACTATAAGAATTCCACAATTGTTTTATCATTAATTGCCACCCCTGAATAGAATATATGTTCGATTTAATAATTTTAGTATAATGCGAACATTTGTTTCTGTCAATAAGAAAATTCGAACTTATGTTTGTATCTATTTACTACTGATGGTATAATAATCTTAATGAAATTGACGAAGGTGCGTGATAGCGTGAAATTATCTAAGAGGCAGCAAGATATATTGAATTTTATAAAAGATGAAGTAAAACAAAAAGGTTATCCACCTTCCGTTAGGGAAATAGGTGAAGCTGTTGGACTTGCTTCAAGTTCAACCGTACATGGCCATCTAGCCAGACTAGAGAGTAAAGGTCTTATTCGTCGAGATCCGACAAAACCCCGTGCCATTGAGGTATTAAATCTAGAAGAGAGCAACCCAATACCTAAAGTGCAAACGGTGAACGTACCTATTATCGGTAAGGTTACTGCTGGTCACCCCATTACTGCGATTGAGAATGTTGAGGAATATTTCCCTTTACCTGAAAGAATGGCTCCGAGTGATGAAAATATCTTCATGCTTGAAATTATGGGAGAAAGTATGATTGAAGCTGGCATATTAGATGGTGATTATGTCATAGTCAAGCAGCAACAAACAGCAAATAATGGAGAAATCGTGGTTGCTATGACAGAAGATGATGAGGCCACCGTTAAGCGATTCTTTAAAGAGAAGAACTTTATCCGCTTGCAACCAGAAAACCCTACTATGGAGCCGATTATCTTGCACAATGTATCTATTTTAGGCAAAGTTATTGGTGTTTATCGTCAAATACATTAAAAAAGAGTGTCATTATTGACACTCCTTTTTAATAGTTTGCAATTATCTTTATATGTTACTCATACAATTATAAAATTTGAAAAATTCAGTAAAATAGAATCATTACATCGAGACAAAAATATATTATAATGAAATTTACACCAAGAATCAACCTAAGGTCGCAAAAAAATCTCGGCTTTAGGAGTGTGAAGGAAAAATGTTAATGAACATTCTCTTCGCTGCGTTGATTGGTGGAATTGTCGGTGTTGCAGGACATTTGCAGAGATTAGGCAAACTAGTCAAGCCACGGATGACGAAAAAATTCATTTATTTAGGGTTCTTAGAAGACATCTTACTAGGAGGACTGGCGGCCGTATTTGTCATTGTGACAACAACACCGGATTCCCCCACTGCTGTTTTCATCATCTCTCTCGTATCTGGTATGGGAGGTGAGGGTATCTTAAAATTATTAGATACCCTAAAAGTAAAAGATCAAGAATAAAATTTTATTCCGTTCTTATGAACGGTTTTTTGTTGTATATAACAAGAACAAATTTTATTTAGACAACTTCGCTTTTTACCTACTATTCTAGCGCTAGAAATACCCGCTTAAACAGTTCTATTTCACCTTTATGGAAGGGACATAACACATTTTCGTTTAACGTTTTGTGTTGCTTCTTAAATTGTAATATGTATGTCTTACACAGCCCATAGAACCACTCTCCTGAAGTACTGTTCATCCATTCAATACGAGCTAATGTTTTTAAATTTGATACCTACTACTTGACATGATGTTTTATGGGTAAATAAATATTAAAGCATTTTTCATGAAAACAAATAGCTAGGATGATTAAATGCCAATTATTCAATTGATTGGTAACTTGAACGACCTACTTCATCATACATACACCTTAAATTCAGTTCATAAATGAATCAATTGCCCCCCTTGATTTTACATACCCAATAACCCACAAGTACTAAATCGCTTAAAGTAACTATTTCTCATTGATTTCGACTATCCGCATCATTACTTATAATTTTTCTTCCTATTATTAATAAATAAATCTGTAGACAAACTCATTTAAGGAGTTTATCTACAGTCTGAAGCAGCCGTTAAAACGGTATTTGAAGATGCCTTTTAGTTTTAGCAATAGTTATTTTCCCATATATAAGCTTCCATTAAAACACAGTAAAAGCACTCTCAACTTACGGGGTTCCTAAGTTCCTTATACTTCAACTGCAACAATATCATCACAACAGATCGTAGTAATTCTTACACGAGCTTTCTTGTCACAACAACAATGATCGTGACGATCATCGTGACGATCACAGTCTGCTTTAGCTAGGAAGACTAAATTACCGCGAATATCGATAAACTCCCCGAACACATGGCCGCCACCTTTAAGAAACACTCTCACATCCTCACCACGGGAAACGTTCTTAAAGAACTCATCGCAGCCACAATCCTTATTGTCGTCTTTGCTGTAATTACCACAACCGTGATTGTTGTTGTCATATCCATATGAGTCTGAATATCTTGGTCTTCTTCCAAAAAAACAATTATTATATCCCATATCTCTTCCTCCTTTCTATCATTATGTTAATACTATATGTCGAGGGTATTGGAGGTGTACGGGCTATATCCCCCTGTTAAAAGACCATTTATTTTCTCTTTGTTTCTATCTTTTAATTTGCTATCCTATCCTAACTAAAATAAAGAAGCAGCCGTTATGGCTGCTTTGGTTGGACTCTTTTTAGTATCTAATAAAGAGATACCAAGTTGAATGTTAATACTCAACAGTTATACTCCTTGCATACATATCTGTTTAGACACAATAAAGAAACTCCTAACTATCGTGTTTCAACTGCAACGATATTATCGCAACAGATCGTAGTGATTCTTACACGATTTTTCTTGTCGCAACAATCATCGTGACGATCATCGTGACGATCACAGTTAGCTTTTGCTAAGAAAACTAAATTACCGCGAACATCAACGAATTCTCCTGTCACATGGTCGCCGCCTTTAAGAAATACTCTCACATCCTCACCACGGGAGATATTCTTAAAGAACTCATCACAGCCACAATCCTTATTGTCGTTTTTACTGTAATTACCACAACCGTGATTGTTGTTGTCATATCCATATGAGTCTGAATATCTTGAGCCTCTTCCATAGAAATTATTATTACATCCCATTTTTCTTCCTCCTTTCTATGATTATGTTAATACTATATGTGGATAATAAAGGAGGTGTACGGGCTATATCATCCTATTAAAAGACCATTTTATTTTCTCTGTGGACCTTCTTTTTGTTTGTCAAACCTATCTAACTAAAATAAAGAAGCAGCCTTTATGGCTGCTTTGAACTCGATTTTTGGTATCTATTAAATAGATACCAAGTTGAATGTTAATACTAAACAGTTATAGCCCTTGCATCCGCTAAGACACAATAAAGAAACTCCTAACTATCGTGTTTCAACTGCAACGATATTATCGCAACAGATCGTAGTGATTCTTACACGATTTTTCTTGTCGCAACAATCATCGTGACGATCATCGTGACGATCACAGTTAGCTTTTGCTAAGAAAACTAAATTACCGCGAACATCAACGAATTCTCCTGTCACATGGTCGCCGCCTTTAAGAAATACTCTCACATCCTCACCACGGGAGATATTCTTAAAGAACTCATCACAGCCACAATCCTTATTGTCGTTTTTACTGTAATTACCACAACCGTGATTGTTGTTGTCATATCCATATGAGTCTGAATATCTTGAGCCTCTTCCATAGAAATTATTATTACATCCCATTTTTCTTCCTCCTTTCTATGATTATGTTAATACTATATGTGGATGGTCTTAGAGTTGTACGGGCTATATCCCCCTGTTGAAAGACCATTTTATTTTTCTCTGTGGACCTTTTTTGTTTTTCAAACCTATCCTAGCAAATATATAAAAGCAGCCATTATGGCTGCTTTTATCTGAGACCCTTTTTAGTTTCTATTAATTAGTTGAATGATGATACGAAGCAGTTATACCCCTTGCAAGAACTTCTTTTAGACTCATAAAAAGGACTCTTACTATCGAGTTTCAACTGCAATGATATCATCACAACAGATCGTAGTAATCCTTACACGATCTTTCTTGTTGCAACAATCTTTGTGACGATCATCATGACGATCATCGTGACGATCATCGTGACGATTACAGTTAGCTTTTGCTAGAAAAACTAAATTTCCACGAACATCGATAAACTCTCCGAACACATGGCCGCCACCTTTAAGGAATACTTTCACATCCTCACCACGGGAAATGTTCCTAAAGAACTCATCACATCCACAATCATTATGATCATATCCGTATGAGTCTGAATAGTTTTGATTATTATATCCCATATTCTCATCCTCCTTTCTATGGTTATGTTAATACTATATGTGGAAGATGAAGAGTTGTACGGGCTATATTACCTTGTTAAAAGACCATTTTATATTACATCTTCTTAAGTTTTTATGAAAAATCAGATGTTAAGGCTACTTCTATAAATTAAATGTAAAGAGGTTCATAATAAACGCCTCAAGGATGATCCTCACCGCTTTACTTTCTTCTATTTTTAAATAAAAAAGACTGTAGGTACCTCGATTACACCGAGTTTACCTACAGTCTGAAAAACCACTTTGGTATTATCTATTAATACATTTGTAAATATTGCTCGCGTTCCCATGGGTGAACTTGCGTTCTGAACATATCCCACTCAATTTCTTTTGCTTCAATAAAGTGCTCAAGAATATGTTCACCAAGTGCAGCAACCATTACTTCATCTTGTTTAAGAAGTTCTAGCGCGCTATAAAGTGTAGCTGGAAGATCTTTAATACCTTCAGCTTCACGTTCCTCTTTGCTCATAACATAGATATTACGGTCTACCGGAGCTGGTGGTGTTAGGTTGTTTTTCACACCATCTAATCCAGCCTTAAGAAGAACAGCCATTGCAAGGTATGGATTGGCAGCTGGGTCAACACTACGTACTTCTACACGTGTACTGACACCACGTGATGCTGGGATACGAATAAGTGGTGAACGGTTTCTTGCAGACCAAGCAACATAACAAGGAGCTTCATATCCAGGCACTAAACGTTTAAAAGAGTTTACTGTTGGATTTGTTACTGCTGTGAAACTTGGTGCATGGTTAATGATACCTGCAATAAAATTACGTGCTGTATCACTAAGTTCTAAATCACCTTTTGTATCATAGAATGCATTTACACCATCTTTAAATAATGAAACGTTACAGTGCATACCTGATCCGTTCACACCGAATAATGGTTTTGGCATAAATGTTGCGTGTAAACCGTGTTTACGTGCAATTGTTTTAACCACTAATTTAAATGTTTGGATGTTATCACATGCTGTAAGTGCATCAGCATATTTAAAATCGATTTCATGTTGCCCTGGAGCCACTTCATGGTGAGAAGCTTCAATTTCAAAGCCCATTTCTTCTAGCTCAAGAACGATATCACGACGGCAATTTTCACCTAAATCAGTTGGAGCTAAATCAAAATAACCACCATTATCATTAAGCTCTAAAGTTGGTTCACCTTGTTGATCTAACTTAAATAAGAAGAATTCTGGTTCTGGTCCAAGGTTAAAATCTGTAAAGCCGAGGTCTTCCATTTCTTTAAGGATTCTTCTTAAGTTATTACGAGGGTCTCCCGCGAATGGCGTACCATCTGGATTATAAATATCGCAGATTAAACGTGCAACTTTTCCTTTTTCAGCTGTCCAAGGGAAGACTACCCATGTGTCTAAGTCTGGGAATAAATACATATCTGATTCTTCAATGCGAACGAAACCTTCAATTGAGGAACCATCGAACATCATTTTATTGTCCAAAGCTTTTTCAAGCTGACTAATTGGGATTTCTACGTTTTTAATTGTTCCTAAAATGTCAGTAAATTGTAATCTGATAAATTTTACATTTTCTTCTTCAGCAATTCGTGTGATATCTTCTTTAGTGAATTTTGCCACCTTGTGTTTCCTCCTTTAAAGTCAAGAAAAGATTTTTTATTTTAATGGAAAAAGCGTGATAAATCACCTTGTCTTAAAGACGATCGAGTAAACCTACCTGCTTGCATAAATTCTTTACGCAAAAGCTTTCTCAATTCGTCATCTGACAAATCGTGTCTCACTTTTTCTTCTTGCTTCTTAAATGCTTGTTCATCCATCTCTTGTTGTTGTTTCACTGTGAATAGTTGCTTTATTCCAGCCATATTGACACCTTGATCAATTAAATCTTTGATCTCTAGCAACTTATCAATATCATTCAATGAATATAGCCTTCTATTCGTATCCGTTCTAGCTGGAGTAATCAATTGGTGTTCTTCATAATAGCGAATCTGTCTTGCTGTTAGCTCAGTCAGCTGCATCACAATGCCAATTGGAAAGAGCGGCATGGAACGACGTATTTCACTTCCAGTCAACCATCTCTCCTCCTTCATTCTTTTACTTTTAATTTCTTTGTATCTTATATCCTATTATATGTCGTGTTAGATAATCTGTCAACAAAATGTTATGTTTTATCACATGGAAATCATGAAATTTTCAAACTTTTTTCCTAATACTGAAAGAAGGCAGCGTATATCCGCCTCCTTTCCCTATATTTATTAATACTTTTGAATGAGTTTTTTCTCTAATAATTGGTCTAACGCTGTACAAATGGCGATTTTCACATGAGAATAGGTTAATCCGCCTTGAACATATGCTTCAAACGGGGGCCGAATAGGTCCGTCTGCTGTTAACTCAATACTTGCTCCTTGTATAAAAGTACCCGCAGCCATAATGACATCATCCTCATATCCTGGCATATATGCTGGATAGGCAGTAACGTGAGAGTTGATTGGGGAAGCATATTGAATCGCTTGACAAAAGGCAACCATCATTTTAGCATCACCAAATTGTACTGATTGTATAAGGTCTGTTCTCTCTGCATCCCATCTTGGATTAGTTTTCATCCCAAAGTATTCGAGAATTGCAGCTGTAAAAACCGCTCCCTTCAAAGCTTGTCCTACTACATGGGGGGCTAAGAAAAAACCCTGATACATCTCCTGTAAACTATATAGTGAGGCTCCAGCTTCCGCTCCAATGCCAGGGGAAGTTAATCGATAAGAGCACGCTTCAACAAGGGCTTTTTTTCCAACAATGTAACCACCCGTTTTCGCCAATCCACCGCCTGGGTTCTTAATAAGGGAACCGGCCATTAAATCGGCACCAACATGACAAGGTTCCATTTCTTCAACAAATTCACCATAACAATTATCGACGAAGATAACGACTTCAGGGTTGATGGACTTAACAAAATGAATCATTTCTTTAATTTCATTTATTGTAAATGATGGTCTTTCCGCATAACCTTTTGAACGTTGTATACCAACCATCTTTGTTGAGGATGTCATTCTTTCTTTGAGTACCTCAAAATCAACAGTACCATCCTCTTGCAATTCAACCGCATCATACCCAATACGAAATTCTTTTAGAGACCCTACCCCTTTACCTCTTATACCGACGATTTCTTCTAACGTATCGTATGGTTTACCAGTAATATATAAAAGGTCATCCCCCGGTCGTAAAATACCAAATAGCGCAGTGGATATAGCATGCGTACCAGAAATGATTTGTGGTCTAACCAATGCTGCTTCGCCACCAAAGACATCTGCATAGATTAATTCTAAAGTATCTCTACCCGCATCGTCATAACCATATCCCGTCGACGGTATAAAATGGCTATCACTTACACGGTGTTTTTGAAAACTCCGCAGAACCCGAAATTGATTCTCATCTATTCTTTCCTCTATTTTATGTGTCACACAAGAAATTTTTTTTTCTACTTCTTGAACAATCTCAGAAAGAGATTCTCCATTTATTAAGCTTTGGAACATGATTTACACCTTTACTTTCTATACTCTATAATGATTTAGCATTTGTGTGATTGGATGATCTTTGAAGTAAAAACCTTTAGCCAAATACATTTGTTTTTCTTCTATAAACTCACTACTCCGCACAATAGTCACCGTATTTAGGAGCGATAATAACTTTCCTTCTGAAGCAGGGATTGCAGCAGTATACGAATCCATTAATTGGGTGACCGCATGTTCAATTGCTTCTTTTAGCAAATAGCGATCACGATCATTTAATGCACTCATTTGTAACGTGTGCCTACCTTTTGTTGGAATGAACCTTTCATGTGCTTCATCTTTTTTATTATAAACAATCAATTGTGGAATCTCTTCCTGCTCTAAATCATCAATTAATTGTTGTACGGTTTGTTCATGTTGGGTGTAGTCCGGATTAGACATATCGACTACATGTAAAATGAGATCCGCTTCGTTTACTTCTTCTAAAGTAGATCTAAAAGCTGCAATTAACGTAGTCGGTAAGTCTTGTATAAATCCAACTGTATCGGTTAAAAGAGCTGTATATCCACTTGGTAAAGACATTTTTCTTGTCATTGGATCAAGTGTGGCAAATAATTGATTTTCTTCATAGGAATCAGCTTCGGTTAGGCGATTAAACAAGGTCGATTTACCCGCATTCGTATAACCTACTAAGGCTATTTGCAGTGCTTGGTTCTTCTTTCTTCTTTCACGATAACGCTTTCTATGATGAACAACTGCCCTCAATTGCTTATCAATATCATCAATTTTCCTTCGTATATGACGGCGATCTGATTCAAGCTTTGTCTCACCTGGACCTCTTGTTCCAATTCCCCCGCCTAAGCGTGAAAGTGCTGTTCCTTGTCCCAATAATCTCGGTAGTAAATATTTTAATTGAGCTAGTTCAACTTGCAGTTTCCCTTCTTTTGAACGAGCTCTGCCAGCAAAAATATCAAGAATCAACTGGGTTCGATCAATAATTCTTGCCGAAATGAATTCGGATAAGTTACGAACTTGACTAGGAGATAGTTCATCATTAAAAATAATCACATCTGCTTCGGTCTCTTCTTGTAGGCGTGATATTTCTTCAACTTTCCCTTTTCCTATATATGTAGATGGATGAATTCTCTCTCTTTTTTGTACAACACTTGTAATCACTTCACCTTTAGCTGTTTTTGTTAGAGACACAAGCTCATCCATTGAATAACTATATTGCAAATCGTCTTCAGTCGTTTGACAGCCGACAAGTATCGCTTTTTCTTTAAAAGACTGTTGTTCCATTAAAGCCCTACTTTCTTTTTAACATATCATTATCATATCAAATTCTTTTGTAATTCACTAATTATTCTTTACGTTAAAGGGAGAAAATTTCCGGTTATCCAAAATGTCCCTGCTAAGTAATCAATAATTATTGTTTACCACAAAAATTTATTTATTGAAAATCATTGATTTCATGCTTTTTCATGTTAAAATCTATATGTTTGTGTTTTAGCAGGATTTTAAGAACGTGTGGTGATATGTGATGTTAACTTGGGATTTTTTAAGTATGATTGGTACAATTGCTTTTGCCATTAGCGGTGCTATCGTAGCAATGGAAGAAGATTATGATATATTAGGCATTTATATTTTAGGTATTGTCACTGCCTTTGGTGGGGGAGCCATCCGTAATTTATTAATTGGGGTACCCGTATCAACATTGTGGGAACAGGGAACTTTTTTTCAAATCGCCCTCTTGTCTATTACATTGATTATTATTTTTCCCCATCACTTATTGAAGCATTGGCATAAGTGGGGAAACTTCACTGATGCCATCGGATTATCAGCATTTGCTATACAAGGTGCACTTTATGCTGCTGATATGAATCATCCATTAAGCGCAATTATCGTTGCCGCAGTATTAACCGGTAGTGGTGGTGGAATGATTCGTGATTTATTAGCACAAAGAAAACCTTTAGTATTACGATCAGAAATCTATGCTGTTTGGGCGATTATTACTGGGCTATTAATTGGATTAAATATTTTCACATCAGCAGTAGAACTCATAATATTATTCATAACAATTACAGCCCTTAGAGTATTATCTTACACTTATAAATGGAAACTTCCTACAAAACAATTCAAGTTAAATTAAATATAAAATAGTAAAAAAACAGAGCCACGTTTCAGCCCACGATAAAAGGTAGGAGACTGGCTCTGCTTAATTCAATTTCCATCTCTATTAATAACAAAAACAAGCTCCTAAATTAATCGGAGCTAAAACAAGGTCAATCATCTTCTTCAAAAACTAAGTCGTTGCTTCTAATAGTCATTAATTCATGGCGGTCATAATGACTTTGCATTAAAAGCCTCATGGATTGTGCGCGTATTGCCTTTTCGATAATATTTCTTATATATCTTCCATTAGAAAATGTTTGTGGATTTAAGACTGTTTTCACCCAAAGTAAGTGATCTTTTAATTTCCTTTCACTTTCTCTACTAAGTACGTACTCTTTTTGTTTCAGCATTCTTTGCCCAATCTCCATTAATTGTTCAATCGAATAATCTGGAAAATCTATAACTAGCGGAAACCTAGAATGTAAACCCGGATTTAAAGATAAAAAATAGTCCATTTCTTTTGAATATCCGGCTAAAATCAGTATAAAATCATGCTGTTTATCTTCCATATGTTTCACTAATGTATCGATTGCCTCTTTACCAAAATCCTTTTCCCCTCCTCTACCGAGGGAATATGCTTCATCGATAAAAAGTATGCCTCCGATTGCTTTCTTAATTAAATCTCTCGTTTTTTGAGCTGTATGGCCAATATATTCTCCTACTAAGTCAGCCCTTTCAGCTTCGATCAAATGTCCCTTTGTCAAAACATCCATTTTTTGAAATAGCTTACTTATTAACCTCGCTACCGTTGTTTTCCCTGTACCAGGGTTTCCCTTGAACATCATATGAAGGGACTGCTTTCCCGCTTTCAGTCCTGCTTCTTCTCGCTTCTTGTTCACATAGATCCAGGCATAAATTTCTTTAATCATTCTCTTCATTTCTTCCATGCCTACTAAAGCAGCTAATTCTTCTTCAATTTCTCTAAGAGCAAGATGCTCTGATTGTAAGGTTTTTTGTACAACATTCGGTTCGGGTATTTCCTTTGTTAAGGCTTTTCTTTTTTGAGAATTTAGTACAATACTGATTTGTCCATTATTTTTCAAACGAATCGGCTGATCCAATAGCTTTCACCTCACATTCTCTTGCACCAGTATACGCTAAGATTGCCTTAATTGTGACAAAAGCCTAGTCGTTATCTCAAGTCGTTATTTAGCCTATTCTATTATTAGAAGTTAGAGTCTTCTTGTTCATATATATTCAATTTGGAGGAAAATCATTAAAGTTTTTTTAGTGAAAACAAAATTGTTAATAATTAAATATAAATTATAGAACAACAGAATTTCTTCCAACAAGATTGTCAAAGCATAAGAAAAAGCCCGCATCATTTGCGGACTCGACAAGGCAACTTTATTATTTTTGTTCCATATCTAGCGATACATTTCGTTGAGGAGCAAATGTTGAAATCGCGTGCTTATAAACAAGTTGTTGTTTTCCTTCTGATTCAAATAGGACAGTAAAATTATCAAATCCCTTTACTTGCCCCCTAATTTGGAAACCGTTTAACAAGAAAACTGTCACATTGGCATTATCTTTTCGCAATTGATTTAGAAATTGATCTTGGATATTGATTGATGTTTTCATTACAAATCCTCCTCTTTTATCTCTATTATTATGTATTCGATTTAATTTTCAGCTTTCCTTCAATCGTTACATAAATTTCATTTATTTTTTTATGAAAACCCTTTGAATCGAGAGCTTCACTCATATCTATCCAACTAACATCCAGTTTATTACGAAACCAGGTTAGCTGTCTTTTGGCATATCTTCGTGAGTTTTGCTTTAGTTGATCAACAGCTTCGTCTAAAGTAATCAAACCATCAAAATAAGGGTAGAATTCCTTATATCCTATCGCTTGCATGGACTGACAGTTTTGCAACCCCTTATCACTAAACCCTTTCACCTCTTCCAATAGGCCATTATCCATCATCATATCTATTCTCTGATTAATTCGTTTATACAAAAGATCTCTGTCCATTGTTAAACCGATTACAGCGGCATTATATACCGATTCAAGTTCCTGTTTACTTTGCCATTCTGTCATCGTTTTTCCCGTACAATGGTATACTTCGAGAGCCCGAATCACTCTTCGAATATTATTAGGATGTATTTTTCCCGCAGATACCGGATCGACCACCTGTAATTCCTTATGTATACAAACATTCCCTTCAACTTTCGCCCTTTCCTCTAAGCGATATCGAAAATCATCATCTGAGGGGGCATTTGAAAATTGATAGTCAAATAGAACGGATTGTATATATAGTCCCGTCCCCCCTACAATAATGGGTAACTTCCCTTTACTACTGATTTCAGTTATCTTTTCTCTGACAATTGTTTGAAATTCAGCTGTCGAAAAACTTTCATCTGGCTCTTTAATATCAATTAAATGATGGCTGATACCTTCTGTCTCTTCTTTCGTTATTTTAGCTGTACCAATGTCCATACCTTTGTAAATTTGCATGGAATCACCACTAATAATTTCACCATTATATTTTTTTGCCAGTTCAATACTTGTTTTTGTTTTCCCTACAGCAGTAGGTCCTATAAGAATAATGATTTTTTCTTTTTGATTTGTCATTCACTCACACTGCCTTTTAGTCTTTCAATTTCTACCTTATCGTACCATAAGCATAGGAAGGAAAAAAGACAATCAATACTCAAACATTATTCACCCTTTTTCTACAAATTAAACCTTTTTTATTGCGGATTCGATTCTTTTTTACAGTGGAGATTACATTTTTATAACGTTTTATTTACATTCAGGCTTCTATAGTCGTTTCATGTTACCTTATAAAAAGCGGAGTTTAAGATAAGATGTCTTATGAATATGGTCTTATGAAAATGGATTGAGACGAAGCAGAATTATAGGAAATTAGGTGATTGATAATGATAGGAAATGCTGAAATTGGAATCGATTTAGGAACAGCTAATATACTTGTTTATAGTAAAGCAAAAGGAATCGCTCTCAATGAGCCTTCTGTTGTTGCGATTGATACAGAAACAAAAAAAGTGCTTGCAGTTGGCTCTGAAGCAAAAGAAATGATTGGTAAAACACCGGGACGAATTGTCGCCATACGCCCACTAAAAGATGGGGTAATTGCCGATTTCGATACAACAACAGAAATGTTACGTCATATTATGAAAAAAGCTGCAAAAGCTGGTGGCTTCTCAATTAGAAAGCCGAGTGTTGTTGTATGTACACCTTCCGGGTCGACAAGTGTTGAAAGAAGAGCGATTCAAGACGCAGTACGAAACGCCGGTGCAAAAAAAGTTTTCGTTATTGAGGAACCTGTTGCAGCAGCAATTGGCGCTGGTATGCCAGTCGATGAGCCAGTAGCAAATGTAGTAGTTGACATAGGTGGCGGTTCAACTGAAGTGGCGATTATTTCCTTCGGTGGTGTAGTTGCTTGCCACTCCGTCCGTATTGGCGGAGACCGTTTAGACGATGATATTATTCAGTATGTGCGTAAAGAATACAACGTACTTATTGGTGAAAGAACAGCAGAGAATATTAAAATTGAGATTGGCCATGCGCTGATTAACCATGATGAATTAAAAATGGAGATACGTGGGAGAGATTTAGTTACTGGTTTACCAAAAACCATTGAGCTTTCTTCCTTTGAAATTAGGGATGCGATGAAAGAAGCGTTACTCAGTATTTTAGAAGCACTAAGAGCAACATTAGAAGATAGCCCTGCTGAATTAAGCGGTGATATCGTTGACCGTGGAGTCATTTTAACTGGCGGTGGAGCTTTACTTAACGGTATGCAAGAATGGATCAGTCAAGAGATTGATGTGCCTGTTCACCTTGCTCCAAATCCGTTAGAATCCGTCGCAATTGGAACAGGAAAATCATTAAAATACATGGACAAATTACAAACAGCCAATGCGAAATAATTAAAAAAGAGAGAACCGCGTATCACTAATTTTGCGGTTCTCTCTTTTTATGTGACCATAAGCGTTTTAGAGTTGATTTCCTGTATCCTTCTTAAAACAAAGGTCTCTTTAAAGCAAGTCTTACATAATACGCTTAAACATTTTTTCCATTTCATATATAGAATAATGAATGATAATTGGGCGACCATGAGGACAAGTAAAGGGATCATTCGTTTGTCGTAACTCATCAAGTAATGCTTGAATTTCATCGTTACGTAAATGGCGATTTGCTTTTATGGAACCTTTACAACTCATCATGATAGCCGCTTCTTCTCTCAGTTTTTTTATATCCACTCGTTTCATATTCAGCAATTGTTCTATCATATCCACAATCGTTTCTTGTTCCTCTCCTTTAGGAAACCATTGTGGATGCGCACGAACGATATAACTGTTGTGGCCAAACTCCTCTAAGAAAACTCCCACTTTTTCAAGTTCGTCTTTATATTCTTCAATCTTTATCACATCGTCATTCGCATATTCAAAGGTCATTGGAATCAAAAGCTCCTGTAATTCACTTTCTACTTTCCCAACCTTTTCCTTAAAAAACTCATATTTGATTCTTTCCTGAGCCGCATGCTGGTCAATGATATACAAACCATTATCATTTTGTGCAAAAATATAGGTACCATGCATTTGACCTATAGGATACATCGCTGGGACTCTAGAAGGAAGCACGAATTCCTCTTCTTCTGCAAGCGTTATATTTTCTCCTTCTTGTGAATCCACTTCTTTAGGTGGAGCAGAAACTTCTATTGCAGGAGCCGTTTCAAAGATCGTATTTTTTACTTGTTGATTTGGTGTTACTGAATCTTCTTGGATGAATTGTACTTCTGTTTCTTTCCTTTCTTGCTCGATCTCTTTAAATGGTTTTCTTTCAGGTAAATGATCGAGGTGAAGGAATGTTTGTTCATCTTTTGGCTTAATTATTTTCTTTTCGGTAAAGCCACTTGGAATTAATTCTTCTTTTTTAAAGACTTGTTTAATGGTGGCCGTTACTAATTCGTTTAATTCATGCTCTTTACTTAACCGAACTTCCATTTTAGAAGGATGAACGTTTACATCTACTAATAATGGGTCCATTTCAATGTTTAATAAAACAATGGGATACCGTCCTATCGGCAATAATGTATGATAACCTTCCTGAATCGCTTTCACTAAAGGGTAGTTTTTAATAAACCTACCATTGATCATCGTTGAAATATAATTTCTCGAAGCTCTCGTTATTTCTGGTAACGCTACATAACCAGAAACCTTGAAGTCAAGGGACTGAGTTTGAATGGGAATCATTTTTTTGACAATATTTAAACCATAGATCGCCGCTAAAACTTGACGAACATCACAATTACCTGTTGTTTTTAACAATTGCTTATCATTATGGAGTAACCTGAATGAAATCTCCGGGTGTGATAAAGATAAGCGATTCATGACATCTGTAATATTACCTAATTCGGTATGAATCGTTTTCATATATTTAAGTCTAGCCGGCGTATTGTAAAACAAATCTGACACGGTAATATCTGTACCTTTACGACTAGCTGCCTTTTCCATCGTTACAACTTTTCCGCCTTCAAGCACCACTCTCGTACCTATATCACTATGGCAAGTCTTCAATTCAACTTTGGAAACGGAAGCAATAGAGGGCAACGCTTCCCCTCTAAATCCTAATGTGCGAATCCTAAATAGGTCGCTCTCGTCTTGGATTTTACTTGTCGCATGTCGGTGGAACGCATGGAGAACGTCATCTTCTGCTATTCCTTCTCCATTATCGATGATGCGGATACTTGAAAGGCCAGCTTCTTCTACTTCCACTTCTATAACAGAACTGCCTGCATCAATTGCATTTTCAACTAATTCTTTTACAACAGATGCTGGACGCTCAACGACTTCTCCTGCTGCGATTTTATTTGATAGATAATCATCTAAGAGCTTGATTTTACCCATTAGGATTCACCCTTTCAATCTTTATTTTAATTTTTTTTGTATTTCATATAAGGTATTTAATGCCGTCATCGGTGTCATTTCTAGAATGTCTAGTTTCTTTAGCTGATCAAGCAACTTTCTTTCCTTTGTTGCAATATTTGTTCCTCTTTTCGCTTGCGTTTCTTCTTCAAAGAATGACAATTGGCCAACCGCTTCTTCTTGTACGTCTATTTTTGTTGCTGTTGCATTTATTTTTGTTGAATCCTTTGCTTCTAGTCGCGTAAGGATTTCGTTTGCTCTTTGAATCAATGTCTCCGGTAGCTCTGCAAGTTGGGCAACATGTATACCATAACTTTTATCTGCTGAGCCTTCTTTAATCTTATGGAGAAATACGACCTTCCCGTTTTGTTCAACTGCACTTACATGCACATTTTCTAAATGGGGTAACTCCTCTGCCAAAACAGTAAGCTCATGATAATGCGTTGAGAACAATGTTTTCGCCCCAATATGGTGGTGAATATATTCAATAATCGCCTGAGCAAGGGCCATTCCATCATAGGTCGACGTTCCCCTACCAATTTCGTCAAATAGGATAAGACTATTTTCTGTGGCATGAACAATGGCATTCCTTGCTTCTAACATCTCGACCATAAATGTGCTTTGTCCAGAGATTAAATCATCTGCCGCACCTATTCTAGTAAACACTTGGTCAAAAATAGGTAACACCGCTTGTTTGGCAGGAACAAAACAACCAACTTGTGCCAAAATTGAGGTTAAAGCAATTTGTCGCATATATGTACTTTTACCTGACATATTAGGTCCAGTAATAAGTAACAACTCTCTTTCATCATCCATATAACAGTCATTTGCTACATATTCTTGCGCATTCATCACTTTTTCAACAACCGGATGTCTCCCGTCCTCAATGACGATTTTCCGTTCACTAGAAAAGGTCGGTTTATGGTATTGCCGCTGTTCGCTAACCACAGAGAAACATTGCAATACATCCAATTCACTTATAAGCTTGGCAAGATTCTGGATGCGTGGAATATGCTCTTTTACCTGTTCTCTTACCTCTAAGAATAATGTGTATTCTAGTTCAACCGATTTTTCTTCCGCTTGTAGAATTAATGCCTCTTTTTCTTTTAGCTCTGGAGTAATAAACCGTTCAGCATTTGTTAAGGTTTGCTTTCGTTCATATAAACCTTCTTCTAACAGATGAAGATTAGACTTTGTCACTTCAATATAATATCCGAAGACACGATTGTATCCGATTTTTAATGACTTAATCCCTGTCTTCTCTCTCTCTCTCTTCTCAAGCTGAGCGATCCAATTTTTACCGTTTTTCGTTGCGTCACGATATTGATCGAGTGCTTCATTAAAACCGTCAGCAATAATATTCCCTTCCTTGATGGTTAACGGGGGATTATCGGTAATGGCTCTTTCTAACAAGTCGGTTACATCCTCACAAGGATCAAGTTCATTTGCCAACTGTTTAGCAACGTCATTCGTTAACTGATTCACTACATGACCTATTTTGGGTACTTGCTGTAATGATTTTTGCAATTGAAATAAGTCACGAGCATTGACATTACCGAATGCGACTCTACCTGCAAGTCGCTCTAAGTCATATACCTCTTTTAAAGTATCTCTTAGCTCTTCTCGTTCGAAATAATGATTCATGAAAGTTTCCACCATTGATTGTCGTTCTATAATGGCATCCTTATTAATTAGCGGACGATCTATCCATTGTTTTAACATTCTCGAACCCATCGCTGTTTTCGTTTCATCCAGCAGCCAAAGAAGTGAACCTTTCTTTCCATTTGAACGCATCGTTTCAGTTAGTTCTAGGTTTTTCTTCGAGAAGTAATCAATTTTCATAAATTGGTTCACTTCATACACTTCAGCAAGTTGCAAATGGTCAAGGCTACGTTTTTGTGTTTTGTATAAATAATTATATAATCTCATTACTGTTTCACGCAGTCGATCATTTGCTAACTTTGCTATACTTTCCTGAAACACTTCCCGAGTTTGGATATCGTCTTCAATAGAAATGGTCAGTACCATTCTCTCTTTCATCTTTTTGAGCCATTTATCTGAGAACTGCGAAGAGACGACAATTTCTTTCGCATTAGAAACTGAAAGCTCATTCAAAATGGAAGTAAAACCATCAGTTATAATGGTCGCTTTTGTTTCTCCTGTTGATAAATCACTATATGCAAAACCATAAGTATCATCTTCAAATGCGCTTACTGTAGCGATATAGTTATTTTCCTTTTCATTTAACCCCTTACCTTCCATCCGAGTCCCAGGTGTAATTAATTGAACAACTTCCCTTTTGACTACACCTTTAGCCTGTTTCGGATCTTCGGTTTGTTCACATATGGCTACTTTGTAGCCTTTTTCAATTAAGCGTTCGATATAATTCGGGGCTGAATGATAAGGTACCCCGCACATCGGTATGCGGTCTTCAGCTCCTCCGTCTCTACTTGTTAATGTAATTTCTAACTCTCTTGATGCTGAAATCGCATCGTCAAAAAACATCTCATAAAAATCGCCTAAACGAAAAAATAAAAAGGCATCTTGATAATCTGCCTTTACCCTTAAATATTGTTGTATCATCGGCGTATATGTTGCTGCCATAATTTCCTCCACATAATTCATAATCTATTATTTTCTTATCTCATTATATCATACTTGAAAGTCAACAAACGATTAGAAATGCTTCATACTCTTACCCGCCTTAACTCTTCAACACTTTGAAAAAAGAAAAAAACTAGGAAGTAAAACCTCCTAGTTAGTTTTTATTCCTCTTCAGTTCCAATGATGAAGTCTGGGTTTAAGTCTTCAAATTCCTCATCTTCTGCTTCTAATCCCCAATCTTCATCTTCGCAGTCACCAGCATCAGCAACTGCTACACAAATCTTTGTTTCTCCAATGACTTCAACAATAAACTCTCTCTCCACATGTACAATAATTTTATTGCCATTTTTAGAGATTGTTGCTTCAATACAGTTTGGTTGTTGAACGACCCGTGCAACAACTTCAATATCGTCAAGGATTTCTTCATCACGATACTTCACTTTGATTACATCTTTGTATTCCACGCATTCTGTTACTACTTCAGTTTGCGTGTTATCTTTATAAGAATACCAGATATTGATATCAAAGCTTCCGCTAACCTCTACAGTATTTCCCACCTTTTTCGCTTTGTACTTATGGTTAATGATCCAAGCACCAAGAATACTAGATGGGTGGTGTTGAGGACAAACCGTGTGATTGGACTGGATAAACTTACGTCCTTTCGCAACGACTGCCTTCGTTATTATCTCTCTATAGTCTCCCATTGCGAGCGAACCCTCCTCATTCATTTTCAATTCATCCTATGCGGGATATTAGACTAGTGTGCGACATATTTTCTTGTGGGCAATTAGCCAAATCCATTAGCATGCTTTATCATATGCCGCATACGGGCGATTGTTACGGACTGAGGTGGGCAAGGGCCCAATCTAGGAAAGATTTTTCAGCAACCTCTTGAAACATTCTCTCTCAATTTTGGTTCAAATACCGGTATTGATTGTCACGTAGCTGTTAAATTAATCATACGAGGATAGAAGTGGCGTTATTGTGATAGTTGTCTTACGAAGGATTAATTGGTCAGTTAAATAATATCTTGAAAACGCATCTCACTTGTAGAAAATTTGAATTCTCAAATTTCACCTTACTGTATAGTTTGTTCCCAATTATATTGTTTTCTTATAGTACACTTTTTCATTTCTCACAAAACGGCGCAAAATTAGAGATATAAATTTACGCCTCAATAGAAACAAATAAGATACATGCATAAGTGAGATTAGCCGTTTAAATAAGCACAGATCAGCAGCGCTGGGTACTATTGCTGGTCTTTAGACTATTTTTTTACAATATCTTTATAACTTTACAGTTTTTCATCAACAAAGGTTGTGCAGCTGCAACCGATTCAATCATTGCCCAAAGCGACAACGATGCAGATGTATTATTGCTTTTAAAAAGGGCGATTATGGATTGCAGGCAATTGGTTATAAATACGGTTGCATTGAATGTGATGTATTTTTTAACAAGCAAAAAAAGACCCTATTTTCATCTTACACAATAAAGGAAAGGGTGATAAATCCACATATTTAACCTATATTGATAATCATTCTATTCAACAATAAGAAGTTCGAAATCTAAGAATATATTCATAAGTCTAAAGTAATCCATGATAAACACTTCCTTTCTTAAAGAACAATAAACTTATAAAACAAGTTTCTAAAAGCTGCTGATATCAATAGTGAAAAATCAAAAGGGTGATCACATCGACTTGTGATCACCCTTCAATTTCATTCTTAATGTTGACAGCCTGAATTTTTCAATTGTGAACCGGTTTGACCAGATAGTAAATCGCCACCAGTTGACGAAATAATCTCATCTGTCACTCTGTTAGAAATGGCTGAAGAGACAATTTGTAATAAATCATTCACATCCACTTGAGATTGTTTAAACTCTTGAACAACAGGAATTGCATCTAGCTCTTCTTCAAGAGAATCAATTTTCGCTTCTGTTTTTCTTAAAGCTTCCTCTTTCCCATAATGTTGTAAATTAACCGCTTGTTTTTGTAGACCTTTAATTTGCGTAATAATCTTTGAAACTTTTTCATTCTCATTAATTTGTGCTTCCGCACGTTTAAAGAAATCTACTTCTTCCGTTTCAGCAATCATTACAGCTAGTTCTCTTGCACGCTTTACAATATCATCTTTAGAATACTTCGCCATCTTAGCTCACCTCAAGATTTTCTTTTTCTTCAATCATCTCACCATTAAGTGACCAAGTTTTAGCATCCGTCACTTTCACCTTGACGATTTTTCCTATTGCTGTCTTCGGTCCTTTAAAGTTTACCAACTTGTTCTTTCTTGTATAGCCTGCTAATGTATCAGGGTTGTTTTTGCTTTCCCCTTCTACTAACACTTCAACTATTTCATCTTGGTATTTCTTCATAGATTCAGCAGATATTTCATTTACTAGCGCGTTTAATCTTTGTAAGCGTTCCTTCTTCACTTCCATTGGTACATTATCCTTCATTTTCGCAGCAGGTGTACCTTCACGAGGAGAATAGATAAAAGTATACGCCGCTTCAAAACCTACTTCACGATAGAGCGACATCGTTTCCTCGAACTGTTCTTCAGTTTCATTCGGATAACCAACAATTATATCCGTAGTAAAAGTTGCTCCTGGTATGTTTTCTTTTATTTTGCGTACTAACTCTAGAAACTGTTCTCTGGTATACTTTCTAGCCATAATTTTCAATACATCATTCGAACCTGATTGTACAGGTAAATGAATATGTTCTACAAGGTTGCCGCCTTTTGCAAGCACTTCAATGAGATGGTCATCAAAGTCACGTGGATGACTAGTTGTAAAACGGACCCTAGGAATATCAATTTTCTGAATTTCATCCATTAAATCCCCAAGACCATACTTTATGTCTTTAAAGTCTTTACCGTAAGCATTCACATTTTGTCCTAATAAAGTAATTTCTTGATAGCCTTTTGCCGCTAGTTGACGAACTTCTTGAATGATATCTTCCGGTCTGCGACTTCTCTCTTTTCCTCTTGTGTAAGGAACAATGCAATACGTACAGAATTTATCACAGCCATACATAATATTTACCCAAGCCTTGATATTACCTCTTCTCACTTTAGGTAAATTTTCAATCACATCGCCTTCTTTAGACCAAACTTCAAGTACCATTTCCTTAGACATATAAGCTTCTTGTAAAATATTTGGCAAGCGGTGAATATTATGTGTTCCGAACACCATATCTACTTGGTTATATGTTTTAAGAATTTTATTAACGACAGATTCTTCTTGAGACATACACCCACAAACACCGATAAGTAAATCAGGATTTTGCTGTTTTAAATGTTTCAAATGTCCGAGTTCACCAAACACCTTATTTTCCGCATTTTCACGGATTGCACAAGTATTTAGAAGAATCACATTGGCATCATCTACGGATTCAGTTGGTTCATAGCCTAAATTCATAAAAATCCCTGCCATTACTTCCGTGTCATGCTCATTCATTTGACATCCATATGTACGGATATAGAACTTACGACCTTCCCCTAAGCCGGCAAATTCACTCGGTATTTCAAAATCCTTATGGTATTTGACATCTTCTTTTCCACGTTTCTTCGCATCCTTTAAAGATGGAGCTGTATACACATGTTCAAAATACTTACTGTAATCCTTTTCGGATTTTTTGTCCGCAGGATTTGCGACCTTTACTTGTTGACTTTCTAATCTTTGTTTTTCATTCATTTACGACATGCCCCTTTCTATGATACTGTAGGCGATTTCTATCCATTATTTCTATACACATTACTATAGTATAAAGCGTATTTCTATTGAACACAATAGCAATGCACCTGATCTATTCTTTTTCGTAGGAAAGTATTAAAAATAGGCGTACATTCTATAAAGAATAAAAAAGACCTAAGAAAATCAACAATGGATTCTCTTAAGTCTTTTATTTAATTTACATAAATTCTTCTACTAACTTATCAAAGTACGCTTGATCTAAGTTTAAATCAGCCTTTGCTAACGGTGTCTCTGAATAACCATGTAGCATTTCCTGATAAGACCTACGTTCTGTGTCTTGATAAATAAGTCCAGTTACTAATCCTTCGTGTTTCATTAAGGTTTGCATTGCTTGTTCTCTATTGGAAGAATCGTATCCTTCAATATCTTTTAATTTAGTTAAGTTCGCTTTAAACCAATCATACGTATTGATTTTGTTATAAGTGACACATGGACTAAACACATTAATAAGTGAAAATCCATCATGTTGAATTCCTTGTTCAATGAGAGCAGTTAAATCTTTCAAGTCGGTTGAAAAACTTTGTGCAACAAACGTAGCTCCTGCCGTTAAAGCCATTTCCATTGGTGAAATCGCTTGTTCAATGGAACCTTCAGGTGTTGATTTTGTTTTAAAACCGGTAGATGAACGCGGAGATGTTTGGCCCTTAGTTAAGCCATAAATTTGGTTATCCATTACGATATACGTAACATTAATATTGCGGCGAATAGCATGAATCGTGTGCCCCATACCGATAGCAAAGCCATCCCCATCACCACCAGAAGCAATAACCGTTAAGTCCTTATTCGCCATCTTAACACCTTGAGCAATCGGTAATGAACGTCCATGGATTCCGTGAAATCCATATGAATTAATATAGCCAGAAATTCGTCCAGAACAACCAATTCCAGATACTACAGCTAACTCTTCAGGTTCTAAACCAACATTAGCTGATGCGCGTTGAATAGCAGCTTGAACAGAGAAGTCACCACAGCCTGGGCACCAATTCGGTTTTACATTATTTCGAAAGTCTTTAAACGTAGCCATTTAGAACAACTCCTTGCACTTTGTATGGATTTCGTGCGGCAAGAAAGGATTCCCGTCGTACTTATTATATTTAATGATTTTATTCGCATGTCCAACATTCATTTTGATAATATTTGCTAACTGTCCAGTGGCATTGTTTTCAACCACCACAACCTTTTTAGCAGATGCAACTAACGGCATTAACTCATCAGTTGGGAATGGATGAATCAAACGAATATGTGCGTGATTAACCTTCAAACCGTCTGCTTCTAATCTAGTAATCGCTTCTTCAATTGCACCTCTTGTTGAAATGAAACCAACTAATAACAAGTCTGCTTCTTCATGAGGGGCATTTTTATATACTGGTGTATTAAATTTCACATTTTCAATTTTACGGAACCGTTTATCCATTTGTTGAATACGATTTGCTGCTGATTCCGATGGTTTTCCAGATTGATCATGCTCTACACCTGTAACATGGTGGATTCCATATTTCATCCCTGGGATTACCCTTGGCGATACGCCATCCTCCGTCACTTCATAACGTTTAAAATATTCTTTGCTATCTATTTCAGGTAGATCGCCTTGCAGCTTCCCACGGCGAATTTCTACTTCATTAAAATTCAACGGTTCCACTGTTTGTTTACCTAATGATAATTGTAGATCTGATAAAACAATTACAGGACATTGATATTCTTCAGCTAGATTAAATGCTTCAGCAGTATCATAAAACGCTTCCTGTACTGTACTTGGTGCAAGAACAATTTTTGGAATTTCTCCATGTGTTCCATAAATCATAGCCATTAAATCTGACTGTTCTTGTTTCGTTGGTAGACCTGTTGACGGGCCACCACGTTGAGTATCAACGATAACTAATGGTGTCTCTGTAATACCCGCTAGGCCAATCGATTCCATTTTCAAAGATAATCCTGGGCCGGCTGAGGCTGTGAAAGCACGTACTCCTGCATAGTTAGCACCAATCGCCATAGTTGCAGCAGCAATTTCATCCTCTGTCTGAATAACAGTACCACCAAGTTCAGGTAATTTTTTTATTAGATACTCCATAATTTCCGAGGCTGGTGTAATTGGATAAGCAGCCATAAATCGACTTCCTGCAGCTAATGCACCCAGAGCAATGGCATCATTTCCGATCATGAACATTCTTTTCTTACCATCCGCTTCATCCAACTGCATCAAGCCATCTGTTTTACCTAATTGTTCAACTGTTGTATCATAGCCAGCTTTTATCGCTTCCATATTTTTATCTACAACGGCTTGTCCTTTGCGAGCAAAAATCTCTTCTACCACTTCTTTGAAAACTTCCACATCCAAATTTAAAACGGCACAAGTTGAGCCTACAGCGACCATATTTTTCATCAGTGATGTACCCAGATCAGTCGCCATTTGTGTAAATGGAATGGATAGAAGTAGCGCGTTTGTATCTTCTGGTTTCACTGGATTAAATTTTGCATCTGCTAAGATAATCCCACCATCATGTAACTCTTTATAATTGACATCTATCGTTTCTTGGTCAAACGCCACAAGAACGTCTAAATCATCCGCAACAGACCGAGTTTGAGAGGTACTCACACGAATTTTATTATTCGTATGCCCCCCTTTGATACGAGAAGAAAAATGACGGTATCCGTATAAATAATAGCCAAGGCGATTCAATGCAATAGAAAATATTTCACCAGTACTTTCAATTCCTTCGCCTTGTTGTCCGCCAACCTTCCACGAAAGTTGTTTCACCATGTCCTACACCCCTTTTATTACATGAGAAATATGTAAATAACTTGTATAATCTCTTTTTATACATCCATTTCACCATTTAACGTACTAAACGCTTTCAATTCTAGACCTAACAATGTAAAATTGCAAGCCTTTAAGATTAAATAATTGATAGATTTGTTTATTTTTTTAGATAGTTTTGAAAAATTCATCTATTTATCTACTAAATAACATATTTTTAAAATTATAATAGGTAATCTTTTCTACGACATCGTGTGGAAAGTGCTGTAATAATGTGTCAATCAAATATTGATATTCTCCAGCATGCTCAAGCCCTCTTAGTGGTGGTTCAGTGCCATCAAAGTCTGAACCAAGGCCAATATGGTCTTCTCCACCAAGGGAGCAGATATGATCAATATGTTTTAATACATCATTGATTGAAGCTCTATGTGGCTCATTTAAGAATTCTCTAACAAAAGTCAATCCAATCAAACCATCTTTCTTAATAAGAGCTCGAATTTGGTCATCGGTTAAATTCCTTGGATGTGAACAATAATGAAGACAATTAGAGTGTGAAGCAAACGGTCTCTTAGCTATATCCATTACATCCCAGAAGCCTTTTTCTGCTATATGAGAGACGTCACATAATATATTGCGTTCATTTAATATTTCTATAACCTTTTTGCCAAATCGTGATAGTCCTCCTGCATTCTCCTCTAATACACCATCGGCAACAAAATTTCCGTAATTCCAAGTTAAGCCGACCGATTGTACACCTAACCTTAACAGCGATTTTAATTTCACTTCATCATTGTAAATCGCATCACAGCCTTCTAGAGTTAAAACCGCCCCTATTTCATTTTCCTGTAATCCTTGAAGATCATCACTCGACTGAATTACCTTCACTTGAGGATGAGGTTTAACTATTTTCTCATAAAAAATATCAACCATTTGTAGTGCTGCGTTAAACTTTAATTCTGGATGAATTTTCTCTGGTACATAAATAGCAAACAATTGGACTTTCACATCACCGGCTAATAATCGATTGAGATTAGCCTGAAGCTGCTGCGAATACTGAAACTCAATGGAAGGGTCCAAAAACATTTTTACTAATACATCACAATGACCATCAACTATCTTCACTTTCTCACTCCCTTATTATTTAAATATACAAAATATTTCATTCATTCTCTATTGTTTTTCGTTCTACAAAGAGAAAAAACCCATTTGATAATCAAATGAGCTTTTACTTTTTCTGATGGGACATGACAGCCATTATCTAGGTTCTACGATCAGCTTTATAGCTGTTCTCTCTTCCCCATCTATCAAAATATCTGTAAACGCAGGAATACATACTAAGTCTACACCGCTAGGCGCTACAAATCCTCTTGCGATTGCTACTGCTTTAACCGCTTGATTCAATGCACCCGCACCAATTGCCTGGATTTCTGCTGCTCCTCTTTCACGTAGAACACCAGCAAGCGCACCAGCTACAGAATTAGGATTAGATTTTGCTGAAACTTTTAATATTTCCATTCCTAGCTCCTCCTCATTTTTCCCCCTCCTGAATGCTCTTTTTTTAAAGAGTTCATCAGGTTTCAATAAATGTTTCCACTGCTACTATATTCATAATGAAAAAGACATATTCCAGCTTGACCAGAAAAATTAAAAAATGAGGAGGTTTTTTTAGCTATAAAATGGGTGATCATCATTAATTAAAACGCTTTCTATCTTCTTCGCTTTTCCTGTTTTCATATCAATGTCAATGGTTACGGCACTCAATATTCCTCTTCCACTTTTCGGTACTTCAAAACGAACCGGCATATTCGTAATAAACCGCTTTAATACAGCTTCTCTTTCCATACCAAGAATACCATCGTATGGTCCAGTCATACCTACATCACTCATGAATGCTGTCCCATTTGGCAGAATGCGTTGATCTGCTGTTTGCACATGTGTATGAGTCCCAATTACTGCTGACACTTTACCATCTAAATACCAGCCCATTGCTTGTTTCTCACTTGTTGTTTCACCATGAAAATCGACGAAAATAACCGGAGTTCTTTGCTTTGCCTCTTCAATAAGTTGCTCTGCCTTCTCAAAAGGGCAATCACTTGGTTGCATAAATGTTCGACCTTGTAGATTGATAACAGCTATTTCTTCACTATTATATTTTAAATAAACTAAACCCTTCCCTGGATTATTATCAGGGAAATTAGCTGGCCTAACTAAATACTTTGCTTCCTCAATGAAATCAAATATTTCCTTATTATCCCATGTGTGATTACCTAATGTCACCGCTTGTGCTCCAGCCGATAAAAATTCCCTGTATATTTTTTCGGTAATTCCTCTACCACCAGCAGCGTTCTCCCCATTAATAATGGTTATTTGCGGTCGATACTTTTCCTTTAACTTCGGTAAATACTCTTCTACCATTTCACGGCCTAATGATCCAACAACGTCCCCTACAAATAAAATTCTCATAAAATTCCCCTTCTAAAAATACTTGTATTCATACATACGCCAATCAAGCTCTATGCTAGATTGTTAGCTCTTTAAGATTTTTTATCCTTCAAAAAAGGAAGCGATGCCTAAAAGGCATCGCTCTTATTTCGCATATTCTACGGCTCTTGTTTCCCTAATAACCGTTACTTTTATATGACCTGGATAATCGAGTTCTTCTTCGATTTTCTTCCTTATATCTCTTGCAAGACGGTGTGCTTCCAAATCATCAATTTGCTCCGGTTTAACCATAATGCGAATTTCACGACCCGCTTGAATAGCAAATGATTTTTCAACACCATCATATGACTCTGAGATTTCTTCGAGCTTTTCTAAACGTCGAATATAATTCTCAAGCGTTTCTCTTCTTGCCCCCGGTCTTGCAGCAGAAAGTGCATCAGCTGCAGCTACTAAAACAGCGATAATGGATGTTGGTTCCGTGTCACCATGATGGGAAGCGATACTATTAATGACAACTGGGTGTTCTTTATATTTCGTCGCTAGTTCAACCCCAATTTCCACATGGCTTCCTTCTACTTCATGGTCAATCGCTTTCCCAACGTCATGTAATAATCCTGCTCGGCGAGCTAATGTCTCATCTTGACCTAATTCCGCAGCAAGCATACCGGACAACTGTGCTACTTCCATCGAGTGTTTCAATACATTTTGACCGTAGCTTGTACGGAATTTTAGGCGACCTAATATTTTGATCAAGTCAGGATGTAAACCATGGACACCAACTTCGAATGTCGTTTGCTCTCCAATTTCTCGAATATGCTCATCCACTTCTCGTCTGGCCTTGTCCACCATTTCCTCGATTCGAGCTGGATGAATTCTTCCATCCTGTACAAGTTTATCAAGTGCAAGACGAGCAGTTTCTCGTCGGATAGGATCAAATCCTGAAAGAATAACGGCTTCTGGTGTATCATCGATAATCAAATCAATACCTGTCAACGTTTCAAGTGTACGGATATTACGCCCTTCACGACCGATAATACGACCTTTCATTTCGTCGTTTGGCAAGTTAACAACTGACACCGTTGTTTCAGCTACATGGTCCGCAGCACATCTTTGAATCGCTAATGATAAGATTTCTTTCGCACGCTTATCCGCTTCTTCCTTCGCCCTTGATTCACTCTCTTTTACCATGATGGCAATATCATGTGCAACCTCTTGTTCAGTACGATCTAAAATGATGGATTTAGCTTCCTCACGAGTTAACCCGGAGATTCTTTCCAGTTCAGTTTGCTGAGACTGTACCATTTTGTCCACTTTGCTTTCCATCTCTTCAATATGCTGTTGTCTTTTGCCAAGAGAGTCGTCTCTTTTTTCCAAAACCGCTTCACGCTTATCTAGCGTTTCATCTTTTCGGTCTAGATTCTCTTCTTTTTGCAATAAACGATTTTCTTGTTTTTGCAGTTCATTCCTACGTTCACGAATTTCACGTTCCGCCTCTGTGCGAAGCTTATGATTCTCATCCTTCGCTTCAAGTAATGCCTCTTTCTTTAGAGCTTCTGCTTCACGTTTTGCATCTTCTAAGATTTGATCAGCAGCTCCTCGGGCACCAGCGATTTTTGCTTCCGTAACGGATTTTCGAAAGAAATAGCCAACAAAAGCAGCAACGATTAGGCCAAGCAAAATGGAGATGATATAACCTAGTTCCATCATTTCACCTCCTCTTGCTATAAACTTTTTTGTTACGTTTTTAAAGTGTTGGCATGTATACCGTTTTAACAATATACTGCACTTAAGCTTTTCAACGCTTTCATTCTTCTTATTGTTTGCAAATAATACAGTTATTTGGAAGCATTCTCCATTGTTTGCAACAGAGATATCTTCTGAAAAGGTTATTTCTACCTTCCCTTAACAAATATGCAAATTAACATATAAAAAATGTAAATTATACAGTTTTAATTGTAAAGCCGCAGAATTTCATTGTCAAGTACTTGAAGGTAGAGTATAAGTCCACAATGCCTGTTATTATGTATAATCACGAGCTCAAGAAGATGACGATTTTCACCGCATGATTTTTCTATACAAAAAGAGATATTCAACTATATTTATAAGTTGTGAATATCTCTTTTCGAAGTAACAAGAGTTACAGTAGTCTGTACTCTGCTTTCTCTCAATTAATCGATTAGTTCGAATTCCTCTTGTTCATCATCGCTGTTAGAAGATTTATCTACGTCTAAACCATAGTACTCCCGGATTTTCTCTTGAATTTGCAAACGAATTTCCGTATTCTCTTTAAGGAATTGCTTTGCATTTTCTCTTCCTTGACCTAAACGTTCATCATTATAGGAGTACCAAGAACCACTTTTTTGTACAATATCAATCTCTGATCCGAGATCAATAATTTCCCCTTCTTTTGATACACCTTCACCATACATGATATCAACTTCCGCTACTCTAAAAGGCGGAGCTACTTTATTTTTTACAATTTTAATTTTTGTTTTATTACCGACAATCTCATTGCCTTGCTTCAAAGCTTCTGCTCTACGCACTTCTAAACGTACCGTTGAGTAGAATTTTAATGCACGACCACCTGGTGTTGTTTCAGGGTTACCGAACATAACGCCTACTTTTTCACGAATTTGGTTAATGAAGATCGCAATCGTTTTGGATTTATTAATCGCACCAGATAGTTTCCTTAGTGCCTGCGACATTAATCTTGCTTGAAGACCAACGTGAGAATCTCCCATTTCCCCTTCAATTTCTGCCTTTGGTACTAAAGCAGCTACAGAGTCAATAACTAAAATATCAACGGCACCACTTCTAACTAAAGCTTCAGCTATTTCAAGGGCTTGTTCCCCTGTATCTGGTTGTGATAAAAGAAGCTCATCAATATTTACCCCAAGGTTTTGAGCATATACAGGGTCAAGTGCATGCTCTGCATCGATAAATGCTGCTTGTCCACCTGCTGCTTGTACTTCAGCAATGGCGTGCAGAGCAACAGTTGTTTTACCCGAACTTTCAGGCCCGTAAATTTCGATGATACGTCCTCTCGGATATCCACCTACTCCTAAAGCGGTATCTAAAGCTAATGAACCACTTGGAATAGTGGATATTTTACGCTCTGCTTGTTCTCCTAACTTCATAATCGAGCCTTTACCAAACTGCTTTTCTATTTGTTTCAACGCCATATCTAAGGCTGCTTGACGATCGCTCATGCTATTTCCTCCTTTAAATTTCGATTATCTATGATAAATTTATCATTAGGTCTTTCGATTTCATATTTATACTATAGCTTTTTTTTATGACTTTGTCGAGGAAAAAATCGAACATCCATTCGTTTTTTTTATCGGTTGGTTTTTTTGGAAAAATGATCGTTTTGCCAGATAGAAATCCATTAATCAAACCTCTTTCTCAGTATAAACTTCAAATTTCTTTTAATCTCCGACTATTCCTTTAGCTATATTTGCACCCTAGCCGATCATAACAAGCATCTATTGCTTCTTTAGAAGTGAGAAATCCGAACAACGTTAATCATTGTCCGGATTTCTTCAACTACTTACTTCCTTCAGTATCTAAAACGCCTCACTACGCCAAGGATTTCAATAGAAAATAGGCGCCATAAAGAGATGACCTCTTTCTGATTGATGTGCGGGAACCACCAAGGTTGAGCTTCTCAGCTCTTGCTTCACCATCGTGATAAATCCCTATATAAACGGTACCGACTGGATTGCCTTCTAATTCATCAGGTCCGGCAACACCCGTAAAGCTTACACCAATGTCACTTTCCATTAACTTGGCGACATTTTCCGCAAGTTCCTTTGCACATGTAGCACTGACAACACCTTCATTTTTAATTGTCTCTAGCTTTACATTGAGTACTTTAGCTTTTACTTCATTTGTATAACAAACGACGCCACCATTTATTAGCCCACCAGCTCCAGGAATCGATGTAAATGTTTCTTGAAACATGCCCCCAGTTAAACTTTCCGCAGCAGACAGGGTTAATTTCTTTTCCTGCATTCTTTTTGAGAGCTCTTTAAAGAGCGACGTATCATCATAACCGTAAAAATAGTCTCCTACTACTGCCATAATTTCTTTCTCTTTTTCTTCCAAAAGTGTTAAAGCAGTATCAAGATTATGATGTTTGGCTGTCAACCTCAATGTAACTTCATGATCTCCCGCTAACGGCGCAATCGTCGGGTTTGTTTGGTTATCAAGTATATCTTCTATTTCCGCCTCTAGCATTGCTTCACCAATGCCAAAGAATCTAAGGACACGCGACGAGATAACTGCTTCTTCTACTGATTGTGATTTTATTGCAGAAAATCCGTATTTCAAAAACATCGGTTCCATTTCTTTTGGTGGCCCAGGTAAAAGCATATATTGCTTATTTTCCGTCTGATAAAACATACCAGGTGCCATACCGTAATCATTAGGAAGTACTTTCGCACCAGAAAGAACTAAGGCTTGCTTACGATTATTTTCAGTCATTGGTCGATTCGTCCGTTTAAAATATTCTTCAATAGACGCCAGTGCTGTATCATCCATTACGAGATTTGTTTGCAAATGCTTAGCAATGGTTTCTTTTGTTAAATCGTCTTTTGTCGGACCAAGCCCACCAGTGAAGATAATGAGTTCAGCTCTATTTTCAGCAATTTTTATAGCAGACTCTAACCGCCCCGCATTGTCTCCGACGACCGTATGATAAAAAACATTCACACCAAGGTCAGCTAACTGCTGTGATAAAAATTTGGCGTTCGTATTGTTAATTTGTCCTAATAACAACTCAGAGCCAACGGCAATAATTTCAGCATTCATGATGACCACTCTCCTATTATTTTGAATTGGTAAAGGCATGTTTGTTTTTAATAAAATAATCAACGCCAGACCAAACAGTAAACACCATGCTCACCCATAGAGCAAATGTCGCAAAGTCAAATGGAATCAATGCGAAGATTGTATTATGCAGCAATAACGCAGATACAGCTATAATTTGCGTCCAAGTTTTAATCTTACCTAACATATTCGCTGCAACTACCTCACCACCACCTGCTAAAATCAGGCGAAGACCAGTTATTGCAAACTCCCTACTAATAATAATAATCACAATCCAAGCGGGAGCCATCCCTAATTCTACAAGGATGATTAATGCACTGGAAACTAATAACTTATCTGCTAAAGGGTCTAAAAATTTCCCTAAATTGGTTACTAATTGATATTTTCTCGCTACATATCCATCAATCCAATCTGTAACGGAAGCGAATATAAAAATAAGCGCGCCAACAAAATGAGCAATTGGGAGCGTCACACCGATAAAATTCATGTCTCCCCATGAGAAAGGGTTGTACATAATAATAATGAAAATCGGTATTAACAAAATCCTTGAAATCGTTATCTTATTTGGTAAATTCATAAGTTCCCTCCGGTAATTATGTAATTCTTCCCTTGGTGGGATGATCATATTTTATCAAAAAAAAGTCATAAAGCCTAAATTTGCGATACAATGTTAGGATTTATTTATATTTCCCACCTCAGGGGGCTAAACACGAAAATAGTCATCAATGGTTGATGACTATTCGCCAAGCGATGTAAAACGGATTGTAATGTTTTGGTTTACATACTCTGATGGTGAGACTTCATATTCGAGTCTCTCATCATTGATTTTAATTTCAGTAGCAGTTGTATTTCCAATGATTACTTGTACTTCTTTTTGGTCTGTTAAATCTAACTCTTTTTCAACGCCTTCTTCCATTGTTTCTTCATAGAAGGTTTCATTATCAGCACTAGCCACTCTTACCCAGCTTTTACCTTCTGCTAATAAAGATAGTGTAAACGTATCCGTATTTTTCAATTCATATACAGTGTTTTTACCCGAGGATTCTTGTACACTTAACTCTTGAACTGGTTTCTCCTCTTCTTCTGCATTTTCATCTGCTGCATCGTCTTTTTCTTCCTCAGGAGCAGCATCTTCATTTTGTTTCTCATCTTTAGGCATATTATTTTCAACAATTGCACCTGGATTATTATTGTCTTCATTTGATTGCTTATCACTATTAGACACGTTATTTTCAACAAAATAATAAATGACAGCAATAACACCAATGATAAAGACAATAATTAAAACTTTTGGTAAAAGATCTAAAAACTTCGAAGTTGAAGGAGAGATATTCTTACTTGTTTGCACACGTGAAAGTTTCTCTGGAATATCTTCATTGGATGTTGCTGGAATTTCACTTTTATACTCATCTAACAGCTCTTCATGATTTAAGCCCACTGCCTCTGCATATTGCTTAATGAAAGCACGCACATAAAATTTACCCGGCATTATACGGTAATTACCTTCTTCTATGCCGATTAAATATCTTTTCTGTATTTTTGTAACTGTCTGTAACTCATCAAGAGACATCCCTTTTTGTAAACGTGCTTCTTTCAAACGACTACCTAATTCTGTCAAAACTAACACCTTCCAACATTACTAAAAATCAAAACCTCCGAAGCCTGTATCGGAGAACATATTATGATTGTTACGTTCGACTACATCATAGACGATATCTTCATCATGGTCGTGACGAAGCTCGATAATATAATCAAAATCATCCAAAGTATATTCTGAATTTTGCACAAAAACATCAGGATGTTCAATTACTTTAATAGCTGGGAGTCTCATTATCTCTCTCACAAGCTGCCAATGACGTTCATTTGCTCTTTTTGTCGAAACGATCCCATCAATGATAAATAAATTATCATCGCTATACTCATCTTCAATTAATTGATTGCGAATCGTTTGTTTAAGCAACGTTGACGAAACAAACAGCCATCGTTTATTCGCACAAACACTTGATGCCACAATAGATTCTGTTTTTCCAACCCTAGGCATGCCACGAATACCAATTAATTTATGGCCTTCCTTCTTAAATAATTCTGCCATAAAATCTACTAAAAGACCGAGCTCATCTCTGACAAATCGAAAAGTCTTCTTATCATCTGCGTCTCTCTGTATGTATCTCCCATGTCTCACAGCCAGCCGATCGCGAAGCTTTGGCTCTCTTAGTTTAATGAGCTTAATCGTATCCATCGTCTTTAATATTGATTCCAATCGAACGATTTGGTCATCATCTTTAGCAAGGATCAACATTCCACGCCTACCTTGATCAACTCCATTAATCGTAATAATGTTGATGGAAAGCATCCCTAACAATGATGAAATATCTCCGAGTAATCCAGGTCTGTTTTTTTGGATTTCATATTCGAAATACCATTCTTTTTTCTCCACCTAAAACACTCCTTATTCGCCTACAGTTCCAGATATTCTTATTACACAATATTAATTTATTTTTAATTAAATCTAGGTTCTATAATATATGATTTTCCACTAATATGAAAGGAAAATCCTTTTCGTTCGTAAAAATATATGTAAAATAAGAAAAAAGCAATTAAAGGCATATACACCTTCATTGCTTTTCCCATACCCGCTAATTATTTTTGTACTAATTTCACAACTAAATTAGCAATCGCATGTTGTTCTTCCTCACTTGCGACAGACCAAAGATCAGCAAGAATTTTCTCTTGGTCGTTTTTCGGCTCTACTGAACCAGCAAGATAATCTCCAATTTGATAAGCAATTTCACTTACCGTAGATTGATTCATCCCTTGATCTTGACCTTGTTCTAAACGCTCACCTAAAAAATCTTTCCATTGTTGCCAATTATCTAGTACAGACATTTGTATTTCCTCCTCGTTATAGACATTTGCCTCAACAGGTAGATGGTGCAAATGCAAAATATTAGAACGTACAATATTATCATGCAACGAGGAGAAATAAATTATTCATTCTTTATGTATACCAGCCACCATTGACACTTATGGTTTGACCAGTTATATAAGAAGAGGCGTCAGATAGTAAAAATGCACAAGCATGAGCTACTTCACTTGGATAACCGAACCGACCGATAGGAATATCATTCTTAATATCTTCCATTTCCATTTCGTTAAAAGAGGACATCATCTTTGACTCAATGGCACCTGGAGCAATTGCATTTACCCGTATGCCACTATAGGCTACTTCTTTACTCAATGCCTTCACAAAGCTAATCTGTGCCCCTTTAACAGCTGAATAGACAGTTTCACAGGCAGAGCCTGTTTGTCCCCATATCGAAGAAATAAACTGTATATTTCCTCTTTGTTTTGTTACAAGTTTTGGCATTAATGCTCTCGTTAATAAAATCGGGTTTAAGACGTGTACGTTCATTAAATGTTGGACATCAGCATCTGTCATATCAGTTAATAGACCATAATAAGCATGACCGCTGCAATGAATGATCGCATCAAGTGAAAAAATGTTTTTAACAATTTTTTGATATCCTTCAGTTGAGGTTAAATCAGCAGAAATAGCAATATATTCACCGCCATAAGTATTCAAAGCAGCCATTAACTGATCAATACGAGACTGATTTTTGTTGTAATGCAAATAAAGGGAATAACCTTCTTTCGCTAATAACTGCGCAATTGCTTCGCCAATATCTCCACTAGCTCCCGTTATTAATACAAATTTCTTCATTTTTTTCCTCCAAAAAACAAATACATAAATCAAGCTAGCCCACCTAAAACGGGGCTAGCATTGTTTATTTTGGTAAAACTTGGCACACAGACATTCTTTCTTCCGAAATTAATTCTTTTGCCGCTTCATTAATATCATCCAACGTTAACTTTTCAAGAAAAGGAACAATTTGAAAGAGGTCCATATCATTGAATGAGTAACGAGTAAATTGATTGGCTATATATTCAGGAGAGTTAAGCGCCCTTAAAAACCCACCAATCTTCTTCTTGATTGAGCGTTGAAGTGCCGCTTCATCCCAATTTGCACCATTCGTAGACTGCAATAAAATCTCTTTCACTTTTTCAGCAAGTTTATTTGGGTCACTTGTATCTCCGCCAATCATAGCAAAGCCAAACCCAGATTCTTGGGAGTAATCGTAAGAGAAAGTATCATCGATTAAACCTTCTCGATAGAGATCATTGTAATGTTGCCCACTTTTTCCAAATAACAAGTCTAACATAACATTTAGGCTTAGTTCTTTTTTAAGCATCTCCGCTCCTTGCTGGCTGGCGTCGTTTGTTTTAATGCCCACCATACATTTCGGTGTTTGCACATTCATTCTTAATGTACTTATCGTTTCAGCAACCGTTTGCGGCTCTTGATCAAAGATTCTATCAATTGCAGGCTGCTCGCTATAACTTTTATTAGCCTGATTTTCCCTTACTTGAGCAATTATAGCTTCTGGGTCAACTGGACCCACTACAAAAAGCAACATATTACTTGGGTGATAAAAAGTATGATAACATTCATACAGCATATCCTTTGTAATGTGAGAAATACTTTCAATCGTTCCCGCGATATCGATTTTCACAGGGTGATGATGATATAGGTTTGCTATTAGACCATAATATAGACGCCAGTCAGGATTATCATCATACATTGTAATCTCTTGTCCGATAATGCCTTTCTCTTTTTCTACCGTTTCCTTAGTAAAATAAGGGTCTTGGACAAAGTCAATCAATGTAGTTAAATTCTCTTGAACGTTTGACGTACTTGAAAAAAGATAGGCCGTGCGAGTAAATGAAGTAAATGCATTGGCAGATGCACCTTGGCGACTAAATTGTTGAAACACATCTCCATCTTCTTTTTCAAACATTTTATGCTCTAAGAAATGGGCGATACCGTCTGGTACTTTAACTGGTTCATTTTTATCAAGCGGAACAAAGTGATTATCGATCGATCCGTATTTTGTCGTAAATGTTGCAAAAGTCTTATTAAAACCATTTTTCGGTAGGACATAGACATCTAACCCATTGGCCATTTTTTCATAATAGAGTTTTTCTTGAAGCTGATCAAATGCGATTTGTTCCATTATTTTTGCACCTCTTTTCCATGAAGAAAGTAAATTGTATCAAGCTGAACTTTCTTAGCTACAGTTATAATGTCTTCCTTTGTAACTGCTTCCATTCCATTCATCCATTCAGTTAAGTCCATTTTTTGTTGAGAAACGATATTATGATAGAGCACTTCTGCGACACCTCTTGCCGTATCCATCGTTTCCAACATTTGGTTCTTAATAACCGCTTTTGTCTGCGTAATCTCTTCTTCTGTAAAGGCACCCTTCTGCATTTCCTCTAATTGTTCTTCAATAATAGAAGTTGCTTGCCCATAGCTGTTGTTGTCAATTCCAGACATCACCATCAATAGACCTTTGTGACTTTCCAAACGACTGGCGACATAATAGGCTAGAGAAGCTTTTTCTCTTACATTAATAAATAATTTTGAGTGGGAGAATCCTCCAAAAATTCCGTTAAATATTTGTAACGCACTATATTCAGGATCACCATAAGTGATACCAGTACGATAACCAATATTTAATTTCGCTTGTTTCACATCCTGCTCTTCCTTAATCGTTTCTGGCTCAATCAAATCGTTTGCTCTAGCCATTGAGGTTTCTTTAATAGATCGAGTTTTTAAAGGTAATAATTCACGAACATATTGTTCAACTTCATTCGTATCAATATCACCAATCATATATAAATCAAGCTCATCTTCAGCTAGAGCCTTTTCGTAATAATGATAAAGAGACGATTCTGTAATTAATGGTAAATCATCTAATTCACCGTGTACATGGAGCGCATAGGCTTCATCTTTACACATTTCTTGTACAAGACGTAAATTAGCATATCTCATTTTATCATCATTAACTGCTTGTATCCGCTGCTTTAATGTTCTTTTCTCACTTTCAACCACCTCTCGGTCAAAAGCTCCATTATTGGATAATGGATGGAGTAAAAGCTCTGAAAGTAATTCAAAAGCTTTTCTAAGTAATGGGGTCTGATCAGATAGAAATTTTTCATTTGCCATTTCAATAGTCATGGAAATAATGTGGTACTCCCCTTTTTTTGAGAGGTCCACATATAAGGAAGCGCCATAAAGCTCATCTAAGTATGCCCTCAACTTAGCCGTGGTAGGATATGCAGCGCTACTACTTTCTAACACATGCGGTAATAAAGCCCTTAGTGTGACAGTATCTTTACTTAAAGGCGCTTTCATTTTCCAAACAATCGTATTTGTTTTATATTTATCTGTTTTAATTTGATGGAGCTTAACACCATCAATTTCTTTAACCGTTTCTGTTGTAATATTCATTAATAAACCTCCTTATTCCTTTTTACCTTAAAACATACTATTTGAATCGCACTTCTTCCTATTTTGTCATCTTTTTAGTATATGTATGAAAAGAAAACAATATTTTCTATTATATACGTTAATAACCATCCTATGCTAATCTTGCAGACATCTATAGGAGAAAATAAGTAAAATAAAAGTCTCAGGGCCAATCTCCCGAGACTTTACTTATTATCTATTTCCTTTAATATACGGTATCCCAGAAGCTTTTGGCGCATCTGCTCTACCTATAAATCCAGTGAGTGCTATAATCGTTAATACATATGGTGCAACAAGTAGATAGACATTTGGGATATTCTCTAATAGCGGTAAGCTAGAACCAATAATACTCAAACTTTGGGCAAAGCCAAAGAATATCGCTGCACCCATTGCTCCTAAGGGATGCCATTTCCCAAATATCATTGCAGCTAATGCCATAAATCCTTGTCCACTAATTGTCGCATGACCAAAATCAGAAGAGATCGCTTGGGCATATACACCACCACCTATACCACCTAGCGCTCCCGAAAGTAATACGCCATAATAGCGCATTTTTGTCACATTAATCCCCATAGTATCTGCGGCCATCGGATGTTCGCCAACAGACCGTAATCTGAGACCGAATTTTGTCTTATAAATGACATACCAAGCAACCACAGCGAAAATGATTGCTACAAACGAAGTGTAATACGTATTAGAAAAGAATATCGGGCCAATAAACGGGATATCACTTAAAAGCGGGATATCTATTTTACTGAAGCTCTCTTGAATGATATCTGTTTGCCCTTTATCATAAATAAATTTTACTAGAAATAAGGTAACTCCTACTGCTAACAGATTGATTGCGACACCAGAAACAGTTTGATCCGCTCTAAAAGTGATGGATGCTACCGCATGAATAGCTGAAAAAATGACTCCAGCAAGCATGGCTACTAATAGCGAAACCCACGGGGTCGATGCCCCTAATACATCGGCAAACGATAAATTGAAGACAATTGCTGTAAAAGCACCTATTACCATTAATCCTTCTAATCCAATATTAATTACACCTGAACGTTCTGAGAAAGTTCCACCTAACGCGGTGAAAATAAGGGGTGCTGCCCAAAGTAAAGTAGTTGGCACAATAATCATTAATATTTCCATGATACCCACTTACTTCACCCCCTTCTTATTAATCTTTCTTATGAGTAATCGAATCATATAACTTGAAGCCACAAAGAAAACAATTAAAGCAATAATAATATCAACCAACTCGTTCGGAACGCCTGCTTCTAGTGGCATATTAAGGGCACCAACCTTCAAGCTCCCGAAAAGAATCGCCGCCAAAACAATGCCTATCGGTGAATTAGCACCTAATAAAGCTACAGCGATACCATCAAAGCCGACTCCAGTAAATCCACTTTTCACAGCGGCATATCCGAAAGTCCCAAGCCCCTCCATTGCACCAGCTAAACCAGCAAAAACTCCAGATATCACCATGGAAAGAATAATATTCTTTTTAACATTCATGCCTGCATAATTTGAAGCATGTTGATTTAAGCCAACAGCCTTCAACTCAAATCCTCTCGTTGTTTTCTCCAAAATAAACCACATAATAATAACAGCAATAATGGCAATAACAATTCCCCAGTGCATACGAGAGTAATCTGTTAAAGATTCTAATAAAGGTGAACGAAGACTTGCTGTTTCAGCAATTGGGTCCGAACTATCACTACCTTCTGACAATTTTGTTCGAATAATATAGTTCGTAATATGAAGTGCAGTATAATTCAACATAATTGTGACAATAACTTCATGAACACGATATTGTGCTTTTAAGAAACCAGGTATAAATGCCCAAATCGCCCCCGCTAAAGCAGCAGCTAGCACAGCTAAAGGTAAATGAATGATCTTCGGTAGTTCAAAAGCTACACCTACCCAAACAGCAGCTAACCAACCAACAATTAATTGCCCTTCAACTCCGATGTTAAAAAGGCCTGTTTTAAAAGCAAATGCAACTGCAAGGCCAGCTAATATATAGGGGATGATTTGTCTAACGGTTTCACCGAAAAAATAAACATCACCAAATGCACCATTCCACAGAGCTATAAACCCTGCAATAGCATCATAACCTGTTACAATCATTAATATAGTCCCGACAATGATACCAAGAAGCACGGCAATGATTGGTATTAATATGTTTTGCATACGGTTAGACATTTCCATCACCTACCTTTTTCTTCGTTGAACCAGCCATTAATAAGCCCAACTCTTGCTCTGTCGTTTCCTTGGGATCAACCATTGCAATGATTTCCCCTTCAAAAATAACAGCAATACGGTCACTCACATTCATGATTTCGTCCATTTCAAAAGAAACTAACAGCACGGCTTTACCTTGATCTCTTTGGTCAATTAACTTGCGATGGATGAATTCAATTGCACCCACGTCAAGCCCCCTAGTCGGTTGTGAGGCAATTAATAAATCTGGATTACGATCTACTTCTCTGCCGATAATCGCTTTTTGCTGATTACCTCCAGAAAGAGCGCGAGCTGGTGTATATTCACTTGGTGTTCGTACATCATATTCTTCTATTAATCTATTTGCTTGGTCATAAATCGCTTTCTTATTCATCAAACCTGTTTTCGAATAAGGCTGTTGGTAATAGGTTTGTAGCACCATATTTTCACCAATTGTAAAATCTAATACTAAGCCATGTTTATGGCGATCTTGCGGGATATGTCCAATACCTGATTCAGTTACTTTTCTTGTATTTAATTTAGTAATTTCTTTATTGTTTAACAGAATTGACCCTTTTTCTACTTTTCTTAATCCTGCAATGGCTTCTACCAATTCTGTTTGTCCATTACCATCTACACCTGCAATACCGACAATTTCCCCTTTTCTGACTGTTAAGTTTAAATTGTCTACAACTGCGATATTGCGAGAATCTTTTACTGTAAGCGATTGTATTTCTAATGACGCTTCTTTCGGCATAGCTTCTGTTTTTTCAGTTTTAAACGTCACTTCCCTACCAACCATTAAACTAGCTAATTCATCGGGATTTGTTTCAGATACATTTAGCGTTCCAATTCCCTCACCTTTGCGAATAACCGTTACTCGGTCACATACTTCCATAATTTCTTTTAGTTTATGAGTAATCAGAATGATAGATTTACCCTCTTTAATCAGCTTACCCATTATTTGAATAAGCTCTGCAATCTCCTGTGGTGTTAGCACTGCAGTAGGTTCATCGAATATTAGGATATCTGCTCCTCGATAAAGTGTTTTTAGAATCTCAACACGCTGTTGCATTCCTACAGAAATATCTGCAATTTTTGCTTTTGGATCTACCGATAAACCATATTTTTGTGAAATGTCGCTAACTACTTTTTCCGCTTCTTTTAAATCAATTTTACCTTTTGATGTGATCTCTTTCCCTAAAATAATATTTTCTGTTACTGTAAATTTATCAACTAGCATGAAATGTTGATGAACCATCCCAATACCCAACTCATTCGCGACATTTGGATTGGTGATTTTTTCAATGTTTCCCCTGACTTTAATCTCCCCTTTTTCAGGTTGATAAAGACCGAATAAAACATTCATTAACGTTGATTTTCCTGCACCATTTTCTCCGAGGAGCGCATGAATTTCTCCTGGTTTAACTTGAAGTGTGATATTATTATTCGCTACAATACCCGGAAACTCTTTACGAATATTGAGCATTTCAATAACATATTCCACCCTCTCCACTCCTTACCCTTATGTAGTTAGAGGTCAGACCTCGCTTTTTATTTATGATTGATTGAACATCCATGAATGAAATTTTAGGCTTATCTTTAAAAACCTAATTGAAAAGGATAATTTGTTATTCTTTTCAATTAACCTTTTAAGTTAAAAAGGAATAAGAGATTTCAAGTCCCTTATTCCTTTCCTCATTACTCTGCTGTAAATGCCTTCGCTTCTTCTACTGATTGAGGAGGAGTAACTTCTCCACTCTTAATTTTTTCAATCCATTCGTTTACTTGTGTTTCAACTTCCGCTTTGGCAGCGAACTCTTCGTTGATTGGTGCCAAAGTCACTCCATCTTCATTTAAACCGTAAACAGTAGTTTCGCCACCAGGGAAGTTCCCAACTTTTGCTTTAGTAGCGATATCTTGTACAGCAACGTCTACACGTTTCATAGCAGATGTAAGGATAATATTATGATCTCCGACTACCCCTTCTGCTGATTGGTCTGCGTCAACACCAATTGCCCAAAGTTCTCTCTCTGGATCTTTTCCTTTTAAGTCACGTGCTTCTTTGAATAATCCATTACCTGTTCCACCAGCCGCATGGAAGATGACATCAATGCCAGAAGCATACATCTTAGAGGCTATTGATTGACCAAGCTCTGCTTTGTCAAATGCACCTGAGTAATTGCTTTCTACTTTAATATCTGGATTTACAGCTCTAACACCTGCAATAAACCCTGCTTCAAAGCGTTCAATAACAGGAAGTTCCATACCGCCGATAAAACCAACTGTATCCCCTTTTGTTGCATTTGCAGCAACGACACCAGCTAAGAAACCTGACTCTTGTTCTTTAAACATAATGCTAGCTACATTATCTGCCTCTACTTCTGAATCAATAATTGAAAATTGGCTATCTTTTTGTTGTTCGGCAATTTCAGCAATCGCATCATGCATCATCGCTCCAACACCAAACACTAAATTGAATTTTTGACGAGTTAAGTTATTTAAATTTGTTGCATAATCAGCATCAGATTGGGATTGAAGGTAAGTGTATCCACCTTTACCTTCTTCTAAGCCATTGTCTTCACCAAAAGCTTTAATCCCTTCCCATGCAGATTGGTTAAATGATTTATCATCTACGCCACCAACATCTGTTACCATTGCAACCGTGAATGACTCTTCTTTGTTGCCTTCTGAACTTGATCCTTTTTCGTTTTCTTCTGAAGAACCACATGCTCCTAAAATGGTACCTGCTGCTAGTGCAAAAGAAAGTACTAATCCAAGTTTACGTTTTTTCATTTTGCTCCCCCTTAAGGAATTGGTTTACATTAGTAGATGAGTATGATTGATTAGTTAATCCGTTTTCTAAGAACATGGAAGCTAAATTTGTCTGCTCTAAAATAGTTAACCGAGAGGAGTAATGGCTCGTCTTGTTCAGTGTAATGCATCTGCTTAAGAACGAGTAGAGCTGTCTCAGGGCTACAATCTAAAATAGGTGAGACCTTCTCGTGATAACCAATCGGTTCAATTTCAGAGACCGCATATGTAATTCTTCTGCCTGTTTTTTCTTCCAAATTTTCAAAAATAGATTCTTTTTCCCAAGAGATAGAGTCTGGAATATGCTTCGCCAACATTTTATCCAAGCAATGAACAACAGGTTCACCATTTGCCGTTCTCACCCGTTCTACTACTAAGATTTCTTCATCTGCTGAACAGGAAAAAAGTCTGATATCTTCCTCACTTGGACATTGCGTCTCTGAGCTAAGGAATATAGTCCCAGGTTGCATACCTGCTTGGGTAATCATATTAGTGATACTATTTAACTGTTCAATTCCTGATGTAAATAATGGCTTTGTATTTACGAACGTGCCGACACCGTGTCTACGAATAATGACATTCTCTTCTTCTAATATCCTTAATGCCTCTCTTAATGTCGCACGACTGACACCTAATTGTTTGGCAAGATCAAATTCTGAAGGTAATTTTTCTCTCTCTTTATAAATTCCTTTATCAATATCTTGCTTCAAACGATCAATTACTTGTAAATACAAATGGCGGCTATCTGACTTAATAGACATGCTGTGCTCCTCCAAATCCAAATCTCAAGACATCAGACCTCTGATGTTCAATCATCTCTACTAATCGAAAATACTATACCATTTTTCTAAATATAAAGAAACATATTTTTCAAAAAATGTCGAAAAAGATAGTGAAAAAAGTGAATATTTTTCACATTTGTTGACTCATAGTTGATGTCTTAAAGAGTTTTGTTTATTTATTTTCCCTTTCGTTATAGGCTTCTTTTGATAAAAATCAAATGCTACTAAAATATTTTAGAAACCTTTTAAAAAAAGAATAGGTCATATTTATAATAAATATTAACCTATTCTTTGTACATACTTTCTTTCAATTGTTGATTAAAGCTGTGTTGCTAAAAAGCGTTAAATATATTTTTAAGAAGATGCCTCATCCATACTTTGGCTGACGAGTACTGTTCTTGGTTTACTTCCCTCATAAGGTCCGACGATTCCTCGCAGCTCCATTTCATCAATTAACCTCGCTGCTCGCGTATAACCGATACGGAACCTCCTTTGCAACATGGAAACAGAGGCTGTTTGCATTTCAATGACAAGCTCAACTGCTTCATCATATAATTTGTCATCAACTTCACTTGCTTGTGAATCTGGTAAATCATCGGGAATCATTTCTTCTTGATATTGCGCTTTTTGCTGACCAATGACAAAATCAACAATTTCTTCTACTTCATCATCCGATAAAAATGCGCCTTGTACCCGAATAGGTTTTGATGCGCCGACTGGCATAAATAACATATCGCCTCTTCCTAATAACTTCTCTGCTCCGCCCATGTCTAAAATCGTCCTTGAATCCGTCATAGAAGAAACAGCAAACGCAATTCTTGATGGAATATTTGCTTTTATCACACCGGTGATGACATCTACTGAAGGACGTTGAGTCGCAATGATTAGATGAATACCAGCTGCCCTAGCCATTTGTGCTAATCTAGTGATTGCATCCTCAACATCCGATGAAGCAACCATCATTAAGTCCGCTAACTCATCAACAATAACAACGATGTAAGGGAGTAGTGGTTGCTTAGCTTCCTCTATTTTATTTTGCCTTTTTATAAATTCATTATAACCTTCTATGTTTCTTGTGCCTGTATGGGAGAATAATTCATATCTTCTCTCCATTTCGCTTACAACCTTTTTCAGTGCTTGAGAAGCTTTTTTGGCATTTGTCACAACAGGCGCTAATAGATGTGGGACGCCATTATATACATTAAGCTCTACCATTTTTGGGTCAATCATCATCAATTTCACTTCATGAGGTTTCGCTCTCATTAAAATACTAGTAATAATGCCATTAATACAAACACTCTTCCCACTTCCTGTCGCTCCAGCGACGAGCAAATGCGGCATTTTATTCAACTCTGCCGTGACAGCTTCGCCAGTAATATCTCTTCCTAAACCGATTAATAGTTTTGAATCATTGCGATCTTTACCTTTAGGTTCAATGACCTCTCTTAAGGAAACCATCGCAACTTCTGAATTCGGTACCTCTATCCCGATAGCTGATTTTCCTGGAATTGGTGCTTCAATTCGGATATCTTTTGCTGCTAAAGCAAGTGCTAAGTCGTCACTTAAACTAACAATTTTACTCACTTTCACACCTACATCAGGATGTACTTCATATTTGGTTACTGCCGGTCCAAGATGAACTTGGGTTACTTTAGCTTTAACACCAAAGCTTTGGAAGGTTCTCTCAAGCTTTGCTGCATTATCATGAATAAGTTTATATTCACCGCTTTGGTCGGTGTGATTAGGTGCCTTTAATAATTTCATTGGTGGTAGTTTATAATCCTTATTTTCCACTTCTGTAAATGTAATCGGTGGTACAGTCTCATCTTGCTGCTCTTCGTCCTCCGGTTGTCTCTCGCTTATCCCTTGTACCGGGACTGTAACATCTTGTTCTTGATCATAAGCATTTTGAGAAAAACTAGAAATAATTGGTTCTTCTGGTGTATTGTCTTTATCCATGTCTTCTGAGCTGTTATGGATTGTTATTGCCCGCTCTTCTTGATTCTCTTTACTTCTTCTCGTACGAGGTTTAGCATTGCGCTTATTCTTTTTACTTACCCAACCTTTTACATCATCAAGAAATGCTAGCCATTGTTTTTTTAGAAATTGAGCAAATGAAATGGTCATATCGCCCATCGCAGGGCCAAAAGTTTTCCCTGTAATTAATATAATTCCTACGATAATCAAGAGGAATGCAATAATTTTTGAGCCAGCTTCATCAAATAAATAATAGAAAACGGCAAACATTAATGCTCCAATCATGCCTCCACCTAAATCTGAAGTGCTGGCTTGATTTGTCACCTCACCCCAATAGAGACGCCATGTATTCATGATTACACTTGGGTCGGTAAATGCTCCCCCATTTGAAAGTAATTCAAATAACGTTACATGACTTAATAAAAGAAGTGCACTAATGATGAAGTACATGCCCACTAATTTCATATGAAAGAGATCAGGTCTCTCCCTTTTCCACATTAGAAATCCTGCATAAATCACTAATCCAATTAAACAAAGCATGTACCATTCGCCGGTAAAAAACCTGAAAAAAAGTACGATTGCTCCACCTACTGCCCCTAATTTCGCTATAGCAATCACTGCTAATGCGAGCATCACTAGAGCAGTTAATTCATATTTTAAAGTTTGTCTCACTTGTTGCTTTTTTCGCGTTTTACGCTTCTTTTTTTTCGCCATTTTATCACCTGATTTATAAGTACTTGAATGATGCATGAAAGAAGAGAGCAGCCTTTTAGTGGCTGCTCTACGTTTGTTCATTTATTATAGCATAATTTCATCCATCTTTTACTTAACTGAGGGTGATTTTTACTCCAGGTCCAATATTTTCATTCATGAAATCATTTGGGTCCGTACTCATTACTTGGATTACACGATATTCAGAACCACTAGTTAATTCCACTAGTAACGGGATACCTTCAAAGTTAACCACTTTTTGTTTCGCATATTCAGATGGTTCAGCTTGGTATATCCATTCACTTGGCATGGCTGTATATAATATCATTGCACAAGCCCCTCCTGATGTTCATTGTTTTCAATTAACTCCTCAAGTTTTTTTAATGCTGGGCCAATACCACCTACTTCATTAATCAAACCAAATTCAACAGCATCAGCACCAATCACATTCGTTCCAATATCTCTTGTCAAATTTCCTTTAGCAAACATTAAGTCTTTAAACTTCTCTTCAGTAATCTGTGAGTGTTTTGTTACAAAGTTAATGACGCGTTCTTGCATTTTATCTAAATACTCAAAAGTTTGTGGCACCCCAATTACTAAGCCGGTTAACCGAATGGGGTGAATGGTCATCGTTGCTGATTCAGCAATATAGGCATAATCACAAGATACGGCTATAGGTACACCTATTGAGTGTCCACCACCTAACACGATTGAAACTGTAGGTTTCGACAATGATGCTAACATTTCAGCAAGCGCTAATCCTGCTTCTACATCTCCACCTACAGTATTTAATATTACTAACAAACCTTCTATTTTTGGATTTTGCTCAATGGCTACAATCTGAGGGATAAGATGTTCATATTTTGTTGTCTTATTTTGTGGCGGTAGTTGTAAATGCCCTTCTATTTGTCCAACGATAGTCAAACAGTGAATTTTGGAATCTTGAGATAGTTGCGGTACATTTGTTTGACCTAATTGCTGTATCTTTTCCATTAAAGGCGATTGTTTATCTTCTTTAGGTTGTTGCTCTTGATCATTCCCATTCATTTCAAAATCCATAAGACTTCTCCCTTCAAACTTTTATATATTTAGTATGAACAGGGATGGGATTTTCATTCTACTAATGCTTTTAGAAACGAAGATATCTATTATCGAAATAAAAATATAAGCAGGCAACCACGAATACGTAATTGCCTGCTTTTTTAGGACTCCATAATTATCGGTAAGATCATCGGACGACGTTTTGTTTTATCAAATAAGAACTGATTGAGACCTTCTCTCATATCTTGTTTGATACCTGACCAGTCAAAAGCTTCTTTCGATAGTTTGGCTTCAACAATTTCTTTTACCAATTTGCTTGCTTCTGCAAGTAATTCTTCAGATTCTCTAACATAAACAAAGCCTCTTGTAATAATTTCTGGTCCTGCTGAAATGATTTTTTGTTTTTTGTTTAACGTAACAACCACAAGTAATATCCCATCTTGAGATAATAACTTACGATCTCTAAGGACAATATTACCAACATCACCTACACCACTGCCATCAATTAATACATGTCCGGTTGGGATCTTCCCCACATTTTTCATGGTTCCTTTTGCTATTTCATATAATTCTCCCTTTTCAGGAATAAAAATAGCTTCACTTTCCATACCAGTCGACTCAGCTACTTTTGCATGTGCCTTTAACATCCTATATTCTCCATGAACAGGAAAGAAATATCTCGGATTCATTAAATTAATCATGAATTTAAGCTCTTCTTTGCTACCATGACTAGATGTATTAAAACTCCCTTTACCTGAGACCACATGTGCTCCTCCCCTGAACAATACATCAACTGTTTTTGATAAATAAACTTCCGAACCTCTCAAAGGAGAAGCAAAGAATATCACATAATCTCCAGATTGAATATGCACTTGACGGTGAGAGTTTTTCGCCATCTTATACAGTGCATCAATTGGCTCTCCTTGCGTACCTGTCACTAAATAAATGATTTCTTCATCTGCCAAGTTTTTCACATCGTTCATAGAAACCATTACGTCTTCATAAATATCCAAAAACCCTAATCTGATGGCAATATCATATATTTTTTGCAAACTTCTTCCTACTATTGCTACTTTTCGGTTAGTCTGTTTCGCAGCGTCAAATACTTGTTGAATCCTAATTAACTCAGACGCAAATGTAGCTACTACGACTCTCCCTTTTGCTTGATAAAAATGCTTCACTAAATCATCTAATACTTCAGCTTCAGATTTTGTGTAGCCCGGCTTTTCTGCTTCTGTACTATCAGATAATAAGCATAAAACGCCATTTTCTCCGATTTTAGCCATTTTTCCAATTTCGGCTTTATAAAGTGGGCCAGCCGCTTGGTCAAATTTAAAATCCCCAGTGTAGACGATACTGCCTTGTGAGGTATGAATACATACCCCAACACTGTCTGGGATGCTATGATTTGTTTTAAAAAATGAAATTTCACAATGATCAAAGTGTAGTTCAGTATCACTATGTATTTCCACTAGTTTAGCTTTCCCTTTAAATCCTTGCTCTTTCATTTTTGCTTTTGCTAACGCAATCGTAAGCTTAGTTCCGTATACCGGGGCCTCAATTTGACGAAGCAAATAAGATAAAGCTCCAATATGGTCTTCATGTCCGTGGGTTAAAAATACTCCTTGCACACGATCTTTTTGTTGAATAAGATAGGTGAAATCTGGAATAACCGTATCAATTCCAAGCATTTCGTTCTCTGGAAGCATTAAACCTGCATCGATTACGAATAAATCCTCATCAACTTCGATTATGTACATATTCTTTCCTAATTCACCAACTCCACCTAGTGCTGCTAACTTGATGCTTTCGTTCTGTCTTTTCACTTATGTATCCTCCTATAGTTCATTCACCCGATCAAAATCAGTTATTCCCATTATACTTTAACTAAGAAAATAATAACAACCAAATTTATGCATTTTTGCGGTTATTAAGCAATTTATCCAGTTAAATTAAGTAATTAAACACTTTAGTAATTAAAGAAGACGGCACAATAAAGGATAATTTTACTTTAGCAAATACTCTCCTCAAAAAGTGATACCTAATATCAAGTTTTTAATAATTCAGTTAGTCTTGCTTTTAAAAAAAGAACGTAAAAGACCCAAGAAACGTGTAAATTCCCTTCATCCCGATTGATGTATTGGATTTGGATTGAACAAGGACTAAATAGTAGTAATCAAAGATTTAAATATCTCTAGTTCAGCTAGTATGCGAAAACTTCTCCAAGGATAGCTGCACTACTTATGTTTGCTTAATATATTTTAGATTTGTGTGAAATATAAGATGAGCCCCCTTTTTACTCCACTATCCAGTGTAAATTTGTTATGACATCACAAAAAAAATCTGAACAATTCAAACCCTAAGGTGGGAATGAACGTTCAGAATTTTTTGCTAACTATTTAATAATGGCAATCAGTGTAGCTCTTTCTTGTTCAGAAAGTGGTACCATTGGTAAACGCACCGAACCGACATCAAGGCCTTTGACCTGCAAAGCGGTTTTAACTGGTACAGGACTTGGCGCTGCAAACATCGCTTCCATTATTGGTAGTAAGGATTGGTGCAATTTTGCAGCCTCTTGATAGTGTCCATCTAAAAATGCTTGCACCATTTCTTGAATTTCAGAGCCGATTATATGTGAGGCCACTGATACAACACCTGCTCCACCAATGGATAAGACTGGTAAAGCGATACCATCGTCGCCACTATATAACAAGAAATCGTCATCTGTTTCAGCGATAATCTTCGTCATTGCATTAAGATCACCACTCGCTTCTTTTACAGAGACAATATTTTTAATCTTGGATAGTTCAATAATTGTTTCAGGTGCAATATTAACAGATGATCGACCTGGAATATTATATAACATAACAGGTAAATCTGTACTTGCTGCGATCGCTTTAAAATGTTCATATAAGCCAGCTTGGTTTGGCTTATTGTAATAAGGAGCGACTAACATGATGGCATCTACACCAATTTCTGCTGCTTTTTTCGTTAATTCAATGGATGAGTAAGTATTATTGCTACCTGTACCGGCAATAACTGGCACGCGTCCATCCGTTACCTTCACTACATGTTTAAACAAAGCAAGCTTTTCTTCTTTCGTTAACGTAGGGGATTCGCCTGTTGTTCCAGCAACAACAAGGGAATCTGTCCCATTCTCAATCAAATGATTAATCAACTGAGTTGTCTTTGCAAAATCAATATGCCCATTGATATCGAATGGCGTAACCATTGCTGTTGAAACTCTTCCGAATAAAACCATTTTTACACCTCTTTTTAATAATCACTTATATCATTTCTACTTGATCTTTTTCTAAATGAAAGGCATCATGGAGTGCATTGACTGCTTTCGGCAAATCTTCTTGTTCAACTAAAACCCAAATAGTCGTATGGCTATCTGCTGATTGCATAATTCTAATGCCTTGTTCCGAAAGTGCTGTTACAATTTTAGAGGCAACACCAGGTACACCTTGCATACCTGCACCGACAACTGAAACTTTCGCACAGCCTCTTTCCACTTTTGGTTCATGACCTAATCCATTTAAAATTTGTATCGCTTTATCGGTCATTTCTTCGGTCACTGTATAGGTTACTCCATGTGGATAAATATTAATGAAATCAACGCTAATGCCTTCTTTAGCCATTGCCTTAAAAACCTCTGATTGTAGGTCATACTGATTTTCTTTAGCAACCACTTTAATTTGCGTAATATTCGCTACATGTGCAATCCCGGTAACCGGCCTTTCTTTTATATCTGTTCCTCTACTTTGTTTCGTAACAGCCGTAACTAGCGTCCCTAAACCGTCTGTATAAGTGGAACGGATACGAATGGGAATTTTTGATTGCATCGCGATTTCAACTGCTCGTGGATGAATAACCTTTGCACCTTGATAAGCCATATTGCAAACTTCCGTATAAGTTACGACATCCAAAGAACGTGCATTCTGTGCAATCCGCGGATCAGCTGTCATAATCCCTTCAACATCTGTGAATATATCAATCCACTCTGCATTAAGGGCAGAACCTAGCGCAGCTGCTGAAGTATCACTACCGCCACGTCCAATCGTCGTTGTATCACCGTTTCTAGCTGATCCTTGAAAGCCTGCAACGACAACAACATCATGTAATTCTAACTCGTTTTTTAAACGTTCACATTTCATATCAATAATTTTCGCATTCATATGATCATGATTTGTACGAAAACCAGCTTGCGCACCTGTTAATGCGGTCGCCGTTAGCTCATTTTCTAAAAGCATATTCGTAAATACAACACTTGAAATAACTTCTCCACAAGATAGTAATAAATCTGTTTCACGTTTATTGATTTTGGCAAGGGGCGCACCAACAAGTGATAATAACGTGTCTGTTGCATAAGGGTCTCCCTTTCTTCCCATTGCAGAAACAACAACTACCACTTTGAACCCTTCCTGAACGGCATTTTTAATATGCCTTAATGCATGACTCCTGCCTTCTTCATTTTTTACCGATGTACCGCCAAATTTTTGAACGACGATTTTCATCTTAACACCTCGAGTAATTGCAATTTATTTCACTAACTTTAATTTAACAAGACTTTCTGCGATTTGTACAGAATTCCAGGCTGCACCTTTTAGTAGATTATCAGAAACGACCCACATATGGAACCCTTTTGGCTCATCTAAGTCATTGCGAATACGACCGACGAACACTTCTGATTTACCAACACAATCTGCTGGCATTGGATAAATTTGCTGTTCAGGGTCATCTTGTAGTTCTATACCTGGTGCGGTACTTAACAAAGCTTTTATATCCTTTGCGTTAATGCCTTCCTGATCAATCTCAAAATACACAGATTCAGAATGACCAGTTCCTACGGGTAGACGAACACAAGTCGCAGCGACTGGTAAAGAAGGCAGATGCATAATTTTTTTCGTTTCATTAATCATTTTCATTTCTTCAAATGTATAACCGTTATCAACAAATTTATCTATTTGAGGAATGGCGTTAAAAGCGATTTGATAATGCTTTTTATCACCCTTTACTGGCAATACTTCAGGCGTGTATGCTTGATTATCTAGGATCGCTCTTGTTTGCTCTTGCAATTCATCAATAGCTGCTTGCCCTGAGCCAGAGACTGCTTGATAAGTGGAGACAATCACTTTATTTAAACCAAATGCTTTTCTAATCGGTTCAAGCGCTACAACCATTTGAATGGTTGAACAATTGGGGTTGGCAATGATGCCATTATGGTTATGCAAGTCTTCTTCATTTACTTCAGGTACGATGAGTGGAGTATTTTCATCCATACGGAATGCACTCGTATTATCAACCACAATTGCTCCTCTCTTTACAGCTTCTGGAGCTAATTGTTTGGATACACTTCCCCCTGCACTAAACAAGGCAATATCTACACCTTCAAAACTATCAGGTGTAGCTTCTTCTACAGTATATTCCTTACCGTTATATTGAATCTTCTTCCCAGCTGAGCGAGACGAAGATAATACTTTCAACGTTGATATCGGAAAAGCACGCTCTTCCAATGTTTTTAACATTTGTTCACCTACTGCTCCTGTTGCTCCTACTACAGCTACATGGAAGTCTTTTTTCTCTGTCATAACCATTTCTCCTTCCGGCCAACATAATGATTGATATTTTTTAGTTTACCTTTCAGCTAACAAACAAGTGAGCGACTATCTTTCAGTCGTATTTCAGCTATGAGAGCGAGCTAGAGATAGTATACTAAGATTATTTTATATTTTATCATATTCCCGCATTAAAAAATAAAATTTTATGAGAAAACATGGCTTATCGCCAAGTCTACTGGCGAAAGCCGTCGTCTGCTAAATATTCATGAGTTAACAAAAGGAACTATGATAAATCTCGAACTTAGTTACCATCTTTGTATCTTTCTACAATGACTGGCTGAATCTGTTCACCATTTATTGCTTTCACTATTGTATCAGATAATGCGGTCATACGGGCGACCATTGAGTTCGGTTTCTTCACCGGGTCATCTTGCCCAAATGGGATAAAATAAATATTTTTTGTTGACATTAAACGCATGAGATTTGTGCCATTTAAGCCAAGTGCATCATTAGTCGATATACCTAGTACAACTGGTTTTTCGTTCCTTAATGTTGCTTTGGCAGCCATAAGCACTGGAGAATCTGTCATAGCATTTGCAAATTTACTCATGGAGTTTCCTGTTAATGGGGCAACAACCATGCAATCTAATGGGATTTTCGGACCTAATGGTTCTGCTTTTACAATAGAATCGATGACTTTATTCCCAGTCACTTCTTCTATTCTTTTAATCCAATCTTCTCCATCGCCAAATCTTGTCACCGTGTTTTGAACTGTAAAAGTCACGACTGGTATTACTTCAGCTCCTGCCCCGACTAACTTCTCTATTTCCGGAAAAACGGCATCATATGTGCAATGCGACCCAGTTAACCCGAATCCTATTTTTTTCCCTTTTAAATTCATGATTGTTTATCCTCCCTTTCATCAAAATTAGCCAAAATCAATTGTGAAAGAACATTAGCTAAAATACGTCCCGCTGTTTTTGGTGCAACGATTCCTGGAAGGCCAGGTGCTAATAGTGCTTTGACCCCGCGTTTCTCTGCGTACCTAAAGTCCGTACCACCCGGTTTAGAAGCTAAATCAATAATGAGCGTATGAACTGGCATTTTCGCTATTACTGACGCCACCACGACTTGTACGGGAATTGTATTAATGCATATATCTGTATCCACAACGGCTTCTTCAATATCACTCAAATGAAAAGGCGTAAGACCCATTTCAGTTATTCTCGCTATATGCTCGCTTTTTCTAGCTCCTACTTTCACTTTAGCTCCTAAAGCATGAAATGCACGAGCTATACTCATACCTGTTCTTCCTAGTCCTAATACAGTCACATTTGATCCGTGAATTGTAAAATCAGTATGTTGAATGGCCATCATTAATGCACCTTCAACAGTGGGGATTGAATTGTATATTGCGACATCATCACGATTAAATAATTGAACAACTTCACGATCTGCTTTGGTTGAAATTTCTTGAAGATAAGGAGGATTAATACCAGAATAAATTTTACAATGTTGCGGTGTTTTCTTTAAAATTTCTTCATTTATTGTAATTTTTTCATTAGAGAAAATTGTATCAATCTGTCCATCCACCCCAGCCCCAGGCACTGGCAATATAATGGCGTCAATGCATGTAAAGTCAACTTCATCTAACTTCTCCTTTACTGCACCAGAAAAAGCGTGGTCAAGCTGTTCAAAACCAACTAAATATAATTTTGCATCCAATTCTGTCAGCTTACGAATGACCTCAAGCTGCCTTGCATCTCCGCCGATCACTGCAATTTGTAATCCTGTCAGCATGCAACACTCACCTTCTTTTAAAGAACTTTTTATGTTCTTTTACTCAATTACTTCAACATCTTATGTAGAAATGACCTATTCGGTGAGTTCTCTAACAAAGAATAGACTCTAAGTTTGAACCTTAGTTGTGAAGAGAAGATTGATAAAGAATGAAGGACGAAACTCCTTACTTTTAAAAAACACTTTAAATAAGAAAAGTTATTAAATAGTGAGGTAGCGACTCATCTTTATTCACATACAATAAAATGCTAAGTGAGGAGGAAATAAAATGAAAAACATAACAGATTCTAGGTTTATTACAACTGACGATCCGAAATCTCAGCAGTTTGTCTTCCAGTTACCTAAGGAATGGGAAACAAGACCCTATGAGTATGAATGGGCAAAAAATTTTGCAGACAAAAATGAAATTGTTCTCGATGCAGCCTGTGGATTGGGGCATCCCTTAAAATTTTATCTAAGTGAGATATGCAAACACACTTTTGCCTGTGATATCGATGAGAGATTATTAGACAGTAAAGCCATTTTGTTAGATATGAAGGAAACATATACACATGACGACATACAAGAAGGAAATGTACAGCGATTGTTAAACAACTTATCTATGAATTGCTGTTCCTTAACTGATTTACCATACAGTGGGCAACTATTTGATAAAATCTTCTGTATTTCCGTTATTGAACATTTAAGTATTGAGGATATATATAAAAGCCTTGTAGAGTTTAAACGTGTATTAAAAGAGGATGGACTTATTATTTTAACATGTGATTATCCTACCATCGATCTAGACATGTTCAATCGTATGATTCACGAAGCTGGATTAACCTTTTTTGATCATGTGACCTTCACCCGACCTTCTAATGTCCTCACATCAACTATATGGGGAGAATTAAGTTGTTTTCGTGCGGTTTTAAAAAAGAACAAAGGCTAAAGAAAATATAATTTTTATAATAAAAAAAGAACAATTTCCTATCTTAACAAACGGGAAATTGTTCTCTTTTATTTATAGCCCTTGAGGTAATTCACCATCTGGACTAATTAAGGCTAAGGAGTAGTCATCTGTAAAGATCTTTTTCGCCATTTCATTGACTTCATCCATTGATACTTCATCAATTTCTTCAATAATTTTATCTAATGTACGATGAGATCCAAGCAATAGTTCATTTTTGCCGTTACGGCTCATGCGACTATTTGTACTTTCTAAACTTAGCATTAAGCCACCTTTTAATTGCTCTTTACTATTGACTAATTCTTTTTCTGTTATTCCGTTTCGTTTTAAAACGTCTAATGTGTTCTGAATCGTTTCGAAAAGAACATTCATTTGTTTCGCACCGGTACCGCCATATATTGTAACCAAACCACTATCTTTAAAAGAAGAGTGATAAGAAAACACAGAGTAAGCGAGCCCCTTATCTTCCCTCACATCTTGGAATAAGCGACTACTCATGCTACCACCAAGAATATTATTTAGAACGATCAACTGATACATATCATCATGACCGACTGGAAGTCCGTTAAACCCTAAACAAAGATGCGCTTGTTCCGTTTCTTTCTTTCTGGCGATCTTATTATTGTGAAAAGTAGGTACTGTTTCGTTTACTGCCGGACTACCACCTGTATATGTACCAAAATGCGACTCAACTTCTTTAATAAATGATTCAGGCACATTACCTGCAATGGAGATGACGACATTCTCAGATATATAGTGATTATGCATATAGTCTCTTAATGTGTCCCCGTTAAACGTTTCTAGTGTTTCTTCCGTTCCGAGTATAGGGTACCCCAATGAATGACTTTCATATACACCCTTGCTTAAAACATCATGGACAATATCATCCGGTGTATCTTCATACATTTTAATTTCTTCGTAGACAACATTTTTCTCTTTTTTCAACTCTTCGTTATCGAAGGAAGAGTTGAAAAACATATCTGCTAGTACATCTAACGCAAATGAGGCGTGAGTATCCAGTACTTTTGCGTAATAGCATGTATATTCCTTTGATGTGAAAGCGTTCACTTGTCCACCAATACTATCAAAAGACTCCGCTATTTCTCTAGCTGTTTTTGACTCTGTACCTTTAAAAATCATATGTTCAAGAAAGTGGGAAATCCCATTATTCTCTTTATCTTCATTTCTTGATCCTGTTCCAATCCAAACGCCAATGGCAACAGAGCGGACAGTCGGAATATTTTCTAATACGATTCTTGTTCCATTTTTGCAAGTATATCTTTTAATCAAGCATGCTCCTCCTGTTCTGTTTGCAAGCTGTCTTTTTTTCGAATGATACGAAATGCTTTTCAAAACAACTGTTTATCATTCATTAGAAAAAAAGACTCATGATGGTAGAATAACATAAGTGTATCTATTGTTGCTATTTTTTGCAAAATCTCGCTTGTTATTTTTTCGGCTTTTCGTGTGATCCGATTCTTTCCTCTGATAATAAGGATGTCACTGTCCCAATTTGTAAGTCTTTGTCTTTAATCCCTACAATCATTCTGTCCAGTGCATTTGCTGTTGATTCTGTTGGATGCATTAAGACCATTGAACCATTTTCTACTTTATTGACTACACGATTAATAATCGTTTCAGGTGATGGTTTTTGCCAATCTATCGTATCGACAGTCCACATCACAGTAAGTAGTCCTTGCCCATTAGCAATGTTGACGGTTTGATTACGATAACTACCACTTGGGGGGGCAAACCATTTCACCTTTTGTTCAGTCGTCGCCTCTATGACTTCGTTAGTTTTCGCAATTTCTTCTTTCGTTTTTTGATCAGAAGCAACTTTCAAATCAGGATGCGTATAAGAATGATTGCCAATTTCGTGCCCTGCGGCAACAATCATTTTTGCTAAATCAGGGTTATTTTGCGTCCATCTTCCTTCTAAAAAAAACGTTGCTTTTACATTATGTTTCTTTAATGTTTCCAACATTTTAGGAAGATACTCATTTCCCCAAGCTACATTAATTAATAAACTAACCATCGGCTTGTCTGGATGGCCCTTATAAATCGGTGAAGGTTCTAAATCTTCTAGATGGATTTTTGGTTTTACTTCGGAAAATACGAGTTTCTCTTTATCAAAGGACCCGTCCTTTTTCATCTTTTTATAAGATGCATTCACATCAACCTTTAGTCCATTTAATCCTGGAATCGCCTTCCATACTCTATCTATAACAGCATCCTTGGCAGGTACTTCAAACGTCTTCGCTTGCTCCTTTATTTCTATTAAAAGCGGATCATCTACTTTACTTACCGATATGCTTTCATTCAGGGCTAAAGACATATATTGATCTGTTAACGGGTTCGCAACGATTAAAAATCCACTAATGACTATTACCAGCGTGTATCCAATTTTTCTCATAACACCAGCCTCCCTCTTCATTAAAATATGTTAAAGGAGGACAAGGTAGAACAGTTTAACTATTTGATAAAGCGCTTACATAATAACAATCCCTTTGACAAGTAAAAGAAACAAGCCAAGGGCTCACAAAAAACATCATCATTTTATATTCTAACAAAAAAAGAAAGAAAAAAATCAGGGGACAACCCTGACTTTCTTACAAGTTTATTTATTCTCAGCTTTTTCTTTTTGTTCACGCTGCTCTTTTAATACAGCTTTACGAGAAAGGTTCACTCTACCTTGTTTATCGATTTCCGTCACTTTTACAAGGACTTCATCACCTATTGAAAGCACATCTTCGACTTTTCCTACCCGCTCTTCAGCTAGTTCAGAAATATGAACAAGTCCATCTTTCCCATTAAAGATTTCTACGAAAGCACCAAATTTCTCTATGCGCTTCACTTTACCCAAATACATTTGTCCAACTTCTACTTCACGAACGATATCTTCAATGATTTTCTTCGCTTTTTGGTTCATCGCTTCATCGACTGAAGAAATAAATACTGTACCATCTTGTTCGATATCAATTTTTACGCCCGTTTCTTCAATGATTTTATTGATTTGTTTTCCACTTGGTCCAATAACATCACGGATTTTATCTGGGTTAATTGACATCATTAAGATTTTCGGTGCATATTGTGAAAGCTCTTTATTAGGTTCAGCAATTGTTGCTAGCATGGAATCAAGAATCTGCATTCTACCGATTTTTGCTTGTTGTAATGCCTCTTCTAAAATTTCTCTAGAAAGACCATCTATTTTAATATCCATTTGTAGTGCTGTAACGCCTTTACTTGTACCTGCTACTTTAAAGTCCATATCACCTAAGTGATCTTCCATTCCTTGAATATCGGTTAGAATAGAGTAATAATCACCTGATTTGATAAGACCCATCGCAATACCAGCAACTGGCGCTTTAATTGGTACCCCAGCGTCCATCATTGCTAAAGTACTTGCACAGATACTTGCTTGTGAGGTGGAACCATTAGATTCCAACACTTCAGAAACAAGTCGAATCGTATAAGGAAAATCCTTTTCTGATGGAATAATTGGTTCTAAAGCTCTTTCTCCTAAAGCACCGTGTCCGATTTCACGACGACCAGGTCCTCTCATCGGGCCAGTTTCACCAACACTGAAATTAGGAAAATTATAATGGTGCATAAAACGTTTTTCTTCTTCAATGCCAAGACCATCTAAAATTTGTACATCACCAAGCGCACCTAATGTACAAATGCTCAACGCTTGTGTTTGACCACGTGTAAACAGTCCTGATCCATGTGTACGTGGAAGTAAATCAATCTCAGATGACAGCGGACGAATTTCCTCTAGTCCACGCCCATCAGGTCTTACTTTATCTTCAGTAATTAAGCGGCGTACTTCTTGTTTAACAATTTTATCAAGTACTTGCTTTACTTGTTTAAGATAGTCATCATCAACTTCTTGCTCTTCAAAATGGGTGATCACTTTATCTTTGACAACTTTAATGGCCGCTTCTCTAGCATGTTTTTCTTGAACTTGAATAGCAGGAATCATATCCGCTTCACACATAGCGCGCACAGTTGCATTAATCTCTTCATCGACTTGATAAAGTGTAACTTCCATCTTGTCTTTACCAATTTCTTCAGCAATCTTCTCTTGGAAGGCAATTAATCGTTTTATCTCATCATGACCAAACATAATTGCTTCAAGCATCGTTTCTTCAGGAACTTCTTCTGCCCCTGCTTCTACCATGTTGATCGCATCTTTCGTACCAGCAACGACTAAATGAATATCACTTTTTTCTGTTTGTTCTACAGAAGGGTTAATGATAAATTCATTGTCAACTCTGCCAACAGTTACACCTGCAATTGGACCGGCAAACGGAATATCAGAAACACTTAATGCAAGAGATGACCCAAACATTGCCGCCATTTCCGAAGAACAATCTTGGTCGACACTCATAACCATACTGACAACTTGAACATCATTGCGGAAACCGTCCGGGAAAAGTGGTCGAATTGGTCTATCAATTAATCGGCTAGCTAGAATGGCTCTTTCACTTGGACGACCTTCACGTTTAATAAAGCCGCCAGGTATTTTACCGACTGCGTATAATCTTTCCTCATAGTTCACAGTAAGTGGAAAGAAATCTAAGTTCTTCGGTTCTTTTGATGCCGTTGCTGTACTTAGTACAGCTGTATCACCATAGCGAACCAATACAGCACCGTTTGCTTGCTTTGCTAATTGTCCAATTTCAACAGACAACTTGCGTCCAGCCCAATCTATGCTGTAGATATGCTTATCTTGTCCCATATTTGTACCCCTCTCTACCATTTCACTTACAAAATCATATATACTAAAGCAAAATGCCATGACATATTTTCATCATTAATACTATTATGCACACTTTTTCAAATATATAAAATAACAAAATTTTATGTAGAATAGCGTTTTTAGGCTAATAAAAAAGCGGGAAAAAATCCCGCTTCTTCAAATAAGAAGACAAGCTTCTTATTATCGACGTAAACCAAGCTTATTGATTAACTCACGGTAACGTTGTACATCTTTGTTACGAAGGTAAGTTAATAGGTTACGACGTTTACCTACCATTTTTAATAGACCACGACGAGAGTGGTGATCTTTCTTATGAGTACGTAAATGTTCGTTCAAATTGTTGATTTCTTCTGTAAGGACAGCGATTTGAACTTCTGGAGATCCAGTATCATTTTCATGAGTTTTGTACTCACTGATAAGTTCATTTTTACGTTCTTTAGTGATTGCCATCCGATTCACCTCCTAAAATTTCAATCCCCTGTTACTGAGCGAGCGTCGGTGACTCGACTTGCCAAGCAAAGGTTCATCAATCAATACGTTTATAAGAATACAACTTTTTTAGACAAAATGCAAGAATTAACCGTTGTTTTTTGCAAAATAATCGAGTGTTGCTTGCTTATCTTTAGCAATTTGCTCTATTAAAGCTTCAATTCCATTAAACTTTCGTTCATCTCTAATATGTTGATGCCACTCTACTTCAACCTCTTCACCATATATATCTTGATCGAAATCAAAAATATGAACTTCAATAGAAGGGGTCTTTAAGTCATCATGGAAAGTTGGCTTATAGCCTAAATTACAGACCCCTTTACGCCATTTTCCTTGAACAAAAATTCTTACAGCGTAAACACCTGTAGGCGGGGTGATGAAATCTTCGCTAACAGCAACGTTTGCTGTTGGAAAACCTAATTGTCTCCCTCTTTGATCACCTTGCACGACCGGACCACTAACTGTATAGTATCTTCCCAAAAGCGGAGGGATTTTTTCAACGCTCCCCTCTTTTAAGTAAGACCTAATAAGCGAGGAACTAATCTTGGCATTATCTCTTTTTAATTGTGGAATCGTGGTTGTAGAGAAATACCCTTTAGCATGTGTCTTTATCGTATCCATAGTGCCTTTTCCGAATTTACCATACGTATAATCAAATCCAGCAGATACATGTGATACATTTAAATCAATAATATACTGATCGATAAAAGCTTCTGGATCTAGATTAGCAAATGCTTTAGAAAAGTGCACAATAAATAAATAATCAATGCCTAACTGTGCAACAATCTTAATTTTCTCATTTATCGGTGTGATGTATCTAATTTGTTCTTGTGGATCACCTAATACAGCTGATGGATGAGGATCAAATGTCATTACGGCACTTTTCAACCCTAGTTCAGCTGCCTTCTCCTTTGCATTTTGCATCACTTTCTGGTGACCAAGATGAACACCGTCGAAAAAGCCCAATGCCATTGAAAGAGGTGGCCAGCTATCTTTAGTATGGTTATGTGGATGTACTATTTTTATAACTTCCATGATCATTCACCTTTTTATATTGTTTAAACATGAAGATAGGCATAGAACGTCTACTTTATGTTAAAGAACGTTTACCTTTACCCTATTCACCTATGTATAGAACTTTAGTTGGCTTTATTATACCTGGTTTATCAGGATGATGGATATACAGGGCTAACGCTTGATTGTTCACAGTCTCCATTACAATAGGACCAGATACACTCTCAAGTTCTTCGGGAGTAGGAAGAACTGCGCCATTCTTCACTTTCATTGCTACTTTATCATTTATTTGATATTTCGGCAAATAGCTAATCCCCCATTCTAAAGGTTTGAGCACATCAGCTATTCTTCCCTCGTTCATCACTTCCTCCACTTGTGGTAATGTCAAACAATCCTCAATAGTAAAGTCTGCAGACCGGATGCGAGTTAAATCAGACATATGGGCAGGATAACCAAGAAGTTCACCCATCATAACTGCTAATGTTCTAATATATGTTCCTTTTCCACATGCAACACGAAAACGAAAAGTAATCCGTTCCCCATTATATACTTCCTGCTCATTTAGCAAGGTGATACGATCAATGCGCACTTTTCTACTTGGCCGCTCCACTTCTTGCCCTAGTCGTGCATATTCATAAAGTCTTTTACCATTCACTTTAACAGCAGAATACAGGGGTGGTGTTTGGACAATCTCTCCAGTTAATTGCTGGAACACCGCGATAATCTCTTCTCGAGTAATCGGTTTATCTACCTTCTTCTCTTCAACCACTTCACCTGAGGCATCTTCTGTCGTTGTAGAGAAACCTATTGTGACCTCTCCTTCATACTCTTTACCTGCATCCGTAATATATTCGGCAACCTTCGTAGCACGTCCAATACAAATAGGTAATACGCCAGTTACCTCAGGGTCCAATGTTCCTGTGTGACCCACCTTTTTCGTTTTTAGAATCTTGCGTAACTTGAATACACAGTCATGAGAAGTCATTCCTTTTGGCTTTAATAAAGGTAATATTCCTTCCATTTTGTACGCCCCCTTTCAAATTCAAATTAAGGTGAAATAAATACGGATAGACAAACGTCTATCCGCCAATCATTATTTATTCCTTATCTTTGGATTGACCGTCATCTTGAATTTGATGAAGGAGTGTTTCAATACGATTACCGTAATCGATTGATTCGTCAAACTCAAAAGTGATTTCAGGGGTTTTTCTCAAACGTATTCTCTGACCAATTTCAGAACGGATAAACCCTTTAGCTTTAGCCAATCCTCTCAATGTATCTTCTCTTTGCTCTTCATTACCGAGAACAGAAATATAGACAGTAGCTTGTTGTAAATCACCTGTCACATGAACGTCTGTTACTGTTACAAATCCCACTCGTGGATCTTTAATTTTTCGACCGATAATTTCTCCGAGCTCTTTTTTCATTTGCTCGCCAACTCTATTTGATCTTAGGCTCAATTGTTACACCTCTTTTTCAAAGCCATTCAATGTCTGTAATTGTCCGTTCAATCTCAGGAAAAGAATCAATTAATTTAAGCGCATTTGAAAGCTCCCACTCAACGGCTTGCTTACTTGAAGCTACAGCAGTTATGGCAATTTGCGTATGTTGCCATGTATCTTGAAACCCTACTTCTGCAACAGAAATGTTAAACTTCTGTTGCAGACGAGTGAGGATTCGCTGTAATACACTTCTCTTCTCCTTTAATGAACGAGCATCATATATCATACACTCACACGAAACCAAACCTACAATCATTTACGCTCAATTTCTTGCATAATATAAGCTTCAATGATGTCGCCTTCTTTGACATCATTGTAGTTCTTAATTGTGATACCACATTCGTAATTTGTTGCTACTTCTTTCGCATCATCTTTGAAGCGTTTTAACGCATCAATTTCACCTTCGAAAATAACAACGCCATCTCTAATTAGGCGAATACCAGAATCTCTTGTGATTTTACCTTCCGTAACATAAGAACCAGCAATTGTACCAATTTTTGATACTTTAAATGTTTGACGGACTTCTGCTTGACCAATAATTTTTTCTTCAAACTCTGGGTCTAGCATCCCTTTCATTGCTAATTCAATTTCTTCAATTACGTTATAAATGATGCGGTGTAGACGAATATCAACATCTTCTGCTTCAGCAGCACGTTTTGCATTCGTATCTGGTCTTACGTTAAAGCCGATAACGATTGCGTTAAATGCAGCAGCAAGCGTAATATCTGATTCATTAATGGCACCCGCACCTGTATGAAGAATACGTACTTTTACGCCTTCTACATCAATCTTATTTAATGCGGAAGTTAGGGCTTCAGCAGAACCTTGGACATCAGCTTTTACAACGATGTTTATGTCCTTCATTTCCCCTTCTTTCATATGCTCAAATAAGTTATCAAGGCTAACACGAGATTTCTCAGATCTTTGTGCTTGTAGAGCTAATTGTGCACGTGCTTCCCCTACTTGGCGCGCAGATTTCTCGTCTTCTAGAACAGCAAATCTGTCACCTGCTTGAGGGACATCATTCAATCCTGTAATTTCTACAGGAGTAGATGGTCCCGCAGTTTTTACTCGACGTCCAAGGTCATTAACCATTGCACGTACGCGTCCAAATGTATTACCGACAACAATCGGATCACCAACCTTCAATGTTCCGTTTTGTACAAGTAATGTGGCTACTGATCCTCTACCTTTATCAAGCTGTGCTTCAATAACTGTTCCGACAGCATTACGATTAGGGTTCGCCTTATATTCTTCTACTTCACCAACAAGGAGAATCATTTCTAACAACTCATCAATACCGTCACCTTTAATGGCTGAAATCGGTACAAAGATTGTATCTCCGCCCCATGCTTCAGGAACTAATCCATGTTCTGTTAGCTCTTGCATTACACGGTCAGGATTTGCCGCTTCTTTATCCATTTTATTAACAGCAACAATAATTGGTACCTCAGCAGCTTTAGCATGGTTAATTGCTTCAATTGTCTGCGGCATCACACCATCATCCGCTGCAACAACTAAAATTGTAATATCAGTTATTTTCGCTCCACGGGCACGCATTGTTGTAAATGCCGCATGACCAGGTGTATCTAGAAATGTAATCTTCTTACCTTTATCTTCTACTTGATAGGCACCGATATGCTGTGTAATTCCACCAGCTTCGCCAGCAGTTACCTTTGTGTGGCGAATGGAATCAAGTAATGTCGTTTTACCATGGTCAACGTGACCCATAATCGTTACAACAGATGGACGTTCCTCAAGATTAGTCTCTTCATCTTCAGTGAAATATGCTTCTAAATCTGTCACATCTACTAATACTTCTTCTTCTACATCAACACCATATTCGCCTGCAATTAACTCAATTGAATCTTTATCTAGTTCTTGGTTAATTGTTGCCATCACACCAAGCATAAATAGCTTTTTAATGATTTCTGAAGGCTCTCTATGGAGCTTCTTAGCAAGCTCACCAACCGTTAGTGATTCAGTAAAAGTAATTTTCTCTGGTAATTCTTTTACTTTTTTAGGTGCTGGTGGTTGAGGTGGCTTCTGCCCTTTATTCTTTGGTTTATTTTTTTGATTATTATTGCGATTAGGTTTTTGATTCTTATTATTATTATTATTTGGCTTATTTCTATTGCCTTTTGGTGCACCTGCTGGTTTATTTTTCTGATTGTTTGCAGGTTGTGCTTGCGCTGATTGTTGTTTTTGTGGTTGCTTCTCTTCTTGCTTATTGTAAATACCGTCTAATTTTGTTACTTCACCTGGTTCTAATGTTGTCATATGATTCGAAACCTCTATATTCATTTCCTTTAATTTCGTAATTACATCTTTACTAGATAGATTATGTTTTTTAGCATATTCGTAAACGCGAATTTTACTCATGCTTTCACCCCCGCTAGAATTAATCGAGCAACGTTAATAGCTTTTTGGCGAATCCAGCGTCTAAAACAGCCACCACTACTCTTGCTTCCTTGCCAATTGCTTGCCCTAACAATTCTCTGTCTGGGACAATCTTATAAGGAACAGCATAAGATTTACATTTGTCTGTTACTTTTTTTGTCGTATTAGCAGAAGCATCTGCAGACAACAAAACCAGCTTCGCTTTCCCTTTTCTAATATCGCTTATAGAAAGCTCTTCACCTGAAGTGATTTTACGCGCTCGATTGGCCAAGCCAAGTAATGACATCCATTTTCTCTCATTCATTTTGGACGGTCATTTCTCCTTTTCAATAAGATCTAAAAGTTCGTTATATATGTCCTCATCCACTTGTACATCTAGATGACTAGCTAAAATATTTTTCTTTTTTGCAAGTAAGATGGCTTCCTTGCTTTTTGTAAGATACGCTCCACGACCGGATTTCTTACCTGTAACATCAACCGAAACTTCGCCTTCTTTTGAGCGAACAATGCGTACGAGTGATTTCTTCGGCATCATTTCTCCCGTCGCTATACATTTTCTCATCGGAATTTTTCTGCTTTTGTTCACCAGCCATTCACCTCTTATTCCTTATCTTCAGGGAATGTAAAATCTTCATCTTCATCATCTTGATGATAGCTTAAAAGAGCTTCATCTCTTGGATATGTGCCGGCTTCTCTTGCTTCTGTCTCTGATTTAATATCAATTTTCCAACCAGTAAGCTTCGCCGCAAGTCTTGCATTTTGTCCGCGTTTCCCAATAGCTAGCGATAGTTGATAATCTGGAACAACAACCGTTGTCGCTTTGTCCTCTTCATTTACTACAACATCTAACACTTTAGAAGGACTTAATGCATTGGCTACAAAGACAACTGGATCGCTAGACCACTTCACAATGTCAATTTTTTCACCTTTTAACTCGTTAACAACGGCTTGCACACGTGTACCTTTAGGTCCAACACATGAACCAACTGGATCTACCTCTGGATTATCAGAATGTACAGAGATTTTTGAGCGATCTCCCGCTTCACGCGCAACAGATTTTAATTCAACAGTACCGTCATAAATTTCTGGTACTTCAATTTCAAAAAGACGTTTTAAAAGTCCTGGGTGTGTTCTAGAAACATAAATTTGTGGACCTTTTGTCGTTTTTTCGACTTTTGTAATAAACACTTTAATACGATCATGTGGGCGATACTGTTCACTAGGCATCTGTTCACTTACAGGTAAAATCGCTTCAATCTTACCAAGACTAACGTAAATAAATTTTGCGTCTTGTCTTTGGACAATGCCTGTCATGATATCCTCTTCTCGATCAATGAATTCAGAATAGATAATGCCTCTTTCTGCTTCACGAACACGTTGAGTAACGACTTGTTTGGCTGTTTGTGCAGCAATTCTACCAAAATCTTTTGGCGTTACTTCCATTTCTACAATATCTTCAACCGTATAGTTAGGATTAATCTTGCGTGCATCCTCGATAGAAATCTCTAATCTTGGATCAAACACTTCATCAACGACTTCTTTGCGGGCAAATACTTTCATAGTGCCACTACCTAAATTTAAATCAATACGGACATTTTGTGCTTGATTAAAGTTTCTACGATAAGCAGACACTAACGCGGCTTCCATTGCATCAATAATGACATCTCGTGAAATTCCTTTTTCCTTTTCAAGCAAAATAAGAGCATCTAATAATTCACTGCTCATGTGATTCATATCCCCCTTTAAATAAGTTGCGTTACGCCAATTGCTTTATGAGAAGACAATAGCTAAGCGAGCTTTTGCGATTTTTTCATACGGTAATTCTACCGTTTTCTTTCTTGTTTTAACTTTCATTTCAACTTTAACGATATGGCCATCGAAGTCTGTTAATACACCTTCAAATGTTTTTTCTCCATCTATTGGTTCATACGTTTTTATAAATACGTTTTTACCAATTGCTTTCATGAAATCTTGTTCTTTTTTTAGAGGGCGTTCCGCTCCTGGTGAAGAGACCTCAAGGAAATAGTTGTAAGGAATTGGGTCAATTTCATCTAATTTCTCACTTAAGCGTTCACTAACTACTCCACACTCTTCTATATCAACGCCTGTCTCTTTATCAATAAAGACACGAAGAAACCAGTCTTTTCCTTCCTTCACATATTCGATCTCAACTAATTCCAACTGAAGATCGCTCAAAATAGGAGTGACTAATTGTTCAACTTCTTCAGTCACTTTACTCATCTTTATCCCTCCTTCTAGCAAGATGCCTATTCATTATAAATGTAGCAGCAAACACTAGAGTTGCTGCTAATCGAGATATACCGGATCATCTTTGTAACCGATGAAAATTTTGGTTAATAACAAGACGAAAGAGTGGGTTGCCCCACTCTTGTTTGCGAAGATATCCGTTAGTATTTCCAATAAAACTATACCATAACCATAATTTTTATGCAAATGGAATAGCTGTAAAAGCGACTTAGAACAAACTTAACTGATTTTGGTCTGGTAATTCTTCTAAACAACCATGATTATTTAAGTACTCGATAATTGTTTTAGATACCTTACCTCTTTGCTGAAGATCTTCCTTCGATAGGAAGTCTCCTTCTCCTCTTGCTTTTACAATATTCAGTGCTGCGTTCGTACCTAATCCTGGTATAGAGTTGAACGGCGGAATCAGTGTATTACCTTCAATAATAAAGTCACTTGCACTGGATTTATACAAATCAACTTTTTGGAAACTATATCCTCTTTCATTCATTTCAAGCGCTAACTCCATTACAGTCAGCAAGTTTTTTTCTTTTGTAGAAGCATCTAAGCCTTTCGCATTGATTTCTTCAATTTTTGCTCGGATCGCCTGTGAGCCTTTTACCATCGCATCTATATCAAAATCTTCTGCACGAACGGTAAAATAAGCTGCATAATATAAAAGCGCATGATGAACTTTAAAGTAGGCTATACGTACCGCCATTAAGACATAGGCAGCGGCATGGGCTTTAGGGAACATATATTTTATCTTTAAGCAAGAGTCAATATACCACTCAGGTACTTCATTCTTCCTCATTTCCGCTTCCATCTCTTCTGTCAGGCCTTTTCCTTTTCGGACTGATTCCATAATTTTAAAAGCGAAAGCCGGTTCTAAGCCTTGATAAATTAAATACACCATAATATCATCACGACATCCAATAACTTCACTTAATGTGCATGTATTGTTATGAATTAACTCTTGGGCATTGCCGAGCCATACATCAGTTCCATGTGAAAGACCTGAAATTTGAACAAGCTCAGAAAATGTCGTTGGTTTCGTGTCTTCTAGCATTTGTCGAACAAACCTTGTTCCGAACTCCGGAATACCAAATGTCCCTGTTTTACACATAATTTGCTCTTCTGTGACGCCTAACGATTCCGTTCCACTGAAGATTTTCATTACTTCTGGATCATCGGTTGGAATGGTCTTCGGATCAATCCCACTTAAATCTTGCAACATCCTAATAACAGTGGGATCATCATGACCAAGTATATCTAGCTTCAACACATTATCATGAATGGAGTGGAAGTCAAAATGAGTTGTTTTCCATTCTGAATTACGATCATCAGCCGGAAACTGGATAGGTGAAAAATCATAAATATCCATATAATCAGGAACAACAATAATGCCGCCTGGATGTTGTCCAGTTGTTCGCTTAACACCGGTACAACCAGAAGCTAAGCGATCAATTTCTGCGCCTCGAATTTGAAGATTATTATCATTTTGATACGCTTTAACATAGCCGAATGCCGTTTTGTCTGCTACAGTACCGATCGTTCCTGCCCGATATACATATTCTTCACCAAAAAGAACTTTTGTATAGTTATGAGCTCTAGGCTGATATTCCCCGGAGAAGTTCAAGTCAATATCTGGTACTTTATCCCCTTTAAAGCCTAAGAAAGTTTCAAATGGAATATCATGGCCATCTTTACGATAATGCTGAGAACAGTTTGGACAATCTTTATCTGGTAAATCAAACCCTGAACCTACTGAACCATCATCAAAAAACTCAGAGTGTTTACAATCAGGGCAGACGTAATGAGGAGGCAGTGGATTAACCTCTGTTATTTCCGTCATTGTCGCAACAAATGAGGAACCTACCGAACCCCTTGATCCTACTAAGTAGCCATCATTTAGTGACTTTTTAACAAGTTTATGAGAGATCAAGTAAATAACGGCAAAGCCATGTCCGATAATACTTTTTAATTCTTTCTCTAAACGAGCTTCTACGATTTCAGGTAGTTCTTCTCCGTAAATACTTCTCGCCATGCTATAGCTCATTTCACGCATTTCTTCGTCTGCGCCTTCTATTTTTGGCGTATAGAGATCATCTTTTATTGGTTTGATTTCATCAATCATCTCAGCAATTTTATTCGTATTATCTACTACGATTTTTTTCGCTGTTTCTTTTCCTAAAAATGCAAAGCATTCAAGCATTTCATTGGTCGTGCGAAAATGCACATCAGGCAGTTCATGACGGTTGAGCGGATTTGCCCCACCTTGAGAATTTACTAAAATCTTACGATAAATCTTATCATTCGGATTTAAGTAATGAACATTCCCTGTGGCAACAACTGGGATATTTAATTTTTCACCAAGTTGTACAACGTTCGTAATGATTTCTTCGAGCGCCTTTTCGTCACGAACTAACTCTAATTCTAATAAATGAGCATAGACCTCTTTAGGGTGAACCTCTAGATAATCATAAAACTCAGCTATCTCTTCCACTTCATCAGGCGATTTTTGCATCATCCCTTCAAAAACTTCACCTTTGTCACATCCAGAACCAACAATTATACCTTCTCTATATTTCTGTAATACCGAGCGAGGAATACGTGGCACACGATAAAAATAATTAATATGAGCAATCGAGACTAATTTAAAAAGATTCTTCAATCCTTCACTCGTTTGCGCTATCAAAGTACAATGGGACGGTCTAGCCCTTTGATAAGCATTTCCTTTACCCATATTGTCATTAAATTGATCATGGTATTCAATGCCTTTAGCCATCGCATCCTTCAGCATTTTGATTAATATATAGCCTGTCGCTTCCGCATCGTATATTGCCCGGTGATGTTGAGTTAGTTCAACATCAAACTTCTTTGCCAATGTGTTGAGGCGATGATTTTTCATTTCAGGGTGTAAAAATCGCGCTAATTCAAGTGTATCTACAACGGGATTTGTTGCTTTTCCAAGACCTATTTTCTTATACCCTACATTTAAAAAACCCATATCAAATGAAGCGTTATGGGCCACAAGCACACTATCGCCAGTCCATTCGTAAAAATCTTTTAAAACGTCAGCTACTTCAGGGGCATTCTCTACTAAATCATCTGTTATGCCCGTTAAATTAATTGTCGTAGCAGATAATGGATGATGCGGATTAGCAAAGGATTCAAAACGATCAATAATCTCGCCGTCGTGAATTTTCACGGCTGCAAGTTCTATAATGGTGTCATAAACAGCAGATAATCCAGTCGTTTCAACGTCAAACACAACATAAGTATCTTCAGCTACTCGTCTATGAGCATCATTATAAGCAATTGGTACACCGTCATCGATTAAGTTCGCCTCAACACCATAAAGTATTTTGATACCATTTTTCTTACCGGCATTAAATGCTTCTGGAAAGGATTGAGCACCAGCATGGTCTGTAATCGCAATTGCTTTATGTCCCCACTTCTTTGCTTGTGAAACAAGCGCACTAACCGAACTAACGGCATCCATTTGGCTCATTGGTGTATGAAGATGAAGTTCAACCCGCTTTTCATCTTCCTTAGCTGTATCTTTTCTTTCAATTGGTTTAATTTCATTTAAATCATTACCAATCATGACTAGGTCACGCACGAAGGTATCATTTTGAATGCTACCACGAACTTTCAGCCACATGCCTTTTTGTACCATTTGAAAGAGTGCAGCATCTTCTTTATCTCGGGAAAACATTTTTACAAGTATCGAGCTTGTATAATCAGTAATTTTGAAAGTTAATAATGTCCGACCACTTCTGAGTTCTTTTGTTTCTGCATGAAAGACGTAACCTTCCACAGCAATTCTTCTTTCTTCGTCAACTATATCAATTAGTTTGCGGAAGTCAGCATCATCTTTAATTGTCAGGCCAACTGTCAATGGCCCTTGTGGTATCGGTGTATCTGATTCTTGCTCTAATGCTTTCTTCTCCATTTCAATTGCTGCTTGCATGCCGCGTTCTTGATCTTCTTTTCTCTTTGCTTCTAAGAAACGCTCATATGCTTCATTGCTCTCTTCGGTTGACAATTCTGTTTCAATTTGAAATGGTGGAAATCCAAATGATTGAAAGCTATCAAGAATAAGGGGCGCATACTTATTTTTAATAGACTGACTTTCCATATCATTACTAACGGTAACGATTACCTTATTTCCCTTTATTTTCGGCAATTGCTCATGAAGAAGCTTAAGCATCGGTGGTGAGATGCCTTCAATTTCTTTCATACAAAATGTCCAATAATCTTGAATTAAGCTCTCATCATATTGTTGATTCGTAACAGTAATAGAAAAAGAGGTACGTGCAATATGAGAAAACTTGTGGTGCAATTGAGCTGCAAATCTTTGAAGAACAGTTGCCGGTAAGATTTGTTCTAAGCTAAAGGAAAAATGCCACCTTTTTTCCTTTTTTTGAATATATACTTTCATGATTTCGGCTTGTTCAAAATAATGAACAAAAGCATCTTCTGTTAATTCTAATTGTTGTAACAGGAGCTGAAAACGTTCTTTGTTTCCTTTTACATCGCTCATTTCAGCCCTCCCCCTTCATTAACGTTCTATTTTTTTCAATCGGTCACTATTATATCATAATTAAATACTAGATTTGATAAAGTAAAAATCACGCTAATTGTCAACTATTTTGTGGTAATGTATATTATTTCCCCGAGGAATGAACGGGTTATTTAACACTTCAAAAATGAATGAAGCGTAGGCTATTAAGCATAAGTATCAAGCTATAATTCGGAAAGTGACGCAATTTATTAATAGGACTACAATCTAATTCTATCGATGATAAATAAAAAACCGATCCCATTCTCATCTTTAACATTTGACGACTAATGGGGTCGGAATATTTTTATATAGGAATGTTTAGGTTTTTTATGCTAACTGATTATGAATGAATTGTGGTAATTCATCCACCGATACTTCAAATTGCTCGCCTGTACTTCTTAATTTAACTTCTACGATGCCTTCATTTGCCTTTTTACCAACAGTAATTCGTAAAGGTAAACCGATTAAATCACTATCAGCGAATTTTACGCCAGCTCGTTCAGCGCGATCATCCCATAAAATACGATACCCTAAATCTTTCAAAGAATCGTATACTCTTTCACTTAATTGCACTTGGTCTTCTTTTTTCATATTTAAAGAAACAAGATGAAGCTGATAAGGTGCGATATTCTCCGGCCAAACAAGTCCATTTTCATCACTATGTTGTTCCGCAATAGCTGCCATTACACGAGAAACCCCGATGCCATAACAACCCATAATCATTGGTTGTGAACGGCCATTTTCATCAAGAATAGTCGCGTCCATAGCTTCACTATATCTCGTACCAAGCTTGAATATATGACCAACTTCAATTCCTTTTGCAAAAAGAATACTACCTTCTCCATCAGGTGATGGGTCTCCTTCTTGAATAAAGCGAACATCTGCATATTGTTCTACGGTAAAGTCGCGATCCACATTTACATTGACATAGTGGTAACCAGCTTCATTTGCACCGCAGACACCATTTACAATTGCACTGACAGCATGGTCGGCAATGATCCGTACATTTGTATGAACCGGACCAATGGAACCAATTTCACAGCCAATAACGGATTTTGTCTCCTCAGCATCAGCTAATTCCACATCATTGGCAGCGAGCAGATTCTTTACTTTAATATCATTGACTTCATGATCACCACGAACAAGTATCAATACATAATCTTCATCTACTTTAAACAGTAATGATTTTATGCATTTTTCTGCTGAGACATTTAAATAATCCACAATTTCTGCAATACTTTTTTGATTCGTAGTACTAACTTTTTCAATTTCTCTTAACTCTTCATTAGATTTTTCATATGTTGAAACTACCTCTGCCATTTCAATATTTGCTGCATATTGAGATGTATCAGAATAAGCAATCGTATCTTCTCCAATTTCGGACAGAACCATAAATTCATGAGTATCTTTACCACCCATTGCTCCAGAATCCGCAATAACAGCTCTAAAATTCAAACCTGCGCGAGAAAAAATATTGGAATAAGCTTGATAAAAAAGGTCGTACATCTCATCTAAACTTTCTTGGCTTGAATGGAAAGAATAACCATCTTTCATAATAAATTCTCGACCTCTTAGCACACCAAAACGCGGACGCTTTTCATCACGAAACTTCGTTTGAATTTGATACAGAGCAAGGGGTAACCTTTTATATGATTTCACTTCATCACGTACAAGACTCGTCACAACCTCTTCATGTGTTGGCCCAAGAGCAAATTCTCGCTCATGACGGTCTTTCATTCTCATTAACTCTGAACCATATGTATACCAGCGACCAGACTCTTGCCACAACTCTGCTTGCTGAAGTGCAGGCATAAGCATCTCTACGGCATTAATGGCTTCAAGCTCTTCTCTAATAATCGTTTCAATATTTTGTAACACTTTTCTTGCCATTGGTAAATAACTATAAATACCACTAGCATTTTGACGAATAAATCCTGCTCTTAATAAAAGTTGATGACTTTTAATTTCTGCATCAGCAGGGTTTTCCCTTAAAGTTGGAATTAATACCTGACTTTGTTTCATCTTAATTTATACACCTCTATTATTTATATTCATTATCAAGGCTCAGAAACCATTTAGTGAAAACGGATCTCTGAGCCTCAGGTTTCATCTTCTTATAAAAAGAATCGCTGAATGTCATTCCATGTTACAACTAACATAAGCAGCATTAATAGCGCAAAGCCTACAAAGTGAACCATACCTTCTTTTTGTTTGTCTATCGGTTTTCCTCTAACTCCTTCAATAGCAAAGAACATTAATCTTCCACCATCGAGAGCAGGGATAGGCAATAGGTTCATGATACCTAAATTGATGCTTAAGACGCCTGCCCACTTCATTAAATAAAATATACCTGATTGAGCAACTGTGTCAACTGAAACATAGATACCAACAGGACCTGAAAGGGCATCAATCGTAAATTCCCCAGAGATTAACTTCCCTAAAATAACAAAAATTTCTTTTGTCCATAATAAGGTCTCCTCAGCACCGTATACAACTGATTTTAATGGATTTTTTTCCATCGGACTATATACACCGATCACACCGATTGTCGGACCATCTTCTATTTCTTGTGACTTAGGTGTAACCGGGATCGTCATTTCTTCCCCACCGCGATCAATTTGAAATTCAAGCTCATTATTAGGGTTTTTCTGAATGATTTCTACAACATCTTGCCAGCTTGAAATTTCTGCACCATCGACTGAATGAACAATGTCACCTTGTTTGAATCCTGCATCAATCGCTGCACCATCTTCTGTTAATTCCCCAAGCATCGGCGCATTTGATGGCATCCCCTGTAATAAAGCGATGATGACAAAAATAACAAAAGCTAAAACAAAGTTCATCATCGGTCCAGCGAAAATAGCCATTGTTCTTTGTCCTAAAGTTTTAGAAGAAAATTGGCGATCATAAGGAGCAATCAGTGTTTCTGTTCCATCTTCCACCAATACTGCTCGGCGATTCACCTTAAAAGTTTCTAATTTTTCTTCTTCCTCACCTTCGACATACCCTTTTAATATCAATTCATGTTCAATATCTGCATGTTCGATTTCGAGAATCCTTGCATCCGGATATTTATCTTTGTTATTTAAAATAATCTTCTGAACTTCATTTTGGTCATTGAAGACTAATCCTACACGGTAACCTGCTTTCAATTCGACCATTTCAACATCTTCACCAGCCATCCGAACATAGCCACCTATCGGTAACAACCGGATCGTATAAAGTGTATCATTTTTTGTAAATGAAAAAACTTTTGGTCCCATACCAATCGCGAACTCACGACATAGGATACCTGCTCGCTTCGCAAAGATTAAATGTCCAAGTTCATGGAAAAATACTAGTGCCCCAAAAATGATAATAAAGGCTATGACTGTACTCAATTTTTAACCACCTTTTTTTCTGAATCAAAAACGAATCAGCTTGATAAAAGCGAATAGATATAGGCTCTTGTTTCCTCATCTACTTCTTGTATTTCTGATAATGTCGGTGCTTTTATACAGGAATGTCTTGTTAAAGCTTTTTCAATTAACTCTTCAATCTTTAAAAAGCTTATTTTTCCTTCTAAAAATGCTGCAACCGCTGCTTCATTTGCTGCATTTAAAACCGCAGGCATCGATCCACCTTCTTTTCCTGCTTGGTAAGCAAGCGCTAAACAACGAAAGCGATCATAATCCATCTCTTTAAAATGGAGCTGGCCAATTTTGGCTAGATCTAATCGCTTATTCTTTAATGGTAAACGGTCTGGATATGAAAGTGCGTACTGGATAGGTACCCTCATATCCGGTGTACCTAATTGTGCGATGACACTACTATCATGGAATTCAACCATTGAATGAATGATACTTTCATTATGAAGAAGACAGTCAATCTTATCATATGGTAATGAGAATAACCAATGAGCTTCGATTACTTCTAAGCCCTTATTCATCATTGTTGCCGAGTCAATTGTGATTTTAGCTCCCATTGACCAGTTAGGATGATTTAACGCTTGTTCAACTGTTACTGCTTCTAAATCCGCTCTGCTATAATCACGAAAAGATCCTCCAGAAGCGGTTAAAATCAATCTATCGATATTCTTCGCATTCTCACCTTGTAATGCTTGAAAAATCGCTGAATGCTCACTATCAACAGGTAAAAGGTCAACACCATAGTTTTTTGCTGCTTCCATGACTAAATGCCCCGCTGTTACCAATGTTTCCTTATTTGCAATAGCAATCGTTTTTCTTTCCTCAATTGCTTGTAATGTTGGTTCTAGTCCGACACGACCTAAAACAGCATTTACCAATATATTTGCTTTATTGTATACAGCCACTTCTGTTAAACCGAGTTGTCCATATGTAAATGATATGCTTGGAAACTCAGCTTTAAGCATCTCCATCGAACTTTTTTCTAAGACGGAAACAAGCTCTGGATGGAATTCATTGATTACTTGACGGGCAAAATGAATATTTTTTCCTACTGAAAAAGCTACTAATTGGAATTCATCAGGATGCTGTCTAATGATATCTAACGTTTGTGTACCGATAGAACCTGAAGCACCCATTAAACTAATTTTTTTCATTTCTAAAACATCTCCTATTAAGAAAAGTGTCTACTAAGCCACATATCATATAGTATGATTACACTTTCCCCGCTAAAAACGGCGTCTCTATATAATCGTTTCTCTACCCTGTCTTTTATTACATGATAGATAAGATAATATACATAAATGGCCAAACAAATAACAAGCTATCGAAACGGTCAAGGATCCCACCATGACCAGGTAATATTCTACCCGAATCTTTTACCCCGTAATGTCTTTTAAATGCTGATTCTGCCAAGTCGCCAACTTGTCCAAAGACAGCTAATAGACAGGTCATAAGAATAATGAGAATAGCGGGTTCACTAATATCTGTAAAAATCAAAAACAAACAAGCAACAACAACAGATGAAATAACACCGCCAACACTACCCTCTATTGTTTTATTAGGACTAATATCTGGCCATAGCTTTCTTTTTCCAAATGCCTTTCCAAAGAAATACGCACCTGAATCAGAAGCCCATATAATAAATAGGCTAAAAAAGATCCAAATAAGACCATTCTCCATCGCTCTCGTTTCTAGAAAGTAATGAAAACCAAAACCTATATAGATAGTAGAAATGAGCATAAAGGCAATATCATCATATGTAACACGATTCTTTGTTAATACTGTATATGTAAGCAAAAGAAGTACACCAAGTACTAAAATATCTGTCTTTCCAACTCCTGCTCGTATTAACCAAGCAAAATAAAATTCTGTAGGAATCATGATCATCCATAATATAAACGTAGATATGAGTCCTGGAAGGGAAAATAGATTAAACCCTTTCATTCTTAATAGTTCGTATAAGCCTACTGTTGCAAAAAAATAGGCAAGGAGCATCAATGGCCACCCACCAATAAATACTAGTGGCAAGAGAACTGCTCCAAAAATGATTGCTGTGATTACTCTTTCTTTCATTCATTTCAACACCTTTATTAAACTCCTCCAAAACGCCTTTGACGCTTTTGGAATACTTCAACTGCTTCAACAAAATGTTCTTCCCCAAAGTCTGGCCATAAAACATCTGTAAACCAAAACTCAGCATAAGCTAGTTGCCATAGCATAAAATTACTTAAACGAATTTCCCCACTCGTTCGTATCAGTAGGTCTGGATCGGTCAACTCATTTGTCATTAAGTATGATGAAAAAACTTCTTCTGTTAACTTTTCATCATCTATTATACCACTTTGCGCATCAATTAAGACGTTTTTAACTGCCTCAATAATTTCCGCTCGACTCCCGTAGTTCATAGCGAAATTTAACACTAACCCATCATTATGAGCAGTAGATTGGATCGCTTCGTCAATCGCTTTTAATGTCGCTGCCGGTAAAATAGATTTATTTCCTATCATTTTCACTTGAACATTCTCTTCAATTAATTCGGGTAAAAACGTTTGCAGAAATTCAGATGGCAACTTCATAAGGAAATCGACTTCCATTTTCGGCCTTTTCCAATTCTCAGTAGAGAAGGCGTATAATGTTAACGTTTTAACACCCAGTTGATTGGCGAATCGTGTGATTTTTCTAACGACTTTTGCCCCTTCATGATGACCTGCAACACGTGGCAACGTTCTTTTTTTAGCCCAGCGACCATTACCATCCATGATGATAGCTACATGCTCTGGAATTGGCTGTGCTTTAATATTATCTATTCTATCTTGAAGATCTATTGAGTCATTATTATTTTTCCAAAGTTTCATTTTATCGAACATTTGAATACTCCTTTTAATCGGCTGATTTACCATTAAATAAGTAATGCCATGTATTTAATGGATAAGCACCCTTTTCCGTTCATACTACTTCGATGATTAAACGAGTGACGCTTTTGCCATTTCAGATATATTCATTATAGGCAGAATAAGTAAGCACATCAATAACTTTCCTCCAATTGTGCTCCTCATTTTAAAGATTACCACAAAACGATGCAATAAGATATTTTTTTAAGATATTAATTAAAATTAAGAGTTCGATTTCAAGGATTGCCGTTTTGGTTTATCTGCCAACAAATTCTATCAGTAAAGAAAATAGTTCCATTTTCTTCTACGCTACTGCCTTTTTCACTTCATTCATAAAACACGAAGTTTTAGAATCGGTCCATTATAGAAAAAGCCCCCTATTTATCATAGAGGGCTTCGCCTACAATCGAAAAAGTATGTCCTATATAATGTAAATAAGATTATACTTCTAAAATTTCTTTTTCTTTATCTTTTGTAAGCTCATCAATTTTCTTAATGAACTCATCTGTTGCTTTTTGGATATCATCTGAGTAACCACGTTGATCATCCTCAGTGATTTCTCCATTTTTTTCTAGTTTTTTCAGATCATCATTACCGTCTCTTCTAATATTACGGATGCCTACTTTTGCTTCTTCCGCCTCTTTTTTCACAACTTTTACAAGTTCCTTACGGCGCTCTTCAGTTAGTTGTGGAATGGATAAACGAATAAGGTTTCCATCGCTTGTTGGAGTAAGTCCTAAATCTGATTTCAAGATTGCCTTTTCAATGTCACCTAATATAGATTTATCATAGGGTTGAATGACTAATAAACGTGCTTCTGGTACAGAAACACCAGCTAATTGGTTAATAGGTGTTGGTGCACCATAGTAATCTACTGTTATTCTATCTAATATAGAAGAGTTAGCTTTCCCAGCTCTGATACCGGCTAATTCGCGTGAGTAAGATTGTGTTGCTTTTGTCATACGTTCTTTTACATTAGCTATGATATTTTTTGGCATTTAGTTTTTCCCCCTTACGATTGTACCGATTGGCTCGCCTAATACAGCGCGATTGATATTTCCTTTTTCCATAATAGAAAAGACAATCAGTGGAATATTATTATCCATGCAAAGTGATGATGCCGTTGAATCCATGACTGCTAATCCCTCTTTAATGACATCTAAATAGGATAATTCATCGTATTTTTTTGCATTTTTATCGATTCGTGGATCAGCAGAGTATACACCGTCAACATTATTTTTTGCCATTAATATAACTTCAGCATCAATTTCTGCCGCTCTTAGTGCAGCTGTTGTATCTGTAGAGAAATAAGGGTTTCCTGTGCCTGCAGCGAAAATAACGACCCTTTTCTTTTCCAAGTGACGAATGGCTTTTCTACGGATATATGGCTCAGCAACTTGTCTCATTTCAATTGAAGTTTGTACTCTTGTTTCAATCCCAAGTTGTTCTAAACTATCTTGAAGTGCTAAGGAGTTCATTACCGTTGCAAGCATTCCCATATAATCTGCATTAGCACGTTCCATACCCATCTCTTCACCAATCTTACCACGCCAAATATTTCCGCCACCAACAACGACAGCTACTTCAACATCTAGCTCAGCTAAGTCTTTCACTTGCTGTGCGACTGACTTAATTACTGATGGATTAATGCCGAAACCTTGTTCTCCAGCCAATGCTTCACCACTTAATTTTAAAACAACTCTTTTATATTTAGGGTCGCTCATAAGAACCTCCATAATGAATAGTAAGCAAAAAAAGCTTTTGCTTAAAATTTCAAATTACATTTATTCTAACAAACAGGGAACACACAGTGTTCCCCACAAATTCATCTACTATGGTAGATTTATTATTTTTTCACTTGGCTCATTACTTCTTCTGCAAAGTTATCTTCGCGTTTTTCGATACCTTCTCCTACTTCATAACGTACGAATTCGCTAATTTTACCGCCTTTAGAAGCAACAAATTTCCCAACTTTTTCATCTGGGTTTTTAACAAATGATTGATCGTTTACACAAACTTCTTCGAAATATTTACCTAAGCGACCTTCAACCATTTTCTCAACGATTTTTTCTGGTTTACCTTCGTTAAGCGCTTGTTGAGTAAGAACTTGACGCTCATGTTCAACTTCTTCTTGTGAAACTTCATCACGAGAGATATATTTAGGGTTTAATGCTGCAATATGCATAGATACGTCTTTTGCTGCTTCTTCATCAGTTGTACCTTCAAGTACTGTAAGTACACCAATACGTCCACCCATGTGTAGGTATGCGCCAAAAGCATCGTTATCTGTTTTTGTTTTAACTTCAAAACGGCGTAATGATAGTTTTTCTCCAATTTTAGAAATAGCTGTATTGATATGAGACTCAACTGTGTTACCATTTGTCATAGATCCTTGAAGTGCTTCTTCAACTGACGCAGGTTTTACACTTAACAAGTGCTCTCCTAATTCTTTTACAAGTGTTTGGAAACCTTCGTTTTTAGCAACGAAGTCTGTTTCAGCATTTACTTCAAGAATAACAGCTTCATTTCCTTCTACTTTAATAGAAGTTAAGCCTTCAGCAGCGATACGATCGCCTTTCTTCGCAGCTTTTGCAATACCTTTCTCACGAAGAAAGTCAATTGCTTTTTCCATATCTCCGTCTACTTCTTGAAGTGCTTTTTTACAATCCATCATTCCAGCACCTGTTTTTTCACGTAATTCTTTTACCATTTGTGCAGTGATTGCCATTATGGAATCCTCCTTATTGAATATGTAAATGTCGTATATGAACATTCAGCATGATTTTTTATTATTACATTATCTTTTCCAAATATTGCGTATGCCAATCGTTCTTTTGATTTGCAGGCAACAAATACGTCATTCTTTTTAAAAAAAGGTGATAAAGGGTGCTCCCTATTATCACCTTTTCAAAAATAACGCATTTCATAGCAATTATGCAGTCGTTACTTCTTCACCTTGTTTAGCTTCTAAAATTGCATCCGCCATTTTACCAGTTAAAAGTTTAACGGCACGAATTGCATCGTCGTTTGCAGGGATTACTACATCGATTTCATCTGGATCACAGTTCGTATCAACAATACCAACGATTGGAATGTTTAATTTATGCGCTTCTGCAACTGCAATGCGCTCTTTACGAGGATCAATGATGAATAAAGCATCAGGAAGAGCTTTCATATCTTTGATTCCGCCCAAGAATTTTTCTAAACGTTCTTGCTCTTTTCTTAATTGAACAACTTCTTTTTTAGGAAGTACTTCAAAAGTGCCATCTTCAGACATTCTTTCGATATCTTTAAGACGTGCAATACGCTTTTGGATTGTTTCAAAGTTTGTTAATGTACCACCTAACCAACGTTGGTTTACATAGTACATACCAGAACGAATTGCTTCTTCTTTAACAGAATCTTGCGCTTGTTTTTTAGTACCAACGAAAAGAACTGTTCCGCCTTCACCAGCTAGTTCTTTAACGAAATTATAAGCTTCTTCTACCTTCTTAACTGTTTTTTGAAGGTCGATAATGTAGATGCCGTTACGCTCAGTGAAAATGTATTTTTTCATTTTTGGGTTCCAACGGCGAGTTTGGTGTCCGAAATGTACACCAGCTTCAAGCAATTGCTTCATAGAAATTACTGACATGGATGTTTCCTCCTAATGGTTTTTATTTTCCTCCGCTCATATCATCTTTAACTAGAAACTGTATTGACAGCACCAACTAGTTAAATCAATAAGCGTGTGTATTAACACCGTTTTATAATATAGCATAACTCCAGTAAGTAAGCAAGACTTATCATCATTCCTTAGAAAATTTCAATAAAAGTTCTACCTCTTTTTTTCCTTTATTCATGCGTTTTGCAATTTCATCGACGGAGTGCCCTTGATGATAAAGGTCCTGAATAGAAGAATGGGTAGTCGCTTCATTCTTTTCTTTTTGACGGTCAATATGAGTATCCTTATTGGCTTGATTAGCTTGATAAATAGATGCAGCCTTCTTTTTAGCTGTTGTTGTCCGATAGCGTTTATTCAACTCTTGTGGATTTGGCTCATTTTGTACGTTAGATTCGTCATTTACTGGAGATAATATATTTCTTTGCTGGACCTGCTTCAAAAAAGCTTCGTTCTCTTCACGCATTTCCGTTATGTATATCGCTAATAATTGATCCATTTGTTCTATATTATTTTTTTGTTCTTTTTCTAAAGAAACAAAACGATTTTGCCGTAAATAAAGGAGAAGAATCGCAGTGATTGCGAGTATATTCAATATGAGACTAATGATAAGGAAGAAAACAATCATTATTTATCCCTTCTTTTTTGTCAACTATTAGTGACTCTCTACTTTTTAATTTTCAATAGGTAATACAATAAATTCTGATTTATCAAAATGAATGGTAATATGCGCATTCGGCTTTTTAAAAAGCTTGGCGTACTTACCTTTTTTTATCTTTGTTTGAGGGTATAGATCTCCAAGAATTTTGATAGCTAGCTTATCCTTTTGAAAAGTGTGGTGACTTTCTATCTCTTGTTTCTTTTTCGTTAGATTTAAGATTTCTTGCTCGATATGCTTCTTAGTCTTTTTATGTTTTAATGCCAACGGATGTCCCTGTTGATCCTCCTGCAATTTAGACTCAATAGAAACTAACTTTTGTTTTACGATATTTAAATCAGCAAGTTTGTTCGAGATTTCCCCTAACTTTTCTTGTAGTGAATAATCCTCATCTTTTAATTCAATTTCAGTATATGTAAAATGGTGATTGCCAATATCTTTGACAATCATTTCACCATATGTTGATAAATGCCCCCCGATGACAGATGCATTATTAGCATAAATATGTTCCTTGGCAAACACTACACTATGAAGGATTGAACGCTCTATATATATATTACTTTCAGATTCTACTACTGCTTGATTTAAAAAATGGGCTCTTATACTACCTTGAGCCTGAATTTTACCATATTGATTTCCGAGGACTCCACCTTCAATATAAATATAGCCTTGTGCCTCTAAATTTGCGTTTTCAACTGTTCCTTCTACCCTTATATTACCTGTTGCCACTATATGGCTTCCTGTTAAGACATTCCCTTTCACAACCACGTTACCATCAAATTTCATTATACCTTTTCCTGGATGATAATCACCATCTATCAGTTGTATCGGCAACACAGACAAGCTGTTTTTTGACAGTAAGACTTCACCATCAATTAAAGAATAATATTGCTCATGATGTAAGATCACATTTTCCCCTGGAGTGATGTGTAATTCTTTTCCATTCATGCTGTTAACCCTTTGTCCATGAACATCAATTCCGTCCGTTCCAGGTGTAGCTGGAAAAATAGTTGCGATCACCTCTCCATTTGCTACTGTGACCATATGCTCATGTATGTCATTAAGCTTCTCTCGCTTCTCACTATGCATATTTAACTTTTCCTTTACTAAATAAGCATCTCTTCCAGCGATTGGTTTCTCGCCTTTTGCAATTTCGATTGGGGAAGTGTAGGCTAGAGGGTCTTCAACTATTTTCGCGATTAGCGCATGGTCAAGTCCGTATGTAATATTCGCTTTACGAATACTTTTTTCTATTACTTGTTTAATATTATCATCTTGTATCTCACTTGCCTGTAGATGTAACAAAGCAGTTAACCTATCAGGTGATACAGAAATGATATGCCCTCCTACCATAGAAAAACCCTCCTTCAAAGAACATTAGACGATTTTTTCTAATGTTTTCTTTAACTTTTGAATTGCCTTTGAATGAATTTGTGAAATCCTAGATGTAGAAAGCTGTAAAACTTCACCAATTTCGGTTAATGTCAGTTCTTCTTTATAAAATAAACTAACCACTAATTGTTCCTTTTCGTTTAATTGCTTAATTTGTGATGTTAATTCTTCAATTAATTCATTTTTAACAAGCTGTTTTTCTGGTAAAATAGCTCTCTCATCTTGAAGAACAAATGAATAATCATCATAATCATAGTCACTCGGTTTTTCATCAATAGATAATAAGTTGGCCATGTATTGTTCATTTAGAGTAGCATATACTTCCTTAGTTGATAATTGTACCTCAAGAGCAATTTCTTCAACTGTGACATTACGCATATAGGCCTGCTCTAATCTTTCAATCGCCGCTTCCACTTTTTTTGTTCTTTCTCTCGTGCTTCTAGATAGCCAGTCTTCTTTTCTTAAACCATCTAAGATGGCACCCCTAACTCTGAAGGATGCATACGTATCAAATTTAAGGTCACGATTGGGGTCGTATTTTTCTAGTGCATCAAATAAACCCATCATGCCAAGACTTTTTAATTCATCCCTTGACACGTTTTTAGGGAGACCTGCTGCAATCCTTTGAACATGATAACTCACAAGTGGCATATATCTTTTAACGAGAAAATTACCCGCGTCTTGATTTCGTGAACATACCCACTCATCCCAAGCTTTCTCTTCTGAAACTTGTAGCATTGATTGAATCTGGTTAAATACATGATTTAAACCAGATACTCACCTCCTCTAACAAATATTTATATATATGTCACTCCTTGATTAACCGTCTTAACCATCATCTTGCCATTCTCTGGATTGAACTCTATCGTTCGTCCACAGTGACCACCTACATCCTTACCTGTCACTTCAACTTGCAAGTTTTTTAATATTCGTTCTGTAGTGGCTATATTTCTTTCGCCAATACGGATCACATCTTGACCGGATGAAAATTTAAACATATGTGCCCCACCTGCATACTTAGCCATGATGGAAATACGATGCGCACCACTTTTAATTAACTCATCATACAAATGCTTAATTCCTGAATCAGCAAACTTAGCGGGGTTAAATACCTTTGATTTTGCTAAGGATGAGTCAGGGAGCATTATATGAACCAATCCTGCTATTTTCTTTTTTTGATCATAAAGTACGACACCTACGCAAGAACCTAAACCTGACGTCCTAATTAACTGAGGTGCCTGAACAATATGACAGTCAGCTATCCCAACTTTCACGACTTCACTTGTATTCATTATATTTATCCGTCACATTTCTTTAAGATTTCAGATAACGAGTGATTATCGAGGAAGATCAATAAGTGACAAAGCTCTTCTTTCGATTCTTCAACAATCTCCATACTCGTTTGAATAACTAATAACTCATCATAGTCGTATGATTGTGTAATACAAGCATCACTGATTAATGCAGCTGACATATCAATACTTATAGCAGGAAGTGAACAAAAGAGTGGTTCTTCAAAAAAATCCCCAAGTGCTGAAGCGTAGGCGCCTGTTAACATATTCATTAATTCCGCTAATGCTGATTGTTCCATGTGATCGTATAGACTACTAAACATTTCATTTTGGCTTTGTAGCAAGTTTGCTATCCACCGTTCTACATTTTGATAAGACATTAATAATAATAGTTGGCTTGAAAGAGAGCCTGATACTTGCGACAGACCCCCAACCGTTACATTCTCGTCATTACCGTTCGCCTCGACTACCTCTTGATAGGTATAGATGTGAACCGAGGGAACACGCATATTTACTTTTTTATCCAGCAAAGAAGAAAGTGCTGTTGCTGCATTACCTGCACCAATATTTGCTACTTCTTTTAACATATCTATAAATTTTGGGAGATGGTGTCGATTATTAATAGAATAAGAATCAGCCATTAAACTTCTACATTCTCCTCTATATTTAATACTTTAGCTAAGTCAATCAAAATAAGAATTTGTTGATTCATTTTGGCGACAGCTTTTATATAATCAAACGACTCTGTTCCTACCACTTCAGGCGGGGGCTCTAATTGTGATGTTGCAACATCTATCACATCATTAGCTGCATCGACAATTAACCCCACTTCCTTTTCACCTTTTTTCGTAATAATAATTCTAGTATGTTCGGAATAGGGGTGTTCGGGTAAATTAAATCTCGTGCGTAAATCGACAATTGGCAATATAACACCACGCAGATTAATGACACCTTTAATATACTTCTCTGTTCCTGGCACTCTCGTAATATGTTCTATTTTTTCTATTGAGAGTACATCTGCAACAGGTACCCCATATTCTTTATCACCAAGCTGAAATACAATTAATTGAACAGTATGTTGGTTATTTTCCACAGTCCAATCACCATCTTCCTATTATTTTATCAACTCATTACAATCAATAATTAGCGCTACTTGTCCATCGCCTAATATTGTCGCACCCGATATGGCAAAAACATTCGTTAAATAATCACCTAATGATTTTAGTACAATCTCTTGTTGCCCGATAAAAGAACTCACGATTAATGCAGCCAGCTTTTCTCCTTTTCGAACGATAACAACTGAAAGCGTCTCTGGTGTTTCTTCACTTTCATCATTCACTTCAAAAATAGATTGTAAAGAAACGAGCGGAACGACTTTACCTCTAAAATCGATTACTTGCTGATTATGTGTTTTCATAATGTCAGCTTTTTTTATAATTGCTGTTTCAATAATGGAGGATAAAGGAATAGCATACTTTTCATTTTCTACTTCTACTAACATAGCGGAAATAATTGAAAGGGTTAAAGGTAATTGAATGGAGAAGGTTGAGCCGTTTCCTTCATTAGACTGAATCGTAACATATCCACCTAATGATTCAATTGTACTTTTAACAACATCTAAACCGACGCCTCTGCCCGAAACATCGGAAATTTCCTTAGCTGTAGAAAAGCCTGATGAAAAAATAAGCTGATAAATATCTTGATCTTCCATAGAAGCGATCTCTTCTTCTTTAATAATCCCTTTGGAAATGGCTTTTCGACACACATTGTCCTTATTTATTCCTGCCCCATCATCCGTTATTTCTATGAAAATATGATTTCCACTATGATAAGCCTTCAAGATAATTGTTCCTTGTTGTGACTTACCTTTCGCTAAACGCTCTTCGGGCTTTTCAATTCCATGGTCCATTGCATTTCTAATCAAATGAACGAGTGGATCACCAATCTCATCAATGACTGTTCGATCTAATTCCGTTTGGGCACCAATAATCTCTAGGTTGACAGACTTATGTAAATCTTTCGCTAGTTGTCTTACCATTTTAGGAAAACGATTGAAGACTGTATCAATTGGAACCATCCTCATATTGAGAATTATATTTTGCAAATCTCCGGAAATACGAGACATATGTTCAACGGTTTCTTGTAACCCTTGATGGTCTAAATCTTGAGAAATTTGTAGTAGACGTCCTCTATCTATCACCAATTCCTCAAATAAATTCATCAAGATATCTAGTCGTTCTATGTTTACCCTAATCGTTTTCGTTGCATGTTTGCTCTGCTGTTTGAATGATGAAGTCTGTTGCTGTGCTACTTCAACCTCTTTTTCTGTAGGCAATACCACTTGTTCTACAGCTACCGCCGCTTCTTCACTTGCCTGAGACAAATCTATCGCTATGATTTCGACAGCGTCGATTTCAGATATTTTCAACAGCTCCATTTCAATCTCTTTTTTTGTGTTAGAGGAGAGAATAGTTACTGTAAACTCAAAGTCAAATTGTTCCTCTTCAAGAGCAGTTGCCTGAGGGTGCGATTTAATGATTTCTCCATTTTTCTCTAGTGTTTCAAAAACCATAAATACTCGAACTGCTTTTAATAAACAATCTTTATGTAATTGCACCGTCACTTCATAGGGGTGATAATCGGTACCTTTTGATTGACTTAATACAGTCCATTCATAATCATCATAGGTCAGCTTCCCAAATTGCATAGTTTCCGGTGCATTTACATTCTCAAGCTGTTCTTTGCCATCCAAGCTCTGCAATTGTTTCACTACAGTCTCTACATTCAATTGTCCATTGCCTCCACTGGCAATAGATTCTACCATTTCTTCTAAGTAATCAGCTGCTAAAAATAATACATCAAGTACTTGTGAAGATACAGCTAGTTTCTCATTACGAATAAGATCTAACACGTTCTCCATTTGGTGAGTTAATTGGGCTAAATCATTAAACTCCATCGTAGCTGACATGCCTTTTAAAGTATGAGCAGAGCGAAAAATTTCATTAACAATGAATAAATCCTCTGGACTTTGCTCTAATTTAAGCAGCAAATCATTACAATTTTGTAGATGTTCTTTACTTTCTTCAATAAAAAGATCTAAATATTGGTTCATTTCCATCTAAGGACACCTCCATTAAACATACTTCAAGATTGTAGATGAGACATTTTGTAACTCTACTACTTCATCAGCTAATCCATTATCAACTATCGCTTTTGGCATCCCGTAAACGATGGCTGTTTCTTTCGATTCGGCAATAATGGTTGTTTTCGTTTTCTCTTTTAACTTTTGTGCTCCCTTTTTTCCATCTACGCCCATTCCGGTCAATACGACAGCTACTTGTCTATAGCCCTGCAATTCACTAAATGAAGCAAACAGCATATCAGCAGATGGACAATGCCCCACTTTTTTCTCCGGTGGTAATAAATGAGCGAAAAGAAAACTGCCTTTTTGATTTATAGTAAAATGTAAGCCGCCTTTAGCAATATAAGCAACACCTTTCTCCAACTTTTCTCCATCTTCTACTTCTTTCACCGTAATATGAGTCATTTGATTCAATCGGTTTGCTAAAGAATGGGTGAAATACGGTGGCATATGTTGGACAATCAGCATTGTTGCATTTATATCCTGCGGAAAACTTTGTAAAATAGATTGAATGGCTCGTGGCCCTCCTGTTGATGCAGCAATTGTAACGAGTAAAGGTTTTTTCTCTTTTAATACTAAATGCTCACCCTTTAGTTCTATATTACTATAATCGGCAGATGTTTTTATGTTTTTGTGAGGTTGTTTTATAGGACTAATTAACGATTTCATGTTTGTTTGTCGTGCTATTTTCACTTTTTCTATTAAATCATGTTTGATTTTATATAAATCTAAGGAAATCGGACCCGATGGCTTTTCTATAAAATCAAATGCGCCATATTTAAATGCTAGTATCGTATGATCTGTACTTACTTTCGCGGCACTAGATAACATGATAACTGGTAGAGGTTTATTTGCCATTATTTTTTGCAGCGCCTCAAGTCCATTCATAATTGGCATTTCAATATCTAGTGTAACGACATCAGGCTGTTTTTGAATCACTTCACGTACGCCCTCTTCACCATTTCTCGCTACACCTATTACTTCTATTAGTGGATCTCCAGATAAAAAATCGGTAATTAGCTTTCTCATAAATGCTGAGTCATCAATTACAACTACCTTTATCTTATTCACACCCATCACCTCCTACTTAAAAGCAAATGTTTTAAACGCTGGATAAAAGAAGTACCGCTTCCTTGTTCCATTCTTTCTATTTCATTTAATAATTGAGAAGTAATGAGTGCTAATTGTTTAGCAGCTTGTCCCTGTCGATCCAATTGGACAAAAGGGACTTGGTGTTGAACGGCTTTTTTCACTTTTTTATCTTCAAACACACATCCTAAATATACAATTTCCAATTGTAAGAACTTCTTTACTACTGCCGAAATACGCTCGTATGCTTCACCAGCTTGCTGTATGTCATCGACGCGATTCATAATCATTGAAAATTGAATATCCGACTGATTTCGGGCAATTTGTTTTATCGCACCATAAGCATCCATTATAGCTGGAGGCTCTGGTGTTGTAACAACAATCACTTCTTTAAAAGATGAAATAAATGAAACAGCTTCCAAACTCATCCCTGCTCCCATATCTAAAATGATGAAATCATATGTCCTTAAAACGACACTTAAATCATCAAGGAAGTTATCCACCTTTTGTTTATCCAGTTGCAATATATTTGAGAGTCCTGAACCACCGGCAATCATATCAATACCTAATGGCCCCTTTTCTATTAACTCATTGAATGAGCGCTTTTCATGAAAATAATCAGCTAAAGTAAATGGAAAAGAACGACCGATTAGAATATCTTGATTCCCCATACCTATATCCATGTCAATTAACAAGACTTTCTTCTGTTGCTCTTTCAATAAAATGGAAAGATTCAAGGATATATTTGACTTCCCCACGCCCCCTTTACCACTAATCACAGAGATGACACGACCTTCTTGATCGATAAAGGGTTGATTATTGCTTAAATGATCACGTAGTTTAGCTGCTTGATCATACATAAGCCGAATCCTTTTTGAGAACGATATTCAAAAATTTTTCCTTTGTCATCTCTTTCAAGTCTTCGGGTACTTCTTGTCCATTTGTCATATAAGCAATCCCTTTTTGAAAACGAAGCACCATTTCTCCTACTGCATTAAGGTTGCTCGTTTCATCTATTTTAGTAAATAGGAAACGGTCAATGTCCATTCTGGTAAATTGCTCATATATCTCTTTCATATCTTCTACTTTTGCAGTAAGTGACAGCACCAGGAACGTCTCAGTCGGAAAATCAGTGGCTTTTGTTACAGAGGAAAGCTCCTTTATATTTTCCTCGAGACGATAATTCCTTCCTGCTGTATCTATAAATATCACATCGTAATGAGCAAACTTTTCTACTGCCTGCTGATAATCTTCGGCAGAATAGCAAACCTCTAGAGGTGCATGGAAAATATCAGCATATGTCCTTAATTGCTCAATAGCAGCAATACGATACGTATCAGTTGTAATAAATGCTACCTGTTTCTTATGTTTTAATACCGCTTCAGCAGCCAGTTTAGCAATGGTAGTTGTTTTCCCAACCCCTGTTGGACCTACCAGTTTAATTAATTTATTGTTAAAAGTAATACCGCCAAATGAAATACCTTCTAGTTTACTAGTCAGATATTCTTCTATCCATTCTGTCACCTTGCTATCACGTAATTGCTCTGATTCTTTATACCATCTCGATAATAGATGGTCTGTCATCTCATTGATAAGAAATGCTGGCAATTCCATATTGTGTAATCGTTCAATCATTGTTTTAACATCTGTTGGCACGGTTTCAGTTTGCCTATGTAAATTGTTTCGCTTTTCTTTCATTAGCCCTTTCACTTCATTCAACTGCGTAATAATTTGTTGCATATTCTCTAACTCACTTGAAGAAGTCTGCGTTTGAAAGGCTGGTGGTTGATCAGATTTCTGCTGCTTTGCCTCAGGGTCGACACCTGCCATAATCTCTAGTTGCTCCTTTTTAAAGAGACCGAGAAATCCCGTTGCTTTTTTAGTTTTTTTCGTTTGTAAAATCATGGCATCTGGTCCTAAATCTTTACGTATTTTCTCTAATCCTTCTGCCATTGTATTAACAGTAAATTTTTTCACTTTCATTATAGATTCACCACTCCAACGCTTTGTACTTCTGCATTAGCTTCTATCTCATTGTAAGAGAGAATAGGCACTTGAGGAAAATACCTTTCCGTCAATTGTCTTACATATAAACGAACAGCAGGTGAACATAAGACCACTGGTGTATGATTCAACATAGAGCTTTGTTCGATTTGGTTTGCCAGAGACTCTAAAATCGTTTGTGTTTGTGTCGGATCTACCGATAAAAAACGCCCCTGTTCTGTTTGTTGAATCCCATCAGCAATAATCTTTTCTACTTTTCCAGATAAAGTAATCACTTTTAACGATTCACCTTCATCATGAAATTGATCGGTGATTTGTCTAGCAAGTGCTTGACGAACATACTCCGTTAATAAATCTGTATCAGTTGTCGATCTAACAGTATCTGCTAAACTTTCAAATATCACTGGTAGATTCTTAATAGAGATGTTTTCTCTAAGTAATTTCGCCAGCACTTTTTGAATATCTCCCGTTGTTAAAGGCGTCGGTGTGACTTCTTCCACCAAAATAGGATAACTTGATTGTAAATGATCGATTAATTGCTTCGTTTCTTGACGACCTATTAACTCATGAGCATTATTTTTGATCACTTCAGTTAAATGAGTGGACACAACTGAGGGGGGATCAACAACGGTATAACCGTAAATTTCAGCTTGCTCTTTCGTGTCTTCATTAATCCATTTAGCTGGTAAACCAAATGAGGGTTCGATTGTATCAATTCCTTCAATAGAATCTTCCTCGACACCTGGACTCATGGCTAGATAATGATCTAACAAAAGCTCCCCTTTGGCCATAACATTCCCTTTTATTTTGAGTCGATACTCATTAGGTTGTAATTGAATATTATCTCTAATGCGAACGACAGGGATGATAATTCCTAACTCTATGGCTAATTGCCTTCTAATCATAACGATTCGATCAAGTAAATCGCCACCTTGATTCCCATCTGCTAATGGGATAAGCCCGTAGCCAAATTCAAATTCTATCGGATCCACATTTAATAGATTAATCACACTCTCAGGGCTTTTCATTTCATCTGTTTGCACTTCTTCTTCAATTTCTTGTAATTGCTCTTTGTCAGGTGCTGGTGTTTTAGAAATAAAATACCCGCCTGCTATTAACAAACCTGCGATAGGAAGTGTTAATAACAAGCCAATCGGTGTAAACACACCTAAGAAAAGAATAGTCGCGCCGGCAATATAGAGCATTTTAGGATATGAAAATAATTGCCCAGTTATATCCGATCCAATATTCCCCTCTGAAGCTGATCTAGTGACAACTAAACCAGTAGCAGTAGACATTAGAAGAGCTGGTATTTGGCTCACTAACCCATCACCAATTGTTAACATAGAAAAATGAGTGGCAGCTTCTCCTATTGGTAAACCTAATTGCGTGACACCAATGATTATTCCAACGATTAGATTAATTAATGTAATAATAATAGACGCAATGGCATCGCCTTTTACAAATTTACTCGCACCATCCATCGCTCCATAGAAATCTGCTTCCCGCCCGATTTTTTCACGACGATTTCTAGCATCTTGTTCAGAGATCATCCCAGCATTTAAATCTGCATCAATACTCATTTGCTTTCCAGGCATTGCATCCAAAGTAAATCTTGCTGCAACCTCAGATACACGCTCAGTCCCTTTTGTAATAACAATAAACTGAACGATTACGAGAATGATGAACACAACTAAACCGACGATTACGTTACCTCCAGTAACAAAGGAACCAAACGTTTCAACAACTTTTCCCGCATCACCTTCGGAAAGGATGGCACGCATCGTAGAGACATTCAACCCGATGCGAAATAAAGTCATTAAAAGAACAAGCGATGGAAATATAGAAAATTCCAGTGCTTCCTTCATACTCATGGCCATGAGTAAAACCATAAGTGCGAGCGCCATATTAATGATAATTAAAATACTTAATAGCCAATGGGGAAAAGGAATGATGAGCATAGCAACAATTAGAATAACGCTCAACAACACCGATAAATCTTTTACAGCCATCTGATTCTCTCCTAACGATATATAAAACAATCTATCTCTCCATCTTTTGATAGATGGTTATTTTTAATAGTTATCATTTCTCCAATTGGTTTTTCACTTTATATACATAAGCTAAAACTTCAGCAACCGCTTTAAAAAACTCTTCAGGTATACTCTCGCCAATATCAACTTGATCATAAAGACCTCTAGCAAGCGGTCTATTCTCTACCATGATTACTTTATGTTCATTAGCGATTAATTTTATTTTCTGTGCGACATGGTCTACCCCTTTAGCTGTAAGAATTGGTGCGTCTGCTTTCGACTCATCATATTTCAAACAGATAGCATAGTGAGTGGGGTTGGTAATGATGACATCTGCTTTTGGCACTTCTTGCATCATTCTTCTTGTCGCCATCTCCCTCTGCCTTTGCTTAATTTTAGATTTAATTAAAGGGTCTCCCTCCGAACTTTTATGTTCATCTTTTATATCTTGCTTTGACATTCGTAAATTCTTTTCATAATCATATTTTTGGTATAAATAATCTAATATTGCTAGAACCAATAACGCTAAGGAAGCAAATATCCCCATTTGGATGGTTAAATCAATGACTGTTTTCATTGCAGCCCCAATTGTTTTTTGTGAGAGAATGAGAATCTCGTCAATTCTTAACCACAAAATCGAAAAAACAACGACGCCAATGATACTAATTTTAAGAATCGATTTTAACATTTCAACGATAGCACGGAGAGAAAAAATTCTCTTAAAGCCTTTAATCGGGTCTAACTTCTCAAGCTTCGGTTCAACTGGTTTTGTCGTAAATAACACGCCAACTTGTATATAATTAGCAATGATTCCTGCGATAAGGGCCACTACCATAATTGGACCTACAATCATAATTAGTTCTTTTAAGATGTCCAATAAAATCTTAAAAACAGATGCTTCCGTTACATCAAGTAATAAATATTCATTAAAAGAATGCTCAAGCATTGTGATGATGGAAGTTTGCAGAAAATCTGCGGCAAAGAAAAAGAACGTAAAAACAGCTAGTAACATAATAGCAGTATTTACATCTTGGCTTTTTGCAACTTGCCCCTTCTTACGATTATCTTGTTTCTTTTTCGGTGTTGCTTTCTCTGTCTTTTCTCCAGCAAAAAGCTGTAAATCGAGTGTGAGAAACATTTTTTTATGCCCCTCCCATCAAGTTCATCAAGCCTCGTAAGAAATACAACATTTCTTCAAACAGTTTTGAAACAACTAACATCATCACACCCATCATAATAAATAAGATGATGAAGCTTACACCAATTTTCAACGGTAACCCGACTACAAAAACATTTAGCTGAGGGAACGTTCGAGCGAGAATCCCTAATGCCACATCAACAAGAAATAAACAGCTGACAACGGGAATAGCCATTTGAAAGGCAATAACAAACATTCTACTAAAAGCTTTCACCATATATTCAGCCATATTAGCATTTCCAAACGCAATCCACGGTTGATCAAGTGGGACATATTGATAACTATAGAAGATTCCGTCTAATAATAAATGATGACCATTGACCGATAATAGAAATAGGAGTGAGATAATGTATAAAAATTGACCCGTTAGCGGACTTTGTGCACCAGTTTGTGGATCAATGACATTCGCTAGAGCAAAACCCATTTGAAAGTCGATAAAACCACCTGCAGTTTGAATCGCCGATAATAATAAATAAGCAAGAAAGCCGATAAACAAACCAACCAATGCTTCTTTAAGAATGAGAAAAATATACATATTGTCTATTTCAAGTAATGGTAAATCGAGTGTAAATACCATAATCCATGCAATAAAAAAGCAAAGCCCTATTTTCATTGTATTAGGAACATTCCTATATGAAAAAATCGGCATCATCACAAAAAATGAGGTAATTCTTACAAATACTAATAGGAAACTTGGAAAATAGTTGAATAATTCTTGCATAATAACTTTAACCTATATACCTTGTTAAATTAGAAAGAATATCACTCGTATAGCTAACCATATAATTTAACATCCATGGTCCAAAGACGACTATACCAACTAACACAGCGACAATCTTTGGCACAAATGCTAGCGTCTGTTCTTGAATTTGTGTTGTTGCTTGAAAGATACTCACAATTAAGCCGACCACTAAAGCTAGTAATAATAATGGTCCGCATACAATTAGTACTGCCATTATCCCCTGCTCGGCGATTGAAATTACGGTTTCCGAAGTCATTTCTCTAACATTCCCTTACTTAAAAACTTTGTAGTAGTGATTTCACTACTAAATACCAACCGTCAACTAACACGAACAATAAAATCTTAAAAGGTAATGAGATCATTACAGGTGGAAGCATCATCATTCCCATCGACATTAATACACTGGCTACGACCATATCAATGACTAGAAAAGGAATAAAAATCATAAAACCAATCTGGAAGGCTGTTTTAATTTCACTAATAGCAAATGCTGGCACTAGTGCTGTTAATGGAATCTCCTCGATAGAAGTAGGCTTTTCAGCTCCTGAATAATCTAGAAATAGCTGTAGATCCTTTTCTCTCGTATGAGCACTCATAAACTCTTTAAAGGGAAGGGAAGCTCTATCATATGCTTCCTCTAGATCAATTTCTTCATTGAATAGGGGTGATAATGCTTGTTCGTTAACCTCATGAAAAGTAGGCGCCATCACAAAAAAAGTTAAAAATAAGGCAAGTCCAATTATCACTTGATTGGGAGGCATAGATTGAGTAGCTAATGCCGTCCTTACGAAAGAGAGAACAATCACGATACGCGTAAAGCATGTCATTAATATTAAAATACTTGGCGCTAAAGAAAGTACTGTTAACATTAGTAACAGTTTAATAGATGTTGAAATATTATCGGGTGAACTGTTATTAAATATCTCCATTACTTCATTCATGTTCGTGTTTACCCTTCTTCAAATTTTCAAGTTGGTCGGAACGTTTTTTTTTCATATCTGCCAGTTGTTTACTAAGAATATCTTGAAAAGATTGGTTCTTAACTTGTTCACTTTCCGACTTCTTCATTATCTTGAAAGGTTGAGTAAGAAACTGTTTTGCTTGCAATGACTGGTCGCCTTGTTCTTCATAATTTTTTAATAAAGTATCCCGCTCTTCTTTATCAGCGACCTCACTGATGAGTTGTACATTTTCACCAACGCCTAGTATATACACTTTTTCACCTATTTTGACGACTTGCACCGAGCGATTTTGACCTAAGGCAGTCCCACCAAGGTGATTAACGACATTGGTTGATTTATAAGAGCGGCTCTTTTTATTAACAAACTTTAACAAGCCATATAACAAGCCAACCACAAACACTGTAGCAAAAATCATCTGAATAAAATCCCAAGCATTTAACCCGACTTCCGTAGTGTCTGCTGTTATTTCTTCTGAGTGTATATTTGGTTCAACCTCATTTTTCTCTGTGGATTTTTCCTCATCCTTCACCATTTCCTCAACACTTCTAGATTCAGCTGACGCAGTCACATGAAGTAACTGCGTCAAAAATAAGCAGGAAATGGCTAGTATACATATTCTTCCTATTACTTGTTTATACATGTTCATTACATCTCACTTCTTACGGCTTATTGATTCAATGTTTTTGAAATCGCCTCGATAACCCTATCTGCTTGAAATGGTTTAACAATAAAATCTTTAGCACCTGCTTGAATGGCATCGATCACCATCGCCTGCTGTCCCATAGCAGAACACATAATAATCTTAGCTTGACTATTAATTTTTTTGATTTCCTTTAATGCTGTGATTCCGTCCATTTCTGGCATGGTAATATCCATTGTAACTAAATCAGGCATTGTTTCTTTGTACTTTTCAACTGCTTGTAAACCATCTGCTGCCTCTCCTACAACCTCAAAACCATTTTTCACCAATATATCTTTAATCATCATTCTCATAAAAGCTGCATCATCGACAATTAATATTTTTTGAGACATTTTCTATTCCTCCTTGGTTACCTTAACTTTTTAAGACGATCTTGTTGACTGATTATTGAAGTGACCCTTACACCGAAGTTTTCATCTATTACAACCACTTCACCTTTTGCTATTAATCTACTATTTATTAAAATATCTACTGGTTCGCCTGCCAATTTATCTAATTCAATAATTGACCCTTGCGTCATATCTAAAATTTCTCTTACAGATCTTTTGGTACGTCCTAATTCGACTGTTAGCTGCAATGGTATATCTAAGAGCATATCCAAATTATTCGTTTGCTTTTCAGCTGGTTGTTGCGAACCAAACTCTAAAAAGTTGGCCGGCTGAATCTGCGCCTGTACCGCTTGTTTTTGCATTGGCTCAGTTGGTGGTTGATAATAATTAGGCTGACTATATGTATCAACATTTTCAGTAGAGCTATGAGGCATATCACTCATTGATAAAGATGAGCTTGTCTCTTCCATCTGTGCAATCTCTTGCGGTTGTACATCACTTACTTTTTGTTGTTCCATTTCCTTGTCACTTTGTTCTTCAGCTGTTGTTTGTAATAACTCTTTCACTAAGCTTTTGGCAAAGTGATAAGGTAATACTTGCATAATATGAGAATCAATTAATTGACCAATGATGATGCGAAAAGAGATTTTCACTAGAGGATCTTCCCTAGGGATCGTTTCTGTCCCTTCACCTGTCGATAAATTCAGTATATCAATTGTCGGAGGAGATATATCCACCCTTTTCGCAAAAATAGTGGACATTGAAGTAGCAGCTGAGCCCATCATTTGATTCATTGCTTCTTGCACCGCACTTAAATGAATATCTCCCATGTCTGGTGATGGTTGACTTCCATCGCCACCAAGCATCAAATCGGCAATGATCGATGCATCATGTTGATTAATAACAAGAATATTCGTTCCCTTGAACCCTTCTGTATAATTCACCTTAATGGCAACATAAGGATGGGGGAATTCTTCAATTAATTTATCATATTCGATAACAGAAACAGAAGGAGTCGTTATTTCTACCTTCTGATTTAATAATGTAGACAAAGCTGTCGTCGAACTACCAAATGAAATATTACCTATTTCTCCAAGAGCATCTTGTTCAATAAGCGTTAGTTCTTGCCCTTTGTCTTGCTCTTCTGGAGCAGAACGAAAAAATGTTTCGTTCTCGTCTCCCGTTCCTTTTAACAATGCATCAATTTCATCTTGTGAAAGCATATCATTACTCATTTTCTTCTTCTCCTTTCACAAAATCCAAAATTTGTACAGCCATTTTTTTATGGACTTTCCCAGGTTGTCCTGTGAATTTTTGAATTTCGCCAACTTTAATCTGCATCGGTTCGTGAATGCCTTGATCCAATTCAATCACATCACCAATTGTTAAATCTAAGAAATCTTCAATACTAATATCCGTCGATCCTAATTCACATACAACGGGAATACTGGCCATCTCAATATTTTTTGTTAATCGTTCTATCTCTTCAGGCTCTCTGTTCTTTACATCTGATTCAATCCAATATCTTACTGATAACTTTGGCATAATGGCTTCTAATGCCACATGCGGGATACAAATGTTGATCATTCCACTTGCCTCGCCTATTGTGGCAGTGAGAGATATTACGACAACTGTTTCATTAGGTGAAACCATCTGCAAGAATTGGGGATTGACTTCAAAATCTGCATAACTTGGCTCGATGTCTATTACATTGCTCCAAGCCTCTTTCAAGAGAAGAAAAGCTTTCGAAAACGTATTAGACATAATCTTTGTTTCTATCTCTGTTAGGTTTTCTACTTTATTTAAGCTAGATCCTTTGCCACCCATCATGCGATCCATTAATGCGTATGCGATATTGGGATTTACTTCGATCAATATTTTTCCATCAAGTGGTGGAACATCGAAAACATTAAGGATTGTCATTTTAGGAACTGAACTAATAAACTCTTCATACGGAATTTGATCAGTAGATGTCACCGAAATTTGCGCATAAGTTCTTAATTGTGCTGAAAAGTACGTTGTTAATAACCGAGCAAAATTTTCATGAATCCTTGTTATGCTTCTAATTTGATCTTTAGAGAACCTAAGAGCACGTTTAAAATCATATATTTTAATTTTGCGCTCACTCTGTTCCTTTTTCAGTTGATCAGCGTCCATCTCTCCAGTTGAAAGGGCTGATAGAAGCGCATCTATTTCACTTTGCGATAAAACTTCTCCTGGCAAAAAAGTCACCTCCATATCTTTGAATTAAACTCTTATTTTTAAAAGATGAGTAATCTGTCAGCAATTATGTTATTGGAGGATTGATTCAGTTATATAGATTTTTTCAATTTTGCCCGATTCCATCAGGTCATTTATTTTTTTTGTTAAATTTTTCTGTAATAATAGTTGACCATCTTTACCTCTTAAATCATCTGCTTGCATTTCTGATAACTCTTGGATCATTAAGTTCTTCACTTGGAAATCTCTTTTCTCTAACTCTTCTTTCGCCTTTTTACTCTCCACTTGGATAGTAAAAGATATCCGTATATAATCGTCACTTGCTAGATTTGTCGTAATCTGGTCAATAGAGACAGTGCGTTCAAGAATATCATCAATAGAAGACTCGTTTGCATCCTTCGCAAATACATCCGTAAAGTAAAATAACGAACCACTAATTACTAGTAACAATGACAGAATTCCAACGATGAGCCATTTTTTATTCATCTTCACCGTTCTCCTCCCACATAGAATGAGCTTTAATCATACCAACAGCCTGGTAGAACTGCTGAATACTTTCCACTACTTCTAATTCATTTTCCTTCACAACATACTTTTTACCATTGGTAAGTGTGATTGTTGTATCAGGAAATGATTCGACTGTTTCGATATAAAACGCATTTAACCTAAACGATTGACCATTTAATCTCGATAATTTTATCAATTTATTGTAATAGGCAAACCAAAGCTTGCCTAAACCTCCCTTTTTAACGTTTCAAGTTAACTAGTTCTTGAAGAATCTCATCAGACGTCGTAATAATTCTTGTATTTGCTTGGAAGCCTCTTTGGGCAGTAATCATTTCAGTAAATTCTTCTGATAAATCAACATTAGACATTTCAAGTGATCCTGCTGCTAAGCTCCCTCTTCCGTCACCTGCCATACCAATATTAGCCACACCTGAGTTGGCAGAAGCTTGATAAAGGTTATTACCAGCTTTTGTTAACCCTGAGCTATTGCTAAATTTGGCTAAAGCGATCGTTCCAAGAATATCGATAAGACCATTTGAATAGACACCATTAATTTCACCAGATGCACCAATATTGAAGCTTTCCAGTTTCCCTTCCGTATAACCATCAGGAAATACATTGGCATTCGATGCTCCTTCTACTTGTGTAAGTGCAGAAAAATCAAGATTAACTAATAATTGACTTTCATCTTCATCCGTTGCCATATTATCTGTTACACCTGAAGGAACTGGTATTCTAATACCTTCTTTTAACGCATCAGCACCTACGATTTGTCCATTGGCATCAAAGCTTAATGTAAGATTATCCTCAGGTTGGGTTGGTGCCGTAACATTAAACGTCCAAGTACCATCTTCTTTCACATTTGATACATCAATTTGTAAGCCATGGGCGGATAAGACGCCATTCTTAACTTGAGACGCATTTACAGTTACATCACCATCAGGTGTTGAAATCGTATATACATCATCTTTTAACTCAACTTCCCAATCTCCTGTTTGTGTCCCCTTGTAACCTTCTGGATTTTTCACACTAATATTTCCAGCGTCTTCATCTGGATTTGTGATCGTACCAACAGAAGATGGTTTTGGCTCTTCATTAAAAAAGACACCCCAGCTATTGTCGCCCATCTTTTTAAAGTAAACAGTTGACGCATGGGCATTACCATTGCTATCAATTGTTTTTATTTGTTGATTAAATACCGTTCCAATATTCGCATCTTTTGCTAGATTTCCTTGAACTGTGATTGATTCTGTTGTCACTGCAGGAAGGGTGGCATTCACATTTACAACCACATCACCTAATACACCGTTGCTATTATATGCCTGTACTTTTAACCCCTCACTATTCACTAGACTGCCATCATCATCCAAATAAAAATTACCTGCACGCGTATAATACTGGGCCCCACCTTGCTGAACGATAAAGTAACCATCTCCTTCAATGCCCAAATCCAATGCTCTACCGGTCGTTTGCATACTCGATCCAGAGTGAATAACATCGATCGTAGCCAAAGTAGACCCTAGGCCAACTTGTGTTGCATTTCGCCCACCACGTAATTCTGTCGGTGAGGATGGACCAGCCACCATTTGATTCATTGCATCTTTAAATGTGACTCTACTCTTCTTAAAACCAGCTGTATTAACATTGGCGATATTATTACCAATTACATCTAATTTTGTTTGAAAATTCTTCATTCCACTGATCCCTGAATACATTGAGCGTAGCATTGCATTTCCTCCTTTAAATCATCAAATATATCATTTCGCTTTTATTCAATTTTCATAATTTGCTGTGGGGTAATTAATTTTTCAGAACCTGAAATATGAAAATATGTTTGTCCATCTTTAAAGGACACTGACTCCACTTTAGCTATTTGATTTTCCCCTTGATCATCCTGATAAGTAATTTCTTTTCCGATTAATAAACTAGATTGAACTAATGTATTCTCATCAATCGTTGGCTGATTTAGTTCAGAAATATTACTTGGTGATAACTCGGTTCCATCTTCAAGAATAAATGTGACAGTAGAATCTTTGAACTGTATGGAAGCAACTTTTCCAGTTCCTTGCTCAACTTCCACATTAGCCTCATTAGTATTTAATTTATGCCAAGTAATCTCTTTACCTACAAATTGAGAATAAGATAGTAATTGGTTCTGCTCTTGAATGTTGATCATTTCTTCCATACTTGTTGTCAAATTAGTCATTTGTTCTAAAGAAGAAAACTGAGCCATTTGTGATATAAATTCTTTATCATCCATCGGGCTTGTTGGGTCTTGATTTTGAAGTTGAACCATTAATAATTTTAAGAAGTCATCTTTGCCTAATGTATTGCTATTATTGGTATTGGCTGCTTGTGATTGTGATAGCAATAAAGAAGAATCAATACTGTTTGTCATATAACTTACCACCTAAACCTTTAGATTTAATAATTCTGCTTCTAATTCATCGAAGAAAGAGGTTGCTTTATCCTCTTGTTCTTCTCTTCGGTTATGACCATCACCATCTTGATTTGGTTGATTCTTCTCTCTTTGACTGAACGATTCCTCTGCATGCTTTTGTTCTAAGGAGGTTTGATAAATTTCGATCTTATCGACATTGATATTTTGTGAATGAAATGCTTGTCTGAGAGTTTGTGCGCTAGATTCAAATGCATCTTTGGCTGCCTGTGTACTTGCAATAATTCTAGCAATCATCACTTGATCTTTTTGGACAATTTCTATCTTCAATGTGCCTAAATGTTCTGGTGTGAGTTGTATGCTCAGTTTTTGTATCCCATTAACAGTCGTAAATTTGGCACGGGATAAGGTATTCTCAAACTGTTTTACTAATTGTTCTGCCGGAATTGGTTTACCATTTTGTAGAATATGTAATTGCAAAGTATCGTTCTTAGAGATTGCAACCGGATTTGTAGGAACTTGCACAGTCTTTATATCCGGATTTTGATCCTCTATTCCTTTACTAATTGTTGAAAGTATTTCCACTTCTGTTTCCATTTGCTTCTGCTCACTATTTATTAACGTCATGCTTAGTGGTGAATGATTGACCAACTGTTGTGTTCGAAGTTGTGTCTCTCGGGCTTTTAAAGAAATGGATTGAGGTATCGGTACAACTGCTTCGTTTTCTAGTATTTTCACGATGTCTTTTACGAGTCCAGCTAATTGTTGTTGATTAAATGGTGATGGTTCCGTTTGTTGATTCATCATTTGCACAAGCTTTATTGTTTGGAAGACGGCTTTGTTCTGAGTGATAAGGTCAGTTGTTTGTGTTTGTGTTTGTGTTTGCGCACGCCCACCTTCCACTACTGAAACTAACTTTGAAAGAAAATTCTCTCTAGCTTCTGCCGTTTGAAGATCTATAGAAATATCATCTTGATTTTTCAACAATGACTGGATATGAGTAAAAATCAATTCCATCTCTTCTTCTTCAATGTTTAATAACTGACTAGCCTTTTCTACAACTAGCGGTTCATCTCGTAAGTCGATATACATAAACGATTGCCATTCTTCCGGCAAATCTTCCCACTCTAATACTCCGAGAAGAGAAAGCAAATCATCTTGCTTTGTAACTGCATCTTTCGTGACGTCGCTATTCGAACTGACCGTTTCCACAGTTGACAGAACACTCCCTAAAAATTGAGCGAAATCGCCTTTCCCCACCTTCTCATTAGCTGATACTTCTTTAGTAGATTGATGGTTATTATTTATAGGTAACAGTGACATGAGTTCCATGAAACATCTCCCTCTTTATTCAGCGGCTTTCTCATCGTCATCTGTGGTAGAAGTATTTTCTACAGACGCTGTTACCAGGCTTGTAAATGAAGCAGCTTTTGTTGGTTCCATTTTTGCCAGTATATCAGCAAGTACTTCAGGTTTTACCTCTGCCAGGATTCGCACCGCTTCTTCTTCATTCATATTAGATAAAATAGGCGCAGCTTTTTTAGCAGCCATTTCTTCATAAGTTTTAATAATGTCACTAAAAGCCCGCTTATTCTCTTCTTTCATTAAAACTAATTCGTCTACTCTATTTTCTAATCGTGTTTTTTCTTGGCTTGCTTTATTTAATTCATTGTCTTTACTTTCTACTTGATTTTGCAGTTGCTCAATTCTTGCCTCACGGTCATTGACCTCTGCCTCTAGTTCGATCAGTCTATTTTCCATTGTTTGCATCATTTCTGTTTGATCTTCTTCAAAAAGGGTAGATAGAACAGGAACATTTTGACCATACTTTTTCGCCACTTCAAAGATGTTATATCCACTTACAGTTAGGATTAATAATCCAATTGCGATAAGTCCAATTAAAGTGGTGGCAATGATCATAAATATCTTAATGACCGGTCTAGACCTTTTCTCTTTGTGACTTTCCATCTTATCACCTAAAGTTCTTTATGGATAAATTGCTGGATTGAAATATCATCCATTTCAATATTTTCTAATCTCTTCATTTCTGATACGTATTGCATCTTCTTCTTATCTTTAATGACTTCATATTTCTTGTACTCTGTCATTTTTTCTGCAAGCTTTTCTTGATAATAATACATTTGTGTACGAGCATTCATTACTCTTTTTTGATAATGACTAATTGTCTTTTCTAAATTCGAAATAAACTGTTGCTGATAACGCATTTCCACTACTTGTAAACCACTAACTAGTCTTTCAGATTGCAATCTATCTAGATCTTCTTTTTTCTTTAGCAATTCATATAGTTTGGTCGCAGCTTCTTCAAAACGTCTCGTCGCTTGATTATAAATATCCAAAGCTTCATCTTTTTCACGTTCTTTTACATGCATAATTTTCTCAAACTTATATTTAAAAGACATTTGTTACTGTGCTCCTTCTCCAACTAGCGCAAATAGTTGTTCAATTCCATCATCAATCGTCACTTTTTCATCCGTTTGTTGTTTAAGAAAATTTAAAATTTGTGGATATAAAGCAATCGCTCGATCTATTTCTTGTGATGACCCTTTCTTATATGCACCGATATTAATTAAATCCTCTGATTGCCTATAAGTACTAAGTGATTCTCTTAAGCTCTCAGCTGCTTTTATATGCCTCTTACTACTAATTTGATTCATTACACGACTGATACTTTTGAGTACATCTACAGCAGGATATTGTCCTTTATTAGCGAGTTCTCTATCTAACACATAATGACCATCCAATATACCTCTCACAGTATCAGCAATTGGTTCATTCATATCATCACCATCAACAAGCACTGTATAAAAGGCAGTGATAGAGCCCTCTATGGAGGTGCCAGTTCTCTCTAACAGCTTAGGTAAAACAGAAAAAACTGATGGCGTATAGCCTTTTGTTGTCGGAGGTTCGCCAATTGCTAAACCTATCTCCCGTTGTGCCATTGCTACCCGAGTAACAGAATCCATTAGCATCATAACCTTCATGCCTTTGCTACGAAAATACTCTGCAATGGCTGTCGCTGTATAGGCACCTTTTATTCTCATTAATGGCGGTTGATCCGAGGTAGCTACAATGACAATTGAACGTTTTAATCCTTCAGGACCAAGATCTCTCTCGATAAACTCACGGACTTCTCTTCCTCTTTCACCAATTAAAGCGATGACATTAATGTCTGCTTTTGTATTTCTGGCAATCATGCCGAGTAGAGTGCTTTTACCAACACCACTACCTGCAAAAATGCCCACTCTTTGGCCGTTACCAACTGTTAGTAAACTATCAATCAACCGAACGCCTACTTCAATTGGTTCGCTAATGGGTGGTCGCAAGAGAGGATTTGGTGGCTCTTGTTCTGTTGGCACCTCTCTTAATCCTTTTGGAAGTAGAGACCCGTCTAATGGTTGTCCCAAGGAATCAAGGACATTCCCTACAAGAGAAGTCCCAACTTTAATTTCTAACGGTTTTCCTGTTGTTTCTACTAAACTACCAGGTGATATATCAGTAACTGTTGTATATGGCATAAGAATAATATTCTCATCTTTAAATCCGACCACTTCTGCACGTATCTTCCTACTCTTCTTACCTTGCACATGAATATAGCAAACATCACCAATGGAACTAACCGGCCCTTGAGATTCAATCATTAGGCCAACAACTCTCTTGACCCTCCCGTATTTTTTGAAACTATCTGTATCATGAATTTCCTCTAATAACTTATCCAAGTTCATGATGGGTCTCCAACCATTCTGATAGTCTTTCTTTGATCTCGTCTATTTGACTTTTACATGTGGCATCAATTCGACCATTATCTGAATCAATTACACAATCTACTACAGAAAGTTCTTCATCGGGAAGGATATACAGGCCAGCTTCAACAGGTAACATTGCCTTAAGTTCATCCTTATAGCTTAATAACTCTAGATATTTATCAGGATGAACAATAAGTTTAATGTTTTTGTAATGCTTTGCTTCTCTTAATGCGTTTTTTACATAAGATTGATAGTGCTCCGAATGATGAGTTAATTCCGTGGCAATGATTTTTTCTGCTACATTCATACTAATCGTTAATATCGTTCGGTCCGCTGACTGAATAGTTTCTTCATAATCAGTTTTTGCTGCATTAATTATCTCTTTTACTTCTGCTAATCTAGAGGTATATGAGTTAAATCCATCTTCTTTACCTTTACTCATCCCGGTGAGGTAACCTTCCTCATATGCCTCTTTACGTACCAATTCTTGTTCTTCTTTTGCCTTTTCCTTTTCTTCTTGAACTGTTTGATATATGCGATCAGCATGCTGATTTGCCGATTGGATAATTTCTTCCGCTCTCTTCTCTGCTTCATTAATCACCTGGTCATAATAGGCAGACATCTGCTGTGATGGATGATCCTCTGATTGTTTAAACATCGGCCGAATAGAGATTGTTATTTGCTCCTCTTCGCTTAAGTAATCGTGAGTAGAATGTTTAAATAACCTAGACAATAATATCATCCCCTCCGCCTCTAGCGACGATGATTTCCCCAGCTTCTTCCAGTCTGCGTACAATTGCGACAATTCTTGATTGTGCTTCTTCGACTTCTCGAAGTCGAACTGGTCCTAAAAATTCCATTTCCTCTTTAAATGTATCTACAGTACGCTGTGACATATTTTTATAAATAATCTCTTTTACTTCTTCACTAGACACTTTCAAAGAAAGCATGAGATCTTCACTTGCACAATCTCTTATCACTCGTTGAATGGCTTTATTATCAAGCGTAACAATATCCTCAAACACAAACATTCTTTTCTTTATTTCTTCAGCTAAATCTGGATCTTGAATTTCTAATGCATCAAGAATCGTACGTTCAGTTGAACGATCCACGCCATTGAGCACTTCTACTACAGACTCGACTCCACCAGTTTGCGTATAATCTTGTGTAACAGTAGCGGACAGCTTTCTTTCTAAAATTTGTTCGACCTCATTAATAATTTCAGGAGAAGTGCCATCCATTACTGCGATTCTTCTAGCAATATCCGCTTGCGTATTTTGAGGTAATTCCGACAGTATTTGACCAGCCTGCTGTGGTTCTAAATAGGAAAGAATTAACGCAATGGTTTGCGGATGTTCATTCTGAATAAAATTCAATATTTGTGTTGGGTCAGCTTTTCTGGCAAAATCGAATGGTCTCACTTGAAGCGAGGAAGTTAAACGATTTATTATCGCTGTTGCTTGCTCGTTTCCTAATGCCTTTTCGAGCACAGTCTTCGCGTATCCGATACCCCCTTGCGCAATGTAATCTTGAGCAAGAGCGATTTGATGAAATTCATCTAGCACTTCTTCTTTTGCCTCAGTGTCTACTTTTCTTACACCGGATATTTCTAAAGTCAACTTTTCAATTTCTTCTTCACTTAAATGCTTATACACATTAGAAGCAATATCTGGACCTAAAGATATTAATAAAATGGCTGCTTTTTGCCGTCCTGAAAGATTTTTCTTCTCCCTTTTCACGCTTGACTGGCCTCCTAATCTTCCGTAATCCATGTTCTTAGGAGCTTGGCAAAGTCTTCCGGTTTCTCTTTAGCTAGCTTCTCTAATTGCTTGATTCGGATGCTTGCCTCTGTTTCCTTTTCCTGATGTACATCAGGAATAGAATCATTTAATTGCTCTTCCACTTCATACTCTACAATATCTTCTTCTTTCTCTTTTTTATTACGTAAGAATAACCATAGTAATAATATAATTACCAATAATAGTAACCCTACAACCAAATATATCCACCAAGGAATCGTTCCTGTTTCTTCATTTGGAAACTCAACTTTTCCATTGAACTCTTGAACGGAGACAGCTATTTTATTTTGTAGCTCTTCATCGGTTAACGTTTCATCCAATGTGTCTTTATCGATGGATGTACGGATAATGGTTGATAAGATTTGCGTTATATCATTAATCCGATCTTGTGGCAATGAATTTGGATTATTAGCATCAGGTGGTTCCACCATTACTTGAATGCCCAAATCCCTTACTTTATATGGGCTTTCAACAATTTCTTTTCTTATTCTGTTTACTTCATTATTAATTGTTTCTTCTATTTTTTCATAATCGCCGTTGCTATTTGAACCTTCAACATAAGAAGAGCCGAGTGCATCCGCACCATCTTCACTTTGCGGGATACCTCCTTCTGTATCTCCATTCCCTGTAAAGGTTTCTGTTAGCTTTTGTGCACTAATGGCTATTCCTTCCATATTCTCTTCATCTACTGGTTCGACAAGATTTTCTTCTCTATTCTCTTGTGTGAAATCGACATCTGCTGTAACAGACACCACTACTTTTTCTTGACCCATTAATGTAGCTAGCATCGTTTGCACTTGACGTTGGATATCCTTTTCGATTTCTTTTTTTATTTCATGTTGTACAGCAAATTGATTGCCTGTCGAAAATTCTTCACTGTTTTTCAAATCAAAGTACTCAAAGTTTTGATTAGTTATGACGATATTATCAGTAGGTAAATTAGGTACACTTTTAGACACTAAATGATAGAGTGCTTGGATTTGTTGATTTTCAAATTTATAACCTGGATCCGTGTTTAAAACGATAGACGCCGATGCTTGTTCCTCTGTTTCATTTAAAAACACACCAGATTCAGGCATGTTTATCATGACTTTAGCGTTGTTAATACCATCAATACCTTTCATTAACTCTGCTAATTCAGACTGCATCGCATCTAGTTTCATCACGTCAAATTCATTTTCCGTCATCCCGATTCCAGCATTTTGACTAAAAAATGAGTAATCAATATTACCGCTATCTGGGATTCCTTCTGCAGCTAGCTCTACCATGAGGCTATCTACTTGTTCTTCTGGTACTTTAATAGCTGTACCACCTTCAACGATTTCTGACTTAATCCCCTTAGCATCTAAATTTTCCTTTATACTGCCTGTTTCTGAGGGTGTCAGGTTACTATATAGTGGGACTAAGGTGGTTCTGGTCGAAAGAAAAACAATGATACTAATACCAATGATTAATAATAACGGAGCACCGATTATTAAAGCCTTTTGCCCCTTTGTTTTCGCATCCCAGAACGTTCTCACCTTTGTACCATATGCTTGCAAAGAATCTTTCATCTAAAAATCCCCCGATGGTCCTTGGTTATTCATTAGACGAGAATGCATGATTTACACTTGCATTCTCATCATCTCTTGATATGCTTCGACTGCCTTGTTACGCACTTCTAGTGTTAAAGACATGGATACACTCGCTTTTTGAGCGGTGATCATTACGTCGTGGAGATCAACATCCTGCCCCGTAGCAAGCTTTGTCGTCATTTCATCCGATGCTATTTGCCTTTCATTTACACTACCAATTGCATTTTTCAAAGCCGAAGCAAAGCTATTATGTGCATCACTCGGTGTAATCTCTTTTACATTTTGAGCATTATTCGGACTATTTGTATGTACGACGGGAGAGAAGCTATTAATATTCATCTCTTAGTCTCCTTCTTATTTACCTATTTCCAATGCCTTCAAGAGCATATTCTTATTCGCATTAAATACAGTGACGTTTGCTTCATATGAACGTGTTGCACTCATCAAATCTACCATTTCTCTTAATGGATCCACATTTGGCATTTCTACATACCCTTCTGCGTTAGCATCAGCATGAGATGGATTATAGACGAGTTCAAAAGGTGTTTCATCTTCAACAATTCTCGTTACCTTTACACCATTACCTGTTTGACTTTTTTCATTTATTGCGGTTTGTAAAAATGATGAAAAGCCGTTATCTTTCGCTTGAAGCACGACGGATTTTCTCCTATAAGGGTCTTCCCCAGTCACGCTGCGAGTAGAATCAGCATTCGCCATATTTGAAGAGATGACATCCATCCTTAACCTTTGCGCTGTCAGTGCGGAAGCTGTTGTATCCAAACTATGAAAGATAGTCATCAATTATCTACCTCCCTTAATTACGTTTTCAAGTCCATTAAACTTACTACTCATGCGATCAACCAATGCGTTATATTGAATTTGGTTTGCTGCAAGCTCTGACATTTCTTGATCCATATCTACGCTGTTACCACTTTCGTTATATGTTACATTTTTCTTCGTTAAGACTGTGGTATTTAAATTAGATGGCGTCAAATCAAAATGCCTTTCATCCGTTTTATATGTATTCATGTTAGATAATGCGGAATCAAAAGCAGATTTGAAGCTTACATCCTTCGCTTTATATCCTGGGGTGTCAACATTCGCGATATTTTGCGAGATCACCTTTTGTTTTGTCGATGTTTGTTGAATTGCGTTTTCAATAATCGACATGGATTGTGAGAAGACTTTCACAAACTTCACCTCGTTTTTTCCAAAATTCTCCCCAATTAGCACTTACTAATAAATTCATCTATCATCATTGTAAAGAATATGAAATAATAAGTCTATGACCTAGAAGGGTTTTTTGGTAATTCTTTTGTCCTATTTTCGACATTTTTCTTCCTAGGTAAAAATACGCTTCATTTTTCCGTTTTTTTTAAAACGCTATTCATTATCAGTTGAATCAAGTGTTCGAATATATTATTTAATAGGTATAAAGAACTATAATGATTATGTTTATTAAAAATAGGTTTAAAGTTCTACTTTATTCGTTATTACTTTATTATTTCGTTCGTAATAAAGTTGTAACACAGAAAAATTTGACACCATAAAAATAACACGGTAACGCATCACTGCGTCTCCGTGTTATTTTTAAACTTTTTTTATTTTACTTCTTAGTTAGATTTTAATTTTTCTAATTCGAAAAGGAATTTATCGTTCAATACTTTAATATAAGTACCTTTCATCCCTAATGATCTTGATTCAATTACGCCAGCACTTTCTAATTTTCTTAGTGCATTAACGATAACAGAACGTGTGATTCCTACTCTATCGGCAATCTTTGAAGCAACTAATAGACCTTCTTTTCCGTCTAACTCTTCAAAGATATGCTCAATTGCTTCTAACTCACTGTATGATAAAGAGCTAATCGCCATTTGTACAACTGCTTTACTTCTAGCTTCTTCTTCAATTTCTTCTGCTTTTTCACGAAGAATTTCCATACCTACTACTGTAGCACCATATTCAGCTAAAACTAAATCATCATCTTCAAAGGCATCTTCCACTCTTGCAAGAATGAGGGTACCTAAACGTTCTCCTCCACCGATAATAGGAACAATTGTCGTTAAGCCAGCGCCAAATAACTCCTTATTTTCGATAGGGAATGCAGTATATTCACTATTCACATCTAAATTAGATGATGTCTCTTGAATGTTAAATAAGTTTTTAGTGTACTCTTCTGGGAACTGACGATCTTCAAGCATTTTCTTCATTCGCTCATTTTCGATTTGTTGATTCGCAGCATATCCTAATAGTTTACCTCTACGGCTTACTACGTAGATATTTGCTTCGATAACAACACTTAAAGTTTCTGCCATTTCTTTGAAGTTAACTGGCTTACCTGCAGCCTTTTGTAGCATTGCATTAATTGTTCTTGATTTTTTTAATAAATTCATTGATTTTTCCTCCTATAACTTTGGAACATTATTTCAATCCCTTGAATGTTTCGTTACTTTTTTTTTTGCTAAGATTTGCTTGATTAGGAGTACAATGAAATTTCATCAAATAAGGATTATAATATAAATTGACTTAAATCTTTATTCTTAGAAATTTCCCCGAGCTTCTCTTCTACATATTGTGGCGTAATCACAATCTTCTCTAATGTTACCTCAGGCGCTTCAAACGAAAGGTCTTCAAGCATTTTTTCCATAATCGTTTGCAATCGTCTTGCTCCAATATTATCGGTATTTTGATTTACATCATAAGCAAATTCTGCAATCCTACGTATAGCATCGTCAGAAAATTCAATTTGTATACCTTCTGTTTCTAATAAAGCTTGATATTGTTTGATCAAGGCATTATCAGGCTCAACTAATATTTTCACAAAATCATCCACAGTTAATTTTGTCAATTCGACTCTAATTGGGAAACGTCCTTGCAATTCAGGTATTAAATCAGACGGTTTAGCGGTATGGAATGCCCCAGCTGCAACGAATAAGACGTGATCGGTTTTTACTGTACCATATTTCGTTACAACAGTTGATCCTTCAACGACAGGAAGAATATCTCTTTGCACACCCTCGCGAGAAACATCTGCTGAGGAGCCACCTGAGTTTTTACTTGCGATTTTATCAATTTCATCGATAAAGATCATACCAGATTGCTCTGCTCTATAGATGGCTTCAGAACCTACTTCATCCATATCAATAAGCTTTTGTGCTTCTTCGTTCGTTAAAACTTTTCTAGCTTCGCTTACTGTAAGTTTTCGCTTCTTCTTTTTCTTTGGCATTAATCCACCAAGTGCATCTTGCATATTCATCCCCATTTGTTCCATACCCGAACCTTGGAGCATATCAAACATAGACGGTTGCTGTTCTTCTATTTCAACAGTGATTATTTCATCTTCTAGCTCTAAATTTTCAAGCTTTGTTTTCACTACTTTACGCTTTTGCTGAATTGACTGATCATCTTGTTGCTCATGATCGCTCTCTTGTTGATCATTCCCACCACCAAAAAACATTTCTAATGGGTTCTTATAATTGGCGGACTTTTTATTACTAGGTACGAGCAATTCGACAATGCGGCGATTAGCATTTTTCTCTGCTATTTCTTGCACACTTGCTACCTTTTCTTCTTTCACAAGTCGTACAGATGTCTCAACTAAATCTCTAACCATAGATTCTACATCTCTACCTACATAACCCACTTCAGTGAATTTCGTTGCCTCTACCTTAACAAATGGAGCACCAACTAATTTCGCAATCCTTCTAGCAATCTCAGTTTTACCAACTCCTGTTGGTCCAATCATTAAAATATTCTTAGGACTTACTTCATCACGAAGCTCTTCATGCAGTAGGCTTCTACGATATCTATTTCTTAATGCAACTGCTACAGCTTTCTTGGCATTTTTTTGACCGATTATGAACTGGTCAAGTCTTTCGACAATTTGACGGGGTGTTAAACTTGTCATTTTAACCATTTTAGCACTCCTTTGTTTTACAGTTCTTCCACAATAATATTGTGGTTAGTATATACACAAATTTCTGCAGCCATTTCAAGCGAAGCTTTTGCAATTTCCCGAGCTGTTAAATGTTCACCTGCAAATCTCTTTAAAGATCGACCTGCTGCTAATGCATAATTACCACCTGAACCGATTGCTAGTACACCATCGTCAGGTTCAATGACTTCACCTGTTCCTGATACGAGTAATAAACCGTCTTTATTCATAACAATTAAAAGCGCTTCTAGTTTCCGAAGAACCTTATCGCTTCTCCACTCTTTAGCAAGCTCTACAGCCGCTCTCTGCAAGTTACCGTTATATTCTTCAAGCTTTCCTTCGAACTTCTCGAATAAAGTAAATGCGTCGGCAACAGACCCTGCAAATCCGGCGATCACTTTGCCATTTGCAAGCTTTCTTACCTTTCTTGCAGTATGTTTCATGACAACCGATTCACCAAATGTAACCTGTCCATCTCCAGCCATTGCATATTCGCCATTGTGTTGTACTGCAAAAATTGTTGTTGCATGAAATTGTGACATGTTTATTCCTCCTTTTGGAGTATGTTAATAATCCACTATAGACTATATATGAGTATGACTATTCGTTTATCCATCATATAGTTAAACTTCTTTAAAATCTATGCTCTAGGATGATACTGATTATATGTCTTTTTCAAGTAATCAGGTGTAACATGTGTGTAAATTTGCGTTGATGAAAGAAAAGCATGACCTAAAAGCTCTTGAACTGTTCTCATATCAGCCCCATTTGACATTAAATGTGTAGCAAATGAATGCCTAATCTTATGGGGATGGATGCCACCTTCTAGAGACGACTTTTCAATCAATTTATTTAATATACCTCTTATACCGCGGTCAGTTAATGCGCCACCACGGTGGTTTAAAAATAAATGGTTGCTCTTCTCTTTTTGGAGTTTTAGACGTCCATCATGACAATATTTTAAAAGAGCATCGTGAGCAAAACTTCCGAATGGTATGTATCGATCTTTTTTCCCTTTTCCATGAATAAGAATAACGGAAATATCCAAATCAATATCACTCAGCTGTATAGAAGCACATTCAGCTACCCTTATGCCTGTTGCATACATCACTTCTAAAATCGCCATATTTCTTTGGCCAAGTGCTGTATCTACCTCTACACTATTAAAGAGTTGTTCCATCTCTTCTTCATAAAAAAACTGCGGTAGTCTTTTATCACCTTTTGGGATGGATGTTAATTGGAAAGGATTATCGTTAACCATACCTTCTCGTACTAATAACTTAAAAAAGCTTCTTAAGCAGGAAATTTTACGAGCAATAGTCTTTCGAGCTAAACCTTCTTGATAAAGCTTTGTTAGAAATAATCGAACATCCATATATTCGACATCATTTAACATTTTCAAACCTTGTTCAGCCATGAACATAAAAAATCCTTTTATATCCGTCTGATAATGCTCAATTGTATATTGTGAATAATTCTTTTCGATTTGTAAATATTCGATAAATAACTTTAAAGAAATGTTCACATTTTCGCTCATTTTTTGTACTCACCTCACAAGGGCTTCATCATACTATCATATTTAAGCAACCCACGCAAGAAAATTTACATATTTTTCACAAAGTTCTGAATTGTCTCTAATGCTCGATTAGCATGTTGTTCATTTCTCTCCTGCTTACCTTTAATTCTTTTTTCTAACTCTGGGAATAAACCAAAATTGGCATTCATAGGCTGGAAATTCTTCGGATTGGCATTAGCAATATATCTTGCCATACTCCCAATAGCAGTCTCAATCGGAAACTCTACTGTTTCTTGCCCTTTCACAAGTCGGGCAGCATTAATCCCTGCAATTAACCCACTAGCAGCTGATTCAACATATCCTTCTACGCCAGTCATTTGCCCAGCAAAGAATAAAGATTCTCTATTCTTGAATTGATAAGTTGATTTAAGCACTTTAGGAGAATTAATAAAAGTATTTCTATGCATGACACCGTATCTTACAATTTCAGCATTTTCTAAACCTGGTATTAAACGAAGTACCTCTTTTTGTGGCCCCCATTTTAAATGCGTTTGGAATCCAACAATATTATAAAGTGTACCTGCTGCATCATCTTGACGTAATTGAACAACAGCATATGGCCTCTTCCCTGTTTTAGGATCCTCTAAACCAACAGGTTTCATCGGTCCAAAGAGCATTGTTTTCTTTCCACGAGATGCCATCACTTCGATAGGCATACAACCTTCAAAAAAGATTTCCTTCTCAAATTCTTTTAACGGCACAGTTTCAGCATTAATTAACGCTTCGTAAAATACATTGAACTCTTCCTCGTTCATCGGACAATTTAAATAAGCTGCTTCCCCTTTATCATAACGAGATTTCAAATAGACTTTATCCATATTAATGGAATCTTTTTCGATAATTGGTGCCGCTGCATCATAAAAATAAAGATAATCTTCCCCAGACAGTTCACGTAGTTTTTCAGAAAGTAATTCACTTGTTAATGGGCCTGTCGCAATAACAGTAATCCCTTCAGGAATATCCGTTACTTCCTCATTTATCACTGTCACATTCGGGTGATTCTTCACTGCTTCAGTTACCCTCGCAGCGAAGTCATGGCGGTCAACAGCTAAAGCACCACCTGCAGGAACTGCACTTTCATCTGCTGAAGAAATAATCACAGAATTTAATTGTCTCATTTCTTCTTTTAATACACCTACAGCATTCGTTAAATTGTTGGCTCTTAAAGAATTACTACAAACTAATTCAGCAAATTTATCTGTATGATGAGCTGCTGTTTGTCTAACTGGTCTCATTTCATATAAGCGTACTTGAATGCCTCGTTTAGCAATTTGCCAAGCGGCTTCACTTCCAGCTAACCCAGCCCCAACTACGTTTACTACCTGTTCAGTCATTAATTAATTCTCCTTACTTATTGTAAAATAATTTATATCATTCATTTAATTGTTCGTTTTAACTAAATCATAAACGAGTGTAATCTTTTAATCCCAAATTGCATTGTACAATATTACAAAAAAATTTGAAAGCATAAAGTATTTTTTTAACCGTTGTCTATCTCAAAAAATCATTTGTCCATCCACTGTGTGATTTTACCGTTTTTTCATAGAATACATGATGTTATTGCTTTCAGTCTCTTAACCATCTTTACCACAATCATCGCATTTTTATCATCTCATTTGATAACATTTCATTCTAATACTTCACAAAAACTTCAAATTGTATTTTGATTCCATCATTCATTATTACTGATATAGAACAGTTATAAGATATTAAATAGTTAGTTGTTTTTAAAATAGGAACGACGATTTATCTTTACTTTCATATTCACATCTCTCAAATTCAATTAAACAAGATCTTTATATGACTTCGAAAAAAACCCTATCTTCTTTAAAACCAATTCGTTTTTTTGAACACACAAAAATATGCTTTTAATATAAAAAAAACGAACAATTAATATAAATAATTAATAATTGTTCGTTTCTATGTGCACATATACTTTTTTATTAGGAATGAGCAAACCATTGCTCACTTCAATTTATCCTTGTTTCTCTTCTTTATAGTCGCAGTCAACACACTGTACTTGTACACCCTTTTTCAGTTTTTTCTCAACAAGTAGTGATTCACATTTCGGACAGCTTCTTGCTATCGGCTTATCCCATGAAATAAACTCACACTCAGGGTAGCGGTCACAACCATAAAAGATACGGCGCTTTTTGCTTTTTCTCTCAATGATATTACCTTCTTTACAAGTAGGGCATTTCACACCGATTTCCTTCACTATTGCCTTTGTATTGCGACACTCTGGAAAGTTACTGCAAGCCATAAACTTGCCATAGCGTCCCATTTTGTATACCATCGGGCTTCCACATTGTTCACAATCTTCTCCCGCAGGTTCGTCTTTAATTTCTATTTCCTGCATTTCTTTCTCTGCTACTTCTAATCGTTTTTCAAAACCTTGATAAAATTCATCAATGATTTTAACCCAATTTTCTTTTCCCTCTTCAATATAATCCAGATCTTGTTCCATTTTTGCAGTAAATTCCACGTCTAATATCTCAGGGAAAAACTCCATTAATAGTACGGAAACAACTTCTCCTAATTCAGTTGGCACAAAACGTTTATTATCTAATGTGACATAGCCGCGCTTCTGAATTGTATCTAACGTCGGTGCAAAAGTTGATGGTCTACCTATACCTAGTTCTTCAAGCGTTTTGACTAACCTTGCTTCAGTATATCTTGGAGGTGGTTGAGTAAAGTGTTGTTTCGGTTCGATATCCTTCTTAACGACTTTATCTCCCTCTTTTAAATTAGGAAGCATATTAGATTTTTCTTCCGTCTGATCATCTGTTCCTTCGACATAAACTTTCATAAACCCAGGGAACTTAATCTTTGAACCATTTGCTCTAAAGGTCACTTGACCGTTGATTAAATCAACACTCATTGTATCCATTATGGCAGGAGCCATTTGACTAGCAGTAAAACGTTCCCAGATTAAACGATATAAACGAAGCTGATCTCTTGAAAGATGCTCTTTCAGCGAATTCGGTTCCCTTAATATACTGGTAGGTCGGATGGCTTCATGTGCATCTTGAGCATTAGCGTTTTTCTTTTCTTTTCTTTTTGATGCTGGCAAATACTCTTTGCCATATTGGTTTGTAATATAATCCACTGCTTCACTTTGAGCAACTTCAGATACTCTCGTAGAATCCGTTCTCATATAAGTAATTAATCCGATTGTACCTTCTTTTCCCAAATCAATACCTTCGTAAAGCTGCTGAGCAAGCATCATTGTTTTCTTTGCTCGGAAATTTAATTTTCTTGCTGCTTCCTGTTGAAGAGAAGATGTAGTAAAAGGAACTGCAGGGTTTCTCTTTCTCTCCTTTTTCGTTACATCTGTTACTTCAAACTCATTATTCTTTAACTCTTTTAAAACAACTTGCACATCTTCTTCAGATTTCAACTCAAACTTCTTACCATTTAGGGCAAAAAAGCTTGCATCAAAAGTAGATTTACCTTTGACAAACTCTCCATCTATGCTCCAATATTCTTCTGGTTCGAATTTGTTAATTTCCTTTTCTCTATCAAGGATTAAACGAACGGCAATTGATTGTACACGACCGGCGCTAAGCCCTTTTTTAACCTTTTTCCATAGTAGTGGACTAATATTATAGCCCACTAACCTATCTAGCATTCTTCTTGCTTGCTGGGCATCAACTAAATCCATATTAATCGCTCTTGGATGTTTAAAAGATTCTTTAATGGCATCTTTTGTGATTTCATTAAATACAACACGACATTTTGAATCAAGATCCATATCTAAGCTATGCGCCAAATGCCATGCAATTGCTTCCCCTTCGCGATCGGGGTCAGCTGCGAGATAAATTTTCTTCGCTTTTTTTGCAGCTGTTTTTAACTCTTTTAATACGGGTCCCTTACCGCGAATCGTTATATATTTTGGTTCATAATTATTTTCAACATCTACACCCGTCTGGCTCTTAGGTAAATCCCTTACATGCCCCATGGATGCTTTCACTTTATATTTTTTCCCCAAGTATCTTTCTATTGTTTTTGCTTTAGCTGGGGATTCTACGATTACTAGAAAATCTGACATCCAGTTGTCCTCCTCAAGAGGGAATAAATTTGCTAAACCCGCTGTTTCTTTCATTTAAATAAATGTTTATTCTTATTTATTGACCATTTTCTACCTATTTAAATGCTCAATCGTATTTGTTCTTCGAAATATCCACTATTATTAATCAATTTATTTAGCTTTGTCAAATCTAAACCGCTACTATCGCCTCTCCATTTGCTGTCATACAAACAAACTTCTGAAGCAAAATGTATAACAGTTTTTCAATAATTTCAACCTTTTTCATAAAAATTCCTGTAAAATTTATGATTTTTGCCCCTAATATACCAGCTCTTCTATAATATCTTCCGCTGAAAGTATTAATTTCGCACCATTTTGAATCAGTTCATTCGTTCCTGAGAAAAAAGGTGAAAGAATGCCTCCTGGTACCGCAAACACATCTCTACCTTCTTGAACAGCAAAGTTAGCAGTAATAAGAGAACCACTTTTCCTTTTTGCCTCAATGACTAAAGTCGCACGGCTAATACCACTAATTATGCGATTTCTCATTGGAAAATGCCATCTTTCCGCTTTTGTATGCGGTGGGTACTCTGATAACACTAGATGATTATGAGACATTTGCTGAAATAAATGGCGGTTACCAGTTGGATACATATTAAAAAATCCACTTCCCAATACACCAATCGTATGCCCACTCAAGTGCATAGCTACCTTATGAGCATGGGCATCTACTCCTTTTGCTAAACCACTTGCGATAATAAATCCTCTTTTTATGAGTGTGGGAAAAATTTCTTCGATGACTCTCGCTCCGTATTCAGTCATATTTCGACTTCCGACAACAGAAAGAATTGGTTTCATATTGAGTAACGACAAGTCTCCTTTTGCATAGAGAAACCAAGGTGGCTGATACGTTTCTCTCAAAAGCTTAGGATAATTTTCATCCATAATAGAAATGATTTTTATGTCGTTGTATACGTACTGTGAAAGTAGCTCTTCCATGTTTAAGGTAAGAATTTCATCATTAATTTTCTTTCTCGTATCTGCATTTAGGAAGTGAAAATAAGGGAGAGGGTTTGGTCGCTGAAAAGAGATGGAGGAAAGGGTGGGATCTGCTTTTACAATTTGATATAGCGTTTTCCACGATACAGATCGACAATGATGGAGAGTAAGTAGTTTAGTTGTCATCAAATCATTCATAAGAACGCACTCCTTTTTTCTGAATTTTAAGTATATTATTTTATTTAATAAAGTCCCCTTCTTTAAAAAGGGGACTTTATCTATTAATTAATGCGTTTTACATTTATCATAAAGATCAGTTTCTTTTAACACTTTAATAAGTGTTTCACCCATTACTGAAGGTGTATCAGCTACTTGTATTCCGCACTCATTCATTACACGGATTTTTTCATCAGCTGTTCCTTTACCACCAGAAATAATCGCACCAGCATGGCCCATACGTTTTCCTGGAGGCGCTGTACGACCACCAATAAAGCCAACAACTGGCTTAGTCATGTTCGCTTTTACCCACTCAGCAGCTTCTTCTTCTGCAGTACCACCGATTTCACCAATCATGATAACTGCATAAGTTTCAGGGTCATTATTAAACTCTTTTAGTACATCGATGAAGTTTGTACCATTAACAGGATCTCCACCAATACCTACAGCAGTTGTTTGTCCAATTCCAGCTTCTGATAATTGGTGCACTGCTTCATAAGTTAATGTACCAGAACGTGAAACTACACCCACATGACCTTTTTTGTGAATGTATCCTGGCATAATACCAATTTTACATTCATCTGCTGTAATAACACCAGGACAGTTAGGTCCAACTAGACGCGTTTTCTTACCTTCCATGTAACGTTTCACTTTCACCATATCAAGTACTGGAATGTGTTCTGTGATACAGATAGCAAGATCTAATTCAGCATCAGTTGCTTCCATGATTGAATCTGCAGCAAAAGGTGCTGGGACATAAATAACAGATGCAGTCGCACCAGTTGCTTCAACAGCTTCTTTCACAGTATTAAAAACAGGTACACCTTCGACTTCCATGCCACCTTTACCAGGAGTCACACCGCCGACAATTTTAGTACCATATTCAAGCATTTGTTTTGTATGGAATAGCGCAGTTGAACCAGTAATTCCTTGTACAATCACTTTTGTATCTTTATTAATAAATACGCTCATGTTTTTTTCTCCTTCCTGATTTCCGTATCTCAAAAATAATAACTAAGGCACTATGCCCATTATCACTTTTTTCGCCATCTACCTATAGGTCTTATCCTACAAGTGATACGATTTTTTGCGCTCCGTCAGCCATAGAGTCTGCTGCAACGATTTCAACATCAGATTCAGCAAGAATTTTCTTACCTAAGTCCACATTTGTACCTTCTAAACGTACAACTAGAGGAACTTCTAATCCAACTTGTTTAGCCGCTTCAACAACACCTGTAGCAATAACATCACATTTCATAATTCCGCCAAAGATATTAACGAAAATACCTTTAACATTTTCATCAGAAAGGATAATTTTGAATGCTTCAGTTACTTTCTCAGCAGTCGCACCGCCCCCAACATCAAGGAAGTTTGCCGGATCGCCGCCATAATGCTTGATAATGTCCATTGTAGACATAGCAAGGCCCGCACCGTTAACCATACAACCAATGTTACCATCAAGTGCGATATAGCTTAAGTCATATTTAGAAGCTTCAATTTCTTTTGTATCTTCTTCTTCTAAATCACGCATTTCTAAAATGTCTTTACGACGATATAATGCGTTGCTATCGAAGTTTAATTTTGCATCAAGGGCCATTACTTTACCGTCCCCTGTTACAACTAATGGGTTAATTTCAGCAATTGAACAATCTTTTTCTACATATGCTTGATAAAGACCCATCATAAATTTAACAGCTTGGTTTACAAGCTTTGTAGGGATATTAATATTAAAAGCAATACGACGTGCTTGGAACGCTGTTAATCCAACAACTGGATCAATTTCTTCTTTGAAGATTTTCTCTGGAGTAGCTTCTGCTACTTCTTCAATTTCTGTTCCGCCTTCTTCAGAAGCCATTAGCGTTACGCGAGAAGTTGCACGGTCTAAAACTAGTCCAACATAATATTCTTTTTGAATGTCGCAACCTTCTTCAATAAGCAAACGTTTTACTTCTTTTCCTTCTGGTCCTGTTTGGTGAGTAACAAGCGTTTTACCTAGAATTTCTTCAGCATATGTACGCACTTCTTCCAAGTTTTTAGCTACTTTTACTCCGCCAGCTTTTCCACGTCCACCTGCATGGATTTGCGCCTTTACAACACAAACGTCAGTACCTAATTCTTTTGCGGCTTCTACTGCTTCTTCAACAGTGAATGCTACTTTACCATTTGGTACTGCAACCCCGTATTGTCTGAGGACTTCTTTTCCTTGATACTCATGTATATTCATTTCCCATCCTCCTAACTAACTCTTCAAAAAATTAGACTGCGTTTACATTTTATATAATGTGACAAAAGTTGTCTACTGTATTAGCTGAAATATTCAATCAGCTGATTCAATACTTATTCAAAAAAAGTGCTTTAAGCCTTTATCTCATCGCATTTTTTCTATTTCAAAAAAATATTATTGTTTCAACTACTTTGCCTTTTCAAAAAGATGAATAATTACCATACTCCACTTGAATGGGTCAAAAAGTATTACTGTTGATTCAGTGAACGGACACCATTATTTCGCACTTCTTTGTCTTTCGCTTTTCTATCTACTTGATAAATAAACGCGAAAACTTCCGCGACTACTTGATACAGCTCTTCAGGTATCTTTTCATTCATATTTAATTTTCCTAGTAACTCCACTAAAGAAGGGTCTTCTTGAATCGGTAATTCATGCTGTTGTGCAACAGTTATTATATTTTCTGCAATAAGCCCTTTTCCCTTTGCAGAAACGACCGGTGCATCCATCTTTTCTGAGTAAGTTAAGGCAACTGCTTGTTTAGCGTTTTGTCCATTCATATTCGCATATCAACACCTGTAATTTGAAATGTATCCGTCTTATCCGTCTTATCCTCTTCTACTTTACTTGTTATTTCGGAAAAATTAATTTGTGTTAATTGATAATTCGTTTCGTTTAATTTACGTTTAATCAGCTCCTCATATGGCTGGGTATCTGGGAGCAGTTTTTTGTTTTCAGTTGAAATATTCATCGTGATTACTCTGTTTTGAATCTGCAACTTTATATAGGTTTCACCCAATGTTTCCATATTTAAATGAAATAGCACCCGACAGAAACTTGGATCAATTTCCCCATTCTTTTTCCTTTTACTTGACCACTGCATTGAAAGGAGTTTACTGAATGGGCTTAGTGGAAATGGCAACTGTAGGGCAAAGTGGGAGAGTCCATTTGTATCATGTGAAAGTAGCTGCATCCCAGTGATTTTATTTAATAACTCCTTAGCAGCTTCACTCAGAGCAGGTTGCTGGATTTCTTTGATCAACTGTAAAATGAGTGGTTTAATCGCCTGAATGTTAATTGGCTGTCTTTCATTAAGTTGCTGTTCATAAGTTAAACCGAATATAGCTAATATTTGCTTTAGTTCACCCTTTATCATCACTGGGTTATGTAATTGCTGCCTGTTTTCTTCCGCAATATTATACAAAAGTTGTTGCGTTTTTGAATAAGCGTTTTTATTTATGTTTTCTAGCACTTGAAGTTGTTCTTGCATACGAGAATAAACATCTACAAGTGGTAATGAGGTTTGCTTGGTGGGGATTGATGGATGGTCATATAATTTCGCCAGACCATCCTTTATTAAACTTGTTATCTGGTTAGCATTTAAAGGCAATGTAATTTCTCCATTTTTTATGCTAGCCTGTAAGTTAGTCCCACTCTCCCATGTAAATGAAAAAGCATGATTCAATTTTGTTAATGTGAGCAAAAAAGGGGCCGTTTGTTTTTGTAATCCCCCGCTTTGTATATTTTGTAAAAGAGATAATATTGCTTTATTTTTTTCATCTGAACTGGTATATAACAGCTGCTGAATGATTTGTTCTTCACTGCTTTTCGACGAAAATACACCTAACTTTTGTAACAAGGAGAAACTTTCTTTTGCTTGAACGCTATTTTTCAGCCAGCCATCCATTAAACTTGTTAACATTTTATCATTGAAAAGATGGTTAAATTTATTTAAAAGGTTATCAAGTGTTTGAGCTGTTTCGTTATTGAGATAGGGCGTAAGCTTATGTTGAAGATTGTTTATTGCGAACGTGATTGTTGGCTCATTTTTCATGCTATGTACGGCGTTGAAAACTTCTTTAGTTAATGGTAATCGTCTATCTAAAAGTGTTTTAAACACAGCGATATCTTGTTTTGTATCTCCTGTCATCCAATGAGTAAATGATTTTACAAGTGATTGAGTAAGTGGAATCTCTCGACTTTGAAACCATTTAACTAGCTCAACCTTTTCTTGTGTAGCATTTATTCCCATCGTTTGTAAAATCGCTTGGGGAGATATGCCTTTTAAAAGTTGATTTTCATCGATAATTTGTAAGTTAATTCCTTCACCATTCTTTTGCACCACAAACCAAATATCACTATTGTTAATTAGATTGATTGCGGTTTTCGCATAAATCTTCTGAGCCCCTATTTGAATTTCAGCCATGTTTTCCTCGTTCACCTTCAAAACTTTGCCCTTTAACAATTGCCCTGGCCGTAACATGAGTGGCTGGTTTTTTATTGGGTCTTTTGAAACCAGCGTTAATTCATTCACTTCCACCAACCTTATCACCTTCTATTGTCAATTAGATAGTCTTTAACTGGAGCAAAGCTACGACGATGAATGGGCGATATTCCTTTTTCTTCAATTGCACGCAAATGTTCCTTTGTACCGTAGCCCATATTCTTTGCAAATCCATAGTCAGGAAATTGTTTATCATAAGCTTTCATCAACCTGTCACGTTCTACTTTTGCTACAACAGATGCAGCAGCAATACTAATACTTTTGCTATCGCCCTTTATAATTGATTCACTCGGGTAGGGTGTGGGTAATTTAACGGCATCAATAAGCAAAAAATCAGGTTGAGTATGTAAACTATTTACCGCATGTATCATCGCTTTTTTCGATGCCTCTAAAATATTCATTGTATCAATTTCATGATGATCGATCATACATGTTGAAACAGCAGTTGCTTCCTCCATAATTCTTTCATAATAATACAAACGTCTCTCTTCAGAGAGTTTTTTTGAATCATCAATACCTAGAAGCTGAATGTTCTCAGGTAAAATAACGGCGGCTGCTACAACCGGTCCAGCTAACGGTCCTCGTCCCACCTCATCTATACCGGCGATCAACCGATAACCTTCCTTATTAAATAGCTTTTCGTATTTTTGCATGAGCTCGTACTTCTCTAGTAAGGCTTCTCGTTTTTCTATTTGCTTTTCCCAGCGTCCTAATGCTTTTTGCACACCTTTTCTTTCATCTAATCTTAATGTTTTTATGTAGTCATCTTCTCTATCACTATTCTTTAATAATTGCTCTATTTCTTTAATCGATTTCATATCTGCACTCTCCTATTTCATCGACAGATTGGTCAAATTCTTAAACATTTGCATTTATGGACGAAAAAATAAAGGCCTATGATTAAGACCTTTATACTCGGATAATGTACTTACTCCATTCTTCTTTCCATTCAATGAACACATTACTCTTCTTCTATTATATCTTTCGGACTTTCTAATGTTAAGCGACCAAATTTTTCTGAGCGGAACTCTCTAATGATTAACTCTGTCACCTTATCATAATCAACTGTACCACCGCTCACTAAGCAGCCTCTTTTTTGGCCAATTTCATCAAATAGTTCTACGATTTCTTCAGGAAGCTCATTTAATTGATACCTCTCAACTAACTTCTCTGGGTAGTGTTCTGTCATAAATCTCAGAGCATAAACAGCAATATCTTGTAGATTTAAGATCGTATCTTTAATCGCACCAGTTAATGCAAGCTTTAAACCAATTTCTTGATCTTCGAATTTCGGCCATAAAATCCCTGGCGTATCAAGTAGCTCCATCTCTTTGCCAACTTTAATCCAACTTTGTGCCTTCGTGACACCAGGCTTATTACCTGTTTTAGCGATATTCTTCTTCGCCAGGCGGTTAATTAAGGTTGACTTACCTGCATTAGGTATGCCAACTATCATCGCTCGAATGGCTCGCGGCCTTATTCCCTTTGCTTTTTGCTTGTCGAATTTCTCTTGAAGTAATTGTTTGGCTGCTAGAGTAATATCCTTCATACCCTGACCATCTTGTGAATTAATACTAATTGCGGTTAATCCTTTGCTTTTAAAATATTCAATCCACTGTTTCGTTAGGATAGGATCGGCCATATCTGCTTTATTAAGCAATACTAATCTAGGCTTTTGTTGAATAATCTGTTCAATCATTGGATTGCGTGAAGATAGAGGAATCCTTGCATCAACCAATTCAAAAATAATATCGACTAATTTTAACTTCTCTGTTACTTCTCGTCTAGCTTTCGCCATATGTCCTGGAAACCATTGTATTGTCATTACGTATCATCACCTTTAAATTCACATTTCAAATTTACGCTTTATTAAACATTTAAATTACCTATTACGTACTAAAAAAACACAATCATGGCGCTTGTTTAAGGAAAAGGATAAACTCATCCTTTAAGTTAAGAGAAATCATGCAATCACCTTAAGCGCCATATTGTGTTTTAGATGTTATCATTCATTCAAATCTACTTAATTAATCTAATATCCTCAATCGGCCAATAAATAATTCCAGCAGTTCCTAATACATCTTCCATAGGAACTGGGCCAATATGACGGCTATCTTTACTAAAGCGGCGATTATCACCCATTACAAACAAATGGCCCTCAGGCACTGTTTCTTGGCCGATTTTCTCTTCTAGCGTAAATGGCTCTGTTAATGGACCGTCAGCTACTTGTTGCTTATACTCGTCAAGATATGGCTCCTCATAAGGTTCCCCATTTACGTATAATGTATCATCCTTATATTCAATTTTGTCTCCAGGTAAACCAATGACCCTTTTAATATAATCTTTATTTTCTGGTGCATGAAAAACAATGATATCGAACCGATCAGGCTCTCCAATTTTATAACTGAATTTATTGACAATCATTCGGTCTTGATCATGCAGTGTTGGCATCATCGATAATCCGTCTACCACTATCGGTGCAAAAAGAAAATATCTAATAATTGCTGCTAGCAAGACGGCGACAACTAATGCCTTTGTCCATTCCCATAATTCACTTTTCTTCTTAGCCATCGTTTCCCCACCATTCTTTCTCTTTTAAAAGCATAGCCACTTATACAGCTGCGTTTTATTCTCTCAATTATTGACATACTCTTATTTTATACATAAAAGAAGTAGACGATGCAACTATACAATGAACTATTGTTTGATTTAGTAGAATCAAACTGCTTCTTAACACTACCAATGCTGAAAAAACAGCCTATAAGTATGTTATTATCATATCAGAAATGAGAAATATGTATAGAAAAAGAGCTTGTAAAAATACAAGCTCTCCTTTCTTCATTTTAACTAAGGTAACATAAGTTGAACTTACATCCCTTTTGTTAAACCGATTATCGAATTTCTTTAATACGAGCTTTTTTACCACGTAGGTTACGTAGGTAGTAAAGTTTCGCACGACGGACTTTACCGCGACGAATTACTTCAAGCTTCGCAATTTTAGGTGTGTGTACAGGGAATGTACGCTCTACGCCTACACCGTAAGAAATCTTACGAACTGTGAAAGTTTCGCTAATTCCACCACCACGACGCTTAATCACAACTCCTTCGTATACTTGGATACGCTCACGAGTTCCCTCTACGATACTAACGTGTACACGTACAGTATCACCAGGACGGAATTCAGGTAGATCCGAACGAAGTTGTTCTTGAGTGATTTCTTGAATTAATTTATGCATCGTTTTCAACTCCTCCCAAGACGCTCATGCAAACCATTTGTGTTACAGCGGAACATCGTTATCAGACAAAAGACTTTTAACAAGCCCAAGTCACAAAGATTATAATACCATATCATCCGCAGAACATCAATGTTAAATCTGTTCTTTTTTAATTTCTTCTAACCAATTTCTTTCTTCATCAGTCAAATCTATTTGTTCAAGTAAATCAGGACGTCGTTGATACGTTCTCTTTAACGATTCCCTCTGTCGCCATTGTTCAATATGAAGGTGATTTCCTGAGGTTAATACGTCCGGGACTTTCAATCCTCGAAAATCAGCTGGTCTCGTATAATGAGGGTGTTCAAGCATCCCAGTACTAAAAGAATCTTTCATATGTGACTCTTGATTTCCTAAAACATTAGGCAATAATCTCACCACACTGTCAATGACAACCATAGCTCCTAATTCTCCACCTGTTAACACATAATCACCAATGGAAATTTCATCAGTTACAATATGTTCACGAATCCGTTCATCATAACCTTCATAATGTCCACATATAAAAATTAGATGCTCACTTTCGGCAAGCTCTTCAGCCTTTTTCTGTGTAAACCTTTCTCCTTGAGGACATAGAAGAATAACACGAGGATTTGCATCACTTTTACTCTTTATATCACTGACAGCATCAAAAATCGGCTGTGGTTTTAACACCATACCCGCTCCGCCACCATAGGGATAGTCATCGACTGTTTGATGCTTATTATCCGCATATTCCCTAAAGTTCACTACATTATAAGATGCAGCTCCTGCTTCACTTGCTTTTTTTAAGATAGAATGACCGAATACACCTGCAAACATTTCTGGAAATAGAGATAGTACATCTATTTTCATTATAATAGGCCTTCTAACAAATCGATCATAATCTTCTGATCAGCGATATTTACTTCCTTAACGACATCAGCAATATAAGGAATGAGGATTTCTTTTTTCTGCTTACCTTTAATCACCCAAACATCATTCGCACCTGGTGAAAGAATTTCTTTAATTTCACCAAGCTCTTCACCATCCATCGTGTAGACTTTACACCCAATGATTTCGTGATAATAAAACTCATCTTCTTCTAATGCACTCAATTGCGATTCATTTACCTTTAAAATGCCACCTTTAAGCTTTTCAGCTTCTTGCATACCGACAACCTCTTCAAAAGTAAGTAAATCAAAAGACTTATGTTTGCGGTGGGATGAAACTGTTAATTCTCTCCCTTGTTTATTATCAGGCATAAATAAGGTCAATTTATTTCCTGGTGAATAGCGTTCTTCTGTAAAATCTGTTCGAGAAATGACGCGAACTTCACCACGAACACCATGGGTATTTACAATTTTACCAACATTAAACCATGTTTCCATTTCATACTCACCTCTAGCGGATATCGTCAACCAATCCATCTTTAATGATAATCGTTTTTCCTTTTTCGATCTCTTCCCAATTATCTCCCTTTTCGATGGTTATTAACGATTGAACTTCTTTTTCTTTTAATTCACTTCCAAGTGGAAGCATATGTAATTGCTCTATTTGAAAATCAAGTAATTTCATTTTTTCATTTCTTGATTCTATTTCTTTATCAAAAAAGGAGCGAAGATGGCCATTTTGGGCCTTTTGGTTCTTCTCCCACTTTCTCATTTCAAACTTAAATTGATCACATTCTTTTTGTAGTTGCTGTTTTTTCCATTCATAGTTATTTAATAATTCCTGTTTACTCGTTTCAGTTAAAACTTGTTTCACAGTAACCGTTTGAATAATTTGCAAGATCAACCAGCCTCCATTCAATAATAGAATGTGAAATTTTGTTTAATGGTGAAAAAAGGAGGGTATCCCCTCCTTTCTCATGTTTGTTTATTCAGCTATATCGATAGAATCGATTATTTAATTTCTAAGAAAATCTTTTTTTCTTGAGAAGTACCTGCTGCATAAACAACAGTTCTTATCGCTTTTGCAATGCGCCCTTGCTTACCAATTACCTTCCCCATGTCATTCTTGTTGACAGAAAGCAAATAGGTCACCGCTCGGTTTTCTTCACGAATACTCACTTGAATATCTTCAGGAAAATCAACCAGGGGCTTCACAATTGTCTCGATAAGGTCCTTGATCATAAGTTAATCACTTATTTTGCATGCTTTGCATTATGGAATTTTTCCATAATACCAGCATTTGAGAATAAGTTACGAACCGTATCAGACGGTTTAGCACCATCTTGTAACCATTTAAGCGCTAGTTCTTCATTGATATCAACACTTGCTGGTTGAGCAACTGGATTATAAGTTCCTACTGTTTCAATGAAACGTCCATCACGTGGTGAACGAGAATCAGCTACTACAATACGATAGAAAGGAGATTTTTTAGCTCCCATACGTTTTAAACGAATTTTTACTGCCATTTTTAAAGCACCTCCGAATAGTTTCACACAAGATAGTATATTATCAGATACTACCCTGGTTTGTAAAGGTTTTTTTCTTTACATAGTATTTTTTTATTAAAAAGGGTTAAAAGGAAGCTTTAAACCGCCCTTTTTCTTCCCTTTTTGTTGCATTCCTGACATCTGTTTCATCATTTTTTTCATTTCTTCAAACTGCTTCAGTAAGCGATTGACCTCAGGGACCGTTCGCCCACTACCTTTTGCAATTCGTTTTCTTCTACCTGCATTAATGATCTCAGGCTGACTTTTTTCTTCTTGTGTCATTGATTGAATAATGGCTTCAACATGGGCAATTTGTTTATCATCAATTTTTAAGTTATTCAGCCCTTTTACCTTGTTTGCACCAGGCATCATCTTTAATAATTCATCAAGTGGCCCCATCGTCTTCACTTGACCAAGTTGCTCTAGAAAATCATCAAGCGTGAACGAAGCTGTACGCATTTTCTTTTCTAGCTCTTTCGCTTTTTCCTCATCTACATTAGCTTGCGCCTTTTCAATAAGTGAAAGCACGTCACCCATACCTAAAATTCTTTGGGCCATTCTCTCTGGATGAAAAGCTTCAATTGCATCTAACTTCTCACCAAGTCCAATAAATTTAATCGGTGTTTCCGTGACTGAGCGAATAGATAGTGCTGCTCCACCACGGGTATCACCATCTAATTTAGTTAATACCACACCAGTGAGCCCGAGCTGTTCGTTAAAACTAGACGCTACATTAACAGCATCTTGTCCCGTCATTGCATCAACTACAAGGAAGATTTCGTCTGGATTTGTCAAGTCCTTTACATCTTTAAGCTCAGTCATCAGGGTTTCATCCACATGTAAACGACCAGCTGTATCGATTAGCACATAATCATGATGGTCTTCCTTCGCTTTAGCAATGGCTTGTTTGGCAATTTCAACAGGACTAACTTGATCTCCTAAGGAAAACACAGGCATATTAATTTGCTTACCCAATGTCTCCAATTGCTTAATAGCCGCTGGTCGATAAATATCAGCTGCCACTAACATTGGATTACGGTTATATTTCTTCCTTAATAAGTTTGCAAGCTTTCCTGTCGTTGTCGTCTTACCTGCCCCTTGTAACCCAACCATCATAATAACAGTTGGTGGACGATTGCTAACAGCGATTTTACTTTGTTCGCCGCCCATAAGCTCTGTTAATTCTTCTTTAACAATTTTGATGACTTGTTGTCCTGGAGTCAGACTTTTCATTACATCTTGTCCGACAGCACGTTCGCTTACCTTTTTAACGAATTGTTTAACTACTTTAAAGTTAACATCGGCTTCAAGTAATGCTAAGCGAACTTCACGCATCATTTCCTTTACATCCGCTTCACTTACTTTTCCTTTTCCACGGATTTTTTGAATTGTATTCTGCAGTCGGTCGGCTAAACCTTCAAATGCCATGCACGCCGCCTCCTAATCTAATTTCTCAAGCTCTTCCAGCAAGGCTTCATATTGTTCTTTTAAGCTTTCTGGTTGAAAATTACTCTTTAATTTTGCAATAATTTTAGCGCGCTCTTGAAATTTATGAAACAATAATAACTTCTCTTCGTATTCCTCAAGCATCGCTTCTGTACGCTTTATGTTATCATAAACTGCCTGACGGCTCACGTGATACTCTTCTGCAATTTCACCTAAGGAGTAGTCATCAAGATAATAAAGGGACATATAGCTGCTTTGTTTTGGTGTTAACAACGATTGATAGAAATCATACAAATAATTCATTCTCGTTGTTTTTTCAAGCATCTCTAAACCCCCTTGTTAAGTGAAAAGCCTTTACAATGTAAAGTTTACCTATCACACACTGAATTGTCAAGCATAGACTGACTTTTATAGTGTGTCAACTTATATATAAGCTATATTAGTGAGCCAAGCTTCCGTCATTTTAAAATAACCGATTTCATTAAGTAAAGCTCATTGCATTCTTCAGCAATGAGCTTTGTTCTTATTCTTATTCTTCTGCTTCAACCATTTCGGCAAATAATCCATACACATATTGTTCTGCATTGAATGTTTGTAAATCATCCATTTTCTCACCTAAACCAACTAATTTCACTGGGATTTCCAACTCATTTCGAATGGCCAAGACGATGCCGCCTTTAGCTGTTCCGTCTAATTTCGTTAAAACAATACCTGTTACATTTGTCGCTTCTTTAAACGTTTTCGCTTGAACCATTGCGTTTTGCCCAGTTGTCGCATCTAAAGCTAACAGAACTTCATGAGGTGCACCTGGTACTTCTCGTTCAATGACACGTTTTACTTTTTCAAGTTCTTTCATTAAATTCACTTTGTTTTGCAGGCGACCAGCTGTATCACAAATAAGTACATCTGCTTTTCTTGACTTTGCTGCCTGTACAGCATCAAACATCACTGCAGCAGGGTCAGATCCTGCCCCTTGTTTAATTACTTCAACCCCGACTCTTTCGCCCCATACTTCAAGCTGTTCAATCGCCCCAGCACGGAACGTATCTCCTGCGGCTAACATGACCTTTTTTCCTTCCCCTTTTAGCTTATGAGCAAGTTTTCCTATTGTCGTTGTTTTCCCCACACCATTGACGCCGACAAACAACATAACTGTTAGACCATCGTCTTGAATATTTAAATCTGCAGAAGATTCGCCTGCTCTTTCATAAATATCAATTAATTTTTCAGAAATAACTGCATGGACCTCTTTCGGATCTTGAATATTTTTTCTTTTCACTTCCATCTTTAATTCTTCTACTAATGTCATGACAGTATCAAAACCAACATCTGCTTGGATAAGAATTTCTTCTAATTCTTCGAAGAAATCTTCATCCACTTTACGATATCTTGCAACTAAATCATTAACTTTGCCAGAGAAATTATCTCTTGTCTTTGATAACCCGTCTTTAAATTTCTCTGTAACAGTATCCGTTTGTGAAGTGATTTTTTCTTTCAACCTCTTAAAAAAACTCATTTTCATAACTCCAATCTGCTAATAATTACTATTAATATGTATGAGGATAAGCCCCACTAACTAATTACTAATGGGACTTATCATTATGTTAGCTCATCGCCATCTCTTTTGTTTCTTCAAGCCTTACAGATACCATTTTTGAAACGCCGGATTCTTGCATCGTAACACCATACAATACATCCGCTTCCTCCATTGTTCCTTTTCTGTGAGTAATCACAATGAACTGTGTTTCATGGCTATAGTTTCTTAAGTACTTCGCATAGCGGTGCACATTAGCTTCATCTAAGGCTGCCTCTACTTCATCTAATATACAAAATGGGACAGGCCGGACTTTTAATATAGAAAATAATAACGCAATCGCAGTTAAAGCTCTTTCTCCACCAGATAAAAGCCCTAAATTTTGCAGCTTTTTACCTGGTGGTTGCGCGACGATATCAATACCAGTATTTAATAAGTCCTCAGGATTTGTAAACTTAAGATCTGCACGTCCCCCACCAAATAATGATTGAAAAACAGATTCAAAGTGGAAACGAATTCCTTCAAATGTTTCTTGAAATCTCCTTTTCATTTCCACATCCATCTCATCTATGACTTGGAAAAGCGTGTCTTTTGCAGCTAGTAAATCGTTCTGCTGTTCTAATAAAAACTCGTAACGTTCTGAAACACGTTCATATTCATCAATGGCACCTAAATTAACCGTGCCAAGTTCATCTATTGCTAATTTGATTAACTTTACCTTTTTGCGTGCATCTTCCACATCAATACTTAGTGGGAATGCCTCTTTCGCTGCTTCATAAGAGAGCATATATTCTTCACGCAAATGTGTTAAACGGGTCTCTAACTCTACGTCTAATCGATTAATTTTCACTTCAAGATCTTTTAATCCTTCTACTCTTCCTTTATGAAGACGTTTTAACTCTTTTAACTCCACTTCGATATCTTCAAGTACTGTTTGCAATGAAAATCTTTCTTCTCTGCGTTTAGCGATTAATTCAATCGTTTGATTCTTATCTTCACGCTTTCTCATTGCTTCTTCTTCGAGATGTTGTTCTCCTGAGGAATTATTGGTCATTTCTGATGATAATAAATGCAAGTCATCTATAACGAGTTGTAATTTCTCTTCTGTGTCTGCTTTTTCTGAGACGATTGAACGCAAACGATCTTGTGCAGATTTTAGTTGCTCACTTTTAGAAGCAAATTGCACCTTTAATTCGTTTATCTCTTCTTGTAAGCTTTCTTTTGACGTTTGTTGTACATTCTTTAATTGCGTTAATTCTTTAATTTGGTTATCTAATGAGATAATTTCTTCAGCATAATTTCGCAGTATTTCTGTTAATTCGTTTTCTCGATTGACGAAGCGGCTTTTCTCTTCAACAAATTGTGCCTTATCCAGGTCATACAAAGAAAGGCGATCATTTACTCTTTTCTCTTCATACTCCATATCTTTAAGGAGACCAAGACGGCTTTGCTCTTCTTCGCGTAATTGTTCTCCCTTTTGCTTAAGCGTTTCTAATATATGCTCAGCATCTTTGAACTGTTGCTTCATTTTCTTCACACGTGCCTCAAGTTCTTTTGTTTGCTGATCCATATGAGTGATTTTATCATTCAAATCATCCAGCTCATTTTTTCTACTTAATATCGATGATTTATTCTGTTTAACCGCTCCGCCTGTCATTGAGCCACCAGGATTAACGATATCACCATCGAGTGTGACTATTCGTACGCGATACCCTAATAGCTTGGCTAGCGCATTAGCTCCTTTTAAATCACTGGCAATTATTACGTTGCCTAGTAAGCTTTCAATAGCAGGAGCATATTTAGCATCATATTGCAGTAAAGAAGCAGCTGTCCCTATGTACGCTTCGTGTTCTTTCACAATTTTTAATTGCGCTTCATTCAATGTTTTCTTTTTTAACACATCAAGTGGCAAGAAAGTCGCTCTACCATAGGATTGGCTCTTTAAATATTGAATGGCTTTTCGCCCATCAGCTTCTGTCTGCACAACGATATGCTGCATTGCCGCGCCTAACGCAACTTCCATTGCAGTTTGATATTCTTTAGGAACTTCAATTAACTCCGCCACTGCTCCTTCAATACCAGTAAGGCGATTGTTTCTTTCTTTCAGTACTTCTTTCACACCTTGGAAAAACCCGGAATAATCTTCTTTCAACTCTTCCAACATTTCTTTTCTAGACTGTGCTTGTTGTAGAAATTGAATGGCTTGATAGTATTTCTTTTCATCCTTTTCATAGGTTTGTTGCAACATTTCATATTCTTTTTGCTTTTGCCTATATTGGTGTATATGGTTGTCTAACTGTGCCTTAACTGCCTCATGATCATGCAATAACGCCGCTTTACGTTCGAGCAATACTTCTCTTTCCTCAATATATCGACTATTATCACCAATCAACTTTTCTTCACGCGTTGCTTGTTGCGTAAGTTGTTTTTGCAACATCTGCTGTTCATTCTTTGCTGCTGCTTCAGTATTTAAAAGATCAATATACTCACTTTTTAAGTTCTCAATTTGTTCATCAATATCAACGCTATATAACTTCAACTGTTCTAACTTCTCGGAAAGTTGTTTTTCATAAGTAGAGGCCTCAGACTTTAAAGCAAGCGTTTTTTGATCTTGTTCTTGTCTTAACTTTTTAAGTTCCTCTACACGTATGGTTAATACTTCTTTGTTTTTTTGTAACTGTTCTTTGTTTTGCGAAGCATTTTTCTTTCTTTCCTTAAGCACTTCTTTACGACCTTCAAGTTTTTCTAATGCTTCACTCGCATGGAGGAGTACTTCTTGTAATTCATTAACTGATTCATCCAATGCGACTGTGCGGTCTCGTACTTCAGCAATTTTCGCTTCTTTCGTTTGTACCTCTGCTGAAAGGGCTATTTCTTGCTGTTGCTGTTGATCAAAATCATTCGAGTGCTGTTCCCATTTTTTATGCAAATCCTCTATTTCATAAACTGTTAAACCGACTTCAAACTGTTCAAGCTCCTCTTTCTGCTGTAAATAATCTTTAGCAATAGAAGCTTGCATCTTCAATGGTTCAACTTGGGTTTCTAATTCGTGAAGAATATCGTTTACCCTGTTTAGATTATCTTTTGTTTCACTTAGTTTGACTTCCGCCTTCTTTTTACGTGTTTTATATTTTAAAACACCTGCAGCCTCTTCAAAAATCGTTCTTCTTTCTTCCGGCTTACTATTAAGAATTTCCTCTACTCTTCCTTGGCTTATGATCGAAAATGCTTCTCTCCCTAGCCCCGAATCCATAAATAACTCAACAATATCCTTTAATCTACAAGGTTGTTTATTAATTAAATATTCACTATCTCCCGAACGAAAAACCCTTCTTGTTACACTAACTTCACTGTAGTCAAGTGGTAAAAATTGATCATGATTATCTAGCGTTAAAGTAACTTCTGCATAGTTTAATGGTTTGCGTGTATCACTACCTGCAAAAATAACATCACCCATTTTCACGCCACGTAACGATTTAGCTGATTGTTCACCTAATACCCAACGGATGGCATCCGTAATATTACTTTTACCACTTCCATTAGGGCCAACAACTGCAGTTACACCAGTAACGAAATCAACTGTTACTCGTTCAGCAAAAGATTTAAAACCGACGATATCGAGTTGCTTTAAAAACAAAATTCTGCTCCTCCCTTACTAAATCTCCTTTTCACCTTTATAAAGATTTAGTTCACATGGTTTTTAAGTACTTCTAATGCCATTTGCGCTGCATGTTGTTCCGCTTGTTTTTTTGAACGACCTGTACCAGTTCCAAGCTCTTCACCGTTTAGATAAACAGTTGACTCAAATTCACGATTATGAGCCGGTCCCTTTTCCTGCAGAATCTTATATTCAATCATTCCCGCTGAATCTCTCTGCACTAATTCTTGTAATTGGCTTTTAAAATCCATTACATGAGAAAATGCGCCAGAGTCTATCTTAGGAAAAACATATTTTTCTAAGAAGCAAACAACAACATCAATCCCTTGGTCTAAATATAGTGCTCCAATAAAGGCTTCAAAGACATCAGCTAATAGTGCCGGACGCATTCTCCCCCCAGTCATTTCCTCTCCTTTGCCTAGTAAAACATATTGGCCAAAATCTCTTTCATTAGCAAATTCAACCAAGGAAGGTTCACACACGACCGCTGCTCTTAATTTTGTTAATTCACCTTCACTCATCATCGGATATTTAATATAGAGAAATTTGGAAACTGTTAATTCCAATACCGCATCTCCTAAAAATTCGAGTCTTTCATTATCTTCATGAGGCTTTCTTCGATGCTCATTCACATATGAAGAATGAGTAAAAGCTTGTCTTAATAATTTTTCGTTTTTAAATTCAATAGATAATACCTGTTGTAATTCTTTAAACTTCTTTTCATCCGCACGTTTTCTTTTCTCTTTTTCTTTGTAATTACGCATTTTAACAGCCACCTTGTACCTTAAATAAATTTATCCTAAATGGTGATAACCACACATATTTGTCTACATTATTAGACGTGGTTTATTACTGATGACAAATCTTATCTTTTTATATACATCATTCTCTCTTAGTTTAAGCAATTTTACATAAAAACACAAAGAAACTTGGCAGAAAGAATTCTTAACCAAGTTTAAAGCGCTAATGAGGATAAATCTGGATGTACTTACTGTCCGTCACTACCTGATTAACTCAAGTCACGGCGGACAATAAGCACAAAAGTGACATCTGGCTCATTAACTGCTATTTATATAGAAAGATTGAGTGAGGGATATCCCTCACTCATACTTATCTAACGATTAGTTTTTTGCTTTTATGTAATTTACAGCGTCACCCACTGTTACAATTTTTTCAGCATCATCGTCAGAGATTTCCATATCAAACTCATCTTCTAATTCCATTACTAGTTCAACTACATCTAGGGAATCAGCACCAAGATCATCTTTGAAAGACGCTTCTTCTTTTACTTCTGCTTCATCAACACCAAGACGATCAACAACGATTTTTGTTACACGTTCTAATACTTCTGCCATGCTTGTTCACCTCCCCTCAAGATATTATAGATGAAAGTTAATAAATACGAAAGATGTTTTTAGTAAATGCAACAATCACGTAATCTTAAATCTTTCATTTATATGTAAACCCTTTAAAAAAGGACTTACTGTTTACATATACATACCACCATCAACATGCAAAGTTTGACCAGTCATATACTTACTATCTTCAGAAGCAAGGAAGTTAACTACTTTTGCAATATCTTTTGGCTCTCCGAATGTTGCCAGTGGAATATTAGCAAGCATTTGCTCTTTAATTTCTGCATTTAATTCATCGGTCATTTCTGTCGTAATAAACCCAGGTGCAATCGCATTAACCGTAATGCCTCTCGATGCTAATTCTTTGGCTGTTGTTTTAGTTAAGCCGATGACACCAGATTTAGCAGCTACGTAATTTGCTTGGCCTGGATTTCCTGTTGTTCCAACAATAGAGGAAATATTAATAATGCGTCCGCTCCGCTGCTTCATCATTTGTCTAGTTACAGCCTTCGTGCACAGAAATACTCCCTTAAGATTGGTATTGATGACAGCGTCCCATTCATCTTCCTTCATTCTCATCAATAGGTTATCCTTTGTAATGCCTGCATTATTCACTAGAATATCAATACGGCCAAAATGTTCGATGACCGTTTTAATCATATTTGTAACTGATTCACTATTAGAAACATCACATTGAATTGCAAATGCTTCTGACCCTAATGATTTAATTTCATCAACTACTTCATTGGCTCTCGCCTCACTACCTGCATAATTGACAGCTACTTTTGCCCCATCTCTGGCAAGCTCTAAAGCTATTTCCCTACCAATCCCTCTAGAAGCACCGGTTACAATTGCAATTTTATTTGATAACTTCATTTTGCAGCCTCCTTTATGGCTTCGATAGTTGACTCAATGGACTTACTATCAGAGATAGCAAAAAGTTGAACATTACGGTCTACCTTTTTGATAAGGCCTGATAAAACCTTTCCAGGTCCAATTTCAATAAAAGTATCTACACCTAAAGCAAGTAACTTCCTTACAGTATCCTCCCAAAGAACAGGTGAATATAATTGTTGCAATAGCTTTTCTTTGATTTCTCCAGACGCAGTGATTGGCGTTGCTGAAACATTCGCAATCACTGGCACACTTGCATCCTGTAATTTGATTTCATCTAATACGCTTAATAGACGATCAGCTGCTGGTCTCATTAGTTGCGAATGGAAGGGACCGCTTACTTCTAATGGTAATACTCTTTTCGCACCTGCCATTTTTGCTTCTACGCCAGCTAGTTCTACACCTTGTTTTGTACCGGAAATGACAATTTGTCCAGGTGAATTCAAATTGGCTAATTGTACAGAATGACCTGATTCAGTAATCTTATCGGTAATAGCTTGCAGTGCTTCTCTTTCCATACCAAGAACTGCAGCCATTGTCCCTTCTCCATTAGGAACAGCATCTTCCATAAATTCACCACGTTTATGAACAGCATAAACACCGTCAGTAAAAGAAATGGCTTCTGCTGCAACAAGTGCTGAATATTCTCCTAAACTATGGCCAGCAACATAATCTGCTGTGATGCCAGATTGTTTGAATGCTTCCAAAACCGCGATACTTGTTGTTAACAATGCCGGTTGAGCATTCATCGTTTGCGTCAACTGTTCTTGTGGGCCTTCGAAAATAAGTTGTGAAAGAGAGTATCCTAAACGTTCATCAGCTTGTTTAAATAATTTTAAAACGTTCTCATTCTCATCAGCTAGTGATTTCCCCATTCCAACAGTTTGTGAACCTTGTCCTGGAAAAACAAATGCAATTTTCCCCATATTATCCGCCTCCCATTATGATTGAATTTCAAGCGACGCTTTCACTTTTTCAGCTACTTCATGCTCTACCATAATTCTTGTCTGCTTTACAGCACTGTACAAAGCATTGCGATCAGACGATCCATGTGCTTTAATAACTGGTGCCTTTAGTCCAAATAATGCTGCTCCACCATATTCAGAGTAGTCCATTTTTCCTTTCAACTCTTTCAGATCAGGCTTTAATACTGCTGCAGCTAGTTTTGATTTCAGATTACTTGTCATTGCCGTTTTCAACATTTTAAACAGACTCATCGCTGTCCCTTCAATGGTCTTTAATACCATATTGCCAGTAAAACCATCGGTCACTACCACATCTGCTACGCCATTTAGTAAATCACGCGCTTCAACATTTCCAATAAAATTGATATCAGCTTGTTGCAATTTAGTAAAAGTATCCTTTGTTAGTTCGCTTCCTTTTTTCTCCTCTGTACCAATATTCAACAAACCAACTCTAGGGTTCTTAACTCCTCTTACCTTCTCTGCATAAATCGCCCCCATCAAGGCATACTGCGTTAAATGCTCAGGTTTAGCATCGACATTTGCTCCTACATCTAAAAGTAAGAAACCTTCTCCTCCTATGGTTGGCAAAGTAGGGGCTAGCGCTGGTCTTTCAATCCCTTCAATTCTACCAACTACAAATAATCCAGCAGCCATTAAGGCTCCAGTATTACCTGCAGATATACAAGCATCAGCCTTACCATCTGCAACAAGTTGTGCAGCTAACACCATTGATGCTTGTTTTTTTCTTCTTACAGCGCGAACAGGTTCATCAGTGCCCAAAATCATTTCGTTCGTATGAAGCACTTGAATTCTGTCATCATTTGATGTCAAATATTTTCTAATCTCATCTTCATTACCTACTAAAGTAATTTCAATATCATTGAAGTCTAACGCAGCCTTCATAGCACCATGAACAATTTCCTCTGGTGCATTGTCACCACCCATTGCATCTATGGCAATTTTCACATCTATTCATCCTTTAGTCTCATTTAATATTTTTATTGATGCGAGCGATACATATCAAACTCACCTTTAAAAACACATTCATTATGTACGGTACTTATAACCTCTATCTTTGTCCGATCGTTATCGATACTTATCACTTTCGCTTTACATACTACTCGTTCCCCTTGCTTTACCGAGCGAGTAAAGTGAATATTTGCTTTCGCTGTTAAGGCAAGGTCATCATTAATAACCGCGACCGCTAAAGAGTTTGCTTGAGCAAATAAGTGATGTCCACGCGCAATTTGATTTCGTTTAAAAACGTGCTCCTCTTTGACATCGAATATAGAAATGGCTACATTATCTAACTCAATATCAATGATTTCCCCTATTACTTCCTCAATAGGCAGCGCGACAACCTCGTCCTCAAAATTTTTTTCAGCGACTGTTTTTATTCTTTCTCTCAATTCAGGTATTGAGAGCTCTAACCGATCAAGCCTAATCGTCTGCACACTGACAGAAAACTTATCGGCTAAATCTTCATCCGTAATGAATGGGTTCTCTTTTATCGTTTCTACTAACAATGATTGTCGTTGCTTTTTATTTCTTTTCATTTTTTATACACCGTCCAAGAAAATTAAGACTAGGTACTAATAGTAGTATATAATTATAGCTATTATATTGCAAGAAGTAATTATTGCTACTATTGACCTTTTAAAGTCTTAAGCTTACTAGCGAGCATCTAGGCAATGTTTACCTCAAACTATTTATTCAAATAGATAGCTGCTTCTAGTCCGCATATCTCCTTTCATTCCCTTTTTATTAATCTAACTTCTCACCTTCAAGCACACCATTATCCCTTAAGTAATCCCTCAATATTTGATATTTTTTTTCATACCAAAAGCTATCTGTCTGAATTAATTGAGTAGCATCATTTCTTGCCACTTCAAGCGCACGGTAATCATGCACCATGTCAGCTACCTTGAATTCAGGAAGCCCACTTTGCTTGCGACCAAAAAAATCACCTGGACCACGTAGCTCTAAATCCTTCTCACTTAAAACAAACCCATCATTCGTTTCTGTCATAATCCGCATTCTTTCTTTACCAACTTCTGACTTAGGATCAGCTAGTAATATACAATAGGACTGTTTATCTCCTCTACCAACTCTTCCTCTTAATTGATGAAGCGTAGCTAGCCCAAAACGATCAGCATCGTAGATGAGCATCATTGTGGCATTCGGTACATTGACACCTACCTCAACCACAGTTGTAGATACTAGTACTTGCGTCTGATTGTCACTAAACTTCTTCATCACATCTTCTTTCTCATCAGGGTGTAGACGCCCGTGCATTAAACCAACTTTATACCTATCCTGAAAATATTGCATAAGAATAGTGTGGACATCAATTGCATTTTGGACATCAAGTTTCTCTGATTCTTCAATGAGTGGGCAAATCACATAAGCTTGCTGTCCTCCACGCAATTCTTTCTCCATAAAGCCTAATACCCTTTCTAACATATCTAGTTTTGCCCAATACGTTTCTATTACTTTCCTACCTGCTGGCATTTCATCAATGATGGATACATCCATTTCGCCAAATGCGGTTATGGCCAAAGTTCTCGGTATCGGCGTCGCAGTCATGAATAACACGTTAGGGTTTTCACCCTTTTGTCTTAATACACGACGCTGCTCAACACCAAAGCGATGTTGTTCATCTGTAATAACAAGTCCTAATTTTTTAAAAACAACTTCCGTTTGAATAAGCGCATGTGTACCAATAACAATATCAATGTTACCAGCCTCTAATTCTGCAAGTAGTTCTCTTCTCTTTTTCCCCTTCACTGAACTTGTTAATCTTTCAATCCTTATTGGATAATTCGCAAACATCATAGCCAGTGATTCTGCATGTTGTTCAGCTAAAATCTCTGTTGGTACCATTAATGCACCTTGATAACCCGCACTATTAGCAGCGAATAACATAATAGCAGCAACTGCTGTTTTACCTGATCCAACATCACCTTGAAGCAGTCGATTCATACGATAGTTAGATTTCATATCAAAGAGAATTTCATTGACAACTCTTTTTTGTGCACCCGTCAGTTCAAATGGAAGTGTATCTATAAATGACTTTAAGCGTTTCAGATCATAATCAATGTTCACACCTGCACTACTTTCTCTTTCTATTTTTCGTAATGCTTGGATTTTTAATTGGAAATAAAAGAACTCTTCATATACTAACCTTCTTCTTGCTTGCTTTAGCATTTCCGGAGTATCAGGATAATGTAATGTACGAATCGCTTTTTCACGCGCCATCAACCGATATGCCCCAATATATTCTGAAGGTAGTGTTTCTACTATATCGTGTCCGTATTGATCAAGTGCGTGCTTAATATAGCGACGTAAAGACTTCACTGTGACTTTGCCTTTAACAGCATAAACAGGTTCAAATGCATTCGTTTGCGTAACCTCACCTTTGCTGAGTTTACCTAGTGTAATCGTTTGGCGATGTTGGTCCCACTTTCCCGTAATAGTAACTGTATCATTTAATTCTATTTGTTTTTTTAAATATGGTTGATTAAAAGCAATTACTTGTATGAGGTAGCGATCGACTAAAACTCTAAATGTTAAGCGCGAACGTTTACGTCCATAAAAACTAAGTGTGGGCTGTGAATGGACTTTCCCCTCAACTGTAATTCTTTCTTCATGTTTGATTTCACTTAAATCTTTTAGACGATAATCTTCATAACGAAAAGGCAAGTATTCAATCAAGTCGCCTACAGTGGTGATCCCCATATCTTTCAGATTATCTGCAGCAGATTGACCCAACCCCTTTATATGATCTACTTTGTCACTTAACATACTTGACCCTCCTTTTCAAAACAGCCTTTCTTTACGAGAAATAAAGAAAACTCGCCCTTTTGGCGAGCACTAAGGCGAAGACAGAGGCATAGTTTCATAAACCAAATGATTAAATAACTAACCTCTAATTACCCTCCTAACCATCGATATCAAATTCCAATTGCAGTAAGTAGGAGAAGGCAGTGAGTCATTTGATGAAAAAAGACCACGGGAGCAGTGTAAAAGAAGCTACCCATGGTCATTCTCTTCTATTTATTCTACCGAGAAGATAAATGCATATAATGGTTGTTTGCCGTCGTGCACTTCTACTTCGACATCATCATACTTCTCTTCTATATAGTTAAGAATTACTTCTACATCTTCTTTTGAGGCATCTTCACCTTGAATAATTGTGACAATTTCCGAATCTTCATCTATCATCTGGTCAATTAAACTTTTAGCAGATTGAAGCTTATCCTTATCTTTAACGATTATTTTGCCTTCTTCAATCCCCATAAAGTCGCCTTTTTCAATCTCAAGACCATCGATACTCGTATCACGGACTGCGAAAGTGATCTGACCTGTTTTCACATGCGATAACGCTTCAGACATATAATCCTTATTCTCTGATAGTTCCGCGGATGGATTAAAGGCAAGTAGCGCACTCATTCCTTGAGGAACCGTTTTGGAAGGAACAACAATGGCATCGGTTTCTGATACTTCACACGCCTGTTCAGCAGCCATAATAATATTTTTATTATTTGGTAAGATAATTACTTTTTCTGCATTCACTTCTTCTATCGCCTTGACAATATCCTCTGTGCTTGGATTCATTGTTTGGCCGCCTTCAATTACTACATGCGCCCCAATACTACGGAAAACCTCAGCAATTCCGCTTCCCATTGAAACAGTGATCACTCCGTATTCACGTTTTTCTTGGGGAACTTTAGCATCATTTTGTGATGCGGAAGCCTTTTCATCTTCGTCAAGAATGTTTGTGTGCTGCAAACGCATATTCTCGATCTTCATATTAATAAGATTTCCGTACTTTTGTCCATAGGATAAGCAATCCCCTGGTTGTTCAGAATGAATATGAACCTTCACAAGGTTTTCATCAGCAATCACAAGTAGGGAATCACCATATTGACTTAAGTCTTGACGGAATTTGTCTTCAGAGAATGGATTCGTAGCTAACTTCTCAGATTCAAATCTAATCATAAATTCTGTACAGTATCCGAATACAATATCTTCTGTATTCATATGGCTCTGTACACTTTTATGATGTTCCGCACTTACAAGCTCCTCCATTTTCGGAAGAGATGCACTGGAGTCAGGTAATGCTTCTCCTTTTAATTCTGCTAGAAAGCCTTCATATACAAAAAGTAGACCTTGTCCACCACTATCAACTACCCCTACTTCTTTTAACACTGGTAGTAGCTCTGGTGTACGCTCAAGAGAAGCTTTAGCTTCATTAACGATTGCTTGCATAATTTGAACAATATCATCTTCTGTTTGTGCTACTTGTACTGCTTTGTTTCCAGCATCTTTCGCAACAGTTAATATTGTTCCTTCAACAGGTTTCATCACCGCTTTATAAGCAGTTTCTACACCCGCTTCAAATGCAGATGCAAATTCAAGTCCATTTACACTTTCTTTCTGCTCAATATGCTTTGCGAACCCACGAAAAAGCTGAGAGAGAATTACACCAGAGTTACCACGAGCGCCCATTAATAGACCCTTTGAAAGAGCAACCCCAACTTTACCAATATGATTGGTTGTTATATTTTTAACTTCCTTTGCACCAGAAGTCATTGACAAGTTCATATTTGTCCCAGTATCACCATCTGGAACAGGGAAAACATTCAATGCATCTACATAATTCGCATTTGTAGATAAATGATTAGCTCCTTGGACAATCATTTTCGCAAATTGTTTTCCTTCTAAAACTTTAATTGACACGAAATTTTCCTCCTCATTACGGGTTCGTTACACGAACACCTTGAACAAAAATATTAACAGACTCAGTACTTAGACCGACTGTTTGATCTAAAGTGTATTTAACTTTGGATTGCACATTATGAGCAACTTCAGAAATTTTCGTTCCGTAGCTAACAATAATATACATGTCGATATGTACTTCATCTTCTTCCTGACGCACGATGACACCTTTAGTAAAGTTTTCTTTACGCAGGATTTCAGATAAGCCGTCTTTTATTTGATGTTTAGAGGCCATGCCAACAATACCATAGCAGTCGACTGCTGCTCCTCCTGCAATTGTCGCAATTACGTCATTTGAGATATCAATTTGCCCGTAGTTATTCTTTAGTTCGATGGACATTTTGTTGTTCCCCCTTCTGGTAAATTACTGCTTCTTCTTAGCTAGTCTTCGTTTTCATTGTGAATATCTAATGAATGACAATCATTGTTTGATGAAGCCATGGAACGAATAGACGCATGTACTACACTTTTCATAAAGAATATTTTACTATACATGTAAGCATTTTAAAAGCCATACTTACCTCTTTCATATTATAACGTATTTTCACAGCATATATGTCAAGGTTTTTTTCTTGATAGAATAGAGGCAAACTATTGCATTGTAGGTGTTTGTATGATAAATTATTAAAGTATCTTTTTAGTATGAAATTAGTGCGAGCTACTTTCATATTAAGTTAGATGTAACTGACAATTGTGATCGAAACATGAAAATAATGATGTCATGTTTTAGTAAGGAGGGAATATAGATGCCACGCCAATGTGTAATTACTGGAAAGAAAACAAAAACAGGTAATGCTCGTTCTCATGCGATGAATGCTAACAAACGTACTTGGGGTGCTAACCTACAAAAAGTACGCATTCTTGTAGACGGTAAACCTAAACGTGTATGGGTTTCTGCAAGAGCTTTGAAATCAGGTAAAGTTGAACGCGTATAATGAATGAGAGGGTACCAGTATTGGTACCCTCTTTTTTTATACAATATTCGCACTAAAGACGTTAGAAAAAGAGATTGTACTCTTTACTCCTTTTTAAATGTCCCTAGCATCGCCCTCACAATGCCTCCCAAAAATTTAGGCAGCTTGATTGTATAAAATCTCATTTAAGTCCCTCCTCAAAGTCTCACACCTTAAGTAATAAACGTACGCACTACTTCTTTTTATTCATATTAGAACAAAGGAATCAATATTAGTTATTTTTCATCCTTACTTCTTATCACCATTAATATGCCTTTATTAAAAGAAAAAGTACCATTATCATCAATAAGTTCATTACTTATACAAAGAGTTGACCCTAAAGGTACGAAGTGATTAGTTAATGGGTACTTGAATCCCGTTAATGTCAAGTTCCTCACGTTTTCTGTTACCGGAATAAAAGATATATATGGATAAGATGATTCCTTAGCAATTTGATAATGGCCGCTCTTTTTAACCATAATTTGATTTTGTTTATCAACTAAACGAATAGGTACTAGAATGTCATTTAGAAGTGGTTGAATTAACAGTTGAGTATTAGCAAAAAAATGATCTAATCTCCCACCTGTGGCTCCAAATACCGTAATTTCTTCTGGCTTTTGTTCGATCGCCCATAAAAGTGCTAGTTCCATATCCGTTTCATCCTTTTCCGGTTTTACCCTTTGTAGATGAGGAACATGCTGCTTAATCATACTGTACTGACTTTCATCAACTGAATCAAAATCTCCAAATGCATAATCAATTGCGATTCCCTTTTTAATTAATGTATAGGCGCCACGGTCAACACCTATCCATAATACTTCATCAAAACAATAGTCATTGAGATTGGGTAGATACTGTTGTGGTCCCCCTGCTAATATATTGATTTTCATCTCTACGCCCTCCACTTTTCCTATCCTTTTAGGTTATGAACTATTTATTCTTTTAATTGTTAACTATCGTAAAATGCAAGAAACATAAGAAAAGCTGACTCTAAGTATAATCTTAAAATCAGCTTTTTCAGGTCAATTCCGCAGTCTAGCGATTGCTTCTTTACGGTCTTGTTTATTATAAACGGCAGAGCCTGCTACTAAAACATTCGCTCCTGCAGCAATGCATTTTTTTGCAGTCTCCTCATTTACCCCACCATCCACTTCGATTTCGAGAGAGGGGTTAGATGTTTTACTCCATTCTTTTACTTCAGCAATTTTAGGTAAAACATTTTCAATGAATGATTGTCCACCAAAGCCAGGGTTCACAGTCATCAATAACACCATATCAACATCAGTTATCACATGCTTAATCGCTTCGACAGGTGTCGCTGGGTTAATCACAACTCCTGCTTTAACACCCAAGGACTTAATGAGATGTATTGTACGATGAAGGTGTTTACACGCCTCAGCATGAACAGTAATAATATCTGCTCCTGCTGAGGCGAAGCTTGGAATATATTGATCAGGGTTTTCTATCATAAGATGAACATCTAATGGTAGGTTCGTTATCGGTCTAATGGCTTCAACAATTAACGGACCAATCGTAATGTTAGGAACAAAGTGACCATCCATCACATCTACATGAATATAATCCGCTCCCCCACGTTCGACATCAAGAATTTCTTCTCCTAATTTAGAAAAATCTGCAGATAAAATCGATGGTGCAATTTTTACCATGCGTTAATACCTCGGCTTTCTGTCTCTTATTTCGTCTATAAAAGTAATATAATGCTCATAGCGATAACGTGGCAAATCTCCGGATTCTATAGCTTGTTTAACTGCACATTTAGGTTCCTTCAAATGCATGCAACCTCTGAATTTACATGAGCTGCTTAGTTCTTGGATGTCAGGGAAATAATTTTGTAAGTCCTCTTGCTCAATTTCAGTAAACTCTAAAGAGCTAAAACCCGGTGTATCAGCAACAAGTCCACCATTAATCTCAATGAGCTCCACATGTCTTGTTGTATGTTTTCCTCTCCCTAAATGAGAGGATATATCGTCTGTTTTTAATTGCAAATCAGGACGTAATACATTTAAAAGTGAAGATTTACCAACACCTGATTGACCAGCAAATACGGATATTTCTCCCGTAATGAAAGGATAAAGATCCTCAATCCCTTCCGCCGTTTCGGACGAAGTCAAAACAACTTTATAGCCTGCTTTTCGATAGTTATCAGCATATACAGCTAGTGTTTCTTGTTCCTCTTTACTTGCCAAATCCATCTTAGTGATACAAATAATAGGCGTAATATGATTCGATTCTACCAGGACAAGAAAACGATCTAATAACGCTGTACTAAAGGTAGGTTCAACACTTGAGAAAATGAGAAAAGCTTGATCTACATTCGCTATAGGTGGGCGAATAAGTTCATTTTTACGCTTTTTCACTTCTAAAATATACCCTTCTTTATCATTTTCTGCTTGATAGTGTACTTCATCTCCGACTAATGGAGTTATTTTATTTTTACGAAAGACACCACGTCCACGACATTGGATGATTTCTTTATCCTTGTTCAAAACATAATAAAAGCCACTTAAAGCTTTTATGATTTTGCCTTCTGGCATAGTAGTCCTCCTACATCACTGTTCATACGGAACATTTTCTTGAATAATCATTTGTCCATCCCTCATAATTTGGTAAGAAGCGGTTTCTCCTGGTTGTATTTGCAGTGAAAAGGAAATAACTCGATCTTCAGTAATATGAATCGTATTAAATGGCTCATCAATATTGTTGTCCATATCTTCTATAAAGATTTGTACTTCTTGAGGTTGTCCGACATTATCAGGATTTGGCTTATACGGTACATTCACTTCTCTTTTCACTTCTACAGGAACTTGTTCCGGCCCACTTGATAGATAAACTTTTACTGTGTCCCCGTCATTTAAAGATGCTCCAGCTCCAGGTTCCTGCCGAATGACCTCACCTTGAGCAATCTCAGCATGATGCTCTTCTCCAGCTACTTCAATTGTTAATCTACTAGATGCTTCGTATTCTGCTAGGGCCTTATCATTATAACCGGTTAAATCTTTTAATTCTATCGGTTCCTCCCCTTTGCTGACGACAAAGATGAGCTCTTCTTCTTGGGGAATCACTTCTTCTCCGGGATCAATATTCTGTTCTAGAATTGTTCCCTTTGCTTCCTCACTAAATTCTTCTTCTGATTGGATAGATTGGAAACCCTCTTCTTTTAGTAACTCTTCTATATCACTATATGGGCGACCAGTAAAATCCTCCATTGAATAGCGTTCTTTACCGATACTTTCATAAATATTTACTGTTGTTCCTTCTTTCTGTGTCCTCCCTGCTCTCGGTTCGGTTCTTATAACTTCCCCTGCTTTCACTTCATCATTGTTTTGTTCGATTTCTTCACCAATCGTAAATCCTTCTTCTTGTAACAATGTTTTCGCGTCATCAACGCTCATATTTGATACATCTGGTACAGTAACATCATCAGGTGAAAGCATCTCAGGTAAAACAGTGACGGAAAGAACAAATAGCACAACTAATAGAACAAAAGTAGATATAAGGATCATTGGACCTTTTTTTCGTTTTTTCTTCTTTTTCGTATCTTCTTTTTCTTTTTTTGGACTTTCCTTTTTTACAATAGGTACAGGACTATCTTCATTTTTTTCTTCAATTTTATGAATAATCGTTTCGTCAGTAGGATGGTACATTTTATCTGCAGTAATGATCGGAATTGCTTTTGTAGCATCATCGTCATCAGGTACAGTAAACTTTCTTTCGTTCATCCTCTCTTCGTTCAAAGATGTAGAGAGGTCTTCTTCCATTTCATCGGCACTATTATAGCGATTGAAATGGTCCTTTGCTGTTGCATTCAATACGATATTTTCAACACTTTGTGGTATATCTGGGTTCCATCTTCTTAAGGAAGGCGTTTCTGATTGCAAGTGTTTCAATGCAATAGAAACAGCTGATTCTCCTGAAAACGGTAATCTTCCAGTTAACAGCTCAAACATGACAATCCCTAATGAATATATATCTGATTTACGGTTTGCCATACCGCCTCTTGCTTGTTCTGGTGATAAATAATGAACCGACCCTAATACGGAATTCGTCTGGGTAATGCTAGTTGCACTTAGAGCCATTGCAATTCCAAAATCAGTAATTTTTATCTTGCCTTCATGATCAATTAAGATATTATGTGGTTTAATATCACGATGAATAATCTGGTTTTGATGGGCGTGAGAAATAGCTGATGTCAGCTGTTTCATAATATCAATCGCTGTTTCCAAAGGGACAGGCCCGTTTTTTTGTATGTATTGTTTTAATGTTTGACCGTCAACATATTCCATGACGATGTAATATAGGGTATCTTCTTCTCCAACATCATAAATCGTCACAATATTTTGGTGAGTTAGGCTTGTAGCTGATTGAGCTTCACGGTGAAATCGTTTAATAAACTCATCATCTTCAGCGAAGTCTAGACGCAACATCTTTAATGCCACGTTTCGATCTAGAATCATATCATGAGCTAAATAAACGTTGGCCATGCCGCCTCCACCGACCATTTCCAAAATTTTATAACGGCCGTTTATACGCTTACCAATCATCAACGTTTATCACCCTCTCTCACAATCATCTGCATACTCGATGATTACGAGGGTAATATTATCTTCCCCTCCATTTTCATTTGCTCTTTTAATCAACTCAGTAGCTTTCTCCTCTAATGAGTCATTTCCATTTATAATCGATTCCATCTCTTGTTCTGAAACTTTGTTTGACAAACCATCAGAGCATAGCAATAGTCTATCATCTTCCTCAAAAATAATTGTTTTAATATCTTGGTTTACATCTTCTTCCGTACCGAGCACACGTAACACTAAATTTTTCATCGGATGATTTTCAGCATCCTCTTTTGTAATTTGCCCTGACCGAAGCAGTTCATTAACAAGGGAATGGTCGTCAGTTAGCTGCTGAAAACCCGCTTCATTTCTAATATAACACCGGCTATCACCTACGTTTACAATCGTAGCAAATCGACTAGTACAAATAGCAGCAACAACGGTCGTACCCATACCTTCACATTCAGTTACTTCTTTACTGTGAGCATATATAGCCTTATTGGTTTCATTAATATGGTCATGCAACCACTTTTCTGCTTGGTCCGCGGTTTCAATCTTTGGTGCAAGCAGCCACATAGATTTTAGCTTTTCCTTGGCCATTTCACTAGCTACATCACCAGCTCGGTGACCGCCCATACCATCAGCTACAATAGCTAAGCGATCACCACTGGCGTTTGTAAAAATGCCACCATTATCTTCATTTCGCTGACGAAGTTTCCCTACATCAGTCATAAAAACAGCCTTCATACTGTCACCTCGTTTCTTCTTTTCTCTCCTTTGCACGAAGTTGTCCACATGCTGCATCAATATCATGACCTTGTTCTCTACGGATGGTCACATTAACCCCACGATTTTTCAAAGCCTTTTCAAATTGAAAAATCTGCTCTCTAGGAGTTCTTACATAGTCTCTCTCAGGTACGTAATTGACTGGGATTAAGTTAATATGACACTTCAATCCTTTTACGAGATCAGCAAGCTCTTCTGCATGCTCTACTTGATCATTGACTCCTCCAAATAAACCATATTCAAAACTTACACGTCTACCTGTCTTGTTCACATAATAATGAATAGCTTCCATTAAATCAGGCAATTTATAAGCGCGGTTGATTGGCATTAATCTTCCTCTTATATCATTATTAGGGGCATGCAAGCTGACAGCAAAATTGATTTGCATATTTTCATCAGCAAATTTATAGATTTTCGGGATGATACCGCTTGTAGATACAGTGATATGTCTAGCACCAATATTCAAGCCATCATCATGATTAATAATTTTCAAGAAAGACATCATTTGATCATAATTATCAAACGGTTCCCCAATACCCATAATGACAACAGAGCTTACTCTTTCATCTGTTTCATCTAATGCTTGTTGTACTTTTACGACTTGAGCAACGATTTCTCCTGCTTCTAGATGACGTTTTAATCCCCCTAAAGTCGAGGCACAAAATGTACAACCAATACGACACCCTACCTGTGTTGTAACACAAACAGAATTACCGTATTCATGACGCATTAAAACCGTCTCAATTGAATAGCCATCGTGTAACTCAAATAAAAATTTAATCGTGCCATCAGTAGATTGTTGCTGAATAATCGTTTTTAATGTTGTTAAAGTAAATGAAGCATCGAGCTTTTCTCGCAAACTTTTTGATAAATTTGTCATATCATCGAAGTTTGTTACTCTTTTTGTATATAACCAATCAAAAATTTGACTTGCGCGGAATGCTTTTTCATTATTTTCTTTTAACCAGTCCTTTAGTTCGTCTAATTGTAATGAATAAATGGATGGTTGATGATTCGTTTCTGTATTTTTCTTTGTTGCACTTCTTTCCATGTGATTACACCTTCTTTCTCAGACAAGCGATATAAAACCCGTCTGAACCAATATATTGCGGTAATACTTGTATTTCAAAATCATTCACAAACGTTTGTAACGCTTGTGGTAGCCTTGCCTTAAGTGTTGAGTCTCCAACAAATTCTTTATGGTCACTTAAAAAACGTGAAATGACTTGATGGTTTTCAGATTCATCAACAGTGCATGTACTATACACTAGCATACCACCTTTTTTTAATAATGGGGTGATGGCATTTAATAAATCCAATTGAATGGACTGCAGGCGTGATAAATCATCTTCTTTTTTTGTGTATTTCATATCAGGTTTTCTACGCATCACACCTAAACCTGAGCACGGCGCGTCTAGCAAAATACGATCAAACGACTCTTGCGGGAAATGATCTTGAACTTGTCTACTATCGAGAGCAAGAGTATCAATATTCTCTAATCCTAATCTGTCTGCTGTTTGTGCAATAAGCTTAACTTTATGCTCATGGAGATCTATCGCTATAACCTCTCCACTCCCCGACATCGCTTCAGCTATATGAGACGTTTTCCCACCTGGAGCTGCACAAGCATCAAGGATCTTTTCATTCTTTTGAGGATTTAGGGCCAAGCAAGCTAACATTGAACTTTCATCTTGTATTGTGATAAGTCCATTTTTGAATGCTGAAGACTTGGCAAGATTTCCTCGAAGAGCATGAATGGCTTCTGAAACCCATTCACTCCGTTTCACGGCATATCCTTCCTCTTCTAATAATGTAATCACTTCTTCTGTCGTAGCCTTCGTAATATTTACACGCGCTGTTTGAGTCGGAGCTTGTAAATTAAGCTTACACATTTCCTCCGTTGTTTCTATCCCAAATTGATCCACCCATCTAGCAACGAGCCATTCTGGGTGACTTGTTGCTATTGAAATTCTTTGAATAGGATCTTTGATCTCTTCCACTTGTCTAATCCCAGTTCTTTGTACATTTCGTAATATCCCATTCACAAAAGAAGCAATGCCTTTATGGCCTTTATTTTTTGCTATTTCTACGGCTTCATTTAATGCCGCATGATCAGGAATTTTATTTAAGTGAACCATTTGATAAACCGTGATCCTTAATAATTGCTTTACCCAAGACTCCACTTTATTTGGTTTTTTTATATAGGGCTGTAAATAATAATCTAATGTCATTTTACGTTGTAACGTCCCATAAACCAGTTCTGTCAGCAAACCAATATCTTTTTGTTCTAAATGATTTTGATTAATAGCATGGTTTAACAGGAGATTACTATACGATTGGTTCTTTTCAATTGCATCTAACAAATCCATCGCAACTTCTCTTACATTTTTCTTTCTTTGTTTTTTCATCGATTGTCCCCTAACTTCATGCCAACTTGAAGATGGGCACCTGCGCCGCGCAGGTAATCTTTCGCTTTCATGCGTTTTTTACCTGATGGCTGAATCTCCGTTAGCTTCAATATCTGACCATCGCCGGTGGAGACATTGATGCCATCCTCTTCTAATCCGACAATCGTTCCAGGCACTTGATTTGATTTTGATTCAATGATCACAGAAGCCCACACTTTCATAACTGCATCAGACAAAGTCGTATAAGCAACTGGCCAAGGATTCATCCCTCTAATATGGTTATAAATTTCTAATGCTGGTTTACTCCACTGAATTTTTTCTTCTTCACGCTTAATATTGTATGCAAATGTTGCTAAATTTTCATCTTGTTGTTTCGGAAGCAAATCACCTTTTAATAATGGTGGTAATGTTTCTAGCAATAGTTTGCTACCAGCTTCACTTAATTTATCATGTAAGCTACCAACAGTATCATCCTTAGCGATTTCGACTTCTACCTGTGTTAAAATATCGCCTGCATCCAATTTTTCAGCCATATACATAATCGTAATACCAGTCTTTTCTTTCCCTTGGATGATGCTGTAATGAATCGGTGCTCCACCTCTTAATTCTGGCAATAATGAAGCATGTACGTTAATGCAACCATATTTAGGTGCATCTAACAATTGCTTAGGGAGAATTTGCCCGAATGCAGCCGTGATAATAAGTTCAGGCTCTAGATTTAAAACAGCTTGCAAGTCCTCTTTATTTTTAACTTTCTCAGGCTGTAGCACTGGAATACCATGTTTTTGTGCTTCCACCTTTACTGGTGGTGGAGTTAACACCTTTTTCCTTCCCACTGGCCGGTCAGGTTGTGTAACAACTGCAATGACTTCATAACCTGCTTGAATAACACTTCGTAATACCGGAACTGAAAAATCCGGTGTTCCCATAAATACAATTTTCGTCATTCTTCATCCAACCTCTCTAACTCTTCTGCCTCTATATATCTGCTAACTTTAGTGGTGAATAGGATTCCATCCAAATGATCAATCTCATGTAAAATGGCTCTAGCAAGAAAACCTTCTGCTGCGAACTCATATGGCTTACCCTTTCGATTGAATGCTTTTATTTTCACAAATGACGGTCGTGTGACATCACCATAAATACCGGGAAAGCTCAAACAGCCTTCTGGACCTGTTTGTTCACCTGATGTTTCGATTACTTCGGGATTTATCATCTCAATCGTGCCATGTTCATCTTCAATATCTACAATCGCTATTCTCTTATTGAGACCTATTTGAGGAGCAGCTAGTCCTACACCATCAAATTCAATCATTGTATCATACATATCATTTAATAGCCTTACTAATTTTTTATCAAAAACCGTTACCGGTGTACATTTTTCTTCTAAAATTGTATTAGGGTACATCACTATTTGTTTAACACTCAAAATATAAATCCTCCATAACATCTTCTCATTCAACAGGCAGCCATAGCTAGACTAAAATTATTACCATTCTCGACGATTTTCTCTATCTATAACCTTTTTTAGTTATTTTTCTTTACATCAGAATAAATGGATTAACATCCACAGATATTTTCAAAGAAGTCGAAGTCACTTCTTGCTGATATTGATCTAATATCTTTTTTAATGATTGATTTAACTCTGGCTCCCGTTTGTATTTTATCAAACATTGGTAGCGATATCTATTGTTGATTCGTGGAATAGGTGATGCGACCGGACCAAGACAGAGGGCGCTTTTAGTTAAGCGACTAGTCAGAAATGTGGTAATTTTTTCTGTGACATCTAACGCTTTCATCAATTGCTCGTGACTGACCGTAATAAGTGTAATAAAATAAAAAGGTGGGTACTTTAAACCTTTTCTGATCATCATTTCGCGCTCATAAAACTGGTCGTAATTTTGTTCAGCTGCTAACTCAATACTATAATGTTCAGGACTGTATGTTTGAATGACCACTTCTCCTGGTAATTGATGACGCCCTGCTCTTCCACTCACTTGCGTCAATAACTGAAACGTTTTTTCTGATGACCGAAAATCTGGCAAATGAAGCATTGTATCAGCTGATAATACACCGACAAGCGTTATATTTGGAAAATCGAGTCCTTTGGCAATCATTTGGGTCCCAAGTAGAATATCTGCATGGCCTTTTTGGAACTCATTTAGCAGTCGCTCATGAGAGCCTTTTTTACTCGTTGTATCCACATCCATACGAATAACTCTCGCTTCAGGCAATACTTTATGGAGTTCTTCTTCTACCTTTTGTGTCCCTGTGCCAAAATAACGAATATGATCACTCTGGCATTCTGGACAAACAGAGGGGACATGATCCTCATATCCACAATAATGACATTTCATTTGCTGCTGGTGGCGATGATAAGTTAGTGAAATATCACAGTTCGGACAATTAACAACATAGCCACAATCACGACACATGACAAAAGAAGAATATCCACGTTTATTTAAGAAAAGGACAGTCTGCTCTTTTTTTTCTAGACGTAATTGAAGCTTTTCTAATAAGGATGAAGAAAACATTGAGCGATTTCCACTTCTTAGCTCTTCACGCATATCTACAATATCCACATGTGGTAAATCTTGATTATTCATCCTCTTCGGCAAACTTAACAAAGTGTATACACCTTTTTTAGCACGAGCAAATGATTCGAGTGAAGGTGTAGCGCTACCTAAAATAACGGGGAAACTCCCTTGCTTCCCTCGTTTTATTGCTACATCTTTTGCATGGTATTTTGGGTTTTCCTCTTGTTTATAACTTGTCTCATGTTCCTCATCTATAATGATGAGACCGAGGTTTTCAAACGGAGCAAATACAGCTGATCGCGCTCCAACAACGACTTTCACTTCTCCCCGCTGAACTTTTCGCCATTCATCATACTTCTCACCAGCAGATAATCCACTATGCATCACAGCTACTTGATTCCCAAATCTTCCTTTGAAACGATGAACCATTTGTGGGGTAAGTGAAATCTCTGGCACTAAACAAATCGCTTCTTGACCTCTCTCTAGTACTTTCTGTATCGACTGTAAGTAAACTTCTGTTTTCCCACTCCCTGTTACGCCATACAATAAAAACACTTCATGAAGGGATTTTGCGATGCGATCATGGATTGGATCGATGGCTTCTTGTTGCTCATATGTTAACAGTAATGGTTCTGTTCGTGCAAAATAACGATTTTCATAAGGATCACGATAAATTTCACGTTCGCTCTCCTCTAATACTTCTTTTTTCACTAGTTCTTTTACAACGGCATTCGATATTTGTAGTGTTGCCGTTAAGTCAGTTAAGAATATCCAATCTTTATTTTCGATAAAGTAATTAATCACGTCATGTTGTTTTTGTGCCCGTGGGGTAAGAGACGATTGATAAGTCTTTAATTCCTCTGTTGAAAGAGCGCTTCTAATGGCGAGGCGTTTTTTCTTTTTTATTTTATCTTTCACTTCATAAATAATTAGAATATGACCTTTCGTTACTTCTTGCTGTAACAATGATAAATAGCCTGTTTCTTTCGCTTCTTCCCACAGGATGCTATCTTGGTTAGTAAATAAGCCTTGTAAGGTTTGCGGCAACAACTGTTTGTTTTCAGTTGAAACTTGTAATTTTTTTTGATATTTTGCTTTAAGTGCTGCTGGTAACATCGCTTGATAAGCAGAGATCCGATAACTTAAAGTTTCTTCTGATAGCCAATTTCCTAATGAAATGAGCGATTCAGATAATACAGGTGTTAAATCTAACGGCTCAATGATTTTTTTTAATTTATTAAGCGTGGACTGAGGTTTGATCCCAATGACAAAACCTTGAATTCTCCTTGGCCCAAATGGGACAACGACTCGCATCCCAATTTGAATGACCGTCTCAAGTGATTGCGGAATAACATAATCAAAAGGTCGATCTGTTTGCTTAGCCGGTACATCAACAATGACCTCAGCAATCATTTCCCCTCATCCTCATATAAATAAAGCGCTTCTTTTAAAATGCTTTCTGCTACGTCATGTTTTGACATCAACGGGAGATCTGTTTTAGTCCCATCTCGTTTATAGAGAGTAACAACATTCGTATCTGTTCCAAATCCGGCACCCGCACTTGTTACATCATTGGCTACAATCATATCAGCATTTTTCTTTTTCAGCTTTCCTCTCGCATATACATCCACATTATTTGTTTCTGCCGCAAAACCCACCAACACTTGATTGTTTTTTCTTTTACCAAGTGCCATTAAAATATCTTTAGTTCTTTCTAATTCCAACTGTTGATCACCATCATTCTTTTTCACTTTCTGATCATAAGTATATTTAGGCCGATAATCTGCTACAGCAGCCGTTTTTATTACAATATGAGCATCAGCAAAACGAGTAATCATTTCTTCATACATTTCTTCCGCACTTTCAACATTGATCACTTTTACACCATGAGGTGAAGAAATATGGACAGGACCTGATACTAATGTCACATCTGCACCAAGTTTCGCTGCGACTTCTGCAATCGCATAGCCCATTTTACCACTCGAATGATTGGTTAAATAACGAACAGGATCAATTTTTTCTCTTGTCGGCCCTGCTGAGATCAATAACTTTTTCCCTTTTAACAACGGTTCCTTTTGATTGAAAAAATGATTCATATGCTCAACAATCTTTTCCGGTTCTTCTAATCTACCTTTTCCAACATAACCACATGCGAGATAGCCTTCACTCGGTTCAATAAATTGATAACCAAACTGATGAAGTGTATCAATATTTTTTATCACTGCAGGATGATTGTACATATTGACATTCATCGCCGGTGCAATCCATACAGGCGATGTGTGTGCTAACAATGTTGTAGAAATCATATCATCTGCTAGGCCATTTGCAAGCTTACCAATAATATTCGCAGTTGCTGGTGCAATCAATATCAAATCTGCCCAGTCTGCTAAATCAATATGAGCAATCTTACTAGCGTCCTTTTCATCGAAGGTATCAAAATATACATCATTACGTGACATCACTTGAAAAGTTAATGGTGACACAAATTGTCTAGCTGACTCGCTCATCATTACTTTCACACAAGCTCCAGCTTGCGTTAACTTACTTGTTAAAGCTACAGCTTTATAAACAGCAATACCGCCGGTTACACACAACAGGATTTTTTTACCATTCAACATCTATACAAACCCCCAATATTCAAAAGGTTATTTTTCTTTTATTATGAATAATTTCGCTCACTTTTTCATCTATCTCTTCTTGTTTTTAACAAAAATTACGGCTATGAACAAAAATAACAACCTCCATACAGGTTGTTATTTTTTCATATATGTGTATTTTACCTTTTTTCCCCTTCATGCGTTGTATCACCTAAGCGATAAAATAGTTCGTTTGCATTAATCTCTTCTAATGCTTTACCCACATTTTTATGTGATACATATTTTTCTAAACGATATTGCTCTTCATTATTTTGTAATTTCCGTGCTCTTTTAGCAGCCACAGACACAAGAGAGTATTTTGAATCAATTTTTGTCATCAATGAATCAATTGATGGATTTAACATATTATTCAGCCTCCAACATTTTCAAATATCTAGGTTCAACGCGCGTGCGACGGCAATGTTCTGCTACTACAATCGCATTAATTCTGTCACAAGCGTTTTCCACTTGATCATTTTCTACAACATAATCATATAATTTCATCATTTCAATTTCTTCTTTAGCTGCACTTAAACGATTATTAATTATATCTTCTGTTTCTGTGCCTCGTGTAACAATACGATTTTTTAATTCAGATAAACTAGGTGGAACAAGGAAGATAAACAAGCCATCAGGAAACTTCTCACGCACTTGCTTTGCACCTTGTACTTCTATTTCTAAAAATACATCCTTGCCCTCGTTTAACGTTTGTTTCACATAATCAACAGGGGTTCCATAATAGTTGCCAACAAACTCAGCATACTCCAATAATTTATCTTGTTCTATTAATGTTTCAAATTCTTCACGAGATTTAAAGAAATAATCTACTCCATCAACTTCACCTTGTCTCGGCTTTCTTGTTGTCATAGAAATAGAGTATTCAAATGCCGTATCAGGCTGTGAGAAAATCTCTTTTCTCACTGTACCTTTCCCTACACCAGATGGACCTGAGAGTACTATTAATAAACCTTTTTCCTTCATTAGAAAATCCTACCCTTCATCGATAACATCATCGCGGTCGTTCAGTCGTGCAGCTACTGTTTCCGGCTGAACAGCAGATAAAATGACATGATCACTATCCATGACAATGACTGCTCTCGTTCTACGGCCATATGTTGCATCTATCAGTACACCACGGTCTCTTGCATCCTGAATAATTCTCTTAATTGGTGCCGATTCCGGACTCACTATTGATATGATTCTATTGGCAGAAACAATGTTTCCGAAGCCAATATTAATTAATTTTATTGACATATGCGTCCCCCCGTCATCAGTTAACTATTTTGACCTTTATCACGCGTTTCTAAACCGCTTTATTCAATATTTTGTACTTGTTCTTTCATCTTTTCTAATAGACCTTTCATCTCAACTACTTCTCCAGCAATGGTAGAATCATTCGCTTTTGAACCGATTGTATTGACTTCGCGATTCATCTCTTGAATCATGAAATCAAGCTTCCTGCCAATTGCATCTTCCAAGGAAAGGGTCAATTGAAATTGATTACGATGTGATGCGAGTCGTGTCAATTCTTCATTGATATCGGCCTTATCTGCAAAAATTGCCACCTCTGTAATAATTCTTGATTCATCAATATGACCATCAGCATATTCTTCCATTCGCTTTCGCAAACGGTCTTCGTATTGCTTTACCACGTTAGGGGCTAGGTCATATAAGCGGTTAAGACATTCAGTTAGTAAACCGAGCTGTTTAAAAAGATCCTTCTCTAGCTCCTTACCTTCAGCTAACCGCATCATTTGCAGCTCTTTACCAGCTTCATTTGTCGCTTCAAGAATCAGCTCATCTAGCCATTCGTCTTCTTCATCCACTTCCACAATAGCAAACACATCTTCATTAAGTAAATCTTTTAGCCCAGGCTCACTACTTAACTTATATTTTTCTTTCACTTCTGTCATTGAACGATAAAATTCGTCTAACAAATCCCAATCCACACGTATCTTCTTTTGTTTCGATCCCGTTTGTTCTATGGTTGCATAGACTTCTATTCTACCACGCTTAATATATTGATTAAGCGTTTTTTTTATTTTATCTTCCAGCTTGAGAAATTGCTTTGGAATGCGCAGGAAATATTCTGTAAAACGATGATTAACCGTTTTTACTTCAATCGTGATAGAGAAGGTGTCAGTTTGCCTTTTACCCTGTCCATACCCTGTCATACTCGCTACCATCGTTTAACCACACTTCCTTTCGCCGTTTGCGGGAAGTACCTACAACTTTCTTATACAAATTTGGCACTAACCATACCTTTTCTTACACTCATATATTATGTAGTTTTCTTTAAAAAACCAAAAGGTAATAGAGTTTCACTCTACTACCTAAAGGATTATACCATATTTCACTTCGATTTTCTTGCCAAATATGTGAAGCCAAGCAAAAATGTTGGGACAGCTGATAAGCCAACAATCATTAACCAATCACGACCAGCGATTGGTACTGTGTGGAAAATTTGTTGCAATGGCGGCCAATATAAAACAATCAGCATAAGTAAAACCGAAGAAATAACCGCCCAGACAAGATACATATTACCGAATGGATTTCGAGCAAAAACTGATTTTTCACTTCGACAATCAAACACATGAATTAATTGAGCAAGGACTAATGTCGCAAAAGCGACGGTTTGCGCATATGCGAGCTCACTAGGATCGCCTTTATATGTGAGCATAAACGCAAGTAAGGTTACTCCACCAATTAAAAAACCTCTTGAAATAACCTTCCAGCCAAGCCCTCTTGAAAAAATGCCTTCTTTAGGATTTCGCGGCTCTCGCTTCATGACATTACCTTCTGGTCGGTCTAAACCTAACGCCATCGCCGGCAGGCCATCTGTTACTAAATTCACCCAAAGTATTTGTATAGGTACTAGCGGCAGAGGTAGCGCTAAAATCATTGCAAATAGCATAACCAGTATTTCGCCAACATTAGATGCAAGTAAATACCTTACAAACTTTCTAATATTATCGTAAATATTTCGCCCTTCTTTTATTGCTGATTTAATGGTTGCAAAGTTGTCATCAAGTAAAATAAGAGAAGATGCTTCTTTTGCTACATCCGTACCAGTAATGCCCATCGCAATGCCAATATCGGCAGCTTTGATAGCTGGCGCATCATTGATTCCGTCCCCTGTCATAGCTACAATATGACCGCGATTTTGCAGAGCTTTAACAATCTTTAGTTTATGTTCCGGTGATACGCGCGCAAACACAGATACATCATCCACTACATCTTCTAACTCTTCTGTACTCAATGTAGCTAATGTTTTTCCTTCCATTACTTTTGTTGACTTATTAAGAATACCTAATTGTTTAGCAATTGCTTGAGCAGTTGTAATATGGTCGCCTGTAATCATCACTGTCTTAATTCCTGCTTCTTTACATTCTTTAACCGCAGCTCGTACCTCTGTCCTTGGTGGATCAATCATTCCTTGTAAACCTATAAACGTCAATCGATTTTCTGCATCTTTTTCTGATGTTATTCTGCCCTCATTAGTCAATTCCTTATATCCTATTGCAATTGTTCTTAGTGCTTGGGAGGCTAAACCGTGAATTGCCTCATTAACTGATCTATGCATCTCTTGGGTCATTGCTTGCTTACGATTTTCCCACAGGATACTCTCACAGTTCTGCGCCAACACATCCGGTGCTCCTTTACAGACAACAAATCTTCTGCCACTGGCATCCCTTAACACAATACTCATCATTTTTCTAGTTGAATCAAAAGGAAATTCCTCGAGAATTTCATATTGATTTAATAAAGAGGGGCGACTATATCCTGCTTTCATCCCAGCGACTAACAATGCACCTTCTGTTGGATCACCGTCAATGACAAATTCTTTATTTTTCTTATGAATTTCAGCATGATTACAAAGCATACCAAACATCAATAATTGTTGTAATGTTTTTTCATTTTTCGGATCTATACGTTTTTCACTGCGATAAAAATCTCCTTTTGGTGTATAGCCAATGCCATCTACTTGCCATGTGTTCCCACCACTCCATAAATGGGTGACAGTCATTTTGTTCTGAGTCAGGGTTCCCGTTTTATCGGAGCATATGACAGAAGCACAGCCTAATGTTTCTACTGCTGGGAGCTTTCTGACAATCGCCTTTTGTTTAATCATGCGTTGGACTCCTAGCGATAAGGCCACAGTGACTATCGCCGGTAATCCCTCTGGTATAGCTGCTACAGCTAACGATACCCCTGTTAAGAACATCGTATATAATTCTTGTCCTTGTAGCACACCGATACCTACGACAAGAACCGTTAAGAATAGTGCGACAACAATGAGAATTTTCCCTAATTGTTCCAACCTTCTTTGCAGCGGTGTTGTCATCGTTTCCGCACTTTGAATCATATCAGCGATTTGTCCCATCGCTGTTTTCATTCCTGTGCCAATGACAACCCCCACTCCGCTACCCTTCGTTACGATCGTACCCATAAATCCCATATTTTCCATATCGCCGATTCCGGGGTTATCTTGCTTAATTGCTGCGACTGTTTTTTGCACCGGTAATGATTCACCTGTTAAGGCCGATTCTTCTATTTCTAAGTTATTGCACTCGATTAAGCGGATATCCGCCCCAATTCTATCACCGGAGGAGAACTTCAATAAGTCACCAACAACGACTTCTTTTGAGGGGATTTTCTTCCATTCTCCATCACGTAATACTGTTGCATGAGGTGTGGATAATTCTTTTAGCGCACTTAATGACTTCTCTGCTTTTCGTTCCTGAAAAAAACCTAATACTCCGTTGATAAGCACAATCGCAATAATGGCGATTGCATCAATATATTCACCCAGTAGCCCAGATATCAATGTGGCTACTAATAGAATTAAAGTCATAAAGTCTTTGAATTGACTAAAAAATAAGAGTAAAGCGGATTGCTTTTCTCCTTCTGCTAATTCGTTATATCCAAATTGCTCCAATCTTTTTTGCGCATCTTCTTCAGACATGCCTTCATGCCTATTTGTGTTTAACGTGTCTTCAACCTCTCTCGCTTCCATCTCATGGTATTTCATTCGGACATCACACTTCCTCCTTTTCATTTTAAGAGAATTCGCATCTACTACATGCGAACCGTCCTGCTTCCCCTACTATCTCGATGGAGAGCTGTCCTATTTTTAAGGCTCTCATGAAAGCTTATTCAGTCTCGTCCTAAAAAATGCTATGCTATTATGAGAAAGAATGTATTTTACATAAACAGAAAGCTTTTAAAAACCATTTGTTTATGGGAAAATAGCTTCCATAAAGTAAAGAGACGCCTTTCGGATAACTAAGAGCGTAGAAAAGGATGTTAGAGATGTCATTTGATGGATTATTTACAAAAGCGATGGTAGAGGAGCTACAAGCTACTCTTAAAGGTGGTCGAATTAATAAAGTTCACCAACCATATAAAAATGAAATCATCTTAGTAATTAGAGCTAACGGAAAAAATCATAAATTACTATTGTCTGCGCATCCAAGCTATGCACGCGTACAATTAACAAATGAAGCATATGATAACCCCAGTATTCCACCGATGTTCTGCATGCTTTTAAGAAAACATTTAGAGGGATATATATTAGAAGATATTCAACAAATGGACCTAGATCGTATCATAGTATTTAACGTTAAAGGTCGTAATGAAATTGGCGATATCTCATATAAGAGGCTCATCGTCGAAATCATGGGACGTCACAGTAATATTACATTGGTCGATCAAGAACGAAACATGATCTTAGATTGTATCAAGCATGTATCTTATGCGGTAAATAGTCATCGTGCCCTGCTTCCGGGTCAACTTTATGTGGCTCCTCCGGCTCAAAATAAAGCCAACCCATTAGAAGCTGATGAGACGGATGTATTACGAAGAATGGACTTTAATAGTGGGAAGTTAGATAAACAACTTGTGCAACATTACAGCGGGTTTTCTCCCCTACTTGCAAAAGAAGTTGTATTCCAATCTGGATTAGCCAACCGTACAACAATACCTGCTGCCTTTATTAAGACAATGGATAAAATAAAAAACAAAGAAGTTCAACCGACCATTACAATAAATGAACATAAAGAGACTTTTTATTTCCTCCAGTTAGATCATATTCAGGGAGAGCAGCGTCATTTTGAGAGCTTAAGTCTAATGCTTGACCGCTATTATTTCGGCAAAGCAGAAAGAGATCGCGTCAAACAACAAGGCAATGACTTGGAAAAATTTATTAGCAATGAAAAAGAAAAAAACACAAAAAAGATAGAGAAATTAAAACTAACCATGCAAGAAGCAAAAAACGCCGAGCAATTTCAATTGTACGGTGAATTAATTACAGCTCATATGTACGCCATTCAAAGAGGGATGGATGAGATTGAAGTGAACAATTATTATGATGAAAATAACAGCAATGTGCTTATCCCTCTAGATACACAAAAAACACCTTCGCAAAATGCACAGATATACTTTAAGAAATATCAAAAAGCTAAACACGCTAAACAAGTTGTACAAGAACAAATAGATCAAGCCTATGAAGAAGTTAACTACTTCGATCATCTTTTACAACAAATACAAGCCGCTTCACCGAAAGATATTGAAGAAATACGGGAGGAACTTATTGAAGGCGGTTACTTACGTGAAAGACAAAAAAAACAGAAAAAGCCGGTCAATGCCAAACCTATCCTGGATTATTTTGTCGCTAGCGATGGGACAGAAATCATTGTTGGTAAGAACAATAAACAAAATGATTACTTGACGAATAAGTTAGCTGCAAAAGACGACATCTGGCTCCATACAAAAGATATCCCTGGGTCACATGTGGTCATTAGAGATAAAGCGCCAAGTAATGAAGTTATACAAGAAGCTGCTTGTTTAGCTGCTTATTTTAGTAAAGCGCGTAACTCAAGTAGTGTACCCGTCGATTACACAAAGGTACGTAATGTGAAAAAGCCGAGTGGTGCTAAGCCCGGGTTTGTCATTTATGATCAACAACAAACAATCTTTGTCACCCCTGATGAAGAAAAAGTCATTTCACTTAGTAAAAAGAAATAACAAAACCCAATTGAGATGAACGCCTTACTCTACCAGGCGCTCCATCCAATTGGGTTTTTTATTAGTTAAAAGTTACTGTGCTGTATAACCACCATCTACTAATAAGGTTGTACCATTTACAAAGCTCGCATCATCACTTGATAAGAATAAAACAGCTTTAGCAATTTCTTCTGGTTTTCCAAGTCTACCTTGTGGGTGAAGGGAGGCCAGGTGATTCTTCACATCTGATTCTAATTCCGATAATAAAGGCGTATCAATGTATCCCGGACAAACCGCATTTACACGGATATTTTCTTTCGCATATGCCGTACATAAGTTTTGTGTTAACAGTTTCACGCCACCTTTTGCAGATGAGTATGCTGGTATATTAGGCAGTGAGACAAAGCTATGAATAGATCCTGCATTCACTATTACACCGCCGCTTCCTTGTTTTTGGAATTGTTCGATTGCGTATTTATCTGATAGAAACACACCAGAAAGATTAATATCAATCGTTTTTTTCCATTTATCATAATCTAATTCAGCTGCTGGCCCGTCACTAGCAATCCCCGCATTGGCATACATGATATCCAACTTTCCAAACTGATTAACTGTCTGTGCAACGACATTTTTCACATCTTCTTCTTTTGATACATCTGTTTTAACAAATAAAGTCTCATATCCTTCTTTATTCAAAGTATCAGAAAGAGCTTGTCCCTTGTCAGAGAAATCAGCTATGACAACCTTTGCACCTTCTTTTACATATTCTTTGACAACTGCTTCACCAATACCACTTGCTCCACCTGTTACGATTGCTACTTTATCTTGTAATTTCATTTTAATCTCCTCTTTCTTTTCATTATCTTGCTGTCGCTCCACCATCAATGACAAACTCTGCCCCTGTAGTGTATGCTGAATCGTCTGAAGCTAAAAAGAGCACTGTATTAGCTACATCTTTTACTTTACCTAAATAACCGAGTGGAAATAGGTTCTTTCCTAGTGCATCTTTTGACTGACCAGTCTGTTCTGAAGCATAATCAGCCATGCCAGTATCAATATACCCTGGATGGATAGAATTTACTCTAACACCCATTGGAGCATATTCAATGGCAGCGTCCTTAGTCATGACACGTACAGCACCTTTACTTGCACCATATAAAACATGGCCTGGAGAGCCAACTAAGCCAGCAATAGAAGAAGCGTTAATCACAGAACCTTTCTGCCGCTCCGCCATTAATGGCATAATATGCTTCATTCCTAAAAACACACCCCCTACATTAATAGCCATTAATTTATTCCATTCCACTAGCTCAATTTCAGCTAGTGGTTTAATGATATAAATCCCTGCATTATTGAAGAGAATATCTACTTGGTTATAAGCTTTTATCGCCTCATCAGCGACCTTACGCCAATCATTTTCATTACTTACATCATGGCGAACAAATATTGCTTCCCCACCATTTGCCTTGATTTCTTCGACGGTACCTTGACCAGACGTTTCATGAATATCTGTCAGAATAACTTTTGCTCCTTCTTGTGCAAAAAGAAGTGCCGTTTCTTTCCCAATCCCCGTGCCACCACCAGTAATAACAGCCACTTTTTCATTTAATCTCATAATCTTATCCCTTCTCTGCTGTCATATTTACATGAATATCCTTACTTATCAACAATTCATTCATTGTTCACCCCACATCTACAATGATACAAACTTTAACTTTTTAGCGCTATCCTATAAGATACTGTTTATGAGTAGCTATTTTACAGTCATATATAGGGGGAATTTCATGGCTCAATCTCATGATCGTTTTGAAGAAGTTACATTGCAGGAATTTATATTCTTTATGAAAACATATAGGCAAAACTTAGAAGAAAATATCCGGATCTACCTCAATGTCGAGGGGATTTCTGACGAAGAGCATTTTGAGGCGGTTACACTGCTACTCCGTTCCTTTACAGAATGGTTTCACCATATACAAATGGGAGAAATGGAGGAAGACATTCATAATCAGTTAATAGATTGGCTTTATGCGCAAATATCCATTCTATCCACTGAACGATTATATTTGTTTTCATTGATTCTACAAAAAGCGGTAACAACCTTATTAAAGAAAGAAAAAATTCATAAGAACGATGGGTTTATCATGTTTTTATTTAACTTACAATCAGATTTACTGAAAACATATCAGCAAATAGCAAAAAAAGAGAAGCAAATACCTCATAGAGAACCCTTAACTAAATTAAGTCAATTATTAATTCGTTCATCGAAGACGGAACTCCCCGATATCCTAAAAAAATGTGAAGATTGGTTTGGGTTTAAACGCTGTGTTTTTTATGGTTATATTCCGTGGTCCAATGAATTTTATGGTGCAGTCGGAACAGAAGTTATCAAAGTACAGAGTATGAAAGGTCAATTAGGAGAGAATTTCTCAGTCTTCTCTACAAAGAAACCAATTTTCTTAAAAGACCCTAAGCAATTAATTAGACAAGAACATATTGAATTATTCGGCTTATCTTCGATTATCTTTCTTCCCATTTTATGTGAAGAACAATTATATGGCTGGTTAACTTTTGACCAAAAGGGAGAGGCGTTTGAATATAGTAAAGAAGAGTTAGATTATATCAATGAAGTAGGTATATTATTGGGTTTATTCTTTTCTCGAAAAAGTGGAAATGATAGGATCCAATCCTCCATTCATCTTACCCAAAGGGAGCATTCTATTCTCATCCTACTAGCTGATGGTCATGATAATAAAACCATAGCCTCCATGCTCTATTTAAGCGAGCATACGGTGAGAGATTATGTCAGTCAATTAATGACTAAACTAAAAGCAAAAAATCGCACACAAGTTGTGGCGATTGCTTTTCAATCGGGATTATTACATTAATTCCTCTTTACTGATAAAACTGTATACTGTTAGATAGGCTAAGCGAAAAGTTTGCTATTGCTAACTTTTCGCCGCCACTTATTTATGCAAATGCTTTCCCCCATGCTTGCGGGTCTTTTCTCCATTCAGTTAATACTGCAAAATCGGATGCCTCGATTGTCCCTTGATTCTTTGCAACTTCTTTTAATGATTCAAAATCGGAAAGTGTGTGAACGGAAACATTTGCTGCCTGAAGTAACTCTTCGCCTTTTGCTAATTGATAAGTAAAAATAGCGACAACCCCTAGAACTTCACACCCTGCCTCTCTTAGTGCTTCGACAGCGTTGATCACACTGCCACCTGTCGAAATTAAATCTTCGACGACGACAACTTTTTGCCCTTTCTCCGCTTTCCCTTCAATTTGTTTGCCTTTACCGTGAGCTTTCGCCTTTGACCGAACATAGCACATCGGTAAATTCATCCGATCACTTACCCATGCAGCATGTGGAATGCCTGCAGTCGCTGTCCCAGCAATCACCTCAACGTCTGCATAATGTTCCTCAATAAGTGCTTGGAGCCCTTGCGCAATTTCATTTCTTACTTTAGGATAAGCTAATGTTAAACGATTATCACAGTAGATTGGTGATTTAAGACCAGATGACCACGTAAAAGGATCTTTAGGATTTAGTGCGACTGCTTTAATAGTTAATAAACTTTCTGCTATTTGTTTTTTCATACGGAAATACCCTCCCAAAGATTCTTGATTTGATAATAGGCAGCAAGGGAATTAGATGCTCTAGTAATGGATCGCCCTACGACGATTGCTGAAACACCTTCAGCTCTGGCAAAATCAGGTGTTGCCACTCTTTTTTGATCTTGCTTGTCGTCAGTCTCCATTCTTATTCCTGGTGTCACGGTCAAAAAATCAGCGCCCACCTTCTTGGCAATTTGTTTGGCTTCAAAAGGCGAACAAACCACACCATCTAAGCCTGCTTGCTTTGTTATTTGGCTATAATGCAACACAGATTCATTTAAAGAAACAGGGATTAACTGTTCACTATTCATTTGCTGCCTAGATGTGCTCGTTAATTGCGTAACAGCAATAAGCTTTGCCCGTTCCTTTCCTTGCACTTTCCCTTCCTCAAGTCCTTCAACAGCTGCCCGCATCATCTCTATACCACCAGCTGCATGGACATTCACGAGATCACAACCGAGACGAGCAAGTCCTTTCATGGCACTTTTGACTGTATTCGGAATATCATGCAGTTTCAAATCAAGGAAAACTTGGTGGCCTTCAGCTTTTAATCGTTCCACAATTTGTGGACCTTCTTGATAATATAACTCCATTCCAACCTTTAAGAATAATTGCTCATTTGTGAAAGGTTTGAGAAAATCTTCCACTTGTTGACGGTTAGCAAAATCAAGCGCGATGATGAGTGAGTTTTTCAACTGTTTTCCAGCTCCTTCCGGTACATTCAGAAATATGATCAAATCCTAAAGAATGAATAAGTTCTGGCAACTCTGCTATGATTTTTGGGCAGATAAATGGATCAACAAAGTTCATCGTTCCCACTGCGACGGCGCTCGCCCCGGCATAAAAATATTCAATCACATCTTCAGCTGATTCCACGCCCCCCATGCCGATGATTGGAATCGCTACTTGTTGGCTTACCTCATGAATCATGCGAATAGCAACTGGTTTAATGGCCGGCCCAGAAAGACCACCCGTTTTATTGGCGATTACTGGTTTACCGGTCCTTATATCAATTCTCATACCAACAAGAGTATTGATCATCGTTAATCCGTCAGCACCACCTTGTTCAACAGCCTTTGCCATTTCAACGATATTTGTGACATTCGGCGAGAGTTTCACGTATACAGGAACAGCTGATACTTCCTTTACCTTCTTCGTTAATGATTGCGCAATTTCTGGCACGGTTCCAAAAGCAATACCACCTGTTTTCACATTGGGACATGAAATATTTAATTCAAGTGCATGGACATTCGGCGCTTGCGAAATTTCTTTTGCCACCTCGATATAATCTTCTTCCATTGAACCGGCGACATTAGCTATGATTGGTACATCAAACTGCGAAAGCCACGGTAATTCTTCCTCTACGACTTTCGTCAATCCTGGGTTTTGCAGGCCGATCGCATTCAGCATTCCGGCAGATGTTTCCGCTACCCTTGGTGTGGGATTACCGAATCTTGCATCTTTCGTTGTTGCCTTAATCATAATCGCACCGAGCTGACTTAAATCAAACAAGTCACTATATTCTCTACCGAAACCGAAGCAACCAGATGCCGGCATTATTGGGTTTTTCAACTCAAGCCCTGGTAAACTAATATTCAAAGCGCTCATATGACAACCTCCCCTGCCTTAAAGACTGGCCCATCGCTACAAACCTTTTTATAAGACACGCCTGTGGGATCTTCTGCTGTATGGCATACACAGGCAAAGCAAGCACCGATTCCACAACCCATTCTCTCTTCTAATGATAAAAATACTTTTTTATGTCTATATTCTTGTTCAAGTGCTCGGAGCATGGGCGTTGGCCCACAAGTATACAAAACATCGAACGTTATATTTTCATTCTTAATAATATCTGTGACAAATCCTGAATAAGCGTAACTACCATCAGCAGTCGCGATAAAAGTAGGACCTAATTGTTTAAACTCTTCTTCATAAAAAACAGCATTCTTTGTTTGATGCCCGAGGACATGAATAACTTTTACACCATTGGCAGTTAGTCTTTGCGAAAGTTCATATAGCGGGGGGACTCCAATACCGCCACCGACAAGCAATGCCGTATCAGAAGCGTCCGTCTCCTCTACAGGAAATCCGTGACCAAGCGGACCTAATACATCAAGAAGGTCGCCTTGTTGTAACGTTGCTAACAAGCGTGTACCTTTTCCTTCTGCACGATAGATCATCGTGAAAGTCTGTTCGTCTTGATTGATATTTGCAATCGAGATGGGCCTTCTTAGAAGCGGTGAAAGACCACTATTCACTTTCAAATGAACAAATTGTCCTGGCTCTTTCATTTCATGAACAAGCTCACCTTTTACGGTGAGCTCATAAATATTTGTTGCGATTTCTGTTTGATCAATCACTTGACATAATTCTTGTTTGATCATAAGAAAACCGCCTCCTGTACTGCTTTTTCTTCTAAATTATTCATTGCATCAGCAGAGAAAGTCATCGATTCAATTACTTGGAGAATGGCATCTGCTGTATCTAAGGATGTTAAACATGGGACCCCATTTTCAACCGATTCTCTACGAATTCTAAAACCATCTCTTGCTGGCTGCTTCCCTTTTGTTAAGGTGTTTATAACAATTTGCGCTTGACCGTTTCGGATGACATCAAGTAAATTTGGTTCATCTGTGCCAATTTTATTCGTAATATCAACCGGTATACCCGCACTTTGAAGATATTCTGCCGTTCCACTGGTTGCCATCAATCTATAACCGATAGAGGCAAAGCGTTTTGCTAGACTCAAAGCTTCTTCCTTATCTTTATCTGCTACAGTCATTAAAACCGTGCCATATGGATAAATTTTCATACCTGAAGCAACTAATCCTTTATATAATGCTTTCTCAAGCGTTTGATCTTTGCCCATCACTTCACCAGTTGATTTCATTTCTGGTCCAAGCGTAATGTCAACTCTCCTCAGTTTCGCGAAAGAAAATACCGGTACTTTAACGTATACGCCGGCTTTCTCCGGCACTAAACCATTTTCATACCCTTGACTTTGTAATGTTTCTCCTAAAATAACCTTTGTTGCAATTTTTGCCATTGGTACATTTGTAATTTTACTTAAGAAAGGTACCGTTCTACTTGAGCGAGGGTTCACTTCTAGCACATAGACTTCACCTTTTGAGATGACATATTGGATATTTAACAATCCGATAATGCCAAGCCCTTTTGCCAATCTCTCGGTATAATCAACCAGCTTCGCCTGAATGCTTTGGCTAATATTTTGCGGAGGATAGACAGCAATTGAATCACCTGAGTGTACGCCAGCTCGTTCGATATGTTCCATAATCCCAGGAATCACTACCGTTTCTCCATCACTAATCGCATCCACTTCGATTTCTTTACCAGTTAAGTAACGATCGATTAATACCGGATGTTCAGGATTTACTTTTACAGCATTCTTCATGTACAGCAGGAGTTCTTCTTCTTTGTAGACGATTTCCATCGCGCGACCACCTAGTACATAAGATGGTCTGACTAGAACTGGATAGCCGATATCAGTCGCGATCTCCACTGCTTCTTCAACCGATAATGCTGTTTTTCCTTCTGGCATCGGAATGTCTAATTTGTGCAATGCATGTTCAAACTTGTCGCGGTCTTCTGCACGATCAAGATTTTCAAGTGAGGTTCCTAAGATTTTCACTCCTCGTTCAACAAGTCCTGCCGCTAAATTGATCGCCGTTTGGCCACCGAACTGAACGACAACCCCTTCAGGACGTTCAAGGTCGATGATATGCATGACGTCTTCTATTGTTAAAGGTTCGAAGTAGAGCTTATCCGAAATACTGAAGTCAGTTGACACGGTTTCTGGATTGTTGTTAATGATGATCGCTTCATATCCTGCCTCTTTAATTGCCCAAACGGCGTGGACAGTGGAATAATCGAATTCTACCCCTTGACCAATTCTAATCGGACCAGACCCTAATACGAGCACGCTTTTTCTATCTGTTACAACAGATTCGTTCTCATCTTCATATGCTCCGTAATAATAAGGTGTTTCCGACTCAAATTCAGCTGCACAAGTATCGACCATTTTATAAACTGGTGTAATGCCCGCATTTTTTCTCTTTTCATAGACTTCTCTTTCTTCCATTGACCATATTTGTGCAATTGTTGTATCAGCAAACCCTAGTTTTTTTGCTGCCTGCAAGATTTCTAGATCACCAATATTCGCCGCTAATTGATCTTCCAGCTTAACAATTTTATTGAATTTGTATAAGAAAAACAAATCAATTTGGCTCCATTCATGAATGGTTTCAATGGTGACACCGCGCCTTAATGCTTCTCCGATATAGAATAATCGTTCGTCGCCTGCTTTACGAATCCGCTTTTGTAAAAGGGCATCATCTATTTCGTCTCCATTTTGTAATGCGAGATGATGAACATTTGCTTCTAGTGATCGGACAGCTTTTAAAATCGATTCTTCAAAGTTTCGACCAATCGCCATGACTTCCCCAGTTGCTTTCATTTGTGTCCCTAATGAACGGTTAGCCGATTCAAATTTATCAAAGGGCCAGCGAGGAATTTTGGTAACGACATAGTCCAATGCTGGTTCAAAGCTGGCATAAGTTTTCCCTGTTACCGGGTTCATCATTTCATCCAAAGTTAATCCGACAGCGATTTTCGCTGCCAACTTCGCGATCGGGTAGCCAGTTGCTTTAGAGGCTAAGGCAGAAGAACGGCTAACCCTCGGGTTTACTTCAATAATGTAGTAATGGAAACTGTAAGGGTCAAGGGCTAATTGTACGTTACAGCCCCCTTCAATGCCGAGTGCTCTAATAATTTTGAGCGAAGCGTTTCTTAACATTTGATATTCACGATCACTTAACGTTTGGCTCGGCGCGACGACAATGCTGTCACCAGTATGGACGCCTACAGGATCAATGTTCTCCATGTTACAAACAACGATGGCATTATCATTTGAATCTCTCATAACCTCGTATTCTATTTCTTTAAAACCAGCAATACTTTTCTCTAACAAACATTGCGTCACCGGGCTGTTTTTCAAACCGCTTATAACAATTTCATTTAGTTCTTCTTCGTCGTGGCAAATACCTCCACCTGTTCCACCTAGTGTGAAAGCAGGTCTGACGATGACTGGGTAACCAACAATTTCAACAAATTGTTTGGCCTCTTCTAGCGTGTGAATAATTTCACTATCTGGTACTGGTTCACCGAGCTCATTCATTAATGTACGGAATAAGTCGCGATCTTCTGCTTGTTCAATAGCCGAAAGTTTCGTACCTAATATCTCGACATTACATTCTTCTAATACGCCTGATTTGGCCAATTCAACCGCCAAGTTTAAACCAGTCTGACCACCTAATGTTGGCACGAGCGCATCTGGACGTTCTTTCCTAATAATTTTACTCACAAACTCAAGTGTTAAAGGTTCGATATAGACTGCATCAGCAATCTCTGTATCTGTCATGATCGTTGCTGGATTCGAATTAACGAGAATGACTCGATATCCTTCTTCTTTTAGAGCGATACAAGCTTGTGTACCCGCGTAGTCAAATTCTGCTGCTTGCCCAATGACAATCGGTCCTGATCCAATTACAAGTATGCTTTTTATGTCTGTACGCTTTGTCATTGATAAACACCTTCCTGTCTGTTCATTTCAATTAGTGTTAAAAACTGTTCAAAAAGTCCGTTGGCATCTTCAGGTCCGGGTGAAGCTTCTGGATGATACTGTACAGTGAAAGCAGGGTGCACTTTATGCTTTAACCCTTCAACCGTGCCATCATTTAAAGCAATATGTGTTATTTCAAGTTCTGTCTGTGTAATCGATGCTTCATCTACAGAGTAGCCGTGGTTTTGTGAAGTGATCGCAATCTTACCTGTAGCCAATTCCTTTACAGGATGGTTCGATCCACGATGACCAAATTTCATCTTTTCCGTATTGGCCCCGCAAGCGAGCGCAAAGATTTGATGTCCAAGACAAATGCCGAACAGTGGAACTTTCCCAAGAATCTCTCTAACCATCTCAATTGCTTGTGGCACATCTTTTGGATCCCCAGGGCCATTTGATAACATGATGCCATCAGGACTTAAATTTAAGATTTCTTGTGCAGTCGTGTTGTATGGAACAACAATGACGTCACAATCTCTTTTATTCAATTCTCTTAAAATCCCGTGTTTCATACCAAAATCAACTAATACTACTCTTCTGCCACGCCCTGGTGATGGGTAAGGCGTTTTTGTTGATACTTGTTTTACTTGATCGACTCGCAGTTTGGTTGCTTTCATTTTTTCTAATATCTCGGCAACATTTTCTTCCATGCTACAAATCGTCCCTTTTAAAGTTCCTGCTTTACGGATGATTCTTGTTAATTTTCTCGTATCAATCCCAGCGATGCCTGGAATGTCTTTCATAGAAAAGTACTCAGCAAGCGATTGTTGATGACGAAAATTTGAAGGATATTCCGCTGCTTCTTTCACAATGAAGCCACTGATAGCTGGATGAATGGATTCAAAGTCATCACGGTTAATACCATAATTACCTATTAACGGGTAAGTTAAAGTAACGATTTGGCCACAATATGAAGGGTCAGATAACACTTCTTGGTATCCTGTCATGCCTGTATTAAATACGACTTCACCCATCGTTTGTTTACCACTACCAAAGCCTTCACCAATAAATACTGTGCCATCTTCTAAAATTAATTGTCTTTTCACGCTGTTACACTCCCCTTTTTAAAGACTACCTTTCCAGCAACAATTGTCGTAGTTGGCCAACCTTTACACTTCCAACCAGCAAACGGTGTATTTTTACCTTTTGATAAGAAGGTATCAGGATCAATTGCTTCTTCCTTTTCTAAATCAAGCAATACAATATCCGCCCTGCTTCCTTTTTGTAATAGTCCTCTATTTAAAGAGAAAGATTCAGCTGGTTTTCTTGTTAAGAAATCGATGAGTTGCTTTAGTGTGAAAATACCTTTCTTAACAAAGTTCGTATAAAGAAGTGGAAAAGCTGTCTCCAATCCTACAATACCGAATGGTGATAATGTCATCCCTTCAGCCTTCTCTTCTGCTGCATGCGGGGCATGGTCAGTTGCGATAAAATCGATTGTCCCATCTAGTAGACCCTCTAACAGCGCTTCTTGATCGTCTTTGCCTCTAAGTGGAGGATTCATCTTATAGTTTGTATCAAGACCAGGGATATCTTCTTCTGATAATAATAAGTGGTGTGGTGTCACTTCTGCCGTTACTTTAATACCTGCCCTTTTGGCATCTCTTACCACCCGAACCGATTCTTTTGTGCTAATATGACAAACATGATAATGGCAATTTGCTGCCTCTGCTAATAGCACGTCTCTTGCAATATGCACAGATTCACATACTGAAGGGATACCATTTATACCTTGTGCTTTTGAAAACTTCCCTTCATGAACAGCTCCTTTATGAATTAGTGTATTTTCCTCGCAATGAGCGACAATTGCCATATCTACTTCAGCTGCTTTCTTCATGGCTGAATACATCATATCAGCTGACTGTACGCCAACCCCGTCATCAGTAAAAGCGAATGCCCCTGCTTCTTTAAGTGCTGCAAAATCTGTTAGTTCGACTCCAGCTTCTCTTATAGTGATAGATGCATATGGTAATACTTCTACTACGCCTGTTTCAGTGATTCTTTTATGTAGTGTCTCCATTTGTTCCTTACTATCTGGTACAGGTCTTGTATTAGGCATTGCAGCAATTGTAGTGAATCCGCCTCGTGCCGCTGCCTGTGTACCAGTTGCAATTGTTTCTTTATGTTCACCACCCGGTTCGCGCAAATGGACATGAAGGTCGACAAATCCTGCTGTTACAAGTTGACCTGTTGCATCAATGACCTCATGATCATTTACTACGATGGATTCACCGATTTCTTCAATCTTCCCATCATTAATTAACACATCCTGTTGAAGTAACTCCCCTTCATTAGTAAGCAATTGACCATTTTTGATGATGATTCCCATTACGCTCTCCCCTTTCAAATTGTTCAATTATTCTTTTTAATACCGCCATTCTAATAAATACACCATTTTGCATTTGTTTGAAAATTCTTGATCGTCCACACTCAACTAGACTGTCTGCAATCTCTACGCCGCGGTTAACTGGTGCAGGGTGCATAATAATGCTGCCCTTTTTCATCATTTTCTCCCGTTCAAGTGTTAACCCAAATGCTTTATGGTATTTTTCAGCGTCCCATCTACCACCTTCATGACGTTCATGCTGTACCCTAAGCAGCATGATAACATCAGCTTCTTTGACCGCTTTATGGATAGACACATATTGTCCATGTTGTGCCATGTCTTGATCGAACCATATTTCTGGTCCTGAGAAAATTACGTTCGCACCTAACCGATTTAAGCTCTCTGCATTTGACCTGGCAACACGGCTATGACGTAAGTCACCAACGATGGCTACCTTTAACCCTTTAAAGCTACCGAATTCTTGTTTGATCGTTAGTAAGTCAAGCAAAGACTGTGTTGGATGATGGCCACATCCATCGCCTGCATTAATAATCGCACTATTGGTTTTCCCAATCAGTTGATCAAAATAACAATTCTCATTATGCCTGATGACAGCTAGTTGAACACCAATTGCTTCAAGCGTCTTTACTGTGTCATAGAGCGTTTCACCCTTTGACACACTAGAAGTACTCACTTCAAATGGAATAATATCTAAGCCCAATCTTCTTTCAGCTACTTCAAAGCTACACTTTGTTCTTGTACTATTTTCAAAAAAGAGATTAGCGATAAAAACTTTGTTTTTAGGTTTCCACATTTTACCGTTAATAAAATGCTCTGCATCGGCTAAAATCCCTTGAATTTCGTCTATTGTTAGATCAGTTGTAGTGAGACAATGTTCCATAAAAGACAGCCTCCTTTTTTTATTGAAACGTAAAGCTTGATCAACCTTGACTTCTTTGCTTTGCTATTAAAAAACACCTTGACAAAAACAAGTCAAGGTGTCGAATAAACATGAGTGTACAAAGGTGGGATTTTTCTTCCCACTTTGAACTGAGCTCTTCAACACCCTTATGAACCTCTCTGGATTCCTTTTAAAAGGCGTAATTAGTTTTCAAACATATTTTCATCTACATCCGGTTTACCCGGTAAGACTAAGTTGAGTATAACCCCAGCAATTGCAGCAATCGCCATTCCCTCTAAGTTGAATACCCAAAGTTGTAAATGCGCGCCGCCAATTCCTAATACTAGGATAACAGAGGCGATAGCTAAGTTACGGTTATTACCAAAGTCCACTTTATTATCTACAAGCATCCTTAACCCTGAAGAAGCTATGATACCGAATAGAAGGATTGAAACACCGCCCATAACAGGTGTCGGTATTGAACTTATTAAAGCTGTTACTTTTCCGACAAAACCGAAGACGATGGCAATCACTGCTGCGCCTGCAATTACATAAACACTGTAAATTTTGGTGATCGCAAGTACACCGATATTTTCTCCATACGTTGTTTTCGGTGGCCCACCAATGAGAGCTGATAACATGGTTCCCATCCCATCACCTAAGATTGAGCGATGTAAGCCTGGGTCTTTAATATAGTCTTTGCCAACGACTTTTCCGAGTACAAGTTGATGACCGATATGTTCAGAAAGAGTGACAACAGCTACTGGAATCATCAATAGAGCAAGATCAAGAGTAATTCTGACATCATAATCCATTACAGGAAAGATAAATTCAGGCATTTCAAACCATGCAGCTTTTGCAACAACCGAGAAGTCAACAATACCAATCATGAGTGAATATACATAACCGATAATTATACCAGCAAGAATCGGAATCATTCCAAACATACCTTTTCCATATACTGAGATAACTACTGTAGCAGCAAGTGTAATTAAAGCTGCCGAGAAGTGAAGCATGCTATATTCTCCTGTTACGGGGTTGTTCATGGCCATGTCTATCGCTGTTCCTGATAACGCAAGTCCAATAACGATAATAACAGGTCCTGTAACAATTGGTGGTAATAATTTTAAAATCCAACGATAACCTGCTTGCTTAATAATAAGAGCGACAATCCCATAAACGAGACCTGCCATAAAGCTCCCTATCATAGCAGCACCAGGTCCACCTTCGAGCTGTGCCGTCTGTATAGGGATAATAAATGCGAACGACGAACCTAGATAAGCAGGTACTTTCCATTTTGTAATCATTAGGAAAGCAAGTGTGCCGATACCACTTGAGATTAGTGCAATGGCCGGACTTAATCCTACTAAGTATGGTACTAAGATGGTTGCACCAAACATGGCGAATAAATGCTGTAAACTGAGAGTGAGCCAATGTACTGGCGTTGGTTTATCATGTATGTCTAATACTGGTTTATTCATGGTGGTATTTCTCCCCTTTAATATAAAACCCTCTTTGCCTGCGGACAAAGAGGGTTGGTAAGCATAGACAGGAGCAGTCTATTACTTCCCCCTTTGTCAGCCTCTCTGGACTGCATTTAAAAAGGGCTCATTTATTTTTCAAAAATACTAACTTGATCTGTTTGATCAATTTCATTTAGTTCGACAACTATTTTTTCTGAACTTGAAGTTGGAATATTTTTCCCCACATAATCGGCTCTAATCGGTAATTCTCTATGACCACGATCGACAAGCACACCCAATTGAATAGCTGAAGGTCTACCTATATCAATTAAAGCATCTAATGCTGCTCTTACCGTTCTTCCAGTATAAAGGACGTCATCAATGACAATCACTTTCTTATCGTTAATATCAATCGGGATATTTGAACCCTTAACAAGTGGTTCTTGATTAGCTGTCTTCTTTGATAAGTCATCTCTATATAGCGTAATGTCAATTTCACCAACCGAAACCTTGGCACCTTCAATTTCTTCTATTCGTTTTGCTAAGCGATTAGCAATATAAATTCCTCTTGTCTTAATTCCAATAAGCACACAATCCTCTATGCCCTTATTCTTTTCAATCATTTCATGAGCTATTCTTGTCAGTGCTCTTCTTATCGCTTGTTCGTCCAGTACAATGGCTTTTTGTGACATCTTTTTCACCTCATTTTATACTAAAAAACCCTCTCACCTAAGGATGAGAGGGTAAACGATTGTACTTTATTTGAACATACAACAACCGTATGTTCATACCGTTTCCTTCCCAGCCTCACGGGACTGTTCTTAAAGGACTTATTTAACTGAATTCATCTTATAACACTTCAACTTATGTGTCAACAATTATTTTTTCAACATAGCAATTAGCTGTTTAAAATCAGCTGGCAATGGTGCCGTAAATTCAAGGTACTCATCTGTTCTTGGATGATTAAATCCTAACACACCTGCATGAAGCACTTGTCCTCCGAATTCAAGCGTTTTTCGCGGTCCATATTTCGGATCGCCAGCTAATGGAAAGCCAATATATTTCATGTGAACACGGATTTGATGCGTTCTTCCCGTTTCGAGCTGACATTCTATCAAAGTAAAATCTTTAAAACGATCGATAACATTAAAATGCGTTACAGCATGTTTGCCACCATCCACAACCGTCATACTTTGACGATCTTTCGTATCTCTGCCAATTGGCGCATCAATTGTGCCATGATCATGATTGACAACGCCGTGAACAATCGCTTTGTATTTTCTCGTCACCGTCTTATTAACTAGTTGCTCTACTAACTTCTCATGGGCAAGATCATTTTTAGCAACCATCAGAAGGCCGGAAGTGTCCTTATCAATGCGATGGACAATACCTGGTCTCATAACCCCATTTATACCTGATAAGTCTTTACAATGTGCCAATAATCCGTTTACCAATGTACCTGTTCCATGTCCAACCGCAGGGTGTACAACCATTCCCCTCGGTTTATTGACAACTAAAACATCACTATCTTCATAGTAAATATCCAAATCCATATCCTCAGCAACTACATCTAATGGCTCTGGATCAGGAATAATAATATCAAGATGGTCTTCATTTACTACTTTATAATTTGTTTTCACTTTATTACCATTGACAAGCACATGTCCTGCTTTTATCCATTCTTGCACTTGTGTTCTTGACCATTCTGCATTCAGATTAGCCAGCACCTTATCAATTCGATCACCCGCTTGATTATCGGTGACATTATGTTCCACTTTGCTCATTTGCTTTCTCCTTTTTCACTTCTCTTTCCTCTCGTATCATCTGTATTAATAACAACACGACACCTACACATAGAGAGGAGTCCGCAACATTAAATATCGGGAAGTTATATCCGAACGGGAAAGTATGAATAAAATCAACCACTTCTTTTCGCCAAAGACGATCAATAAAGTTTCCAATTGCACCACCTAATATAAGTGCTAATGAGAGCTGAAGAAGCCATTTTCCCTTCGCATGTGTTTGCATATAATAAATGATTCCGATGATGACAATAACAGTAATCAAATAAAAGAACCACATTTGACCTTCTAATATTCCCCAGGCTGCACCTGTGTTCCGATGGGAAGTAATATACAGAAAATCTTCAATGACAGTAATACTTTCACCAAGCGTAAAATTCTTGACAATTAACCATTTAGTCCATTGATCAAAAGCAATAATCAATAAAGCGATTATGTAGAAAAACACAAAGGCAACCTCCAATATTCATTTGTATACCTTTGCATTTTAGCATAAACCCATAAAAAACGGTAGCTTTGCTCTTTAAGCGATCGTTTTAATCATATAGGGCTTTACGATAGAACCTTTTAAGAGACTGACAATCGTCCATTGTTTTCAGCGTAGGGATTAATGTTAATAAATCCTCTGGCAAAAACTCACCAGAAATTTCACATGTGCCGAATTGGCCATTTTCATACTTCTCAATTGCCTTTTCAACATCATATAGTTCATCTAATATCATTTCATTTATAAAGGGGTGAAGATTACTTTGCATTAACCTCTCAAGTAACTCTTGTCTCGTATTACGAAGCTCTTCAATTAGTGGAATAACATGTGGTTGATTGTTCAAAAAAATCCCCCTTCATCCTACAAGATTGTTCATAAAGTTATTATGAGCAACTGGCTAATTTTGAACGCCTCTAAAGATTTTACAAGCTGAACAAGTTTTGCAGGTTGAGGAAAATTTTATTAGTTTTTACTCATTATCATGAAGGATTAAAATGGAAAGTGTGAAAAGCCGAGACATTATAAAAACCATGCACTAACGTACTTGCTTTATGGTAAAAATCATTTTTAGCTTTACTTCATTTTCTATCTTCATTAATCCTTTTTATATAATTAGAAAAAGACCCGAACGGTTAGTCCGGGCCAAAAATATGGTAGTACTTTTTAACCTACTGCCACTTAGCTCAAATGGCTATAGTTTTCTTTTACGACAGTAGCACAACGTGGGCAAAGTGTTGAAAATTCATCTACTTCCCCTACTTCTGGTGTGACAGTCCAACAACGTTCACATGTTTCGCCTTCAGCTTTGGAAACTAGGATTGCTACATTGTCAAATTTATGTGCTTCATTTGGTGCTTGTTCTAAGCTGCCTGCCACTTCAAATGCAGAAACGATAAAGAGTTGTGGTAGGCTTTCTGAAATAGAATCAAGTAATGAATTGGTTTCGTTATCGACATACAACGTTACTTTTGCTGTCAATGATTTACCGATTACTTTTTCATTTCGTGCTTCTTCTAGAGCTTTTAGGACATGATTTCTTAATTTCATGAATGCTGTCCATTTTGCCGTTAATTCTTCCGCATTGGCAAAAGTTTCTACTGACGGCATATCAGTCAATTGAACACTCATCTCCTCCACATTTGGAATGTGACGCCAAACTTCATCAGCTGTATGAGAAAGAATCGGTGATACAAGCTTAGTAAGGGCAACTAAGCTATCATAAAGCACTGTTTGAATCGCACGACGATCATGTTGATCTTGCGCTTCAATGTACAATACATCTTTCGCAAAGTCTAAATAGAACGAACTTAAGTCTAATGTGCAGAAATTATTCACAGCATGGTAAATACCTGCAAATTCATAGTTCTCATATGATTGAAGCGATGTTTCGATTAGTTTATTTAACTTCACTAACATAAACTGATCGACTTCACGTAAATCATCATAAGAAACTCGATGTACTGCTGGATCAAAATCAGCTAAGTTTCCTAATAAGAAGCGGAAAGTGTTTCTAATTTTACGGTAAACTTCTGCTACTTGTTTTAAGATTGGATCAGATACTCTTACATCTGCTTGGTAATCAACTGATGCAACCCAAAGTCTTAAAATATCTGCACCTAATTGGTTCATCACTTTTGAAGGTACAATGACATTACCAATTGATTTACTCATTTTTCTACCTTCACCATCTAAAACAAAGCCGTGACTTAAGATGCCTTTATATGGTGCTTTACCAGTTACAGCGACACCTGTTGATAATGATGAGTTAAACCAACCTCTATATTGATCAGATCCTTCTAGATAAAGGTCTGCTGGTCTTTGTAAATCTTCACGTTCTAGCAATACAGCTTGATGCGAAGAACCGGAATCAAACCACACATCCATAATATCAGTTTCTTTTGTAAATACTCCATTTGGGCTACCTGGATGAGTAAATCCTTCAGGCAATAATTCCTTTGCCTCTTTTTCAAACCACACATTAGAACCGTGCTCTCTAAATAGGTTGGATACATGATTAATGGTTTCGTCTGTAATAATCTCTTCTCCATTTTCTGCATAGAAGACAGGAATTGGCACACCCCATGCGCGCTGTCTAGAAATACACCAATCGCCACGATCACGAACCATATTATAAAGCCTTGTTTCGCCCCATGCTGGTGTAAATGTTGTATCATTAATTGCTTGCAATAATTCCTGTCTAAAATCTTTAATTGACGCAAACCATTGAGCCGTTGCACGGAAAATAACTGGTTTTTTTGTGCGCCAATCATGTGGATAAGAATGCTTGATAAAAGAAAGCTTCAATAACGCGCCAACTTCTTCTAATTTTTCAGTGATTGGTTTATTCGCCTTATCATAGAAAAGACCTTCAAAGCCAGGCGCTTCTTCTGTCATTACCCCTTTATCATCTACTGGACATAATACATCTAAACCATATTTAGAGCCGATGTAAAAGTCGTCTTCACCATGTCCTGGAGCCGTATGAACACAACCAGTACCAGCGTCTGTAGTTACATGGTCACCTAGCATAACAAGTGAATCACGGCCATATAATGGATGTTCAGCAGTCACATATTCTAAGTCACTACCTTGAATGGTTTGAACGACCTTAGGATTTTCCCAGCCAATCTCTTCTGATACAGCCGCTAGCAGGTCTTCAGCTACTAAATATTTTTCGTTATCCACTTCAACGACAACATATTTTAGTTTCGGGTGGACAGAAATACCTAAGTTAGCTGGCATTGTCCAAGGAGTAGTTGTCCAAATAACAATACGTACGTCATCAGTTAAAACATCTTTGCCATCTTTCACTTTAAATCCTACATAAATGGAAGCGGATTGCTTATCTTTATATTCAATCTCAGCTTCAGCTAATGCAGACTCAGATGATGGTGACCAGTATACAGGTTTCTTCCCTTTATAGATATAACCTTTCTTCGCCATCTCACCAAAAACTTTGATTTGTTGGGCCTCATAGGCAGGTTTTAATGTAATATAGGGATTTTCCCAATCTCCACGAACACCTAATCGCATGAATTGTTCACGTTGATTTTCGATTTGACCGTACGCATATTCTTCACAAAGCTTACGGAATTCTGCTACCGTCATTTCTTTACGTTTTACACCTTTATTCGTTAACGCTTGTTCAATGGGTAATCCATGCGTATCCCAACCAGGTACATATGGTGCATGGTAACCACTCATTGACTTATAGCGGTTAATGAAGTCTTTTAAAATTTTATTTAACGCATGTCCGATATGAAGATCGCCATTCGCATAAGGAGGACCGTCATGCAGGACAAACAACGGTTGATTTTTCGTGCGCTCAAGCACTTTTGCATAAATATCTTGTTCATTCCATTCTGTTTGCATTTCAGGTTCTCTTTTTGGCAGATTTCCTCTCATTGGGAAATCTGTTTTAGGCATTAATAAAGTATCTTTGTAATCCATAGCTCATTTCCTCCTCAACATACTACATAACATTATGACCAAAGTAGCGTTCATACATAAGGTACTCGGAAAAAACACAAAAAACCCCTCATCCCAAAAAAGGGACGAGAGGTTATATATTCCCGCGGTACCACCCTTGTAGATAGAGAAATTTCCTATCCGCTCAAAAATCAATTCGTAACGTGAACGTCTACGCCTTACTCTAACTTTTTAGCTCAAGTAAGGAACTCAAGGGTGATGTTCAAATTCTTCTCCTTAATATCAGGCTTTCACCTTCCCTGAATCGCTGAAGTGGAAATCCACTCTTTTAAGTAAGATAGAATGCTACTATCCCTGTCATCGTTTTATCATGTTTTTTCTAGATTATATGCGATAGGATACAACTTCGTCAAGTCGTCGTTCATCTTAAAAGATAAAAGTATCTTATACTCTAGACTCTTCTTCTTTTGTAGACTTTAATTCTGTTGTATCTAGCTCATATTCCATTAAGTGGTCCCAGTCATCATTCTGAAGCATATCTAATTGAGCTTCAATTAACATTTTAAAACGATTTCTAAATACTTTCGATTGCTTTTTCAAATCTTCTATATCTAGCGCAATCTTCCTTGCTTTAGATAATGATTCATTCACAATCCTATCGGCGTTTTTCTCCGCTTCCCGAATAATTAACTTTGCCTCTTTCTGTGCGTTTCGCTTCACTTCTTCGCCAGCTTCTTGCGCAACAACAATCGACTTATTTAACGTCTCTTCAATCGTATTAAAATGTCCGACTCTTTCATTTAAGTCGTTTAAACGCTCTTCTAATTCCTTCTTCTCACGAATAATGATTTCATAGTCTTTAATCACTTGATCTAAAAACTCATTTACTTCATCTTCATCATATCCACGAAAACCTTTGCTGAACTCTTTGTTATGAATATCTAATGGTGTTAATGGCATAAGGCCACCTCCTAGATCAGTTGGTCAAATTATGTACATTTGTTAACATGTAATTCGACAGTTTCTTGCAGATTCCTGCATAAAATTCGATACACTTTCAATTTTATATCGGTAAAACACTATAATCATTATAGCTAAAAAAGATTATTTTTGTATACCGACAACTACTTTCCATTTTTCTTTCTTCGTTTTTCCCTCTATCGCAATAACCTTACAGCGCCCATAGCCTCTTACTGAAATTGTATCACTCTCACGGCAATCGAATGCTACATTTTCTTTCATTGCCCAATTTACTTTTACTTTTTTTGCAGAAATGAGTTGTTGCGCCTTTTGTCTAGAAAAATTATAAATCGATGCAATAAGCGTATCAAGTCTTAAGGATGACATTGTAAAAACTTTTTCTTGCCACTGCTCTTTTGCATCGATAACAGATGAAAATGGCTTTTCTTCAAGTTGAACAGAAGCTTTCCCAACAGATTCTAATTGCATAGAAATATAAGAGGATACTTCCTTAGAGACAATTACTTGTATCGTATGACCTTCAAACAAAATATCTCCAAATTTACTTCTTTTCAATCCGAGTGACATCAGGCTTCCAAGTACTTGGGGATGCTCGATTAATACGAATTTATGCGGATAATTTACTTGGTATAACTCTAAGCGAAAATCGTCCATTTCCGGTATAAAATAATCAGGAAAAATAAGCGCGCGTTTTCTTTCAGCGTTTCTATGTCCACCGTCAAATTGGACGCGCACATCACTTTGAGAACCAATGATGGTGTGTAAAATATCTTGTTCCCTTGGATCGAGAAAATCTGTAAGCTTAGGCGCATACGTTTGTTCAACCGTTTGTCGCCAACTTAACACTTGATCAATAAACTCTCTCTCTTCCATACGAAAATGTTGATATATATTTGACATTAGCTTACTCCTTTAAAACTGGTTAGGCAAGAAATGCCTAATTTCTCGCTTACCCCTATGTTTACAATTGTATAATAGTATAACATTTATTTTTTTATTTGTTTTACAACTGTCTTAGAATCCGATGATTTGTTATTGATAAAAACAAAATACGAGCTAAGCATTAGCTCGTATTTTTTACATCATCCAAAAAAATATTTGTCTTATTCCGGATGTAGCTAAATTTAATACTAATATCGCTACAATCGGCGAAATATCTAACATCCCACCAATTGGCGGAATGACACGTCTAAATGGTTCAAGAAATGGTTCACAAATTTTTGTTAACATTTGCCCAATACTAGATTCTCTTGCATTCGGAAACCATGACATGAGTATGTATATAATCAATGCCCATGAATAAATCTCCACGGCTGTTATAATAATCGAAAATAAAGTTGCCATATTTAATTTACCACCTCGAGTTTTCTTCTTCATGTTCCTGAATCATTTGTGAAATATTCCCAGATACTTCAACGTTTTCAGGTGTACATAAAAAGATGTCCATTCCAATTTTTTGTATATCTCCACCAATGGCATACACAGTTCCACTTAAAAAATCAACAATGCGCTTTGCCTGGCTTTTATCAATTCTTTGGAGATTAACCACAACTGCTTTTCTATTCTTCAATTGATCAGCAATTTCTTGAGCTTCAGCATAGACCCGTGGCTCCACAAGGACAACTTTTGATGATTTTTGCTGACCGCCTTGTCCTTGAACGGATTGTAAACTTACGACATTTTGTTTTGTTGCAGCGTGCTGCCTTTGAGAAGTCCGCACAGAGGTTGTTTCTTGCTCTTCTTTACGATCCCTACTATTAGCGTAATCATCTTCTCTTGTCTCATAGTTGTCTTCTTCGTCATCTAAAAAGAAATATGATTTAAACTTTGATTTTATACTCATCTGCACCTAGCCTCCTTACTTTTCTTTTCCAACTAAAGCCGTTCCTATACGGACCATTGTTGCCCCTTCTTCAATAGCAATTTGATAATCATTGGACATCCCCATTGATAATTCTTTACACGGTGCATGAGATAATTGAAGGGATAATACTTCTTTCTGAATCAACTTCAAATTTCGAAAACAATTTCTTAATACTGTCTCATCACTTGTAAATGGTGCCATTGTCATAAGACCAACTACTTCTATTTGTTTAAAATCTGACAGTGATTTAACAAAAGGAATGATTTCTTCTTTGGATAACCCTTGCTTCGAATCTTCTCCAGACACATTAACTTGTACAAAGCATTTAATTGGTTTATTCGCTCGCTTTTCAATCTCTTTTGCAAGAGATATGCGATCTAATGAATGGATATAATCCACTTTATTGATGATATTTTTTACTTTTCTAGATTGTAAGCTTCCGATATAATGCCAAACAGCCCCATTTTTAATGACAGCTTGTTTTTCTAATAGGCCTTCATCGCGATTTTCCCCAAGGTTATTAACCCCCGCTGCAATTGCCTCCTGCGCTCTTTCTGTTGATACATATTTTGTCACAGCGATAATTTTCACTTCATCACTAGAACGATTAACTTTCTCACAAACAGCTTGTATATTTTCCTGTATATTCTCTAGGTTTGTTTGTACATTCAAGATGCTATTCCTCCTCACGCAAACCAATAAAGCTCATCAATCTACCCGTTTTTCCGTCATCTCTTCGGTGTGAAAAAAACAAGGATTCATGACAGCTTGTACAATATTCAGTAGTATGAATATTATCTCGTAAAACACCATATTTCTGCAATATGAGCTGATTACATCGTTTTAAATCTAATTGATATTGACCTTTAGCTATTTCATTATATACACTAGGAGCTATTTCTCCTAGGCAATCGTTCACTTTGTTAATTACATAATTATCTACAATATAACAAGAACGACATATACCCGGGCCTATAACAACTTCGACCTCTTGTGGATGAATTCCTTTTTCACGGAAGGCATCAATCGCATTTTTAGCGATTTCAAAGACCGTCCCTTTCCATCCTGCATGAGCAACAGCCATATGCTGACTCTTTGGATGAAAGAAATATAGGGGAATACAGTCTGCGTAACACATGGTTAATAATAAATCTTTTTCATCTGTAAACAAGGCGTCTGTAGCAGCAAATGATGTATCATACTCTTTTGCGCCCTTACCTCTATCTTTAGTTTGAACATATTCAATATGAACACCATGAGTTTGTTCTGCTCCCACCCAATTCTCTAACGGAAATTGTAATTCTTGTGCTAATGCTATTCGATTTTGAATAACATGCACTTGTTGGTCACCTACATGAAAGCCAAAGTTTTGCGATGTGTAAGCTTTGTCACTATACCCATCATTTTTAGTTGTAAACCCACAGGTAAGTCCATATTTTTCAAACCAATGTTTTATAATCAAATATTTTTCATTCGTTAATTGAAATGGCTCCATACACTTTCCCCATTTTTTTCTTTAGTTTACCATATTGCGATTAAGGTTTACAGCTATAACTATCGATTGCTATATTCTTCTTTTGGTTCATTTAATTGATATTGATGAGGAAAACGGACAAGGATCACGTCCTCCCCAATCTTTAAAATATCGCCCCATTCAATCACAATATCCTCCAGCTTATTAAAAAAAGGAAGCATTTTGTTTTGTTGACTAATGAAAATACAGTCTATTTTCCCAGTTGCTACATCGATATCAATATCACTAATAAATCCTAACTTCTTACCATCTGCAACATTAATAACATCTTTCATTTGAAAGCTTGAGATCCTCATCATTTTAAGCGCCTCCTTTTAATACAATATATGTTGAGAAAGATTAAAAATACCGAGTTCATATTTGGTGTGATTTGAGACTAAGTGGATCTCAAGATGTTTACTTATAATATTTGTCAAGCAAGCATTTATTGTAGGTGTATCCTACTTTTTTGCGTAATAGTTCTTCTGCTTTTGTCCGTTTATATAAAACAAATATTTGTATCCAGTTTTACCTATTTGTGTGTATTTTCTATGAGATTTCTTACATTTCCTCTATGCTATGCAAGCTCTAACAGAAGGATCTTTTTTGGATTAGCACTCACATCTATATAAAAAAAGAGCTTAACACATTTGTGTCAAACTCTCCTGGCATATTAGCTTTGAATATTTTTATTCATTTGTTTAATAGCTGCTTTTTCTAAGCGTGAGACCTGAGCCTGAGAAATACCAATTTCTTCAGCAACTTCCATTTGTGTTTTTCCTTGAAAAAACCTTTTGCGTAATATCATTTTTTCTCGATCATTCAGGCGTCTCATGCCTTCTTTTAGTGCAAGTTCTTCCACCCATTGAATATCCTTATTCTTTTCATCACTGAGTTGATCCATTACAAAGATTGGGTCGCCGCCGTCATTATAAATAGGCTCAAAAAGTGATACAGGATCTTGTATTGCATCAAGGGCGAAAACAATTTCTTCATGCGGAATATCCAACTCTTTCGCAATCTCTTCAGCTGTTGGTTCTTTTGAAGTTTTACTCATTAGGCGTTCTCTTACCTGCAAGGCTTTATAGGCGATATCACGTAAGGAACGAGATACCCTTATTGGATTATTATCGCGTAAATATCTACGGATTTCTCCAATAATCATAGGAACAGCATAAGTGGAGAATTTTACATTTTGGCTTAAATCAAAATTATCAATAGATTTCATAAGACCGATACAGCCAACTTGAAATAAGTCATCAACAAATTCACCCCTATTATTAAACCGTTGAATGACACTTAAAACGAGTCGGAGGTTCCCATTTACTAGGCTCTCCCTTGCTGATGTATCTCCATTATGCATTTGCTTGAAGAGTGCTCTCATTTCTTCGTTCTTTAGTACTGGAAGCTTTGATGTATCTACTCCGCAAATTTCTACTTTATTTCGAGTCAATCCCATTCCCTCCTCACAGGAGCTGCTGTACAAAAATCAGTATCTCCGCGAGAAGGAAAAATATGCACAAGAAAAATGCGCATAAATTGCAAAAAAAAGAAATATCCTTTATTTAACAGATATTTCAACGACGAAAAAAATTTTTTTACACCATTTTATTGAATTCTTTTTTCAAACGTTTAATGATTCTTTTTTCTAATCTTGAAATATAGGATTGAGAAATCCCAAGCATATCAGCAACATCTTTTTGTGTTTTTTCCTCATCCTCACCAAGTCCAAAACGCAATTCCATGATCTGTTTTTCTCTATCAGATAATTGATGAAGTGCTTTGATTAAGAGCTTTTTATCGACATTTGCTTCTAAATCCTTAGTGATTATATCTTCCTCTGTGCCAAGAACATCTGATAATAATAATTCATTCCCATCCCAATCAATATTAAGTGGTTCATCAAACGAAACTTCCGAGCGAATTTTGTTATTTCTACGTAAATACATTAATATCTCATTTTCAATACATCGTGAGGCATATGTAGCCAGTTTGATTTTTTTCTCCGGATTAAAAGTATTAACTGCCTTTATTAAGCCAATTGTTCCTATACTAATGAGATCTTCAATATTAATGCCTGTATTCTCAAACTTGCGGGCAATATACACTACTAAACGCAAATTCCGTTCAATTAAAATTGACCTTGCTGCTTGATCTCCTTTAGGAAGCTTGTTTAACAATATTGCTTCTTCTTCTTTACTAAGTGGCGGGGGAAGAGCTTCGCTACCACCTATATAATATATTTCATCTGTCTTTAAACCTAATTTCATTAAAAGCTTATACCAATAATATGATAAGCGAAATTTAAGTTTACGCACTCTTTCTCCTCCCTATAATGGTTTATTTCTCATGCACTTTAACTAACCTTCTTTGCACCTGTTAACATTTTTGGATGTACAATACATTGAAAGCGATTCTCTGGGGACAATTTTTGCATAGTAAATGAAATTAACCCTTTATCCACTGCAATGACTTCATTATCTTTAACCAAAGTAATCTTCTCTGGTTTGAGGGCAAGTCGCATTTGATTATCGTTACCGACCACCTTTGCAGGGATCACTCGGACAACTGACATCCAATCGTTCGGGATTTCCCACCTGCCTTCTATCGCACCATCTGGATCTTTTGCCATTGTTGTAATCGCTTCTGGAAAAGACTCTTTATGCTGGTCAATCGAAACAATCATCACAGGTACTCTTGTTAATGGATCGTAAAGCTGATTACCACTATCTATTAGACCTTGGAACTCATAGGTTTCGCCTTTTAGTTGAATTTGCACATTTACATTCGACTCATAATTGATCTTGGTCATTTCAATAGAATCATAATTTTTCTTTGAAAAATGCCAGGCAATAGGGAAACCTAATAATACGAATAGCCAGCTAATAGGGTCACCAAAGCCCTTTACGGATGCAAGCATCACGGTTGATGTTAGATCTAAATCAAATTGAATAAAATAATGAACAGCAATTAAACTACCACCGATTAAAAAGGTTACTGCATAAAATGTACTTAACGCTTTAATAAAAAAAGTTAATCTTCTAAAACCAAATACAATAAAAACCATGAAAATAGAAAATAACCACTTACCTATTGGATGACTGGAGTATGCATGAATCGGTGTAATGGATAATAAGATTATTATTGAGCCTACCAAACCTCCTGTGGCTATTCTCCATAATTTAACTTCGATTTTCAGAAGAATAGACGTTAAATATAGGAGAAGACTATCAAACAACAAATTTAATGCCCAAATAATATCTAAATAAATGGCCAATCTGCCTTCTTCCCCCCTAAAACTAACAATGTATATTCTTATGGGTGGCTGTCTTATTGATGTGCTAAAAAAAGTATAGCCTATTCATCAAGATAAAGATGTCACTTTCTGTTGGTAAAACAGCAGAAATTTTCACTATTCTTTTCTTTTTTTGTCAGTTTTTTGCGGTCTGTCTCACGTGGGGAAAATGACGAAAATGGGGAAGTTTTTAATGTTACTAACTTTTTAGAGAGTTCTTATCTTTGATTAACATTAATATAGAATAGTATTTTACTAATCGTACATATATTTCTGGGGCATTCTTCTTTTAAAACAAAAAAAGCCAATGTCCTTAAACTTAAGGACATTGGCTTTCTTACACAAATTGAATTATCTTCTGCGGTTACGGTTTCTTAAAAATGTTGGGATATCTAATGTATCTTCTGGGTGTTCCTTTGCTGTATTCCTTGATGGCTGCTCATGTGTGGCAGCTTCTTCCCGCTCACGTTCACGATACGTTTCACGCTTTTGCACCTGTGATCCGACACCAACATTTCCTTTATTCTGGCCGAATGCAGGCTTTGAAGGCTTTGTTTGAATAACTTCTTCATTGAAGCCAGTCGCGATAACTGTTACAACAATCTCATCCTTCAAATCCTCATTGATAACAGAACCAAAGATCATATTAACATCTTGATCTGATGCTGATGCAACAATATCTGCTGCTTCTTGTACTTCATACAAGCTTAAGTTTGATCCGCCTGTAATATTCATTAGAACCCCTTGCGCACCATCAATAGACTTTTCTAATAATGGAGAAGAGATGGCCTTCTTGGCAGCTTCTGCTGCTCGATTTTCTCCTGCAGCTAATCCGATTCCCATAAGTGCAGAACCTTTATTGGACATAATTGTTTTTACATCAGCGAAGTCCAAGTTAATCAAACCAGGTGTGGCAATCAAATCTGAAATACCTTGAACACCTTGGCGAAGAACATTATCTGCTTCACGGAATGCTTCAAGCATCGGTGTACTTTTATCTACAATTTCTAATAAACGATCATTAGGGATAACAATCAATGTATCCACAGCATCTTTCATAGAAGCTATTCCACCAGCTGCTTGAGTAGAACGTTTACGACCTTCAAATGTAAAAGGTCTTGTCACAACACCCACTGTTAAAGCGCCTAAATCACGTGCGATTTGAGCTATAACAGGAGCAGCACCTGTACCTGTTCCTCCGCCCATTCCAGCAGTAACAAATACCATATCTGCACCTTTTAATGCTTCTTCTACTTGCTCTTTACTTTCTTCAGCTGCCTTTTTTCCTACTTCTGGATTGGCACCTGCACCGAGCCCTCTTGTCAATTTACCACCAATTTGCATCTTCACTTCGGCTTTGGATAGGTTTAGCGCTTGAGCATCTGTATTCACTGCAATAAATTCAACACCTTGTACACCATGCTCAATCATGCGGTTAACGGCGTTATTTCCTCCGCCACCAACTCCAATTACTTTTATCGTTGCTAATGAATCTAAATTCGTATCAAATTCCAACATGACAAATCCTCCTAATTCGTCGATATTCCTAAGAACACCTTTTTTTCGATTCGCTCATTTATCTTGATGATTAACTGTTTAATAGCTAACTCACATCTACTGTAAATTTACAATCTGCCTTGCTATTAATCTATTACAATACAATGTTTTGTTTTTGCTACTCGAAAAAGTATCCAAGGAACTTTTTAACTCTTGATGTCACTTTTTGTTCCGGCTCTTTTTCTGTGCTTTTCTTCGGCTGTGTTTGCTTTTGTGTTCTCTTTTCATTTGCTTCAGGCTGATCGACAATTGCCTCCATGTTCTTTCCTTGTATCTTTGCATTTTTATATGCAAACTGTATTAAGCCAACTGCTGTACAATATTGTGGTTCTCTAACCCCAATATAATCAGGTACGGCTATTCTCACTCTATTCTGGAAGACCACTTGAGCAAGTTCTAATACCCCTTGCGTATTTGCAACCCCTCCACATAAGACATAACCACCTGGAAGGTCTGATGCCCCTAGCCTTCTTATCTCATGTTGAATAAGATCAAAGGTTTCTTCCATTCTTGCTTCAATAATATCTGCTATTTCTAGCTGATTAAATTGCTGATGTTGATCACTGCCGATAATTGGTACACTAAATACCTCTTCCTCTGAAGCATGATCATAAAAAGCATACCCATGTTTTATCTTAATTTTTTCAGCATCTTCAGTTGAAGTTCGTAAACCAATCGATAAGTCTTTAGTGATATGTTCTCCTCCAACAGGCAATACACTTGTATCCTTTAGTACCCCATTTTCAAAAATAGCAATCGTTGTTGAACCACCACCTATATCAACAAGTGCCACACCTAAGTTTTTCTCATCTTTCGATAAGGCGAAAGCACCTGCTGCTAACGGCTGAAGGGTAATATCCATAATTTCTAGGCCTGCGCGTTCAACGCATCTAAGCGTATTATGTAATAAAGTTTTAGATCCGGTTATGATGGTACCTTCCATTTCTAACCTTACACCAATCATACCTCTTGGATCATTGATTTCATCTAATCCATCTACAATAAATTGCCTTGGAATAACATCAATAATTTCTCTCTCAGGTGGCACTGATACCACTTGGGCAGCATCCATCACACGCGCTACATCATCATCTGAGATTTCCTTATTTTCACTTGACACGGCGACTACACCGTGAGAAGGCTGAAGCATAACATGGTTACCAGTGATACCTACTATCACTCTTCTAATCTCCATGCCAATCATTCTTTCAGCTTGTTCAATTGCTCTTCTAATAGAATGAACGGTTTCATCTATATCAACAATGGAGCCCTTTCTTAATCCTTCGGAAGCTACATTGCCAACACCAATAATGTTTAAAGAATCATTGACCATCTCACCAATGATTACTTTTACACTGGATGTACCGATGTCAAGGCTGACATATATTTCATTGCTGTTCATTCTGTGGCACCTCCCTTTTTGCGAGTCTACTTTTTTAGTTACTTACTCTTGCAGTTTTCATTATAAAACCTTTATATATTAAACTGATAAACCAAATTTGATATTAATAAAATTATTCGTCAAAACTAAACTATTCCCTTTTTTAAAATCAATTTTTTTCTAAATTTTCATTCTTACTTGTCCACCTGGCTAATAAAATCCTTCGAATAACAGCGATGTTTTGAAATAACCTCACACCGAAGGCAAATACAGCTGCTAAATATAAGTCTACACCAAGATGAACCCCTAGAAAAGCAAGACCTGCTGCAAGCATAATATTAAAGAAAAATCCGGATACAAAGATCTTTTCACTATACACATCTTGTAAATGGGCTCTAATACCACCAAAAAGTGTATCAAGTGCAGCAAGAATAGCGATTGATAAGTAATTGGCGTATTCATCAGGAATTTGAAAATCTGTCATAAACCCGATAAACAACCCGATAAATAAACCTAAGATGGGTAGCCACATTATGAATGTCCTCCTTCGCTCTTCTTGCCCGCCTCCTTCATATCAGTCATTTGAATTGGTTCATTGTAGGCTGGTACAGTAATCTCATTTTCCGCTAGTTGTATATCGAGTGTTAAATTTTCTATAAAAAAGTCTTCTATAGATTTAGAAACTTGCATTCTTTTATACATTTGTTCCGCATCCTGCTCATTTTCTACAATAACCCTCAATTCTAACGGTAAGGCCTGAATAGAATAACCATCTATTTTAGTTATATTATTAATATCTCTTATCACAGTAGAGTTGATTACCCGATGACCACCGATTGCTACTTCTTTCGCACCATAACGGTTGAGTTCATTTAATAACCTCTTCAATAAATCGGGTGTGACCTTGCCCACTTGTGAGCCGATAATCAATTCCTCAGCAATAGGTTGTATCGTTAAAATCAAACCTGGACCTGATTTTTCTGTCAACCCTACTTCTGTTTTGAGCTCATCCAATGTTGTTCTCAGAATCTCTTCCTTATTAGCAGCTATATTATTTTCATATTGCGCTATTTTTTCTTCTTGTGATCTGATTTCCTCTAGCAACTCAAGCCGTAATGCTTCCTCATTTTGCAGATCTTCCCGCAATTGCCATGTATCTCTTGTATCTCTTACATCTGTATTCTTGACCGTTTTAAACTGAATGGCTAGCATGACACCAATTAAGACTGTAATTATCGTAAAACCCCATTGCTTTTTGTTCATCGTTTCACCTATCTTCTTTTTCCATCAATTATTATACCTATCATGATAGAAAAAGCACTAACTACCAATTATCGGGTCCATTATGATTTCTGATTTACTCTCTAATGAAAACTGAATATTTTCATTGACAAGTAAGTCTTTAACACCGCCAGCAATATTTAGTGCCGATGTGAGAACATCCGCATCTCCAATCGCAGATATAACAAATGGGGCTGGGTGTTGCTTCCCGTCCACTTCAATGACTGGTCCGTTACAGACAATATAAGAGGAATGCGTTAAGCGCTGACCATTAATGGCGACAGCTGAAGCACCGGCAATGTATAACTCATTAATAACTTGAAACACATGATGTTCATGTACGATGTAATTATTCGCTGAATCGGCTTGAGGATTGTATTCCCCGTCCAAGAGAGTGACATTTACACCAGGGCCACTCACTTTGACTTTGCCCAAATACATTCGATATTTATCGGCATCCTCGGCAAGATTACTATATACTTGCTCATCTTGAGAGAATTCTTTTTCTATTTTTTGCAGAGCATCTTGTGACTTGTACAATTCTTGTTGAAGGCTAAGATTTTTTTCTTCCAAATCAATCAATTCACGTCTTAATTGCTGATCCCTCTCCCACTGGTTACTCGTTATACTACTGTCACCCTTTGTATCTTTCGCCAATTGAAAGGAATAAGCAATTAGAAAACCTAATCCAATGAAAACAAGTGAAAAGATAACCTGATTATTCTTCAACTTCCTCTTCTTGTTCTTTTTCATTCTCATTAGCTCCCCCTTCGCCATAAGGCTTAAAGTAAGAGCCCACTTCCAAATCAATAATTCCTTTTACTTCGGGATCAAGTTGAGCGACAATTGCCGGGTAATGAGACATTTTATCGACAAAGGTAGCTAATGTAGCGATTACTTCATACCCATCATTCATGTATAGCGTAATTGCCTCTTTATCTGTTTCTTTAGGTGTCGCGTGTATTTCTGAAATTGAATTACGAACTTCTTCTGGTAATTGACCAAGAGACGCAATCATCTTCTCTAACACATTTCCTTCAGAAAATTGAAATAAAATAGGTGCACTGGCTGGGAACTCACTTTCACCTTTTACTGAGAGAGTTTTACCGTTTTCAAGAACGGGTATATAATCCTCACCTTCCATAATATAAGCTACTCGTTTATGTTCTTTCACCGAAATAACGACTGTATTTGGAAACTCAGTTGCTACTTTTACCTCTTTCATTTCTGGTAGTTTTAAAAGCACTTGCTCAATCTCAGCTTCATCAACTTTCCATATATTCATATCTTCAGTTAATCCACTTTGATCTACAATCGTTTCATTGCTGAAGACAGTGTTACCTGATACTTTAATTGCTTTTATATTGCTCAACGGTGACTGGAAATAAACTACTAAGGCAATCAGAAATAAAAAGAAAATAAGTAGGAAAATGAGTCTACGGTTTGCTTTCTTTTTTCTCTGCTGTTTTAATTTAGGAATTCTATCTTCTATGGATACTATTTTTCCTTGTTCCAGCATCATCACCTCGTACATCGTTACTCACAGCATATATCCTTATTTTCGGTTAATTAAACTAATATATTAACATAATGAGATAATATACCTAAATCTTTATTCACTTATCATCATTCTATTGAATGATTATATCACAATAATTGGAATGGAAGTTGGTCTTTTTCGCTACTTACGCCCAATTATTTCAACTTCTGTTTGCAATGCTATGCCCTTCTCTGCTAATACCGTATCCTTCGCATGTTGAATCAGACCCAAAACATCTTCAGCAGTTGCCTGATTACTATTCACGATAAAATTCCCGTGCATTGGCGAGATTTGGGCGCCTCCCAGTGAATGCCCCTTTAAACCAACTGCTTCAATCAGCTGACCAGCATGATGTGGTAGTGGATTTCTAAAAATACTCCCTGCACAAGGGGAATCCCATGGTTGTGTTTCTTTTCGATAAGCCTTATTACGTAACATCCTATCAATAATCGCTTCTTTCTCTCCTTGCACTAAGCGAAAAATCGCTTCAACAACAATGCCAGGTCGTTCTTTTTGTAAAATAGACGTACGATACGAAAATTTCATTTCTTCGTTTGTTAACCAGTGCATTTCACCATTCGGAAAAAGGATATACGCTTTCTCAAGAATAGTTGCGATATCCGATTGATGTGCACCTGCGTTCATAAAGACTGCTCCACCAACAGAACCAGGAATTCCACTTGCAAATTCTAGCCCTGCATACCCTTGTTTACTCACTTTTGTAGCTAATGCTACAAGGGGGTATCCTGCACCGACCCTTAGGAGTTCCTGTTCTAGTTCGAGGTGGGCAAAGCCTTTACCGAATTTAATAACTACTCCCTCAATGCCATCATCAGCTACTAATAAATTAGAGCCTCTTCCTATGACAGTCCATTTCATTTTATGCGAGACAATAACATCCATCGCTTTACGCAAATCTTCTATTGTCCTAGGTTCAATAAAAATATCGGCAGGTCCACCGATTTTCATCGTAGTATGATAAGCAAGCGGTTCTTTTTCTTTCACCGTTCCATTTATAGCGTTTTTCAACTTACTAAATACGCTCTGCATAACATCCGCCCTCTCTGTATCGTCATTCTATATTATGCTAATACCATCAAGAATGGGCTACATTACTACTTGTCTTTCATTAATTTTTTCATGACATTATATAACCGATCGGCTGCATCTGGGACGCCTATCTTCTTTGCAGCAGATTTCATTGCGACAATTTTGTCCTCATCTAATAAAATCCGGTCAATCGATTCAATTAATTTATTCGCACTCAAATCTCCTTCTAGGAGTAATTCTGCTGCGCCATGGTCGCTTAATGCTCTCGCGTTCTTTTCTTGATGATTATTCGTAACATATGGGCTTGGTATTAATATACTTGGGATGCCTAATGACGTTAATTCAGCTAGGGTTGTTGCCCCTGCTCTTGTTACAGCAAGGTCCGTTCCCGCTAATACTTCTGGCATATTATGAATAAAAGGCTTGATTTTGATATTTTCGGGATTTCCAGCCAATTCAGCCTCTTTCTTTACACTTTCATAATGGACCTCACCGGTGATATATAATACTTCATACGGCCTAGATGCTAACTGTGTAAATGTTTTTAACACGGCATCATTAATCGGCCTTGCTCCCCTACTACCACCGAAAATCAAAACAGATGGTTTAGCTGGATCTAGACCCACAGATAATTTACCATTAATGGCATTTTGTCCAAGCACTTCTGTTGCTCTGGGATTACCCGTCATAACTACCTTTCCTTTAGGAAAGCTTGCCACAGCTTCATCAAAGCATACAGCTACTTTATCAACATATTTACTAAGGAACTTATTAGTTAAACCAGGTACACTATTTTGTTCATGAATGATTGTTGGAACCCCCAACTTGGCACCAGCGTATACAACTGGCCCACATACATAACCACCTGTACCAATTACGACATCTGGCTGAAATTCCTTCAACATTTTTTTACTTTCTTGAACACCTTTTAAGAACCGCCAAATCGTTTTCACATTATCTAAAGATAAGCTTCTTTTAAATCCTGAAATTTCAATTGACTGAAAAGGTATATTAGCACGAGGAACAATCGACGCCTCTAGCCCATTTTTAGTACCTATGTATAAGAATTCTGCGTTTTTATCTTGCTTTTGAATTTCTCGAATTAAGGCAAGCGCAGGGTAAATATGTCCACCTGTGCCACCACCACTTAATGCAATTTTCATGCTTTCACCTCAAACAAAGCTGTTAGTTTCCTTACTGTTTACTAGTCTTACTTTATCCTATTCTACTATATTTGCACTGAAAGGAAGAAATGATAACCTACAATGTCATGCAAATGTAATGAATTTGGAAAATCTCTTTCCCTTTTGAAATAAATGAATGTTCTACACTAACAAATTAAACCAAGTAATACCACATAATTGAAGCTTTAACTATATATTCTTTTTTAATTTGCGATTTTCCTATCAGCAAAAAAAGAAACCCTAAAATGGGTTTCATTAATAACGAGAATACCGACTAATATTAAGTAGCACACCAATTGCCATTAACATAAGGGTCAATGAAGAACCTCCATAACTTAAGAATGGTAAAGTGATCCCAGTTACTGGCATTAAACCTGTGACTACTCCAATATTAATCATTACTTGTATGGCAACCATGGCGATAATTCCTACTGCCAAAAAACTACCATATAAATCTGGTGCACCAAGCGCTACTCTAATTCCTCTCCATAAAAGAAGAGCGAAGAGTAAAATCACGAATGTGCCCCCTATAAAACCTAATTCCTCAGATAATATAGCAAAAATGAAATCTGTTTGTGGTTCTGGTAAATAGAAGAATTTCTGTCTGCTTTCTCCTAAACCTAAACCGAATAATCCACCTGGACCAATTGCATAAAGAGATTGTATAATTTGAAATCCACTTCCTAAAGGGTCCTGCCAAGGATCTAAGAAGGAAGTAATTCTTTTGATTCGATAAGGAGCAGAGAGCACTAAAGCAACAAAGCCTCCTATACCGATTAAACCTAAAAATGCGAAATGTTTAATTCTTGCACCTGACACGAATATCATTACAATACAAGTCCCTACCATTACAGTTCCCGTGCCTAAATCAGGCTGTAACATGATTAAGCCGAAAGCAAGAAATACTAGACCTAATGAAGGTACTAACCCCTTCTTAAATGAGGTAATGAGTTTCTGTTTTTCGGAAAGGAACTTAGCGAGAAAAGCAATCATCGCTAGTTTCATAAACTCGGAAGGTTGAATAGAGAATGCACCAACCCCTATCCAACTTCTTGATCCATTTCTAACATTTCCTATACCAGGTATTAATACTAATAATAGCAACACAAAACAAACAATGATGATGACTTTTGCCCATGTTCTCCATGTCCAATAATCGACATTCATAAGAAAGAACATGGCTACTAAACCCACAACTGCAAATAGTAACTGCCTTTTCGCGAAGAAAAAAGCGTCATCAAACTTGTAATCTGCCCAAATGGCACTGGCACTATAAACCATCGTTAGTCCAACAGCTAAGAGCATGAGCGTAACAATAATTAATATCATATCTGGAGTGGCTTTTTTAGTTGGCAAAGTCAACACACCTCTAAATGCAAGTTTTAGGGCTGTTTGCAGTTTCCTCTACCGAACAAAATCAAGCTTAGCTAAAGGAATAGGATCATTTGAACCGGCAGACAAGCCCTTTACTTAAGCTTATGCACCGCTTCTATAAAAATGTCTCCTCTTACTTCAAAAGTTTTATATTGATCCCAACTTGCACACGCGGGCGAAAGTAAGATAATATCTCCTTCTTTTGAAAGGTCAAAAGCCAGTGGCACAGCATCTTCCACATTATTGGCATGTACGATGCTTTTTATCCCTGCACGAGCAGCAGCAGCGTCAATTTTTTCAGCCGTCTCACCGAAAGTTACGACGGCTTTTACATTTGTAAGTGCTGGTATAAGCTCATCAAAGGCATTACCACGATCAAGACCGCCAGCTAGAAGAACAATCGGCTGATCAAAGGCAGCTAAAGCTTTCGTTGTCGCTAAAATATTTGTTGCCTTTGAATCATTATAAAAACGCCTTTTATTCTTTTCGCCAACGAATTGTAGACGGTGCGCTACTCCTTGAAAAGTCGTTAAAACTTGATAGATGGCTTCATTATTAATACCGGACAATTTCGCAGCAATGATACTTGATAGAATGTTTTCTAAGTTATGTGCCCCCGGGAGAACAATATCGGTAATAGATATAATTGCTTCCTCATTAAAGTAAATGATGCCGCCTTTGATATATCCACCTTTTTCCAATTCTCCAGTGGTAGAAAACGGGATAATTGTTGCTTTTGAATGGGCAGCTACTTCCATCACTGCTTCTTGATCAGCATTTACAATGAAGTAATCTTCCTCCGTTTGGTTTTTTGTGATATTCGCTTTTGCACTGATATATTCTTTCATTGTGCCATGATAATCAATATGTGCTTCATAAAGATTGGTTAAAATAGCAATTTTCGGGCGAAATGCTTCAATTCCCATTAATTGAAAAGAAGACAACTCAATAATAATTGTATCTTCCTTCTTCGCGTTTTCCGCAACGATAGAAGATACCTTTCCGATGTTACCAGCAATAAGCGAAGACTTATTAGCAGCCTGAAAAATTTCATTAATGAGCGTTGTCGTTGTTGTTTTCCCATTTGTACCAGTAATAGCAACAAATGGAGCTTGGGATATTTGATAAGCCAGTTCTACTTCCGTAATAACCGGTAACCCTCTATCAATCGCCCCTTGGACAATAGGGTTGCTATATGGAATGCCAGGGTTTTTTACCACATATTCAAACCCTTCATCAAGCAAGTCGACTGGGTGGCTTCCACAAATTACGGTAATACCTTGCTGTAATAAGCTTTGGGCCTCCGGATTTTCATCTAGAGGTTTATAGTCATTTACCGTTACAAAAGCACCTAACTTATGTAGTAGAGATGCCGCACCGACACCACTTTTAGCAAGTCCTAACACGAGTATTTTTTTATGATGATAATGATTCACTGTTTTCATTACATCCACACCTCTACATAGATTCCGAGAATGGCACAAAGAAGACCTACTGTCCAAAATGTCACAACAACGCGCCACTCTGACCACCCTACAAGCTCGTAGTGATGATGTAATGGGCTCATTTTAAATACACGTTTACCTGTTGTCTTGAAAGAAGCTACTTGAATAATCACTGATAATGTTTCAATAACAAATACGAAGCCTATGATTAGTAAGATTAGTTCAAACTTTGTCATGATGGCAATCGCTGCAATTGCTCCACCCAATGCAAGTGATCCTGTATCACCCATAAAAACTTTGGCTGGATGTGCATTGAATACAAGAAATCCAAGAAGTGCACCAACAACTGCTACTGAAAACACTGATACTTCAAATAATGATTGACTCCAAGCTAGGACGGCAAATGCACCAAATGCGATTGCTGCTGTCCCACTTACCAATCCATCTAACCCGTCTGTTAAGTTCACAGCATTTGAAAACCCAACGAGCCAAAAAATAATAAATAAGGCATAGCCCCATCCTAAATCAATGGAAAAATCGGTTAAAGGAATCGCTACTTCTGTACTAAAACCGGTTTGCTTTAATACGAAGAAGAATATTATTGAAATAATAATCTGTCCGATTAGTTTTTGCAATGAAGTTAAACCTAAGTTTCTTTTCATCACTACTTTAATAAAATCATCTAAGAATCCTAATAAACCAAAACCTAAAGTAACGAGAAGCAGCAAATAAGTGGTACTTGTCGGTCCTTGGAATTTAGCAGTCATAATGAGCGTACTTAATGTAATTGAAAATAGAATCATTAAGCCACCCATTGTAGGCGTTCCTGTTTTCTTCTGGTGGGATTTTGGTCCTTCTTCTCTTATGCTTTGACCGAATTTAAGTCTCCTTAAAAAAGGTATGAACAACGGAGAAATGAGTACGGTAATTAAGAAACCTAGGATTATTGTAAATAATATCACTTGCTCCATCATTATTGTTCACAACCTTTAACGGGTATTGAGAATTGTTTTACTTGTTTTTTTCTTAATCGTTTTATCATATATTCTAAACCTTTCAATCATTCATGATCATGTTATTTTTTTAGTCACTTGCTACTTGTTTTCTTTTTTTCAATGGCTTCCTTCGCTACTAATCGATCATCAAAATCAAAATGCTCATGACCAATTATTTGATATGTTTCATGACCTTTACCTGCTATTAGTATACAATCCCCAGGTTCTGCCTGATTCACTGCATATTGTATAGCCTCTTTTCGATCAATAATTGAAACATAAGATTCGTTCTTCACACCAGCTTCCATATCTTTCAAAATACTTTCAGGGTCCTCGGTACGGGGATTATCAGATGTAAATATAGCATCAGTACTATGTTTACAAGTAATTTGAGCCATTAAAGGCCTTTTCGTACGATCTCTATCTCCTCCACAACCGACAACTGTAAAGATTCTTTTCTTTGCTAATTGTTGCACTGTTTTTAATGCATTCTCTAAACTATCTGGCGTATGAGAGTAATCTACAATAACGGTGAAATCTTGATGAGCATCTACCGTTTCGAATCTCCCTGCAACGCCAGCTACACTTTCAACAGACTGGATAATTTGCTCCATAGAAATATTAGAAGCAAAAGCTGCAGCAATACTTGCCAATACATTATATACACTAAATTTTCCTATTAACTGAATATGAAGAGAATAGGTTCCGATTGGACTGTCTAATTCAAATGTGGTGCCAGAAGCATTCATTTCTATATTTCTTGCCCGAAAGTCCGCATCTCGATCAATTCCATACGTTAGTATATATGCGGAAGTTGATTTTTCATAATCATATGACGCTGGATCATCTACGTTCAAAACAGCATATTTCGGTCGATCATAATGATAGGCATTCCCCAGTTGTGCGAACAGAAGGCCTTTAGCACGACGATATTCATCCATAGTATGGTGGTAATCTAGGTGGTCTTGCGTTAAATTTGTAAATACAGCTACATCAAAATCACAACCATGTACTCTACCTTCATCTAATGAATGAGATGACACTTCCATCACTGCTGATGTGACGCCAGTATCTTTCATTTGTTTAAATGTTCTCTGTAAAGTAAGACTCTCAGGCGTAGTGTTTTTAATTTCATATTTTTGCTGACCAATTTTAGTATACATTGTGCCCATCAGACCCGTTTTTTGACCAGCATCTGATAAAATTTTATCAATGATATGTGTTGTCGTTGTTTTCCCATTTGTACCTGTCACACCTATTAAGTGTAACTGTTGACTTGGCTGCCCGTAAAAGGCATCTGAAAGTAAAGATAGTGCTCTTCTTGTACTCTTCACAACAATCACGGGTACCTTTAAGGAGAGCTCTTTCTCAGAAATAACGGCTACTGCTCCTTTTTCGACAGCTGAAGCAGCAAAGTCATGACCATCAACTGTGTAGCCTTTTATACAAACAAATAAGCTACCTTCTTCTACTTTACGGTTATCATTTTCAATTGATTGAATTTCAATATTGTCTACATCATTATATTGAAGATAAGGTTGCAACTTTTGTAGCAACGTATGTAATTTCATAAAACTCCATTCCTCTCATACAAACTTCTCATAAAACATTTTTACGATCATTTTGTCTAACCTATGCGTTAAAGATGATAGGCGTATAATATTTTACATGATTCAGCGATAATTTTCTATGAGTTTCTTATAATTGCCTCGTTTAAACGGTTTTTTCTATAAAAATAATAGCACTTGATCCGCCAAAAGCCTTCTTATCATCCATTATACGCTATTTAAACCCTACTAATTATTGGACTCAACCTCTAGCTCCTTTGTTACATATGCTGATTGATTATAATCATAAACTTAGAAAAAGGCGGCTTTTAATCGCCGCCTTCCTCAGTGTCATCATGCTGTTCATCGTTGAAATAGAGGCGTATGGTGGAACCTTCTTTGATTTTTGTACCAGGAAGAGGCGATTGTTTTACAACTGTATCTCCTTGTCCACTAGCTTCAATTTGAAGGTTAATCATCATCTCACCTAACTCCAATTTTGTTATACCTACTAAATCAGGTACTTCTAAAAGCGGTGTATCTGGCCAAGCATACTCTTTTTCTACTTGATCTTTCCTAGGTTCAACTCCCATAGCTCGTAAGCTATCACCAATAATGTTACCAACAATCGGTGCAGCTACAACACCACCAAATTGGACCGTGCCTTTCGGATTATCAACAGCTGTATAAACGACAATCTCAGGGTCGTCAGCTGGTGCAAAGCCAATAAAGGAAACAATATGGTTGTTTTCTAGATATTTACCACCTTGAGCCTTCTGGGCTGTTCCTGTCTTACCTCCTACTCTATACCCTTCAACAAATGCATTCTTACCTGACCCTTGAGCAACTACGGTTTCTAATGCTCTGCGAATCTCAGTTGATGTCTCTTTTGATATTACCTTTCGTTTCGCTTCAGGTGTGACTTGTTTTAGGACATCGCCTGTTTTAGAATCCACGATTTCTTTAGCAATATATGGTGTATACAATGTTCCACCGTTTATAGCTGCAGAAATGGCGGCAACTTGCTGAATGGGTGTGACTGATACCCCTTGACCAAATGCCGTTGTCGCTTGCTCTACTGGTCCTACTTTATCTAAGTTAAATAGTATTCCTGTAGATTCCCCTTGTAAGTCAATCCCCGTTTTTTCTCCAAAACCAAAATCATGAATATATTTAAATAAAGTGTCTTTTCCTAACCGTTCACCAAGATTAACGAAACCTGGGTTACAAGAATTTTGTACCACTTCTAAATAGGTTTGTGAACCATGTCCACCTTTTTTCCAACAGCGAAGCTTTGCTCCGCCTACTTCTACATAACCTGGATCGTGAAAATGATCATGATCTAGATCAACTTTCCCCTCTTCCAATGCGGCTGCCAATGTAATAATTTTAAAAGTTGATCCTGGTTCGTAGGAGCTCCAAATAGGTAAATTACGATTATACACATCTGCAGATACATTACGAAAATTTGCAGGATCAAATGTCGGTCTACTAGACATTCCGAGAATTTCTCCTGTATTCGGATCCATCGCAATCGCTATTAATCCATCTGGATTATATTTAGCCTCTGCATTGTCAAGTTCTCTTTCAATAATTGTTTGTACTTTTGTATCAACAGTTAACTTTAATGTATCACCGTCAACGGGTGCTTGATAATCATCAGCCATATCATTCATTCTCTGTCCTTTTGCATTTGCATAAAACTTAACCGATCCTTTTTCTCCACTTAGTTCTTTATCGTAGTATAATTCTAGACCCATCAACCCTTGATTATCAACGCCAGCAAAACCGAGCACATGGGATAGATAATCACCAAACGGATAATGCCTTTTAGAATCCTCACCGATATATACACCATCTATATTTAATGACCTTACTTCTTTTGCTTTTTCATGGGTGATTTTTCTGCCACCAGTAATTCTTACACTCGATTGTTTCTCTGTAATTTCTTCAAATACTTTTTCTTTAGATAAATTAAGCGTAGCGGCTAACTTTTCAGCAGCATCGTCAGGCTCGGTAATTTGTCTCGGGACGACGTAAACCGTTGGAGCACTTACATTGGTTGCTAAAGCGACTCCGTTCCGATCAACAATTTCCCCTCTTTCAGGCTCAAAGGGGATATTCCTACTCCATAATTCTTTGGCTCCATCTGTGAGAACATTTCCTATAAAAAATTGGACATAGCCCAAGCGAACATCAATAATTAAAAAAACAAATAACCCAATAAATAATGCAGCAATTAATCTTTTTCGAACGGTTACATTAGATACACGCATAAATGGAACGAACCCTCCTTTTTTATCTGGCTCGTTCCATTTTATGCTTGTACATTATTTTTAGAACAGAAGCTCGTCTTTAACTTCTACTGTTCGCTCGCACTTTTATCATCTTTCAGTTCTTCTCCCTCATTAGTAGAGGTTTTCTTTCCACTTTGTTGAAAATCTACGATTAAGTATTCATTCTCTTTTATAGCGCTTCCTGGAGCTAGATTTTGCTTGACAGCAAAACCGTTGCCCACACTGTTAAGCTTAAGATTAGATAGCTTAACGAACTTCATCACATCTCTCATCGACCAACCAGTTAAGTCTGGAACAGTAAGCTTCCCATCCGTTTTAAGAATAACCTTTTCACCTTCTAACACACTTTCTGTAGCGCCTGGTGATTGTTCTACAACCTTTTTACCCTCACCGATAATAATTGGCTGCATACCATTTTTCTCCAATGACTTCTTCGCTTCTTCAACAGATTTTCCTTCAAAATTCAATCCTTTACTCACTTGAAGTTTATCGTAGTCAGTAGGTTCAATACTTAAATAACTTAAGCTATTCTTCATAACCGGTTTAAAAATTTCTGAAACAGGATCGCTGCCTGTTTCTGTATTTTCAAGCTCCGGTTGCTGAACAGCCACATATACTAGTAATTCAGGGTCTTCAGCAGGTGCCATTCCTAAAAAGGAGAACACATAATTTTCTCGCCCTGTAATATAGCCACCACCCTCTTTGGGTATTTGTGCTGTTCCTGTTTTACCAGCTACTTTGTAGCCATCAATTTGATAATGGTTATGGCCTGTCCCATTCTCAGAAGAGACAACCGTTTCCAATACCTTTCTAACTTCCTTGGCTGTATTCTCAGAAATCGGTTGACCCTTAATCTCTTCTTTTGCTTCTTTTACCACTTTATCATTGTTTGGATTAATTATTTCACTTATTACATGAGGCTGCTTCATAGACCCATTACTAGCAATAGCAGTCGCCGCTTGTATTTGTTGAATGGGTGTAATAGCGGTTCCTTGACCATAAGCCGTTGTTACTTTTTCAAATGGCCATTCGTAAACGATTTTCCCTCCAGCTTCATTAGGTAAATCAATTCCGGTTGGTTCTTCAAAACCAAATTTCGTCAAGTATTCTCGATATGTTTCATAGCCTAGTTGATCTTTTACCATTTTCGCTATCGCTACATTAGAAGAACGTTGAATGCCTTCTAAATACGTAATTGAACCCCATCCTTGTCCATTATTATGGTCTCTTACTGGTGGAGATTTTTCCGTAACTTTATACGTACCAGATTCGAAGGTTGCATTAGGTGTAAATACCCCTTCCTCAATTGCCGCTGCTAACGTAAAAGCTTTCATTGTTGAACCTGGTTCAAACGAATCCTCAATAGCGAGATTACGCCATGTTTGGTCAATGCCTTCCCGTGTTTCTGGATTAAATGTAGGTCGTTGGCTCATCGCAAGAATTTCGCCTGTTTTCGGGTCAGCGACAACGGCGACCATCTTTTCTGGGTCATACTTTTCACTTACTTTGCTCATTGCTTCTTCTAAAAAGATTTGAATTTTATTATCGATTGTTAAATATACATCATTTCCGTCTTCTGCTTTTTCTACGACTTCTTCACCATTTGGTAATAAGTATCCCCAAATATCTTTTTCATAAGAAAACTTGCCATCTTCTCCTAACATTAAATCATTCAAGCTCTTCTCTAAGCCCATAATTCCTTTGTCTTCGAGTTTTCCATCTTCACCTTCTACGGAATCAACATACCCGATAAGATGCGAGGCAAAAGTTCCATTAGGGTAAAAACGGATGGTTTGCGGTTGAAAAACAATACCTGGCAACTCTAACTCTTCTATTTTCTTCTTTTGACTAACTGTTAATTTTTGACCTGCACGGCCGAATTCCACTTGGAATAACTGTTCATCCTTGCCTCGCCTCTCATTGATTGTTAATCTTTCGTAGATTTCAGACTCTTCCATATCAATGACTTCAGCTAATTGCTTTGCCGTCTCATCTGGTTCAACCACATGTTTCGGATTATCTTTATTCTTGGTCATTTTTTCTGATAAGACGGCAACTAAAGTGTAAGCTGTACTATCCTCAGCAATGACATTGCCATTACGATCGTAAATTGTCCCACGTTTAGATTCAATGGTTGTTGAACCTTGGTACAACTGTTCAGCTTGTGCAGCAATGACTTTACCACCCGCTTCACCAGACACTTGAATAGAGATAAACCGGAAAAGCAAGACAAAAAAGAGCAGACTGAATATCATAAACAATATCGCTGCTCCAACATTCATATTTCTTTGCTTCTTATACATTACTCACCACCAACAACCTTAGGAGATTCATTCATTTCAAAGCCAGATTTTTCAGCTGCTTGTTTTACACGGTCTGGACGACTTAATTCCTCGATTTGCATTTTTAAATCACTATTCACACTCTGTTGTTCAGTGATTGCTTTTTGCGTGTCTTGAATTTCCGCATTTACTTCATATAAACCTGCTTGATTTGAAATAATTGTTGTGGCGCCAAAGAAAACTGCACCCGCAAATACGATACCCATTATTTTTTCTCCAGGCGAGAGCAATGATTTACGATCTTTTATTTTCTTTTTTGGCGCTTGAGCCGGCTGATTAGATACATGTTGTTCTTGCTGTAGTTTACGAGCTACATTCTCCATATTTCCCCTCCTGAGTGTGTATCTTTTATTTTATATTTTTTCTATAATCCTGAGTTTAGCTGAACGAGATCGATTATTATGGGATAACTCCTCTTCAGATGGAATAATAGGTTTTCTGTTCACTAATTTCATCTTAGGTTGATATTCATCAGGAATAACCGGCAGTCCCGGTGGTAGATCTGGTGTTGAGCTGGCCTCTTTAAAAGCCGCTTTACAAATACGATCCTCTAACGAGTGGAATGTAATAACACTCACTCTCCCACCACTTTTTAGCAAGCCCATCGCTTGCTCTAATGACTGCTCGAATACCCCTAATTCATCATTAACAGCAATGCGTATCGCTTGGAAAATCCGCTTAGCTGGATGACCCCCTTTTCTTCTAGCTGGGGCAGGTATGCCTTCCTTGATCAAATCTACTAATTCACCTGTTGTTTTTATCGGCGCTTTTTCTCTTGCTAACTCAATTTTTCTTGCAATTTGTTTAGAAAATTTTTCTTCACCATATTTAAAAAAGATTTTCACAAGTTCGTTATATGACCAATGGTTGACAACATCATAGGCTGAAACCTCCGCTTGCTTATCCATTCTCATATCGAGCGGAGCGTCATGATGATAACTAAAACCTCTTTCCGGTGTATCCAATTGAGGAGATGAAACACCTAGGTCATACAAAATACCATCCACTTCAGAAATCCCTCTTGCATTCAATTCTTCCTTTAAATGACTAAAATTACTTTTTACCAGTGTCACTTGCCCACTGTACTTAGCAAGTTTCTCCTTCGCATTCTCAATTGCCGTTTCATCTTGGTCAAAAGAGAATAATCTTCCTTCACTTGAGAGCTGTGATAATAAATATTCACTATGCCCAGCTCCACCTAAAGTACAATCCACGTATATCCCATTTTCTTTCACATTTAGTCCATCTACGGTCTCTTTTAAAAGTACTGTTGTATGATTAAACATTGTTGCTCATCCTTCCCAACCTGTAATTGTGTGTAAAAGTCCCCTTATGTATTCATTCGGGTTAGGCCTTGTTTAAATATCAAAGCCAATCATATTTTCTGCAATTTCAGCAAAAGATTCTTCTGACTCTGCAAAATATTCTTCCCAAAGGCTTCTACTCCAAATCTCAATTCGGTTGGAAACACCTAATACGACACATTCTTTATCTAATTTTGCATATTGCATTAGTGGGGAAGCGATATTTACTCGTCCTTGTTTGTCAATTTCACATTCTGTTGCACCCGAGAAGAAAAATCGGGTAAAAGCGCGGGCGTCCTTTTTTGTCATGGGTAAAGCTTTAAGTTTCTCTTCAAGCTCTTTCCATTCTGTTAAGGGATAACCAAATAAACATTGATCCAAACCTCGTGTTAATACAAATGTCTCTCCTAAGTTCTCACGAAATTTAGCAGGTACGATTAAGCGGCCCTTTGTATCAACATTATGATGGTATTCTCCCATAAACATACCCGCTTCACCCACTTTCTAACACAAATGTACCACATTCCCCCACTTTCCTCCACTATTTTAAATGATTCGCTCACGTCCAATAAATTCCTGCTGTTTTTTTATTTTTCAAATATTTTTCTTTCGCTATCTTTTTACAAAAATATTTGCTTTTTTTACCTTATCCATTTCATTTTGAATTAAGCTGAAAGAGAATTGTCAAAAGAAGAAGATTCGTTAGTCACACATTTTAAAAATCGACAAAGACATATTCTTACGGACAACTACAAAATCTTCCCTTGTCGTTTGGCTAGCCTAAACCTCTCCCACCTTTTATGTGCCTATTATTTTACTTTGTGCACAAAAAAAGACTTAAATCCTCCTCTAATATTGAGAAGTATTTAAGTCTTTTGCTTTATACCTTCATCACTTTATGCGTACCATCAAAAGGTAGTTCATGATCGAGAATCCGGGAGAAGAATGATAAACCATACTTATTGATAAAATAAAGTCCATTCCAAACCCTTTCTTGTGGGATACCGTCTGGTTTTACGGAAGATTGGATACGATCAAATTTCGAGAGTATATTTGTATATTTTTGCTCAGTCGATTGTTTAAATTTAGTTTGTATAAATGCAATTTGCTTTTGTACAAGTGCTTGATTTTTTTCTACGAGTGGGTACATACCCTTTTCTTTCTCTGAAGTATAAGCTAACAACTGTTTGTAAGATTCTTCAATTTTCGCTTGTAATTCGCTTAAGATTTCATCTCGTTCTTTACTTTGGACTGATTGAAGAAATTGATTCTTTCGTTCTTCAGTACCATTCATTAATACGTCTTCTAATTGTAATCCAAGCTCTGTCATTTCCGATTCAATTGCTCTCTCTAAAATCGTGAAATTCAAGCGTGGGACAAGTGGCGGCATTTTTAAAGAGAACTGCTCAAACACTTTTTGCAGTTCAGCCCAGTACGCGATTTCCCCTGGTCCAGCAATAAACGCTAATGTGGGGAAAAGTAATTCCTGTGTTAAAGGTCTGGTAACAACATTATTACTCAGTTTCTCGGGTGTTGTTTCAGCCATCGTTAACATTTCTTCTAATGTGAAGCTTATTTTAGCATCTGTATTCACAAAACATTGGGTTTGATGATTGTAATCAAGTAGGATTCTCTCTTTAAAAACTTCATCATAATAGAAGAGATTAGCAGCATTTTCACTAATTTCTAGCATTTTTGCATAACCATCAGCTTGTAATCTCTGTTGATTTTCAAGCACAGCTGTTGTCATTTTTGTCGCAGCTTTGATTTGCTCAGCTAATATGCCCTTTTCCAATTGTCTTAATTGCGCATTACCTGAATCAACCAATAAAAGACCATGTTCTTTAAACATCCCCATAATTAAATGAGCAAATATGTCTACATATGTTTTCGATTGTTCTATAGCCTTATGAATGAATGACATAATATCTTTTGTAAATGCGGTTTCACCAAATGACTCAATGATGTCGTCAACCCACTTGATACAAACATCTGAATCAATAGCGATATTTGATACCATCTTTTTATCATTCGGTGATTCTGGATAAACCAGCTTTTTCATTTGGTTGTTTTCATAACGATAAATATGGTTTACCTCTTGATAATCATGATCCTCACCAGCAATCCAAAAAACAGGTACAACAGGAATATTTAATTCCCGCTCTTTTTCCTTAGCAAAGGCAATGATAGAAATGACTTTATGTATGGAATAAAGAGGTCCAGTCATTATACCTGCCTGCTGCCCTCCAATAACAACTACACTTTTATCATCATTTAGCTTTTTAAGAGATTCTTGTACCTTCTCAGATGTTGGAAAGCCATTCATGAAATCACTTATATGACTTACTAGCTTATCTCGTGAAAAATTTCTCTGACCAAGTTCTTCTATACGTCTCTTTAAATCACTAATATGATTATAACGGTAGTGGAAGTATGGCTGAATTTTCTCATCTTGAGCAGTATACTCTGTTGCAAACCGATTAGTGGCCGGTATTGTGAGATGCAAAATCTCCATCTATGAACTTCCTTTCTAAACACATTTTCCAAGTATCTTTATGAGTATAGCATTGTCAGAAAAGAAAAGAAAAAAACTTTGCTTATGATGGGCTAGATTTTAACTTCTTTTGATTTCATCATTCATAATGATAATATATTTCCTTAGTCAACTAAAGAGTCTTTTTTAAAACATCAAATGACTAATTCTGTTAAAAATACCAATTGCTATTAAAACACAGTAAGCAGTGAGAAAAAACAAAAAATTAATGCGCCAATATCCTTTGAACAATTTACCGTAATCTATTTCTTGCTTAACCCGCCAATAATACAATAGATAAAGTATAGCAGTACTAATAAGGAAAAGAAAAATCAACCAAATGTATGAGCGATTCCAAATTGAAGCAATCATAAAATGGACAGAGAGAATGAGCAGCAATGTGCTAAAATCAAGAGCTAGATGTACAGATTTCTTATGCTTTTTCGTCACTTGTTTACAAATGATAAAAACGAGTAAATACCCTAGAAATGGTATAGTAATAAATGTCGCAATCATCGAGGATAAAAATACACTCAATCTTTCTCCCCCTTTTTCTCCATCCCCTTGATCATAAAATAACAAGATGTTAATAATGGTACACTTTCTTGATTTTTATTTGCTTGGGTAAGACAGTAACCAACAATTGCATCAACTTCTGTTTTCCTGCCTTCAACAATATCTTTAAACATAGATGATTGATTATGAGCAGTCTTCCTACAAATTGATACAACATATGCTTCAATCTCTTGACTATCTTTAATTGAAAGCGCAGCTGTTACTTCTGTAAATAAGATTTTAAATACTTTAAAATAAGATGGGTCTTCAATTAGTAAACCATTTCGAATCTTTAAAATGGCTGTTAAAGGGTTAATCACAGCATTTGCAACTAATTTTTTCAGCATGATGTCCTCATAGTTCTGATAAAGCATGAATGGAAAATCTTCACTATTAGCCATTACATTTGAAAGTTGGATGGGTTCAGCATTTTCCGTTAAAGGAGCAAGCTTTGTTACTCCTAACCCCGTATGATTCACTTCATTTTTATTTACCTTTAGTGCACCATGTTCAACTGTACCAATATAGACTTGTTGATTTTTTAACCGTTCGAGCTTTTCTAAATGACCCATACCATTTTGCAGGAAGATAAATAACGTTTTTGTATGTATGCTAAGAGTGGCAAGGAGTGTGTCAAGGTGATATTCTTTTACAGCAACAAAGGTAATCTCATCTTGCCCTTTCCAATTATGTATATATTCAACATGAATACGTTCATTCCTCCGATTTTCTTTCGTATTTAAAAAGATACCTTCTAAGGAGATAATGTCCTTTTGCTCATCTGAACGCACATAAAGAGTAACCTCATGTTGTTTATTTAAATAGAAGGCATATAATAGTCCGATAGAACCTCCGCCAATAATCCCAATTTTCATCATTATCACTTCACTTACAATGTATTTAGTCTCATTTTAGCAAATTTCGCTATTGAAAGGTGAGACGATTCTTTTTTTCATGAAAGTTTCATCTATTTTTCTTTTTTGTTTGACTAGGTATAACATAATTATTACTAAAAATTCTACATGCAAATAAACAATATAGATCTAAAAGAGTACATTCGTTTCACTTTTAAAATAAATAATGATATGAGGTAATACGAACATACTTGTGAATTTTTCAACATTTACGAAACCGATTAAACAAGAAAAGCGTATGCATAATAACGAAAGGAAATGATGATATGTATTTTCCATCAAAGAAAGATTTATGGTTGTCAATAATCTATTGGTTATGTGCATTGTTTTTTATTATTCCACCCATCTTCTTTCCAAACTTCGGTGTTTGGATAAGCCCATCGTTCCTAGATAAACAATGGATAAAAATCTCTACTTTATCGCTCATTGGATTATGTCTGCTGTGGATTTGGTTTAAGACAGGGTATACAATTAAAAGCGATGTTCTTACTATTCAATATGGCCCTTTTAGGTGGACAATCAAGTTAGCTGAAATACACAGCGTTACGGAAACGAAAAACCCGTTTACAGATCCTGCTTTGTCTATTGATAAACTTGAAATTAATTATGGGAAGTTCAAAACAATTGCCATTTCACCTAAAAACAAAACTGAGTTTATCAATCAACTGAGAAAGCAAAACTTAAACATTAGCACCGATAAGATCAATTGGTAGATTGTACATTTCCAGAAATTCAATCAATAAATATCTATAAAAGAAAAAACCCTGATTACTCTCCTAAGAAAGGTCAGGGTAGGGTCTTTAAACTGGATTTACTGGGTGTTTTCTAGAAACGATTGGTATATCTTTTGTTGCGTATAACTCAAAGCGGTTAATAAGGGCACTTCTAAGCTCGCCTGGAGCGATAATATCATCTATAATGAGTTCCGATGCCAATTTATAAATATCAATTGTTTCCTTATATTCTTTTTGTTTTTCTTGTACATACGCAATGCGCTCTTTCATATCTTCAATTTCATTAATCTTATTAGAATAAACAGCATTAACTGCAGCCTCAGGTCCCATAACGGCTATTTGAGCAGTTGGTAAGGCAATACAGCAATCCGGTTCAAAAGCAGGTCCCGCCATCGCATACAATCCCGCACCGTAAGCTTTCCTGACAATAACTGAAATCTTCGGTACTGTCGCGGAACTCATTGCAGCAATTAACTTCGCACCATGTCTAATAATACCTGCTCTTTCTACTTTTGTGCCAATCATAAACCCTGGAACATCCGCTAGAAATAACAACGGAATATGATAAGCATCACATAGTGAGATAAACTTTGCTGCTTTATCAGCCGAGTCAACAAAAAGAACGCCACCCTTAACCTTTGGCTGATTCGCTATAATCCCGACTGGCTTTCCATCTATTCTCGCTATTCCAGTAATAAGTTCAGCAGCGAATAATTTCTTCATTTCAAAAAAACTATTCTCATCAACTAGTTGTTCAATACATTCATACATATCAAATGGGGCATTTTGATTCACAGGAATGATCTCTTCTAAAGACTTACCAGCTTTAGGCGCTACAGGTTCTTTAGTTGGAGGTAACTCTTGAAAATTCCCCGGAAAATAAGATAAATAGTTTTGTGCAACCGTAATCGCTTCTTCTTCACTGTATGCTAAGTAATCGCCACAACCACTAACAGAACAATGCATTCTTGCTCCGCCCATTTCTTCTAAGGAAACCTTTTCCCCAATCACTTTTTCCGCCATTCTTGGTGATCCTAAATACATAGAAGCATTCCCGTCTACCATAATGACAATATCACAAAATGCGGGAATATACGCGCCGCCTGCTGCAGATGGTCCAAATAGTAAACAAACTTGTGGTACAACACCTGAAAGTTTTACTTGATTATGAAAAATTCTCCCAGCACCTCTACGGTTTGGAAACATATCTAATTGATCAGTTATTCTTGCACCGGCTGAATCTACTAAATAAAGCAATGGAGCTTTAAGTTTTTCAGCTGTTTCTTGAATTCGAATAATCTTTTCAACTGTTCTAGCTCCCCATGAACCTGCTTTAATAGTAGAATCATTCGCCATCACACAAACTGTGCGCCCATTAATCTTTCCTACTCCCGTGATGACTCCATCAGCTGGCAATCCTTCTTCACTACAGTTAGCAAACTTACCATCTTCTTCGTAAAAACCATCATCCAATAATAGTTCCAAACGCTTTCGTGCAAATAATTTATTTTGGCCTTCAAGCTTTTCGTGGTATTTAGGTGCACCACCTGCTTCAATTTTCTTTCGTCTCTCTTTTAAATCGTCTGTTAATGTTTGTATCGTTGTCATGATTTATCTCTCCTTATTCTAAAACTAATAAAGAATCGCCTTCATTTACAAAATCACCGATATTAACTTTTAATTCAGCTACTTTACCGCCTTCATTGCTCTCAACAGGAATTTCCATTTTCATACTTTCTAAGACAAGCACTTCCTGCCCTGCAGTAATTTCATCACCATTTGCAACTAACACATTAAGAACTGTACCTGCCATATTTGCTACGATTTCTTTCATTTTCTTTTCCTCCTTGGATGGTATTACTGTTTTTTTATTAAAGATTTATTTTTCAAAAAATCAGTTGTATATTTACCTTTACTAAAATCTTGATCAGCTAAAATTTCTACAAACAACGGAGCATTCGTTTTAATACCAGAAATTTCTAGATCATTAAAAAATTGTGCTGCCTTTTGTAATGTTTCCTCTCGATTCTCGCCATTTATAATACATTTCGCTATCATTGGATCGTAAAACGGAGTTACTTTAGAACCTTCAACATAGCCATAATCAATACGGATACCATCAAGGTTTCCCCATTTTAGTTTACTAATCGTACCAGGTGAAGGCATAAATGTAACGGGGTCTTCCGCATACAGGCGGAACTCCATCGCATGTCCAACTGATTTGATTTCACTTTGCTTAAGGGGAAGTTCATTTCCTTTAGCAATATCAATTTGCCATTCTACAAGGTCAATCCCGGTGATTTGTTCTGTGACAGGATGCTCGACTTGGAGACGTGTATTCATTTCAAGGAAGTAGAAATTCTCATCCGCATCGACGATAAATTCAACGGTACCAGCATTTTTATAACCTACTGCCTCTCCTGCTTTAATAGCAGTCTCAAGCATCTTATCCCTCGTTTTCATTGAAAGAGAAGGGCTAGGCGATTCCTCAATGACTTTCTGATGCCTTCTTTGAATAGAACAATCTCTTTCAAATAAGCTAACAATTTGTCCCTTATCATCACCAAATATTTGTACCTCAATATGACGACTACCCTCTATACACTTTTCTACAAATACTTCATCACTGCCAAAATATGCTTTCGCTCTTGATTTTGTCGAGGAGAAGGCATTTTTGAGCGCTTGCTCAGTTTCACAGCGCACCATACCGATTCCACCACCGCCCCCACTTGCCTTAAGCATAATAGGGTAACCATATGTTTCAGCTAAAGCCAGAGCAGCTTCAACTGTTACAACACCACTATTGCTACCGGGCACAATAGGTACACCCGCTTTTTCCATCGTTTGCCTAGATATAATCTTATCTCCCATTTTTTCAATTGTGTCAGGGTTTGGACCGATAAAGATAATACCTGCTGCATGAATTCTTCTAGCAAATTCTGCATTTTCCGATAAGAAACCATAGCCTGGATGAATGGCATCAACTTTCTCTGCTAAAGCTATTTGAATGATTTTCTCAACATTTAAATAAGATTGATTGACCGGTGGTGGTCCAATTAAAAATGCTTGATCTGCCTCAATAACAAAAGGCATCCCTTCATCTGCCTCTGAGTATATTGCTACCGTTTCGATCCCCAGTGCTTTACAAGTTTTAATAATTCTTAAGGCAATTTCTCCTCTATTGGCAATTAAAATTTTCTGCAATCATTTATTCTCCCTTCGTTCGTTGTTACATTAACCAAATGCAAATAAAATTAATTTATCGCAATATTCCCTATTTCTACAAGGTTCGCTCTTTTTCCTTCTTTTTTATTGAAAACGCTTACGTTTATTTTTGAACAATACATTTTTATGTCTTGAATGATAAAAGAATGACAGTTTACTAAAGAAATTTTCTTAATATTGTTATATAATGATATAGAGTAAGCGCATTCAATAAATTACATAGGTGTTTTAGGGGGATGAATCATGAGCTATAAAGTTGAAAGACTAAAAGTAAATTACAGAACCTTAGAAGATTTTAAAAAGTTTAAAGAATATGGTCTTCAAGAATTATCAATGCTCGAGGATCTCGAAGGCAATATAATAGAAAACGGAAGCCAATCGCCTTTTTATGGCATTTACTTTGGGGACCTACTGGTTGCCCGCATGAGTCTTTATAAAGTAGAAGCTAAATTCGACCGTTACTTCCAACCTTCTCATGATTATTTAGAACTTTGGAAGCTTGAAGTATTGAAGGATTATCAATCAAAAGGTTATGGAACAGCACTTGTTAACTTCGCCAAGAGCTTTAACCTACCTATTAAGACAAACACAAGAATTAAGTCAAAGGAATTCTGGGAAAAGATGGGCTTCACTTCAGCCCAATATGATATGGATAGGGATTTAGGGGAAAATCCTGTTCTATGGTTTCCCGAAGGTATGGTAAAGGAATCTTTAAAAGAAGACGAATAAACATAAATAGGCACTCCATTAGGATGGAGTGCTCTTTTATGTTTATAATTTAAAATAAAAATGGATAAGGAAATTTAAGTATAAATAGTATCAATAAATTGTAGGATAGAAACTAAACACGAACATTCTTTTCGCGATCGTCCGTTTTTAGTACAACCATTTTTCTTGCCTTCTCCATTATTTCTACAAGCGCCTTATAATCCTGCTCCAATGTTTGTATTTCTTTTAATAACCTTTCATTTTCAGCAGCTAAATAAAATGTTTGTTTTTCTAAAGAAATAATTTTCCCCTCATACTGAGATAATGAGTTTTTTTCAGCAGAATTGGCGTTTTCCGCTTGTTCAAATACAGATTTAAGGCTCTCTACAATTTCATTAAAGCTTAATTGCGGGTGGCTTGTTGAAACATGTTTATCTTTTGCCACCTCTTCAACAACCAATGATGTTAGTTCTGGGTCTTTTTTACGGTTCTTTAATTCTTTCCGTTGTTTCTTTGCTACATCTATCGCTTTCTTATATTGCTTTCTTACATAAGAGTTCCAACGAAACCCACACGCAGCACCTGTTCTTGATAGCTTTTTACCCACTTCTTCAAATGCTTGAAGTTGTGTTCCTCCCCCTCTTATCTGGCGAAGAACGACTTCAGCTAGCAAAACATCTTCATCTTGTGACCACGCATCTTGACGAGTAGAAGACATCCCTAACCCCTCCTAGTAGTGTTTTTATTTCATCTTATGCTTATACTAGAAAAGATAGACTTAAACATGGGATATTCACTCGTTTTCTTTATTTACTTATTTTTTGTTAAAAATTTATTTACCGCTTGATGATGACTTTCCATACTCCAAAGTGTCGAGCAAGTGCGAACTTCTTCTTCCATTCTTTTTTCTAATTGTGTGACCTTCCACTTACGAACAAGGATCTCTTTATAGGCAGATAAAACATTTGTATGAATTCTATTAATGTTGGCAAAGAATTGTTGCACTACTTCCATACTCACTTGATCATAAATAGCATGAATAAAACCTTTATTATACAAGTCTTCTGCCGGGAGTGGCCTAGCTTCCATCAGTAACTTTAAAGCGACTTCGTTCTCCAACTTCTCTAACAATAGGCTACCTCCGCCCCAACCTGTAGTAATGGCTAAAGTACCTTGAATAAAGCCCATTTTCGTTCCTTTTTTAGCGATGCGGAAATCACATGCTGTAGCTAGTTCACAACCACCACCTACTGCAGTTCCATTAATAAGGGCAATTGTCGGCTTGTTGAGTGTAGTGAGCTTATATAAAATCTTTGACATTTTAGATAGCATGTTATAGGCATCTTCTGCAGTGATCAAATTTTGAAAAGCGGATAAGTCACCACCAGAGCAAAAAGCACTCTCTCCTTCTCCAGTGATGACCAACCCTTTTATATTTGCTTCTTGTTTAGTCATTTTAATTACTTTAAGTAGGCCATCCATTACCTCATAATTAATGGCATTTCTCTTATGTTCTCTAGTAATCGTGAATACAAGCAAATTTTCTTCTTTATGTATTGAATAACTGCTCATTATCATCAAATCTCCTTTAAAAAGTATAATTTAACTAAAAAAATTAGGAATCCGTTTTGCAAAGCATTTAGGTCCATTGGGCTTATACCTTGGTTTTTCATTATCATTTTTATGTTTGACGGGTTTAAATCCATTATTCCTACTGATTCAGCCTAATAAGATTCCACTTCGAAATGCAGTTCTTTCTCGCTCTAGTATGAACCTTTTCTCAAGTTGTAGATGCGTAATAGGTGATTACGGGTGCTCAAGAATACTCCACTGCATAACCTATCTACTTTTGCCAGCTAAATTGACAATAGAAAAAACGCTGAAGCTTTTATTGCTCCAGCGTTTTGTCATATGAAAAATTAGTTGTTTACAACTTCTTTTCCTTTGTAAGTTCCACAAGCTTTACAAACGCGGTGTGAAAGTTTCATTTCACCACAATTTGGGCATTCTACCATACCAGGAACCTGTAATTTAAAATGGGTACGACGTTGTCTTTTTGCAGTTTTAGATGTTCTTCTAAAAGGTACAGCCATTATTCCCACCTCCTTATAGAGATTTAGAGTCGTTCAAACTTGAGGATTAACTTCTATTAATAAAATAGAGTAGAAAAGACCTCTCTATATTTTGAACATACACTATGAAGAAAAAATTATTAAGACCAGCTTTCACTGTTTTCTTCCAGTTATGAATCAGAAGAATCCTTTTGATTAAGTAGCTGAGCAAGTCCAGCAAGACGTGGATCAATCTTTTCCGTTTTCTCTTGCTCGGAAATGACCTCCCAATCTTTTCCTGATTGAGGAGCGCCCTCTTCACCGCTATCATCGCAGAATACTTGCATAGGGACCTCAAGCACAAGCAGTTCATGTATAATAGGCATCATGTCTATTACATCACCTTGCACTTGATGAACTTCCTCTTCAGTTTCATAATCACTAGCTTTCAAGAGGAATGTTTCAATTGTTTCCACACTAATTGGATATTTAACGTCAACTAATGTGCGAGAACAAGGGAGAATCAAATGACCTTCCATTTTAAAATGGACAATCACTTTCTCAGAATCAATATCTGCTCGACCAGTAATTCTCATTGGTGATGCATCTCTGATTTCAGCATCCATTTTGATTACTTCATCAACATTGACGATTTCATCAAAAGAGAAGTCCTTGCTTCGATATTTCTGTAACTGACTTAAAGTCCATTTCATATAAATCACCCCAAGGCAACAAAGGTAATTATAGCTTTCATATAATTATTTGTCAATATTTTTTCTTTACAGTCAGAAGGTTATTGAAAAGAGATTCATTTATCTCATTTTCTCTTAGTATTGTAACCAATTTTGTTCAATTTGCAAACCTTTATCGTCGATTTATGTAAGCATTAGTGAAATTTTATTTCTTCATTTATAATTAAGATTTAAGAAGGAGTGGTTAACAGATGAAAGCTGTTGGTATTGTCGTTGAATATAATCCTTTTCATAATGGGCATGCCTATCAAGTAGAGCAAGCAAAAAAAGAAACAGGTGCAGACGTGGTGATTTGTGTGATGAGTGGTAATTTCCTGCAAAGAGGAGAGCCGGCAATCGTGTCAAAATGGGCACGGGCTGAAATGGCATTGGCTGGTGGTTGTGACCTTGTTTTTGAACTTCCTTTTTCATTTGCGACATCTCAAGCAGATATATTTGCAAATGGAGCCATTTCAATACTCGATGCCACTCTGTGTCAATATTTATCATTTGGTAGTGAGCAAGGTAGTATACAGCCCTTTTTATCAACTTATCGTCAGTTACATCAACATGAAAAGGAGTATAACCAACTGATTAGAAATTATAGTAAAGAAGGCTATAGTTATCCTAAATCTGCATCTCTTGCTTTCCAACAATTGACCATCGATGAAGAAATAGTGGACCTAACTAAACCAAATAATATTCTTGGCTTCCAATACATAAAAGCTATAAAGCAACAAAATGCGAAAATGGAGCCAACAACCATCGCAAGAAAGAATGCCGAGTACCATGATGAAGACTTTAACTCATCAACCATAGCAAGTGCAACTAGCATAAGAAAAAAGATATTTTCTCAAGAAGCAAATATAGAAGAAACTTTTAAATATATGCCGAGAACCTCATATGAAGCCTTGCATTCGTATTATAAAAAGTTTGGAGTTCTGCATCATTGGGAACTGTATTGGCCTATGCTACAATACCGCTTGCTCAGTTCGTCACCTGCTCAACTTAGAGAAATTTATGAGGTTGAAGAAGGAATCGAATTCCGTTTAATCGAAGCGAGCAAGACTTCAACTTCTTTTCAAACATTTATGGAAGCAGTGAAAACAAAACGATATACTTGGACACGCATCCAGAGAATTTGTTTATATATACTTATCAATGCAGGTAAACAATCTATGTCACATTTAAAACAAGCACCATACCTTCGCCTCCTTGGTATGTCCAAAAAAGGAAGGGTTTACTTAAATAAATATAAAGGCGAGTTTAAGCTTCCTCTCATTTCTAAGGTCTCAGACAAAAATCGAGAGTCATTAGCACTAGATCTTAAAGCAACTAGAATATATGCGCTTGCAGCTAATTCTCCACAACAGCAGGAGCTTTTAAAACTTGACTTTAGCCAACCACCAATCATTTATGACAAATGATATAGATACGTGCCGAATGTTTACTGCGAAAAACAATGTTTGAGAGATGGTCGAATAAAACTGCTTTTGCTCGTCTATCTCTCATTTTTTTAATCTGGATGGACGCGCAAGACCGTTTTGCTTATCTATCTTGAAGTTTTCCACTCCAGATGTACATATAATCCTTTGATTGGCTATTTCTAGTTGACCGAGCTAGGTCCTTCTCCTCTTCATTCTTCACACTACTTGTACACCTAGGCAATAGAATTCGAATAAATTTACATAGATTGTATAATTTGGTGTTACTTATAACTAAGCAGAAATAAATCTCATAAAAAAAACGGAGAAATTCTGATGATTGAGCAGAATCTCTCCGTTTATACATTACATGCCCCACACGACAGGTCCTTGGATCTATGATTTATTTTCTAGCCCTTCTAAGTACTTCACGGCATCAGCAAAAGTGTCAATTGGGATGATTTTCATATCAGTACCAATATCTTTAGCTGTTTTAACAGCTTCTTTGTAGTTTGACTTATTACTATTATTCTCATTCGGTGCAAAGAAAATGTCTGCGCCGGCATTATCTGCAGCCACAATTTTTTGATCTATTCCACCGATGCGCCCTACTGTGCCATCTGGTGAGATTGTGCCAGTTCCAGCGATTTCATAACCCTTTGTTAAATCTCCCTCAACTAACTGATTATAAATTTCTAATGAAAACATAAAGCCAGCTGATGGACCTCCAATTTCACTTGTATCAATCGCCACTTCTGGATCTACTGATATCTCTTTATCATCCACTAAAGTAATGCCCACACCAGCCTTCCCAGTCGCAGCAATTTTCTCTAGTTCGATATCGGTTTCTCTTTGTTCCCCATTTCTTTCAAACGTAAGGGATATGCTATCACCTTCCGATTTTGATGAAACCATATCAATGAATTGCTCCGAAGATTGAAAAGATTTTCCATCTACTTTTGTTACCCTATCTGATGCTTCAAGTTTCCCTTCTGCTGGCATACCTTCCATAATATTAAGTACATACACGCCTTGATAATTGTAATTCACATCTAATCCAGCATGTTGATATGCCACTTCTATGGCTGACTGCTTGGAGTTATCCATTAAGTATAATTGCCTTAACTGATATTCTCTATCTGTTTCATCATCTCTTCGGATATCCTCGATAGGATAAATATGTTGATATTTTTGCCATTTTGCCCATAAATAAGTATAAATATTAGCTTTGCCCATTCTTATAGTCGTAAGCATGAAACTACCTGTAGCGCTGTCACCATTCTCAACTTCAATGATTGGTTCTAATTCTTTCGCCATACCTGGCTTTGAGACATAATAAGGAAGTTGTATAAAAGAAGTAACAAGGACGAGTAATGCTAAGACAAAGAAGGAGCGAGCCCAAATTTTTCTTTTCATTCATTTGGCTCCTTCCAATTTTTGATAATTTCTTTTATTGTGTCGATATATTTGAGCGCTTCCTCTTCTCCTATCTTAATTATTTCATTTATATTTGTAAAAGCTTTTGAACTATACATCTCTACACTTGGTCGAATCATCACATTGGATGCTATTTCACGGTTAATCACATTCTCCATTTGTAAAATATCTAGGCTCTGCATAATAACATCATAAATGGAGTGTATCTCTGTCTGAACATTTACTCTTGAGACATCAACAGCAATAATAATATCTGCGCCCATATCTTTTACAACTGAAACAGGCACACGGTCAATAACCCCTCCATCAACTAGTAGCCGTCCTTCAACCTTTTCAGGTACAAAAATACCAGGAATAGATATACTTGCTCTAACAGCTTCTGCTATTGGCCCGTCTTGAAAAATAACCTTTTCTCCCTTCTGGATGTCAGTTGCGACTACAGAAACAGGAATTTTTAAATCTTCTATTTTCTTGTCTTGTGTGAATACACGGATGAATTCCTTCACTCGATTACCAGCGACAAATCCCATTCTAGGGACCGTAAAATCTAAATAATACTTTCTTTTAAAAACAGTGGAAAATTTATATAATGTTTCAATATCTATTCCTGTAGCGTAAAAGCAGCCTACCATTGCCCCCATACTGCTCCCTGCAATCATGTCAATTGGTATATCTTCATCCACAAGCGCTTTTATTACACCAAGATGTGCAAACCCACGCGCACCACCAGATCCGAGAGCAAGACCTATTTTTGGTCGAACCAAAATCTTTCCCTCCAATCCCTTTCATAAAATGATTGTCTTTCTTCTTTAATGTATTGATATCAAACAACCAAATACTATTTATTATCTTATGTATAAATAGTTGCTTTAGTTAACAGACGAATGATTTCATTTTCAGATATTTCCATACTTTTTTGTAAAGTTCGAATCTTTTTAAAATGAAGATTCATCAATAGTAAGTAAATGTCATTTTGAAATCAATGGTCTAATTTTTCATCTGTCGTCGTATATTCAATAGAAGAAGGACATGCTTACATTGTGTTCCAGCCGTATTACATAAGGGAGGCTCGTTCGTGTCACGTTCAAAGTTAAAAACATTCATGCTTGCACTTTCGGCATCATTAATCGCCGTTTCACTTATATTATATCCACAAGAATCCGTTGATGCATCGAGAAGGGGCCTCGAAATGTGGTGGGAGATTGTTTTTCCTTCACTTTTACCGTTTTTTATTATAGCCGAGGTTTTAATCGGTTTTGGTGTAGTAAAATTTATTGGTGTACTATTAGAACCACTCATGCGACCACTATTCAGAGTTCCAGGTGTAGGTGGCTTTGTGTTAGCCATGGGAATGGCATCTGGTTATCCAGCTGGAGCAAAGTTCACTGTAAGATTAAGACAAGAGAAACAAATATCACGTCTGGAAGCAGAGCGACTTGTTTCCTTCTCTAACTGTTCCAATCCCTTGTTTATTTTTGGCGCAGTGTCTGTTGGTTTCTTTCATAATACAAAATTAGGGATTATCCTTGCTTTAGCCCATTATCTTGGTAATTTAACTGTAGGTTTAATCATGCGGTTTTACGGACGAAAGGAAGAAAAGAAGAACACTAAGATAGCGACGCCCCCCGCGCGAAAATTTTCATTTAAGGAAGCATTTAATGTCTTACATGAAACAAGATTACAAGAACAGCGTCCATTAGGAAAACTTGTTGGTGATGCTGTAATATCTTCTATTCATACTTTATTAATGATCGGTGGCTTTATTATTTTATTTTCGGTCATAAATAAATTATTATTCCACATCGGCATTACAGACTTTTTCGCTCATGGGCTCGGTTTATTATTATCTATTTTCCAAATCTCCCCTGATTTTAGTAAAGCATTATTTTCTGGCATATTTGAACTGACTCAAGGAAATCAGATGACTGCTCAAGTCGATCATGTTCCGTTGCTACAAAAAGTAATGATCGCCAGTGCTATCTTGGCCTTCTGTGGATTTAGTGTTCAATCACAAGTCGCAAGCATTATCGCTCAATCCGATATTCGTTTTAAGCCATTTTTCATCGCTCGTATTATTCATTCATTTATTGCTGCTTTTTACGCCTACCTTTTTTGGCATTTACTCTACGACCGTGTGTCATTTGAGCAACCATCTAACGCCATACCCGTTTTTCAAGGCGAAGCCTTTACCATATATGATTACATGATAACACTTGGACCTCTCATTACTTTATTTTCTCTTATTTTATATATTTTCATCTACTATCGTAGGCATTTTCTTTCCCATTAGTACACGACCTTAAAACTAAAAGATTGTATAAAAAAAGGCAGACACTCCCTGAGTTGATCTGCCTCTTTATTTTACTTAGCGAATTTTTTATGTAGCGCATCTTGTACCTCAGCTGGAACGAGGTCAGAAATATCTCCTTGATATTTTGCCACTTCTTTTACGATACTTGAGCTCAAGAAGGAATATTGATTATTCGTCATAACAAAGAATGTTTCAATCTCATCATTTAATACGCGATTCATCGATGTGATTTGCATCTCATATTCAAAGTCAGATACTGCCCTTAGACCGCGAATGATTGCTTTTGCATTTACACTTTTTGCATAATCCACTAATAAACCTTGAAAAGTCCCAACCTTGACATTAGGAATGTCTTTCGTCACTTCTTCAATTAAATGAATTCTTTCTTCAACAGAAAAGAGTGGGTTCTTAGAAGAATTATTAAGTAGCACGACATGTATTTCATCAAATACTTTTGCTCCCCTTTTAATAATATCTAAATGGCCAAAAGTAATTGGATCAAAACTTCCTGGGCATACGGCAATCCCGCTCATTTTTATTCCCCCTGCTTTCTAATTTATTCATTAGGTACAATATAACGATAAATGGAAACAGCAATGATACCATAGCTTTCATACTTTACTTGTTCTAAGTCCCCGCATAATGTGGGTAATTGTATATCCGAGCTATGTTCACACATTATAATGCCACTTTGCTTTAGTAACCTCTGTTGACTAATGATTTCTAACAATTTAACGAGTTGCTGCTTTTTGTAAGGTGGATCAAGGAAGATATAATCAAATTGCAACTCCCTTTTCATAATGGCTTTTAAAGCTCTTTCTGCGTCATTTCTATAAACTTCAACGTCTTCTTCGATTTTACAAATTCGTAAATTTTCATGTACTGTATGTATTGCTTTGCTATCACGATCAACGAAAATCGCTTTTTCTACACCTCTACTTAATGACTCAATCCCAAGGCCGCCACTTCCAGCGAACAAATCAAGTGCAATGCCACCATCAAAATAGGGTCCTATCATATTAAAGATTGCTTCTTTTACTTTATCAGTTGTTGGTCTTGTTGATTTGCCAGGAACGGCTTTAAGTTGCATTCCTTTATATTGACCAGATACTACCCGCATACTACTACTCACCACTTATTCTAAATTCAATTTTTCTTCATCATCCTACCATACTTTTTATAGGAAACAAACTCATATTCTCCTAAGTATTTCAAGAGATGTCGAATAAAAATGTATAACAATGTCTTATATGGAGATAATGAAATTAACAGCATCTAAACGATGTTGTTGCCAACCGCGGAGAAGACTTACGTTTCCCCATAAGTTCTTCCTCCGGTTTCTCCTCTCCCTTTACCTTCTGCCTATTAGATGGTTGGAAGGACCCTGTAGGTTTTTGCTACAGGGATTTTTTTATTTTTATCGACGGTGAACTCATTCAAATAGGAATGATTCTATCATTCCACATATGCTTTCCTTTTACATGTCAAAATAAACTTTATTACCCTCTTCTCTGAAGTTTATATGAAAAATAGACTGGAGCCATTTTTTTTCTAAATAATACTCTCCATTCATCTTTTTCAGTGGATGTTCTAACAAGCCAAAAACCTCTTCGTTTCTTATAAAAATCGACTGGTCTGAATATAGACGATAAACATCTTTGTCATTAAAGATTGCCCATTCCGTTTCAGATAAACGCTCTGTTTCAAACTCGAGGAATGACATTGTCTTTTGTAGAGGTACCCACTCTATTCCATCAATTTCAATTACTTTCACAGTTAATTTTTTATTATTCCAATGATAATCTTTCATTGTATATAATTCTAAAGAAACCGGTTGTTTATTCCTTAATAATTCAGCAAAGAAGTTCGTTTGTTTTCCCGTTATTTGATAAAGTATCTCATCCATATCTTCTGGCACGAAACTTTCATCCAAGTCGGAAATATTGGCAACAAGCTGTTCCAACTCACTTGAAGTTAGCTTTTCTTTTAGTTCGTTAAAAGCATACATACTTAAATCAAACCGAGGATTTTCATCAATAATAAATGAGGTTAACAAATCCAATAACCATTCTATTTCTTCACTTTCAATAGAATGGAAATAGAGAGCGTCTACTAATTCTCTTTCTAATAATTCTCCACTAGGTAAAATGAGAATGCCTCCAAATAGACCACTTTTCAACTGATTAGTTGTAATGATACTTAAAAAATTTGCTTCTTTTACCTTTTCTTCATGTTTTTGTATCAGTTCTTTGATCTCAGGATAGTGATTACCATAGTACGAATACTGCGTTTCGTTTCGCTCGGTGTTTATTTCTTCATTATACCAAAGCAGTGCCGGATTGTTGGTCTTACCAGAAAAGAAGTAATAATCTATTAGATCCTCTTTTACGAACCCAGATAAAGGAATACCAGCCAGCCACTTTCCATTTCGATGGTGAGATTCAATGATTTTTAATTCCACATGATCTATAGTGACACCCTTTAATTGAAATAACCAATCACGAATCAAAGTGTTAGTCTTTTTATTTAGAGGCAAACTATAGGTAATATGTAACTGACTACCTTTAGTTTCAATTATATTTTCAGCTCGCCAAACTCTCTTACACTCATCTTTATCATTATATGTACATGTCCAATTTGAAGCTTTCTCCGGTACGATTATTTCGTAAATGGATTTGTCAGATAAACTAGAAATCGTTTGAAAGACTTGCACAGATTTTTCATCTGAATGAATGGTAACATTTGTTTGTGCACTTTCTTGTGCATTGACAGTTTGCTCATCTGTTATGAATTGGTCCCATTGGTTAAAAAATATACAGAGAATAATGATAACAAAAAGAATAGAAATGACCTTTTTCATCTTGTGCTCCCTTACTACTCATTCAAGAGATAATTGTACCTAATTATATATAAACACCGAATATCCTTCTAATCAATAAAAAAAAATGATAAAGTAGGGAAGTGTTGATTAAACATAAAAGGAGAACAAATATGATTCAAAGATTTATTGAACTCGGAGAAGGGTTTTCTGACATTTATGAATTGATAGAGATAGCGAAAAGGAATGATGACCGCCTTAAACATATGATGGTTTTACATACAACCATAAATGACAAGGCGATGAGTTCACTTATCGTGATATTAAACCCACCTGCTGAAGGTAAATTCCAACCTATATATATATGCAGAGAAGGCGTGCCAAATCATACAATCAAACCTAATAAACGCTTTCAATTATTTGCGGATACAGCGAAAGAGTTAAATAAAGAACTCATCCAATTCAATGTGAAACCTTCGACACTTTTCTCTGAGAAAGACTTATATTTTCAACATTTAATCGCTATTTTCAGGTTAAATCACTATTTACCTGCACTAACTTAAACAAACCTAGGCACTATATTTACTATATGTGCCTAGGTTTGTTTAAGTTGTTAAATGCCCATCTTATAATCATACTCTTTTGCTTTATCTGGTTTTGCGTTTTCAAATTCAGTTTTTAAAAAAGGTTTGTATGAAGGTTCAACTTTTTTAACAAACGAATATGAACTAATCTTTTCAGTTAAAGCGTCGATATCCTCCATGTTACAATAAACAACTACGTACTTTAACCGTTTCGATACAAAATGAACGTTCCCAAAGCGACGTAACATTTTCGCTTGCTTTAATGAATAAAGCCAAACAATTAAACCTTGCCTCTCTCCAAGCATAATACTTCCCCTTTTGTTCAAATGATTGTTATTAGTCTAGCATATATTTCATTATTTTTACAATGTGATTGATTTTTTCATTCTCTATCTTTTTAAAAAAACAGTGCGGTCATGACCGCACTGTTAAGCAGAACAGCTACATGCTCCGCCTGATCCACAACCACCCGAACAAGCATTATCAAAAAATGGGTTACCTGTTGGGACTTTAATATGTTGAGACACAGAGTGACTTATAATGACGCTAATTTCGTCAAGCAAACTCTGTAACTCTGTTTCCGATTGCCTATACGCTGCAACATACGGATCCATATCCATTTCTCTCTTTAACTGACGTATAGACATCGTAACTCTTTTATAATCAGGATGATACTTACCAAATCGTTGTACATCCTCATAAAGATCTTTCATTTCAACAAATTGACGAATCTTTTCCTGAGTTTCAGGATTTGATTGCATCTCCTTGAGGCATTGCTTGTATTGAGTAGCTTCCTCAGACTTGACAATCATCGTGACAATCTCATCGGCTACGTCCAATATCTCTAATCTTTCTAAAGTAGCAAGCATCTGGAAGCTCACCTCCACTTTTCATCATATCATGGAATACCTAAAATCTAAAGTACTGAGAAGAATTATTCCACTTGTACGATAAATTCTTTTGTCAAAAAGTAAAGCGCGGGATCACTACTCACTACTTCTAGTTTGATATGATGTTTCCCTTGTGACAACCCTTTTATTTTGAAAGCTGCGCGGTTGATTTCTTCTGTTTTCTCCCCATCAACATAAACAATAAACTTTCCCTTCACCCCTTGTCGATCTTCTCTAAATGTTATCCCATCAACAATACATTCAATAAATACATCGTTACCTTCCACTAAATGCTTGACGAAGAAATCTTGTGGCCCTTTTGCCATGGCCGTTGTTACCGGAATAGATTCTCTAATTTCAAGCCCCTTAACAGGAGCTAGTATGCTATTTGTTTCTGGCTCTGGAATATCTTTGGTGCAAGCTACTAATAAGATGAATAAAATACAAAGCGAGAAGTATTGATATATTTTCTGCAAGCTCATCAACCCTTTTTATTATGTATTATTTGCTTTTACATAATAATTACTCATAAAAAATAGCCTTCTTCCTAAGCGAAGAAGACCATTTATGATTGACTGTTCATTGCTTGAAACATGCTCATCATCATAGATGCCATCTGAACCCCATTAGAAAACTTTTCTACATGATGAGGAATTGTTTTTTTATGATAATGTAAAGACGCTACTTCTAATTTCTGTATTTCTGTTGGGTTTCGCGATAACGTTCGATACCACTGTGGCTGTTCTCTAACGAACTTTTTTAATTCTTCATTTTGTTGAATATACTCTCTTATATCTTTACGCAAAGATTTTCACCTTCTTTTAATCTTTTTTAAATGCAAATGGATTTGGCTTTTGAGCAATTGAATTTGATTTAGTAGAGCTTTTAGAGGATGTAGCTCCTCCTTGAAATTGTGATAACACCCCTTGAATTGCTCCGAGAGCCTGGCTCATATTTGTAATATAACCTTGTACTTGATTAACATCCATGTTTTTTACAGTTCCCATCACTTGATTGATCCAATCTTGTTTGTTTTCAGTAGTGGTTTCGGAAGAATCACTCTTCTGATCACGCACATCTTGCTCATCATCTTCCAATAGGTACCATTCTTCATACAATTGCTGCATCGACTTTTTGCCGGACCTCACTTCTTTTAGTACTGATGGATTCTTTTTCACATAAGACTTAAACCGTTCCACAGTTGGGTGCAATTGTTTCTGTGCCACTATTATTCACCTCGTTTTCGTTACAAATGCCTACTTTATTGTATGAGTGCACCTCCATAATAGTGATAAATTTCTATATTTCTATTGGTTAGGTTTCTGTTACGATAAAGATAAGCACATATACAAAACTTCATTTTATTGGAATGAGGATGAAAACGGTTTATGCTTAAAGTTAATGATATAACAAGGAGTTTCACAAATTATGACAAAGAAAGATTTCTTACTTCAAAAGTTTTCACAAATTATTGCCGAGACTAATGACAAAGATTTAGCGTTAATCGATAGTATTGTGGATAGTTTAGAAAGAGAGCAAAATGGGGCTAATCGTTCATATATTGAAGCATTTATGAATGTAGAAGAACAGTTAGAAGATGATGCTGTTACAATTTCCATCCCTATTACACCTCTACTTTATAATCCGCTTGGTATTGTTCACGGAGGTATGATTGCTACACTCATTGATACTGCAATGGGTACTCTAAGCAATGAAGCAGCTCCGTTAGATAAGGTGGCAGTGACTACACAATTAAACATTCATTATTTAGCTACAATTAAAGGCAACAACCTTACTTGTCATGCAACAATCACTCATAAAGGAAGTCGTATGATGGTCCTCTCTGCAGTCGTTGAAAGAGACGACGGTAAGAAGGTTGCAACTGCTTCCTCTAACTTTTTTGTTATCGGAAAGTGAACAAAAAAAAGACGTGCACTCATCATACAATGAGTATGCCACGTCTTTATTCTTGTTCCCATTTTTCAATAAAGTTTTGTGTAAAGTGCTTCTTATGAACACCTACACCAATGTGAGTAAATTGTTCGTTCAATAAAGTTTCACGATGCGCACTACTATTTAACCATCCCTCCATTACTGAAGGTGCATCTACATAATTAGCAGCGATATTTTCACCAGCAGATAGATAAGCAACCTCGCCCGCTTTTAGGCGATCTGACAGTTCACCATATTCATCCGACGTATGCGAAAAGGCTTCACTTTCATACATATCCACACTGTGGTTATATGCTACTTCTTGGGTCTGCTCATCTAAGCTAAGCTCATTCACATTATATCTTTCTCTCATTACGTTTGTAATATCAATAATCTGCTGCTCCATTCCTCGATTGATAGCGGCTTCTTCCTCTTCTTCTATATCATTTACGACAAATAACTCGCCCCTATAAACTAATTCATAAGGCCTTAACATCACGAAAGACTCATCATTTAGAAAACGTACACTAGAAAGCGTACCTGTAAATTTATCTAAATAAAGTAATGCATAATAATCGCCAATTCTAATAATTGGTCTCATATTCATGTCCGCTTCTGATAACTCAAAGCGATAAACACTACCTTCGAATTCAATTTCTATATTTGTTTCTGCATATAACGAAGAATAAATTTCTCCTGATGGTTGTCCTATTTTAAAAGGGGTAACATCCACTTCTTCACCTGTGGCATATATGGAAATAACTTTCCCTTCCCATATACCGACTTGTATATATTCATGGTTGCCATTCGGATAAATCCACCATTCATAGCCTTGAAGTGTAGGATCAATCCGTTCCGGTTCACCAAACTCTTTCTTTATATCCGAAGCTTTTGACCCCATTAAAGTAAGCAACCCTTCTTCAGGCATCTCAGCAACCATTGACTCTTCATCCTGTTGATTACCTATCGTCTCATCTTGAGCAACTTCTGTACCCTCATCACTCAACAGCAGTTGATCTTCACTACTAAAATCTAAGTATAACCATATAACGGTAAGAGCCAATATCAGTACAAATACGCGTAATACACTCTTCAGAGAACTTGCACCTCCCATGACTTCTTTTAAACCCGGACACTTCTATTATATCCATGTCATAAACATGAGTATCGTTAAGAATCACATAACTCCCAATCTTTCCAATACACGAAAAAGTATTTTTTATAACATATGTTTAAATATAGTATATCATCACATAGAAATGGATAATAGCAAGTTGTTTATGAATTAAGAAAACCTTTACAACAACTATAAGGTACGCTTCAATAAAGAAGCTAATTTAAATTGTTTAAAAATCTCGATTTAAAGGTTTATACATCTTATTATACATGGAAATGAACTTTATATCATTAACCTCTATATGTATCATTCTTTTCACTAATTTTTTCATTATACATATATGAAGGATGTTGGGAATACTAGTGTTAGGTGAATATAATGATCCATTTGAAAAAGATTGCAACTTGTCCATTTTTCAACTATTATTAAATTTGAGATGATTCAATATTGGTTCTGTTTACCAATTGTTTTTTTCAGGAGGGATTGATTATTATGAAGCTTGAAAATACGGGTTTAGAAAACAAGCAAGTTGAACTAAAGCGACTAGATGACCTAATGGATTCTTATCAGTTAGTACGTGCAGGACAGTGGGATTATGAAAGAGTTACATACGATCGAAAATTTGAATTAAAAGAAGGAATCTACTATCTTCGTGTATTTGGACATGCAGTCGAAGGGGACGTTGGCGCTAGAAAGGCGACGATTCAATTACTTACTCCTTTATTAGGCAAACATTATTATCCTCATGGAGTAGAATATGGGGATGGCGAACACTTTCCACAATCACTTGTTAAGCAATCTGAAAAGATCCTAACAGACATTAATAATGATTTAGAACAAATACTTAAGTAAGCAAAAAAAACGTGAAGAACAAATCTTCACGTTTTTTCTATCGAGTCGATAGAGCAATGCTCTATTTTCAAAACCACCTTACCAACGCGAAGTCCAGTCAATAATCGAATATCTTCAATAATTTGTTTTTGTAAAATCATCAAATCTGTTAATACTTCTTTATAAGGTCTAATACTTAATCTTACTTCAATTATCACCTGATCATCTAATCGCGTAATAATATCTTCACTACTTCTTCTAATTAACCTTACCTTTTCCTCTGCACCATCCATTTGAAGATAGCGTATATTGGATTCTACAATGGATGAAATGATAAATTTGCGTACTTTTTGTTTTTCCACATCTCGCTTTTCCAATTGCATCATCCATTCATTTCTGAATTCAACCTTATTAAGTAAAGGATATTATAGTTAATGCAGTTTGATCTCATTTTGTTCTGCTATGTTTACAAAAAGTACTCTTTAGACAGTAACCTAAAAACTTCTTGTTTCTTACTATTTGATGGTCTTACTTACTTTATTCTCATTTATTCTTTCTTCATTTACAGTTTTATGTATTACTGTGTCAAGTATTGACATGGAAATACAAGCAAGCAAAAAAAGTCCGAACCTATTCGAATGATACTAGCACTCGAATAAGCTCGGACTTACATGACTTTGGACTTTTTAGAATCCGAATATCGCTTTGATTAATGATGTTGTTTCTCCGCCATGATAAAAAACATATAGTAGTAAATAAACGGCTACCCCCGTAATGGCAGTAGCAAACCAAATAATACTTGTAAAGGGACCGATCTTTCTATGAAGCTTTAACTTATTCTTATATCCCGTATACAAGTTAATGATTCCAAGTACCGCTCCTGATGTGGCCAATGTAATATGAAAGACAAGAAAAAGGGTATAATAAATTTTTATATCATCAGGGCCACCAAATGATGTATTTCCGATAAAGATTGTTCGACTAGCATAAATAATAAAGAATATGATGGCAAAAATGCCAGCTAATGTCATCGATTTTTTATGTGCGTCAATTTTTCTCTTACTAATTTGAACCCAACCAATTGCCACCATAATGGCACTTAACACGATAAAGGTTGTACTGATTGTTGGTAAGACAGGCAATGAATGCTCCATAGTAACTTCCTTTCTCTTATCAAACTTCCTATATGTACTTTATTCTTCATATAATTACATGAAGAAGCTATGCTCATTTTATAAAAGTATTCCTTCTTTTTCAATCATGATTGAATGGTTTTCGTAAAAGTTCTTTAATTGTTCAAAAATGGAGCCTACCTTAGTAGCTAGGTAGGCTCGAGATTTATTCCACTGTTCTTGGGTTCATGAGCTGATTTTCAGCTTCTTTCTCCTCTGACTGTTCTTTGCGATACCATTCAAAAAATACAAGCGCCAAAACATAGCCATAAACAATTTCCTGTATAATTTTCATAATAACGCCGCCTAACTGCTGATCATGCAGTAGAGACATACTATTAAACATTTCTGGTCCACTTAAATTTAATCCTGCGAGGGTTCCTGTGGGAACACAGAGAGCTAATGCTTGTCCCCATGCATGTGGATCAGAATACGTTGCATACATCGGTGCGTCTGCAAATATGATCAGTGCACAAGCCGGTGTTAATAGAATACCATCTGCAAAAATATAACCGACTTTTTTTAGCCCACTTATTCTTTGCTGCTCAGGTAACGGCGTGATAAGTGGCCACCACATACATATAGCAAAGAGAAATAAGATGATTGTATAAACTGTATGCAAAGTCATATCTACTTTAATTACATCAAAAATCAATGGGATATGGTAAAAAGAAAATAAGCCATTAAAAAAGATTAAAGCAATTAATGGTTTTGTAAAAAAGCGAAACAATGGTTTTATGATTGGTAAGGCAATAAAGGAACGCCACATCCATTTAGGAATTCCGTAAATAAACAAGATTGGCACAACTAAATAGAGTACACCCATTTGAATCATATGTGCATAAAACATCAAATGTCCCATTAGATCAAGCGGAGATCCCTTAATCAGATATAAGACTAAGATTGCACTGGAAAAGAATAGCGCTTCTTTCTTATGTAATGGTTCACTATTTGCAAAACGGTGGCGAAACTTAACGGTCACTAAAAAATACAAAATTAACAACAAGACCAATGCTAGAAGAAAATACGGACTCCATAATGCTCTAAATCCAAAAATACTAAGTGGCATTCTTACGTCACCTCATTTTATGTAATACTACAGGCCATCATTATTGTTTCTGATATCAATGTCTATTATACGCTTGTCTTAAAGACCGTGGCAACCCACTTTATGGAATCGGTGTCAACATCTTACCTTGATTGTTGTAACTGTCATAAATTTTTAAGAATTGTAGCTCAATTTTGTTATTCATCTATTACATGAATTAATTAGCAATCTATTTTAACCATTTTTAACCCACAAAAAAACGACTGAAATTTATCAGCCGTTTTTCATTTTACCACCAAATAATTGTCATGAATGCCAGCAGAGTAATGAAAGCTACAAAGACACCTGAATACAGGAACAATGCAGGAGCTTCATGTCCTTTATGGCTCATATGCATGAAATAATATAGTTGGAAGCCTACTTGAACGATTGCTAGTACTAAGATAAACGGAATGGTAAACCATCCGGAAATATCATAGCCAACAGCAATGAAAGCCACAAATGTTAAAAAGATCATCATTGCAAATGAAACAACCTGATATCTCATTTCCTCTGCGCTTTTTCTGCGACGATATTCAATGTCAACTTTTGGGTTACCTGAGTTTAATTCTTCATTTGCCATCAGTTATCCCACCATTCCCATTAAATATACAACCGTAAAGATAAACACCCATACAACATCAATAAAGTGCCAGTATAAACTTGCAACATAAAACTTTGGTGCTGTATAAAGGTCTAATCCACGTTTTGCATTACGTACCATTAATGTAATGATCCATGCAAGACCAAATGCAACGTGACCACCATGGAAGCCTACAAGTGTGTAGAAAGCTGTACCAAATGCTGAACTTGTAAATGTATGATGGTATTCATGTACATAATGGTTGAATTCATAAACTTCTAAACCAAGGAAAGCTAAACCGAGTAATACGGTAATGCCTAACCATAACTGCATTTTTTTGAAGTTGAAATTCTTCATATGGTACATTGCATAAACACTTGTTAATGAGCTTGTTAATAACAACATTGTCATAACAAACACTAATGGTATTTCAAAAAGGTCTTTTGCTAAATAATGGTCACTGTTTGGTACACGATCCTTTAATGCTAAATAAGTCGCAAATAAAGTCGCAAATAAAACAGTTTCACCACCAAGAAATAGCCAGAAACCTAAAAATTTATTCTTTCCGTCGAGGGTTTGCTTTTCAGGCGCTGCAGGCCATGTTTCATATGTGAATTTTTCATCTGCCTTCATTATGCCTTACCCCCTTTATCATCATCCATTAATTCCTCTTTATGAATATGATATCCGTGGTCATCTTTCACTGATCTAAAGAACATAGAACCAAAGACAACCAACATGCCGATAATAAGTACTGGGATGCCCCATGAATGTTCATTATGGTACATTGCACCAAATGCCGCGATAAACAATCCTACTGAAATAACAAATGGAACAAATGAATTGTTAGGCATATGGATGTCACCTATTGGCTCAGCAGGAGTCATCTCTTTATTACCTTCCATTTTCTCAATCCAGTAAGCATCTAACCCACGTACAAGCGGAAGCTGTTTAAAGTTATAAAACGGTGGTGGTGATGGTATTGCCCATTCAAGTGTACGTCCGTCACCCCATGGATCGCCACCAACTTTTTTATTCTTCGCAATGGTCATAACCACATTAATTAATAATACGATTGTTGCTACCGCCATAAAGAAGGCACCAACAGTACTTACCAAGTTCGCAGTTTCAAACCCTTGACCTTCGTTAAACGTAAAGATACGACGCGGCATCCCCATTAAACCTAAGAAATGTTGAATAAAGAAGGTTAAATGGAACCCAATTAAAAATAACCAGAATGTTACTTTACCAAGGGCTTCATTCAACATTGTGCCAAACATCTTCGGCCAATATAGATGTAAACCGCCAAGTAATGCGAAGACAACTCCACCAACGATAACATAATGGAAGTGAGCAACAACAAAGTAACTATCATGGTACTGATAATCCTGTGCAGCTGACGCAAGCATAACACCTGTTACTCCACCCATTGTAAAGGTTGGTATAAACGCAATAGCATACAACATTGGGGTTGTAAATTTAATGCTACCGCCCCACATTGTAAAGAGCCAGTTAAATATTTTAATCCCCGTCGGAACAGCGATTGCCATTGTCGCCACAGAGAAAATGGCATTAGCGATCGGACCTAATCCAGTTGTAAACATATGGTGAGCCCATACCATGAAACCTAAAAACCCGATTAACACAGTAGCGAACACCATTGATGAATAACCAAACAATCTTTTTCTTGAGAAAATCGCAAAGATTTCCGAAAAGATACCAAAAGCTGGTAATACTAAGATATAAACTTCTGGGTGTCCAAAGATCCAGAATAAATGCTCCCAAATAATTGTGTTACCACCCATATCTGGGTTAAAGAAATTTCCTCCAAATAAACGATCAAAAAGCATTAAGAAAAGTGCCACAGTTAGTGGAGGGAATGCAAATAGTATTAATGCTGACGTTACAAACGTTGTCCATGTAAATAATGGCATACGCATATAAGTCATTCCTGGTGCACGCATATTAATAATCGTTACAAGGAAGTTAATTCCCCCTATTAATGTACCCGCACCTGAGATTTGTAATCCTAGTACGTAAAAATCTATCCCGTGACCTTCTGACGCAAGTGAAAGGGACGCATAAGAAGTCCAACCAGCATCAGGAGCTCCTCCTAAAAACCATGAAAGGTTTAGAAATACACCACCAAAGAAAAACAACCAGAACCCTAAAGAGTTAAGGAAAGGGAATGCAACATCACGTGCCCCAATTTGTAGTGGCATAACCGCATTCATAAATGCGAATATCAACGGCATCGCTGCCAAGAAAATCATTGTTGTACCGTGCATAGTGAGTATTTCATTGTATACTCCAGCACTTACAAAATCATTGCCTGGTACGGCTAGCTGGATACGGATAAACATTGCCTCTAGTCCACCGACTAGGAAGAAAAATCCACCAGCAATTAGATAAAGGATGGCGATTTTTTTATGGTCAACAGTTGTTAAGTAATCCCATAAAACGGCGCCAACACCTTTTTTCTGAGCATAGGTACTCACAATTTTACCTCCTTCTTAAACGCAAATCGCCTTATCAATCCTCAACTTTAAGGCCCATTAAGTAATCTGTTAATGCATCGATTTCTTCATCTGAAAGGTCACCATACTGACCTGTCATTTTATTTCCAGGCTTAAATTCTTCTGGATCTTTTATCCAAGCTTTCAGATTCTCTTCTGTATGCTCTAAGTATCCAGCTATATGCGTACGGTCACCAAAAGTTGTCAAGTTAGGACCAACAGCATTTGCTCCTGTAGGTGTAACTGCATGACACCCAATACAGCTTTGATTAAAGATTTCTTGCCCTTGTTCTGCAGACGCAGTTTCAGGTTGAGCTGCTTCTTCCATAGAAGCCAAGTCTTCAGCCCAAGCATCAAAATCATCTTTTGAAATAGCTTTTACTTTAAAGTCCATTAATGCATGTGATGGTCCGCAAAGCTCAGCACATTTCCCATAAAAAATATTACCTACTTCATCAGCTTTTTTACTATCAAATTCTAACCAAAACTTATTCGTATTTTCAGTATTGGTATCAAGCTTACCACCAGCAGCTGGAATCCAGAATGAATGTTTCACATCTGTTGATAGTAGATTGAAATATACTTTTTCGTCAGTAGGAACTACTAGCTCCTGGCTAGTTACAATACCTTGATTCGGATATTCGAACTCCCACCAATAAAGATTCGCTTTAACATTTACCACCGTTACATCCGTTTTCCCCTCTTCATTCTTATCTTCCATAGGAGAAACATCAGCTAAGTCAAACGTAGCTGCAACAGTCGGTACAGCTAAAACTAGAAGTAATAAAATTGGTATAACAGTCCAGATAATCTCTAATTTGTGACTTCCTTCAACTTGTTTAGGAATCTTATCGTCTTTACGACGAAACTTAAACAGTACGATAAGGAAAATGACTGTCACGACAATAATGACACCAACCATAATGAATGTACTCAATAGCATAAGGTCATATTGTGTTTGCGCAACTTCACCCGCTGGTTGTAGTGCCGATATAAATGGCTCACCACAGCCGGCTAGAAATAACGTCGTTACAGCTAACATAAATAGCAGACGCCCTTTTGCAAGCCTTTTCATAGCTTATTCATACCCCTCTTTCGTGAAAATTTCTTTGAGTGCTAAAACTTAATATGGATAAATCTCTCAACAAGAGAGAATCTCCCAACAAATGAAAAATGAGCTACCCACCAGTAAAATTAAGTAAAGCCCAACACATACTTCTAATCATATTGTTACAAACTTTGGAAAAGGTATTCCTATCTTAGAAAACAACTTTCTTAAAAAGCTTGTCTTCCTTACTATTATGTTCACTTTTTTAAATATGTAAGTAATCTCATTGTGTTTGCTATGTATTTATGAGTAAACATAATATCCAGATTATTAAAAAAATCTCAGACAGATTTCAAGCTAATTTTACGTTTTCATCCTATTTCCCTTTTAGTATGTGATACTGGAAAGCATTTAATGACAGATTAAAAGTTAAGCACTAACTCCACTATAAAGCAAATTAGTTTACATTACCATATTTGTCATTAAATTCACCAAAGCAGTAAAAATAATTAATTCCAAATCATTTACAATTCCACACAAAACAAGTGTGATGCATTCACTGTATATTAAATCACATTTTTTAGTTATTTTGTGAAATTTTCTAGAATTAATTATGACTAATTTGTGTCAGAAGTTTGTTTTCCATTATATATTCATCACTTTTCTGAGATAATTAAGTTAATAATTTTTTCATTAAATGATAAATTAAGGTAATAACACAACTTATGCTTTTTAGAAATATTTACATGACAACTATATTTCTAGCAGACAAAACTTATGTTTTCAAGGGAAATAAGGATGAATACGGAAGAATTTTTATAAGTATTGTAATATTTTGATGAATCCTGTAGTATCAAAAAAGTGAGTATACATAGACGTATTTTTTTCACATTTACTTCAATCATAACTTATCCGAATAAAATGAAGTAAATAAACATAATGAACACAATTTTTTGGTTATACAATATGACTAATATCAGCATTTAAATGGTATTTATAAGTATAATCACGCGCCGCGTAAACCTATATTCTTATAGCCATAGCGCTCATACATACCTATACATTCAGAAGAAGGTGAAAGATTTGCAACGATCATTAAAATGGTTCGCTGTCCTAACAACAATAGGCATGCTACTCATTCTATTAGGCGGGGCATTAGTTACAAAGACAGATTCGGGAGACGGCTGCGGGGCATCATGGCCATTATGTCACGGTGAATTTATCCCAAGCAATATTTCACCCGAATTAATTATTGAGCTCGCGCATAGACTTGTTTCAGGTTCTGTCGGATTTATGGTTCTAATTTTAGCCATTTGGTCATGGAAAAAGATTGGTCATGTAAGAGAAACTAAATTTCTAGCCATTTCATCTGTCATCTTTCTAGTATTGCAAGCACTCATCGGTGCAGCTGCAGTCATGTGGGGACAATCTGATTTTGTGATGGCACTCCATTTCGGTATTTCATTAATATCATTTGCCGCTGTTCTATTACTTACTTTGTTAATTTTCGAAGTGGATAAGAAGTTCCAAGCAGAAAAACTTGTTCTCGATCAACGAATGAAGCGCCACATTATCGGGGTTACACTCTACAGTTATATCGTTGTTTATACAGGTGCGCTCGTACGACATGTAAATGCTAGTCTCGTTTGTATCGATTGGCCATTCTGTAGGAATGACGCCATCGGTCTTCCCCTAAATATGTATGAATGGATTCAGATGGGACATCGTGCAGCAGCTGGTATCATATTTATTTGGATTACCTATATCATGATACTGGCACTGAAACATTATAAGCATCAGCCAGTTATTTATATCGGCTGGATTATCTCGTTTATTTTAGTCAGTTTGCAAGTCATCGCTGGTGCACTAGTTGTAATTACCCAATTAAACTTATACATTGCGCTCGCCCATGCATTTTTTATTTCTTGCTTGTTTGGGGTGTTAAGCTACTTTATCCTTCTCACAACACGAAGCAAAGCAAATGAATTGACTCAATCAAAGAAAACGGACAATAAAAAAGACAAAAACGTTCCATTATCATAAATTTTCTTTTGATTAAAGTAAGCAAAAAAACTTTTCCTCTATTTAAGAGGAAAAGTTTTTTATTATGATCGCGCTAATTCAATTAAAAGATCACCAGTAGCAATCGATTCACCATCAGCTGCATAAATTTCTTTTACCGTACCAGTAAATGGAGCTTGTACAGTTGTTTCCATTTTCATCGCCTCAGTAATCATCAAGTGGTCACCTTGATTAACGACGTCACCTTTGTTTACTACTGCCTTAATAACTGTTCCAGGCATTGTCGCAGCAATATGTGTTTCATTGTGAGGATCTGCCTTTACTTTCGTTGCAACGGAAGATTTAATACTTTCATCTTTTATCACCACTTCACGAGGTTGTCCATTTAGTTCGAAATAAATCACTCTCGTTCCATCTGCCCGCGCTTGACCAATTGACACTAATTTAACAATAAGCGTTTTTCCTTTTTCAATTTCCACTTCAATTTCTTCACCTAAGTTCATACCGTATAAGAATGTAGGTGTATCAAGAACAGAAACATCACCAAATTGCGTATATGTTTTGTGGTAGTCCATGAACACCTTAGGGTAAAGTGCATAGGCAATTGCATCAAAGCTTGTCACTTCTCTACCTAAATCTTTATATAAAATCGCTTTTATTTCATCAAAATCAACATGTTCTAGCAGCTCACCAGGTCTAACAGTGATGGCTTCTCTATTTTTCAATATCGCCTTTTGTAGATCTTTAGGGAATCCTTGATACGGTTGCCCTAAATAACCTTCAAACAGCTCGACAACAGAATCAGGGAAGTCTAGTGAAGCACCTTTTTGAATGACCGCTTCTTCATCTAATTGATTTTGTACCATGTATAGAGCCATATCTCCTACAACTTTTGATGATGGTGTAACTTTGACAATATCACCAAACATTTGATTGACGCGGGAATACATCCCTTTTACATCATCCCATTTCTCTCCTAGACCAACTGCTTTTGCCTGTTGTTGTAGGTTACTATATTGCCCTCCAGGCATTTCATGTTGATAAATTTCCGTATGAGGTGCTTTCATACCACTTTCAAATTCTTGATAATATTTACGTACATCTTCCCAATAATAAGAAAGCTGTTCTAATGCATCCACACTCATCTCAGGTTGTCTTTCTGACCCTTCTAACGCATAATATAATGTATTTGCACTAGGTTGTGATGTTAATCCAGCCATTGTACTTAAGGCAACATCAACAATATCAACGCCCGCCTCGATTGCTTTTGCATAAGTGAAAATTCCATTGCCACTAGTATCATGCGTATGCAAATGAATAGGAATATCTACAGTTTCTTTCAATTCTGAGATGAGCTCAAAAGCTGATTGCGGCTTCAATAATCCAGCCATATCCTTAATCCCTAAAATATGGGCACCTTGATTCTCGAGTTCTTTTGCCAACTCTTTATAATACGCTAGATCATATTTCTTTCTTGTTTTATCAGAAATATCACCTGTATAACAAATGGCTGCCTCAGCGATTTTGCCTGTCTGTCTAACAGCATCTATTGCTACCTCCATACCTTTTACCCAGTTTAAACTATCGAAAATTCGGAAGACATCGATACCTGCATGTGCTGACTTTTCTACAAACTCTTGAATAACATTGTCCGCATAGTTTTTATAACCAACGGCATTAGATGCTCTTAACAACATTTGTAAGAGAATATTTGGCATCTTCTGACGTAATGTTAATAATCTTTCCCAAGGATCTTCTTTCAAAAAGCGATAAGCCACATCAAAAGTCGCACCGCCCCACATCTCTGAAGAAAACATTTGCGGAAGTAGTTTGGCCGTCGGTTCAGCAATATTTTGTAAATCCTTCGTTCGGACTCTTGTCGCTAGTAAGGATTGATGAGCATCTCTAAACGTCGTATCTGTTAATAGAACATTCTTTTGTTCCTTAATCCATGACACAAGCCCTTCTGCACCACGTTCTTCAAGTACTTGCTTTGTACCAGACTGATACTCATTAGGTAAAATAATTTTAGGCATTCTTGGTTGATCAAATGCTGGCTTCTTCTGCTTTTCGATTCCAGGGAAACCATTAACAGTTACATTACCGATGTATGAAAGCATTTTTGTTCCCCGGTCTTTTCTTTTTGGGAAAATAAACAGTTCCGGAGTACGATCAATAAATGATGTATCATATTCACCTGTCAAAAAGTTTTTATGTTTAACAACATTCTCTAAAAACGGAATATTGGTTTTTATCCCTCTGATTCTAAATTCTTGTAAATTTCTAACCATTTTTGATGCAGCTTGTTCAAAGGTAATTGCATGAGTTGAAAGTTTCACCAATAAAGAATCATAATGGGGTGTGATTACTGCACCTTGGTAAGCATTACCTGCATCTTGACGAACACCAAACCCTCCACCACTACGATAAGCCATTAGTCTTCCTGTATCAGGCATAAAATTGTTCAAAGGATCTTCTGTCGTTACACGAGATTGAATCGCATATCCCATTGTTTTGATATCTGCTTGATCAGGTATACCAATTTTTTGACTGTGTAATTCATATCCTTCAGCAACTAAAATTTGTGTTTGAACGATATCAATACCAGTTATCATTTCAGTGATTGTATGTTCAACTTGGACACGAGGATTTACTTCAATGAAATAAAACTCTTCTCCTGAAACAAGGAACTCAACTGTTCCTGCATTAATATAATCGACGTTCTTCATTAATTGTACGGCTGCCTCGCAAATACGTCCTCTTAATTCCTCATCTAACGATACACATGGTGCGACTTCGACAACTTTTTGGTGACGTCTTTGTACAGAACAATCCCGTTCAAACAGGTGAATAATATTGCCATGTTGGTCCCCAATAATTTGCACTTCTATATGTTTCGGATTTTGTACGAATTTCTCGACATACACTTCATCATTTCCGAATGCCGCTTTTGCTTCAGATTTCGCGCGATTATATGCTTCTCTCACTTCCTCGCCACTGTTAACTATCCTCATTCCACGACCGCCACCACCAAGTGAGGCTTTAATAATAATTGGGTAGCCGTAATCTCTTCCGAATTGTTCTACTTCCTCAACAGCTTGCACCGGACCATCAGAACCAGGAATAACTGGAATATTCGCACTTTGAGCTTGTGACCGCGCCTTTACTTTATCTCCAAACATATTCAAATGTTTAGATTCAGGCCCAATAAACTTAATACCTTCTTCTTCGCATCTTCTAGCAAACTGAATATTTTCTGATAAAAAGCCATAACCAGGATGAATCGCATCAACTCCGCTATCTTTTGCGATTTTAAGGATACCCTCGATATCGAGGTAAGCATCAATCGGCTTCTTACCTTCACCAACAAGGTATGCTTCATCTGCTTTGTATCTATGATACGACCCTGAGTCTTCCTTTGAATAGATCGCAACTGTACGGATATTTAATTCCGTACAGGCACGAAAAACGCGAATGGCAATTTCTCCTCGATTGGCGACTAATACCTTACTAATCTTTTGACCCATAATAACACCCCGTATATTTTTATCGTCTATTATATGTAAAACGACCACCCATACTTGCTGTTGTATTTACTGGTTTGTCAGTCGTTACATCTTGTTCTTCTTTATCTTTATATTTCTTTTCATAGTTTACAAACATTGATACATTCACTAAAATGCCCATTGAAACCATAAGTACTAATAAAGATGATCCACCATAGCTTATAAATGGTAAAGGTACCCCAGTTAAAGGAATGACTCCTGATATACCGCCAAGGTTAATAAATGCTTGAATGCCAATCATACTAGAAACACCTATAGCCAATAAACTTCCAAATGCATCTTTACACTTGAGTGCGACAAATATGCCTTTCAGTACGATAAAACCTAAAGCAAAAAGCACAAACATCACACCAAAAACACCCAGTTCTTCAACGATAACAGCCATAATAAAATCTGTATGAGCTTCTGGTAAGTAGCCCATTTTTTGAATACTTTGTCCTAATCCTAAACCACTTAATCCACCATTACCAAGGGCGATAAATGCGTTGGACAATTGATATCCCCCTTCAGCTTCAAACGGATGGAGGAAATCGAATCTTGCTAGCCTAGTATCTGTAAAGATTTTATCTCTTAAAATAAGCATCATTGGAACTAAAAAAATAGCACCAATACCAGCTAACTTTAATAGGTTTTTCATATTCATACCAGAAGATAAAATAATCGCTAGACCAATTAAAAAGATAATTCCTGCCGTTCCATAATCTGGTTCCATCGCAATCAGGCCACAAACGAGAATCAAATAAACAAGCGGTGGTACAACGCCCTTATTAAATTCATTAATATACGATTGTTTCTTTGCATAAACGGCAGACAAATAAACAATAACAATAACCTTTACAAACTCCGATGGTTGAATAGAACGGGTACCTAAATCAATCCAGCTTTGTGCGTTATTAACCGCGTTCCCGATAATCGATACAAGTAACAATCCAAAAAATGAAAAGAAGACGATTGGAATGAGAAACTTGTTACTTTTATATGCTTTATATGGGAATAGAGCAGCAACAATAAACGCAATCGTACCGAGAATTAAATGTGTTCTTTGTTTATCATAAAAGTAGTCACTAGCAACTCCATTATGTTGGACAGCAGTCACCATGCTTGAACTATAGACCATAACCAGTCCAAAAATACATAGTAGACCTAATACAACGATCAATGAATAATCATAAGATTTCAGAATTTTTTTAAACATATGCCTCTTCCTTTATTCTCTTAAGTAGTATATTTATTCTACTATAGCATTGATTTTCCTGCCAAAATAAAGATAAAAAGGAATGTAATTAAAACGTAACTCGTTAAATGATTACATCATTGTTCTGTATTATTTCATTTAATGTGACATACTAATTAATATATTTATACATCATAATTATTTATTTGTCTACTATATATGCTTAATTCATAGAATCAATTGTATAGATTAGCATAATATTGACTATTAATTTTAAAGCAGCATAACATATTATTTCTTCTTATTTTTTCTCTACTCTTCTCTTCTCTCCCCTTAACCAAGTTCTAATAAATAAAAAAACTCAAGCTAATATCTTTAGCTTGAGTTTTTAATATGTTTTATTTTTTTACCGATGCTTCATGTAGAATGGATAATTCTCTCTCAAGTTTATCAAGAATTTCTTTTCCATCTTTATCAGCAATTAATCCAAGTCTCACAGCAAAATCAATTTCACGAGATAAGCCAAACATCTGCGTATCAAGTACTTCTTCGTATAATGGACATTGAGGCATAGTCAAATTATCCATTTGGACTTTGATTAATTTTAATATTTTTTCAGCATCTGCTTGTAATAGAGCATTAGCTCTTTCTTTATGATCAATAACCATTTCAGAAGCCAACTTTCAATCCCCCCGTTTCCGAGCGATTATCCTATCTATAAATTTTAAACTTAAGTGAAAAAAAAAGCAAGGATAATCAGGGGATATCCGCTGATTAAAAAATACTAAAATGATATTCCTCTGCCATAATCTTCAAAATTTCTGCACCGGCAATACTATTCCCTCTCTCATCTAGGGCAGGAGAGAAAATGCCTATACCTAACTTCCCTGGCACAACTGCCATTATACCACCCGATACACCACTTTTCGCAGGAATTCCCACTTTAATTGCAAACTCACCTGAAGCATTATACATACCACAAGTTACCATGAATGTTTTGCATATTCTTGCAACTTCCTCCTCAATTAATATGTTTCCTGTTTGCGGATCACGACCATTATTGGCAAATACAGCTGCAATTCTTGACAAATCTAAACAATTCATTTCAATCGCGCATTGTTTCGTATAAATATCAATTAACTCATCTACATCTCCATCAATCACTCCATGTTGTTTCATAAAATAACATAATGAACGATTTAAGTCCGTTGTCTTATATTCCGAATCTGCTACCTCTTTATTGTAACCGATGGCTTTACCACCTAATAAGCACTGGACAAAGTGGAGAATACGGCGCCATTTCTCATCGGGAGAATTACCATTTACCATGCTTGTAACCGCCAATGCTCCTGCATTGATCATTGGGTTCAGAGGTTTAGAGTGTGAGCTCGTCTCAAGCTTAATCATTGAATTATAAGGATCCCCAGTTGGTTCCATACCTACTTTTTGAAACACATTTGTGTATCCTTGATCAATTAATGCTAGTGCTAGAACAAGCACTTTTGAAATACTTTGTAATGTGAACTTTTGTTCAATATCTCCAGCTGAAACACAAACATCACTGCCTCGAGTAATATGAAAGACAGCTGCTGAAACATTTGACTGATCAGCAGCCTTCAAAGCCGGGATATAATCTGCTACTTTACCTTTAGCAACAAGCGGTTTTACTCGTTCAATTATTCCTAACAATTCTTGATCAGTCTGACAACCCATAACACCCCTACTCTCCTTCAATATTTCCTTATAGTTTAATACATTTAGTAACATTCCATTCGAGTTGAAATGACATTTGCAGTTAAAAGCGTTATACTTTATAAGGAACATTAGATATTAGTGACACAAGCAGGGGGTATGACAAATGAAGGATATCATCCATATTACAGGCAACGTCAAATATACAATTACACTCGATCCAAGTGTATGGATTTTTGATGATCGAAAAATTGACCTTGATACATATTTTGAGAATCAAGAAGAATTACCGAATGAAAAGGAGGAATATACGAAAGCAGCCTCTAAACATTGGGATCGTGAAATAATGGAAGGTGCAGTTTACCCACCAACACTTAAAACGGAGAAGAAATTTGAAAAAGTTCGTGTCTTAACCGGTACTTTTGGGATTCCCTTCTTGCCTTTTCTTACAAATGCTGAGCCAAATAGTGGATCGAGGACAATAGAAGTACATTGTGAGAATGAAACAGTCAGTATCCCTATGACAGAGGCAGAAAGCCTTATTCTCGCCTTTTCTTTAAAGGGTAAACCTTTGAAAGAAGATGGTCCAGTGCATATTTATTATAAAGATGGAAGCAATCGCCTTCAGCCAATTAAAAATGTACAAGATTTCCATATTATATAAAAAAAAAGACTGAATCGAGAGCAACTATGCTCGTTCAGTCTTTTTTATATAGAGTTATTTAAGAGTTTCCTTATAAGATATCAGCAGCGAGTTGAGCTAGCCCTGACCTTTCCCCTTTAATCAATTTGGAATGGCCGGCAATCTTCTGATCTTTAAACTTTTCGACAACGTAAGTAAGACCATTATTATAGGCATCTAAATATGGATGGTCAATTTGTTCAGGATCCCCCATTAAGACAATCTTACTACCCTCGCCAACTCTTGTTAAAATCGTTTTTACTTCATGCTTTGTTAAATTTTGTGCCTCGTCAATAATAATAAACTGGTCAGGTATACTTCTCCCTCTTATATAAGAAAGAGCCTCAACCTCAATTGAACCCATTCCTGCCAAAATGGCATCTAATTCCCCCGGCTTCTTAACATTAAATAAGTATTCAAGATTATCATGAATCGGTTGCATCCATGGCCGTAATTTCTCTTCTTTTTCTCCTGGCAAGAACCCTAAATCTTTACCAACCGGGACAATTGGTCTAGCGACAAGTAACTTTTTGAAATCTCCTAAATCCTCAGTCTGCATTAGGCCTGCAGCTAGCGCAAGTAACGTCTTTCCAGTTCCTGCTTTACCAATTAAAGTCACAAGAGGCAAGTCCCTGCGTAAAAGCAGTTCTAATGCCATCGTTTGTTGTACATTTCTTGGTTTAATTCCCCAAATATGATCATAATCAAAAATAAGTTTTTTCAACTTCCCTTTCGTTTGATCAACAATGCCAAGTGCAGAAGCTGATGAACCAAGCGCATCTTTTAGAATGACAAATTGATTAGGATAGAATGAATGGTTCCCTACTTTATTTAGTGATAATTCTCCTTGACTGTAAAATTCATTCACCATATCTAAATGGAGATATACTTCAAGAAAACCTGTATATATATGTTCATTTTCAATCACACGATCGCTTAAAAAATCTTCGCTTAGTAAACCAATAGCATCTGCCTTTACTCTTACAAGCGCATCTTTACTCACAAGAATAACTGGTCTACCACCTTCTTTTGTCTCTTCTTCTAATGAGAGGTTCTTAGCGACAGCCAAAATCCGATTATCATTCGTTTTTTCAACAAAAATTTCTTGGAGCTGATGAAAAGAACGATGGTTTAGTTCAATGCGTAAGCTTCCTCCATTTTCAAGAAGGATTTGCTCATGCAATTTCCCGGACTGCCTCATACTGTCAATCATTCTTGATACTTGCCTTGCATTCCTCCCAATTTCATCCATATACCTTTTTTTCGAATCTACCTCTTCTAACACTACAGCTGGAATAACGACTTCATTATCCTCAAAAGAATAAATGGAATTTGGATCCTGCAATAAGACATTTGTATCTAACACGTATATTTTACTCAACCCGATGCCTCCCGCCATTAGAAATACATTAGTGCATAAATAGTTCATTGCTTGTTAGTTTCAACATTTTCAAATATCAACATGGACAAATCTAACTTTGCTAAAATATATGATTTATCGCATAAAGATAGAAGAACTTTCGCACACTAGTTGTAAACATTTACTTTTATTAAAGTTTAATCTTGATGGAGGTAGTATAATGAAGTACTTTCACGTTCTACTATCATTATTTATCGTACTCAACTTAACGGGGTGTGGTGCACAAAATAACGCACAATCTTCACAAAATGAGAAAGGTACACCTCATACAGTTAATGTAAAAAATAGTACCATATCTGAACAAGAAGTATTGACTGGACAAGAGACTTCTAAGCACTTAGCCACATTAGCTTCTGATAATCGTCGTGTGAACGATGCAACTGCTGTCGTATTAGGTGACTATTGCATCGTAGGTATTGATATTGATGAAGATGTTGAGCGGTCTGAGGTTGGCTCAATAAAATATGCAGTTGCTGAAAGCTTAAAGCATGACCCCTACGGTGCGAACGCTGTAATTATTGCCGATCCTGATTTATATGCCCGACTTAAGGAAGTAAAAGAGGATGTGGAAAATGGCCATCCGATAAAAGGGATTTTAAATGAGTTAGCTGATATTTCTGGTCGAATGATGCCAGAAGTACCTGGTGATATCATTGAACCGAATAAATCAGAGGAAACGGAAGAATCAAAAGAACAGCTTAATGAAACAGAATCAAAAAAATTAAATAAACATCAAGAAGAACAATCGAATTATCATAAGTAATTCACAACAGCATCCTTTCATTTCAAAAACAGCTAGTTTATAATAAGGAAAATGCTTGTTTATTAGAAAAGGATGTATATAAATGAAAGTACAATGCGTTATTTGTGATAAAATTGAATCAATTGATAATGAATCTTATGAAGCAAAACGGTTAAGAAACCGACCTATTCACACATATATGTGTGTTGAATGCAATGACAGAATAACTACGAAGACGAATGAAAGAGCAGCTACAGGCAACTTTAAATTGTATAGAAGTAAGCAAGAAGAAGAAGAATGGTAATTTAAAATCCCTCCGTTAGAGATGAAACGGAGGGATTTCATATTAGTTAACAAAATGCCATCTTTTTTTCCAACCTTTTGAAATAATCCTGCTTTGATATAATTGCATTCTCTTCCTCGAAGCTGCAAAAAAAGGAGTTGGCTTAATACGAAAATGAATAAGGTCTTCTATGCCCCATGGTGCCGTTATGACTAATTGATTTTCGTTATCTAACTTTACGCCAATAGCGGTGGCCGTCTCCGGAAATTTCGCAATAGCGTCCTCTGAGGATTGATAAGGCAGCAGGCCATTAACAGAATGCATTCTAGCTTCATTCTTAACTGACCAAGGAATATGCGGTAGTATTTTATGTAATTTTTCTTCATAGTATTTTTCAATGGTTTCACTCAATTGCTGATCATCATAATAGATTACATCAACATCAGGCAATGGCGTCTTTTCTTGAAAATGATGGAGGGTATCCCATACTTTTGATCGAACAAAACCAGCACAAATCCACCAATCAGGTAAATGAAGTTGTTTAGCGGCTTTTAATATGGCCATCATTTCTTTATCATCTCTAATTAACTGTAAAATATCGCCTTCATTTCGAATCATCTATTTCCTCCCCTAAGCTTTCTCCAATCCCTTCAATAACCCACTCACCACTAAACGCCAAACCATAACAAGTTCCATGAAATTGTCTAGCTCAATCAATGGAAAAATTTCTGAAGCATACTATCAATTCCAAACAAAAGGGACAAACTCGACAATTACCTTTTCGATATAAAATAAAGCTTTCATTCACTAACTTTTGCAGGCGCACTGTTTAGTACCTTTATTTTATCGATAAAGTAGAGAGCTGTACATAAGATATAAATTGTACAAAATGCACTATCAGTGTCCAAGGTGGTTTAAGAAATTATCTTCAAAATATGTTCATGAACGAAATACTCTTCAATCCGGTAGAGCCGTTTTGAACAAATAATAATGTACCCTTTTTCCTCACGTCTAATCAAGATTCTAGCCTATCACTCCTATTCTTTCTCAGTTCTGAGGCGATTGAATCTTCGCCCCATCGTCAAATCTTTAAAGGCGCACTATTTTCCTTTGTACTACTACAATATAAAAAAACGTCACAATCGGGTGACGTTTTTTTATATCGTGGGGAAGTTTTTGTATTTTTCAGGTTCTGCTAATATTTGTTTTAACATCACTTCTATTAATTCAATCGGATATTTTGTGGATTTACTATCTTCATTATCACTATAAGAGACATGATAGAATAGATCAGCTTTTTCATATTGGATTTCGTTAATTCCATGATCATTTTTCAACATTTGTAAAAACATTTCTTCTGTTTCGGTTGCTGCTTCATCCTCTGGTCTGGCATCAGTCACAACTTTAATGGTAAGCCAATTATAAATGGTATCATGCACGTTCAATTAAAATCTCCCCCACTCTTCATTATTCCGCGCTGGCTCTTTGTTGTTTCTTTTCTTGATGAAGACGGATTTTATATATAATTAATATGACAGCAGCAACGACAAGTCCTTCTGCAATTGGTAAAAATACCCCTAAGAAAGTTAGCATTGTACATCCCATAAATAAGAACGCATATATAATTATTGATTTTAGTAAAGGGAGCTTTTTAGCAAATCCTAATTTAAAGACAATAATACAGAGCGCAACAATGGTGAGATACAACAACCACATCCCAAGATCTGAATTCTCATGAACTTTATATAGTGCTGCAAAAAAGGAAAGGCGATCTTCAATCATGCTCCAAATCCTCCTTAGTATGTATTAAGGAAGGAGGCAATATGAATTACCTCCTCTTTTTCGAGTGACTATGTTTGCTTAAGCTTCAGCGTATTTTTTCTTTTTAGCTGCTTTTTCTCGTTCGTTTTTATCTAGAATTTTTTTACGAAGACGAATCGATTCAGGTGTAACTTCACAAAGCTCATCATCATTTAAATATTCTAGTGCTTCTTCAAGCGTCATAATTCTAGGCTTTTTAATTGTTGACGTTTGATCTTTCGTTGCACTACGAACATTCGTTGCATGCTTGACTTTTGTAATATTAACAGCTAGATCATTTTCACGTGTATGTTCACCAACAATCATACCTTCGTAAATCTCTGTGCCTGGCTCTACAAATATTGTACCACGGTCTTCTACCTGCATGATACCATAAGTAGATGCTTTTCCACTCTCCATGGAAACTAGAACCCCTTGTCTTCTTCCACCTACTTGACCTTGCATCATTGGTTGATAGCTGTCAAAAGTATGGTTAATGATTCCGTAACCACGAGTTTGTGTTAAGAATTCGGTTGTATAACCAATTAATCCACGAGCAGGGACATGGAAAATTAATTTCACTTGACCGTTCCCGTTATTAACCATATCTAGCATTTCACCTTTACGCGCACCAATAGATTCCATAATGGCACCAGTATACTCTTCAGGAACATCAATTTGAACGCGTTCAATTGGTTCAGACTTAACGCCATCAATTTCTTTTATAATAACAACTGGCTTAGATACTTGAAGTTCGAAGCCTTCACGACGCATATTTTCAATTAAAATAGATAAGTGAAGCTCTCCTCGACCAGATACAGTCCATGCATCAGGAGAATCCGTTTCTTCAACTCTTAAGCTGACATCTGTTTGTAATTGCGCATGCAAACGTTCTTCGATCTTTCTTGCAGTAATATACTTTCCTTCTTTACCAGCAAATGGACTATTGTTCACTTGGAAGGTCATTTGTAATGTTGGTTCATCGATTCGTAATACAGGAAGAGCGTCTTGGTGATCTACTGGGCAAACTGTCTCCCCGACATTGATATCTTCCATTCCAGAGACAGCAATTAAATCTCCTGCTTTTGCTTCTTGAATTTCAAGGCGTTTCAAGCCAAAGAAACCAAACATTTTTGTTACACGGAATTGTTTAACAGACCCATCAAGCTTCATTAACGCAACTTGTTCGCCTACTTTCATCGTTCCGCGGAATACACGACCAATCCCAATTCGTCCAACATAATCATTGTAATCTAATAGTGCTACTTGGAATTGTAAAGGTTCTTCACTATTATCAATTGGTGTTGGGATATTATTGACGATTTCTTCATATAAGCATTTCATATCTTCATCTTGTTTTTGTGGATCTAGACTAGCTGTTCCATTAATAGCAGAAGCGTAAACAACAGGGAATTCTAATTGCTCTTCCGTTGCATCTAATTCAATAAATAGATCAATAACTTCATCAATGACTTCTTCAGGACGAGCAAAGTCTCTATCGATTTTATTGACAACGACGATTGGTGTTAAGTTTTGCTCTAATGCTTTTTTCAATACAAATCGTGTTTGTGGCATACAACCTTCATAAGCATCGACTACAAGCAATACCCCATCAACCATTTTCATAATACGTTCTACTTCCCCACCAAAGTCAGCGTGCCCTGGTGTGTCAAGTATATTAATACGCGTATCTTGATATTTGATAGCTGTATTCTTAGCAAGGATTGTAATTCCACGCTCTCTCTCGATATCGTTGGAATCCATTGCACGTTCTTCTACATGCTCATTTGTACGGAATGTTCCAGACTGCTTTAATAATTGGTCAACCAAAGTTGTTTTACCATGGTCAACGTGGGCGATAATCGCAATATTACGTATATCATCTCTATGTTTCAACTATGTTTCCTCCTAGCTGATTGTGTAAACCTTCTTACTATGTGAAGATATATAATCAGTTTATTTTCTTTTCATTTTTGACTAAAAATCACTGCCTTCATACTATAACTGATACATTATATCACATATATTGTAGAAAACTAACTTCTTTTTGTGTAAAATAAGTTCTGTGGACGATTATGGTATCCAATGTACAAAATTGGAGGTTAGGATTAAAATGAAAAATATTAAATGGCCATTATTAGCTTGTGCGATTGCTGCGGCTATATGTATAGGCGGAATTGGTATTGCTATCGGAGAAAGAAGTATTCTTGGTTTTCTTCTATGTATCGTAGGTATCGTTGCTGTTATGGGATACGGCTTTACGCTGAAGAAAAAAATGCGAGAAAACGGAGAATTATAAAGGCTAAATCACAACCTCAAGTAAGAAAAATGGTGCCGACTATCCTGAATTGGACAAGCTTGGCACCATTTTTTTATTACCAATTTCCACTGTTTAAATACTGCTGAAGAATTTCTTCATGTACACCCGGCCTTGCAACAAATACTGAAGTTTGAGGTGTAATCATCAAGGCTTCCCCTTTTAAATTAGTCGTTTTTCCTCCTACTTCATTGATTAAAATCATACCGCCACCGTAATCCCATGGAGCAAGTCGCAAACTTATATAAGCATCTAGGCGACCAGAAGCAACATAGGCCATTTCAAGCGCAGCAGAACCATACGATCTTGTTCCTCTCGCATCCTTTACTAATGGAGCAAGGTAACTAGGGTCAATACGCTTGTTACTCGTTACCCAAGTGGCATTGATGCCAATTATTGCATCTTTTACTTCACCCTTAGTCAATGGCTTCAGCTTCGTGTCATTCATGTATGCACCTTCACCACTAATCGTATGATACATTTCATCATGTACCACATCATAAATCATCCCGACTTTACCGACTCCCTCATGAAATACACCAATGGAAATGGCAAAATTTCTTTGTTGGTGAATAAAATTCATGGTGCCATCAATGGGATCAATCACCCAAATAATCCCACCTACATCCGCAAAATCATCACCAAAACCTTCTTCGCTTAAGATGTGATGTGATGGAAAATGGTCATGTATTTTACCAATAAGAAATTGCTCGGTTCCTTTGTCCATATCCGTGACAAGGTCATTGCGATGAGATTTTGTTGCAATGGTTAATTCTTCACTAAATGATGCTTTGATTCTCTCTCCAGCTTCCTTCACCCATGTGGTGGCTAATCTATGTATTTCATTCCAATTAGTCATTTTCATCCTCCACTCTTTATTAAGCGGTATAAAATACCATTAGCTTATCGAAAAAATAGCAATACTTCAAGTGAACAGCTTTAAAAAGCAATAAGCGAACTTAACTGCTTGCTGTTAAGTTCGCTTTAACATCTTTATTCATCACAACTTAAAATGCATTAAGCTTGAGAAGTTCCTGTCTGATTTTTTCAAGCTTTTTCTTTGTAGATTTTACTTCCTCTTCATCTTTCAGTTCTAAAGCTTCAAAAAGTGTTGCTAACTCATAATCCATCTCTAATCGCAATACTGCCGTTCTTTCTTTTTCAAATGTAGCCATTTTGATTGAATTAATTAGCTGCTTCATTAGACAGTGCACCCCTTTTCGTTTTAGTAATTTCACAAGAAAAGTTTTCTGATTATTTTTACTTTTATCATATGAAGCTTCTTTTCACAGTGCAACAAAATTGTACGTTTACCTATGAAGAAGATGATTTTACCCAATTGATTATTATTTTGGTGTACAAAATTGGTTCTCTCTCCCGGTTTTATGCTACAATATGCGACATAGTAAAACGGTTTAAGGAGTGTTTACATATGACATTTAATGGATTTAAGAAAGAAGATTTCGATGTTTTTACAATTGATGGTTTAGAAGAAAGAATGGAAGCCTTAATTGCAACAGTAAGACCCAAACTTGAAGCACTTGGAGAAACATTTTCCCCTTTTCTCTCTGCAGAAACAGGTGATGAAATGATTCCTCATGTGGCTAAGCATGCGAGAAGGACAAAAAATCCACCAAATGATACTTGGGTCGCTTTCGCCAATAATACAAGAGGCTATAAGATGCTTCCTCACTTTCAGATTGGTCTGTGGGAAACGCATGTATTTGTCTGGTTTGCCATTATTTATGAAGCACCGAATAAAGTTGAGATTGCTGAAAAATTGCAAACCAAAATAGATAAAATCTATGATGATATCCCACAAGACTTCGTTTGGTCATTAGATCACACGAAACCAGAAGTGATCAAACATAGCGACCTTACAAAGGATGAGCTAGAAAACATGTTTGTTCGACTACAGAATGTCAAAAAAGCAGAGTTACTCTGTGGTATAAATATGACAAAAGAAGAAGCAATTAAACTTTCTGCTTCTGAATTTATTACTTACACAGAGAGTGTTTTTAAAAAAGTTATACCCCTCTATAAATTGTAATAAACCTCTGTAAAGTTTAATCATTTTATAAAAAGAAAAAAGCAGTGAAGACTGGTTCAAACCGTCTCTTACTGCTTTTTCTTATTACATTTTAATTTTACTACTCTCATCTGCTTTTTTTGCCATTTGAACCGTGCGATAAGAAGAATACCCACTTATTTCTTCAAAATCATTACAAAGGTTTCTCTCTTGTGCTTTGCCCGGTACGATTTCTTTAAAACGACGATAAGCAGCCATGAAATCTTCACGTTGAATACCTTTTTCGTAAGCTTTTTCGACTGCTTGAAAAAAAGCAATCGCATCTATAATTTCTTCTGTTGACCAATCGCTTTCCATTGGATATTGATACTCCATATAAACACCTCTCACTTAGATTACATGCTGATTGTACGGGAGTTAACGAAGAAGAGCAAGCATATGCTAAATTTTAGAATCTAAAAAAACATAGACAAGATTATTTAGTGGATATGCATATATCTTAGTATGGGAAGAATCCACTCAAATGAATCATTTCATACGGATAATTGAATCCTATAAAGATGATGGAGTGTTAACTATCTATCCTAACGAATGGAGTGCAAAGTTAGCGCAATAAAAATTTTTGTTTATCTTTCTATGCAGGAGGAAGGATAAATGCTATAATTCACTTGTTTGTTTGCAAAATTGATTGTTTAAAGAGGTGTGAATTTAATTGTCTCAAACAGAAACACCATTATTTAATGGACTTCTCTCCCACGCAAAACGCGAACCGATTCAATTTCATATTCCTGGACATAAAAAAGGAAGAGGGATGGATCCTGATTTCAGAAATTTCATTGGAGAAAATGCACTTTCTATTGACTTGATAAATATAGGTCCACTAGATGACCTGCATCGCCCATCAGGCATCATAAAAGAAGCACAAGACTTAGCAGCTGAAGCCTTTGGTGCTGACCATACGTTCTTTTCCGTACAAGGTACGAGTGGTGCTATTATGACGATGGTTATGGCTGTTTGTGGTCCTGGAGAAAAAATTATCGTACCAAGAAATGTGCACAAATCTGTCATGTCTGCCATTATCTTTGCTGGCGCAACCCCTATCTTTATCCACCCTGTCGTTGATAAAGAGTTAGGTATCTCACACGGTATTACAACTGATGCTGTTGAGAAAGCGTTAGAACAACATCCAGATGCCAAAGGGTTACTTGTTATTAACCCTACTTATTTTGGTATTGCCTGTGACTTAAAGGAAGTTGTTGATTTGGCCCATTCGTACGATATTCCTGTATTAGTAGATGAAGCACATGGTGTTCATATTCATTTTCATGATGAGCTTCCATTGTCTGCCATGCAAGCTGGTGCAGATTTAGCTGCTACGAGCGTCCATAAGCTAGGTGGTTCTATGACACAAAGCTCCATTCTTAACTTAAAGGGTACGAGAGTGTCAGCAAAAAGGGTACAGTCCATACTTAGCATGCTAACAACTACCTCTACCTCTTATTTACTTCTTGCCTCATTAGATGTTGCTAGAAAACGTTTAGCCACTGAAGGAAGAGCAATTATCGAGGAAACTATTGAGCTTGCTCAATATATGAGGAAAGAATTAAACGAAATTGAACATATTTATTGTGTAGGAAGAGAAATTCTTGGTACAAATGCAACCTTTAATTACGACCCTACAAAATTAATCATATCTGTGAAAGATTTAGGTATAAGTGGGTTTGATGTAGAAGTATGGTTAAGAGAGCATTACAATATCGAAGTTGAATTATCTGACCTATATAATATTCTCTGTATCATCACAGCTGGTGATGATAGAACTGATGCAGATAAGCTTATTCATGCCTTGAAAGAGCTATCTAAAGAAAGACACGGGAAAGCAGCGAAAGTAAACCCGCAAGTGTTATTACCCAATATTCCATTATTAGCACTATCTCCTAGAGATGCATTTTATGCTGATAGTGAACTTGTTCCTTTTGATGAATCAGAAGGTAGAATTATTGCTGAATTTATTATGGTATACCCACCAGGTATTCCTATCTTTACTCCTGGGGAGATTATTACAAAGGAAAACCTTAACTATATCAAAACAAATATGGAAGCCGGACTGCCAGTCCAGGGACCAGAAGATTATGATTTTAAATATATTCGAGTAATTAAAGAACATAAAGCGATAAAATAAAACTCGAGATAAAATGATAATTGGCTTAGTTTCACATTTCTATCGCGAATCAAATGACATATTTGATTCGCATTTTTTATGGAAAATTATTATGATAAGAACCCAATAAAAAATGCCATAGATTTAATCTATGGCATTTGCACTCTGTTTATTATAAAGATTAATAGTTTAATATATCATCTATTCTTCAATGTGCATCTTGCTATGCTCGTTTTTACATCCACATTGACCGTATAAAACTGTCACCTTTTCATCTTCAAAAACTTCAATAGTTTCGTCACATATTTGACAAACGATGGTACCCATTCTTCATCCATCCTTTCATCATTCATTGTAATCGTTTTCATCATATATATTATAATAATACATACTATTTAACTTATCAAGCCCTTTTTTTAACTAATAACGATAAAATAAGACATACTAAATCTCACAAAAGAAAAAGAAATCAGCACATTAACTGATTTCTTGTACCTTATTAACCTTGATTTATCTACAACCTTACTTATTTAATTCAAGCTTAAAAAATTGAATAAGTTCAGCTGTTTGTTCATTACTTTCAATTTGAAAAGCTTTTTGGAGGTAATGGCGATCATCAAGATCTTTTATATCGAGGAGAGTAGAACAACTCGTCTGCAAGCAAACCACAAGGGGTTTTGTAAAGAAAGGGACCGCAAAAATGGCAAAATCGTAGCGAGTAATAGAAGAAGAAAAGCCAACAAATCTGGCATGTACATCCTCTAAATCATCATACATTTGATTTAAAAACTTCATATCCACCCTCCTTTAAATAATTTGAATATTATTATAATTTATCTTTGATCTCTATGCAACATTTTCATTGTCACATATATTTCACTGGTGATAGAATAGATATAGTGTATACCCTAAGGATTTTTGAATGGAGGCTTTTTTAAATGAATGCATATGCATCGATTAAGCTAGTGCCTGCATCCAAGATTGACACAATTACAACAACTGAACTAAGAGGTTATTTCCAATATTATAAAGACATCACTGCGAAAACTGGAAATCAGGTGGATTGGGCCTATAGTCAAGCTGCTTTCCCATATGAGATCATTGATTCTAATGAGAAACAAGGGGAACAAATTACTCTCTATTCTGAAAATGAAAGATATCGTGCCATCCTTATTTCTATTCAAAAAGAAAAAATAATGGATAATGATGATACACCGAGGATTCAAACAAATATTTGCTTTACATTGCCTGAAGTAGCGACGTTCGGCGATAAAGGAAAAGCAAATGAATATTGCAAATTTCTCGCTAAAAAACTACAAGCCGAGCTTCATCTATTCAATGGACGAGTCATGTACTACTACAAAAGAAAACTACAATGAAAAAAATACTTCAGCTAGAGGGGTTATAATCTTCATGCGAAAACCAGTCATAATTACTTTAATCATTGCACTTATTTTCACATTCATCTCGCCTTTTATTTTTAGTAAATATCTCGAAGATGTACCAGAACCATTAGAACAATCATTTTTGTTTGGGGGGCCATTTCCATATGCCAAACAGAGCGTAACCGTTTCAGACGATACATCATCCTACCCGAAAGTAATAGAATTCACCTCACCCCTTGACGCTGAGACGAGTATCCAATGGGTTCCATTTCTTTTAAATATTTTAAGCTACTTTCTATTATTCTTCTCGATCTACTCCATTACTTCACGATTTATTAATGGGCGGGCAACAAGAAAAGAAAAAGAGGATCAGCCTTAAGCTGCCTCTTTTTCTTTTTGTATTTTGTTTGGATCTAGAAACTCATAGCCCTTCTCTTGTATGCCATTAATAATTCCTTCCAATGCTTCATTGGTCCATGAACGATCATGTGTTAATAGAATAGCTCCATTACTCAAATAAGGGTTCTCTACCATGATCTTTTCTAATGCATCTTTTGACTGGTAATCTACTTCCCAATCATACCCAAAAGTCCAATTCATTGGTATCATTTTCTCTTCTTTAGCAATTCTCAAGCTAGTGTCTGTATTCGCCCCAAACGGAGCTCTGAAAAACTGTGGTCTACTTCCAATGATCTCCTCGACTAAATCATTTAAAGAAATGATTTCCTCTCTTTGCTTATCTTCTGAAATCTCTGTTAAGTTCTCATGGTGATATGTATGGTTACCAATCGGGAAACCTAAATCAGCTATTTCTTTCAATGTCTTTTTACCTTCTTCACTTTGCAGGAAATGACCATTGACAAAAAAAATAGCAGGCACATTTTTTTCCCTTAATGTTTTTGCCATTTCCAATGCATACTTGTCCGGTGCATCATCAATCGTTAACAATACAACTTTATCATTAGCATCTTTTATCGGCTCAACCTTCCATGTTTTTTCATTAACGATATATGATGGTTGGACATCAACTTCTGCCAAATCTTCTTTCTCTTCAGTTACTTCTTCATCCTTTTCTTCTTCTTGTGCCGTTTCTTCCTCATGCTCTGTTTCTTCTATCGCTTCATCGCCTTTTGGCTCATTCGTTGTTTCTTTTTCTTCATTACCACATGCTGTAACAACTAAAACAAGACTAAGTAATAAAACGAAAAAACTGTTCTTCATCACATTCATTCCTCTCAAGCAATTCTTTTGTTAAAAGTTATCTTATTAGATCATCTATGTAGAACATAATGAAATAGAAAAATAAATATACGCTAATACTAATAGAAGTAGCTAATACTGTTCTCATTTTTGAATGTAATAAATGATTACCCAATACCATAGCAAAATAAACAAATATAAGCAGGATGATGACCTTCATACTTAATTTGTCATATTTTGATAACCATTCAACAAATGTATAACCACTCCATATGATTAACTGTAAAATAACGACCGTATATAGCCTCATACCCTCACCGTCCTGAAAATTTGCACTTTTATTTCTATCATTGTATGCATGCGAACAGAACGATATTTCCATTGTACCATACAACATATACCAAAAACTTCCGTATTATTTCCAATTAAGTGAAAAAAGTGCTAATTTCATGTAGAATTTTAGTCGTTGTGAGATCTGGGTTATCCTACATTATGAAAAATAACATAAGTCACTCTTATCAATAATCTGAATTTTTTTCATTCCGGGAATTTTATCTTAAACAGCCACTTTTATGCAAAAAAACTGCACCAGCAAATGTAGCAAACATTTGTGGTGCAGTTCATCATATAAACAGCTATTTGTAAAATAATTATTTTACAATATGAATAGGTGTACCTAGAGCAACCTCAGCTGCTTCCATTGTAATCTCACCTAAAGTTGGATGAGCATGAATAGTCATCGCAAGATCTTCTGCAGTCATTCCCGCTTCAATTGCTAAGCCGAGCTCAGCAATCATATCAGATGCATTTGCACCAGCGATTTGCGCACCGATTACTAATCCATCTTCTTTACGCGTAATTAACTTCACATAACCATCTGTGCTATCAAGAGCCAATGCACGACCATTTGCAGCAAATGGGAACTTAGCAGCTGTATACTCAAGACCTTCCTCTTTTGCTTGGGCTTCTGAATAGCCTACAGTTGCAAGTTCAGGTTCTGAGAATACAACAGCAGGAATGCCAAGATAGTCAATTTCAGACGGTTCACCAGCAATTGCCTCAGCAGCAATTTTACCTTCATACGAAGCTTTATGTGCTAGTTGAGGTCCAGCCACAACATCACCAATAGCAAAAATGCTATTTACATTTGTACGACATTGTTTGTCAACTTCAATGACGCCTTTATCAGTCATTTTCACACCTACTTGCTCAAGGCCAAGTTCATCTGTGTTAGGACGACGACCAACCATAACAAATAAGTAATCAGCTTCTAAAACCTCTTCTTTACCTTTTACTTCATAAGTTACTTTTACACCATTTTCAGTTTCTTCAACTGACTTTGCAGATGCTTTAGTAATAATTTCTGCACCTTTTTTCTTTAAGTTCTTTTTCACAAGTGTTGTCATTTGTTTCTCAAAACCTAGAAGAATATCATCTGCACCTTCTAGAATAGTTACTTGAGAACCAAAGCTTGCGTATGCACCACCAAGCTCGACACCAATTACACCGCCGCCAATAACAGCGATTTTTTCTGGAATTTCCTCAAGCGCTAGCGCCCCTGTAGAATTTAATACACGTTTAGAATATTTAAATGCTGGTAGTTCAATTGGTCTTGAACCAGTTGCAATAATCGCATTTTTGAAAGTGTATGTTTGTGCGGAATTGTCATCCATTACACGTAACGTGTTGGCATCGACAAAATACGCTTCACCTTTAACAATGTCAATTTTGTTCCCTTTAAGTAAGCCTTGAACACCGCCTACTAACTTTTTAACTACGCCAGCTTTAAATTCTTGGACTTTAGAGAAATCAACTTTTACGTTTTCAGCTGTAATACCAATTGATTCTGATTCTTTAGCCGTTTCATAACGGTGACCAGCAGAGATCAATGCTTTAGATGGAATACATCCAACGTTTAAGCATACGCCCCCTACTTCACCTCTTTCTACGATTGTTACTTTTTGTCCTGTTTGTGCGGCACGAATGGCTGCCACATATCCTCCTGGACCTGAACCAATTACTATAGTATCTGTTTCAATTGGGAAATCTCCTACTACCATTTCTTACGCCTCCATTAGCAATAATTCTGGGTCATTTAGTAAACGCTTGATGTGATTTAGTGCATTTTGAGCAGTAGCGCCATCGATGATGCGGTGATCAAAGCTCAATGATAATGCTAGAACTGGTGCTGCGATAATTTCTCCATCTTTGACGATTGCTTTTTCAGCAATTCGACCGATACCTAAAATAGCTACTTCTGGTTGGTTAATAAGTGGTGTAAACCATTGACCACCAGCAGAGCCGATATTTGTTATCGTACAAGAAGCACCTTTCATTTCGCTTCCTGAAAGTTTTCCATCTCTTGCTTTTGTAGCTAATTCATTTATCTCATTTGACGTAGTGAATATGGATTTACGGTCAGCATCTTTAACCACTGGTACAAGTAACCCTCTATCAGTATCAGCAGCGATACCAATATTGTAATAATGCTTGTGAACGATTTCTCCCGCTTCTTCATCTAGAGAAGTGTTAAGGACTGGATATTCACGTAATGCACTTGTTAATGCTTTTACTACATAAGGTAAGAAGGTTAATTTAATTCCTTTTTCTGCGGCAACTTCTTTGAACTTCTTACGATGAGCAACTAATTTTGTTACATCGATTTCGTCCATTAATGTCACATGTGGAGCTGTTTGCTTCGTCTTAACCATTGCTTTAGCAATCGCTTTTCGAATACCACTCATTTTTTCACGTGTTTCAGGATAGCTTCCTTCAGGAATAGACTGAGTTTGGGATTTCTCCTCTTCCTTACTTTCAACCGAAGCGTCTTGTTGTTGAGGCTCAGTGTCAGCTTGTTGCTCATTTCCACCTTCTAAGAATAGATTAATATCCTCTTTTACCACACGTCCATTTTTTCCGCTACCGCTTACTTGTTGAATATCTACACCTTTTTCTCTTGCGTATTTACGTACTGAAGGCATAGCAATAACACGCTGATTAGAATCAGTGTTTGTTTCAGAGATGACTTTTCCTTCTTTTTTGTCTTCATCTTTAGGAGCTGTTTTCTCTTTTTCTACACTTTCTCCTTCTTCAGCAGTTCCTTGAACTTGAGATTCTGTTTCTTTCTTTTCCTCAGACTCTTCTTCTTCATGGTCACCTTTAAACTTTAAGTCTTCATAACCAGGTGCATCGAAGCTAATAAGTACTTGTCCAACAGTGGCTACGCTACCTTCTTCTACGTGAATCTCTTCTACTTTCCCTTTTACAGGAGAAGGTATTTCAACTACCGCTTTATCATTTTGAACTTCACAAAGAACATCATCTTCTTGAACTTCATCACCAGCTTTTACAAACCATTTGACGATTTCGCCTTCATGGATACCTTCACCGATATCAGGCAATCTAAATTGAAATGCCAATTAAATTCACCATCCTATTGTATCATAGTTATTAAAAAAATTAGGGGTCACGTTCCCTATTTTATTTAAAATTCAATTACTTTTTTTGCAGTTTGAATAATGTCTTTATAGTTCGGCAACCATACTGTTTCCGCTTGTGGAAAAGCAAACACAGTATCAGGTGCTGCTACACGTAATACAGGTGCCTCTAAGCTAAGAATCGCACGGTCGTTAATTTCAGCCACAACATTTGCTGCAACACCAGCTTGTTTTTGTGCTTCTTGCACAACAATTGCTCTGTTTGTTTTCTCAACTGAAGAAATAATTGTTTCAATATCAATTGGGCTAACTGTTCGAAGGTCAATCACTTCTGCTGAATGTCCTTCTTTTTCTAATTCGTCAGCCGCCTTTAAAGCTTCATGAACCATTGCACCATAAGTAATAATTGAAATGTCATTACCTTCACGTTTCACTTCAGCTTTACCTAGTGGAATTGTATATTCTTCTTCAGGTACTTCTTGGCGGAATGAACGATATAATTTCATATGCTCCAAGAAGATGACAGGATCATTATCTCGAATCGCAGAAATTAAAAGACCTTTTGCATCATATGGAGAAGAAGGAATAACGACCTTTAAACCAGGTTGTTGAGCCATCAATCCTTCTAAACTATCAGCATGCATTTCTGGTGTGTGTACACCGCCTCCAAATGGTGAACGAATAGTAACAGGGGCATTATACCTTCCTCCAGAACGATAGCGCATACGAGCAAGCTGTCCGGAAATACTATCCATTACTTCATAAACAAATCCAAAGAATTGAATTTCAGGAACTGGGCGATAGCCTTGTAAACCAAGTCCGACTGCAAGACCGCCAATTCCAGATTCCGCTAATGGTGTATCAAACACACGCTCTTCGCCGAATTCTTTTTGAAGACCTTCAGTAGCACGGAACACTCCACCGTTTACGCCTACGTCTTCTCCAAATACTAATACATTCGGGTCATTCTTAAGTTCTGTACGAAGTGCATCAGTGATTGCTTGGATCATTGTCATTTGCGCCATGGCTTACTTCGACTCCTTCTCTTTATAAATTTCATATTGTTCTTTAAGGTGATAAGGCATTTCTTCATACATAATATTAATTAAGTCAGTTACTTTTTGTTTTGGTGTGCTATCAGCTTCTTTAATAGCCACTTTTATATCTTCTTTTGCTTTTTCAATGACCTCGTTTTCCATATCTTCATTCCATAACTTCTTGCCTTCTAGGAATTTACGGAAGCGAACAAGTGGATCTTTCTTTTCCCATTCATTATCAAGATCACTTGTTCTGTAACGCGTCGGGTCATCGCCAGCCATTGTGTGAGGACCGTAACGATAAGTTAATGTCTCAATTAATGTTGGTCCTTCTCCATTAATAGCGCGCTCACGTGCTTCACTAACAGCAGCATAAACAGCTAGAGCATCCATACCATCAACTTGAATACCAGGAATTCCTGCAGCAACCGCTTTTTGTGCAATTGTTTTAGCAGCAGATTGCTTCTCTACAGGTGTTGAAATGGCAAAGCGATTGTTTTGAACAATGAAAATAGCAGGTGCTTTGAAGGCACCAGCAAAGTTAATTCCTTCATAGAAATCACCTTGTGAAGCTCCACCATCACCAGTATAAGTAATCGCTACTTTCTTTTCGCCACGTTTCTTAATTCCTAATGCTACTCCTGCAGTTTGAATGTATTGTGCACCAATAATAATTTGTGGTGCAATCACATGGACGTCCTCTGGGATGTTTCCACCTTCAAAATGACCTCTAGACCATAAGAATGCTTGAGCAAGCGGAAGGCCATGCCAAATGATTTGAGGGACATCTCTATATCCAGGTAAAATAAAATCTTCTTTCTCTAAAGCAAATTGTGAAGCCAGTTGAGATGCTTCTTGTCCAGCAGTTGGTGCATAAAAGCCCAGTCTACCTTGTCTATTTAAAGAAATGGAACGTTGGTCAAGAATACGTGTGTACACCATCCGTTTCATTAGTTCTTGTAATTGCTCATCTTTTAGATCTGGCATTGCTGATTCATTAACAACTTTACCTTCTTCATCTAAAATTTGCAGTGTTTCAAATTGATCTTCTACTTTTTCAAGTTGCTTCTTTACATCTAAACTAGCCTTTTTCGTTTTTGAAGCCATAAAAAGTCACCCTTTCTTATTTTAAAAACGCTTAATTGATTATCAAATGGAGAATATCACGTTTATATTTGTCTGATGACAACACATAGTATAGTTTTCCACAAATACCAACAAAAAAAACGTCTTTATTATTATAACTTCTTTTCTTCAAACTGTACTAGTTGTATCACAAAAATGAATGACACACTTTTCTTCGTTTGCATTTATTTTAATATAAGGTTTTTCATTCGTCAATTGTGAAAACCTTTATTTTTTTGGTTTTAAATCATTTCAAATAATAATAAATGAAAATTTAAAACTTTAACTGTCTTAATCTGTACTATATAAAAGAGAGGTTTTATCCATCTGTTATAATAAAGGTAATATTCATAAAAAGAGATATAATTAGACTATTTTCATTATTTTATAATCCGCTTTTTCGAAACTTTCCAGTATACTAGTCTGAATAAACTCTACCAAAATCTTTGAGCACATATTGATCTCCCTCACAAAAACAGATTGTAACTTTTAAAGTTTTATTAATCAAAAGATCACTTTTTTAAGGAAAATAATTATATAAACAAACAACGAGCAAATCCATATTATTGAATTTGCTCGTTACATATACTCTTTTAACGTATACTATTCTTTTTTCTCTTCCATTTCTATACCAGCATCTTTATAAAACGCAAGCTTCTTATCATTATATTCTTTCGTTTTCTCATTAAATGTTTCATTATTTTCTACAATCTTCTCATATGATTGATTAATTTTCTCAATTTGGGTTTCAAGCTGTTCTAATGTAACATCTTCTTTTTTAAATAGCTCATACAATTCGATGTCCATTTCAGTTGAATTCATATAATGATTATATAATTCACTGTGTACATCATAACGCTGCATCATAACATCGTATAATTCATCAGCTGACTTTTTTAAATCTTCATCTTCTATTTTATTTATTTGCTTCTCCGTTTTTTCGAACTCTTTTTGCGAAGCTTTAATGCTACCTTCTTCGTTTTTCATTAATTCTTGTCGTTCATTAACAAGTTCAATCGCCTCATTTGATAGTTCTTTAATTTGATCGAATTCTTTCATACTTAAAGCAATGATTTGATCATAAATTTCTTTTTCTTTTTTCTCAATTTCTACAAGAGGCTCCTGTTGATTTTTGAATTCTTGTTCAGCTTGCGCAACTTCCTCTAACGTATTGAGCATCTCTTCTTTTGGACTTTGACTACAACCACCTAGGAATATGATACTTGCGACCATTGTTAGTCCAATGAGTTTTACTTTCTTATACATCCTATCCCTCCACATAAATTTGTCTAGACCATTATGTATCTCTCTTTGCATAAACTTGTCTAATTATAAAAATATTTGTCGTTTATCACTTCTACTATATCGATACTTTAAACATTTTACAATTATTAACTAGTACTATATATATTCTTGTTATTTTGAACTATGCTTTAGGCGCTGGCCCATACAATTTGCTTCTCATGGTCATAGCCTATACTAATCGTCCGCTAAGGATGAAAATGAAAAATGCTGGAGGTATAAACATATGTATGGATATGGATACGGTAATGCTGGTTGTGGAAACGGTTGTGGTGGAAGCGGATTTGCTTTAATTATCGTTCTCTTTATTTTATTGATTATCGTAGGGGCAGCTCTTTGGAACTAGTATTAGGAGGGTGTAGATACTATCTACACCTTTACATACAGAATAAGTCAATGATTAGATTAACTTTTTCAATTTTGTTTGGTAAACTTATTTCATTACCTTTTCAATTGAAAAGATAGGGAACATAAGACATCCTTATTTCACTAAAACTTTTCAATAAATCTTAAAAAATACAAAAACATGATATTTACCTTTTCAAGGAGTGTTGAGATTTTGTTAACGATGAATGATATTGTCCGGGATGGTCATCCTGTGTTAAGGAAAGTAGCCGAAGATGTTATTTTACCAGCTTCTTTAGAGGACAAGAAACTATTAAACGATTTGATGATGTATGTACAAAATAGTCAAAACCCTGTCATTGCGGAGCAATATGGATTAAGGCCAGGAATAGGGTTAGCAGCTCCACAGATAAATGTATCAAAAAGAATGATTGCCGTTCATTGTTCGGATGAAAAAAACAACTTAATCAGTTACGCACTCTTCAACCCCAAAATTATTAGCCATTCAGTTGAGAAGGCATATTTAACAGCTGGTGAAGGCTGTCTTTCAGTGGATGAGGCGATTGAAGGGTTTGTTCCAAGGTATGCACGAGTTACAGTTAAAGGGTATAACATTGACAATGAGGAAGTTAAAATAAGATTAAAAGGCTTACCTGCTATTTGTTTTCAACATGAAATTGATCATTTAAACGGTGTGATGTTCTATGACCATATAAATCAAGAAGACCCTTTCAAACCGATTGAAAATGCTATTGCGATAGAAAGAATGTAAAGTACTTGAGTTATGGAGGAGAGTATGATTACTCCCCTCCATTTTAATCTTTACCCAGGTCTTTCGTTATATTAATTCCAGCCTTCTTAAACCCTTCCATATCCCATCTTCATCTACATGTTCTGTCACCATATTTGCGACTTTTTTAACTTCTGGAAAAGCGTTTCCCATAGCAACACCGACACCACTGGCCTCAAGCATTTCAATATCATTTAAACCATCACCAAAAGCGTATACATCTTCCATACTGATGTTTAGTCTCTTAATCATCTCTTTTATCCCTTCTGCTTTTGTACCTCCAGTTGGGACAACGTCAGTAGATACACGATGCCATCTTACAAAGCCAAACTCGTCATAACCATCTAAATATAGGCTTTCATCCTCATGTTTACAGAAAACAAGTGCCTGATAAATCTCTTTCTTTTCATAGAAAATAGCATCTTCTTCAGGGTGTGGAAAATCTAGGCTATCCATACTTTCTTGAATATATGGGTGATGAGAAACAGATGACTTCATTGTCTCTTCATTTAAATAAACCATCGGATGACCATTTTTATGTGTATGTTTCTCTAATTGTCTTAACTGGACCTTATTTAATGGGTTTTTATAGATGACGTTTCCTTCAAACACAACATATTGACCGTTAAAACTAACAAAAGACTCAATATCTAATTGCTCTCTAATATGCTTAAACATAAATGGAGCTCTTCCTGTAGCAATCGCTACATAAATGCCATTTTCCTGTAACTGCTTGACCGCTTTTTTCGTTGAATCAGGTATAACATTTTCTTTATTGAGCAAAGTCCCGTCTATATCAAAAAATACAATTTTCATTTTATAACTCCTTTTTCTACCTACATGATAAATGATTTCGGTTTATTACGATTTCCACCACTAAAACCTTATAACCTTCTTGTTTAATATGTCAAACAACTACAGTCAATAACATTTTTTACTAAAACTCTAACCGAAGGCTTTACTTTACAGACATATCGTATACAATAGGATTAAGGGAATTGAATCGAAGAGTGTTTAAAGTATGACAAATAGTAGTGAAAACGGATTTTGAGCCCTTCAAACTTGCGAAGGGCTCCTTCATTATTGTAAATTTATAATCAATACACTTAATTACATACATGACTTCAGAAATGAAATAGCAATTCGTAAAATAAAAAGTCACTGTTTTAGACATAAATAAGAATGGGCATGATGATGAAAGCCTCTAGACTGATTTAATTTTATTATACAATTAACGCTTTAACTAAGTAAATACATAAGATTGTGTTAAGAAATCCAACGATGTTAAGTATATAAGACAACTATTTGGCTTAGTCTATAAATTATTTAAACATACGATGTAAAGTCGAGTAAGTAATGCTAAACATTGATTCCTTAAAAAAGGTCTTTGTTACCTTGGTAGGTAACCATACTAAAAATAAATAATTAGTCAATGTATGAGCAGTCTTTTTTCCTTAATATACTTACATGTGACGATATCTTATCCTATATCTCATGTTACTTTTTAAAAATATAGATAAAGACTACGGAATAAGGAGAGATACCCTATGTTATTTAAAGTTTACTATCAAGAGTCCGCGAAAGAAGTGCCTGTACGTGAGCACACAAAAACCGTGTATGTAGAAGGTAAAAATGAAAGGGACGTCCGAACTAAACTAAAAACGCGTCCAATCAATATTGAGTTTGTTACAGCAGTTGAAGGTGACTACTTAGCTTATGAGCAAGACCATCAAGATTTTAAAGTATTGGAGATTGAATAATTTATGAAATTTGTTAAAAATGACCAGACTGCTGTATTCGCTCTTGGTGGTCTTGGAGAGATCGGAAAAAATACGTATGCAGTACAATTCCAAGATGAGATTATCCTAATTGATGCGGGAATTAAATTTCCGGAAGATGAATTATTAGGGATTGACTATGTTATTCCTGATTACACTTATTTACAGAAGAATGAAGACAAGATTAAAGGTTTGTTTATTACGCACGGACACGAAGACCATATCGGCGGGATTCCGTATTTATTAAAAACGATAAATATCCCCATTTATGGTGGAAAACTAGCACTAGGCTTATTAAAAAATAAGCTTGAAGAACATGGTTTACTAAGACAGACGAAGTTATATGAGATTCAGGAAGATGATATCATTAAATTTAGAAAAACTTCTGTGACATTCTTTAGAACAACGCATAGTATCCCTGATTCTTATGGGATTGTTGTAAAAACTCCTCCAGGTCAAGTCGTTCATACTGGAGACTTTAAATTTGATTTTACGCCAGTTGGCGAACCTGCTAATTTAACTAAAATCGCTGAGATTGGTAAAGAAGGTGTCCTTTGCTTACTTTCAGATAGTACAAATAGTGAAATTCCTGAATTTACGATGTCTGAAAGAAAAGTCGGAGATAGCATTCAAGATATTTTCCGTAAAGTAGAGGGTAGAATTATCTTTGCTACCTTTGCTTCGAACATTCATCGTCTTCAGCAAGTAACAGAAGCAGCTGTAAGGAACGGAAGAAAGGTCGCAGTGTTCGGAAGAAGTATGGAAGCTGCAATTAATATTGGTCAAGAGCTTGGTTATATTACTGCACCAAAAGATACATTTATTGATGCACAGCAAATTAATCGTCTACCTGCTAACCAAGTCACTATCCTTTGTACGGGAAGTCAAGGCGAACCGATGGCAGCACTTTCAAGAATCGCAAATGGTACACATCGCCAAATACAGATTCACCCTGGTGATACTGTTGTCTTTTCTTCTTCACCAATACCTGGTAATACGATTAGTGTAAGTAGAACAATTGATCGTCTCTCACGCGCTGGTGCCGAAGTGATTTATGGTAAATTAAATAATATTCACACATCAGGACATGGTGGACAAGAAGAGCAAAAGCTTATGTTAAGATTAATTAAACCAAAGTTCTTCATGCCGATACACGGTGAATATCGCATGCAAAAAATGCACGCTGGCCTAGCTATAGATTGTGGTGTGAATGAAGAAGATATTTTCATCATGGACAATGGTGATGTGCTAGCCCTCAGTGATCAGACTGCTCAAGTTGCAGGGAAAATCCCATCAGGTAATGTGTATATCGATGGTAATGGTATTGGCGATATAGGAAATATTGTTCTACGTGACCGCCGCATTCTATCAGAAGAAGGACTAGTTGTGGTTGTTGTTAGTATTAACATGAAAGAGTTTAAGATTTCTGCTGGCCCAGACTTAATTTCCAGAGGATTTGTATACATGAGAGAATCTGGAGACCTTATCAATGATGCACAATCCTTAATCGCTAAACATTTAAATAAAGTGATGGAAAGAAAAACAACACAATGGTCTGAGATTAAAAATGAAATTACAGATACACTTGCTCCGTTCTTATATGAAAAAACAAAACGCCGTCCAATGATACTACCTATCATTATGGAAGTATGATAAAAAGCATTCGAGTTTACCTCGAATGCTTTTTTTTAGCTTAACATCTTTTTTTCTAAACGATTAATATCATTATCTGCCCCAATAACAATAAGTACATCTTTATATTGTATAATTTCCGTAGCTTGTGGCGAGACAATAATACTTGACCTGCGTTTGATTGCTACTATATTCACACCATACTTCGCTCTTATATCCAAATCAATAATCGAATGGCCGCCAATTCTTTCATTTGCTTCAATTTCAACGATGCTATGCTCATCAGATAACTCTAAATAATCAAGTATACTATTGGAGGCTAACTTATGAGCAATCCTAATCCCCATATCTCTTTCAGGGTGCACAATGACGTCTGCCCCTATTTTACTTAATACTTTGCCATGATAATCATTTTGAGCTTTAACAGTTACTTTTTTAACGCCATTTTCTTTTAACATTAATGTTGTCAGTATACTTGCTTGAATATCGTCTCCTATGGCTACAATTACGTGATCAAAGTTACGTAAACCCAAACTTTTAATAACAGCATCATCTGTTGTATCACCTACTACTGCGTGAGAGGCAATAATTGAAAACTCATTCACTCTTGCCTCATTCGAATCAATGGCCATTACTTCCATCCCTTGTTCCGTTAGCTCTTTACAAATACTACCACCAAATCTACCTAGACCAATGACAACAAAGTTTTTTCTCATAAGTAAACCTCCGAATTATCACCTATTAACGAACATTATTCTACCACATTTATGAATGGAAAAGCCATAAATGTAGTGATTCATTTTATCTTTTCGATTTCAATAAAAAAAGCTGAGATTTATGAATCTCAGCTTTTAAGCTACCCTTTATTCAGCTTTCTCCATTTCATCCAACACACGATTAACGCGCTTTGTTAACATTTTCATTCCGCTACCACCCGCTTGGAAGTGACGAAGAACACCCTCTTTATCAAATACATAATAAGCAGGGACATATTGATTTTCAAAGGCATCATTCAATTTATGTTCACTATCAACATAAATTGGTTGTGTGATATCGTGTTCTGCAGCCACTTTCTTGATTTCTTCTAAATCTAGATCATCTTCAGACCTTGGCATATGAACAGCAATCACATTTAACTTTCCATTATATTCATCTCTAAATTGATTCACTTGAGGCATGGCTTCTTTACATAGATGACAACTGATAGACCAAAAATGAATAAGTGTTGGCTTTTCACCAATAAGCTCCTCTTTTGTCACTTGTCCATTTAACCATTCTGTTGCTCCCGTTAATTCAGGCATTGGCGCACGTAATTTCATATAGTCAATCTCCCTTCATGAATATATAACTCTGAAGAAAAGAGACCTAACAAACGAATGTTAGGCCTCTTTTCTTATGTAACCCAACAATGGGTTTATAAGACTCTAAATGAATTATAGAGTTTTTTGACCTGGTTTCCAGTTAGCTGGGCAAAGGCCACCCGTTTGAAGTGCTTGAAGCACACGTAGGGTTTCATCAACGTCACGGCCAATGTTGTTATGGTTTACTACTGAATACATTAACTCTCCTTCAGGGTTAATGATATATAGCCCACGAAGTGCTACACCTTCTTCTTCAATTAAGACACCATAGTCACGTGATACAACATGGTTTGTATCCGCAGCTAATGGATAGTTAAGATCACCAAGTCCATTTTCTTTACGATCAGTATTAATCCATGCTAAATGAGTGTGAATAGTATCTGTTGATACACCAATTACTTCTGCATCAAGATCTTCGAATTCATCATAGCGATCTGACATTGCAGTAATTTCAGTTGGGCAAACAAAAGTGAAATCCATTGGATAGAAGAAAAGAACTGTCCATTTATCATTCTTCATATTTTCTTCAAGACTTACTTTACCAAATTCCTTATTAGCCAATACAGCGTCCATTTCAAATCTTGGTGCTTGTTTTCCTACCATACGTTCTGCCATGATTAATTCCCTCCAGTAATTATGTACTAAACAAGAATTGATATGTATATTCTCATTTGCAACTTGTTCATCGATAATAATTATACATTTCTTATTGATAATAGTCAAGGTAAATTAAAATGAATTTAAATTAGGATTTATTCTAAATTATTCAATTTATTATCTATATTATTATATTATCAAAAAGAGCTAGGCGATGAAAATAATTGAGCGTGCGCTCGATTGATGTGAAATGATTACGCCCTATTCCCTTTATAATTCAAGTAATCACCGATATAGTTAATCGCTAAATTAATTGCTCCCTCATCCGGCTTAAGACGTGCATGGTGTAAACCAAAAGGAGAATTAACTCCTAGCCAAAACATAAAACCGGGAATTTCACGTAGCATATAACCAAAGTCCTCACCAGTCATCGCTTCTTTACAAATAAATAGGTTTGCTTCATTATGGCCTTCTGTGAATTGCATGAGATCGGCGGTTAACACTTCATCATTGTATACTTGATAATAATTACTTCCATAATCGATTGTTGTTTGACATTCATAGCCCACTTCTACTCCTTGTACAAGAGCCTCAATTCTTTGTTTTACTCTGTTCATCGATGTTGGTGAGAGCGTTCTGATCGTTCCCTCTATTCTTGCATTTTCAGCAATAATATTTTGTACTGTACCACCAGTGATTTTTCCTACTGTTACAACAGCACTATCAAGAGGGTCAATGTTTCTTGAAACAATGGTCTGAAGTTGATTAACTAAAGAGCATGCTGCTACGACCATATCTATTGTTTGATGAGGATACGCTGCATGGCCACCTTTGCCTTTTAAATCGATAAACAATTCTGACGTATTAGCAAACAACAGTCCTTCTTTCACAGCGATTGTACCAACAGGGTATTCTGGTGCAATATGCAAAGCGAAAATCATGTCAGGTTTCCATTGTTGAAATTCTGCTGATTCTAATAACGGCTTGGCTCCACCTGGTCCTTCTTCAGCAGGTTGAAAAATAAATACCATATCATCATTAATTGGATGATTGACGATATTAGTTATTACACCAAGTGCGATTGCCATATGAAAGTCGTGACCACAGGCATGCATATTTCCTTTATGCGTAGATTGGAAAGGATAGTCTGTTTCTTCATCAATTGGCAGACCATCTATATCTGCCCTGTAACCAATCGTTTTGGACGGATTCAAGCCCTTAATCCTTAAGATAATACCAGTTCTCCACGTTTTTACTTCCATTCGCGTTTGATCCAATGAGGCAATATATTCTAATAAATATTTCTGTGTTTTCACTTCTTGAAATCCTAGTTCCGGTATTTTATGCAAGTCTCGGCGTATTCTCACAAATAGATTATCAATCAACTACCATTCTCCTCCATATACAAAAGCGTGGAAATAAACTTCCACGCTTTTTCTATATTCATTTTACCTTATGATTAAAGTTGACGAAGTTCTTGCTTAATTTCTGTTTTTGATTTTGTTTTTTCATCAATTTGTTTGATGACCTTTGCTGGTGTACCAGCTACAACTGTATTAGGTGCTACATCATCAATGACAATTGCACCCGCTGCAACAACAGCACCTTTACCAACTGTTACGCCTTCTAAAATAACTGCATTTGCCCCAATTACTACGTCATCCTCAACAATAACTGGTTTTGCAGAAGGGGGTTCAATCACACCTGCTAATACGGAACCTGCACCAATGTGGCAGTTTTTACCGACAGTTGCTCGTCCACCAAGAACAACATTCATATCGATCATTGTTCCTTCTCCGATAGCAGCACCGATATTAATAGAAGCACCCATCATAATGACCACATTGTCGCCAATTTCAACTTGATCACGAATGATTGCACCTGGTTCAATACGTGCTTTAATGTTTTTCATATCTAATAATGGAATAGCAGAATTACGGCGATCATTTTCGATTACATAATCTTCAATTTTCGCTTCATTATTCTTAATTGCTTGTTCAATTTCAGCCCATTCACCAAAAACAACACCGCTTTGACCATTCAGAAAAGATTGACTTGAGCTACCAAAATCGATATTCTCTAAATCACCTTTAATATAGACTTTTACAGGTGTAGATTTTGTACTATTTTGAATAAAAGAAATGATTTCATTTGCATCCATCATTTTCATTGTAATTCCTCCTTTGATGTTCATATATGTATAAACTAACTAGAATTAATTTAACAAACTAACGCATTGAAAACAAGTGATATTATCATTTTTGTTCTTCAGCTATATGTTGCTTAATTAATTCGACAAATGCTTGTACTTGCTTCAGCTCAAAAGCTGATTCATATCCAAGTAACCATGTATCACGACTAATAGGTTGTTCGTTTTCATCCTCTAGGGGACTAATAAATATATTTTTCTCCATCCCCGTTAATGTAATGGCAGGTAATATCGCATAACCTATCCCGTTTAAGGTCATTTGTTTACAGGTCTCAATTTGATCGACTACAATCGTCCTTTTCGGTGGTGTCTTAAATTTCCTTAGCCACCAGTCTTGTATCTCTTGATAATAATTTGAATCACTTTTGAATTGAATAAAGGGCCGATCGGTTTCTAATATTTGATTTGTATCCTTAATCTCTGTATCAACAAGATACAGACTATCTTTAAATAAAGGTATCTTAACACCTTTCCAATCTGGTGTACCGCGAATAATCCCAATATGTACATCGTCATCATAAAGTGACCTTAAAATTTCACTACTCCAGCCTGTAATCAAGGATATTTTCGCTTGAGGATAGGTATTAACAAATTTCTTTAATACTTGAGGTAACCAATTTTGCCCGACAATGGAAGCTACAGCAATTTTCAATGTCCCGTATACTTCAGTATTTAAAGACTGAATCGATTCTTTTACCTTTTCCTCAGCTATCACGACCTCATTTACAAACTTGATGACCATTTCACCTGCTGGTGTTAAGGACAATCCCTTTTGAGATCGTACGAATAATCTACTTCCCCATTCTTTCTCGATATTTTGTAACCTTTGAGAAAGAGCTGGTTGTGATACAAACAAACGTTCAGCTGCTTTACGCATATTCATTTCTTGTGCAAGTACACTTAACATATGGAATTCCGATAGAGAAGCCACTTTTGACGTTCACCACCTCTAAAACTCACACCACTCACCTTCACATTCGGGCAAGTGGGGGAATAATCTTGACAGACGGAAGCTCCCAATATCTTTTGGGAGCTCTTTAGTCCTTCTTCTTTTTGCTATGCAATGCTTTTTGCAGTTGAACTAATAAGGATCTACGGGTAAGAATACCTTCAAAGTACCCTTCATCATCTTCAACACAAATAAATGGATGATCGACTAATAGTCCTGTGGCATTTCTAAGAGAAGTATTAATATTTAGGCGTGGTATATCATGATTCATAAATTCTTCTACACGCTTTTCTTCCAATTGATCGAATTCAATTCTCTGTAACCCAAGAATAGATTCCATAATCATTGGAGTGCTAATCAATCCATGGAGCTTATAGTGAGGATCTAAGACAGGAATAGCTGTGTAACCACTTTTCGTCAAAACTAAAAGGGTGTGCTCTAAATTATTGCCGATTTGAACATGTGCCACTCGCTCTGAAGGAATGAGCAAGTCTTTAATATCAATTTCTAAAAACTCTTCACTGTGGAGACTGATCATAATTTGAAAACTCCTCAAACTTTAATGATTTGTATTCAATTATGATTTTATCATAGTTTCCTCATATCTGCCTTATATTTACCCCATAAACCTATCCTTTACTTGTATGAATATTTCTACTACGATATTGACAGTAAGGACAATGAAAAATCAAGTTTTGGTTTGATTGCGCAGTAAGTGTTTTATCCATCTTCGCTCTTCTATCACAGTTTGGACAAATAACCTCTGGTACCATATCAACATCACCTCTTTTATAGAATGACCGAAGAACGATGAAATTATTTAGCCGATGGGAATGAAGAAGACAAATCCTTATTTAACTCGATAACATGTTTTACTCTCTAAATATAATTTATCTGTTGCTTCATTCATTTATTAGCCCCTCATTGTATTTTGGAGGATTGAATATCATCTTGAATGTTCGCTTTTTTGTATCCCTACGTAAGCAAGAGCAGGTGGTGTGGTGATAAGTTTTGCCTTCCTTACCCGTAATTTTTATATCAAATAAAAAAAAGAGACCATTTAGTTGGTCTCTCCGCTTATAAGGGTATGATTACTGAATGAGCTCGAACACTTCAATTGTTATCATATCAACATTATCAAATTGATAACGTTTAGGCTTCTCTTTGTCATTGTAAACTTCCAATTCGAATGTTTCGTTTTTCGGATGATAAGTAACTTGGCATTTTCTTTCACCATTCACCTCAAAAAATCTCTGTGTGGGTTCTGAGCCAGTTGCCTGCTCTTGTAAATTCTTTAATCTAGTCAATATGCCTTGTAATTGTGACAATTGTTTATCTCCTTTCCAAAACAACCCTTTAACTTAAGGTTTCTCTCTAGGCATGTTTTTATCCTACTTCTAAAAAAGCGGTTACTAAACCGTTTTTTTCACATGCCAATATTAACAGGATAATTAATATGGTATGATTACACAAGTAAAAGAATAAAAAAAGTCCAGATTTTTTCAAAGTTCGACTTTTCAGGAGGAATGATTGTACGTGAAATCAATTACTATTTATACACAACCAGAATGCCCACCGTGTGAAATTACTAAAATGTTTTTAAAAGACTACGGATTTTCTTTTGAACAAAAAGATATTAAAAAAGACCCTAAAGCAATGAAAGAACTAACACAAACATATCATTCCTACTCAACCCCAACGGTCGTTATCGAAAACGAAGTGATTAGCGGATTTAATTTAGAAAAGCTAAAAGAATTATTAGATATAGAAGAATAATCAATGAATAAAAAAGGCTTCCAGGTCAAAAGAGGAAGCCTTTTTAGAGGAAATTATCGAAAAACGTAAAAGATTGTAATGGCTGCTAAGGCAACAAAAAAAACAACATAGACGACAAGGATAGGATTGAATAAATAAGGTCTTTTCTTCACCTCATCGGGGATGTCTGCATCCAGTTCCTTATTCGTTGATGCTTTTTCCTTTAATATAGATGAAGTGGATATCAATGACCAAACGATGAGAACTAAACAAATAACTATTAAAGCAATTAACCAGCCGCTCACCCTATTTCACTCCTTTACATAATACGTTCTAGTAAAGATAGGATGTGCGCTAAAGTATGAATTATGCTGGTTGATATTGCCTTTACCTATAATAGCCCGTCTCTCTCATATAAAAAATCATAGGAAAGATCTGCGAATAAATACTCTGTTGCTGTTAACGGAAAAGAAAAAGTTCTAATTGTTTCTCCCGTCTCAATATCTGTATACAAATCTGACAATAAACCTTTTTTATTACTTTTCATTCTCATTATATGCTCTAAAAAATATGGTCTCCAGCTCCAATTTTTATGCATGTATTCATCTTGTTGTATCCAATTCTTATTTTTCTTAAAAATATTTGGTGTTTGTTGAAAACCATCTTCATTACAAATATATAACCTAAAGGCAACATGATCTAACTTCGTTGCTAGTTTTGTCAGGAATGGCACATAAGATTCATATACATGGTTTTTCTGTAAGTATTCTGTCATCGTTTCGTTAAACTTTTCAGTTATCGTGTGTAATGAGTGCAATTTTTTCTTTTCATAGGTGATAAATTGATGACATTTTTCTTTTAATTTTTCCTTCAAGATATCTCGATCAACAAATACACTTCCAGCTTTATGTAAATAGTCTCCTTGGTAATATCTCCCACCATTTCTCCAAGCAAACTGTAACTGAAAATCCATATCAATATTTTCAAATAATAATGTTGCACCAATCTTTCTGGCTAACATCGATAGAGAATAAAGAATTTCTTGATAATGATGATTATTTGATGAAGAACGTAAAGCTTTTAAATCAATTCTTAAAATATTTGGTGCTAACTTCCCAATCTGCTCTAAATTATTATTCGCTTCTCCTAAATTATCGATGGCAATTTTAATGCCATATGTACGATAATAACTAATGAAATGATCCAAATAGTCAAAATCATCATCGATAGGTGTTCTTTTCGTCATACTGATGACAATTCGATCTAACGCAATACCTTGATCCTCATATTGTTTTAAAATATTCAGTAGATGCTCACTATCTTGATTTAATAGCAAATCAACATTTCGATTAATATATATCATTACATCATCTTTCATTTGAATAGCATGCTCTAACGCTTTTTCCAGCAAAATATCATCGACTTTATTACGATATTCTTCTGGTATGGAATCGTCAGCTAAAAATGACTTCAAATCAATCTCATTATTTTCAGTTATAAACTTACCAATCACTTCATAACCGATAATTCTATGCTCATCCGCACTAAATATCGGAAAAAAATACGGCATAATATGTTTGCTGTCTTGTAAGATTTCTAATGGTTCCATAAAGTGGCACTCCCATTTATCTGAACTTTTAATACGATATCCCATTATATCATATTCTCCCCTACATATTGCCAATAGGTCGAAAATTAAAATTATATATATGTGTGTAAAAACTATTAACCTATACACCCTTACAATTTTTTCTAGTTAATTATTACAAATTGTTATCAATGATTGGAAATATTGGTCTTTGCTGTTTTTTCGTTCATATATTTGATAGTATGAGAGAGTATATTAAAGAGATTGGTTGGTATAATGTAATGGCAGATAAAATGACTCGGAGAAGTTTTTTAAAAAAAAGTATGGGATCTTTCGTAGCTCTAGCCGCTATCGGTACTGGTGGCTTTTTTTATGCACGTGATATTGAGCCGAAATATTTACAAGTAATTCATCATAACATCATCAAACCTCAATTACCCCACTCTTTTCATAATTTAAAAGTTGTACAATTCAGTGATACACATTTAGGCTTTCATTATGACTTAAATGAACTCAAAAAATTAATGAATAAAATTAACTCATTCCAGCCTGATTTAATTCTCTTCACTGGAGATTTAATGGACAAACCTAATGAGTATCCTTACATCAATCAAATTAGTCCCATATTATCAAAACTTCATGCATCGATTGGTAAATTTGCTATCTATGGCAATCATGATCACGGTGGATATGGTTCTGATATTTACAGAGAGATAATGGAAGAGTCGGGATTTGAGGTTTTACTTAACGAGAGTAAAAAAGTAACCATTAATAATGAGAGCATATATATTTCAGGCATTGATGATGCGATGCTCGGTAAACCAAATTTCCAAACTACTTTTGCGGACATACCTAATGACGGGTATCATATATTTCTATCACATGCCCCTGACTTAGCTGATGAAGCAAGTCAATATCATGTAGACTTTCAATTTAGCGGCCATAGTCACGGTGGACAAATTCAAATCCCCTTCATTGGTGCACTGGTAAAGCCACCCTTTGGAGAAGTTTATTATGAAGGTTTTTATGATGTAGGGGATGAAAAACCACTTAAATTATACGTTAATAGAGGAATTGGGACAACAAGACTACCTTTTCGTTTTCTCTGTCGGCCCGAACTAACAATCTTTACTTTGAAAAGTCAATAACATCGTTTTTTTTATTATATTGGGTGAGTTATTCATTAAAATGAAAGCTCACCTTAAAAATAATCCACCACATTCCTATTCATTTAAAAAAATGTATGTTACAACTTCTCCTATCATATATATATGGTACCCTTCTCTAGAAAGGATGGATCGGAAATGTATCATATTGTTCAACCTGGAGAATCGATGCAGCTGATTGCTGCAAATTACCGTATACCCTATCACCAATTACTATTAGCAAACCCTGCTATTGTTAATCCATCAGTTATTTATATCGGGCAACAAATAATAATTCCTGGACTCCCTAATTCATCAGATATTCCCTATTCTATTGTTGTATCCAAAGAAAAAAGAACGCTTTCCTTATACAAAAACAGACAATTAGTGAAAACATATCCGATTGCAGTTGGTAAGATGTTAACAACTACACCTGTAGGTCAATTCGTTATCGTTAACCGTGAACCAAACCCTGGAGGTCCTTTTGGGGCATTATGGCTATCACTCTCTAAGAAGGGATACGGCATTCACGGCACAAACGACCCGAGTTCAATAGGTAAAGCTGTTTCGAAAGGATGTATTAGAATGCATAATAGTGATGTGCTTGAATTAGCTAGTTTAGTTCCCAATGGAACTTCAGTCGTTATTACTTAATAAATTATAGCGTATTTGAACTTACCCTTTTGTATTTCCTTAAAAAGGGGTATAATGTATACTAATAATTTAATTTTTTCTAAAATATGAAAGGAGTACTTCAATTGAACTCTGCAAGCAATGAGCACCACCCTCAGTTAAAACCAACGGTAGAAAACCTCTCACAAGCAATCTTCACCGTTAACCGTCACGCCAAAACGGCTCCAAATCCGAAGTTTTTATATAAAGTGAAACATGATTCGCTACAAAAACTTCTGAAGGAGGGTAAAGCAAAAAAGATTGGTCTACATTATTCACGAAACCCAAAAAATAGCCAACAACAATCAGACGTATTAATTAAGTGTGGTGCCTACACCTTTCACTTACCACCTTCAAAAATGGATTTTACAGCGTTGCCCCATTTAGGAAACCTGGACTCGTCAGTAAGAAATCCACGCTCCTCTATTTCTTTAAGCCAAGCCAAAAAGCTACTCATGACTTATACCGGTTTAAAAGAAGGCCAACATCATCCAAATAATCGTAAATCAAATAAATATGAAAAACCTGTATTTAAAAAACTAGGGGAATCCTACTTCTAAAATAGTACCTTACCTTTTTAAATAAAAATGAAGTGATTGAAGTCTAGTTTATTCTACCTAAACAAAGCTATACACCAAAAAACCCGAACCAATTGGCGCTCTCCCGTAAGTATTCAGATATCTTAACCTGTCTACTTACGTGAGGTCACAGCAAATGGTTCGGTTTTTATATTGGAGAAAATCCAATTCTACTAGAGATAAAAATGGAATCTAATTAAATTCTAAGCTTAAACAAACAAGTAAATGAGAAAATGCCAAGCAATAATGTGCACCTGTCACTTTATTTACAATAACTCTAAAATGACGTTTACAAGGTTTTGGATATCAGGCTTACTTACTTGTGCATCTGCACCAACCTTCTTTCCCTGATGTAGAAGATCTTCCGTAATAAGCGATGAAAAAATAACTACAGGTGTGGATTGCCGTTTACTATCTTGCTTAATATATTTTGTCAGAAAATGACCATTCATTAATGGCATTTCAATATCAGTAATAACAAGATCGACTTTATTTTTATCAGATGCTAAATGGTTATAACATTCTTCTCCATTTTCAAAGAAAAGTAACTGCTGAAAGCCAGCCTTATTTAATGTTTCTTTTAATATACTGCGTAGCATTGGGGAATCTTCAGCAATAACAATTCTCGCATTCTTTTTATCACCAGCAATATCCGCTTGTAAATCATCTTTGGAGAAACCAATATTGGGATTGATATCAGTCAGGATTTTTTCAAAATCAAGCATTAGAATCATATTTTCTGATTGTTTTACTACGCCAAGTGTATAACTATTATCATTATTATAAATATCATCAGGTTTTTCAATTTGATCCCATGACAGACGATGAATCTGCCTTACTTCATCTACGTGAAATATTACCTTTTGCTTATTAAACTCTACAATGAGAAAACTACTGTCATCTTTAACAATTTGTGTATACGAGTCTTGATTGGAAACCAATGCATTTCTTAAGCTAATAACGGGCAAAACTTCACCTCTTAGTTGTGTAATCCCTAAAATAAATGGATGGGCATGTGGAATAGGCGTAATCGCCAATGGTGCAACAATTTCTTTCACCTTATAAACATTCATTCCATAATGTTGATTATTTACTTTGAATTCAATTATTTCTAGTTCATTCATGCCGCTTTCTACAACTGATTGTCTCTCTGAAATCATATAAACGTCTTCCTCTCAATCTTTTTCTTACCCTTAGCTTATATCGGCTAAAAACAATAAGTATAGATAAGAAGAAGTAGATTTTTAGTTCTCTTCAGGCTTAATCCTATTTAAGAAGAATAATCCCACTAGCGTTAAGACGATTAAGGAGCCCATCCCAAACCTACTAGCTATACTACCGTGAGAAGCAAGCAGATACGTAATCGTTCCGAAAATAAACGGGCCAATAATCGATGAGACTTTGCCGGAAAACGCGAATAATCCAAAAAACTGGCCTCTCTTATCTTCTGGTGTAAGTTCGACAATATAAGTTCTCGATGTTACCCACATGGATCCTAGAGCGATTCCAAACATACTACCAGCTATCCAGAACATCCAGGCATTAACGGCAAAAGTACCGATTATTAAAGCAACTAATAGGAGCAGACTCACATATCTAATGGCCCGATAAGCACCAACTGATTTGGTAATATAACCGAAAATAAAAGAGCCAATAATACTTGATACAGTTGAAACTAAATACAGTAGGATAAATTCTCCTGCAGAAAAGCCAACAATGGTGCTCGCATAAGGTGCCATCATTGCGATTGTTGTTGCTAAGGCATCATTTAAGAAAAAGTAAGCAATCATAAATGTAAAAATTACCCGATGTGATTTTATTTCTTTAAAAGTTTTATAAATCTCCTTATATCCTGACAAGAAAGAAGCTTTGTTTTCGACCTGTACTTTTTTCGGATTATCTTTTATAAAAAAGAATAAAGGTAATGAAAATAATAAAAATAAAATGGCAGTTGGAATAAAAGCATGATGGAAATCACTGTTTCCTACATATAAATATACAGTTAACCCTAGTAATGTACCTAAATATCCTATAGCAACACCAAATCCAGATATAAGAGGAACATCTTCTTTTTTCCCTAAATCAGCTATCATCGTGTCATAGAAAACAAGACTTGAATGAAAGAAAAACTTCGCTATAATAAATGAGACTATTACGAGGGCTAAATACAAAGGAACACCCATGATGGTACTTGTCAAATTTACCTCTGCAAATATGCCCATTAAAATGGTAAAGCTTACAGATAACAAGGTAAAGATAACGATATATTTTTTCTTTCTCCCTGTTCTGTCAATGAGGACACCAAACAATGGGCTAAAAATCACCAATAAAAAACTGGCTATTGAATTCGCGTAAGCAATAAAAGTATTCGCTAATTGTTCTTGTACTTCATTATTCCCGATAATTTCCTGCATATAAAATGGCCAAAAAATGGTATTAATATTGGAGGAAAAAATCGTATTGGCAAAATCATATAATGCCCATGAAATAATGGGTAAGGTTAAATATGCCTTCCACGATTGATTTCCTTTTTTCTTTTTTAATCCTCTTTCTATTTCCACTCTCATTCTCCCCTCTACATTTGCAAATTAAAATTAGGTAATTTTTTCTTTCATCATACCATTTTTTAGAATTTATTTTATCTCTTTTTTCTAAAACCTTATTTATTAGCAGTTAAGAAATTGTAAATAAAGCTACATAAGAAAAAGGTTTATCCTATAGGAAAACTTTTGTACAATAAAGAGATAAAACCATGTATTCGGAAAAGAATCAATGTAGAAAGACAACAAAATCAATTAAAATAAATCTTTTTTCGCAAATGGTTTGTATAACTACACTACATATAAATATGTTTGAACCGTTCTCATTATTTTTAATTTGAGGTGAATCCATTGGAACATTTAGTTAATCCAAAAGTTAAATCCATTGAAATTTCGGGTATTAGAAAATTCTTTAATATGGTCTCAGATACAAAAGATATGATTTCTTTGACTATCGGACAACCTGATTTTTCCACACCCACACATGTAAAAGAAGCAGCTAAATTAGCGATTGATGAAGATTATACATCGTATACACATAATGCGGGCGATTTGAAATTAAGAGCAGCAGCAACTAATTTTGTTAAAGAAAAATATCAGTTAGATTATGATGAATCAACTGAAGTGATTGTTACTTCAGGAGCTAGTGAAGCAATAGATATTACTTTAAGAACAATATTAGATGAAAATTGTGAGGTTATTCTTCCTGGCCCGGTTTATCCCGGCTATGAGCCTATTATTCGCCTCTGCGGGGCAACACCCGTCTATGCAGATATAACAAAAAATCAATTCAAAATGACAGCAAGCGTCATACTTCCTCTTATCAATGAAAACACAAGAGCAATTATTTTACCTTACCCATCAAATCCAACTGGTGTCAGTTTATCTAAAGGTGAAATCGAAGAGATTGCGCATCTAATAAGAGGAAAAGATATTTTTATTGTTGCAGATGAAATTTATAGTGAGTTAAGCTTTGATTCGCAACATTTCTCCATTGGCTCAATATTAAAAGAGCAAACCATTGTCATTAACGGCTTATCAAAATCACATGCCATGACTGGATGGCGAATCGGGTTATTATTTGCTCCAGAGAAAATAGCTAAGCATATCTTAAAAGTTCATCAATATAATGTGACTTGCGCCTCATCTATCTCGCAAATGGCTGCGCTACAAGCATTAACAAAAGGGATAGATGATGCTCTCCCCATGAAGGAAGAATATAAGAAAAGACGGGATTATGTTTTTCAGCGCCTAAAAGCGATGAATCTTGAGGTGGTTAAACCGAACGGAGCGTTTTACTTTTTTGTAAAAATTCCATCGAAACAAATATCCTCATTCGATTTTTGTTTACAATTAGTGAAGCAATCAGGTGTCGCTGTCGTGCCTGGCAGTGCTTTCTCCTCTTACGGGGAAGGTTATTTTAGATTATCTTTTGCCTATTCAATGACTACATTGGAAGAGGGTTTAAATCGATTAGCTTCTTTTCTTGAAAAACAATAAAAAAGCTTTGTCGGCCCACTTCCTGCCGACAAAGCTTTTCTTTTTATAAAAAACTATCTTTCCCAATATTTATATAATGCCTGTGTTCCACTATCCCCTTCTCCTTCAGCAGCTAATTTTTCATACATTTCTCGCGCTAACCTTAGGCCAGGTGTTTCCATTCCCATTTTTTCCGCTTCATCTAAGGCAATTGTCATATCTTTAATAAAGTGTTTTATATAAAAACCTGGAGAGAAATCACCAGAAATCATTCGTGGGACAAGATTAGAAAGTGACCAGCTCCCAGCTGCCCCACTAGTGATACTTTTTAATACGTTCTCACTATTTAATCCTGCTTTTTCTGCATAAATAATCGCCTCACAAACACCGATCATATTCGAGGCTATTGCTATTTGATTGGCCATTTTTGTATGTTGTCCAGCTCCAGCAACTCCTTGATAGACAATGTTTTCGCCCATATATTTTAGAATTGGTAAAATTGCCTGATAGGCAGTAGCTTCACCACCCACCATAATAGACAATTTTCCACTTTTAGCACCTATATCTCCACCTGAAACAGGCGCATCAATTGCATAAATCTCTTTTTGTTTTGCCCTTTCAGCAATTTCTTTCGCAAGAGTAGGCATTGACGTTGTCATATCGATTAAATAAGTATGTGGATTTGCATTTTCAATTAATCCTTCTTCACCTAGATAGATTGATTTCACATCATCAGGATAGCCAACCATAGTAATAACAATGTTTGCTTGCTTGGCTAATTCTTTAGGTGAATGAATCCAACTAGCCCCTTGAGATATTAATTGAGCTGCTTTTTCTTTTGTACGTGAATAGACCAGGACTGTATAGCCTGCTTTAATCAAATGGAGAGCCATACTCTTCCCCATCACTCCTGTACCAATAAAACCAATCTTCGTCTCTTCTTTATTCATTCTCTCTCTCCTTCAAAATAAATATATTGATTATTCTATCATTTATATTTACTATTTGAAAGATAACGGTTTATCAAAGTTGTGAAGAAAAATGAGTTAAATAACCCTTCGCCACACTATGCTCATTATTGATTATTTCGATAGAAACTGCTTGATTCTCAATCATATTTTCAATGTCAAAAACATGTAAATCTTTTTGTAGTGGTATGGGTTCCATATAGATGAAGAAATCTTTATTCCCTTCAGGTTCAATCACTTCTACCGCTTGCCCGTTTTCATTACCATAAAAGATTTCATCTGCCCCTAAAGCTAAGGCTAGTTCTTTATTATGAATATTGACTTTAATGACATAAGCTTCTTCTTCTAATAACACTTTATCATTTAACTGAAATCTAAATTGTAATTCATTTGTTTTCGTCAATAAAGCATCTGCGTGATGATTAATAATTGATTGCTGATCATTACTCGTACATCCACTAAGAAAAAAGAGAAGGCATACGATAAATATTCGACGACTCAACATTTTCTACTCCCCTTCCAGATACGATTAATCCAGTTATTGTCAAACTTAACAACAATTATTCATACATCTATTTTCATTTATTTAAAAAACCCTTGACAATATTTCTGTCTATCCTTTATCATCATAATTCGTAAAGGCTTATAAGTTTACTCGGAATTAGAGGGGATAAATATGATACAAATGTTAATAACTGGATTGATTTGCGGTGCGTTATTAGGCTTTGTTATGCAACGTGGGCGCTTCTGTTTAACAGGGGGCTTCCGTGATATGTTCATCGCAAAAGATAATCGAATGTTTTATGCCTTACTCATTGCTATTTGCGTGCAAAGTATTGGCGTGTTTACTCTTATTCAATTAGGAATCATCGATTTCACTGCTGGTAATTTCGCTTGGTTAGGAGTTATCTTTGGTTCTTTTGTATTTGGTATCGGCATCGTATTAGCAGGTGGTTGTGCGACTGGTACATGGTATCGAGCGGGAGAAGGTTTACTAGGTAGCTGGATTGCTCTGTTCGCTTATATGGTAATGGCTGCGGTTATGAAAACAGGCGTACTCGCACCTTTAAATACAGAAATAAGTTCAATTACTTTACCGGAAAACTCAATTGCTGCTACATTTGGTATAAGCAACTGGATTTTCATTATCGCTTTATTACTTATAACTGGCGGTCTTGTTTATCGAGAGCTTAGAAAGCCAAAAATTGCGATACCATCTTTAAAACCTAAACGTACTGGACTTAGCCATTTATTGTTTGAAAAAAGATGGCATCCATTTGTCACTGCAATTCTTGTTGGGCTAATCGCTCTCCTTGCATGGCCACTAAGCGCTGCTACAGGTAGAATGTTTGGTTTAGGCATTACAACACCATCTGCTAACATTCTACAATATTTAGTGATTGGTGATGCTGCATTTATTAACTGGGGAGTGTTTCTTGTATTAGGAATCTTCATAGGATCATTTATCGCAGCCAAAGGCAGCAAAGAATTTCGTTTTAGAATGCCTGATAAAAAAACAGGTATAAATAGTTTTATTGGTGGATTATTGATGGGGTTTGGAGCTAGCCTTGCCGGTGGCTGTTCAATAGGCAATGGACTAGTAATGACTTCAATGATGACATGGCAAGGATGGATCGGTCTCTTATTTATTATTTTAGGTACTTGGACCGCTGCCTACTTTGTCTATGTTAGACCACAGAAAAGACGTGCTTCTCAAAGTACGACATCACAACAAGCTGTATAGGGGGAAACAAACATGCAAAAAACATTAGAAGTAATGGGTCAAGTTTGTCCATTTCCATTAGTGGAAGCAAAGTCTGCAATTGAATCGATCCAATCAGGAGATGAACTAATTATTCAATTTGATTGTACACAAGCAACTGAAAGTCTTCCACGCTGGGCTGCAGAAGCTGGTCACCAAGTAACCAACTATGAACAACTTGGAGATGCAGCTTGGACAATCACAATTCAAAAGAAATAAATCAATAAAATCGTTGTAACTAATAAGTTTTTAGCAAAATTATTGAACCGAACAATACCTTTGTTCGGTTTTTTTATCTACCATATACTCTTATTGAACAGATAAAAAATATCCTCACATAATTACCCTAATACACCATATTTAGAACAAAAGAAAAGCTAGCCAATCGGCTAGCTAATAAGGGGAAAATGAGAATGATTTAGCTGACTTAAGGTTTTCTTAAGTGCATATTTAAGAATTACCCGCATCAGTCAGAACCTAAACCATTTTTTATAACTTTTTATAGAAAAAATTCTCTAGTGCCGATTCAATTTCAACAGCATTCGGCAAATTAAGGAGAATATCTATTTTTTTCTCAATCTCTGCCTTATTTAACTTACGTATATGCGCTCTGGTCTTAATAATGGCTGCTGAGTGAACAGAGAACTCATCTAAGCCCATTCCCACTAATAATGGTATTGCGACCTCATTGCCCGCCATATCACCGCAAATACTGACGGATTTCCCTTCTTTATGGGCAGCATCAATGACATTTTTGATGAGTCGTAAAATAGCAGGGTGGTAAGGTTGATATAAATACGAAACCTGCTCATTAGATCGATCGGCAGCCAATGTATACTGAATGAGATCATTTGTACCAATACTGATAAAGTCAACTTCTTTTGCAAATGCCTCAATCATTAGTGCCGTAGCTGGAATTTCGACCATCATACCAAGTTCTATATGACCAATCTCTACCCCTTCTTCTATCAGTTTCTCACATTCTTCTTTGAACATAAGCTTGCCTTGTCTAAACTCTTCAATTACAGCAACCATAGGAAACATAATCTTTAATGTTCCAAACGCACTTGCCCTTATTAATGCGCGTAACTGTGTCCGTAGAATTGATTGTTCACCTAAACAGAAGCGTATTCCTCGTAGGCCTAAAAAAGGGTTCATTTCTTTTGATAATTTTAGATATGGCAGTTCTTTATCGCCACCGATATCAATAGTTCGAACAACTACCGGTTTGCCATCCATAGACTCTAGAACCGATTTATAAACGTGAAATTGTTCTTCCTCAGTCGGTAATTGCTTTTTTTCCATAAAAAGAAACTCGGTTCTAAATAAGCCGATTCCTTCTCCCCCATGCTCGATAACCCCTTTTGCTTCCTCCATACTACCGATATTTCCAACAATAGAGAAATATTGCTCATCGAGTGAAATCGTTCTTTCTTTTGCTAACCAAGATAGTTCGGACAAATCTCTTAAAGTCTGTTCCTGTTTCTTTTCATATTCTTCAATCAATTCAGGCGTCGGGTTAATATGAACGATACCAGTATACCCATCAACGACAAGTACATCACCATTCTCGATATCACCTAAGGCCGTTTTTGTACCCACAACAGAGGGAATATTAAGTGATTGGGCAATGAAGGCAGCGTGAGAGGTTTTACCTCCCACATTTGTCACTGCCCCTTTCACTTTGCTAGGATTCAAAAGTGCTGCGTCTGATGGTGTTAAATCCTCGGATACAATAATTACATTTTCCGTCACCATGGCTGGGTCAAAAACAGGTATCCCTAAAAGATGTGCCTGCAATCGATTGGCAACATCTTTAATGTCTGCTGCTCTTTCTTTTAAATACTCGTTCTCAGTTTGTAATAATAAATGAATATAGTGATCGGTTATTTCTTTCACAGCAAATTCTGCATTATACTGTTTCTTCATTATCCGATCTATCACTGGTTCAATTAATTCCGGATCCCTCAAAACAAGAAGATGTGCATCAAAAATTGTAGCATTTTCAATTCCTGCCTCGGTACTCGCATGCTCTTTAATTTGCTTTAGTTCATCAACGGTTTTTTCGAGTGCTTCATAAAAAAGGTTAACTTCTATCGTACTGTTTTCGACCTTTTTACACTCGATCTTCACATCAATTGGCTCAAAGCGAAAAGCTTTTGCAATAGCGATTCCTTCTGATGCAGGTATCCCTTGTAAGAAAGCCATTATTCCGCAAGACCTTCTTCTTTAAGCATTGTAGCAAGTTGTTCAATAGCTGCCTCTTCATCGTTACCATCAACGATAATAGTAATTTCCGCACCTTTGCCAGCTGCTAATGCCATTACACCCATAATCGATTTTAGATTTACTTTTCTCTCTTTATACTCTAATTGAATATCTGAAGTAAATCTGCTCGCTGTTTGCACCAATTGTGTGGCTGGTCTAGCATGAATTCCTGTTGGTGAAGTTACAATAAATTTTTTCTCTATCATTTTCATCGATCTCCTTTTTCATCACTCTTATATGTAATATAGATATCCATTAGAATAACATATTTTTTAGGATTCTTTTACTATATCACATGTATAAAAAACAAACCTTTTTTAACTTCTAGGTTCAGTTAAATATTGATAAATAACATCCCCACCTCTTTGTGCAATTCCTCTAATGTATTTAAAATCTTCCCTTTTTACAATGACGGAGCGAAAAGTTAAAAAATCTTCTTTTTTCACATAGTACTCTTCAATCTCTTTGTTCTTTAATTTGTTTATGATTTCATCTATTGATGATGCATCCATATTATTCACCTCTGCTTCCTTCTATTTTATAAAAAAAATGCGCTCTTTTAAAGAGAATCAAATAGATTTAGGTTATATCTATAAATCAACGTAAGAACTATGGATGACAGCAAAGGTGGAAAATGTAGACGCTTCACACAAAAGGGGTTGTATTTTTCGTATTATTAGTGTAAATTCCTTTACGAATAAACAGTTTTAGTGCAAAATGGTTATTAACAAAAAAATTGGAAAGAAAAGGGGCAATTTATGTGAAAAAAGCTGAAGTTGGAAACATTATTGAATTTAGAGATGGCTTAAGAGGCATTGTCGAAAAAGTAAATGAGAACTCCGTCATCGTTGACTTGAGCTATATGGAAAACTACAGAGATTTAGAATTAGAACACAGGACAGTAGTAAATCATAAAAACTATAAAATTGTCCAAGAAAATTAATATAAATCCGAGAAATAACTATAAAATAATCGACATTTCATTAAAAAGAAAAGTCCGAACAAAGTGAATTCCTTCATAAGAATTCAGATTTGTTTGGATTTTTTTGTTTCTGCTACTCCTACATCAATGAAAGTTGCGATGCTAACATCTAGTTCCTTCAGACAGAATATATAGTTATCACCCATACCATCTCTCTACTCCAGTTCTACCTATATACTCAACCTTTTCTTTCTCTTTGACATATATTCGTCATAAATATAATCCTCAAATGAGATAATCATATTTTTTTTACTGCTTTTTTGATAGAATAATGATTGGCTTGCATGAAAGGGGTTATATGAAATGCGTAAGAATTCACCTGACATTCGCTTAATTGTCGGGATCGTCCTTGCACATGTACTAATGTATTTCACATTTGAGGACAAATCAATCTTCTGGTATATCTTTAGTGCCACCATGTTATTTCTTATTAGTTTTGCCATTATAAGTATAGAACTAGATCATCAAGAAACCTTTACCCAAAACTTATTATGGGGTACTTTATCAGGGGTTTTTCTATATGGCATTTTTTGGTTAGGTTATACAGGATTAAGTTTTATTGGCCTCTCGATCACAGAACCTGTTGCAAAGCTCTATAGTTATTATGGAGCTAAGAATATATGGCAGTATTTGTTATTAATAGTTCTTTTCGCTCCAGGTGAAGAAATTTTCTGGCGTGGATTTGTACAAAAGAGGGTAATGAACTATACCAATGGTTTTCTTGCTGTTGGCATCTCTTCTATTCTTTTTGCTTCTGTACAGTTTTATTCAGGCTCATGGGCTCTGGTACTGGCAGCATTAATAGCAGGATTATATTGGGGAACCATTTACCTTTGGAAAAGAAGCATTGTTTTACTTATCACTTCACATATTATATTTTCCTTGCTCCTTTTTGTATTCTTTCCTCTAGTATAACCAGAAAGATTTTGTAAAATAGTCGTAAGCATATATTTACTATTTCTTAGCTATTAGCTCCATCCAAAATTATTAGAGGAAAATTGTAACAAGTAGGCAGCATTTCTCGTCTAATGCTTTGATCACGTAACTTAGGGAGGAAATTTGTTTTGAAGAACTTTTTAAAATTGTTAACTGTTCCCTTAGCTATCTTTCTATTAGCAGCATGCGGAACATCAGAAACAGACAATGGCAATGGTGAAAATAATAATAGTAATCCACCAAATGAAGAAGTAGATGAAGATCAAAATCAAAATGAAAACAAAGAAGATAGCCAAAAAAGTGAAAATGAAATTCGCGTGATGGAGGAAAATTTATCATATGAAATAGACGGTGAAACAAAAGAAGAAACTGCTTTTCTTAAAGAAAGTGACAATCAAGCGTTTTCTTTACATGTTTTACCTGATTTCACCTTAACTGCAGAGGAACCAAATAAAGATATCCTTCATTTAAATGATCAATCTGAGGTGTTTATGCGAATTGAGGTACTTCCTGAAGAAGTAGACATGAAACAACTTGAGGAGAATACAATGATCCAACTTCAATCTGTTAACGAAGAAGTAGAGCATCCTTCTCTTCCTCAAGATGACTTTTTCAAAGATGCTGTTATGATGGAAGCTTCATCTGAAACCGATACAGTAACGGCATTTATTATCCACAATGATTCAGCCCAAGTAAAGCTGACTTTATTTAATAAGAATGAAGATACTAACTATAAAGATGCTTTTATAGAAATGGCAAAAACGATTCATACAAATTAATAAAAAAAGAGACTGTCCTAGCTGTCAGTCTCTTTTTTCATCCATAATAAGATGATAAATGTTAAACTAATATAACCAAATAAAGGATATAAATAGGAAAGCAGTTCTCCATATTCAATGAATGAACCAAAATAGCAGATGGTAAAAATCCCAATCACTGTTACAACCGTAGGAATATTAAAATATTGCCGAATTTGCCTTTCCACTCCAAAAACGTTTCCAATTACTGAAGTAAATATTTCACCATAAATAACAAATACGAATATCCAATATATTGAAGACGCAAGTGACTTCATAATAGCTGCCATAGGGATTTCGTAACTTTCTAAATTAGGAATATTCACCAATGACAAATGACTAGAAACTAAAATCATTGTTAGTGCAATCCCACCAAAATATCCTCCCCATTTAATCGTATGTATATCTTTAATATCCGAAGCAACTGGAACTAACACAGCTTGCGCTAACATTAAATTAAATGCGGCATACGTAAATGGAGATACAACTGATTTCCAACCATCCTCAGCAAAAGGAATATATAAAATATTTTCTAAAAAGAAAGGCTGTTGAATAGAGAAAAACAATAAGATGAAACTAAAACTGATCATCATAGGAACGACAACAACGTTTACGGCAAATAATCCTTTTATACCTACAAGCATTGTTATAATTGATAAAGCAATTGTAAATACCACACCAATTGATTTAGATAACCCTAGTTGTTCTTCAAACACAGCACCTGCACCTGAAAGCATAACAGCACAGACACCTAATAACATGATGAGCATTAATCCATTGATAATTAAACCAAAATGCTTTCCAAACAAATGTGTATTTAACTCTTGAAAAGATCTTGCATTTATTTTTGCAGCAATGATCATTAGTTTTGATCCTAAAAACACAAATATATATCCACTCATTAAAATCCCAATTAAACCAATAAAACCAAATCTCGAAAAGAATTCGACGATTTCCCTCCCAGTTGCAAACCCTGCGCCAACAACAGTCCCTACATAAACTGCTGCGATTTGAAAGGAAGCTCCCCAATTAATTTTCGTCAAGTCGATCTCCTCCTTCTCCACAATATATGTAAAGAAGGACAAACAAAGACGAGCTTTTTCTTACGGAATACCTTTTTTCTAATTTTAATAAAAAAGATAATCAAAATACTTGAAAGTCAAATAAGGTCAAAGTATACTGTATTCATAAGGTCAAAGTTAGTCAAAGTCAAAAGGAGGAAACTTTAATGAAATGTCAAGCATGCAAACAAAATGAAGCGAATGTCAATATGAGATATGCGATTAATGGTAAGGAGACAACCATTCGTCTTTGTCAAAGCTGTTACGAGAATGAAAAACAATCTCTTCCTGCCTTTGGTCCGACGATGAATGGTTTCTCAGGTTTTATACCATTCGATGATCTTTTTAAACAATTGACAAATGAGCAAAATGCTCATCATCAAAGTCAACAACCGAATGAACCATCTCAAAGAAAACAAAGTGGTAGTGGTGGATTCATTGATCAATTCGCTAAAAACTTAACGCAAATGGCTAGAGCGGGTCTCATTGATCCCGTGATTGGTCGAGATAAAGAAATAGCACGAGTAATTGAAATACTAAATAGACGAAGTAAAAACAATCCAGTATTAATCGGTGAACCCGGTGTGGGGAAAACAGCTATCGCTGAGGGGTTTGCACTAAAAATAGCTAATAGTGATGTACCAAAGAAATTACTCAATAAAGAAGTTTACTTGTTAGATGTGGCCTCCCTTGTTTCGAATACAGGTATTAGAGGTCAATTTGAAGAAAGAATGAAACAACTAATAAATGAAGTACAAACACGAAAAAACATAATCCTTTTTATTGATGAAATCCATTTATTAGTTGGTGCGGGTTCAGCTGAAGGATCAATGGATGCTAGCAATATTTTAAAACCTGCACTAGCACGTGGTGAGATGCAATTAATTGGGGCAACTACTCTTTCTGAATATAGAAAAATAGAAAAAGATGCAGCATTAGAAAGACGATTCCAACCAGTTCACGTCAAAGAACCAAGTTTAGAGGAAGCAAGACATATCCTCGAAGGATTAAAAGACAATTATGAAAGCTTCCATGATGTTATTTATACAGAGGAAGCCATCACAGCTTGTGTAGAACTATCGTCAAGATATATTCAAGACCGCTTCTTACCAGATAAAGCAATTGACCTTATGGATGAAGCTGGCTCAAAATTAAACCTAACATTAGGTGTTTCATCTGATGAGGATATTGAATTGCGTTTAAAAGAAATAGCAAAGCAAAAAGAACAGTTGCTTAAAGAAGAAAGGTATGAAGAAGCAGCTCAATTAAGAGATAAAGAAACAGAATTGGAGAAGGCTCTTGGTTCAAACACAAGAGAAAGAGCGAAAGTAGAAGTCGAACATATCCAAAAAATCATTGAAGATAAAACCGGTATACCAATCGGAAAATTAATGACAGATGAACAATCTAAGATGAAACATTTACAAGAAAATCTAAACCGTAAAGTTATTGGCCAAGAAGTAGCAGTCGAAAAAGTAGCAAAAGCTATTAGAAGAAGTCGTGCAGGTCTTAAATCTAAACATCGACCTATCGGATCGTTTTTATTTGTCGGACCAACAGGTGTTGGTAAAACAGAATTAACGAAAACATTATCTGAAGAATTATTCGGTACAAAAGAATCTATGATAAGACTTGATATGAGTGAATATATGGAAAAACATAGTGTAGCGAAAATTATTGGTTCTCCTCCAGGATATGTTGGTCATGAAGAAGCAGGACAATTAACAGAGAAAGTACGTAGAAATCCGTATAGCATTATCCTATTAGATGAGATTGAAAAAGCACATCCCGATGTGCAGCACCTTTTTCTACAAATACTTGAAGATGGTCGCTTAACAGATAGTCAAGGTAGGACTGTACACTTTAACGAAACCGTTATTATTATGACAAGTAACGCCGGTGTTCAAACAAAAGAAGTCCAAGTCGGCTTTGCAACGGATAACAACGCTTGGAATGAAGCAAGTATACTCGACTCATTAGGACAATTCTTTAAACCTGAATTTCTAAACAGAGTTGACAATATTGTTGAATTTAAATCATTAACCAAAGAGCATCTTCTTATTATCACTGATTTACTATTAGAAGAATTGAATTTAATCTTAGCACAATCTAATATACACCTAAGTGTGACAGATGAGGTAAAAGCAAAATTGGCACAATTAGGTTATCACCCTGCATTCGGTGCCCGCCCTCTCAGAAGGGTCATTCAGGAACAATTAGAAGATAAGATTGCAGACAAAATTATTGATGAGGAAGAACAAAGCGAATTAACCGCAGTTTTAAAAGAAGATATGATTGTCATTCGATAAAAGGATAATTTCATCAAAAAAGGAGAGGTTTGTTGCCTCTCCTTTTTTCCACATCATTCTTTAAAGTTTTTTATCATCGACTTGATTCAGCCACTTCTCAATTGATCCAACAACGGATTCTACACAACCATCTTCAAAAGGAGAAATCAGATTTGCTTCAGATACTAATCCTGTAAATGATTGGCTACCGCCAAGTTTACATAAATGAAGATAATCATTCCAAGCTTCTTCATGGTTCTCTTGTGATTTTTGCCAAAATTGAAAGGCACAAATTTGCGCTAACGTGTAATCTATATAATAAAATGGCGAGCTATAAATATGGCCCTGTCTTTGCCAATAACCGCCTCTTTCTAGATACTCGTTGTCTTCATAATCTTTATAAGGCATATACTTTTTCTCAATCTTTCTCCATGCTGCTTTTCTTTCCGCTGGAGTAGCTTGATAGTTTTCATAAACCCAATGCTGAAATTCATCAACAGCTACGCCATAAGGCAAGAAAATTAGGGCACTGCTTAAATGGGCAAAGCGATATTTGTCTCCATCTTCTTTAAAAAACGTATCCATCCATGGCCAAGTGAAAAACTCCATACTCATTGAATGTATCTCTGCCGCTTCATGTGTTGGCCATATATATTCAGGAATCTCAAAACCTTTGCTTGCGTAAACTTGAAAAGCGTGACCTGCTTCATGTGTTAAAACATCAATATCCCCTGATGTCCCATTAAAATTAGAGAAGATAAATGGTGCTTGGTAATCCTCAATAAATGTACAATAGCCTCCACTTTCTTTCCCCTTCTTCGCGAGTAAGTCCATTAATTCATTATCAATCATGAAATCAAAAAATTCGCCTGTCTCTGGTGAAAGTTCTTGATACATCGTTTGCCCTTTATTAATAATCCAATCGGAAGAGCCTTTAGGCATTGGATTGCCAGAAAGAAAATTAAACGGTTCATCAAAATACTTTAATGAATCCACGTCAATTCTTACGCGCTGTCTTTCTTTTAATTTAGCGACCATCGGGACAATAAACTCTTCCACTTGTTTTCTAAACTTTGCAACCATATTGGCATCATATCCAATTCTAAGCATTCGATAATACCCTAGTTCAACAAAGTTTTCATACCCTAATTGATGAGCAATCTCTGTTCTTATTTTAACTAAGTCATCATAGATTTGGTCTAGTTTATGTTCGTTATCCGCCAAAAATTGGAACTTAGCCGCACTCGCTTCTTTCCTTAGTTGGCGGTCTTTCGATTCTATGTATGGATCTAGCTGCGCTAATGTTAATTCTTTGCCATCAAAATTTATTTTTGCGGAAGCGATCAACTTATTATAATCACTTGTCAGTTTATTTTCCTTTTGTAGTAATGGTACAATTACCGGCTTGAAAGTTTTCAATTCACTATCTGCTAAAGCAAATAACTGTTTGCCCCATTTGTTTTCGAGCTCTTCGCGAAACTTAGATTGCACTAGTGCTTCGTAAAATTGTGTACTAAGTCCTTCTATCTCTGGGCCTATCTCATCTGTATAATCTTGTTCTTGTTGATAAAATTCATCATTCGTATCAATCGAATGCCTGATCATAACCAAATTTAACATCGTATACAATTTATTTCGTATACGATTAATCTTTTTCATCGCTTCTATTTGTTCCTCAGCTGTTTTTGCTTGTTTAAATGCCAGTAGTGCAGCATCAAATTGAACTTTTGCTTTGTCCATTTGCGGCCTTTTGTATTCATATTCAGGAAATTTCATTCCCTACACCTCCAAGTAATAATCGCTAATTTGTATGTTTTTCATGAAGAAAAAAATTTTAAGCAAGTTAACTCTTTCTATAATAGATTATAAAATCCTGCATATTTATTATTAAATTATGCTCAGGACTTAAGTAGCGACCAACAATGATTAAATTTAATTAGAAATTTTCAATTTTCTTTTAACATAGAATTACTTCACTAAAGTTCACAACTCTATAATAAAAGAAAAAAACGATTCTGTATGAACCGTTTTTATCGATTACTAATAGATAACCCGAGTTTTTTTATTAATTTTATAGCTGTCTCTTTTTCTTCTGCATCTAATTCACTCATTAATTCATGAATATACTCTTCGTGGCCTGGAAATACGTCTTCAATAAACGCCTTACCATCTTCCGATATTTCAGCATAAGTCACTCTTCGATCATTCGGGCATGCAACTCTTCGCAAATACCCTTTACTTTCTAATTTGTCAACTACATACGTAATACTTCCACTAGCAAGCAAAATTTTACCACCTATTTGCTGTAAAGGTTGATTACCTTTATGATATAGTAATTCTAGTACAGCAAATTCAGTTGGATTTAATCCATAGGTTTGAATTTTACGATTAACAATTTCATTAATCGCTCTATTCGCTCTTGAAAGCACAATATATAGTTTGAGTGATTGGCTAGATTCTGTCATGTCTCCAATCCTCCTAAAATAATTTAAAATAGAGATTATTGAATTCAAACTAATTATAAGTAACGAACAGCATACTGTCAATTTCTATATTTTTACTAAAAATACTCATGGATCCGATTTTATGGAGAAGAAAAAGAAAATGAAAAGAAAGAATAATTATTTCCTATATGTAATTATAGTTATTATGCCGTCTATTCTAGGAATGCTTACTATTTATCATTATGTAACAGACCGTGATGAAACAGAAAGATTAAATGACGCAAAGTGGATTGCAACCATTCATCAAAAAAACTGGGATCAATTCATCTCTGAAACAGTTACCACATTAGATATTTTAGCATTATCAATTGACGCTCAAAATGATATGGAAACTGTTCGTGAAGTAGTAAGAAGCACACAATTAACTGACATGAGATATGGCAGTATGTTTCTCCTTGACGCAACAGGTACCTTCGAAACAGGAACATCAGAATTATTAAAGGATCATGACTTTAATAATGATCCGTATATCCAAGAAATTATGCGCACGAATGATTTAATTATATCCGAAGAAGTGGAAACATTAACACCTGAACAACAGGTCATCGGGATTGCAAACCCTATTCTCGATGTTAATTTCCAACTAGAAAGAATTGTAGGTGCACATTTAAGAGTAGATTACATGCAAAATATTATGAGGATGCTTACTCCTGATGCTTCCATCTCCATTACGAACTCTAGTGGTAAGCAAATAATGAATATGAATGGTGGTATAGGTAAGAATGATCAAGTTTATACTTTACCAATTGATCGTCTACCTTGGAATATTGAAGTGAGTGTTTCAGATGTCGCTAGCGGTAATTTACTTAAGCGTACAGCAATCTTCTTCTTTCCCCTTTTTATATTACTTCATATTTTCTTTTTCTTTATAAAATATTTCATGTTAAAAAAACATGCCAAAAATGCTGAGAAAGAAAATGAAATACAGAAACTAGAGCTAGTCGGAAATTTAGCTGCAAGTACAGCCCATGAAATCAGGAATCCACTTACTGGTGTGAAAGGTTTAATCCAATTATTATCAGAGAAACATAAACAAGAAGAAGATCAGTATTATTTCTCTATTATAAATAATGAAATCAGTCGTATCAATGAAATCGTTAGTGAGTTTCTTATTCTTGGGAAACCGACAATTGAAAAGAAAGAACATATTTATGTACAAGACATTATACGTGAACTAGAACCACTTATTAAATCTGAAGCCAACTTAGCCAATATCCACTATGAAGATTCTTTACCAGAAGAACCCGTAGGAATATATTGCAACAAAGATCAAATGAAGCAAGTGTTTTTAAATATCGCCAAAAATGCTCTTGAGTCAATGAGTAGTAATGGATATTTGTCTATATCTCTCACAACAAGCGCTCATCATTGTTATCTCACCATTAAGGATACTGGAGTAGGTATACCAAAGAAAGAGATGGACAGAATCTTTGAACCTTTTTACACTTCTAAAGATTATGGTACAGGTCTTGGACTTGTTGTATGCAAAAGGATTGTCGAAGCAAATAAGGGAGAAATCACAATCGAAAGTAGTGCTTCTAACGGTACAGTTGTGACGATCATTTTACCGCTAGATTCTCATTCATTTGATTCATAAACATATCAATCATAAGGGAAGCCTTATAAAAGATTTGCTTCCCTTATAAGATGGATATGTTTCCTTCTGCTGGAAAGGCTAATAAAAAAGGAATTAACCTATATTTTTTCCATTTCCTACTTTTTGTTTTTTATATGATAGCTAAATGTCATAGGATTCGACTAAGTTCTAACATACGTAGTCTTTCAAGCAATAAGAAATAAAAAAGGATGAAAAATAGTTGTATTTCACATACAACTAATGTTTGAGGATAGAAGTACAAATGGTAACTGAAAAGGATGTCTTTTAGAATATTTCAATTTTTTTAAAGAAAGACTTGATTTTTGTTCATTTAACTCCAATAATTATTTCGTATATTGAATTATTATTACATAAAAGGAGTCCTTCCAATGAGCCAAGCTATTTCTCTTAAAGCCCTTCCTAAACAAGGAAATACTAGCTATCGTATTTTATTTATTATTGGGCTTTGTCATTTGCTAAATGACGCCATTCAGGCGATAATCCCCGCAATGTTCCCTATTTTAGAAAGATCAATGGGACTAAGTTTCACCCAATTAGGAATGATTGCATTTGCATTAAATATTGTTTCGTCTGTTCTTCAACCTGTTATTGGCAACATGACAGACAAAAAACCAATGCCTTTTGCCTTACCCATTGGGTTAACCATTACTTTATTCGGTATCATTGGATTGGCTTTTGCGCCTAAGTATGAATGGATTATCATTTCCGTCATATTTATAGGATTAGGATCTGCTATTTTTCATCCTGAGGGCTCAAGAGTTGCTTACATGGCCGCTGGTCCAAGAAGAGGATTAGCCCAATCCATTTATCAAGTTGGTGGAAATAGCGGTCAATCGCTAGCCCCATTAATTACCGCCTTGGTACTCGTTCCTTTTGGACAAAAAGGAGCTTTATGGTTTACTATTGCCGCTTTTTTAGCTGTTTGTTTTCTCGCCTATATTGCCATTTGGTATGCTAAAAATCTAAGATTGCAAGCAGCTAATAAAAAGGCAAAGAAAAAGGTAGCTGCACATAAACCACTTACTAAATCAGTAAAAATAGCATTAGCTATTGTGCTCATTCTTATTTTTGCCCGATCTTGGTATGTTTCTGGGATGACAAACTTTTATGCCTTTTACGCAATTGAGAATTATGAATTCTCTATCAGCGGCGCACAAACAATGCTATTTGTATTTTTATTAGCTGGTGCTATTGGTACCTTCTTCGGAGGACCTTTAGCAGATAAATTTGGACGTAAGACAGTTATATTTTTATCATTGGCCCTATCTTGTCCATTTTCCATACTCATTCCATTTGTGCCAGCTAGTATTGCGTTTGTATTTTTGGCACTTACAGGCTTTATACTGATGCTTAGCTTTTCTGTAACAGTTGTCTATGCACAAGAATTAGTACCTGGTAAAATCGGTATGATGTCTGGCTTAACAGTTGGATTTGCATTTGGAATGGGTGCAATTGGATCGATTGCATTAGGTTATTTAAGTGACTGGGTTGGTATAAACCAGACGATGATGTTCACTGGGTTACTTCCTTTAATCGGGTTCCTCACCCTATCATTACCATCAGATCAAAAAATTGCTGAATGGAATGAATGATTAATGAATGTTAGTTACTATTCATAATTGACATTAAAGAAGAGGTCACATTTTTTATATGACCTCTTTCCTTAATTATGCATATACTAGGCTAAATGATTACTGCATCTTATTGATAAAAATCAGGGATGATTCTAAAGAGGTGATTTATAAAATGACAGAAGTGCTATATGGAACAATCCTTTCAGCTATGTCTACAGGACTTGGTGCATTGATTATTTTGTTTATTGGCCAATCGATGACACATAAATGGCGTGATATATTACTCGCATTTACTGCAGGTATTATGATGGCTGCTTCAACAATGAGTCTTATTCCAGAGGCATTAAATGCAGGAGGGTTTTTACCATTAGTCGTAGGAATTTTTCTAGGGGTTTTAACTTTAACATTGCTAGAAAAAAACATTCCACATATTGACATCGCTCATAACAAAAAAGGGATTGAATTTGATGAAAAAGCGATGTTAATTGTTGCTGCTATTACACTTCATAACATTCCAGAAGGACTTTCTGTTGGTGTTAGTTATGCGTCCGAAAACGGAGGAGACACTGGTAATTTAATTGCATTTGCCATTGGTTTGCAAAATGCACCTGAAGGATTCTTAGTTGCTTTATTTTTGGTCAACCAAAAAATTAGTAGACTTAAAGCATTTATTGTTGCCACTTTAACAGGTACAATTGAAATTTTCACAGGCTTATTAGGATTTTATTTAACCTCTTATGTTGCTTCACTTGTCCCTTATGGGCTCTCATTTGCCGCAGGAGCCATGCTATTTATTATTTATAAGGAATTAATCCCAGAGAGCCATGGAGATGGTCATGAAAGAACATCTACCTATTCTTTTATCATTGGTTTACTTTTCATGATCTTATTAATTGACCTTTTTTAATTTCATACAGCTTTGGTTTTTATATTTACATGGTATTGTTTAATATTCAACTTAAATTCTCGGGTCCTACGGGGCTCGGAGTTTATTTTTGCCTTCTGATATTCATATATAAGCATGTCTAGTTCCTGACTATGCTGGATAGTTAATTTGTCATTAATACCTACTTTCCACGCACATTTCATCATAATTTCTCTTTTCATTTGAATCTTGTCCAATAATTCCCTTTGATTTAACTTCAACTTTTCTCCTCCTAAATTTGTCCTGCTTTCGATTATTTTTTGTCTACTTGAGAAATTATTACAAGAATTTTTATAAAAGTAAATAGATTCGCAAAATAAGACAATCTTTTTTTATATCAACATGATTCGACACTTTCTGAGAATAGTTTGCATTACTTTTCGACAAGTACTTAAAATCATTAACAGTAGTAAACTTTTTAAAAATCGTATATATTTAAAGTATAAATAAGATTGAATTAAGGGAGTTTTAACGATGAAATTACATATTGCTTGTGTACAGATGGATATACAATTTGGCCATCCTGAAGAAAACTATAAGCATGTAGAAATAAAAGTAAAGGAAGCTTGTGAAGTTCAACCATATCCAGATATTATTGTCCTACCAGAAATGTGGACAACTGGATATGATCTAGAAAATTTGTCGTCCACTGCTGATGTTAAAGGTGAAAAAACAATTGAATTCTTAAAAAACTTAGCAAAAAAATATCAAGTCCATATCGTAGGCGGATCAGTTGCTACTAAGCGTGATAAGGAATACTTTAATACGATGATTTCAGTTGATAAAAACGGAGAATTGCTACAAGAATATCATAAAATGCACTTATTTAAATTAATGGATGAACATAAATTTTTATCTGCGGGAGAAGAAAAAGGCAGCTTTAATATTAATGGTGAGAAAGTAGCCGGTATGATTTGTTACGATATTCGTTTCCCGGAATGGTTTCGAGCACATACATTAAACGGGACCAAAGCTATTTTTGTTGTAGCAGAATGGCCAAAACCAAGAGTCGATCATTGGCAAACATTATTAAGGGCAAGAGCGATTGAAAACCAATGTTATGTGATTGCTTGTAACCGTGTAGGGCAGGATCCTAATAATAGATTCGCTGGACACTCGATGATCATTGATCCTTGGGGGGAAGTTCTCGAAAGTGGTACGGAAAAAGAGGAGATTGTCACAGCGACGATTGATCTTTCGGAGGTTGATCGTGTCAGGAAAACCATCCCTGTTTTCGATGATCGCAAACCTGAATTTTATTAATATTTTCAAGAAATACATGACTAGCTAAAATCAAATACGAGCAAATACTGTTATATATCTGTCAGCATTTGCTCGTATTTTTTAGAGCCAAATTAGGTTCGCAGCTTCTTTTATACTTGGCCAACCAGCACTCACAACAGTGGATTTTGCCGTCTAAAGTAGGCCAACTACTACTATTCTATTTTCGCCCACATTTCTGGTGGATTTACTTCATAGATCCCATTCTCGCGATACATATATTGATTCGTAATAAATTCCCTTCTAATCGTGGCAAAGTCATCATGAAAATTTTTAATATATTCATTTATCTCTTTCTCTTCATATTTCACACCTTTTTTCAACCCTTTTACCATATGTTCAAAAATGATAAGCTTTTTCTTTCTTTGAGCAGGAATAGATTTTAATTTTCCATCAGTTTGAATAAAAGCGTCTAGTACTTTCTTTCTATATGCGTTGTCTTGCTCCATTTCTTCTAACTCCTCCTTTTGGCTAATGATTTTCTCTAATGTAACAGCTTGATGAAGAATAATCTTTTCGTTTAAATAATAATAGACCGTATTTTTTTCTCTTCTTGTATAAACTAAATTAATATCCCTTAATTTATGAAGGTGATGTGTAATCGTTGGTGGTGTTAATCCTAACTTTCCTGCTATTGCTTGTCCGTGTAATGGCCCTTTTGATAACAAATAAACAATTCTTATTCTCGTTGGATCGCCCATGGTTTTATGAAAAGCAACAATGCGGTTTAATTGCATAATCCTTCACTCCTTTTCTTAACAACAGTTATGAATAAATCCATTTTAACATATATCTAATTAGATATATATCTAATTTTGAAACATAAATTACATTCTTCCTACTTATATTTTTAAAAAAATTAATTATTCATAGGAAGAATAATATGAAAAGTTGTTCCTACTCCCTCACTACTTTCCACTTGTACTGCCCCATTATGTTCATCAACAATCTTATATGAAACCATTAATCCAAGACCATTTCCCCTTTCTTTTGTAGTATAAAATGGCTGTCCTAGCTTTTCTAACTTATCCTGTGGTATTCCTCCACCTTCATCCTGAATTGAAATTCTTACAGTTTGATCCTCAAGACGTTTAATGGTAATTGTGATATATCCACCATCCGGCATTACTTCAATTGCATTCTTTATAATATTTATAAAAACTTTTTTTAGTTGGTTTCCTTCGCACATCATTTTTGGTAAACCATATTCATAATAAGTACGGAATTGGATATTATTCAGTAGGGCCTGAGCATTTAATAACTTAACCGTTTCGCGCATAATGTTAATTATGTCATTCTCCATATATCTCACGGCCTGTGGTTTTGCTAAAAAAAGAAATTCATTAATAATAGAATCGATTCTTGCGAGTTCCGTTGAAATAATATTAAAATACATATCATGATCAGATTCTTTTTTTAATGAGTTCTCAAGCAATTGTATAAATCCTTTTACTGCAGTCATTGGATTGCGCACCTCATGAGCAATACCTGCAGCAAGTTGTCCTAATACATTCAGTGTATCAGACTTTCTTAATCTTTCTTCCATTTCGACTTTATCCGTTATATCCTTAAATGTAGAAATTGTAAACTCTGAAAACAAATTATAGTTGACTAAATACTCAAATAATTTATTTTCATTTCCCTTACCTTGTAGTTGTATCCTTCCTTCATAAGAACCGTTCATTGTTATTTGTGTGATGATCTCTCTCATTTCATCTAAATTCCCAGAAAATCTAGCCATCATATGTTTTAACGACTTTCCGATTAATTCTTCACGACTTGCCCCTAAAATTTTCTCTCCAGAAGGGTTAACGTCTTGTACCACTCCCTCGTTATCCCATAAAATGATACCTTCAAGTGTACCCTCGAATACTCTTCTAAACTTCAATTCACTCTTTCTTAACTCTTGTTCCATTTGGTTTCGCTCACTCACATTACGAAAAATACCCATATGAAAACCAGTGTAAGATTGTAATTTCATTGTAAATTCTAAAATCTTAGATTGTCCGTTAGGCATAAAGAATAGAATTTCATCTCTTATTGCCCCTCTTTTATATAATACATTTAGGATTTCCTTGTACTTTTTATCTTTATCGACAACAAAATCTTCAATCTTACATTTTGTAATTTCATTATATGAAGTTTCAAATATTCGACACGCTGATTCATTCGCATGTACAATATTACCACCATCCTCCCATAGGATGATTCCATCTATGGCTTCCATAAAGAGCTCTGAATAGATTCCTTCATCATTTGAGAGCTTTTCTAACAACTTTTGTCTTTCAAAAGAACTATTCGATGTTGGCAAACTACCTTACCCCCTAAAACAAATTATTCTACCACGAGGTTATTCTACAAAAATCGCCATAATCCTTTTTATTCATAATAAAAAAACAAGTACCCGCTTAAACTAGCAGAATACTTGTTTTCCCCATTATAGTTTAAATTTTTCTATAAGTTTACTTAATGTATTAGCCATTTCAACTAACTTTTGTACATATAGCTGGATGTTTTCCATTGAATCATTTGTATGTGTAACAGAATTACTCGTCTCTTCTACTGCAGCTGCTGATTGTTGAGAAACCGCAGCAATATTTTCTATAGATTCGCTCATCCCAACTGAATTATCTAGCATTTCTACCATACTTGATGAAATATGTTCGATATCTCCATGGATATCAGTGATGGCAGTTGATATACTTTGGAAGGTATTGGCTGTTTGATGAATTTTATTACTACCAATCTCTACTTGCTCATAGCCGGCTTGTAACGATTCTACGACTCCAACAGACTCTGACTGAATTTTATTGACGATTGAAGTGATATCACTTATTGAATAGGAGACTTTTTCAGCAAGTTTTCTTACTTCCTCCGCAACAACAGCAAAGCCCTTGCCATGCTCTCCTGCTCTCGCAGCTTCAATCGCCGCATTTAATGCCAATAAATTCGTTTGGTTAGCGATTTCATGTATCACAGATATTAACTTATTTACTTGTTTCGTTTCTTGATCTAACCCTTTCACTCGATGCATCGAATCATTAATTATTTCATCTATCCTATTCATTTGCTCTTTAGAATTTTCCATCAATTCATTTCCTGCTAATGTCATATTCTTCACATTTGAGGCTGCTTCACGCATAGAAACACTTTTCGTTTCTGCATTCTCCACTTTAAATAAGTAATCTTCCATAATTTTTGATAAATCCGCACTTGCACTTGCTTGCTCTTCTGCTCCTCCCGATAATTCCTCCATTGTCGCCGATATTTCTTGACTAGCAGCTGCGACTTCAGATGAAACGGCACCAAGGTGAACACTTCTCTCATTTAAACTTTGTGAAACTGTAAGCATTTCTTGAATCATTTGGCGCAACTGGTGTTTCATTTGGTTAAAAGCGTCTGCGATTTCTGTAATTTCATCCTGATTATTCGAATGAATATCACTAGCTTTTAAGTTTCCTTTTGTTATTTCCTTTGAAGCTGTCACAACCTTTGTAAGACGATAAGCTAATTGTTTATTCACGATTTTATGACTAAAAAATCCGAAAATTGCTGATAGTACTAGTGACAGTACTAAGATAACAATTGAAACGATCATCATCCAACTCGCTTGGTTAATGGCAGATTCCTGCTCTTCCTTAATAATAGATGTTAGTTCATCTAATGTATTCATTGTTTGCTCGATGTAATTATCCACCTGCAACTTCCCTAAGCGGTATTCACGTACATGTTGTAACTTCACATTTGGTGCGATTTCATCATAAAATAATTGATTTACTTCTTTATCATATTCATTGATTTTAACAAACATTTCCTGTGCTGTTTCCGATTGGATCATTGCTTGTATTTCTTGTTGTTTATTCTTTATGTCTGTTTCTAAATCTTCATATGTATTTAAATGTTTTGGATTAGAATCAATAATATAATTCCCAATTGTCCCGCCTTTTAAGTAGAAATCTGTGCCTATATCAGCGATTTCTAGCGCTCTTTCACTTGCCTTCTCTGCTTCATTAAGTTTAAAGGTACTGTAGACAAGCATAATAAAAGACAAAATCGTTGATATAGTGAATACGCCTAAAGTAAGCCACAAAGCTACCCCATACTTTTGACCGATTTTTAACTTTCTCCATTTATCTGACTTGGACACCCGTATTAACATCGCATTTAAAAAGGGGATGCTACTTTGTTTTAAACGCCATTTTTTCAGTAATTTCAATATAATTCCTCCTTTTAAAAAAATGTATCCCTTCTAACAATAATGATTCTATTATACTAGATTCTGCTAACATTATAATCGATAAAAAGGGGATATTGAAGTAGTATTTTAACTAAAAATAGTTATATATACCTATACATTTCAATGCCATATTACCTTTACATGTCCATGTTTTGGATTTTTATCCACTCGTTCACATGTTTGAATTGATTTATTTTCTTACATAATGGGTATATAATAAGTGATGTTTTAGGGGGTCTTTAATAAAGGAGGATTTATGAGACAGCGTGATTACTTTTTTGATAACGCAAAGTTTATTCTTATTTTCTTTGTGGTATTCGGACATTTGATTCGCTCTTTTATTGAAGATAGTGAAACAATTTATACGCTTTACAAAGTGATTTATACATTTCATATGCCTGCATTTATATTAGTTTCAGGCTTTTTTGCAAAAGGGTATTATCAAAAGGGATATATTCAAAAAATAGCTAAAAAATTGATTTTGCCATACCTTATTTTCCAACTAATCTATTCGGTCTTTTATTATTTCTTACATCAAGGTGCAGCCTTTAACGTGGATCCGCTTAATCCACATTGGTCGCTATGGTTCTTAATTTCTTTATTTTTCTGGCATCTATTGTTATTGATATTTGCCAAATTCAAACCTAGTGTAGCCATTATCCTCTCTTTTGCGATTGGGCTAGCTGTAGGATATGCTGATTGGGTTACAAACTATTTGAGCTTATCTAGAACTTTTGTGTTTTTCCCATTCTTCTTACTAGGTTATTTAATGAAGAAAGAGCATTTCCAAGTTTTATTTAGACCATCGGTTCGCATCGGTGCGATTGGTATTTTTGTAGCTGTCTTTGTGTTATTCTACTTTAATCCAAACATCAACTATGAATGGTTACTTGGGTCAAAGCCATATTCCGTCGTTGATGATGCATCTATTTCGTCCATGTTAACTAGATTAGGTTTCTATTTACTCAGTTTGATGATGATGGCATGTTTCTTTGCCTTTGTGCCTAATAGACATTATTCATTTACAAAGCTAGGTAAAAACACATTATACGTTTATCTTCTTCACGGGTTTTTCGTACGAGTATTTAGAGAAAGTGAAGTGCAGGATTTCTTCAATGATGCAAGAAGTTTTCTCTTGTTAGCAGGACTCGCCTTAGTGCTTACTTTGCTATTATCAAGCAAATGGGTCACCGCAGTGACTCAGCCGCTGATTGAGTTAAGCACTGCACGGTTTAAACAACTAAAGAGACAGATTAGAACGATCTTTCGATATTATCGTAGAAAATACCGAATTGGTTAAATAGGTAAGGCAGTAGTTACAGTGCTATGTAACTACTGCCTTTTATAATTTATACATCTATGGGCGCTCTTTCCCCATTATTTTAAAACCATAAAAATCATTAAAAATTTTCAAAGGCTTTATTATTGACCGTTTATTTATATAGGTATATAATTTTATATTGTCAAAAGAAAAAAACAATATATGTCCCAGTAGCTCAGCAGGATAGAGCAACAGCCTCCTAAGCTGTAGGTCGTAGGTTCGATTCCTATCTGGGACGCTAATTATAAAAGGTCGATAACCCTTGGTATTAAAGGGGGTTATCGACCTTTTATTTTTAATTTCCATTTCTTACATTCCAGTAAAAAATAATAGTTAGGGTCGGAATGAATTTTTTAATATTTTTATTCAAATAATGTCCCTTCCTACTTACTTATTTATATGTAAACCTAGCTTAGCTCAATCAATCGATTATTTGTTTAATATACAGTGGTCATTAATATCATTTTTACTTCTTTAGGTTTTAAATCCAATCTTTCACATTTGATTAACATAAGATACAAAGTCAGCTGGCAATTAGATTTGAAAGGAAGTTTGATATTTATGGCTATAACTGTTCCTGTTCCAGGTTTAGGTGATGTTATTGTTCTTACCTCAGGTGGTGAAACTGCTGAATCAAGCTGTACATTTCCAGGTTCTGGAGCACCTGCACTAAAAGAATATCAAGTAGAGCAAGGTCAACTTTATATCATTGGGTGTAATAGTTTCCCATTAGGTGGAGGTACTGTTGCTTATATTTTAGATGCCCAAGATATTAATATACCAGATTTAATCAATGCAATATTAGGACTTGCTATTGTTCAGGATAGCGGCGGAAAGGTAAATAGATTCACTGCCATTTAATTTTCGATCCAGAGGGGTACAAGCCCTCTGGATTTACCCCAGCTACCTTTTGTTAATTTACGGCATCACCTAATCAACTTTAATCCATGTTAGCAAACTTTTCTATTGGTAGCATTTCCTAACGAAGCATTGCTATTTTTTTTCATATCTGCAAGCATTTTGTTAGAATCAGCATGTTTTTATGGGTTCTCCGACTTAATGAAAACGAATAAGATCCTCCTACGTTTTTATGTTCGAGTACTATATATTGCTAATAAGTCCTCTCTAATCAATTGAGCGCAACTTTAGTTTATTTATTTCATGGTACATTTTCTTATATTCTCATTACGCACATAGTTATTTAACTTTTGGAGATAATTTAGATTAAATAACTAAAGATTACGGAGGGATGATCATTGCCTAACGCTTTTCAAGCAGTTATAAATTACATAAAATCAACATCGATAGAAGATGATCCTAAACAAAATCCACATATAGGAGAAGCCATGGGGTGTTGGTTGTACTACACTTCAATTGCTGAAGAAATTCCTGCATTAGAAACTTGTTTAAATACAACTACTGATAAAGAGTTATTAGATTTATTAACTGAATCGAAAAGATTAGCTGAACACCAAAAAAGAACTTTAGAAAATTTTATGATAAATGAAGGTATCCCTCTTTCAAATACAGCTCAATCGAAGCCTAACTCTGATCCGAATAACATTCCATTAGGTGTTAAATCTACAAATGATGAAATTGCAAATTTAATTAGTATTAAAATCGCTTCAAATATCATGATGTGTTCAACTAACATGACTCAATCAATTAGAAACGATATTGGACTTATGTGGGCTAGATTTTATGCAGAAAAAATGATATTTAGTATGAATCTTAAAAACACAATGCACAAAAGAGGCTGGCTAAAAATTCCCCCTTACTTTCATCCTCCCGGAGCACCTAGACCCTGATCTTGGTGCTCATTTTGATAAAAGAATTCTTTAGATGTATGTACCCCTTTGTTTGCAATAATCTACAAAGTTCTTACTTTATATTCCTTTGTTCATTTAATTCAGGCAAATTCAGCAGTTGAAAGAATGTTTCATCAAAATTTAATACCTTAAAAATGTTCTTGGTCAGTAACTATAATGACATCCACTTCATAAATATCCTTGCCGTTATTGTCTTTTATTCCTATATAAACAGACTGTTTATTTAAATTTAATAAAAACACTGCGATTAATTTGGTCATCTAAATAAATTTGCGACTAAAAATCTTCTTAATAAACACTACTATTTTAATCGGCACTATCCACTTCATAAATTTCTAATTATGTATCAAATTTCCTTTCGATTACCTTATTTTATCATTTCACAAAAAACACAAAATAGATTATCATTACATTATCACATATTAGTACCAGGTATAAAAGGAGTAAAACGTTTATGATGTTTCCAACAATTGTAAGTAAACAAGATAATGTAGTTCATATTGTTAAAAATCAAAAAAAGACGGAATGTGGTTTTACTTATCACCACTTTACAATAGTTAATCGTTCAGATTTAAGGCGGATAAAGTTTATTAGTAAAGATTCCATCACTTGTGCCATGTGCTTACAACATTACCTTAACCAAAAATAATTAATTCTTTCATTTATGAATGGTGCCAAATTAACTAGTGCAACCTAATTAACATGGAGGTGCCTTTAATGAGTGATATTGAAAAATCTCGAAAAATTGGCCAAAAACAATATGAAATGGATCCAATGGATCAAGGTTTAAACCTTTTCTCCATGATGATCAATCAGGCTACTGGAATTGATAAAGGAAATGATGGGATTATTGAAGAAGAAAAAAACAATCGTAAAGAATAAAAAAATGGCTATAGATATTATACTTTTGATGAGTATATGTCTATAGCCATTTTTTTATATTATTTATAACAATACTACCCATGTAATGATGCTCTCCTTGTGCGTGAGGTGACCTTCTGTTTCTTCAAGAAAAAGATGAGCTTTTCTTGATGATGCATGGACTTCGAAAATAGTCGGTGAAACAACCACTCAGGAATATCACCTTCTAAAAAGTAATTTATACCAACAAACCAAAAGCGGTGCCACTGTATAATCGCTGCGATTAACATCTTATCACTCCTCCTTTGATAGGTTAATCATAACTTACCAATTTAAAGACAATATGAAGTCAATGTTAAAACTTATTAATTTTTGACTTTAGGATTTTAATAAAAATTATGATAAAATAAAATGTATTGCCTAGAAAACTGTCAAATGAAAACGTTAGTCAAAGATAAGAAGCTGTTAGGTATTTATGCCTCGACCGCTTTTCTTAATGCATATAAAAGGAGAAAAAAATGAAAGTCATTGCGTCAACATTAAACGCTAAATATATTCATACTAACCTTGCCATACGGTATTTAAAAGCATTTGCTGAGCCTGATTTCAACGTTGAACTAGCTGAATATACAATTAAAGACCCAGTTATGAATATTGTTACTGATTTAATTAATAAGCAACCAGATGTCATAGGTTTCAGTTGTTATATATGGAATATTGAAGAAACAATTAAAGTCATTCGTATGATCAAAAAAATAAATGCGGAAGTAATAATTATACTTGGTGGACCAGAAGTGACCTATGATGTCCCTGAATGGTTAGAGAATGTTTCAGAGATTGATTTTATCGCTGTAGGTGAAGGTGAAGAAACTTTTACACAGCTACTTCATCAAATAGATGGTGAAAAGGATTGGCGCAAAGTGAACGGCATTGCTTATCTTGAAGATGGCAAATTGCATGTTAATCCACAAAACAACAAACTTAACCTTCGTGAACTCCCCTCTCCTTTTCGATTTGAAGAGGATAAGAGGGAACTTGGCAAAAGGGTTACATATATTGAAACGAGTAGGGGCTGCCCTTTTAGTTGTCAATTCTGTCTTTCTTCCATTGAAGTTGGTGTTCGATATTTTGATCGTGAAAAGGTGAAAGAAGATATTCGTTATTTAATGCGAAACGGTGCGAAAACGATTAAATTTGTGGATCGAACATTTAATATTAGTCGGAGTTACGCGTTAGAAATGTTTCAATTTCTTATTGATGAACATATGCCTGGCGTGGTTTTTCAATTCGAAATTACAGCTGATATTATGAGGCCAGAAGTCATTCAATTTCTAAACGATCACGCACCTGCTGGTTTATTCCGGTTTGAAATTGGCGTACAATCAACTAATGATTATACGAATGAATTAGTGAAGCGAAAACAAAACTTTCAGAAGTTGACTCGAACAGTGACAATGGTAAAAGAAGGTGGCAAGATTGATCAGCATCTTGATTTAATTGCTGGTTTGCCTGAGGAGGATTATGCATCATTCAAGAAGACCTTCAATGATGTTTTTGCTCTGCGTCCAGAAGAATTACAACTAGGATTTTTAAAAATGTTGAGGGGTACAGGGTTAAGACAAAGTGCTGCCAATCACCAATATATTTATATGGATCAATCACCTTATGAAATCCTTGGAAACAATGTATTATCATTCCAAGATATTATCCGAATCAAACAAGTAGAAGATGTATTAGAAAAATATTGGAATGACCATCGGATGGATCATACGATTGAATACTTAGTTACAAACATTTTCCCTACCCCTTTTGATTTTTTCCAAGAGTTCGGAAGTTATTGGGAAGGGAAAGGCTGGTCAAGAATTGGCCACCAATTAGAAGATTTATTCCATCGATTATTTTCTTTCTTAGAGGATACAAAAGTGAAAAATTTAGAGGTCATAGAAGGCTTAATGAAATATGATTACCTATCTAATCAAAAATATAAACCTAGAAAACCTTGGTGGCCATCCTCAATTGATAAAAAAGAACGATCTTTGCTTTATCAACATTTTCTGAAAGATCCAAGTTCCGTCAGCAAAGACTTTGCTCAATTACATTTAAACGAAAAAGAACTATATAAGCATTCCATTGTAGAGAAGCTTCCATTTAATCTTGAGAAATATATTCAGACCGGTTTCATTGAAATGGATGAATCTGTGATGGTTGTATATTATGCCAAAGAACAGGCAGCTGTGTTTGCATCATAGAATGAAAAAACAAGCCAGAAAAGTAGTTTGAACTTTTCTGGCTTGTACTTTCATTTCTTATTAACCTTGCCTTTTTTACTTGTAACTTCATAAATCTTTGAAGCGTTCAAATCGCCAAACTCCATCCCGAACTCAACATTCACTTGAGGAGGCTGTTTCTGTTTCCGCTCATTTTTCAACTGGTACATTTAACTTCTCCCTTTTCTTCCTTGTTTTGAATTGCGGTTGGCACCTTTATTTACATTTTCACCACTAGTAAATTCAGCTGAAAATTCAACATCTTCTTGATTGGCTTTTGGTGTCTTACTATATTTTTCAACAGCACGATGGCTAGCTTTTCTCTTCATTTTCTGACTCCTCCTTCATATTTCGTAAGAACAAACATATTTTCCGCCTAATTTAGGGTCATTATGCTTACCTTTTATTTCTTCATGTTCAATCTCATAAACGATTAAACAGAAGAGAAAGATAAAAAGAGGAGTGATAATAAGTGAAAAGAAAAAACAAGCAAGAGCGAAGCGAAATAGAAAGTTTACCACATCAAATTTCTTCACCTGACTTTCGAAAAAGTCATAAGAAGCTACAACCACCTTTTGTAAACGAATTTGGGGTAACAATTGGGGATAGTAATTATGTATCAGAGCAGTCTCCACTTGAGAATTGGAGTGATGACGTAGACCCAGCTGTGATGGCTGGAGACAAATGGGTTCATCCAACAAATGATATTGGTTTTAATACCCCTGAGAATCGCGCACTTATAGAAGAAAAAGAATTACCGGATGCTCCCTTCTCTCACCCAACAAAAGATGTAGGTTATAAAGCAGATTAGAAAACCAAGCTCTTTATTAAGCTTGGTTTTCATATCAACCTAATTATCCAATAATAATTCTTTCCTTTGGATAATGATAATGTGGCTTTTCTTCTTTACCACCTATGATATATAAAAATGAGGTTAAGCCTATTCTACCGACAAACATTAGTATCATAATGACAATTTTTCCAGTATTACTTAAATCAGCTGTTATCCCCATGGAAAGACCAGTCGTTCCAAAAGCAGAGCAAACTTCAAATATTATGGAAATAAGTGATAAATGTGTATTGGTAATGCTAATCAACACCACTGCTACAAAGCATAAAAGCGTGGCTAAAATTGTAATAACCAAAGATTTCAATATATCATCTTGATGAATTTCTCTGCGGAAGATTTTCACATGTTTATTTCCTTTGGCAAAATTCCAGATAAATAAAATATTTAAGGCAAAGGTAGTTGTCCGTATACCTCCACCAACAGAGCTCGGTGAAGCACCAATAAACATCATAATACTCATAATCAAGAGGGTTGGTAAAGTAAATTCACTAACATCCATTGTTGCTAACCCACCACTTCTCGTCGTCGCTGACTGAAATAGTGCATAAAAGAAACTTTCATGCCATGATAGCCCTTTAAAAAAATGCTGAAACTCCATAACTAAAATAATAATTGTTCCAAAAACGAGTAAAAAAGCGTATGTAACGGTTGTTACTTTAGTAAATAAAGAAAAACGATACGGGAGAGAGTTTTCCCATTTACGTTTTAATAGAAAAGCTTTGACTTCGATTAAAACAGGAAAACCAATTGCCCCTAAAGAGATTAAAATGATTGTAATAAACTGCACGAAATAATCATGGGCATATGGAATCATTGATGAACCTGTTATATCTAACCCTCCATTTGTTGTTGCACTTACAGAGGCAAATAATCCGTGGAGAAAAGCTTCGTCCCACGTAGGATAATACTTTAAAAAATGAAAGCCAAGTATAAACATTCCTATTACTTCGATAAGAATCATTAATTTAATTATTTCTTTCACTAGTTGAACAAGCCCAGAAAGCGCATACTGATTGTGATCAACCATAATTAGTTTTCTACTCTTCAATCCAATTTTCTTACCTAACAACATCCAAAAGAATGTACCTAATGCCATAATACCAATTCCACCAAATTGCATAATAATCATAATCACAAAATAACCAAAAACACTATAGGTTTGTGATAAATCAACAACGGTTAACCCCGTTACGCTAACAGCAGTTACAGCAGTAAATACAGTATCTATAAAGCTAACTTCTACACCTTTTTGATTCACACCTGGTAAATAGAGGAGTCCTACAGAAATTGAAATCGACAAGAAATAATATGCAGTGATTATTTGTGCTGGCGAACGCCTATTTATCCAGTCTTTTAAATCTTTTAACAAACGTTTTTCACCTCAACTAAACTCAATTACACTCTATAATAATATAATCTACCCCTGTTTTGAAAGCTAATTATTCTTTCTTTGCCAAAACAAGGATACAAACAGCTAATTTACCACTCATGAAATAAACGCAATACATCATAATACAAATACAGTGATATCAATTACTGTAAATTATCTTTAGGAGATGTGTAATCATGCCAAAGAATAGTAATAAACTTTTAGTACCGGGAATTGAACAATATTTAGATCAAGTTAAATATGAAATTGCTCAAGAGTTTGGCGTACAGTTAGGTTCGGATACTGTTTCCAGATCTAACGGTTCAGTTGGAGGAGAAATTACAAAAAGATTAGTCCAACAAGCTCAAGCAGAACTTTCTGGAAAACAAAAATAACATGGCAAAAGTCCGAGGTTCAACTCGGACTTTTTATTATACCCATAAATCTTGCAATTATGGTGATTCTTTATTATATTTTTTCCTTTCATTATGTTTATCCCTTTTTTCATTATTGTGCTTGTCTTGATTATGCCTATTATGCCATTCATCGTCGTCATGAACATCGGAATTATCGGTATCATTTTGTTCTTTCTCATCATCGTCATCATCATCATTTTTATTTTTATGTTTTCCTTTAAATTTTTTATTTTCAATCTCCTTATTAGTGACAGCCGAAGAGTCATTGTGTTCATCATCAATATGCTTCTTATAACGAAACTTCTTCTCTTCAACCTCATTATTTGGTATTGATTCATTTGTCTCTATATTTGGATCGATAGCTTCATTATCATCAGAAGTGGGCACTGTCCCCTTCTCTTCCTTCACTTCTATGGATGTTTCCTTTTCTTTTTTTATTTCACTTTCTTTGTTATCTTCCTTACTTTCTTCTTTATCACTTGCAGTCTTTTTTTCTTCCTCAGATTCATTTACATCCGATTTTGCGGTATTGTCATATTCAGTCTTCTCGTTCAACTCCATGTATGCCCCTAGAGTAAGTCCTTTTTCTTGAGCTAACTCTCGTTCTGTTTTAGAGCCTTCAATTAAATGCAAACTTACATCTTCTTCATTTAATTCCCTTGTAACAAAGTCAGTATGTTTCCTTAATCTTTCTTCTTTAAAATATTGATCTGACATGACAACTGTGGCGAACGTTAATTCTTTTCCTTTTTGCATATAACCCTGACTCTTACAAATTAAAAGGATATCTGAAAATATGGTATCAAACTGTTTATTTTTCCAATCCGATATCTCTTGAATGATTTTTTTTCCATCTGCATTGTAACCCTTCAATTGAATCACTTCGAATTGTTCATTTACGGCTAGTTCAATACTTGGATTAATATCAATGGTCATATAAGCGTAGATTGTCTGTTCAGAATGATTAGGCCATAAGGATAAGCCTAAAAAGGAAAGAATAAATACAGCAGCAATCATAATCATTTTTACATATTTCGGTTTTTTAACAGATTCTACCTTATGGTTTTTCATCACAGGCTCAAACTCAATCTCTTGACCTATTTCATATATTGCTTCGTATTTATAACTAAAATAAAATTCTCCTTCATTTGTTAAAAGTGTTAAGAAACGTTCATCAATAGCGACAATCACTCCTCTTTTCACGTTTCTAACACCCCTTTCAAATAATCCTTTAAATAGACAAAGTCATTACATAGAACTAATGTCATTGCAATAATGTATTTACGATTTCTTTCTATTGTTTTTCTACTTACTTTTATTCTTGATTCCATATGCTTGATGGGTAATTTTTTGGTGGAATATAACAGGTCTTTCAACATCACATCATTGGCAATTAATTGGGCAATTTCAATAGCTGTCCTTCTTGCATCGGCATGTTTTGGCGAGCATTTTACAATCTCTTTGAAACTAATACCAAAATGAGATAAATCATTCGTGAACTTAATTATTTCTTCCTTCCTTGCCTGTTGATCTTGTATTTCTAAGTAGCCCCTTATCGATATTTCTGATTCTATTAATGCACTGGCTTGCTCATTCGAACCATCCTCATAGTGATGGCTTGCATCTAAACTAAGGTTCTGATGTTTCGATTGCTGTCTAATATAATCAATCACTCTTCGTTTAATAACAACCTCAGCAAAAGAAACGAAACTTGTCCCTTTTGCTCGATTATAATTATTAATAGCATCATTAAAAGCGATTAAACCCACGCTAAATTCATCATCGGAATCATATATAAATCTCCTGCAAACTAAAGATACCGACTTTGCTACAAAAGGTTTAAATTTATTTATAAACACATCTCTTAATTGTCGATCACCATTTTGAATTGCAAAAACTTCTTCTTCAATGGTTTTATGTTGTGTCTTCAAGCCTCTAAACAGTGATTTAATCATGCATTCACCTCTTTATTCACCCAAATTATAACACAGGAAATTTAGATGAATTGAGCATGAAGACTTGCCACAAACTTTATTAACCTATCTTTACAAATATACGGGTAAAATTAGAAAATTATAGGGGTAAAGAATATTTTTATACCACATTCACTACAATATAATGACAAAAGTTGTGCAACTTTCATACTTGTGAAATATAACTAAAAAAATGTTATCAAAAATTAAAATATATCAAAACGTCATCAAAATCTAAGACAACTTTCACTAAAATAATGGGAAAGCGAGAATATTTTATGAACTTATTTCAATAATTTTACATCCCTTTTATAAAAAAATAAAAAAGCCAATTTTCTCTTCATCTATTAGAAATCTAGAAGAGAAAATGGCTTATATTATACAAATTGAATGATTACTGCTTCTTCATTGTCCAACCTGTCCAACCATATAAAATAGTCATTAATGGACTTATTAAGCAAAATAAGGCAAATGGCAAGTAGGTTAATGTATTAACATCTAGCACTGTCGTTAGAAAGATTCCACAAACACTCCACGGTACAAGAGGATTAACCACTGTACCAGCGTCCTCTAAAACCCTGGATAAATATCGAGGATGCAAGTTCGCTTTACTAAAAGAGTCTTTATAAGCGTTACCTGTTAATAGGATAGATAAATACTGCTCACCTACAATAAAATTGATACCAACTGCCGTTGAAGCTGTTGCTGAAATTAATGGGCCACGTTTAGATAAGTAGTCAGTAATCCCACGAATAAGTGCTGCTAATATCCCTAATTTAATAAATAACCCTCCCATTGCTAAAGCCAATAGGACCAGTGAAATAGAGAAAAACATACTTTCCATTCCACCTCTAGTTAATAATGAGTCGATATCCTCAATCCCACTATTTGATGTATAACCACTAAATAAAATAGTAATAAGCTTAGCTAAATTCATTTCATTTTGCACAAAGAATGAAACAATAATTGCCGTAACGATTGAAGCTGCTAATGTAATTAAAGCAGGTATTTTCTTTATCGCTAGTACAACTAATACAAGAAAAGGTATGATTGCATACCATTTCACCAACCCTAGCGCTAATAAACCTTCCTGCATCTCATTAATTTTTACTAAGCTGGCTTCTTCCATTCCCTTCGGTGAAATTAGGAAAAAAATAATAAAGGATAAGATAAATACAGGAATTGTTGTCATACTCATTGTTTTAATATGATCAAATAAATCAACCCCAACTGTCATGGATGCTAAATTAGTTGTATCAGACAGTGGAGACATTTTATCTCCAAAAAATGCTCCTGAGATAATTGCACCTGCAGTAATAGCCGGGTTTAAATCTAATGCACCACTCAATCCCATAAATGCAACACCAATAGTCGCTGCTGTTGTTAATGAACTGCCAATACTCATACCAATAATAGCGGTAACAACAAAACTAATGGCATAAAAATAATTCGGTCCTACAATATCTAAAGAATAATAAATGAACGTTGGAATTGTCCCGCTTGCCATCCAACTACTTATTAACATACCAATAAAAAAGAATAAAAATGTAGCGCCAAGCCCTGACTTTGTCCCATCCATAATGCCTTGTTCTATTTCTCTATACTTAACGCCTTTACATAATCCATAAATAATTAAAATGATCATCGATAATACAATGGGAATATGTGGTGGTGCCTCAAGGGCAATCATACAATAACTTATACCACTAAGGAGAATGATTGTGATAAGTATAGCTTCCCATGTTTTTACTTTGATGCTTGGTTCTTGTTGCATAATAAATTAACCTCCAATATTTCTAAAAGCGTAAAAAAAGAGCTCATAAATCCCTTATTTAGGGACGAATGATCTCCGCGGTACCACCCTAATTGACAAGACACCACACTTGTCCACTTCATCTATTTTAACCTTTATAGGTAGGTGTAATTCGAAAAATTTATGACCTGAACTTTCACCAACCATTCAGTCTCTTTAGCTGTTCATAAATCCTCTACTGGCACTACCGGTTAAATTATATAAAAACTAATAATACTATTTTACTTAAACGCTTTTATGCACTAAAGTATTTTTGTAACGTATTTATACTATAATCTGTATTTCATTTACTGTCAATCATTATTTTCATATAAATAATTTGACCTTAGCCTATACTTTACGGACAACTACGGTTGCTAAAACTCGTCTGTGGATCAACCTTCTTCTTTAAAAAGCAAGATGATGTTCGTGCCAAACATGTCAGCCTTGTACGTTGATTGCTAAAATTAAAGATGCATATTAAAAGCACGCACAAAAATTGTGCGTGCCTGTAATTATACTTATTGTTGCTGCTGATCCATCGGATTATATAATGGTACATCTGGATTTTTATCTTGGAACCATCTAAGAGCAAAGTCATTTTCAAATAGAAACACTTGATGTTCATATCGGTCCTTCACAAGTAAACTACGTGAGCTAGAAAGGTTATCGTAATTGTCCTCACCTTCAACCCATCTTGCAATTTTAGAGCCTAACCTCTCCATTAATACTTCCGTGTTATATTCGTTTTTCATACGATGTTCAAATACTTCAAATTGTAATTGTCCAACTGCTCCGAGTAAATACTCATCTGTTTTCACAGTTTTAAAGAGCTGAATAGCTCCCTCTTGCACTAGCTGTTGAATCCCTTTATGAAAATGTTTTTGCTTCATTACATTCTTTGCTGTCACTCGAACAAATAATTCAGGGGTGAACTGAGGTAATTTTTCAAACTGGAAACCATTTTTATCACTTGTTAATGTGTCACCAATCTGATATGTTCCTGGATCATAAATCCCAATGATATCGCCACTTACAGCTTCGTTAACAGTACTACGATCATCTGCCATAAATTGTGTCGATTGTGCTAATTTCACTTGTTTACCGAGACGTGGAATATTTACACTCATCCCTCGTTCAAATTTACCTGAACAAATTCTAAGAAAAGCGATTCTATCCCTATGTGCAGGATTCATATTCGCTTGAATTTTAAAGATAAACCCTGAGAAGTCTTCTGTTAAAGGATTGATTTCTCCAACAGTCGATTCTCTTGGTTGAGGAGAAGGAGCAAACTGTAAATAAGATTCCAAAAACGTTTGCACACCAAAATTAGTCAAAGCACTGCCAAAGAAGACAGGTGTTAAATCCCCTGAAGCAATGCGGTCACGCGAAAATTCATTACCCGCTTCATTTAACAACATAATTTCTTCTAACGTTTGTTCATAAAGTCCCGATTGTTTTAGAGAATGTTCTTCGTTAATTTCTCCTTCATCATTCAATTCAAGGAAACGATCCTCTTCATCTACCCTAAATTGTTCAATGCGATTATTAAAACGATCATAAATGCCTAGAAACTCTTTCCCCATTCCTATTGGCCAATTCATCGGATATGATTCAATCCCCATTACTTCTTCTAATTCTGCTAAAAGTTCTAACGGCATCTTACCTTGTCGATCCAATTTATTGATAAATGTAAAAATAGGAATACCTCTCATACGGCAAACTTTAAAGAGTTTTAAAGTCTGATCCTCGATCCCCTTTGCTGAATCAATGATCATTACTGCACTATCCACTGCTGTTAATGTACGATAAGTATCTTCACTGAAATCTTGGTGTCCTGGTGTATCTAAGATATTGATTTTAGCTTGATTATACTCAAACTGCATAACACTAGACGTAACCGAAATACCACGTTGTTTTTCTATTTCCATCCAGTCACTTGTTGCATACTTCCCTGTCTTTTTCCCTTTAACAGTCCCTGCATCACGAATGGCCCCTCCGAATAAAAGAAGCTTTTCTGTTAAGGTTGTTTTCCCAGCATCCGGGTGGGAAATAATTGCAAATGTTCGACGTGATAATACTTCGTCTTTAAATGTACTCATAATAAAATTCCTCACTAACATGTATAAATTCTTATCTGTCGCTACTGCGTACCCTCAATTTTATCCTTGTATTAGAAACTTTGCAATGCGTATTCAATATATGGCATTTTCTTTAAAAAGATAACCAATGAGTTTGCACGTTTTATTCACAATATATAATCCTATTGTCATCCAATATTGTTTTATTACAAACAAAAAAGCTGACATAAGATATGCCAACTTTTAGTTGAAATTACTTCTCTAAATTGTTTTTCTTCTTTTCATTAGAGTCCTCATCATCATTAGCTAAACCTTTAGCAGAGTTTTTAAACTCTTTCAACGTCTCTCCCACTGCTCGTCCAATTTCAGGTAACTTCTTCGGCCCAAAAATAATGAGGGCCAGTACAAGTATAAGAATGAGACCCGGTATACCAATATTTGATAACATAGTATCACTCCTTTATGTAAGACATAACGTAAGGTGATTATTTATATTTCAATTCCCATTATAATTGAACACCAAATAAAGGCAAGTAAATTCCTTATTAACAATCCTTTTTAACACGATAAAAAGAGCCTAATGTGACTGATGTCACCCTTGGCTCCTTATCATTAGTTCATCTTCGTTCAATAAGATAGAAGGGTTTGCTTTACATAGAAAAACGGTGATTACCGATTTCTGTAACAACTTCTCTCGTATTCAACCAAGATTGCGGTACGATTGTTGGATTGTGGAAAAAGACCGTTTCATCTGGCAATGCATGATTTTTCATTGCTTGTTTTACTGCTTTTTTTGCTTCTTTATCTGCAGGCTTATTAATCGAACCATTGTCAACAGGTTGAAATTGCTTATTTTCATAAATAACATCGCGAATGGTATCAGGAAAACGTTCGTCCTGGACTCGATTAATCACAACTTCTGCAACAGCTACCTTTCCTTCAAACGGTTCGCCTTTCGCTTCTGCATGGATAAGTCTTGCTAAAAGATCCTGCTCCTCAGATGTTAACGAAATGTCAGGCTTCTTTTCTTCCTTTACCTTTTCCTCTACTTTAGGAACGATAAGCTTATCACCTTTCTGAACCGTTCGATCTTCTAAATGATTCATTATTGTTAATTCTTCCTCAGACACTTCTAATTGATCAGCAATGGAAGTAATTGTTTCGTCCTCTTTAACCTCATATATATCATAAACATCTAATGTCTCAGCATAAACGCGTAAATCAGCAGATTGGATGAAATGGACTAAAAACAATGTACTTGCTGCAAAGATAACTGCAATCAGTTTCAACATTTTTTCCTCCATTCATATATACATTTAAATCAAAATAACAAAATTAAGACTAACATGGATAGAAAGACTACTTCAAACGCAATGTTTTCCATGGGTAATTAGGATATTTCTCCCAGATTAATTTAGACTAGCATTATAATAAACTTCTACTACAATAATGGTGGAATAAAAACACAAATAAACCAAAATGTAGGGGGGGAAGTAATTGCTGGTTGAGATTTCATCCGTTTTAGATGATGACCCTTTGAACCTGATCTGTCTCATAGCAGCGTAGGGAACATATTTAAAACAATTCATATATTTTTGATATGCGCCCATAGTGAATCCTTTGGGCGTTTTTTATTTCCTTCAAGAAAATAAAAAGGAGGAAATGGAGAGAATCAAACGATTATTGGAGTAAAAAGCGAGGTGATTTAAAAGCGCATATCTTGTCTTCTCTAGAGGAATAAGATATACACTTTTACAATACTGATGACAAAAAATAAGCCATCTATCATAATAGATGGTATTGATCCCCATATGTGTTTTTCCAAATTTTCTTTAATGATTTAATAGCTCTCGTTGTGGTAATTCTCACCTTATCCTCTCTCCAACCTAAAATTTCTGCAGTTTCTTTAATGGTACATTCTTTTATTTTTCTTAACACTAATACATTTCGGTAATTCGTTTTCAAGTGGTTTATTGCCTGATATAACGCATGAACTCCCTCATCCTGAATAAATTGATTTTCTGGAATAGAATGATTTTTTATCCAATCTTTATTTAAATATAACTCATGTTGTAACTTCTGTTGTTTTCTAATAAAATCAATCGTCGTATTTTTAGCAATACTGAATAACCAACTATGAATTTTGTCTGGGTGCTCAATCTGATTTTTTGACATAAAAGCTTTAATAAATGTATCTTGCGTTAGATCTTCCGCTGTTTCTTGTTGCTCAATCATTGAATAAATAAACCTAAAGATTTGATGATGATAAATACGATAGATTTCAATAAATGATTGGCCGTCTGATCCCAACCCCTTTTCATCCTTTCTTTATCTTTCCTACATATTACAATTCCAAAGAAACTTGAATTTTCCTTCTTTTCCTTTTCTAAAAAAAGCGACAAGTTTTTTCTAGAAAATAAGACAAGATTACTTTCAGTTTTAATCGAAACTATTTACCTAATACAAAAAACTTTCCATAACCTCCGTACTAATTTTCCTATACTTTATCTATTTAGTTCCTTTTAAGTGAAACATACCCTGTAACAATTATTTCTACTATTGTATATGCAAAAAAATATTTCTTTTTACCCACCAAATGAACATCAAATCTCTCCCCTCTTACTATCGACCCTATACTTATGAACGCAATCAAAAGACTTATAAAAAATTGTAAGATTTTCCAACACAACTACTAAATACTTAATTTTCTAAAAATTTGATCAATTATCTGTCCTTTTTTTTGAAAACAAGCAAAGAATCGGCAAAAATTCTCATAGCTTTGGTTTCAAATGTACTAATTATTGATTTGTTCGCTATTACGATTAACTCATTTTAAAAAACGAACAAAAAAATTCGACATTTTCCGACAACTTTGAAGCCCTTCGTTAGCTAGAGTGTTAATCATAAGGAGAGCTACTTTTATTTTGAAAAGTAAACACTCCTTCATATATGAGGAGGTGAATACCAAGGATTATTCAAATATAATGAAAACATTTTTAGGAGGGGAATTACTTGAAGCGTAAAAGAAAAAATGGTTGGTTTCGTCTACTAAGTATGGCTATGATTGCTTTCTTAATCGTGCCAATGATGTTTCCTAGCATCAGCTCTGCTAGTAATAAAGGTGTAAATACCTCTGTAGCAAAGTCAGCTAGTGAAGTAGCAGAAAACAAAATAAGCAAAACATTAACGAAAGAATTTAAAAAAGAAGAACAAGTAACATTTTTAGTGAAATTCAAAGAAAAAGCTGATCCTCAAAAATCAGCACAAAAAGCAGAAAAAGCTGCAGCTGCTCAAAAACAGTCTGCTGCTCAAGCAAAATATATGAAACGCTCAGCTATTGTTTCAGATATGAGAACAGTGGCAATTGAATCACAAGATACTGTGCTTTCTTACCTTGAAAAACAAGAAAAGAAAGGAAACGCCAAAGAAGTTCAATCTTTCTTTATCGTAAATGCGGTTGCTGTTACAGCGACTAAAGATGTAATGGAACAAATCGCCACTTTCCCTGAAGTGGAAAAAATTCTACCAAATGAAACAAGAAAGCTACATACACCAACGGTAGAAGAGCAAGCAAAAGCGGAAGAAGCTGGTAAGATCAATAATATTGAATGGAATATTGATCATATCGGAGCACCTGCTGTGTGGGAAATGGGCATAGACGGTTCAGGTACAGTTGTCGCTTCCATTGACACAGGTGTTCAATGGAATCACCCAGCATTAAAAGAGAAATATCGTGGGTATGATCCTGCTAATCCAGAATCACCAGATCATGAGTACAATTTCTTCGACGCTGTGAGTGGCAATGAAGAATCTTATGATGACCACGGTCACGGTACACATGTAACGGGTACTATGGTTGGTTCTGAGCCAGACGGTGGCAACCAAATTGGTGTTGCACCCGGCGCAGAATGGATTGCTGCTAAAGCATTAGATGCTGGCGGTAGCGGTTCTGATGCTCAATTAATTGCAGCTGGTGAGTGGATTTTAGCTCCTACAGATGCTGAAGGTAATCCAAACCCAGCAATGGCGCCAGATGTGGTTAACAATTCATGGGGCGGCGGTCCTGGAATCGATGATTGGTATAGAGAAGTAGTTCAAGCATGGCGTGCTGCTGAAATCTTCCCTGAATTCTCTGCAGGAAATACAACTTTATTTAATCCAGGTGGTCCTGGTTCAGTTGCGAATCCTGGTAACTTACCAGAAGCGTACACAACTGGAGCAACGGACATCAATGATAACCTAGGAAGCTTTTCATTATTAGGACCTTCCCCTTATGGAGGAATTATTAAACCAGATATTTCAGCTCCTGGTGTAAATATCCGCTCATCGGTACCTGGCAGTGGATATGAAGGTGGCTGGAACGGAACTTCCATGGCAGGTCCGCATGTTGCAGCTGTTGCTGCTCTTCTTCGACAAGTGAATGCAAGTTTAACTGTTGAAGATATGGAAGAAATTATTTCTTCTACTGCGATACCTTTAACAAATGAAACATATACAGAAGTACCTAACAATGGCTTCGGTAATGGATTAGTAAACGCTTACGATGCTGTTAACTCTATCTTAGATGGATTGGGGACAATTAAGGGTACTGTCGCTAAAGATGGCGAAGATGAAGAAGCGCCAACATTAGAACATGAAGCAATTGAAGAAACTTATGCTGGTATGGATTTACCATTAGAAGTTTCAGCTGCTGACAATGTAAGTGTAACAAATGTAACCGTTGAATATACAGCTGCTGATGGAAGCACAAAAACAGTTACAGCTGCACGTGACAGTGGGGATTACAAATCTGGCACGTATAGTACAGTTATTCCAGGAGATGACATTGCTGAACCTTCTGTCTCCTATAAATTCATTGTGACTGACTTCGGTGGAAACACAGTTGAAAGTGACATGTATGAGGTATCTGTATTGCCTGGTATTACAGTTGGCTATTCAACAGACTTTGAATCAACTCCAGCTGGCTGGACTTCTTCTGGCGCCGCTAATAACTGGGAGTGGGGTGTACCGACTACAGGGCCTGAAAGTGCTTTCTCTGGAGAAAAAGTATTTGCAACTGGCTTAGACAGTCAATATGCAAGTAATGCAAACATGACACTTGTTATGCCTCCGATCGATTTACCAGAAGGAAATAGCTTTTTACAATTTAAACAATGGTATAACATTGAAAATAATTATGATTATGGCCATGTTTTCGTCTCAACAGACCAAGAAAATTGGACTCAACTTGCTAGATATACTAATCTTTCAAATGATTGGGTTGATGGCCAGGTTGATTTAAGTGAATATGCAGGTCAAAGAATTTATATCGGCTTTAACTTAACAACTGATGGTTCTGTAACCAGACCTGGTTGGTACATTGATGATGTTGCATTAACAGACACACCACTTGAAACTGCGAAAACTGGAAAAGTTACATTAGAAAAGAAAGATGCGAAAACTGAAGCAAAAAAAGACGCGAAACCAGTAAACGCTGATAAGATCCAACCTAATACTGAAAATGCTACAGTTGAAAAAGGATCTGACAAAAAAGCAACTCCTATGTCTTTACCACTTGGTGCAAAGGTGAGTGTCCTTGAATCAGGTAGATCTGTAAATACGAACCCTGCTGATGGTTCTTACCAATTAGTACACGCGGCTGGAGAATTTACTCTTTTAGCAGAAACATATGGATTTGCTTCAGAAACGCAAACCGTAAATGTTGAAGCAGATGGAGAAGCAGTTGCAAACTTCGTCTTAGATGAACTACCGCAAGGAACAATTAACGGTTCCGTAACAAATGAAAGAACTGGTGAACCAATTACTGGAGCAACTATCCTGCTTGTTGAGGATGCAAAAGTAACACCAGTTACAACAGATGAAAATGGTAACTATTCAATTACGGCTTATGAAGGTGAATACACTCTACGTGTAATGGCTAACTCTTATTCAAGTAAAGATGTGACGGTTACACTTGATGAAGAAAACGTGGAAGTAAATATCGAACTAAAACCATTCATCGGTTTTGAAGGTGAAATTGGCTATGATGATGGTACAGCTGAAAACGCACGTGCATTCTATGATGCTGGCAATGGCTGGGGTGTTCGTATGAGTCTTGAAGAGGGTCAAGAATCTGCAATGGTTACTGGCGGTTTATTCCGATTCTGGGATACATCTTTTCCAACACCTGGTGGAACAGATTTCCAAGTTGCGATTTATGATGCAACAGACAATGGTACCCCTGGTGAAAAACTAGCTGGACCTATTGATGCAACAGCATTAAGAAATGGTGAATGGACACATGTCGATCTTGCCACTGAAGGTGTAACAGTAGATGGTGATTTCTTCATGGTTTATATTCAAACAGACCCTAACCCTAATGCTCCTGGATTAGGAACAGATGAGAATGGAGATAACGCTGGACGAAGCTTCCAATTAGTTGGTGGCGCTTGGTCAGCTTCACCTGCTGCTGAAGGAAACTATATGATTCGTGCGGTAGTAAACTATGAATTAACATCACCAACTATTACTTCCCCAGCTGATGGAAGTTATACTAATGAAGAAACAGTAACTGTGGAAGGTTCAACACAACCAAATGTGGATGTTAAAGTGTACAATGGTGATGAAGAAGCTGGAACAACAACTGCTAGTGCAGAGGGTGAATTCAGCTTAGATGTTGAATTAAATGAAGGTGAAAATGTCTTAACTGCTACAGGTGTAAGCGAGGTTGGTGAAACGGATCCTTCAGAGCCAGTGACAATTACATTAGATCAAGAAGCTCCATCACTTGCTATTACTAGTCCTGAAGATGGTTCGAAAACAAATAAAGAAGCGGTGACTGTAGAAGGAACGGTTTCTGATGACCACTTAGATACTGTTACAGTAAATGGCCAAAATGCAAATGTATCTGATGGTACATTCTCAAAACGTATTTTATTAGATGAAGGTACAAACGAAATTACAGTTGTTGCTACTGACGAAGCGGGTAACTCTTCGACTGAAACTGTAACAATTGAAGCCAAATACTCAAGCCTTGATATTGAAAACCTTCAACCAGGAGAAGATAAAGAATTAGCCGCTGGTCAAACAGTGAAAATTGAATTTGACAGTGAGCCAGGCTTAAAAGCAACATTTGCATTAAAAATGCCTTTAACAAACTTACGTGCACAAACCACAAACGTTAATGACCTACCAATTATGGAAACATCTCCAGGTCATTATGTTGGTTATTATACTGCAACCTCTAATGTTGTAGCTCCTGGTGCAGAGATTGAAGTCACTGTTAAAGATAGCTTTGGCAATAAAGCGACTGAAATCGCTGAAGGAAAACTTTATATTAATGCACCAATAGATTAATTATTTGCCCAAATGAAATAAAAAGAGGGAGATGCCTTTATTGGCATCCCCTCTTTTTATTTAGCAATTATCTAAAACAAGCAGCTCCAACGATGATTAAAAGGATGAATAATACAACGATCAGTGCAAAACCGCCACCGAAACCGCCACATCCGCCACCGTATCCGTAACCGCCATAACAACCGCAGCCTCCACCGTAACCATACATAAAAAGATCTCCTCCTATTTTTTATATTTACCCTTTATCCCAAAACCATTAGGTGATTAGCAGCAGCCACCGTATCCCCAAGAAGCTCCAATAATCACTAACAAAATAAATAAAACAACTAGGAGTGCAAAGCCTCCACCGTATCCAAATCCTTCTGACATTTGAATAACCTCCTTTATCTTGATTCTATATATCCTATTCAACTAACCTAATATGTGCGATAGTCAAATGCACATTTTTAGGGCAAATAACTATAGGCTTATCCAAGAGGAGTGTATTTTCTGTCTCTCGAACCCCTTCATCCAACTCTTACCGGTTAATATATAAATTGCTCGACTTTCTCTTCTGGTTTACGTTCTGAATGCCGGGCAAACCTATTTTGCGAAGCACTCACTCTTCGGTTTCCTTCTGAATGACTTGCTAACCCCTTTTGTGAAACTCTCATTCACCGATTTCCTTCTGAGTGAACTGCTAATCCCTTTTGCAAAGCACTCACTCTTCGGTTTCCTTCTGAGGGACTTGCTAACCCCTTTTGCGAAGCACTCATTCACCGATTTTCTTCTGAGTGACCTGCTAATCCCTTTTGCGAGGCACTCATTTATCAATTTTCTTCTGAGTGACCTGCTAATTCTTTTTGCGAAGCTCTCACTCTTCGGTTTCCTTCTGAATGACTTGCTAACCCCTTTTGCGAAGCACTCACTTCTCGGTTTCCTTCTGAGTGACCTGCTAATCCCTTTTGCGAGGCACTCACTCTTCGGTTTCCTTCTGAGTGACCTGCTAATCCCTTTTGCGAAGCACTCACTCTTCGGTTTCCTTCTGAATGACTTGCTAACCCCTTTTGCGAGGCACTCACTCTTCGGTTTCCTTCTGAGGGACTTGCTAACCCCTTTTGCGAAGCACTCACTCTTCGTTTTCCTTCTGAGGGACTTGCTAACCCCTTTTGCGAAGCACTCATTCACCGATTTTCTTCTGAGTGACCTGCAAATCCCTTTTGCGAAGCACTCACTCTTCGGTTTCCTTCTGAGGGACTTGCTAACCCCTTTTGCGAAGCGCTCATTTATCAATTTCCTTCTGAGTGACCTGCTAATCCCTTTTACGAAGCACTCACTCTTCGGTTTCCTTTTGAAGGACTTGCTAATCCCTTTTGCAGAGCACTCACTCTTCGATTTCCTGCTGAGTGAACTACTAATCCCTTTTGCAAAGCACTCACTCTTCGTTTTCCTTCTGAGTGACCTGCTAATCCCTTTTACGAAGCACTCACTCTTCGGTTTCCTTCTGAGGGACTTGCTAACCCCTTTTGCGAAGCACTCATTCACCGATTTTCTTCTGAATAGCGCATGTCCATTCCGCTCGACGTTTCCTAATTTTTCCATACCCTCTGAATGCAGCGCATGTTTAATATTAAGCTAACAATATATAAGTTATGTATGCACCTATGAAGCTATCTTCCTTTTCTCCTGAGAACCGTGATTCTCCCTATTGAGACGCTCCTTTTTTGCCCACCCCCTCTATCTCAGTGACTGAGACCACATTTTAAGTGAACCAACATAAAAAGCCACAGAAACAAGAGCTGTGGCTTTCAGAGTGTAGACAAACTCCTTTTTCAAAAATTCATTTGAAGAAAAAGGAGCTTTGTTTCTTTTTTAGTTATATTGTTGTTACGTAACAACAACATATATTGATGGGGTAGTAATTATAGAAAACGTTATTTAAGAATTTCTTTCCTTTGGCACAAGTTGATAAATTTCACCTGTTTCAAAACTATTCACTAATCGCCCTAGCCAATCATAATAATTTAGGGCCTCATGTAATTTTGTTACATCTTCACGAGCTGCTGCTAAAACCTCTTCTGGGGCATTTTCCTCTTCTATTAATAAATTGATTTCCTTTAATGATTTCTCGATTGCGGAAATATTCATGGAAATACTCGGTCTCCACTTCGTTGTAAAAAGATCAACAAAAGTTTGATGCCAATCTTCTTCAGCTTGATACTGATCTTTTCTTGACCCTTTTCTCCATACTTTTTCCACCATTTTTAATTCTAATAAATTTCTTACAGAGGTACTCATACTGGTTTTACTCATACCTAATTCTTCTTTCATTTCATCTAACGTCATTGGTTTTGCTTGAAAATATAATAAACCATATAACCTACCTACAGATGGTGTTATCCCGTAAAGATTCATATTTTGAGAAATGGTTTCAATTACTCTTTCTCTGGCTTTGTCTAACCTTTCTTCATACATTGTTTCATCATCACACCCATTTTTATTTCATTGATATTTATTATTGTTCATTATAGTTAACTAAAACTTGTCATGTCGAGAAATTTATAATTTTAGCTTATCATTTTTTCCTCCTATGTAAAGAAAGCACATCAATTGGAATATCGAGCATTCAAGAGCATTTATAAGAATTCACTGTATACAGTTCGTACAGTTTTTACTGTACAAACTATATTATAGAATATGCTCATATATGAACTTTGCTCTTATTTCTTTAAACTCCTACAATTAAGGAGGTCGTAATTCACAGGAAAATAGAACGAGGATTCATAATTAAGAATGATGGAAATTGTCTCATTTTGTAGTTTTTGTTACAAAATAATTAATAATATAACGGTTTGATTCCATATATTTCACAAAGTAGGTAAATACAAAAAGTACCTAATAAGAAAAAACCATTTTTTCATTCGAATATGATCCAAATCCTGTAAAAACAAACATATACAAGTTAAACGAGGTGAAACAATGGATGAGAGAGCAAAAAAAATTAGCGTGAGTCAAGTATCAAAAATATTTGGCAAAAACACTAAAAAGGCCACTCAACTGTTAAATGAGGGTCAAAGTAAAAATGAAATTCTTAAACAGACCGGTGCAACCATTGGTGTTAACCAAGCCAATTTTGATGTTTATGATAGTGAAATCTTCGTCATAATGGGACTTTCTGGTAGTGGTAAATCTACATTAGTAAGAACCCTCAACCGACTCATCGAACCAACAACTGGAGACATTTTTATTGATGGAAAGAACATTACAAAAATGTCCAAGGACGAACTAAGAGAAACTCGAAGAAAGAAAATAAGCATGGTTTTTCAAAAGTTTGCCCTACTCCCCCATCGTACCATTCTAGAAAATACAGAATATGGCTTAGAAATTCAAGGAATGGCCAAGGATAACCGTAAACAAAAAGCACTTGATGCATTAAAACTTGTTGGACTTGAAGGTTATGAGAATCAATATCCTGATCAACTAAGTGGTGGTATGCAACAGCGTGTTGGGTTAGCAAGAGCTTTAGCAAATGATACGGATATTTTATTAATGGATGAAGCTTTTAGCGCTCTTGACCCGTTAATTCGAAAAGATATGCAAGATGAACTCCTTGATTTACAAAGCTCGATGGCAAAAACGATTGTCTTCATTACACATGACTTAGATGAAGCGCTAAGAATCGGGGATAGAATTGCGTTGATGAAAGATGGTGCCATTGTACAAATTGGTACACCTGAAGAGATTCTGATGAACCCATCTAATCAATATGTTGAAAGATTCGTTGAAGATGTGGATTTATCGAAAGTACTTACAGCTCAACATGTAATGAAGAGAGCGGAAACCGTACAGGTAGATAAAGGGCCAAGAGTAGCCCTACAACTAATGAAGAAACTAGGTATTTCAAGTATTTATGCTGTTGATAAAAAGAAAAATATTCGCGGTATTGTCCATGCAACAGCAGCAAAAGAAGCAGTTGATTCAGGAAAAACCATCGAAGAGATATTAGATACAAGTTATCAAACAGTAACGGAAGATACCGTACTTACAGATCTCTTTGATATTGTTTCTACTGCCTCCATTCCTGTAGCTGTGGTAAACGAAAATGGCCGCTTGAACGGTATTCTCGTTCGTGGTGCGGTAATTGCTGCACTCGCAGGCAATAACGATGCCATTAATGATTTTGAACATGATACGAGTACAACTCAAGATCAATCTATTAAGGAGGTGTACTAATCATGGAAGAAAGCTTTATTCCTAAAATTCCCGTCGCTAGCTGGATAGATGCCTTTGTAGATTGGCTGACTGTTACTTTTGCGATTGTATTTGACGGTATTACAATTGCACTTGAAGCGATTGTAAATGGTATGAATACAGTGTTAATGGCTATCCCAGCATTGATTTTAATCATTATTTTAGCAATCCTCGCGTGGAAATTGGCTAGCAAGGGCATTGCTCTTTTCACATTGATTGGACTGTTATTAATACAAAATCTCGGCTATTGGGAAGGTATGTTACAAACCCTATCCCTTGTCTTAACATCGGTTATTATTACCGTCATTATTGGACTACCAATAGGTGTTTGGGCTTCACAAAAAAGAACTGTGCAACAAATTGTTACACCCATTCTTGACTTTATGCAGACTATGCCGGCATTCGTTTATTTAATTCCAGCTATATTCTTCTTTAGTATTGGGGTTGTACCAGGTGTAGTTGCCTCTGTTATTTTTGCCGTACCACCAACTATCCGTTTAACCATTCTTGGGATTCAACAAGTCCCTACCGATATTATTGAAGCAACTGAAGCTTTTGGATCAACTGTAAAACAACGATTACTAAAGGTACAACTACCGTTAGCAACACCTACGATTATGGCGGGTATAAACCAAAGTATTATGCTTTCTTTATCAATGGTTGTTATCGCATCAATGGTTGGTGCGCCAGGTTTAGGTGCGGATGTTTATCGTGCAGTAACACAGATTCAAATTGGTACAGGTTTTGAAGCAGGTCTTGCGATTGTCGTTATGGCTATTATCCTTGACAGGCTTACTCAAAATATAGGAAAGAAAAAAAACTAGGAGGACTTTAACATGAAGAAAAAATGGCTATCTTACTTAATGGTTCCAGCTGTCGCATTAGGCTTAGCAGCATGTGGATCAAATGAAACCGACGAAAATGCAACTGTAGGAGATCAGGTTGATCACGAAATTATCGGTATCGATCCTGGTGCAGGCATTATGAAGGCGGCAAATTCAACACTTGAAGAATATGAATTAAGTGATTGGACTTTAGTTGAAGGCTCTAGTGCGGCAATGACAGCTTCATTGAAAAAGGCTTATAATGCTGAAGAACCTATTATTATTACAGGCTGGAGTCCACATTGGATGTTCTCACAATTTGATCTAAAATATTTAGAAGACCCTAAAGGTACTTTTGGAGAAGAGGAAAATATCAATACAATCGTTAGAAATGGTCTAGCTGAAGACAAACCAAGCGCTTATCAAGTATTAGATGCTTTCAATTGGACTGAAGAACACATGAATGATGTGATGGTGAAGATTTCGGAAGGACAAGATCCTGCAGAAGCAGCGGCTGAATGGGTTGAGAATAACCAAGACCTCGTATCTGAATGGACTGATGGTGTTGATTCAGTTGATGGTGAAAAACTTAGCTTAGGCTATGTTGCTTGGGATACTGAAATCGCAAGTACGAATGTTATCAGTAAAGTTTTGACTGATTTAGGTTACGATGTGAATATTAGTCAAGTTGAGGCGGGTCCAATGTGGACTGGTGTTGCTGAAGGTAGTCTTGATGCCCATGTTGCTGGATGGTTACCTTTAACTCATGCTGATTATTATGAGAAATTTGAAGGTAAATTTGAAGATCTAGGTTCTAACTTAGAAGGAACGAAATTAGGAATAGTTGTACCTGAATATATGGATATTGATTCTATTGAAGATTTAAAAACAGCTGAATAAATGAATGCAAAACAGCAGTGAGTTAAGGCTCACTGCTGTTTTTTTACCCACTATTACGCTTCTTTTTTATGATTTTCCGTTTTAATATCCATACCTAATTGCTCAATGCTTTGTTTAATATTAGATTTGCCTGAGAAATTTTCGATTAATTCCTTAATATCCAAGCCTGACGATGCCTTCACAGATTCTTGCATTGTTGTCATTAAGTCAGTGGCATAGCCTGTCACTTTATTCGCTCCACCTTTTGCTCCACTACCAGTATCTACAACTGTAATTTTATCAATATTAGAAAGAGGACTTGCCACTTCTTTCGCGTATGCTGGTAACATTTGAATAACCATATCCATAATCGCCGCATGCCCGTACTGCTCAAATGCCTCAGCGATTTTCCTTTTTGCTTCTGCTTCTGCTAAACCTTTCAAGCGTATAATTTCTGCTTCTGACTCACCTTGTGCCTTTTGTGCTTCTGCTTTGGCTAACCCATCTGCACGTACCCTTTCTGCTTCTGCACGCGCCTCTGATTCTATTCGATATTGATGCGCATCTGCTTGGGCAATTTGTTTCCGTTTTTCAGCTTCTGCTGACTGTTCCACTGAATAACGATCTGCGTCTGCCTTTTTCTTGACTTCGGAATCATACTGTCTTTCTCTTCGTAGTATTTCCTTTTCTTCTAATTCAATCGATTTCTGTCTTTCAATAATTTTTATTTGCATTTCTTGCTCTGTTACTTCTTGTTTAGCTCTCGCTGTTTCTAAATCATAGGCTTGGTCAGCACGTGCCTTAGCGATATCTTGATCACGACGATAATCCGCCATTTTCATTTGATTCTCTTTTTCTGCCTCAGCGATTTCCGTCGCTCTTTCTAATTCTGCTTTTTGTGCATCTTTATCGGCTTCTGCTCGCTTTATTCGCGTTTCTTTTTCTGCTTCTGCCGTAGCAATGTCTGCATCTCTTCTCACCTGTGCAATCCTCGGTTTACCTAATGAATCCAGATAGCCATTTTTATCTCTTACATCTTTGATAGTAAATGAAACGATAATTAAACCCATTTTCGCTAAGTCTTGTGAAGCGACACGCTGAACTTCTTGTGAAAATTTATCACGGTTTTTGTAAATTTCTTCAACTGTCATTGAACCAAGTATTGAGCGTAAATGACCTTCTAATACTTCTTTCGCTTCATTTTCACGATCTTCTTTCGTTTTACCTAAGAATTGTTCTGCCGCAGTCGCAATTTCACCAATCGAGCCACCAATCTTAATAATAGCCGTTCCATCTGCCATAACAGGTACACCTTGTTCGGTATATACTTCTGGAGTTGAGACTTCTAATTTGCTTGATAATAAGCTAAGAGGCTCTGCTTGCTGGAAAACAGGTAATACAAACGCTCCTCCACCCCGAATAATTTTAATACGATTACCTGCTTCATCAACATGTACATTCTTACTGCCCAAATAACTACCTGTCACAATTAAAGCTTCATCTGGTCCAGCAGTACGATATTTCGTAACAAAAATTCCTAATAGCGCAACAATTAAAACCGCTACAATTCCAATAACAATCCATATTAAAAGCATAAGTTTCTCCTCCTTTATATCTGTTCATGTGTCGTAACAATGACTCGACTTTCTTTTACCTCAATGACTAATACTTTTTCGCCATTAGCGATTGCCTGCCCATTAAGGCTTTCAGCTGTTTTAGAAATTCTACCTGAATAGCTCTCAATCAATACTTCACCATAGCCCTTTTCTGGGATTGGAATGATAATAACTCCTACCCGTCCCCTTAACGAGTCTTCTGAATAGACAAGCGATTCTTCAGCAGATGACATTGGAACAAGTATAAACACATTTAATAGTACGGAAAAAATAAAGGCAATAATTACAGAGATTAATGCAATGAGAATACTATTCAACGAAGTTAATACTTCAAATAAATAACCACTTGCTGATAAAAAGACGATAAAGGCAAGTATTAATATTGGATTAAGAAAAGGACTAGCTTCCTCTATTCCACCTAATACATCCCCAAAAAAGAATAAAAGAATAATTAGTACACCTGAGATAATCAACGCATACAAATACAGTGTTTCAACGGATAGGTTAAAAACTTCCATCATCATCATCCTTGTTTTCTATACTTTTCCTTTCTTTCACACAAATTCACACTCCCCCTCGTATAAAAATAGGTTGTAACATACATACGAATGAGCGGGCGATAGGTTTCAAATATTTCATTATTTGTCATGATTTTCTTCCATCTGAATATGTTGAATATAGAATAGGAGGGAACTGTTTGACACGTCAAGAAAGGAATAGAAAGCAACATTTTAATTTAGATAAATTACTGATTCTTCTCATAACACTTATGATTACTGCTATTACATCCCTTTACTTTTATAGTAGAAGTATCATTGTTATTGAAGCACCTAAGACTGATTATGGCGAGAAAATTGTTGTTCAACTACCTTCAGGACAAAAAGTGTTTACCTATGAAAAATTAGTAGTAAAGAAGGATGGTAAGCTAATATATCAAGGGGAACATCAAACAATCGCATTGACTGGTGGTAAAATTAAATATGAGGACTGGGATTGACAACAGGTGTCATCGTCATTTACGATAAGCAAAAATCATGAGAAAGGGGCATCAGAATGAGACAAGTGAGAAGAGCTTATCATACGATTAATGCTAAATTGGCATTAATGTTTAAGAAACAAAACAAGTTCTTTCATCCCAGCTTTCAAAAAATTGCTCATAGAGGTGCTGCCGGAACATGTCCAGAGAATACCATGATTGCTTTTGAGCGTGCGCTTCAATTAGGTGCTGACATGATTGAATTAGATATCCAGTTAACTAAAGACCGACAAATCGTTGTCATACATGATGCAACAATTGATCGAACTACAAATGGGACAGGTAAAGTATCTGATTATACATATGAAGAGTTATGCCAATTTGATGCCGGAAGTTGGTTCTCTCCAACATTCCAAGGTGAAAAAATTCCATTACTCAAAGATGTATTGAATAAATATTACAATCAGATAGGTGTTTTAATTGAATTAAAAAAGCCTGAAAAAAACCCAGGCATTGAAAGCTTACTACATTCTTTACTTATGCAATATTCTACTGATTCAATCATAATTCAGTCTTTCAACCTCGACTCACTAAGGAAGATAAAAACGCTCATGCCCTCGGTGAAATTGGCCTTATTAGTCAATTACCCCCTTCAAACTAAAGACATAAAAAGAATAGCACAGGAATTCGATTATGTGAGTTTGAAGTGGACAATGGTTAACAAAAAAGTGATGTCCGCAATAAAACAAGCTCAATTACGAACAATTATCTGGACAATTAATACTAAAAAACAATTAGCTAGTGTAAGGTGTTGGGATATAGACGCAATTGTCACTGATCATTTACAGTTATTAGCTAAAAGTGAGGAGTAAATATTAACGATCTTCACCTTTTTCCCATTCTATTAAATATTGGATGGTTTCAATGTCATTTTTCGTTTGAAGGTGAAAAATATCTTGGTAATTCTCATGCCCCTTCCCAATAACAAATATCCAATCACCACTTCCTCCTATTTCCCACATTTTCTTTATAGCCATAGTGCGATCCATTATGACTTCCCCATTTGTAAATGGTTTTGTTAAGTTATATAATTCTTCTTCTACAACCGTTTTACTCTCCCCATTTATATCATCTAATGTAAGGATAAACTGCCGACAATAAGTAGATGCCACCTTAACCATTTTAATTCGCTTGCTTTTATCCCTTTTTCCTCGAAATCCAAAAACCATATATATTTTTTTCGCTCTATTTTCCTTAGCTGTTTGGAGAAGGTAGATGAGAGCATCTTCTGTATGAGCATAATCAATAATAAATACGGCCCCTTTCTTATTGTAATATTTCTCCCATCTGCCAGGTACTCCTCTAAAATTCATTAATCCTTGCGATATTACCTCTTTTGATATGCCCGATTCTAAACAAGCAGCAATAGCGATAGCTGTATTATAAAGATTATGTTTCCCCGGTAATGGTGAATCTGCTACAATAGTATCTTTTTTAACACTTGATATTTTTAACTGATATTTTGCATCTTTAAACGTGAGCTGCAGATCATAATCGCCAGCTTTACCAATTGTTTTTATTTTATTATGTTCCTGCTCAAGTGCTATTTTCGCCCCCCATGTATCCTCAATGTTGACTAATCCAACGCCTTCATCTTTTAATAAAGAAAAGATTTTCTTTTTCTCGCTGTAATACTCTTCAATCGTATGATGATAGTCCATATGATCATGAGTTAAATTTGTAAAAATAGCTATATCAAGCAGTAATCCTTCTGTACGATGTTGATGGAGTGCATGGGATGAAATTTCTAGTATGATAAAATCATCCATACTTTCAGCTAATAAAGATTGTAGTTCTAAAGCGTCTGGAGTTGTATTTTTAGCTTTTCTTGTTTGGTTATTAATATTATTTTCTATCGTGCCTATCATTCCACAAGAATACCCTGCTTCTTTGATGAGATGGTGGATGAGATAGGCTGTAGTTGTTTTACCATTTGTGCCCGTTATCCCAATTAAGCGATGTTTTTTGCTGGGGTGGGCATAAAATATGCTTGCTAAAATGCCTAATGTTTTCCTAGAATCTTGAACTGCAATATACGGAACAGTGAGCGATAATCGCTTTTCCCCTATCACAGCAATCGCTCCATTTTTAATTGCTTCTTCTATATATTTATGCCCATCCTTTTCAAAACCGGAAATGGCAATAAATAAATATCCTCGTTTTACTTTCCTTGAATCTGTAGTTAAACCTTTCACTACTTCATGACCACTATCTTTTAAGTCCGTTTGTAATAAGTTAAATACATCAATTAATTTCATATAAAAAACTCCTTAAGGCACCAATAAAGTTACTATTTTTTGTATGCCCACGAACAAAAAAAATATGCCTTTATGAGACATATTAAGTATTACTATTAAAGTAATTGGAAAATAGAAGAATCGTAATTCTGATGTGGTACTCTACGTGCAAATTGTGAAAGGTATTTGTAACTTAAGCGACTATGTTGTGAAATAAGATACGCATCCTGTGTCGCTCCTGGCTTTCTTAGCGTATTCAATGCTTCTATCATCCCTCTTTCACTTTCCAATCCTACTCCGTGTCCAAAGTATCGGTCATTACCTAAATAGACTGCATTTTCTCCCGTCCATATTGGATGCTCGAAATCGGGATTATAAAAGTAAACAACATCTCCTGGAATGAAATCTCTTCCTATCCGTGTATCTATACCTAAGTCTTGATCATAATTCCAATCCCAAACTAAAAGACCTTGGAATAAAGTGTTAAATCGACTAATCGAAATCGAATCCAATACTGATTTATAAAATAACAATACAATTGCTGTAGAACATTCAAATGCATATAAGTGGCTATTATGAAACACATCCCTTATCGCATCCGAGGGTAATATATATGGTTTTAATACATAACCGTACTTCGTTTTTGTCCAAATCTGAGGGTTAAATCTTGATACATCAAATGGAGCGAATTCTGCTTTACTTTCATGTAACTGGTAAGCGGCTTGAATTAGTTTTTCTCTTAAGAGTAGCTCAAATTCAAAAACAAAAGCAGAATCATAAAAAAATTGCTGTGGTGAAGAATCGAGTGCTCTATAAATATCTTGTTGTATAGGACTAAATGAATGAATAGGGGGCTTCTCCTGTGACTGAATAATAATGGTCATAAACACTTACCTCCCTTTATTTAATTTTCTTCTGACAACATATAATACCAAATTATGTTCTGCCCCGTTCAGAGGTTCATAATAGCCAATAATAAGTTCATCTATTAGAAAATTATATAAAAATAACATTTTTCTGAAAAAGTATTGCTTTACAGCAAAAAAGCACTTACAATACATCATATATTCCAAAGTTTCAGAAATATATCACATCAGCAGGAGGCACTTAAATATGGCAACATTCCTTGTAGCAATTGTATTACTTATTCTTGGATACATGTTTTATTCGAAATTCGTAGAGAAAGTTTTTAGTATCGATGATAGTAGAAAAACCCCAGCGTATACAGAAGCAGACGGCATGGACTTTGTCCCAATGAGCTGGTGGAAAGGAAATCTTATTCAACTATTAAACATTGCTGGCACCGGTCCGATATTTGGCGCATTAATGGGTGCATTATACGGACCTGTCGCGTTTATATGGATTGTTATTGGCTGTATTTTCGCTGGAGCTGTTCATGATTATTTTTCAGGAATGCTTTCACTTAAACATAAGGGAGAACAATTCCCTAATCTCGTTGGTAGATATCTAGGGAATGGAATGAAAGTTTTTATTAATATATTATCCATTATATTAATGATTTTGGTAGCAGCTGCTTTTACAGCAAGCCCAGCCCAATTGATTTCTTCTATTACCCCACTTAGTTTTACTGTATCGTTAATGATTGTATTTGCTTATTTCGTTATTGCAGCGGTTCTCCCGATTAACCAAATTATTGGTAGAATTTATCCGATATTCGGTGCGATATTAATCTTTATGGCTGTGTCCATTGGTATCGCTTTACTATTTAATGGTCAACCTATTCCAAATTTAACTTTTAGCAATTTACACCCTGAAGAATTGCCAATTTGGCCATTATTAATGGTTACCATTTCATGTGGCGCTATATCTGGTTTCCACGCAACACAAAGTCCAATTGTATCAAAAACTTTAAAAAAAGAGTCTGATGGAAGAAAAGTATTTTACGGAGCAATGATTGGTGAAGGAATCATCGCCCTTATTTGGGCAGCAGCAGGAATGACATTCTTCGGAGGAACAGGTGGCTTACAGGAAGCTTTAGCGACCGGCGGGCCAGCAGGCGTGGTGAATGAAATTTCCATTTCACTTTTAGGTACACTAGGGGGCATTTTAGCGATACTGGGTGTTATTATTCTACCTATTACAACAGGAGATACAGCGTTACGTTCATCGAGAATGATGCTTTCTGAAACTATTTCGAAGTACTTGAACTTTAAAGGGAATGGACAGATACTACTTGTCACATTATTAGTTGGTGTTCCAACATTTCTTTTAGCAACGATTGATTATTCCTTCTTATGGAGATATGTTGGTTGGACCAACCAATTATCTGCCACGATTATGCTTTGGACAGCAACAAGTTTCCTACTAAAATCTAATAAGCAGCACCTCATAACAGGAATTCCAGCTATGTTCATGACAGGAGTATCTGCTACTTATATATTTTACGCACCTGAAGGATTGCAATTATCTTATCCAATATCTTTAACAATTGGGACAGTCTTATCGATCATCGTGTTAATCATTTACATCAAGAAAATAATTGACACACGAAGTCATAAGACAACTAACATAGAAATTGTCTAATCTGAAGCAGACTGGGAAAGTGTGAATCCCAGTCTCTTTTTATTATTATGGGCAATCAATTAAAATGAAGATAACTGTAGTCTACTATATACTTACAATGAGAAAACAACTCATTCACTAACAGGTAAAATGTTATTTGTCAACAATATACTTTGACAAACAACGTAAAAAAGTGCTAATTTTATAGAGAGCGTGATTTTAAATTTGCAATTATAGTAGGTGATGGATTTGAGTAAAAATATGAATAAAGATATGATTAAATTTATTAGAAAAAGTTATAATATGACACAACGAGACTTCGCTCGAATTGTGAGCTGCAGCTTCTCGCTCATCGCACTTGTTGAAGTGGGAAAAAGACGAGTCACATCGGATTTAGAAAATAAAGTCAAGGTAGCATTTGACTTAGATGATCAACAATTACAATCAATTTCTACATTAATAACTGAATTTAGTAAGGGCGTTCCACCTTTTATGTAAGCCACTATATCCAACCTTTCTCCTTTGCTTTAGTTATTGCTTCAATCCTATTCTTTGCCTCTAACTTATTAATGATTTCTGACATATAATTGCGCACCGTCCCAGCAGACAAAAAAAGGTGCGCCGAAACCTCCTTTGAAGTTAAACCCGACGCAATAAGCTTCAACACTTCCTTTTCCCTGGAAGTGAGTGGGTTATCTTGTCTCAATTGATTAAATACCAGTTCCGGAGAAAACATTCTCTGACCATTCATCACACGCCTAATGGCTTCAGCTAGTTCTTCACTCGGTCCATCTTTTAATAAGTATCCGTGAACTCCTGCTCCTATTGCCCTTTCAAAATAACCTGTTCTAGCAAACGTTGTTAAGATAATAACTTTACATAATGACTTTGCTTCAAATATTTCCTCTGCTAAATCTAATCCACCTTTTATAGGCATTTCAATATCTAATAAACATACATCTGGTGCCAATTGATGAATTAATTCTGTTGCTTCTTTTCCATTACTCGCTTGCGCTATGACTTCTATATCTTCCTCATAGTTTAATAATGTGCTTAACGCTCCTCTTAACATCTGCTGATCTTCAGCTATTAAAACTCTTATCATATCATTTAAGTACCTCCGAACTTTCTTTCTACAATTGGAATGAATACATTGACAGATAACCCTGTTTCATAATGGAAAAAGTTCAAGCTACCTTCAACTAACTCTAGACGTTCAGACATGCCTTTTAAACCATTCCCTAATTTCGTGTCTCGATTAAATCCTATTCCATTGTCTGAAATAGTTACCTCTATCCCTAAATTATTTTGCGATAATCCAATTACACAATGAGTCGCCCGAGAATGCTTAACGATATTTGTAATTCCTTCTTTTATACACATACTGATCATATTTTGCATCATTGATGTCATATTTTCACATCTATTCAGCCCTGTTACCTCCAGCGTAATATTGGCTGAATTTAATATCCCTTTGCAATCACTAATCGTTTCAGCAATTGTTAAAACTCGCATGTCTGCCACTAACTCTCTTACTTGTTTTAAGGCAATCCGTGAAGTCCGCTCGATTTCATTTACCTCTTTGGTGACAATTTGGGGATCAGCTTGATGCTTAGTCATTTTCGCTACTAGTTGAGATTTTAATGTTATATAAGATAGTGTATGACCGAGTGTATCATGTAAATCTCGAGCTATTCTCATTCTCTCTTCTCTTTTAATTAATACTTCAATCTGTTCGTTTGCTTCATTTAATTTTTCTTCTAACTCCATTTTCGTCGACATGGAGTGAATACCAAAAGGAGATATAATCATAACAACAACCATTACGAAGAGATAAGTGGATTCGCTCAACATTTCATATTGTAAAATAACAGGTAAAATCGAAGAGAATACAAATAAAATCATACTAATTGTAAACATCTTAGAATTACGCAGCCACCCGATGAAATTTGCACAATAGAACCCGAGCAATACTAATGAAGGTTGATAAAAATAGGTAAAAATAATAATAATGATCAATTGTAGTATTAACCAACCCATATAAGAGGACATTGGTGGATCAAAGAAAAGTTTCCTATAAGATAGAAAAAAAAGGAATAAAAGCATCCATCCAATCACTGCCTTTACCCCTGTTTCATTTATTAAAACAATAATCGGAAACATTAAATAGACCAAAAAAACATATGGGAGAAAACCATATTTGACAGGAAATAACTTATAACCCAAAAAGCTTACACCACCACTTCTTGCTTTCTTCTAATATAAATACTTAATACTACAAATAGAAGGAAATATCCTGCTAATACAGCAATATTCAGCAAAGAAGGGTTGCCACCTTCTGTAATCTCCCATACACCCGCTCCATAATGATAGGAAGGAATCGCTTTAGCAATTGACTTAAAAATTGATGGCAACACTTCAATTGGCATAAATAACCCCCCCATGAAAGCTAAGACCATATAAAAGAAATTACTGATTCCAGCAGCTGTCTCCACCTTGTTCATTGCACCAATAATTGTTCCAATAGCGAGAAAAGGTAAAGCGCCAATTAATATCCATAGCGCGCTTGTCAGCCATTGCCAAACGCTCAAATTAACCCCATTTATCACCGCACCAACAACAAAAATAATGGTTACAGAACAAATGTGAATCATCGTTTGCCCAACCATTTTTGCTGAGAAATAAACACTTGAACTAAGCGGGGTTGTTCTCATTAAAGTGGACCAACCATGAGCCTTTTCTTCTACTAATCGAATGCCCAACGTCAAAATACTCGTCCCCATCACACTAAAACAAGTAACGGACATTAAGAACCGACTGTTCCAACTGTCTCCCATTCCAGTATTAAATATATTTGTAAAAACAAAATAAAAAACGATAGGCATAAATAAAGACCAAAAAACAAAATAAGGATTTCTAAATATCCTTAATACCTCTACTTTTGTCTGCATCAACCATCCTCTCATTCACTGATCCCCCTTTCTACTGTTAATAATTCAAACGCATCTTCAAGTCTTGCCCGATGTAAATGAATGTCTCGCATAACGACCTTTTTTTCAAACAACTCCCCCAAAAGCGCATCAGTGGAAGAAGTTGTTAACACAATCCGTTGATCAGTTATTTTCGCACTTATGACATGAGAAAATGTTTGTAGCAAGCTGATATCAACCTGATCTGATTTAAACGAGATAGCTCCATCAGACAAATGACTTTTTAATTGTAAAGGTGAACCATCAGCAATCACCTTTCCTTGATTAAATAACATAATTCTCTTGGCAACATCATCAGCTTCTTGTAAGTAATGAGTGGTAAAAATAACCGTTTTACCTTCATCATTTAAATATTGTATCGCTTGCCAAAATTTTTTTCTTACTGTACTATCCATGCCAACAGTTGGCTCATCTAAAAAAACGATTTGTGGATTACTTATAATGGCTAATGCAAAATTCAACCTTCTTTTTTGACCACCCGAGAGTTTATACGCCTTTTTCTTAAGCAGCTCTATAGGGATACCTGTAATTTCCAACACTTCTTCTAAACGTAAAGGGTTTTCATAATAACTACTAAACATGAGTAATACTTCTTTCACAGACAATGCATCAATGACACTGACCTCTTGGAGCATCACACCAATTCTTTCTTTCACCGCTCGCTCATGAGGTTTCTTATTTAAAATCAGTATATTTCCTGAGGTTGGTTTAACTAACCCTAATAACATCAGCAAGGTGGTTGATTTACCAGCCCCATTCTTCCCTAGTACAGCTAATAACTCCCCTTTTTCAACTTCAAAAGACACATCGTTAACTGCCCATAAATCCTTATACCTTTTAGTCAAATGTTTCGTAGCAATGATTGTTTCCATTAACACCATCTCCTTACTAAAATTATATGAGATGGCTTACTTGTCCGTTTAGTGTGTGATGTCACCCCCTTCACATGACAAATGTCACTACTTGAAATTCTTTTAATAAAAAAAACCACAGTTCAATCATCTGTGGCATTACTTCAATTAAGGTAATTTAGCTAACTTTTCATAAACATCTTGCATTGTAAAGCAGCCCTTTTCTTTGACTTTTTCAACATAACATACCCAAAGTTTAGCTGTTAACATGGCATCACCTAAAGCATGATGGCGATGTTTGACTTCAATCTGATTTTTTTCACATAATGTCTCTAGCCTAACAGAGTGTTCCACTGTATCAATGATACGATATAAAAAGGAGGTATCAAATACGCGATGTTTAAATGATGTTCGATAAAGCTGCCAAAACGCATGCTGAAAGAAGCGCTTTTCATGGTTTGAATGATGAGCAATGAAAGGTAAGCTCTCCGTATATTTCAAAAATTCCATTAACACATCTGCTAAAGGTGGCGCATTTTTTAACTCCTCTTCCTTCAATCCCGTTAAATGCTTTATTGATGAAGCTAAATCTTTTTCATATTGTATTAAAGAGTAAAAGTAATTGTCATGATCAATTCTTCCATTTAGGATTTTGACAGCTCCAATTGATAGTATCTGATCACCATTATCTGGACTAAACCCCGTTGTTTCTATATCGACAACTACAGCACTCATTTGATTTAATGACGTTTGTATCAATCGATCTTGATTTAAATCTTTTTGAAGCTGTCTCATGAAAGCCATTGATTTAGAGTCTTGCGTCTGGAGCCCACCGAACCTAGTTTGATTTAACTTTCGGACAAATTGAAAAAAGGGTTCAAAAGCCATTATTTCACTTCCTGCTCAATTACATCTTCTACATATTGATGAAGTCTTCTGCCATTTTTCAAAATCACCTTTATCTTACTTTTTTCTTCCCTATTCATGTTTCTCACATTTAAATAATGGCCATCTTCGTAGGTTGACATAGGGGTAAGTAGTGAATGGCGTAATTTTAGTAACTGTTGGAAATCATGATGATACGGTAATAATGCGTGTTTATATGGCTTTTTACACATTAATCTTTCTAACCGTGACAATGTCGAGCTTTCAACTATTCCCTCCTTTATAGAAAGTAATCGAATGCCATTAACGAAAGGTAAGAATGCTGCGTACTTTATATTGATTTCCCCTTTATGTGATCCATGATTTTCCGTTAATATTTGCCCCAACGGCCCAATAGAGGTTTTTATATGCTGTATATTATCCAATAATCTCTTTAAGTTATAAGGATTTTTTTGAACTGCCTCATGCACACTTCTCTTTAAATGATTAATATATTCGCTTTCTCCCACTAACACTCTTGCATCAAAGAATATTTGCAGATGCCTCATTGTTGCCCAAGATTTTTCATCTAGCCATGACTGTAGTTGCTCAAACCACTCAGGTTGTGACTTACACCAAAGGGGATTACTACTCATAATTTTACCGTCACAGTATGGGTAACCAACAATATTGAGCCCCTCGGCTAATTCTTTGCCTAACTGATGAAAATATCTTTGCAAGGTGGCGTCTTTTTCTTCATAGATGATCCCATGATCTTGATCACTTATATAACCTTGTTCTTCTCTTCCACCGCTACCTGTTATAAACCAAGCAAACTCGCTCGGTGGTTTTTCCCCTAATCTTTTTACAGCATAATGAAACGTAGCTCTCATTACTTCATCATGAAAATTGTTTAATTGCACTTGATTAAACTTTTTCTTAGTTAATTCATAATCCCGCCAATCTCTAATCGCTTCATATGTCTCAAAATCATCCGTCGGCAAAAACAACACTTCCTTACAGAGGGTAAAAGCCTCCCACTATAGGAGGCTTCACCTTATGATGTTAATTTCGTTTGTTTCTCACTTGACATAAACTCTTCTGGATAACCATAGCTACCATGTTCACTCATGTCTAAGCCCATCACTTCTTCTTCTTCACTAACACGGAGACCATTCATCATTTTCTTCATTACGAAGAGAATGACAAATGAAGCAACAAAGGCAAAAAGTCCTGATGTTACAACTCCTAACGCTTGAACGCCTAATTGGCCAAATCCGCCACCATAGAATAATCCTGCTTGACCAGTTACCTGCTCTGCTAATTCTGGTGTTGCAAAGAATCCTGTAGATAAAGTACCCCATACTCCAGCTGCACCATGAACAGATAATGCGAAGATTGGATCATCAATTTTCATTTTATCAAAGAACTTTACACTAAAGAATACTAAAAGTCCGGCAACTAAACCTATAACAACAGCAGCCCAAGGTTCAACGAAAGCACACGATGCCGTAATGGCAACTAAACCTGCAAGTGCACCATTTAATGTTGTAACAATATCAGATTTACCAAGAACGATCCAAGAGATAGCTAATGCTGCAACCGCACCCATCGCTGCAGCTAAATTTGTGTTTAGTGCAACAAATCCGAAAAATGCACCATCAACTGATGTTGTACTACCTGCATTAAATCCAAACCATCCTACCCAAAGAATAAGCACAGCTAATGAAGTATAGACTTGGTTATGTCCTGCAATATTGTTACTAGAACCATCTTTATTGAACTTCCCGATACGAGGCTTTAATAAAATAGTTGCAGCTAAGGCAGCCATTGCACCTGTTAAATGGACAACTGTTGAGCCTGCGAAATCTTGCTTCTCATGTCCCGCTAACCAGCCTCCACCCCATATCCAATGTGCAACAACCGGATAAATAACAGCAGAGAATAAAATAGTAAAAACAACATAGACTGGGAACTTTGCTCTTTCAGCAAAACCACCTAAGGCGATACAAACAGCAATAGCAGCAAAGGCACTTTGGAATACAAAGAAAACCGTATCAGATAAACCTGAATCTCCACTTTCAGCTCCTGAATAGAAGAAGTCCGTCATGCCAACAAAGAAATTCGCGTTTCCTCCAAATATAAATCCATAACCTACAGCCCAGAAAACAAGGAAAGTTAATCCCACTGTAAAAATAGTTTTCCCGGTAATATGACCTGCATTTTTCATTCGTGTAGATCCTGCTTCAAGTAATATAAATCCACCAATCATAAAAATAACTAAAATTGCAGCAATCATTGTCCACACACTGTTCAGATAAAATATTTCATCCATATCTTTTCTCCCCCATTTCCCGCGTCATATAACTTAACTAATAGATGTTAGATTATATGACATCTATTAAGTTATTCTTATTTTATCGCAAAATTCTCATAAGTCAATGCTCAATTTTATATTTTTTAGAAAATTTACTCATTTTTTTACCTGTTAGTTTTTACCCATATGAATGATAGCCCTTACATTAGGAAACCTTATAAAAGAGCAATGTTTCACTTGCTCAAAATGACGAAGGAGTGATTTGTTCAATGAGCAGAAATAAATTAGTCGTTCCCGAATCAGGTCAAGTATTAAATCAAATGAAAGAAGAAATCGCTCAAGAATTTGGTGTACAACTTGGCGCAGAAACCACTGCACGTGCTAACGGATCAGTCGGAGGGGAAATGACTAAACGACTGGTTGCTTTAGGTGAACAACAGCTCCGTAATCAAAAATAACCATTAAGTAAAAAGCAATGCCCTAGGGAGGCAAAGAAAAGGTCTCCCACGGATCTTAAAGCGAGGAAGTGAATCGATTTAATTCACTCCCTCGCTATTTTTAATTTGTTTGTATGTACTCACCATTACCACGCAAATGATAAATGAAAAAATTAATAATTATATACTTCTCGTTCGGCTTCTTTACTGCATTCCACTTCTCATGCACACTCCTTATTTGTTCAGCTTTTTTTATATTTCCTTGTTAAACGATATTAAGTGAGAGGTATATCAAAGCGAAAAAGATCTTTATCGTAAAAGCCATGACGATAAAGACCTTTCTATTGTCAATTACCTAGAGGGGAGCAATAATTAGCACTCCAACTGCATTAGAACATCTCTTTTTCAATTATTGGCAAACGCATTTTCTTTTAACCTAAGAAAAAATATAGTGAACCAATATGAAGTAAAACATATCCCTAGGTCAATCAAAAATATATAGAACTGATTCATACTTCCATAAAAGCTTACGAAGCCTACCTTCTCTTCAATCGTTGCAAAACCAAATGCAATAATAGCACTCACAATAATTGTATATAAATAAAAGTTTCTTTGTCTATTTGTACAATATTGATAAACAAATAAAAAAACAACCGGAAGTAAAGAGGTCGTCATATTTGTTGCACTAGGTAATGAAGGAATGAGAAAATAATTATGAATAAACAAACCTTTCCGCAATAACATTGTATCGATAAAGGTCCATAACATATTCACTGTATATCCGTAGAAAAACACCTCAAATATCCGCTTTCGATCAATAAAAAAATAGACGAACACTAAAGGAGCAATAAAGAGAAAGAGTACCATCCAAAATTGCCAATGTGTATAGTCAGAATATGACTTCCAATAATCAGATAGCAATTGTTGAAATTGTTTACTATCTATATGTAATGCTGTTAGATATTCCTCCTTACTCATAACTTTACCTCCTTCACAATTAACCTCTTTCTCAATATGTTTCAAGAGATAGTTTTTTATTCACCTTTCATCGCTTTATCGACATACATAATTTACAAATAAAAGCTAAAAATACCTAATAATAACGGAAGGAGTGGCAAATAAGATGATGAAAATAATCAATGCAAAGCTAAAAACCTTGCTCGGTTTCTTTATTGGCAGTCTGGCGGTATCTATTATTTTTAATATTATTCAAATCAGCTTAATTTCTGAGGTCAAAGGAAAGTTAAGTACGGTTATGGATGAGCAATCAAATTAAAAGTACAATAGGTGAGTCCTCATAAAGCTAGAAGACTCACCAAAAAGCTATTCATGATTATTCCTTTAACTTCTTTTTATAATCGAGTGCTCTCTACTGTCGACATTAACCTCGAACTATTTGCCAAAGTTGTCTTTATTCCTTTAATAAATACAGTAATTCTAAGTAAAATGCACTTCTGTATTTGTTTTGTCTCTCACAATACTTATAATTAAGTTCAACTATGCTATTTAACTTTCTGACACACCCCAAGGATTTGTAAATATTTTTACTAATACTAATGAAAAAAGAGGCTGCCCTTGTGGGACACCCTCTAATTATTTTAATGGAAACCTTGATCGTCTTGATTTCGTATTTGTTGTAAATAATTCTCCGTATAAATACGTTGTGAATCTGGGACATTTTTTTCATTCTCTTCAGGATCAAATTTTGTTAAACCTTTCTTCTTCGCTACCCAGTCAATCACGAGTCCAAATCCTAGAAGGGAAAGAATCAAGATAAGAAACCACCACATTCTTTTATCACCTCTTTATTAGGATATCCTAAAAAAGAACAATTGCTATAATTATTTTTTGATTATTCTACTAATACCATAATTAGTAAAAAATATCAAATAGACACAAATGTCTTCGTGTATAAAAAAATCCTGTTATCAAAAAATATAGATGTAATAAAAATTAGAATAAGGAGATCATACAATGAAAACATTACAACGCATCGCTTTAGCGCTTGTTATTATTGGCGCGATTAACTGGGGACTTATTGGATTATTCCAATTTGATTTAGTTGCAACGATTTTCGGAGGCCAAGATGCCATCCTCTCTCGCATTGTCTATACATTAGTCGGAATTAGCGGCCTCATTTGCCTATCTCTTCTCTTTGCACCAATGACAGAAGAAGAAGACAGAGACGTCGATAATCGTGTTATTGATGGAAGACAAGTGAGTTACTCTACAGAATTCGCTGAGGAAAATGATTTATCTGATATAAAAGAAGAAGATAGAGAAAATCGAGATCAATAAATAAAAAAGTCCGGACATATATGTTCGGGCTGTATTTATGGCGTTAACTTCTATCCTACTGGTACTACTAAAAGTAGTATCCTTAAACAAACTGTGAATACAAACTCTTTCTACCCTACTCTAAATACCAAGAAGCCTTGTTTAGCGAGGCTTCCTTTATTATGTTCTTAAGTTTTTCCAATAGACCTACCTACATTCATAATTCGTCTTTATGTTTTTGGCTTAGTTCGTACCTCCATCTTCCAAAACATCAGAATAACTTTTCTCAACACAACATGGCACCTACTACTTAATCTGAATTTCACCACACTTAATCATACTGAACCGAGGAATTCTTCAAAGAAGGTGAGCTAGACAAGGGAATCTTTAAATTCAAATTTACCTTTTTGTAATATCATAATTTATTTACCCACTTTTTCTTAATATGACGAAATTGTCACACTAATACATATTTTGTAATGTATTTCGATTGTGTGGAATTCCTCCACAATTTAAGCTTTTGATGAAACCTATTTTGAAAGGGGAATATTTTTTATGGAACAGCTCACCTTTATAATTGCTATTGTAGCTTTCGTCATTTCGCTTATAGTTTTCATTTCAGGTATTTTTAAAAATAATTTAAAAGGATATCTCCAATCTAAAACCGCCAAAACCGCTTTTCTATTTTTTATCATTTATATCGTGAGCTTTGTTACTTATATTCTTATATCCAATTAAGCAGAGCTTAAAGAAACGCCTCGTTTTAAAACGGGCCTTTATTAACTATTTTCACTCATGAATAATTTATATATTGCATACACAAACTATCTATCGTGGCCAATCCTTACATAAGGAGAAAATCATGAAACTTAATAAGATAGGGAGTGCAATTATGGGAATTTTAAGCGGAAATCCAAAAGATGAACCACTACATTATGGTGAAGTTTATGGACTATTCACTAACCTTTTTACAAACAATGGAACGATATCTGGTTATGAGACACTTATGAACCATGCTGGCGATGATGACTTAAAAAAGCTAATAGAAGAAGCTATTAAAGGGTTACGTGCTGAGAACCAACAATTAGAAGAGCTTTTAAAAAGTAATGGAATCGGGTTACCACCTGCACCACCTGCCCGCCCTAATGCAGATTTAAATGATATTCCTGTTGGTGCAAGATCCACTGACCCAGAGATCAGTGCTGCAATCTCTGCTGATACTGCAGCTGGATTAGTTGCATGTAGTCAAGCAATTGGTCAATCAATCAGAGAAGATGTCGCAATGATGTATGGTCAGTTCCATATGAATAAAGCTCAGTTTGGTGCCAAAATGTTAAAGTTAAATAAGGAAAAAGGTTGGTTAATCCCGCCTCCTTTGCACATGAGTAAAGGAACAGAATCATAATTTATAGGCGCCTCGAAATGAGGTGCTTTTTTACTAATTTACACCCCACTCACTTTTCGCATTTTCTTCGCAGTAAGACTTGTTTACACTCGCTATTTAACGTGGCTGATTTACCTCATTTCACTTCCTTTAAGAGTCTATAGGGGTCTTTTCTCATATCCCAGGATTAACATGACATTTTCATATGAAAATTTGCAAGAAAATGATTTTATCAAGTAATATTTTAAATACTTGTTACGGGAATTCCTGAAAATAGAACTGTAAAATGCAGTTATCCCCCCCTTCAGAACTTGGTTACGAGTTATTCAAGAGTTCTGAACTAATGAAAACATAGCAGTGAATGATATGGGAAAACCACTTGAATTTATTATAGAAAATATTGGTGAAATGGAAGCTGACATTAAAGGAATAATGAAAAGTATGTAAGCTTCACCGCACCAGTTTCAATTACCTGTTCAACCAATTGATCTAACCAAGTAGTTTCAAAATATATTACAACATATGACAACAACGAAAGGTAAATATTCAGATAAAAAAAGAGAAGCTTTCGCTTCCCTGGTTCTTATAATCCTATTTGATCAACTGCATAAGTTGCATGTTCCTGGCTAAACCCTTCATAAACTAACTGGTCAATCAACCCACTTCTAGAGAATGAAGTAAAGTCAAGATAGTTCTTACCTGCCTGAACAGCCTGTTCTTTCCAGTCAACTTCAATGTGATCTACCGCATATGTTGCTTCTTCATTACTGTAACCTTCATATTCTAACTGTTCAATTAAACCAGTTCTAGAAAAGGCTGTATAGTCTAGGTAATTCACAGCAGTTTGAATTGCGTTCTGTTGTGAAAGAGATAGTTCAGGTTCTTTTTCTTCCTTCACTTCTTCTTTAGGTTCTTCCTTTGGTTCTTCTTTTTCTTCAGTAGTTTCTTCAGCCATTTCTTCTGCATCTTCTTCTTTTACTTTTTCAGTTTCTTTATCTGTCTCTTCAGTTGCTACCTCTTCAGTGCTTGCAGGTTCAGCCTTTTCAGTAGGTTGTGTAGTTTCATCATCCCCACCTGAAAAGATAGCACCAATAATACCTAGTACAAAAATTGCAATAAATCCCATGCAACCAATCTTAAAAAACTTCTTCATATTCAGTTTTCTCCCTTAAATACTAAAATTGTAAACTTACTAGTATAATAGTACCGCAACATTTTCAGTATTTCAATAGTCTACTTAAGTAATACAAAGTTGGTAAATGGTGGTTTCAGTTGAAAAATTTATTGCGTATAATTTCAACTCGCAGACCTCTAGGACATTGTACCCTACCCCACAATCTAAAAAGCTTTATCCTTATGTTTTAGCCTTCTATAATAGTTCAACATTTGTTTAATTTGACTATCAGTAAAGGCATCAATCTTTATATCTTCTGTGCCTTTCTTTATTTTTTAGCAGGATTATCAGTAATGACTTCACATTCAATCATATAATATAAGAAAGCACGGACACGTTGTAATTTGGAGTTTATAGTAGTTGCATTGTTATCTTGTTTTAGAAAAGGATAAACTGTTTGACTGTGTTTACTGTTATATCTTCAACATTTAAAACATTGCGATCTAAACAAAAGTCCTCAAATTGTTTAATCATAATACGGTAACTTTCTAGATTTTTAGGAGTTACATTTTAAAAAAAGCCTATCATCAAGAAAATCCTGAACAGCAAACTTTAAAAGCATAAAAAAAGACCACCTCACAAAATATGCGAAGTGGTCTTTCAGGATTGTAGCATTTCCAGCTACGACCATAGTACATTATACAGTTTACTAACAGCGTTAAACTCTTGATACAACTCAATTAATGATTCCGACTGGGTTCGAACCAGCGACCTCTACCCTGTCAAGGTAGCGCTCTCCCAGCTGAGCTACGGAATCGTTTATGTATATATTTAAGACATTTATAAATATACTATTTTAGCGTATATCTGTCAATTGATTTCACTGGTATTTGCTTAATTTCATGAAGTTTTATAATTATAGAGCTCTTTACATATAATAGAGGTGGAAAATAAACATACATACTTAATTGAGTGAATCTTTCTTCATTAAGGAAATGAAGACTTACTATATGAAGTTTCATACACTGTGTGATAATATAACCCCATATAGGATTATTATTTTAACAAAGGAGTTCTACTTTATGAATACAGCAAAAGGGACAATCACGGACTTTACTTTTAAAAGTGAGGTACTAGGGGAAGATTTAGAAATACTTGTATACTTACCGGGCAATTATTCACCGCTATATAAATATAATATTTTAATTGCTCAAGATGGAAAAGATTATTTTCAATTAGGACGAATCGGCAGAACAGCGGATGAGTTGCTTGATGCAAAAGAAATGGAAAATACAATTATCATTGGTATTCCTTATAAAAATGTACAAGACCGCCGTCGTAAATATCATCCAGATGGTGAACAAAATGCTGCTTATATCAGATTCTTGGCTCACGAGCTTGTACCTTACCTTGACGAAAAATATCCAACGTACCAAATGGGAATGGGACGAGCATTGATCGGCGACTCCTTAGGGGCGACTGTATCTCTTTTAACTGCTCTACAATACCCTAATACTTTTGGGACAGTCATTTTACAATCGCCATTAGCGAATGAAAAAGTAATGGAAGAAGTCAAATCCTTTAAAGATACACATCTGTTAAATATATATCATGTGATTGGTACGGGTGAGACAACAGTCAAAACAACTGACGGTAAGGAAGAAGATTTCCTTACACCCAATCGGGAACTTTCACAATTAATAAAGGATAAAGGCTTCCCTTATTTTTATGATGAATTTGATGGCGATCATACATGGACATATTGGCAACCAGATTTAAAACGTGCTCTCAAGCAAATGCTTTAATGAAACAGCAGTTTGGCTACTTCTTAGTCAAACTGTCTTTTTCTTCTATATACATTCGTTAGTATATGATGATTTTTGAAAATTTGTTATAATAGTAAAATAAGACAAGTTCTTTAAAATATTTTATTTTGGAGGTAGAACTATGAAATATGGAATCGTTATTTTTCCGTCAAAAAAAATTCAAGACTTGGCGAACTCTTATCGGAAAAGATATGACCCTCACTACGCATTGATTCCTCCACATGTAACATTAAAATCATTTGAAGCTACAGAAGAAGAAGTAAAACAAACAACTGATGCTTTGAATGCAATTGCAAAAGTTCAACAACCTTTTCACATGAACGTTAAAAAGGTGAGTTCATTTCAACCTGTTAATAACGTTATTTACTTAAAGATTAACCCAACAGATGAACTCGAACGACTACATGAAAAAATCAATGAACAAACAGTTGGAGAAAAATCAGAATATGCTTTTGTCCCTCATATTACAATTGGACAAAAACTTTCCGATGATGAACATTCTGATGTTTATGGTTCACTGAAAATGCTTGATGTAGAACACGAAGAAACGGTTGATCGATTCCACTTATTATATCAATTAGAAAACGGATCTTGGAGTGTACATGAAACATTCCGCCTCGGAAAGGGTTAATGAACAACATGAACGTTAAAATAGTAGAAAACGAACAAGAGCTACAAGAAGCTTATCAAGTAAGAAAAGAAGTATTTGTAGACGAACAAAAAGTTCCATTAGAAGAAGAAATCGATCAATTTGAAGACGAAGCTACACACTTTGTACTTTATAAAGATAATGAACCTAGTGGTGCTGGGCGTTTCAGAATTGTAGATGGCTATGGTAAAGTAGAACGCATTTGTGTAAAAGAAAATGCAAGAAAAACAGGAGCCGGCAAAGAAATAATGCATGCGATCGAATCTTTTGCTATAGAAAAAGGTGTACCTGCTTTAAAACTTCACGCACAAACACATGCGATTCCCTTTTATGAACGAATAGGGTACGAAGTCATCTCTGAAGAATTTCTTGATGCAGGAATACCTCACCGAACAATGAAGAAACAAATTTAAATGCAAAAAAAGAGGTGCATTCCGCATCTCTTTTTTGTCTTCATTAACAATGTAGAAGCTAGAATTTAATAAAAATCCGATCGTCTTTTTAATCATAAAAAATGGGGAAGAGCACACAATAACAAGGTCACAGTAAATTTGTTTAAGAGGTGTGTTTCCCATGCATGAATATATACATATTACTTTCGTTCTCGTTGTTGGATTTATTGCCCTTTTCATTATGACCAAGATTCTTGGAAAGTCGCAAATATCCCAAATCACTCCTTTTGACTTTATTTCTGCCATCGTATTAGGAGAACTAGTAGGAAATGCACTTTATGATGAGAATACAGGGATAAGTCAAATGCTTTTCTCTGTTCTTCTTTGGACCATTTTGATTCTTACTACAGAAAAAATCACACAGAAGTTCAGAAGAACAAGAAAATTATTAGAAGGCGGTCCTTCCATTGTGATTCGTAAAGGAAAAATTGAATATGGGCAATTGAAAAAGAATCATTTGGACCTCAACCAGCTGCAAGAATTACTGAGGGCAAAAGATATTTTCTCTTTAAGACAATGCGAATATGCATTTTTAGAGACAAATGGTACAATTACCGCCTTGAAAAAGCCTGAATATACAACGCCAACCATTGAGGACTTGCAATTAAAATATCCGAAGATTAAGGTGCCAATTAATATCATTTTAGATGGTGAGATTGTTCATGAAAACCTAAACATTCTCGGTTGGGATGTCAAATTTCTAGATGAAAAATTAAAAAAGAAAGGTTATGAGAATGTGAAGGAAATTCTATATGCTGACTGGGAAAAAGAAGACGGGTTACATATCCAGACCTATTGAAATATTATGCGTAATAATCAATGTATTTGCCTTCTATTCCTTGTTTACCATTTGTTTCTCTATCTTTCAGCGAAGAGGATAAATGGTTTTTTCTATTGTCCTTATATAAATGATTAGTTTCTGTTTGACCACGGGATGGATCTACCCTTTCAATATTTCTATAAGTCATTGAGCGATTTCGATTCATAAACATTCGCTCTACATATTGTTGGTATGCCGTTTGAACGGTTGAGATTGGATAAATCATTACACTGCCCCCTTTACTTTACTACTAACCCTTTTCAATTGATAACAAACATATTTATTCTTTTTTAGCGCTAAAATCTTTGTTATGATTAATTTTATGCAGTAAATTTTTTAAGTTATGAGGCTAAATGATGAAAAGTGCACGATTAATGCAAGAACTGATTCAATTACATACACTGAAACGATCAGACTATCCATTTATACATGAAGAAGGAAAACGCGGGAACCTTTATTGTACCCATTGTGGTGAAAACGTTTTATTTTATTTAGGTATTCAGGATGAACCAAAATTTTATCATAACAATGAAAAAGAGTGCGCTTATGTGGACGAAGTCATTCCGAAAGCAACAGAGAAAACGAAAGAAAAAGAAGTCAATGGCTTTCGTTTACCTCAAGGTCGATCAATTCTCGAAGAAGTGGAAAAGCCTTTTAAAACCCCTGTACGTATTAAAAATATTCCACCATTTGCAGAAAATACAGCTTCTCAAGCTAGTCCTACAGAGGGGTATCTTCGTTCACTTGAAGAGCACGGGATTTCTTTTGATCATGATCAAAAAAGAGCTGTTACGTATTGTCATGGTCCGTTACTTGTTCTCGCAGGAGCAGGAAGTGGAAAAACACGCGTTTTAACAGGGAAAACGGCTTATTTATTCAATGAATATCAAGTTGATCCCCGTTCTGTTCTACTCGTTACATTTACAGCTAAGGCAGCTAACGAAATGAAACAACGGATAAAAACCTATCCATACGTTACAGCAAAGCATATTAATCAAATGGTTTGCGGAACTTTCCATAGCATTTTCTATCGTATTCTTTCTTTTCATGATCATAATAATAAAAAATGGGACCACCGTTACCTTTTAAAGAACTGGCAGAAGGAACAAATGATCAAACAATCAGCAAGGGCCCTACATATTGATGAAAAGGATTTCCCTTTTGATATGGCCTTACAGTTAATTAGCTTTTGGAAAAACTCGCTGCAATCCCCTACGGATGTAAGGGCGAATGATTCATGGGAGGAAAAGGTACTACAAATGTATCAAGCCTATGAAGAAGAGAAACAGCGATTGAATACCTTTGATTTTGATGATATGCTCAGTAGCTGTTATGAGCTATTTAAAAAAAATCCGCAAATTTTAGCACAGTATCAAAAGCGATTTAAATATATCTTAATTGATGAATTCCAAGATGTAAATAAAGTTCAATTTGAATTACTTAGAATGCTAGTACCTGAAAGTGAGCATATTTGTGCAGTAGGTGATGATGATCAATCTATATATGCTTTTAGAGGTAGTGATCCATCGTATTTAAACGAGTTTGAACAGATGTTTGATGACAGTTTTCAAATTACATTACAACAAAATTATCGCTCTAGTCACGAAATCACTGCATTTGCGAGTCAAGTTATCAAAAAAAACAAAAGAAGAAAAGCAAAAAACATGGTCGCACAATTTAAAAACGAAGCATACCCTACACTCTTCTACCCTTACGATGAAGAAGAAGAAGCTTTAATGATTTTGACAGATATTCAAGAGAGAATAAGACAAGGGCACCAACCTAATGATTTTGCCATCCTTTATCGAACGCATTCAACAAGTCGTGCACTATTTGAACGATTTACCAGGTCTAATATTCCATTTAAAATAGAACAAGATGCCGAATCATTTTATGATCGCTTTATTATCCGGACACTGCTTAGTTTTTTAAGACTTGCGATTAATGAGGAAGATGCGCAGGCTCTTAAGGATATCTTACCGGCTCTTTTTTTAACACAATCACACTTGCAAGATATGAAAGCGAATAGTATCTTACATGATTGCAGCTTACTTGAATGTTTATCTATGGTACAGAGCAAATATGCGTTTCAACAAAGCAAAGCAAAGAAAACGGTAACTACGATTAAAGCAATTAAACAACTATCACCTTTATTAGCACTTGAAAAAATCGAAAAAGAGCTACAAATACAAGATTTCATTAAGAAGCGTGGTAATGAAGGAAACAAAATGGATAAAGGTTCAGAGGATTTAAAAGAACTAAAATTAATAGCTAAGAAGTTTACTACTTTACTTGAGTTCATTGAGTATGCGGATCATATGCGTGCAAAAATCAAAGAAATGAAGCAAATAAGTAAAACGATTGAGAACGCTGTAACCTTTAGTACTATTCATAAAGCCAAAGGGTTAGAGTATCCCTTTGTCTATATTTTAAGTGTAGTCGATGGCAGCCTTCCCCACGATTATGCCCTTGAAGAATATCGTACAGGAACAGAGCAGAGTTTAGAAGAAGAACGAAGACTATTATATGTAGCAATGACTAGAGCCAAGGAACAGTTACATTTATCACTTTTGCAACATAGAAAAGGAAAAAAAGCCTATCCATCACGCTTTCTTCCCCATATCAAAAATAAAATATATAGTAAATAAAAAAACCTGCGTGTACACGCAGGCAATCAATCGTTCGATAAAAAATTCTTGTTAGACTCTCATTATTTTTTATTAATCATTTTGTTTATTGTATTAAAGTCTAAAGACTTACCTTCTTTTACAATAGAATCGACAATTTTGTCTTCCATTTCTTGAGATACTGGTTTGTTGGCGATTTGCGACACCCTGCGAATGACGCCACGAACCGTGTCTTCATCTTTAAAATTCGCATTTTGTAACGAGCCCGCTAATTCAAATACATCCTTCATATTCACGCCTGTTTTTTTCTCGATATTCTTAAAAAAATGATTATCCATCCGCTACCTCACGCTCCTTCTTGAACTCCATTTATCTTATGTCGCCCAATTAAAAACGTGATAAAAATTTCTTTCAGAAAATTTATAACTATAAAAAAGAAGAGATGCTATTATTACACATCTCTCCAAAGAATAAAAGACAATTAGCAGAAACTAGCACCGACAATGACTAATAAAATGAAGAGGACAACGATTAAAACGAAAGTACCTCCAGCATAGCCACCGCCACCGCCGTAACCGTAGCCGCCGCCATAACCGCCACAACCACAATTGCCGCCATAGCCTCCAAAGCCCATATAAATTCACCTCACTAATGTATTTGTCCTTATACATTATGTATGGTTATGTGAGAATGTTTGGGCATGTACCCGCTTGGCCCTTAATTCATTGAAATCAGGCTTATCCTTTTGGTTTGAAAATAAGGGCGCCAATAAAAGCAAACAGGATGGCGGATGAAATACCTGAGCTCGTAACTTCAAACATCCCTGTTAGTACGCCAATTAATCCATGTTGCTCTGCTTCTTGTAAAGCTCCGTGCACAAGTGAGTTACCGAAACTCGTTATGGGTACAGATGCACCAGCACCAGCAAAATCCAATAATGGCTCGTAAAGTCCTACCCCATCCAATATCGCTCCTAACACGACAAGCGCACTTAAAGTATGACCTGGTGTCAGTTTAAATACATCAAAACAAATTTGACCAATCACACAAAATAAGCCTCCAACAACAAAAGCCCAAAAAAACATTGGTAGCATATATTCATCCTCCTAACTTTATGGCATTTCAATCGCCACTGCATGTGCAATACATGGAATTGATTCATTTTGTTGTACTGTAAGTGGCGATAATAAGGCTCCTGTAGCGACCATTAAGATCTTTTTTAGCTCTCCTCTTTTCATTCTATTTAAGAGGTGACCATATAAAACGGATGCAGAACAACCTGCACCGCTTCCACCTGATTGCACGGGCTGATCTTCTTTATAAATGAGTATGCCACAATCTTGGAACTGTTCATCTGGAATAATAAGCCCCTTATTCTTTAATAATTCCAATGCAGTTACACGACCAATTTTTCCTAAGTCTCCAGTAACAATTAAGTCATAATAAGAGGGTTCTATTTGCATGTCTTGAAAATGATTATAAATGGTATCTGCTGCTGCAGGAGCCATTGCCCCACCCATATTAAATGGATCAGTCACCCCCATGTCAACCACCTTACCGATTGTTGCAGCTGTCGTAACCGGATCATTTCCTCCATTATTTTGAACGAGAAGTGCTGCACCAGCACCTGTTACTGTCCATTGTGCAGTTGGTGGCTTTTGCCCTCCATACTCTGTAGGGTAGCGAAATTGTTTTTCAACAGCAGCATTATGACTTGCTGCTCCTGTTATAACTGCATTTGCCCCACCATAATTAATCATAAAAGAACCAAGCGCTAATCCTTCCATTGATGTGGAACATGCACCAAACAAACCGAAGTAAGGTATTTCTAATGATCTTGCGCTGAGACTTGTCGGGGTGATCTGATTAATTAAGTCACCACCTAGGAAGAATTGCACATCTTTTTTTTCCATTTCTGCTTTTCTTAATGCCGTTCGACTAGCACCTTCCATTAGCACACGATGTGCTTTTTCATATGAATCTTCTCCCATCCATAAATCTTCATGGAGAAGATCAAAGTCATCAGCTAAATGACCATTTGCCTCAAACGGCCCTCCAGTCACACCGGTAGCAATAATAGCTGGGCGTTGACTAAAAACCCATGATTGCTTCCCCTTTAGCATTAAATTACCCCCATATATATTAGAATAGTTTTGATTAATGCAACCACAAAAGCTGAGAATACTCCAAATAATAGAACCGAACCTGCTAGCTTAAACATATTAGAACCGACACCGAGGACAAACCCTTCCGTGCGATGTTCAATTGCCGCTGAAATAACCGCATTTCCAAAACCAGTTACTGGCACTGCACTACCTGCTCCTGCGAATTGTCCAAGTCTGTCATAAACACCAAATCCAGTTAAAAGCATCGCAATAAATATCATAGTAGCTACAGTAGGATTACTTGCTGTTTGCTCTGTGAAATTAAAGAAATAGATATAAAAATATGAAATCGCTTGTCCTACTATGCAGAATAATCCTCCAACCCAAAATGCCCGAAGACAATTTTTCAAGACTGGGCGCTTCGTTTCATATTTTTTTTCTAATTGATCATATTGCTCTTGGTCAGGCGTTTTTTTTGGTTTAGCACACATCCTTATTCACCTTCCTATGTTAATTCTTTTTTCAACTTAACTATTTTTTCGAACTTTTTTTCGGCTTCTTTTGCACTAAAATTGGGATTCTTCATTTGTTCATGTAATTCGACTACTTCAAGAAAAATCTTAAAATCACTTGAAACAATAAATTTAACATCAGGATATTTGTCTTCTAATTTCCCTGTAACATTTTTCTCAATTTTTTTCATGTGAAATCTTTGTAAATGTCTTACTTTGTAAACAACTAAAACGGTATCATCATTCTTTACAATTGCTGCATCATATAATTCTTTCTGTTTTTCGATATCTTTTTCTATACTTTGCAGCATATCTTCATCAGTTGACCGTGATTCACTATGTATTAATGACGGAGTAGGGTTTGTTGCTTTAACAAGTGATAACGGTGCTTCATTAGAATCATGTTTACTACATCCAGCAATTAAAAATAAACTTATAAATAGTAGCAAGTATTTTGGCATTCTTGTCCCTTCCTTACCTTTTTCATTATTTTTTTATTTTCTCTAAAAGTTAATTTCTTATCCAAAAAAAACAAAAGACGAACCATTTATTAATGGCTCGTCTTTTTATATTAATTGCTTTTCTTCTTTTTCTTTCCACAACCACAACCGGAGGATTTTTTACTTCCCCCTGATTCTGCAATTCTCTTTTTAAAAGCTTCTTTATTTGTATATATTTTTTTGTTCAACTTCAAATGCCCTCCTTCATCATATATGCCTTTTACCTTTAACATATTCAAGTGAGGAAGAGCTCGTATAATCCAATAGCCCAATTTTTATTGAATAATCATTTTTTGAATGATCCCTTCAATAATTGCCGCCAATGCACTAATTGACAAAATCACCACTAACAACACACCTATTGTAGGGAAATATGCATACATTAAATATATAATCACCGCACTCCATATCCCAGTGCACCAATAACAACTAAGAAGCTTACCAAAAAATCCAGTTATACCTTTATTTTTTGGAATGATATATGTTTCTATTTTCCCATGTTCATCCTCTTCATCAACTTCTAACATAAATGGTCTTCTTATAAATTCAGTGATTTGATCATAAACAATTAGTCTTGTTAGACGGAAAGAAGCAAATGAGAGTAAAAGAAATTCAAAAAAGGTAAGATCCATTCATATCTCCACCCTTCCATTAAAAAATATGCCTATTTTTTCAAAAAATAAGGCGTTTGTCCGTAACCCATAGCCTGTTTCATCAATATGTTATTAATGTAGATCAAAGAATGAATAAGGAGGAAAAGAATATGGGTTGTAACAAAAAGGATAATAAATACGGCAGCTGTGTAGCTGAAGTCGTACGTGCGATAAGAGATATCCAAGATCAAATTCGTGAAGATGAAGATTGTAATTGTGGCTCTAATTGTTTTTTAGAACCAATCGGTGCGATCTCTCCAAAGAGAGGTAAAAAGAAGAGAGTGAGACGCCCTAACACGCGCGTATTTACGTTAAGTACAGCTGATGGTTCACCATTCCACGCATTTTTAACAAATGTTGATGATTGCTCTTGTACGTCAATTTTCTTTAGAGTAGAAGAGATATTCGATAATTCATGTGCTACGCTAAGAGTTTTAGAACCAGTTACTGAAACAAGTCCTGGTTGCTATGAAACAGCTGATATTACAGAAGGTTGCTGCATTGATTTATCTAAAATTTGTAAAGTAGATGGTTTCCGTTCTAGTGAAAACTGTATCACTGTAGATTTGGATTGCTTCTGTGCAGTTCAATGTATTCAAGATATTTATTTACCAGTAGATAATTGTGTTGAATATTTCGAAGACTAATTGTATATAAGCCAGTCGTTTACTCGACTGGCTTTTTATATACAGTCTACTCACCTAAAACCGACCATTTTTATCGATTTTATACTATGAATATGAATGGTTTGCATACTGCCGCTTAATGTTTTAATCATTAACTCATTGCCTTGTTTTAACTCAATAAATCCCCTAATATGCTTATCATCACTTATAAATAAGCAAGGTACAGGAGGTAATTGCTTAGGAAAATGAAGGAGATAATCAATCCTTTCCTGGACATTCATATCCTTAAAACTTTTCACACGGTTAAACCCTTGCTCACTTTCTGACTGACTTTCCTCGTATTCTTCTAAAACTTGCTGTACATGTTCTTCTTTTTTCTCCACCTCACCTTGTTCATCTATTGAAGAATTTGTGATAACCTCTTTTTCTTCTTCCTCAACTTCATTTTTACTGGAATAAGTTGACTGCATTGATGTCGAAGGAGAAGGAAGATTAGATTGTTGTACATATAATAAAGGCTTCTTTTTTTTATTTTGTGTATCCATGTCTTTCACCTGTCCCTCTTCAATAAATTCGAAGCGCCAACATATTATATGTGAAATAAAAATGGGCGTTCATTTTAACTAACGGAAAGGAAATAATTCGCCAGAAGACTTCAATCTACGAAATGTTTTCATATAGAGTCCTACTACAATAAATTTATATTCATATCCCTGATTGTCTTATATCACCTTATTTAAAGTTTCTTTATCGATCAAGAAAATAATGAAAAAAGATCTTACGAGACAGCAGACTCCTCTTTAATTATCAGTACATGTTACTAACGTTTTTTCAGGTTTTCCAAAAGATCAGTAGATAATGGTGAAGAAGTGTGTCATAAGTTAGATTAAGAATAATAGAAATAAGAAACTAAGCGTGAAGCCTTTCATAATGTAAATGGCATGATGAGAGCTGAGTTTTGCACGACACTCAAATGCAAAATCTCACTTGAGTGCCTCGCTGATGAGATTGGCATAGCTTTCAAATACGAAATCTCACTCGAGTGCCTCGCTATTGGGATTTGCACCGCACTCACATGCGAAAACTCTCTTGAGTGCCCAGCTAATGGGATTTCCACGGCACTCACATGCGTAATCTCACTTGAGTGCCTCGCTATTGGGATTGGCATGGCACTCAAATACGAAATCTCTCTCGAGTGCCCCGCTCATGGGATTTGCACGGCACTCACATGCGAAATCTCTCTCGAGTGCCTTGCTAATGGGATTTCCACGGCACTCACATGCGAAATCTCTCTTGAGGGCCTCGCTAATGGGATTTCCACGGCACTCACATGCGTAATCTCACTCGAGTGCCTCGCTAATGCGATTTGCACAGCACTCAAATACGAAACCTCTCTTGAGTGCCTCACTAATGGGATTTCCACGGCGCTCAAATATGAAACCTCTCTTGAGTGCCTCGCTAATGGGATTTCCACGGCACTCACATGCGAAATCTCTCTTGAGGGCCTCGCTAATGGGATTTGCGCAGTACTCAAATACGATACCTCACTCGAGGGCCTCGCTAATGGGATTTCCACGGCGCTCAAATATGAAATCTCACTTGAGTGCCCCGCTAATGCGATTTGCACGGCACTCACATGCGCAATCTCACACGAGTACCTCGCTAATGGGATTTGCACCGCACTCAAATACGATACCTCTCTTGAGTGCCTCGCTAATAAGATTTGCACGGCACTCACATGCGAAATCTCACTCGAGTGCCTCGCTAATAAGATTTCCACGGCACTCACATGCGCATTCTCTCTTGAGTGCCTCACTAATGGGATTTGCACGGCGCTCAAATATGAAACCTCTCTTGAGTGCCTCGCTAATGGGATTTCCACGGCACTCACATGCGAAACCTCACTCGAGTGCCTCGCTAATGGGATTTGCACAGCACTCACATGCAAAACCTCTCTTGAGTGCCCGCTAATGCGATTTGCACGGCACTCAAATGCGCAATCTCACTTGAGTGCCCCGCAAATAGGATTGGCATGGCACTGAAATACAAAATCAAAGATGTAAGCTGAGCTAAGAGCGTTTGCAAAATATGTGCAAACCGAAGATACACACACATTACCATGATTCTTTTTTTCATGTATATTATTAGCTGGACATTTCGCGTCTCGTTTCCACTCCAACACACCGTGCTATGGATATAGAAAATGCGCACACAACTTGTCTTATAGTTAACGAGTTGTGTGCGCATGAAATAAATTGTGCAATTTTAAATGAATGCTAGCCATTCATTTATTAACAATTGTACTGAATTAGCGAATGTGATAACCAGAATCGACGTGAATATTTTCTCCCGTAATACCTCTTGACATGTCGCTAAACAAGAACACAGCTGTATCTCCTACTTCTTCAGGCGTTGTTGTTCTTTGTAATGGCGCATTCTCTTCGATTTCTTTTAAGATTGAATTGAATTCACCAATACCTTTAGCTGACAAAGTACGAATAGGACCAGCAGAGATAGAATTTACGCGAATATTCTCTTTTCCTAAGTCAACTGCTAAATATTTAACACTTGCATCAAGTGAAGCTTTTGCTACACCCATGACATTATAGTTTTTAATTGCTCTTTCACCACCAAGGTAAGTCATGGTAACAATGCTACCGCCTTCAGCCATTAATGGTCTTGCTGCTTTAGCAACAGCTGTTAAAGAATACGAACTAATATTATGCGCTAACAAGAAGCCATCCCTAGATGTATTCATATACTCTCCTTGAAGCTCTTCTTTATTGGCAAATGCGATACAGTGTGCAATACCATTAATTTCTCCAACTGCTTCTTTTATTTGTCTAAAACAACTCTCTACATCTTCATCATTCGTCACATCACAAGGTAATACAAGTGAGTTCTCCGCACCATCAAGGGTACTTACTAAATCTCGGACACTTTTCTCTAATCTTTCACCAGCATATGTAAAAATGAGGTTTGCACCTGCTGTATGTAGTGACCTTGCTATTCCCCAGGCAATACTACGTTTATTCGCTACGCCCATTACAACGTAAGTTTTCCCTTTTAATGAGATCGTCATTTTATAATCCCCCTATAATTTATACATGTTATTAGTACCTAGTACTAATATTACATGAAAAACATTCAACTTTCAATAGGAATGTGACGCATGAGGTTATACAAAAAAAATACGAATAGACTCTGTCATAGAATCTATTCGTACCTAGAAATAATTAGTGAAGCTCTAATTCCCACTTCAATTCTTCCACATATTCCCGAGAACCGGTGACGATTAAGCGATCGTTTAATAAAAGCTCTGTATCACCGTGGGGAATAATTGTTTCTTGCCCCCTTAAGATACGAACAAATATAACATCACCGGCAAAAGGAAATCGTCTGATTGTCATTCCATCAAATTTAGAATTTCGTAATTTCACGTCATATAAGGTCGTTTCTTGATTTTCAAATATCTCCACTACACTCGGAGAAGCGATCAACGCTCGTAATAAAGTTTTCGTTGACAACATACTTGAAAATGATTCAATACCAGCAGCTATTGCCTTTTCTTCAAGAATGGGGTTTTCTAAACGACAAATGACACGATTAATTCCTGATTCATTCAGTGCTTCTGCCAGTTCAAGGTTAATATCCTCATCTCCAGTTGTAATCACAACAACATCAGCTTGCAATATTTCTGTTTCTTTTATTGCTTCCATTGAAAAAGCAGGAAGTTCATTCAACTCGAAGGCTGGTGTAATAAATGGTTCCTCTTTTTGCTGAGCTGTATGATAAACACTCGTTTCATACATATCTGAAGCTAATTCATTGGATAACGGCATTGTAATCTGGTTCGCACCAATGAAGGATACTTTAATCTTCTTCTCTTTGACCGTTTCTTTTGGAAATAATTTCTTAAAGACAATAGGTGTAAAGATGCTACTGATAACAGCTACCAATATTAGCATCCCCCCCATTTCTTCAGAGATCATACCCATTCTTTGACCAATGGTCGCAGCTGCAATGACTAAAGAAAGCGTCGAAGTTAAAATAAATCCTGACGCGACAACAGTTTTCATATCATACCATTTCTTCATATAAAAAACCGGGATTAATTTAGATATGAGCAATGCCAATAATAATAATGGAATAAACACTAATAACATTGGCTCAGCGAAAAGTGACCAAATATCTAAATCAACACCTACCATTACAAAGAAAATTGGTATTAAAAAGCCGTATCCAAATGAATCTAATTTATGAACAAGTTCTTGGTTTGGTGCCAATAATGAGACAAGTACACCTGCTAAAAATGCTCCTAAGATATTCTCTGCTCCAACAGATTCTGAAACAGCTACTAAGAAAATAATGAGTGCAAAAACAGCCCTCGTGCCAATTTGAATTGTTCCAGTTGATAGCGACTGTATGAAGTTATTATTTTTATATCTTCTTCCTACAAAGTATAAGATCACGCCAACAACAAATAGTAGTAATAATAACCATGTATTCCCTTCTCCGCCATCATTTACTGAAACAAATACGGCGAGTAGAATCATCGTTGCTAAATCGGCAATGACCGCTACAAGCAAGATGATTTGCCCGATATTAGTATTCATGATGTTTCCTTCTTTTAAGGTAGGAACAACAACGCCAAGTGAGATCGTTGATATAATTAACGTCATTAGAAACACATTATCGATAAAGCCTACTAAAACAAATACATATGATAAAACTAATGACACGATAAAAATACCGGCGAAAATGATGCTCGCAGTGAGAAATGCATTTGGTTCAGGTTTGCCATTTTCCAATCGGTGCTTTTTCTTTTTCGATGAAAATGCGGAAAAATCTATTTCAAGCCCACTTAGAAACATTAAGAAGATAAAACCTAATGTCGATAATGTTTCAAGCCACATATCCTCTTGTACTATATTAAATCCACTTTTCCCAATAATTAATCCTGCTAGAATTTCTGCTACTACAACTGGGATAAAGTTGATTTTTAGACGATGTAGTATAATCGGTACTAAGAAAGCTATCACGATAACAATTACAAGTGAGGCGACTGAATTTCCATGTTCCATTCTATATCACTCCTTTTTAATAAAATTAGTCGAAATAAAATCTAAACATATGAAAAATAAAAATGCAAACGATAAGAATTCTATAACTTTCATATCTAAACGATTCAAACTACTTTAAAAGTGAGGGACTGTAAATGAAACTAGATATAATTGGGGATATTCATGGTTGTTATAAAGAGTTTAAGGATCTAACCGTTCAGCTAGGCTATGACTGGCATTCAGGCATTCCGTTAAAACACGATAGGCAGCTCGCATTTATCGGTGATTTAACTGATCGTGGTCCACAATCATTAAAAGTCATTCAAACCGTATATCAATTAATAAAAAAGAATCGAGCTTATTATGTTCCTGGCAATCACTGCAATAAATTATACCGCTATGCACTAGGAAATCCTGTAAAGACTACTCACGGTTTAGAAACGACAGTAGAAGAATTACAAAGCTTAAATAAACAAGAAAGAAAAGATATACTTCGTAAGTTTATCGAGTTATACGAACAATCTCCTCTTTATTATTTACTAGACGAAGGAAGACTATTATTAGTACATGCAGGAATGAAGGAAGAGTGGATTGGTAAAAAAGATAAAAAAGCAAAAACATTTGCTCTTTATGGTGATATTACAGGAGAGAACCATCCTGATGGATCTCCTATTAGAAGAGATTGGGCACAAAATTATGCTGGACAAACATTAATTGTTTACGGCCATACACCTGTGAGAGAAGTGCGCAAAATCAATCAAACATATAATATTGATACTGGCGCAGTTTTTGGCAATAAATTAACGGCTCTTAAATACCCTGAATTACAGACTGTATCTGTTTCCTCTTCGCTTCCCTTCCAGGAGGGTAAATTTGCTCGCTTTGATTAACTTAGTAATGCTTGCATATCTTCAGGATAAGGAATTGAAAAGTTAAGGACTTCCATCGATATAGGATGGGTAAAAGATAGGGAAAAACAATGCAAGGCTTGACGTTGCAGCAATTTGGTCGAACCCCCATATAAATTATCTCCTATTAAAGGAAAGCCGATATGAGATAGGTGCACTCGTATTTGATGGGTTCTGCCCGTTTTTAAAGACAATTCTAATTCAGTGAATTGTCTTTCTTTTTGCTGAGATAGTTGTTTAAAATACGTCGCTGCATGTTTACCATTCGGGCTAACCATTCTTTCGATAATGCTATCAGGTTTTCTGCCAATTGGCTCCTCAATCCACCCTTCCTTTGTTGCCATTAACCCACAAACAAAAGCTTTATATTTTCTTTGAACACCATTATTTTGCTGCTGACGACTTAAAAGATGATGAACATGACGGTGCTTGGCAATTAATACTAAACCTGACGTCTCTCTGTCCAGTCTTGTAACAATATGAATAGTGGACTCTATTCCTTGGTTGATATAATAACCTAATAAGGCATTCGCTAAACTCCCACCTGGATGTTCTCGCGATGGAATAGTGCTCATACCTGCTGGCTTCACAACGATTAATACTGCATCGTCTTCGTAAAGAATGGAGAGAGGAATATTTTCAGGTTGCAAACCTTCACTTCTTTTCTCAAGTGGAAAGCCAACCTCTAATACATCGCCGTTATTAATCATATATCGCACATTTTGTACTACTCCATTCACTTTTATAAAACCTCCAGCAAACTTTATATCTGTCAAAGCGGTTTTAGAAATATTTTGCTGTGATAGGAATGATTTGATATTAACTGGTGTATCAAGTGAATCAATTTGCCATTGTAAAGTAAACATTCTTTTATCTCCTTATAAACGAAGTAAATGCAAACAAAGACAGTTCTTTAAGAAGCATTGGGATACGAGTGAAATGAAGCTTATTTTTCCAGCCTACCTTAGGAATATTGCTGTGGACAGCAACTCAAAGCTTCTATATCATGCTCCTTTAGAAAATATCAGAGTTAAGTGTGCGAACAATTTTATTATATTGCCATTCTCTTTTGTCAAACGCTTGGATGCTTGGTCATAGTGACTTTTTCTATTTTTGCTTGTGGATTACTGAACTTATACATTTTGCATTTACAGGAAAGAAAAATCCGAACATATTCAAACCCTTTGACAGAATTAGAATAACTTGTTCGGATTTCCATTCAACTAGCATCCATTTTACCCAAAGTCACTCAGTTAATCAGCAACAAATGAATCATGTACTCTTTTCCAAAATGGAAATGGTCTGAATCTAGCAAAGCGAATTTTTTCATCGGCTACACGGTATTGAATTGATTTTACATCTTTATGCAAAAGCGATAAATGATCGATTGTAATCTTAAAATCCGGTTCATTCACAGGCTTTAAAAGGCAAGCATGGTGTGCTGGTAAAACTAAAGGTGAACCGACTGTTCTAAACACTTTATTATTAATCGATGCCATTTCAGCTAATTGAATAGCAGGTAATGACGGATGTAATATCGCACCACCTAACGCCTTATTATAAGCCGTACTCCCTGAAGGCGTGGATAAACATAAACCGTCTCCTCTAAATCTTTCAAAATGCTGACCTCGAATCTCTACATCCATCACAAATGTACCATTCACAGCTTTAACTGTAGACTCGTTCAAAGCCAAATACCTTGTTTCTTTGCCCCCATTCAAATAGCGGACAATGACTTCAAGAAGAGGGTATTCCACCACTTGGAAAGGAGTTTTTGCTATTGCGATTACAAGCTTTTCAATTTCATCAGGTACCCAATCAGCATAAAATCCTAAGTGGCCCGTATGAACACCAACGAATGCTGTTTTATCAAGGCGGCTGCTATATCTGTGAAATGCGTACAACAAAGTTCCATCGCCACCAACAGAAATGACTATATCTGGTTGTTCTTCATCATATACTAGATCAAAATCAAGTAAGTACGATCTCATCTTATGCATCAATGTATTCGATTTCGTATCACCTTTAGACGTAATCGCAAATCTCATTGTTTAGTAGCTCCTCTTATTTTTCATTCTATGACTTATTCTTTTGCTGCTTTTCTTTATTTTGTGAAAAAAATGCTTGTGCATCTTGAATTTCTCCTCGAATCGATGACATTTCTTCATCTAATCTAAATGCTGCTTCAGCTGCTCTTTGTAATCTCATTTGAATATCAGATGGAAATTGGCCTTTATATTTATAATTTAATGAATGCTCAACCGTGGCCCAAAAATTCATCGCTAACGTTCTAATTTGAATTTCCGCTAATATCTTTTTCTCCCCATGGATAGTTTGTACAGGGTAAGCGATAACTACATGATAAGAGCGGTACCCACTTGCTTTTTCATGAGAAATATAATCTCTTTCTTCCACCACTTCAAAGTCATTTCTCATACGTAACAATTCTACTACCTTCATTATATCATCAACAAATTGACACATCATTCTCATACCTGCTATGTCTTGCATTTCTACATCCAACCTATTAAGTGGAATTCCTTTTTGGTTGGCTTTATCTAATATACTAGCTATAGGTTTTACCCTGCCGGTCACAAATTCTATAGGAGAGTGCTCTGGGACGAAATCAAACTGACTTCTCATCCCTTTTAGTTTCACTTTTAACTCTTCTACAGCTTGTTTATATGGCCCTAAAAATTGATCCCAATGCTTCATACATGCACCACCCTTATGTAAGTTCATTTCTCTAACTTGATTTAGTTAGAAATTTTTGCAATAAAGCGACGAAAGAAACTTAGGTACATGATTTACTCTTCATTAGTAGAGAAGTTACTCAAACATAGCCTCGACTTTCTCAACCATTTCATCTCCATAATTACTGTTACCCCGTATATTTTCAATAAGATATTGTAATTCCTCTTGAAATAAAGGTAATTTAAGCTTTTCTTTTCCATCATGCAAATACACTTCACCATTAAAAACCAATGCTTGCTTTAATTGTTGCCATAATGATTCATGTAACATGATATATGTATAATCATCATTTTTTTCTGTTATGTATATAAATGATAAATGGTCGGAATCTACTAGCATCTGTTCTCTTGGCTCGAAATCATTCACAGATAAAGTAGAGTCAATTTCTAATAATAATTCCTTTCCTTCATCATTCCATAACGCACTTTGTACTTCTACTTTTTTATTCATTTCATCTACCTCCAAACTCTTACATTTTACCATAGAAGGGGAAAAAATCTCAAAGAACATTGCAGATTATGCGATACAGCGCCATAATAATGATAAGTATTAAGAAATCATGTATCTCTCATTTGATTATACATGTAGTCGAGAGAATAGGAAGGATTAATCATGTCACAAAATATAGAAATTGAATTTAAAAATATGCTTACAGAACAGGAATTTGCTCAATTAAGAAAGCATCTTCATATAGAAGACAAAGATTTCTTCACTCAAATCAACTATTATTTTGATACGCCAACTTTCTTTTTAAAAAACGAAGGATGTGCGCTTCGAATTAGAGAAAAAAATAATCAATTCGAACTCACATTAAAGCAACCTCACCCAGATGGCTTATTAGAAACTAACCATGATCTTCAACCGGAAGAAGCAAAGCATATCATCAAACAAGGGTACATCGATAAGCAATATTTAGCTTCACTTAAAAGTGACCTCCATTTCCCTGAGGAGACGTTTAAGTTATTTGGTTCTTTATTAACAAGCCGTGCAGAAAAAAATAATGCGGACGGTTTAATCGTCCTAGATAATAGTGAATATTTAAATAAGGTGGACTTTGAATTAGAATATGAGGTTTTGAATAGGGAAAATGGCTTAAATTCCTTTAAAAAACTATTAAAAGAGATGAATATACCGATAAGAAAAACAGAGAACAAAGTGAAAAGATTATTTCGGGAAGTTCAGAAAAGAAGAATAGATGATTAACAAGGACATATGAGGAGAGTCATAATGAATATTGATCAGCTTAAACTATTAATGCAAATGCAAAGCTTACAAACCTTTCTTCCAAATACAACGCAAAACAGCAATACAACTGATTTTTCACAATTATTATCAAATTCAATTACAGCAAGAATGAATGATTCTTCTGCTGATTTCTCACAGGAGATAGGAGCAGTTCAAACGATAGCCGAAACAATGCTCACCTCTTCTCCTGTTTCTCTTCCTCCTGTACAGCTTACGAAGTTTAAAGGAGAGAATAGTGATCAATCAATTCAAGATATCATTCATCAAGCTGCATCCGCCTATAACGTACCAACTGAATTAATTACTGCTGTTATTCAACAAGAGTCCAACTTTAATCCGAATGCAGTTAGTTCAGCAGGTGCAAGTGGTTTGATGCAATTAATGCCCGAAACAGCTAAGTGGCTTGGTGTGAATGATAGATTTGATGCCACCCAAAATGTTATGGCAGGAACAAAATATTTAAGACAAATGCTTGATCGTTATGGGAATAATACCGAGCTTGCTTTAGCAGCATATAATGCTGGTCCTGGTAATGTTGATAAGTATAATGGCATTCCACCCTTTAAAGAAACACAAAACTATGTTCAAAAGGTGACAGAGAATTTACTAAACCAAAAACAATTTGTCTAAGTATCGTAGTGACTTCATTTTTGAGTCACTACTTTTTTGTTTTAGAAATCCAACCTCGAGAATCATCCTCCGTACTTGTTTTCCAAGAGATCTGCCCCATATAATAGAACTGAAAATACCTGCATACTGAATATTAATTGGTGGCACAAAGCTATTTGTTTGAGATATAGCCGTTACATTGATAAAATAATATCAAAACATGAAGGAATTATGTCTAGCTGATGAAATAATCATCGCTTTTATTAACATACTTTTGTTTAAAGGGGTTCTATCACAATGGTCGAGAATATCAATACTCCGTTCGACGCGTTAGGTGAGGAAAAACTTCACCTACTTGTTGAAGCATTTTATAAACGGGTTGGACAACATCCTGAGCTCGTCCCAATCTTTCCTGACGATCTAACTGAAACAATTAGAAAACAAAAGCAGTTTCTGACACAATTTTTAGGCGGCCCGCCATTATATACCTCAGAACACGGTCACCCGATGCTGAGAGCACGGCACCTACCTTTTGCCATCACAATGACACGTGCGAAGGCATGGCTCTCTTGTATGGAGGATGCAATGAATGAAGTCGAATTGGATACACGCTTGAAAGAAGGATTTCTCGAGAGACTGACTCTCACAGCACAACATATGGTAAATACACCTGAAAAAGATGAATTAGAGGGTGATGACAAATGAATCATGAAGAATTTGAAAGTAAATCTGTCTCACCACATTGTCATGGTAGTGAAAATAAGCCGTTAGAAATCTATATGTTTATTGATCCGCTATGCCCAGAATGTTGGAGTTTAGAGCCGATAATTAAAAAACTGTCTGTAGAATATGGTCGGTATTTTTCTCTCAAGCATGTAATAAGTGGGAAGCTCAATGCTTTAAATAGAGGCAAAAGACAAAACTACGACCAATTAGTTGAACAATGGGAGAAAACCGCTAGTCGATCAGGGATGTCATGTGACGGCTCTGTTTGGTACGAAAATCCGGTATTATCCCCTCAGTTAGCCTCCATTGCCATTAAGGCAGCCGAACTACAGGGCAGAAAAGCCGGCATTCGTTTTTTGAGAAAACTTCAAGAGAAGTTGTTTCTCGAAAAGAAAAACGTATCAGACTTTGATGTATTAAAAGAATGCGCCAGCCAAATTGGCTTAGACGTAGTTGAATTTGTAACCGATATACATTCAGAAAGTGCTGCAAAAGCATTTCAATGTGATGTAAAGATTACAGCTGAGATGGATGTAGAAGAAATTCCAACGATGGTGTTCTTCAATGAAAACATTGAAGATGAAGGCATAAAAGTTACAGGGCAGTACAGCTTTGATGTGTATGAGCAAATACTAAAGGAAATGGTTCCATATAGACTCGAACCTTCTCCATTACCTGACATAGAGCTGTTTATTAAACATTATAAACTTGTCGCAACTTCAGAAATAGCAGTCGTTTATAATATGACGGAGCAAGAAGTAAATAAAGAAATGAAAAAACTTCAACTGAAGCAAGTGGTCGAGCAAGTACCTGCAAAGCACGGATCTTTTTGGAAATCACTAGACTGATGATACTTATCATCAGTCTTTTTTATGCCGTGGTAAAGGGCGGACTAAAAGGAAAAACCTCACCATTACAGTATGAAGCGTCTCCCCTATTCATGCTCACACTCCCTGTTAATCGCCTAACATGACAAAATTAGTTCTCTCTTCTATTGTTCACACCATTGGCTTCTCTTGTAAGTGAAACGAAACTTCTATCTAATGCTGTTTATCGTTAATTGCAATGCCTGTTTCTTAGTCAAAATGGTTTGTAAGACCCAATCAAGTGGGGAATCAGTTTATGGATGGTATGTCATATTTATTTTTCTTAAAAACATAAGTCAATCAACCTTCAATCCACATAGTAAAAAACCCTACACTCTCTCATGAGGCGTAGGGTTTTTCATGTAAATATATTTAACAAAGGGGATGGGAGAAATTTTTCACGATCAAACAAAGGGGTAAATTGTTTGTTTGTGATTAACTTCACAATACAAATATACCATGGCTTTTTTAAGCTCGCAATAGTTTGTGTACCATTTCACATTATTGTCAAATTCTCTACTACTCATAGTGAACTGCCATTATTATTAGAAAACATCTTGTCTTTTTTCATTACTTTTTGTTTACTTTAAAGTTAGCAGCCTAAATCATTTGATAAAGGCTGCTAGATAAAAATATTAAATCGTTTCTAACAATTGTTCCATCTCATTTAACTTTTCTTCAAACACTTTACATGCTGCCTTAATCGGTTCTGAACTTGTCATATCCACACCCGCTTTTTTAAGCACTTCTATCGGGTAATCAGAACTACCTGCTTTAAGGAAACCAATAAAGCGATCAACTGCCGGTTTTCCTTCTGTTAAAATTTGCTCACTTAAAGCCGTTGCAGCACTATAACCGGTAGCATATTGGTATACATAATAATCGTAATAGAAGTGAGGGATTCTTGACCATTCTAATCCAATTTCCTCATCAATAATGATATCCTCACCACCAAAGTATTTCTTGTTCAGTTCATAATACTTTTCAGTAAGTGCATCTGCTGTTAAAGCTTCATTATTTTGAGCCATTTGGTGAATCTCATGCTCAAATTCTGCAAACATCGTTTGACGGAATACTGTTCCTCTAAACCCTTCTAAGAAATGATTGAGTAAGAATAAACGTTTTTTATCATCATCAATCGTTTTTAATAAATGATCATTTAATAACGCCTCATTACAAGTTGATGCTACTTCAGCCACAAAAATGGAATAATCACCATAAGCATATGGTTGCGACTTACGTGTGTAATAACTATGAACAGAATGACCAAATTCATGTGTTAATGTGAAGAGGTTATTGATATTATCTTGCCAATTAAGGAGGATATAAGGATTCGTACCATAAGCACCAGAAGAATAGGCACCACTTCTCTTCCCTTTATTCTCCCAAACATCCACCCAGCGATTCTGTAGACCCTCTTCCAAAATACTGCGATATTCCTCACCTAAAGGAGCTAAGCCTTCAATCATTAGCTTTTTGGCTTCATCATAAGTAATCGCCATTTTTACATCCTTTACTAAAGGTGTGTAGAGATCATACATGTGCAATTCATCTAATTGCAAAACTTTTTTCCTTAGTTTCACATATCGATGAAGCAAATGAAGATGATCATTAATCGTGCTTACTAATTGATCATAAACAGATTCTGGTATATTATTCGCTGATAAAGCGGCATGTCGAGCTGATTGATAGTTTCGTACCTTTGCATTGAAATTATTTCTTTTCACATTTCCACTTAACGTACTAGCGAATGTATTACGAAACTGTCCATAGGTTGTATACATCGCACGAAAAGCATCTCGACGTACACGCTGATCATCACTCTCTAGGAAGTTGATAAATCGACCGTGTGTCACTTCAACCTCTTCTCCCTCTTCGTTTTTAATCGATGGGAATGTTAAATCAGCATTATTTAACATTCCAAAAGTATTACTTGATGCATCCATTACTTCTGATGCTTGTGCAAGTAAGGCTTCTTTTTCCGCTGTAAGTACATGAGGACGTTGAAGATTGATTTCTTCAAGTGCATGTTCATACATTTTTAATTCTTCTTTCTCGGCTATATACTGTGCTAATTGATCTTCATCAATGGCAAGAATTTCTGGCACTATGAAAGCAAGTTCACTAGCAACCACTGAATACAGCCCTTTGATTTTATCATCTAAACTTTGATACGTTGCATTTGTTGTATCTTGATCATATCTCATTCTTGCATATGTAAAGAGCTTCACAATACGAGAAAGTAAGTGATCTTGATATTGTAAAACATCATAAAGAACCTCTGCACCTTCATGCAACATCCCTTTAAACTTGCCTGCTTCTTTAGATAACTCTTTTACTTCATTAAATTCTTTATTCCATTCATCGTCACTTGAAAAAATATCTTCAAGACGCCAAGTTTCTTCAACTGGAACCTCGTTTCTTGTTGGTAGTTTCTTAACTGTAGAATCGTTAGCCATATTGTTTTCCTCCTACATTCATTATGTTAAAAATTACTATCTGTTACTATCTTACATCAAATGAAAGTAATTGTTCAGTATTATGTTTCACCAATTGATTTAAAATACTTCAATATCAACTTAATGCCATTTTCATAATTATTTCCCCTTCTGCCTTACTTATTTTCTTATTTTTCATATCAGAAGACCTGATTTGAAATTTGGTACCGTCGATTTTCTCAATTATTTTTATAGTGTATAAAAGATGTAAATAAGCATCGATTACTTCTTTAAGATCTATGGGTACCTCTACACGTATACGAATATCTTTTCTCTCCAAGCGGCATTGCATGGAATCATATGCATCTTCTATAGAAAATAACTCTTCATGGCGTAATATATCTATAAAAATATATGTTTGCCACTGAATTGGTGAAGTACTCAGCTTAGCACTCCCCCTTACAGGAAGACCACAAAAATCTGGTAGATTTCCCATATGAAGCCCGCAACGGTAGATTTCATCTTTAAATCGTTTAGAAAATGAGCTATATTTAAAGCTTCCATACCTTTTTATATTCTCCCTTTCTTGCAACCAAGAAGAAAAGTCCATTCTCATTCTATTAATTCTTAGATTCAATAATTCGTACAAATTATTCGAGCGAAGTGGCTTTAGATCTATATGGGCAAAAGACTTTTTCGTAGAAATTGGTAGGAGATGAGAAAGTATATACAAATTTTCTGTATCAACGTTTAAAATAGGGATAATAAATTTTTTAGCGGAAGTTTGCTGAAGAAAAGAATAATGAAAAGCGGTTAAAGAAAATAAATGATTTCCTATAGTATGGAGCTGTTGGTGGGATAATATCCACAGTGGTTTTATTCCTGACTTTATATAGCCATTTGTACGCTTATGAACTATTTTTGTAGGAATTATTGAACATTGAAACTCAATGGCATAAACAAGTCCGTTATGTTCAAAGCTGAGATCCGCCCTTTGATGGATGTTAGCGAAATATTTTTCAACCTCAACATTTTTATAGTATTTTCTTAATATATCGTATAACAATAATTTACCTTTTAAGTGGACTTCTGACTCTTTTTCATATGATTCAAAGCATTGACTATGCGGTTTATGAGCAAAGTGAGACTTTTTAAAGATGCCATTCTTTAAAATGACAACATCCTTACACTCTGGACAGTAAAAAGACTTTTCCTTATATTTACCGTATTGAACATCTTGGGCATTAATAAGTTTGCCATCATTCGTTATTGCCTTTAACAATGTATGTTCACATCCTTTCTATACATTCTATCTTCTCCCCTATCATTCTTTATTCCTGCATAAAAAGAAAAGACCGACTTCTTAAAGAAATCGGCTTTTTTATTAAAAGTATTTTTTTAGTTCAATTAAAGCATTTTCAGCGATAATTACCTTTCCATATTCAGAAATCACGTGAATGGTTGTATCTGTTTCATGCCCATATTCAAGTAGTATACTTAGAATATTATCAATTTCATCCTCTTCGAATTGTTCCTCGGGAAATTCGACAATTAAATAATAGTTATTCTTGTATGAACGCAGTTGCGTATGAACATTTCCTAGTTCCACTCTCTTGGATAATGAAATGATATCCTCAAAGTCTCGAAAGGCAATAACGAAATCTAATTTTTCTTCCGCTTCCTCTTCTTCATTTTCCTGTAATTGATCAAGCATTGCTTCTACTCTTTCATCTACAGCAAAATCCTTCATTTTTTCATCAGAAACAGGGAGCTCTAACTTTTGTCCGTCTTTAGATAACTGCGCCTTCGTTACTAAGATTTCTAATCCTTTATCGAGTGCTTGAACTTGAATCCACAATGGACCTTCCATCACAAAATCTTCTTCTGTGTGAACCTCATCCATCATATCCCAAAAAAGTTCTTCACTTCTCTCTCGGTTGTACCATATTTCATCACGATCAAAGCCTCTTTCCTCAATATCAATATATGAGATATAAAACTTCACCGTGTTTTCATTAATTCTCTCGATTTCCACTTAGCAACTCTCCCTTCTTGCTTTTTGTGAAGGGATTATAACCCCTAATTTGTACTACTTTACTACCATTTACCCTATTTCAAGAAAATTATTCTTTTAGTGATCATTCTAGCAAGAATAATGAGAAAATAATGTGTAACAACAGATATACCTATTATGTTTTACCTTTTGTTATATTTTATGATAAATATGCTGTAAAGGGAATGCCCAAAAATACAATTGGCAAAAAACGAATGAATGCCTATATTCGTTAATACAATATATATTTATTGTGTTTGTATTTTATCAAAAAAACCTGTCCCCTACAAGAAACAAGCTTAGGCTGATGAAAAGCTTTTTTTCGCTATTGATTTGTGATAAAACACTGTAATGGCCTTTGGAAATAATCGAGTATGAATAACAGTAAAATGATTAGTACGAATATCATGGGGCAGAAATGTGGTTCTTCTATTATGTATCAGAAATATCTTCTAGTGTATAGACTAAAGAATTTGGTTCGGCTATCTTTACTGTATCTCTGTAGATGGATGCGCAATGCTTTTTTCAAAACTTATTCAAAAATTATTTGAAAGAAACTAAAAAACGAACAAATCGTAAAAAAGGATTTGTTCGTTTTCATTTAGCATACTTAGGATTAAATGTGAAGTTAAGTGAGTACGATTGGTTTTAGTTAACCAACTTTTGAGCCTCACGTAGATGATACGTACGAACCTTCCTAGGAAGGAAGCGTCGAATTTCATCTTCATTATAACCTACTTGTAATCTTTTCTCATCTAAGATAATCGGTCTTCTTAATAATCCAGGGTTATCTCTTATCAATTCAAATAAATCCTGTAAAGGCATCGTTTCAAGATTAACATCCAATTTTTGGAATGTTTTAGAACGTGTTGAAATAATCTCATCTGTTCCATCTTCTGTCATACGAAGGATTTCTTTAATTTCATCAATTGCTAAAGGTTCTGAGAAAATATTTCTTTCTTTGTATGCAATATCGTTTGCCTCTAACCATGCTTTTGCTTTTCTACATGATGTACAACTTGGTGAAGTGTATAATGTGACCATTTTACAATTTCACACTCCTTAGAAATTTAAAGTATATTTTATTCGCCGTAATTGTTTAATTATGCTATTCTTACTGATTGTTACACTTGTTTCCGTTTTCAATGAACAGGCTTACTTTCTCATTGAGAATAATCCACTAGGCTGTAACTATTGTTGTAATTTATAATTAATTTAAATAAGCTGTTCCACTTCATTATACACCATCTGTGGAACAGATGATATATATTTTTCTATTCTTCATACACTTAAATGCCAATTAAACAATTAACTTCTGCCTTAGTGAATCTATAATATAAGACGTTTTCATTTAAAAAAGGTTTCATGAAATATTGATTTTTTTATTTGTTCACAAACTGTTCAATTATAGAATAATGAAATCTGTTACTATTTAACCTATATAACTATGATAGACATTTACCCCTTTTTTTTAAGAATAAACATTTACTTTCTCAATAATCGACTTTAAATGAAAAAAAACTTTATAAGAAAATGATGTTGAGCCATTCTTTACCTAAAAAGAAATCCCGAACATTGAGGTTGTTCGGGATTTCTTTGGATTAAATATCTTTCAAAAGATCATTATTATTGTCATTCTCAGAAAAAGTAAGGACTTCATCTACTGGTTGATATGATGCTCCATAGAATTGAGTATCCTTGTAAGTATGAATCAATTCATATGTTTTAATCATAGCATCGAAAATCATTTCTTCCGTTTCATTATTAGGTGCCCAGAATAAAATTTCCATTGGATTCACTTCATTTGTTGCAAGAGATCGACGACGGTAACCTATAGATTGAGCGTGCTCAAAGCCTTCTCTTTTATAAAATTTCAAGCGTTTCTCCGTATCAGTATCTTCATAATCAACAGGTTCAACTTCTAAAATAATCGGTTTGCCTTTTTCCTTTAATTGATCAATTAATTTATGTCCTAAACCTTGTCCTCTTGAATCTTTGGACACAAACAGGTAGTCGATAAAGACAAAAGTTTCAAGTTCAACATACATTAACACATGCATTGGACCCTCATCTTTATGATAAATATCAGGTCGCTCTTTCAAAAGTGTTTCCATATGCTCTTTTGACTTCATCTCTTCTACAGGAAAATACTGATTCAATTTTTCATACCAATGCATGGACCAAACCCCTTTATTATTTAAATATTTCCAGTCGTGATAAACTTCCAGCTTTCTCTTCTTGTATAAGAAAATCGTATAAATAAGTCATCATTCACGTATAAATAAACTAAGTTGTAACGCTCTATCAAAGTATTTGTGATTTTCATTCTTTTCATTCTTTAATAAATGCTTTATTATTAGAAATAGAACATCATCAGAATAACTTGAATTTTCCGAAAAGAAAATTGGAGGTTTATCAATGATTGGTTACTTTTCAGACTTGATTATCGTTTCATTGCTCATACTCAGTTTAACTTCCCTTTTAGGTGTACTAATAAACAGCTTGGGAATAAAATTATTTGGCGGCAAGAAAAAATCCGAATTCGTAGACCAATCTGCATTTATGCAAACCGGATGGAAAAACGTGGGCGGAAAGAAGAAATAATCCTCATCCTATATACTATGATAACGCATACACAATAAGTGTCAAATAATAAGCAGCTGATAAACATACTATCAGCTGCTTATTTTTTAATTTAATGGGGTATAATCAACATTTTCTGTATAATGATTGCCGGCATTCCACAATAAGAATTCGTCAATTCCTTCCTCATTCAAAGCCCTAATTTGATCCTCTATTTCTTGCTTACCATAAGGCTTGTAATTACCGGTACCTAAATAAGATGCAGTAAAATCCTGTAGCCAAGGTCTAGAAATAGGCGGAGAAGCTAGTTCCTCCCGTTTGGCATTCTCTACCTTTGCGTACTCTTTAATAAGCTTGTAAGGTTCTAAATCTGGTTTTTGAATCCCAAAGTATGGCCCCCAGTGGCTCGGATAGATCATTGAAGATATGACATCCACATGTTCTGAGATTTTTGAGAAGTTCTGTCCAATCCCAGGTGCCTCTGGTAAAGTAGCCGTATAACCAAAAATATCAACAGATACTTTGACACCATAAGGCTCTAACTGTTCTTTCGCAAACTTAACGAAGTCTGTAACAGCATCTACTCTCAGCTGCACATCATCTTTACCGTTCGTATACTTTCCTTTACCATACTTCAATGAATCAGCCATATGCTCAAATCCTTCAGGGAAACGAACATAATCAAATTGAATTTCCTGGAATCCCATTTTAGCTGCTTCTATAGCAATATCTACATTATATTGCCACACTTCTTCCATAAACGGATTAACAAAGGCTTCTCCTCTTCCGTTTGTCCATACTTTATTTCCTTCTTTATACGACCATTCAGGCTTTAACTTGGCTAGTGTTGAATCCTTAAAAACAACGACCCTCGCAATAGGGTAAATCTCTTTTTCTTCTAATGTCGTTAACATCTCTTTCGTATCTTTTATATAAGGTTCGACAATATCCTTATATTTACTATCATCTTCCGGCTGGTATGTAAGATTTCCCCAATCATCTTTAATATCAATAACCATCGCATTTAATTCTGTCTTATCAACAAAATTTGATAACCGTTCAAAATTTGCTCCTCCTGCCGATGGACCAGTAACATAAATACCTCTAATAGCATCTGGGTAGGTAAAGTCGTAGCCTGAATCGTATGTAAACCGTTTCATTTGTTCAGGTAATTCCATAAAAAAACCAGCATATTCTTTCTGTGCATGAAGCTGATAACTTTGTTGTTCAGCATTCGCATGGTCTAATTGTGGCACTACACTTAATAAAAGTAAGAAAAAAGCAACTTTAATCGCCCTCACTATTTTTCCCTCCTCATCCATATATTTTCTTTTTCTTATCTCCTATTCTACTAGAAGTTAAACCCAATGCAAAAGAAAATAGTAATAATGAGAAATATTTTAATTTTTGCGATAGTAATTTCATACAAACTATTGTATACTATATTCATACATTTTAGTGATTGAAAGCACTAAACATATTCCTAATATTCATATTTTTCCTAACTGAATATTTGTTCCGAAAATATTTTTTTAGGTTGGAGGCAGGTCTTAAGCAGATTTAATCTACGAAAAAACGACCTCAATAAGAGATCGCTTTTAAGTTAACTTTTATGATCTTTTTGGTATTGTGCAAATTCTTTTTCAGAACAGAAAACAAAGTGACCAGGACGAACTTCACGCATTTCAACCTTCTCATCAGCACTATATTGATGAACAGCTGGGTCATATGCTTTTCGCTGACGTGTTCTTTCTGACTCTGGATCAGGTAATGGAATAGCAGATAATAATGATTGTGTATAAGGGTGCATAGGATTGCTATACAACTCTTCCGCTGTGGCAAGTTCAACTAGCTTACCAAAGTACATCACACCAATTCTATCACTAATATACTTAACCATTGACAAATCATGAGCAATGAATAAGTAAGTTAACCCTTTTTCACGCTGAAGTTTTTTCATTAAGTTAACAACTTGTGCCTGAATAGATACGTCAAGAGCAGAAATCGGTTCATCAGCAATAATGAATTCAGGTTCAACAGCTAGCGCTCTAGCTATACCGATACGCTGTCTTTGTCCACCAGAGAACTCATGTGGATAACGGTTAGCATGCTCTTTATTTAAGCCTACTGTTTCAAGTAACTCATAGACGCGTTCCATACGCTCTTTTTTCGACTTTGCAAGCCCATGAATATCAATACCTTCAGCAATGATATCCGCAACCGTCATACGAGGATTTAAGGATGCATAAGGGTCTTGGAAAATCATCTGCATTTTACGGTTAAATGCTTTTAGTTGATTGGTTGACTTTTTACCATGAACATTTTCACCATTAAATAAAACTTGTCCATCAGTGGCATTATACAAGCGTATAATTGTTCTACCGGTCGTTGATTTCCCACAACCTGACTCACCAACTAGACCAAGGGTTTCACCTTTGTAAATATCAAAAGTAATGCCATCAACCGCTTTAACCATATTCGATTTACCAACATTAAAATGTTGTTTTAGATTTTTTATTTCAACTAATTTCTCTGCCATAACTTAAATACCCTCCTTCACAATTACTGGTTTATCAAAATTGGAGGACATTTGACGTTGACGCAACTTCACCGCTGCAGGTGGTTCAACATGAGGTGCATCAGGGTGTAACAACCAAGTTTTCGCAAAATGTGTTTCAGAAATTTGAAACATTGGTGGTTCTTCCTCGTAATCAATGGCTAATGCATATTTGTTCCTTGCAGCAAATGCATCACCAATTGGCGGATTTGTTAAGTCTGGTGGCGTACCAGGAATGGCAGCTAATTCATCTTTTGTATCATTATCAACACTTGGCATAGAAGCAAGTAGTCCCCAAGTATAAGGGTGCTTCGGATCATAAAAGATTTCATCTACTGTGCCTATTTCAACGATTTGACCAGCATACATAACAGCTACACGATCTGCCACATTGGCAACAACGCCTAGATCATGAGTGATAAAGATAATAGATGTGTCCATTTTCGCTTGTAACTCTTTCATTAACTCTAAAATTTGAGCTTGAATAGTTACATCAAGAGCGGTTGTAGGTTCATCAGCAATCAGTAATTTAGGGTTTGTAGCCAAGGCTATAGCTATCATTGCACGCTGTCTCATACCACCTGAGAATTCATGCGGATATTGATTTACTCGTTTATCAGGCATCGGAATACCAACTAGTTCTAATAACTTTATTGCACGTTTTTTAGCATCTGCTTTAGATAATCCTTGGTGCTTAATCAAACCTTCCATGATTTGATTACCAACTTTCATTGTTGGGTTTAATGAAGTCATTGGATCCTGGAAAATCATACTTATATCTTTACCGCGTATGTTTTCCATTTCTTTTTCTGATTTAGGTACAATATCATCACCATAGAAAAGAATTTCTCCACCAGTAATTTGTCCTGGAGGCATTGGAATTAGTTTCATTAGTGTTTGTGAAGTAACACTTTTACCTGAACCTGATTCACCAACAATAGCTAATGTCTCACCTTTATGAAGGTCAAAGCTAACACCACGAACAGCTTGTACCGTCCCTCCATAAGTTTGGAATGAGACTTTTAGATCTTTTACTTCGAGAATTTTTTCCATGTTCTCACTCCTTATTTACGGCTTCTTGGGTCGAGTGCGTCACGTAGACCATCACCGACTACATTGAATGCAAAAATGGTTAAACAAATAAAGATCGCAGGGAAGAATAATCGCCATGGGTAATATCTTAACGCTGGTAAACCATCATTGGCCATTGTACCCCAACTCGCTAGAGGCGGTGTTAAACCTAATCCTAGGAATCCAAGATAAGCTTCTGTAAAGATCGCAGAAGGAATTGTTAATGTCATTGTAACTAAAATTGGACCCATTGAGTTTGGAATTAAATGTTTACCCATAATTCTTGTTGTATTTGCACCTAAAGTTTTAGAAGCAAGAACAAATTCTTGATTCTTCAAGCTAAGTACTTGCCCTCGAACAATCCGGGACATATTAATCCATCCGGTTATTGTCATAGCAATAATCATCGTACTTAAACTTTGGCCAAGCACAACCATTAACAAGATAACTAATAACAAGTAAGGAATGCCTGATAAAACATCGGCACCACGCATCATTATTTCATCGGTTCTACCACCTTTGTATCCGGCGATTCCGCCCCAGGCAACACCAATAAATAAATCGATTAACGCAGCTGCAACACCGATAAAGATCGAAATTCTAGCACCTTCCCACGTACGAGCAAACATATCTCGTCCAAGATCATCGGTACCGAACCAATGCTCAGCAGAAGGTGGCTGATTTTTATTTGTTAAATCATTTGACTTATAGTCATATTCTGTCATATATGGTCCAAAGATTGCCATGAAGATGAGAATAATAAGTAGGACTATACCAAACATAGCAAGCTTATTTTTTCGGAATCTAATGAAGACATCTTTCCAAAATGAAAGACTTGGCTTCGAAATCTTTTCGGCATCATCTAATTGTGTGCCGACAACTTTGAATTTATCATTCGCACTTTGCATGATTTATTATTCTCCTTTCTTCCCAGCTAGTTTAATCCTTGGGTCGATGATTCCATACGCAATATCCACTAGGAGAATAGCTAATAGTAAAAGAATACTATAAAACACTGTCACACCCATTATTACTGTATAATCACGATTTGTAATACTTGTTACGAAGTGGAAACCTAACCCTGGAATACCGAAAATCTTCTCGATAACAAAGCTACCTGTTAAAACACCAGCAGTTAATGGTCCTAAATAAGTAACTACCGGAAGAAGAGCATTTCTCATTGCGTGCTTAACTGTAATTACTCCACCGCTCAAGCCTTTTGCTTTAGCAGTTTTAATATAATCATTTGCTAATACCTCAATCATACTAGATCGTGTGAGTCTTGCGATATAAGCCATCGGTCCTGCTGCAAGTGCAAGAGCTGGCAAAATGGTATGCATAAATGATTCCCAACGAGCTACCGGGAATATTTGCAATTTTATTGCTAAGAAATATTGTAAAAATGTTGCCATAATGAATGATGGCACGGATATTCCTAAAACAGCAACAGCCATTGTTGAATAATCTTGCCATTTATTTTGCCTTAAAGCAGCGATTACACCAAATAAAACACCTAAGGCAACGGCAATTAGTATTGCTTGAAAACCTAATACAAAAGATACAGGGAATCCTTCTGTGATCAAATCATTAACTGTTTGACTTTTGTATTTAAAAGATGGGCCAAAATCCCACGTTACTACATTGATTAGATAATCAAAATATTGTTGATACCATGGCTGATCTAAGCCATAATGTGCTTGTAAATTCGCTTCAATTTCTGGTGGTAGTTTCTTTTCTGAAGCAAACGGGTTTCCAGGTGCAATGCGCATAAGGAAAAATGTTGCCGTTACAATTAGCCATAATGAAATTATCATATATAACAGACGTTTTCCTATATATTTCGTCATTGTCCAACACCTCCAATTGATTTTACTGAGGTCAGTATGTCTACAACTGCAAAGCTCATAATAGATAATATAATACAATTTTACCATTAGAAGGATAATACCTATTACAAGAACGAAGGTATATAGGAAGTTTCATCCCATATACCTTACATTTAAAAGATCAAATTATTCAAAGTGAGCCCACTTAAATTGAACATCGCCTAATCCAGATACAAAAACATCATTTAGGTTATCATCTTTAACCCAGTTATTTGTATAGAAATAAATTGGTGCAACCGGCATTGCTTCCATAAAGATTGCCTCTGCATCCTTTAATAATTGTTGACGCTTTTCAGCATCTGTTTCAGTTTGTGATTGTTCAAGTAATTTTTGGAATTCAGGATCTTCCCAACCAGTGTTGTTATTTCCACCGTCAGCATCTTTGTACATTTCCAAGAAGTTCATAGCGTCATTAAAGTCACCTAACCAACCCATACGAGCAATTTGGAAGTCTCCACTATTTACACTATCAAGGAAAACATTCCACTCAGCATTATCTAGAGTTACATTAATTCCAAGATTTTCACTCCACATATCTTGAATGGCTTGAGCAATCTTTTGATGTGCTTCAGATGTGTTATAAGAAAGCTTGATTTCTGGTAATTCTGATGCATCGCTTAATCCTAATTCTTCAAGACCTTTATTTAAGAATTCTTTAGCAGTTTCAACATCATTATCAGGGAAGTACCCTTCTTCATTTTCTGGGAACATCGTAGGTGGAACGATTGCCATAGCTGGAAGTTGTTCCCCTTGTGTAATGTTATTAATAATTGAATCACGATTAATTGCGTGAGTTAAAGCTTTTCTAATATTTTCATTATCTAATGGTTCAATAGTAGTATTGAATTTGTAGTTATAAACACCGGCAATTGCTTGTGTTTCTAATCTACCATCATCTTTAAGTGCTTGCATTGCATCTGTTGGAAGAGCTCCTGTCGGAGAACCTGCCCAATCCAATTCACCATTATCAAACATAGATAATTCAGTATTTGGATCATTAATCATGTACATTTCAATTTTATCTAATTTTACAGTGTCTTTATCCCAATAAGTGTCGCTCTTTTCAAGAGTGATTTGGTCACTATGAGACCATTCAGCTAAGTGGAAAGGTCCGTTTGTCGTATAATTTTCACCAGCATCTGTTGCCCAGTCTGGATTTTCTTTTGCGATTTTACTATTTACTGGTAAATAAGTATAGAAAGCTGTTAGTTCAAGAAAGTAAGGTGTTGGGTTTGCTAGTGTAACTTCTAAAGTTTTTTCATCTACAGCTTTAACGCCAACATCATCTAAGCTACCTTCTCCTGTGTTAGCAGCTTCTGCACCTTCAACATAATATAGTTGATACGCATATGTTGATTGATTAGCTGGGTCTAATGCCCATTTCCATGCATATTCGAAATCTTCTGCAGTTACAGGATCTCCATTTGACCATTGTGCATCTTCACGGATATTAAATGTGTATGTTTTTTGGTCTTCTGAGATTTCCCAATCTTCTGCCATAGCGGCTGCTGGTTTATCGTCTTGACCAATTCGAGTTAATCCTTCTAATACGTTACGAAGAACAGTACCAGAAGTAGAATCTTCAGCCAAACCTGGATTTAATGAAGGTGGTTCAGTATTAATATTTACTTTTAATTCTTGAGGTACATCACTACCTCCATCGCCACCATCTGCATTGTCATCGCCTCCGCCAGCGCAAGCTGCTAGAACCATGCTAGCTAAAAGTAGCATACTTAAAAAGATTGACCATCTTTTTTTCACGGTGAAACCCCCTATTTTTAATTCAAACGATTCTTCACAGAAATAACAGTTGTTCACATAGAGTAGATTGATGAAAAAATCAAACAATTTTTATTATAAAAAAAGAGTTGATTCCTTTATGCATACTAAGGAAAGTAAGTTTATTTTGATAGAACAAATTCCCTCTATTCAGATAATTCAGCTTGAATATTAAAATTTGTATCTATTAGACTACGATAAACTCACCTTTTCATCATTCCATCTACCTGTAACCGAACAAAATGTAATATGTTTGTAAAGATGTCGTTTGGTAGGTTTTATTATAGTTTCTTTAAAAGTTTATTTCAAGCCCGTTTTAAATAATCTAAATTATCTATATTTTTTCAAAAAAATGTCGAAACATGTATTATTATTGTCATGTAAGGGTTTTCATAAGTTTTTATTGGTATATAACAAATAAAAATTTTTTTTGCTGTTATAACGCTCACTTGATTTACTTCTACATATATTATATTATGATTACAAATAAATAATACAAATTGCTGTGAGAAAAGAGTAGTACATTTAAGATGGTTTTAAGAGAGCTTATGGTAGGTGAGAATAAGCAACCTATTAAATCGAATGGACTTTTTGAGCATGAATATATCGATTCACGTTAGACTAACGTTATCTGTCTTTAAGAGATTCACATATGTGAATAATTAGGGTGGCACCGCGGACCATTCGTCCCTAGATTTTTTAGGGATGAGTGGTCTTTTTATATGTTCATTTCTCATAGCAAATAGGAGGATTATGATGAAAAAAACACTCTTTTCTGGTATTCAACCCAGTGGAACAATAACAATTGGTAACTATATCGGGGCATTAAGACAGTTTGTTGAGCTGCAAAATGAGTATGATTGCTACTTTTGTATCGTCGATCAACATGCTATCACTGTTCCACAGGATCGCTTACAACTAAGAAACAATATCCGTAGCCTAGCAGCACTTTATGTTGCGGTAGGCTTAGATCCTAATAAGGCAACTCTATTCGTTCAATCCGAAGTACCTGCACATGCACAAGCCGCATGGATGTTACAATGTATTTCTTATATCGGTGAGTTAGAAAGAATGACGCAGTTTAAAGATAAATCTGCTGGTAAAGAAGCTGTCTCAGCAGGCTTATTAACCTACCCACCACTAATGGCTGGAGATATCCTATTATATGGTACAGATATTGTCCCGGTTGGAGAAGATCAGAAACAGCATTTAGAATTAACAAGAGACTTAGCAGAAAGATTCAACAAAAAATACAATGACATCTTTACGATTCCAGAAGTAAGCATTCCAAAAGTGGGCGCACGAATCATGTCACTTCAAGATCCAACGAAAAAAATGAGTAAATCTGACCCTAATAAAAAAGGATTTATCTCTATTTTGGATGAACCGAAACAAATTGAGAAGAAAATTAAAAGCGCTGTAACAGATTCTGATGGCATCGTTGCTTTTGACAAAGAGAATAAACCTGGCGTTTCAAATTTATTAACGATTTACTCGATATTCTCAGGTGAATCAATTGAAAATATTGTGAATAAATATGAAGGAAAAGGGTACGGTGATTTTAAAGGGGATTTAGCTACAGTAATTATTAGCCACTTAAAACCTATTCAAGATAAATATCATCATCTCATGGAATCAGCAGAATTAGATGAGATATTAGATGCAGGAGCAGAAAATGCCAATAAAGTTGCAGGTAAAATGGTTAAAAAGATGGAAAACGCTATGGGATTAGGAAGAAAAAGGAAATAAAAAAAAGGGACGTTCAAATTAAATTGAGCGTCCCTTTTTGATTTAATTTACCTTTGAACCATTTTCCATTTCCCATAACTTTTCAAAAAAAGGTTGTCCTTTAATGATATTCTCACAAAATCTTTCATGTTTCTTAGACCAACCTATCTTACTGTCTTCATATAAATTCATCCATGCATCATGGAAACCCATTGATTGAATACTTTTATACTCTTCAGGCAGCCATTCTGTAAACCAATAGCGAATTTCCGCTTCATTTTCTGAACTATGAAGTTGATCTAGTGCCATAAACATTAATTGTTTGAGCTGCCTTTCCTTCCTTGTCAGGCCTTTCATTAATTCTGGATCTGGAGAAAGAATGTGAAAACTTTTTAGACTCGGCTTTTGTTCAAAAGTATATTCCATTTCATCGTGATTAGAAATCATTTCATATGTAAGTTGTTCTTGTCTTGGTATCAATCTACTCTTTCGAATTGGAATATGATACCCTATTGTATCAACGGCCATAATGCTTGTCCCATCAGTAATGACAAAACAATAATCCAATTGCACTCTTTCATGATTTTTTCTTAAATACGCTTTTTGATACACGTCATTCAATAGCTGTTGTGGTAATTCAGATAAATCATTTTCAATATAATGAAATAGTGCTGGTGTGATCCTTAGTAATGGTACTTGATCCAATAATTCAACTGCATCATCTTTTCGCCATTCATGAAATTGACAAACATTGTAACCATTCTCTTCCCCTTCAAACCAGTTCACCCAAACATCATGAAGATATAACATTTCCTAACCCCCACTCGCATGATTATTTGTCAATAAGTATGGGCAAACAACTCTGTTTTTATTCCTTTCTTTTACAATCTAATCCATTATTATTCTTTTTTTACCTTTGATTAGAAAGCAATTTGTACTTTATATTGAAATATACTTGCTATATATAGCGTATTTAATATGGAAGTAAATGTTATAATATTCATTTATTATTCACTAAAATAAATATTAATATAATTTAGAATAGTAAATAATTAAATCCCCCACTCACTACAAAGTATATAACCGTTTTCTCCCCAAAAAAAGAATGCAATTACCTTAAAAGGTCAATTGCATTCTTTTTCAGACTTACCAGCTAGGCCTTTACCTTCTAGATTTAGGGTTAAGAGCGTCTTTTAAGCCTTCTCCGATAAAATTTATTGCTAGTATGGTGATTGTAATAGCTGCAGCGGGCGGTACCCACATCCACGTTTTATTTCTTAATACGTCAGAATCACGGGCTTCAAATAACATATTACCCCAACTAGGTATATTTGCTGGAACACCAGAACCTAAAAAGCTTAAACCTGCTTCAGCAACAATTGTTACTGCTAACATTAATGTAGCCTGGACAATAATTGTTGAGGCTATATTCGGTAATATATGTTTAATAATAATCTTTATCGGCCTCGTACCAATTGATTTTGCTGCTAAAACATACTCATTCTCTTTTTCCGAAAGAAAACGGCTTCGGACAATTCTGGCAACTCCTCCCCAGCTAAGGAAACTGATGACCAAGATCAATGTCCATACTCCTGATACTTTCCCTACTAATATCGTATTTAATACAATAACAAATATTAAAAATGGAAAATTCAAAACAAAATCTGTAATACGCATGAATATTTGATCAATCTTTCCACCATTATATCCAGCAATAGCTCCGACAATTGTACCAATAGATATAATTAGTACCATACAAGACAAGCCAATTAACAATGATGTCCTAGCTCCATAAACCATTCTGGTGAATACATCCCTACCATTTGTATCTGTGCCAAACCAGTGCTCTGCTGAAGGTTCCAGGTTCATTGACATAAAATTAATTCTAGAGATATCTTGTGTGGTGAATATTGGTCCAAAAATAGCGAGCAAGACAAACGCAGTAAATATAATTAAACTCGTCATTGCTATCTTGTTTTTGAGAAATTTATTGCGGGCAATTTTCCATGGAGATAGTTGTTTTTGGTTTGATTTTACTATTACTTGATTTGTATTTAAAGAAGCTTTCACCATAATTGCCCCCTATCCTAACCTAATCCTAGGATCAACTATACCGTAGAGTAAATCCGCAATTAAGTTACCTATTAATGTTAAAAATGAAAGCAGCATGGTAATTGTCATCAACACCGCATAATCTCTTCTATTAACAGACTCAAGGAACAATAGACCGATTCCTGGATAAGTAAAAATTGTTTCAGTAATAACCGCTCCACCTATTAATGTAGCTATATCAAACCCTAAAAATGTAATTAATGGAATCATTGAGTTTCTTAAAATATGTTTATTATAAATGGATGATTCACTGGTTCCCTTTGCTCTTGCTGTTCGGACATAATCTTTCCTACTGTTCTCAATAACATCATTTCTCAAGAATTGCGTATAAGATGCTGTTCCCATTAAACCTAGAATCAATGCAGGTAATAGCACATGATGCATTCGACTCACATAGTATTCCCATGTGCCTGGCTGTAACCCTACCTCTACTGAACCGGCAAAAGGAAACCAACCTAATTGAAAAGAGAAAAAATAAATCGCTATAATTCCAGCAACGAAAGATGGAATCGCTAAACCTACATAGTTGTATCCTGCTATAAGATTGTCTCCTAAGGTGTATGGCTTTCTACCAGCATACATCCCCATAGCAAAAGCAAAGATATATGTAATTATCAGTGCAATAATTGCGAGAAAAATCGTATTTGGCATTCGGTCAATGATTAAATCGTATACAGGCATTTTATGCGCTGTTGAGTTACCAAAATCTCCTTGAACGAAATTAGTAATCCATCTCCAGTATTGAATATGTATAGGGTCATTATAGCCCAACTTTTCTCTCATATCTTCAATATATTCGGGATTCGTATTTGATGGATCAATTTCCCCCCCAAAAGGGTCCCCTGGCATAAACTTCGCCAGGGAGAAAACCACAACAGAGGTAAGGAATAGTAACGGTATCATACCTAATATTCTTCGAAGTGAATATTGCAGCATGTTCCATTTCCCCTTATCATTTAAAAGTTCGCTTGTCTAATTATTCAGTTACATACCATTCATGTGTATTGGTTTGGTAACCTACAGCATTAATATGAACCCCTTGTAGACGCTTATTAATACCATAAAGGTCTAGGTTCTCCCATAATGGAATACCTGGAAGCTCATCATTGAAAAGTTTTTGCCATTCAACATAGACTTCTTTACGATACTCTTTATCGAATGCTTTCTCGCTTAGACCTTCGTCTAATAATCTTTGATTATCTTCATTTACCCAACGTCCATAGTTCCACTCCGCATTATTTGCCCATAGTCCAGATGGATCCGGATCAGAACCAGTGCTCCATGAACCAAAAAATGCTTCTAAAGCTTCATCATCTTTATCTTTCATATCATTATATAAGTTAAACTCCACTAAAGATCCTGTCGCTAATTCTGTCTTCACACCGATATCATTCCAAGATTGGATAATCGCTTGAGAACGACCTTCAAATGTTGCATTTCCAGCATAATGACCAAATGAAATTGAGAATGGCTCTCCTTCAGGATCTTCTACAAAACCATCTCCATCAACGTCTTTATAGCCGGCCTCAGCTAGTAGCTCTTTCGCTTTTTCTGGATCATACTCATATTGATTTAATTCTGACTCCTCAGCTGCAATCCAGAAAGTTGAAGGAATAACTGTGTTAGATACTGTACCTTTACCTGATAAGAACGCATCAATCATCGCTTGACGATCAAGAGCATGAATTAAGGCATGGCGTAATTCTTTGCTTTTAAATTTGTCAAAATCATCAACATTTGTACGTGTTTCTTGATCACGGTGACCAAACCTTAAACCGATATAAGAATACCCTACACCATTTGTTTCTTCAACTGTGATATGTTCCATCGTTTCAAGTTCTTCTACTTGTGCAGGAGCAACGCCCATAATGTCAACTTCACCATTCTGCAGGGCACCATTTGCTACTGCCGGATCAATCACTTTAACTACTACTCCATCAAGTTTTGGTTCACCTTTATAGTAATCTGCAAACTTCTCTAACTCTACATATTCACCAGCTTTAACAGACTTAACTTTAAATGCTCCTAGACCTACTGGTGTTTGTCTAACCTGTTCTGATTCACCAAGCTCTGCTATAGCCACTCCCTCATAATGCTTTTTAGGCATTGGATAAGACCAAAGATTTTCAAGATTATTGATTTTTACAGATTCAAATGTAATTGCAATCGTATATTTGTCAACTAACTCAATTCCTTCAATTGTCTCCGCTTTTCCATCCTTTTTTTCTTTAGCCCCTTTAATACCTTCTACATAATTAAAACGTGGGCCAGTATATTCAGGATCAGCCATTGTTTCCAATGCAAATTGGTAGTCTTCTGCTGTTAGCTCCTCACCATTATGCCATTTTACGCCCTCTTTAAATTTGAACGTATAAGTGAGCTTATCATCACTAATTTCCCAAGTGGCAAGGTCTGGTTCATATTCTAATTCGTCATTTACTGAATAAATACCATCAGTCATGAAATTCAAGATTTCGGCATCAATCGCACTGCCATAATATGCTGGCTCTAATACACCCTCTGGAGCAGATGTCACTGCTACTGTCACATTTCCACCCTCAACCGGTTCACCAGTGTTGGCTTCGTCTTTATCTCCATCTTTTTCATTCCCACTCGTTTCGTTCCCGCTATTACAAGCTGCTAGAAACATAGAGAATACGAGTAATAACGAAATTAACCAAAAAGATTTCTTTTTCATTGTTCTCCCCCTAAATGATTTTTTAGTTATATAAATGACAAGCTACGTTATGACCAGCCTTCACCTCCTTTAAAGTCGGTTTCACTTCCATGCACTCTTTCATGGCATGTGAACAGCGTGGATGAAACGGGCAACCCGTTGGAGGATTGGCCGGACTTGGTACATCACCTTCTAAGATAATTCTCTGTTTCTTCTTTCTCGGATCCGGCTCAGGTATGGCCGAAATCAAAGCTTGTGTGTATGGGTGAAGTGGTTCTGCAAAAATACTATTCTTATCAGTTACTTCAACAATTCCACCTAAATACATCACAGCAATTCGATCACTCATATGCTTAACAACACTCAAATCATGTGCAATAAATAAAAATGTTAATTGAAATTCATTTTGCAGTTCCTTTAAGAGATTCAATACTTGGGACTGTACAGATACATCAAGTGCTGATACAGGTTCATCCGCAATAATTAGCTTTGGACGTAGTGCTAATGCTCGCGCAATACCAATCCTTTGCCTTTGACCACCAGAGAATTCATGAGCATATTTATAATAAGCATCTGACGGAAGTCCGACCTTATTAAGGAGATCCATGACTTCTTCTTTTAATTCTTTCACTGATTTCCCTCTAAAATTAACGAGCGGTTCTGAGACGATGTCCCCAACCATTTGCATTGGATTAAGTGAGGCGTATGGATCTTGGAAAACCATTTGAAAATCTTTGCGAATTGCTCTTAAAGTTTTTCCTTTCAAACTTGAAATATCTTGTCCATCAAAAATAATTTTTCCATCTGTTGGATTCATAAGTTTTAAAAGCGTTCGACCTGTCGTTGATTTGCCGCAACCCGATTCTCCAACAAGTCCAAATGTTTCGCCATTATGTATTTGAAAACTAACTCCGTCTACAGCTTTGACATGTCCTACCGTTCTTTGAAAAAAACCTGCTTTAATCGGGAAATATGTTTTTAAATCTTCTACTTCTAATAACACTTCTCGCTTCTCAGCTGTGTTATTTGACATATGTATTCCTCCCATTAGTCTGATAGCTGTTCTCATATAAAAGACAGGCAGCCTCATGTCCATTTTCAACAAAACCTAATAAAGGTGTGATTTCAGTACATTCAGGCATTCTTTTTGGACAACGATCAGCAAATCTACAACCAACTTCTGGCATATCTTTAAGGGATGGTACTAAGCCGTCAATCGACCCTAATTCTTTCTCTTCTTCATCCAATTTAGGGATCGATTGTAATAATAACTGTGTATAAGGGTGTTTAGGGTTATGAAAAAGTGCATCTACATTTGTTCTTTCAACAATTTTCCCAGCATACATAACAATTACATCGTCACACATTTCAGCAACGACCCCAAGATCATGGGTAATGAGAATTATTGCCATATTATTGATTGATTGAATTTCCCTTAATAAATCTAGTATTTGGGCTTGTACTGTCACATCTAATGCAGTCGTTGGCTCATCAGCTATAAGTAACTTTGGTTGGCAGGCAATCGCAATAGCAATCATTACCCGTTGCCTCATTCCCCCTGAAAGTTGATGGGGATATTCATCAACGATATTCTCTGGCCTTGATATGCCTACTTGTCTTAAAAGATGGATGCTTTTTTCTCGCGCATCCTTTTTCGAAATCTTCTGATGATTAAAGAGAATCTCCTGTAATTGAAAACCAATTGTGAATACAGGGTTAAGTGCCGTCATTGGTTCTTGGAAAATCATTGAGATATCATTACCTCGGATGGTATTCATTTGATTAATGGAGTAATTCTCAATATTCTTACCTTCAAAAACAATTTCACCACCAGTGACTTTTCCTGTTTCCTTCGGTAATAACTGCATAATGGACATAGACATGACACTCTTTCCACAGCCTGATTCTCCCACGACACCAAGAATTTGTTTTTTCTTTACGTCAAAAGATACATTATCTACTGCGTGATAGACCTTTCCGTCTATATCAAAACCTGCTTTTAATTCTTTTACTTGTAAAATTGTGTCCAAGCTAGGACTATCTTCTTTTCCTACCATTTCAACACCTCAATCGTAATATCTTACAGTATTGTAAAATATTTAGTACTAGGATTAATTATCTGTATATTATTACAAATAGATTACGAATACAAGGAATTTTTTCAAAAATCTATCTTTTGATAATATTATAAATAGTATGGAGTGGTCATGAAATAGTTCTTACATCCTGTTACTTGTATGTTAATATAAGGAAAAAATACTATTTTACTTACTTTGACAATTTCCTTATTTCCTTTACATGTTTTCTCACCTACTCTATTCTTTTTCCCACTGAGGCAAAAATAACTTCGAAGGAATAACCATGCTTTCTTTAAGCTTGATTTTCTTTTCATTGTCATACATTGAGACAATTTCATAGCCAATGGAATAGCCAAGCATTTTTGGATATTTCCCCTCACCGAATAGAATTTGGTCATGTAATTCATTGTCTCTCTTTATGTCTATATTGTTTTTTACATATTTATGCCAATAGTATCGTATTCTTTCTCTATCATGTTCTGTGCACCACTTTGAACGATACGATTTTCCACAACTCTTCTCCACTGCCCATTCTGCTAATCCTTCTAATACTATGCTATCCAATAGTGTATACTCAGCCATTTCTTTTTTTAATCTCTTCATTCTGCAGATATGATGGTATTCATGAACAAATAATGCTTCTAACTCTTTCTCATCTTCTAATGGAGCGAGAAATAAAAACATCTTGTCAGGGAATGACAAGCCAGACTTCACATAAGATGTTCTAAAGAATAATCCGCCTTGTGCAATTGGAAATAAGTAAATTGGGACATCTGGCCCTTTCCAGTTTTTTCTATACTTATTTAATAACAATTCAACCTTTTCCCATGTTCTATTTTCTTTTAACTGTTTGAATTGTTCTTTATTCCTTCTATTTGGTGAATACATGCCAAAGGAGGATAAGAATTGGTATAACCTTTGTGGCTCGTTTTCATGGAATGAATCTAACAATGGTTCAATTAACTTTTCTGGATCAGTAAAATGCTGATTTAACCATTCATCTGTTCTAATTACCGGCATATGTTTCTCTCCCATCAAATGTTGTTGTTTATTTTATGGAAGAGACAAATAATCGGTTCAAAAGAAAACCATAAAAATATAAAAAACACGGACAAATTCCGCCATGTAACAAAGCAGAACTTATCCGTGTTTCATTTTATTATTGATATTTTTTGAAGACGATTGTTGCGTTATGACCACCAAAGCCTAATGAGTTACTCATAACAGCTCCAATAGTTTTTTCTCTTGATACATTAGGTACATAATCTAAGTCACAATCTGGATCTTTTGTATTGTAATTAATCGTTGGTGGCAACGTACTATCTCTTAACGCTAAGATAGAGAAAATCGCCTCAACGCCTCCGGCAGCACCTAGAAGGTGACCTGTCATAGATTTGGTTGAACTAATGGCTAAATGATAAGCATGTTCACCAAAAACACTTTTCACTGCAACAGTTTCATATTTATCGTTATAATCTGTGCTCGTACCATGAGCATTAATATAATCGATTTGTTCAGGAGTGAGTCCCGCATCGTCAAGTGCCATTTTCATTGCACGCGCACCGCCTTCCCCCTCTGGTGCAGGTGCGGTAATATGATAGGCATCTCCAGTAGAACCATACCCAACAATTTCAGCATAAATATTGGCACCGCGAGCTAGTGCATGTTCTAATTCTTCAAGAATGAGAATACCTGCACCTTCTCCGATAACAAATCCATCTCTATCTTTATCAAATGGACGACTTGCTGTAGCTGGATCTGGATTGGTAGATAGCGCTGTGTTAGCACAGAATCCTGCAACAGACATTCTCGTAATTGGTGCTTCTGCTCCTCCTGTTACCATGACATCAGCATCACCACGCTGAATGACTTTAAAAGCATCACCGATTGAATTCGTTCCAGTTGCACAAGCGGTTACTGTACAAGAATTCACTCCCTTTGCACCTAATGTGATTGATACTTGCCCTGCAGCCATATCCGGTATCATCATTGGTACAAAGAATGGACTCACTCGGCGGTAGCCTCTGTTTAAAAAGGTTTCAAATTGATTCTCGAATGTTTCCATTCCACCGATTCCTGATCCTACCCAAACGCCAACACGATGCGCGTTTTCATCATTTATCGTCAAATTAGCATCTTTCACTGCCATGATTGAAGAAGCCACTGCATAATGAGTAAAGCGATCCATCTTTCTTGCATCTTTCTTCTCTAAATACTCATGAATATCAAAATCCTTCACTTCCGCAGCTACTTTAGCAGGATATTCATCAGCATTTAATCTTGTTAGCGGTCCTACTCCAGATTTTCCAGCTTTAATATTACTCCACGACTGTTCTACATTATTTCCAACCGGTGTTACTGCTCCAAGTCCTGTTACAACGACACGTTTTTTTTCCACTATTATGTCACTCCTTTTATATCAATAAAACCTATTATATTTATACTTATTTTCCCCATTTTAAAGCGATGGCTCCCCATGTTAATCCGCCACCAAATCCGACCATTACGATAATATCATCATCTTTAATTTTCCCAGCTTCTATCTCCTCAATCATAGCAATTGGTATAGAAGATGCTGATGTATTACCATATTTATCAATTGTTTTTGACATTTTTTCAATTGGTAACTCTAAACGTTGTCTAGAAGCTTCCATGATACGAATATTTGCTTGATGAGGGATAAGAAAATCTACATCCTCTTTTGTTAAACCTGCTTTTTCTAATACATTAATACAACTTTCACCCATTTGTCTAACAGCAAACTTATAAACTTCTCTACCATTCATCACAATGTACTTATCTTGATAGAGATGCTTCGCTCCACTCCCATCTGCTCCTAGTTCAAATGATAAAATGCCTCTTCCTTCAGATACAGGGGCAATGACAGCAGCACCCGCACCATCTCCAAAAAGGACAGCTGTATTACGATCAGACCAATCGGTTACTTTAGACAGCTTTTCAACGCCTACCACTAGTACATTCTGATACGTTTTCGTTTCAATAAATTGTTTCGCTGTAATCACACCGTACATAAAACCAGCACAAGCTGCACTTACATCCATAGCTGCTGCTTTCTTTGCCCCTAACTTTTCCTGCAATAAACAAGCAACACTTGGAAATGGCTGATCTGGTGTGACAGTTGAGACAATAATTAAATCGATATCTTCAGGAGACAAGTCTGCATCCTGTAATGCTTTTTTTGCAGCAGCGAATGCCATATCAGAAGTATCTGTATCGTCATCGGCAATCCGCCTTTGTTCGATACCTGTTCTCGTGCGGATCCATTCATCTGAAGTATCCATTATTTTTTCTAAATCAGCATTCGTTACTATTTTTTCGGGCAAGTATCTACCTAAGCCAACAATTCCAGCATTCATCTTTCCCACTCCCTTTTTCTTTTCCACTTTGTCGTTATAAGAAATTCAACCTTTTTGTTTACGAGAAATAAAATTTAATATCAATTATTAGTACTTGGTACTAATTTTATCAAATAAGCAGGTATAGTTTCAATATTTTTCTTCATAATTATTATTTTCGTCCAACCTTTTCTTTTATTCACCCATATATTATAAGGAATAACCTATACAATAGAAGATCAAAAGGAGGATTGCTTATATGAGTGAAGAACCGTTTTTTAATCAATTTATGTTTGGTAATAGAGATGCTCGTCAAAGTGAAGATTGGATTCTCGGAAGAAAACATCAGCAGGAGGAGGAAAAATCACCTTCTATTTTGAATACAATCGAACAATTAGATTTAGGGGAATTAATGGTCAATATGTCTCAATTAATGGATTCTGCAGAGGAATTAAAACCACTTTTAAAACATGCTGCTCCAATCGTTGAAGTCTTTATGAATAAAAAAAGCTAACGGCGATCCCACGCCGCTAGCTTTTTTCTTATTCATGCTCTTTTTGTGCATCTGCTTTCCCTAATTCATAAGCTTCATTCATCACTTGTGTAAACATCGTCATAAACGGTTGAATCATTTCCATTGATAAATTTACACCTGACTTTTCTAGTTCCGCTTTTGCTTCAGGTAGATATTTCATCGCGATTTGCATAAATTCCATTGTTTTATCATTTGACATTCTGTGATCCTCCTATGATGGTTCTTTCGGTAAATTACCTGTTTCTTTATATTTTTTTACTGCTGCATTTAATTGTTGAATAAAGGTTGGAGATAATTCTGGACTATACGCACCTAATGAAATGACATCATCTTGAAAGTCAAAAGAAAGGTTCCCAGACTGCAGTTCTCCATTATGAAATTGTTCTGCTACTATTTCATACAAATGGTCAACATGTTGAATTGTACTTGTTAATACTGCTGATTTTCCTAAATGGGATTGGTCAGAAACATAACCAATGGCATATAAACCATGCTCTTTTACTTTTTCAATGACAGGGACATTATATCCATCACCTGCTGGATAAACGACATCTGCTTTTTCTATGACCAACTTGTCCATTAACCCCGCAGCCTTATGGGCATCATCCCAATTTTCAACATAATGTATTTTAACATTTGCTTCATCATTTTGAAAGTTCACACCATCAATAAAACCTTTTACTTCTGGCTGCCATTCAAATGCCGCAATAATACCAACAATATTAGTAGATGTCATCTCACCAGCCACCATACCTCCGAAAAAGCCCATTGCATATCCTTCAAAATTTAAACTTGTCGTATTTTCATTTTGTGCGTCCCCGTTAAAGCTTATAAACTGAATGTCTGGATATTGTGCTGATATTTGATTAAAGTACTCTGCATATTCATTTCCATGTCCAAAAATTAAATTGACCCCTTTTTTTGAAAATTCCTTTACCGCTCTTTCGACAACGAGTTGTGAGTTCATTCCTTCTTTATAATACACATCAATATCATAAGTAGACTGTATCTTGAGTAGGCCTTTATACCCTTTCGTACCCCACACTTGATCATTAATGGTATCCGGCACTAATAAGCCAGCCTTTTGCAGCTGACCCCCAGAAAATACCTGTCCACATGACGATAATAGAAGAAGGCATAGAACCAAACTCCCCCACTTAATTAAAGCTCTCTTCATTTCTATATCTTTCGCCCCTTTATGTTAGTTGATTTTTTCTTTCGAAAAGACCAACTAACATCATTCTAACCTTTTATCCTAGTGATTGAAAAGGTTTTTCCGATGAAAGTACTTTTATATTTATGGGAGAATATCCACATGTCTTTTCTGTTGACTAAGCGCTTTTTCCACCGATAGATGGTTATTAATATGAATTGTTTGAGGTTCGTCTCTTAAACTGTTATCTTCTTTTACAGTATGACTTCCAAGATTAATTTGTAAATAATCTACACATTGCTGCCAATGGTTTTCAATTCCACTGCTAATTATTTTTTCTCCACTCTTATTGTTTGATAAAAAATCATGCAATAAACAGGTGATGGCTTCGTCAATATAAACAGCATCAGCTCGCCATTCCTTTTCACTGACACTTTTATTGTGGTTATTATGCATTAGCTTTTGTTGAAAAAGCATTTCTTCCGGTTGAAACGGTCCATATACTGTTGGTAAGTAATAGATATGAGCATGAGAAAAGGTCTTTTGCACCCATTTTTTTGAATGACCTGTATACAACCATTGAATGGGCAAAGTAATCACACATTTTCGCTTTTCAAAAGAAATTTTATCTAAGATAGGAACTAAAAACCTCTCCATATTTATATCTTTAATATATAAACTGTAACCATCAATAAAAACAGTGGCCTCATCTTCGAGTAAAGTGTTTAAACTATCTATATCCACTTCAGTTAAGTTCGCATTTCTCCCAACGGATAATTGTTTTTCTAAAGCATCATCTGCCTTCAATGAATTGAGCAGTAAAACCTCTGTCCCTTCTTCTAACAGCCCTTTACACGTAGCAAAACCTACAAAACTATAACCATCAATTACAACTGCTTGCTTCATACCCCAGCCTCCAGTCGTCTGTTTTATTGTATACTATGCGGAATTATCTTTATATATCATCGAAATCTCTCACTCAAATATGACTTATAACAAACTAGCAAGTTTTACATAACAAAAAAATTGTCTGAGGGATTTTTTCCTCAGACTTATAATATCGTCTCATTTTCGTTGAGAAATCGAATAATATGGTAGCTTAAACTATGCCTTTTCTCTGGTAATAAATAATTGATTGAGACTTGTTGATTGTTTTCTGACCATTTCACTGATAAGTCTTTTAAATGATGAGATTGTTTATATGCACGACTACTTGAGAGGATATGAATGATTTTTACTGGGAGGTCTACTTGAAGGAATTGTTCTTCATTTATTGCGATGGATTCATCTATCTCTTTAATATTACTCACAAGTGCAGCCTCAACTTCTTTCTTTAATTTTTTATAGAAAAATTTATGTTCTTTTTCTTGTTCCAAATGTGTTTTTAATGAAAAGATGGGATTGATAAACGTAATCGACCGTATATTCTCATTCATTTCATTCATTAATGCACCAGCGACAAGTGCGCCCATACCTTCAGCAATAATATGGATTCTTTCATTAATAATTTCATGTCTAATCGTATGGGCATACAATCTTTTTGCCATTTCAATGGCTTTACGACTTCCCCAATTTCGCCCATATAGATTCGAATAAAAGATAGTATAACCATCTCTTCTTAATGCTGATATGAGAGATGATTTCCCTTCATTTTGTGTCCAGAAGCTTTGTTTCTCATCAACAAAATGGCGTTCATCCCCAATGATAAGAATACCGAAACCACTTGGCTTTTCTGGGTAATGAATCATATTCCATTCTGTATGCAGTTGAAAGTTTCGGCTATCCATTTTATTAACCCCTTTACTGTTGTTCATACTAATGTATGATTGTACAGGTAATTTGAATAGGATATTTGCCTAGCTTTTAATGAATTAGTTCAAACGCTTGATTCCAACTGTTATTCACATTTTAGACATAATCCTATGAAAAAAAATCAGTGAATCACGTTTATAATCCAACCATTGTATGATACTATTAAATAGACTGACATACGTATGAGGTGAGTAAAAATGCAATACATTTGGACGTTCATTTGGACATTCTTACTTATGAATATGGTTACTTATGTAGTAAGCAACATGAATGGTGTAAGTTATGATTTACAAACAGCAACCGTCCTTTCGGTTGTAGTAAGTATTCTTCTTTACATTCTTGCTGCTGTCATTCCTGCAGCACCAGAAGAGAAGGAAGGACTACATTAAGAATGGCAACAAAAGTCATCCAATATGGATGACTTTTGTTTTTTTACTTTCGTTAATATATCCAGTTTATGCTATTTTCTACTGGTTCATGATTGTTTTATGATGAGTTTTGTACTGTCACTAGTGATAGCTACATGTGATTTCGCTTGGATATTTCCCGCAATCATTTCTTTTGCTAATACTGTTTCAATTTCTCTTTGCATGTAACGCTTCAATGGTCTTGCACCGTATATGGGATCAAAAGCCGTTTCTGCAATAAAAGCCTTTGCCTTATCATCTATCGTTAAGTTAATTTGTTGATGAGTTAACCTTTGTTGTAGTTCATGGATTAGTTTTTCAACAATTCCTTTCATCTCTTCTTTACCTAAAGGATGAAATAAAATAACCTCATCTACTCTATTTAAAAACTCTGGCCGGAAATGCGATCGTAACATTTCTAATACTTTATTCCGAGTTTCTTCTATTATATTACCCTTCTCTTTCGCTTCATCGCGTTCAAGCAAAATATGAGATCCTATATTTGATGTCATTATGATGACGGTATTCTTAAAATCAACTGTTCGACCTTGAGAATCAGTAACCCTTCCGTCATCCAACATTTGTAAAAGAATATTGAACACTTCAGGATGTGCTTTCTCTATTTCGTCTAGTAATAGGACGGCATACGGATTCCTGCGAACCGCTTCTGTTAATTGTCCACCTTCTTCATACCCAACATACCCTGGTGGTGCACCAACTAGTCTTGATACCGCATGTTTTTCCATATACTCTGACATATCAATTCTAATGATATGTTCCTCACTATCAAATAAAGATTCCGCTAAAGCCTTTGCCAACTCTGTTTTTCCAACTCCTGTAGGACCTAAGAAAATAAAAGAACCAATCGGCCGTTTCGGGTCTTTTATGCCTGCTCTTGCTCTTAAGACCGCATCTGAGACAAGTGTGACGGCATCATTTTGACCGATGACCCTTTTTTGTAGAATCGACTCTAATCGCAATAACTTCTCCCGTTCACTTTCAACTAATTTAGAGACAGGTATACCAGTCCATCTCGATACAATATCAGAAATTTCTTCTTCGGTTACCTCTTCACGTAATAAACGGTTATCATTTTCTTTATTATTCGCCTCTTCTTCTAATTGTTGTAACTCTTTTTCACATGCAGGGATTTTCCCATGTCTTAACTCTGCTGCCTTATTAAGGTCATACTTATTCTCAGCTTCCTCTAGCTCTCTTTTCAAAATTTCTAACTGCTCTCGTTTTGATTGTATCGATTGTATCGCAGCCTTTTCTGTTAACCATTTCGCTCTCATTTCTTTCGCTTGTTCCTTAAAGTTAGTAAGTTCTTCTCTTAGTTTCTCTAACCTACCTTGACTGATTTCATCAGACTCTTTTAGCAGAGCGGCCTCTTCAATTTCAAGCAGCATTACCTTTCTTGTTACTTCGTCAAGCTCCGTAGGCATAGAGTCAATCTCTGTCCGGATCATTGCACATGCCTCATCAATTAAATCAATCGCTTTATCTGGTAAAAAACGATCTGTAATATAACGATCAGATAAAGTAGCTGCTGCAACAATAGCCCTGTCATGAATATTAACCCCATGATGAATTTCAAATCTCTCTTTTAAACCTCTTAAAATAGAGATAGAGTCTTCTACATCAGGTTCTTTTACTAATACTTGTTGAAACCTTCTCTCTAATGCCGGATCTTTTTCAATATACTTTCTATGTTCATCCAATGTTGTTGCGCCAATACAATGTAGCTCACCTCGGGCAAGCATCGGCTTCAACATATTACCAGCGTCCATCGCACCTTCTGTTTTACCAGCTCCAACGATTGTATGTATCTCATCTATAAACAGAAGAATACGACCATCACTCTTTTTAATCTCTGCTAACACTGCTTTTAAGCGTTCCTCAAATTCACCTCTAAATTTAGCACCAGCAATTAACGCACTCATATCTAATGAGAAAATCGTCTTATCTTTCAGTCCCTCTGGTACATCTTTTCTAACAATTCTCTGTGCTAATCCCTCAACAATTGCTGTTTTACCAACACCTGGCTCCCCGATGAGGACAGGATTATTTTTCGTTTTCCTTGAAAGTATGCGAATTACATTACGTATTTCTTGATCTCTGCCAATGACAGGATCTAATTTCCCTGTTTTCACTTCTTCCACTAAATCTCTACCATATTTATGAAGTACTTCATAAGTACCTTCTGGGTTTTGTGATGTCACCTTTTGATTCCCCCTGATCTCTTCAATTGCTTGTTTGATATCCTCCTTTTTCATTAAAAAGAGGTCTGTAACATTCGTCTTTGCCACAATCACTGCCCATAAAACATGTTCAATGGATATATAATTGTCCTGCCATTGCAATCTTAATTCTTCTGCTTTTGACAAGGTTTTTCTTAAATCATTAGTAAGATAAAAAGAATTTAAATCCACACCACTTCCACTAACCCTGGGTTTTCTTTCTAATAAATGTTGCAATGATTGTTTCACATTTTCAATTGTAAAATCACTTCGTCTTAAAATATTTGTAAAAAGATGATCCTCCTGCAAGAAGGAAAGGAATAAGTGCACCGTATCCACCTCTTGGTGACCTTTATTTGTCGCCATCCTTTTGGCAGTCATTAAACCTTCTTGCAAAGAGGTTGTCATTTGATTAATATCCAATCGCAAGTCACACTCCTGACCTTTTTTGACCTTTGTTTTATTATAAAATTATTTCCTACCATATGTAAAGCCATCCACATTTTGGGATGGCATCTGATTGGTTTCATTATTATGGTTTTCTTTGATAAGTCCATAATCGATTATGGTTTGAGTTTTCAGGAAATCGATCACCCGCACGAAGACTTACCACTTGTGGGTTATTCACATTACTGCCAGTTTCTCCAATTTCAATATATTTACCATTATTCGGCGCTTTCTGCCCTGCTCTAAATTGTCGATTTTGTCCCAAAATGAGCACCTCCTTCAAACTTACACTTTTATTATTTCCGCGAGAAGGAGGAATCATAAAGGAAATTGTAGGTATTGTGTTTTACTCAAATCAGATTGCAAGCCTGGCTTTGGCGCTTTTATTGTTGGGTGTACTTTTTAAATCACTCTTACTCCGCAGCTATCTTTGCCCATTTTTCCTCTCAATGGAAGAGCTATACCTTTTTGCTCACCTCAAACTGCCTAAATTCTCTTCTAATGATAAAAAGCACGAACCATTCTAGGAACAGAATAATTCATGCTTCAGGAAACTTATAGTAATTCAGTTAATAAGGCTTTTTGTGCGTGAAGGCGATTGCCTGCTTGTTGGAAAACAGCGGAGTGATCACCGTCAATAACAGACGCCGAGACTTCTTCCCCACGGTGTGCGGGCAAACAGTGAAGGAATAAATAATCTTCTTTTGCACAGGCTACTAGTGACTCGTTCACTTGATAATCATGAAAGACTTGTAAACGCATTTCATTTTCTTCTTCTTGACCCATACTCGTCCAGACGTCCGTATAGATGACATCAGCGCCATCAACCGCCTTTTTCACATCGTTTTCGACGAGAATTTTACTACCTGTCACTTCAGCAAATCCTTGTGCTAAAGCAACCACTTTTTCATCTGGTTCGTAGCCTTTCGGACATGCAATCGTCATATGCATGCCAACTTTTGCTGCTGCAATCATTAATGAGTGAGCTACATTATTGCCATCTCCTACATAAACACAACTGATACCTGCTAATTGTCCTTTTACTTCTTTAATCGTTAACAAGTCTGCTAGTGCTTGACAAGGATGATATTGGTCCGTTAACCCATTAATCACTGGAATAGTAGCATGTGTTGCAAGTTCTTCTATAATATCATGAGAAAATGTACGAATCATAATACCATCAACATAATTAGATAATACTTTTGCTGTATCTGCAATCGTTTCTCCTCTACCGATTTGCATATCATTACTATTTAAATATAGGGCATGACCGCCAAGTTGTAACATACCCGCTTCAAAGGAAACCCTTGTACGTGTAGATGACTTTTCAAAAATCATTCCCAATATTTTGCCCTTCAATGGCTCTTCGGCTTGATGATCCGTTTGCTTCATTTCATATGCCTTTTCGACAAGACCAATGATTTCTTCAGAAGAATAATCAGCTAATGTTAGCATATCCTGTCCTTGTATATCTAACTTTTTACCACATACAGTCGATGTTGTAATCATGATATCGTCACTTCCTTTACATTGTCTTTTTGCCAATCCTCAATTGCTACTGCTTGCCAATCCTTTTCGGTTAAAGCAAGTAAATAGGCCTCAAGCGACTCTAATTCACTAAAAGTGTGTAGTCTGTTTTTAACCGCCCATTCCCGCATACGTTGGTTTTCATCACCAGTGAACGGATTGTAAAGTGCAACAGTTGTTTCATCTAATTCGGCACCTTGAGCATCTAGCAATTTGGTATTTGACTCTTTTGCCAATTTCCTAATTCCATCTGTTAATTCACCACTATACAAAACGGACCGTTCTTTATCTCCATGTAATTGGAACACTTTCTTTAAAGCTTGTGGTAAAGTCGCTGCTAACGCAATTCCTTCCCCAGTTGACTTCATTTCTGGTCCTACTTTAGCATCAAGACCTTTTAGTGCATAGTTAGAGAAAACCGGATATTTGACAGTAACAAATGTTTGCTTCGTATCTTCTGGAAGTTGGTCTTTTTCGAAAAATTGCTTTCCTAATAATACTTTCGTTGCCTCTTGAACCAATGGAATAGCAGTCACTTTACTTACAATTGGCACCGTTCGACTTGCCCTCGGGTTTACTTCAAGTAAGTAAACTTTGTTATCATCAATAATATATTGGATGTTCATTAAACCTTTATATCCAAGCTTTTTAACCATCAATTGTCCATACTTAATCATAAGATTTTGTACTTCTTTCGATAAGCTTTGTGGCGGTAAGACTGACATACTATCACCAGAATGAACCCCGGTCCTTTCAATATGCTCCATAACTGCCGGGATGAGAACATGCTCTCCGTCTGCGGCTAAGTCAAGCTCCGCCTCTTTCGCCTGTAAAAATTGATCTACAAGTACAGGGAATGGAATATCCTTCTTTTTATAAACTTGAAACGCTTCATCATTATAAATGGTTTCCATTCCCATCCCACCGATTACATAAGATGGTCTAATCAATACAGGATAGCCGATTTGGTTTACATATTGTTCGAGTTCAACTTCATTTTCTGCCACGTATCCTTGAATATGTGGGATTTCAAGTTCATCTAATAATTGATAAAATAATTCTCTATCTTCAAGGGTATCAATAGTTTTCGAATCAGTACCGAGTAATTTTACCCCGTAATCCTCTAGCTGATTAGCTAAGTTAAGCGCTGTTTGTCCCCCTACTTGAACAATGACTTCATTCACTTGTTCCGCTTCAATTACATTCATCACGTCTTCAATGATTAATGGTTCAAAATAAAGACGATCTGCTGTCGTAAAATCTGTGCTGACTGTTTCTGGATTATTATTAATCATAATCGTTTCAATACCTTCATCTTTTAAAGCAAAGACACTTTGTACAGAACAATAATCAAATTCAATTCCCTGGCCAATTCGTATCGGACCACTACCAATGATTAAAACTTTTCTTTTATCGCTCGGTATTTGTTCATTTTCTCCAAAATAGCTTGAGTAAAAATAATTGGAAGACGCAGCGAATTCGGCGGCACATGTATCAACCATTTTATAAGATGGGATTATCCCCATTTCTTTTCTTTTATGACGAACAGCTTTTTCATCGACCTGCCACACTGAAGCAAGGTAGGCATCACCAAAGCCCTTTTCTTTGATCAGTTGCATCATTTCTGGCTCAATATTTTCGAGTGAAGCTTGTGCAATCTCTTTTTCTAATGAGATTAAACGTTGGAAAGCTGACAGATAAAAATAATCAATTTTAGTGATGTTTTTTATCTCTTCAGCGCTTACCCCACGTCTCATTAACTCTAATATAATGAAGAATCTTTCATCTGTTTGGCCAGCTAACTCCTTCAGTAACGTCTCTTTTGTATCTTTTTTGATCCGAGGATAGTGAAGATCAAGTCCTTTTCCTTCAAGGGAATGAACCGCTTTGATCAGCGCTCTCTCCAAGTTTCTATCAATCCCCATTACTTCTCCTGTTGCTTTCATTTGCGTGCCTAATTTGCGATCAGCATCAGAGAACTTATCAAACGCCCATTTTGGAAATTTGACAATGCAATAGTCTAGTGCCGGTTCAAAACTAGCAAAAGTATCACCAGTAACTGGGTTAATAATTTCAGAAAGATGATAGCCTACAGCCAACTTTGCTGCCATTCTTGCAATCGGATATCCAGTTGCTTTAGAAGCAAGAGCAGAAGATCGACTAACACGAGGATTCACCTCAATCAGGTAGTAATTTTTACTTTCTGGGTCTAGAGCAAATTGAATATTGCATCCACCAATGATGCCTAACTCAGAAATAATTTTGACAGAAGCACTACGAAGCATTTGGTACTCTACATCGCTTAATGTCTGACTCGGGGCAACAACAATACTATCTCCTGTATGTACACCTACTGGATCAATGTTCTCCATATTACAAATGGTGATACAAGTATTGTTGCTGTCGCGCATCACTTCATATTCTACCTCTTTAAACCCAGCAATACTTCTTTCTACTAGCACTTGCGTAATCGTACTTTCTTTTAGGCCACTCTTAACGAAATGCTTTAATTCATTCATATCTGTTGCAATACCGCCACCTGTTCCACCTAGGGTATAAGCAGGTCGGATAATGATAGGGAAACCAATCTTTTCAGCAAACGCAACCGCTTCTTCCACATGATGAACGATTTCACTTTCTGGAACTGGTTCATTTAGGTCATTCATTAATTGGCGAAATGCTTCCCGGTCTTCACCTTTTTTTATTGCTTCGATACTGCTACCTAAAAGTTTCACCTCATATTTATCTAATACGCCTGCTTCACTTAGTTGAAAGGTTAAATTTAGACCTGTTTGACCACCTAAAGTTCCTAATAAGCCATCTGGTTTTTCATTTTGAATGATTTTTTCAATACTATTTACTGTTAATGGTTCAAAGTAAATCTTATCTGCAAATGCGTGATCTGACATAATTGTTGCAGGGTTATTATTTACTAATATTACCTTATAGCCTTCTTCTTTAAGCGCCGCGCATGCTTGCGTGCCTGCGTAGTCAAATTCTGCTGCTTGCCCAATCACGATTGGTCCCGATCCGATGACCAGGATAGATTGGATACTGTTGTCTTTAGGCATATGCGATAACGCTCCCTTTCTTCTCTTCAATCGTTTGAATAAATTCTAAAAATAAATAATGCGTATCTGTTGGTCCAGGATTAGCTTCAGGGTGAAATTGTACCGTCTCAATCGGATAAATTTCATGAGTAAGACCCTCAACAGATTGATCATGCAAATTAATGAACCTTGTTTTAAACCCAGTTGTTTCTAAACTTACTGTATCAACAACATAGCTATGGTTTTGTGAAGACATCATGACACGTCCTGTTTTCAGATCACTAATAGGGTGATTCGCCCCTCTGTGTCCAAAAGATAACTTTGTTGTGTTCCCCCCAAGTGCAAGTGCTGCTAACTGATGTCCTAAACAAATCCCTAAAGTAGGGTAGCTGGTAATTACTTTTTTAAGTTCAGGTAAGACATTTTGAAGCCTTTTCGGATCTCCAGGACCATTGGACAGTAGGATACCATCAGGATTTAACTTAGCAACTTCATTGAATGTTGTAGAAAATGGCACAGTGGTCACTTTACAATTTTGCTGTAATAAGCTATTAAGTATTGATTTCTTATAGCCAAAATCATAAAGAACAACATGTTTATCACCTTCACCATATGTGTGCATCTGAGGATTAGAAACCAATTCAACCTTTTGATCCTCTTGTTTACTCCATGTTGTTTCTTTTACAGAATGAGTTGACATAGTTGCTGGCATGGAACCAACTGCCCGAATTTTTTTCACAATTGACCTTGTATCCATATGCCCTAGCACAGGAATATTCCATTTATGCAAATACTCCTTCAGTGTATAGGAAGATTGATAATGTGAAGGTTCATTAGTCCCCTCATAAACAATCACTCCAGCTACATGTGGCTTCTTACTCTCAAAGTCTGATTCATTCACGCCATAATTCCCAATTAAAGGATAAGTGAAAACGATAATCTGATCTTTATAGGATGGATCTGTTAGCACTTCTTGATAACCTGTCATTCCTGTAAAGAAAACAATTTCTCCTGCAACCTCATTTTGTGGTGGCGTATTTAGCCATTCCCCTTTATAACAATGACCGCTTTTTAAATGTAGATACCCTTCCATCTTTAACACCTCGTGAACTTCTGTATATTCATTAAACAAAATTAATTTTTATGCATTTTTAGTTTTAAAAATGCAGCCATATTTCAGGCTGTCTGAACTGGAACTATATTCTTTTTTAGTATAGCGACTGCTTGATTGATCTCTTCTACTGTTGCTGTTAACGGTGGTAATAATCTCAAGACATTTTCACCCGCCGATAACGTAAGCAAGCCATCATTTCTTAAGAATTGCAATAAAGATGCTGTATTTGTATTCATCTCTATACCAATCATTAATCCTAATGAACGAATAGCAGTTACCTCTTCTATATTGTATAGCGATTTCTTCAACTGTTCAAGTAAATATTCTGCTTTTTCATTCACTTCTGACAAAAAATCCTCATTGAAGACTATCTCCATTGTAGCGATTGCTGAGGCAATACTTAATGGATTTCCTCCAAATGTGGAACCATGACTACCTGGACCAAAGTATTCCTTTAAATTTTCTTTGCCTATGATAGCACCGATTGGTAGCCCACTTCCAAGCCCTTTTGCACAAGTAATTATGTCTGGTTGTAGGTCATAATGTTGAAAGGCAAATGGTTTACCTGTTCTACCAATGCCTGTTTGAATTTCATCAATAATTAGCAATGCTTGGTATTCATGACATAATTGTTGCAATTCTTCTAAAAAGGCTGAATCTGCAAGATGAATACCACCCTCACCTTGAACCACTTCCACCATCACGGCCGCTGTTTCATTATCTATTAATGATTTCACCGACTCGATATCATTAAAAGTAGCATACGAAAATGTTGGCAGCATACTCCCAAACCCTTGTTTTACTTTATCCTGACCTGTTGCACCCATCGTAGCAATTGTTCGACCGTGAAAAGATTTATTAAAAGTTATGATTTTATCTTTACCTGTAGCTTTTTTGGCTAATTTAATTGCCCCTTCATTTGCCTCTGCTCCGCTATTTGCAAAGAATGTATAAGCTAAACCAGATGCATGAGCTAACTTTTCTGCTGCCACTGCTTGTTGTTCTTGTGTAAATAGATTGGATACATGCCAAAACTTATTTAATTGCTTTGTGATCGCTGCTTGGACTGAATCGGGACGATGACCTAAGTTAGTGACACCAATTCCGGAGGTGAAATCTAAATATTCTTTCCCGTTTTTATCTATTAGTTTTGTGCCTTTTGCATCTGCTGGTTCTACTTCCCAGCGAGCATATGTGGGGAATAAATGATTCATTATTGTACCACCTCTACTTGTTTTTTTGTCATTTTTGTCCCTATCCAAGCTTCTCCATTAAAAAAGTTGTGCTTCCCAGAAGCAATCATTACACTAGCAAGGCCTTGTTCTAACACCGCCACTGCAGAGTTTACCTTTGGTATCATCCCGCCCGATATCTCACCACTGTCAATATGCTGTTTTATTTCTTCTGTATCTAAATGCTCTACGAGTTGTTTATCAATTAATACACCTTCAACATCGGTGACGAATATACACATTTCCGCTTCAATTGCTTTTGCTACAGATGCAGCAGCAAAATCTGCATTGATGTTTAACTTCTTGCCACTTTCTGTTGTAGCAATAGGTGTTACAACAGGTATATAGCCTTTATTAAGAATTACTTCTAATAACTCCGCTTTCACTTTGGTAATTTCTCCTACTAACCCAAGCTCTGTTTCATTAATAAAATCAGCTTGTAGGAAACCGTGATCACTTCCATTCAAACCAACTGCTTTAAAACCATTACTATCAAGCAATGTTGCTAACTTCCTATTGGCTACACCTGATAACACCATTTCAACAATCTTCATAGTCTCTGGCGTTGTTTTTCTTAAACCATTGATAAATTGTGATTCTACCTTGTGTATTTGCAGCATTTTGTTTATTTCAGGACCACCACCGTGAACAAAAATAAGTTGGTAACCATTCTTCTGTAAATGATGTAAACTTTCAAAGAACGCAGGTGATAGCTGATCCATCACGCTTCCCCCACATTTTATTACAATACGCTTCATTGTCTATTCCTCCTTAGGAACGATAACTTGCATTTATTTTCACGTAATCATACGATAAATCGCATCCCCAAGCTTTTGCTAAGCATTCGCCAATATGTAGATCAACGTGAATTTCCACCATTTCACCAAGTAAATATGCCTTCGCTTCTTCTTCAGAAAAGGAAACGGGAGTACTCTCTTTTAACATTTGAATGGGGCCTATAGAAATATCTACATTATTCGGATCAACCTGTACTTGACTTTGCCCTAGCGCACCAATTATTCGTCCCCAATTAGCGTCTGCTCCGTGAATAGCTGTCTTCACTAAATTAGAACCAACAATTTGTTTAGCCGCTTTTTGTGCCTCTTCGTTTGTAATGGCACCCTTGACTATTACTTCAACAAGTTTGGTAGCACCTTCGCCGTCTCTAGCAATTGATTTTGCCAACTCTTCACATGTTTGTTTTAACAACGCTATGAAAATGGGCCAATCTTTATGAGCTGGACTCAATATTTCCGTTTCGCTCATCCCATTTGCCATAACAAGGACCATATCATTTGTAGATGTATCTCCATCTACTGTAATCTGGTTAAATGTCTCGTTTGTGATTTCTTTAAGTGCCATCTGTAGATCACTGGGACTTACCTGCGCATCCGTTGTCACAAAACCAAGCATTGTTGCCATATTAGGGTGGATCATTCCTGACCCTTTTGCTGCACCTGCCATATGAATCGTCCCACCTGCTATTTCAGCTGAGTAGCAAGTCTGCTTATCAATTAAATCAGTTGTTAAAATTGCTGTAGCAAAACTATTAGCATGTTCTTTTGTTGCTTGTGGTTGGATGGATTTTATCCCTTGGTCGATTTTTTCCATATCTAAAAATTCGCCAATGACTCCAGTAGATGCAACTCCGACTAAGTGCTCAGTCAAATTTAATTGCTCTGCTGTCAGCTTTCTCATCTTATAAGCGTCTTCAAGCCCTTGCTTTCCTGTACAAGCATTTGCACAAGCACTATTTACGACAATCGCTTGAAGCTTACCTTTAGCGGCAATACTTTCTTGGGTTACTAATAAAGGAGCTGCTTTAAAGGAACTTGTTGTATAAACACCTGCACTACTCGCTGGTTGTTCACTAACAATCATTCCAAGATCCTTTTTCCCTTTACTAAGCCCTGCATAAATACCATCAGCCTTAAAACCTTTTGGTGTTGTAATAGAGCCATCTTGTATATATGTAATAAGGCTGTTTTTAGTTGCTTCCATTGTTTGTCGTTCCTCCTTATGGGTATAACGGGGACATTTCCAGCCCTGTCGTTTCTTCCATTCCAAACATTAAATTTGCATTTTGCACAGCCTGACCAGCTGCCCCTTTCATTAAATTATCAATCACAGAGATAATTGTCATTCGGCCTGTGCGCTCATCAACATGTAAACCAATATCACAATAATTAGAACCGGCTACCTCTTTTACTGATGGATAATTACCGACTGGACGAACACGTACAAACGGACTTTGCTGATAAGTATGCTCGTATAATTCCACTAACTGTTTAGTCGAGTAATTTTCTTTCAGTTTCACATAACTTGTAGCCATTATACCTCTGGTGATTGGTAGTAACTGTGTAGTAAAGGTAATTGCTTCCATTTCCTTATTCCAAACCTTTAATTGTTGTTCAATTTCAGGTGTATGTTGATGTTGATTCACTTTATATGCCGAGAAGTTCTCATTCGCCTCGGCGAAACTCGACGTCCTTGATAGAGAACGCCCCGCACCTGAGATGCCTGATTTTGCATCTACGATAATTTGATCTTTTTCTATTAATTGCTCAATAACTACAGGAGCTAAACCTAATAATGTAGCAGTCGGATAACAACCAGGGTTCGAAATCAGGTCAGAAGTTTTCACTTGGTCTCGATTCCACTCAGTTAATCCATATACCGCCTGATTAATCACCTCATCAGAAGTAGGGTCTTTCTTATACCATTGTTTATATTCTGATGCTGGTAATCTTAAATCTCCTGATAAATCTACTATTTTAATATTTTTATTCACAAATTGTGCCGCTAATTCACCCGATACACCAGAGGGGGTTGCTAAAAACACAATATCTGCACTTTCACTAATTTTCTCTGGCTCTATCTTTTGTAATTGATTGTTCATGATTCCGATTAAATGTGGATATTCATCAGAAATGGCTAAATTATCTCTAGTGGAATGTATAGAAGAGATTTCAAATTCGGGGTGGTTTTTTAATATTCTCAATAGTTCTGCCCCACCATATCCTGTAGTACCAATAATTGAAGCTTTCATCATGTCACCCTTTAATTTTGTATATTTATAAATTTTTATTCATATTTATTAAATATTTAACTACTATTATAGAAATTTCTGAAAAGAAATGCAACAGGTTTTTGTAAGTTTTTTTAACAAATTAAATAAAAATTTAGATTTAACAAATTTTTCGGACTTTTATTTAAACCCCTACCCGAAGATAAGCCAATTAAACCAAAAATGATTAATTTATTAAAAAAATCTTTTTACTGTTCTTTTTAACCTTAACCTTCTTTCGTTCATCCCCATTTTTCTATACAATTGAATGCATAATAAAATACTCCCCTAGCAGTAAAGCAGGTTTATTTAAAACCTGTCTACCTTTAGGGGAGTATCTTATGTACTAATATCATGTAATTAACTACCGTATAAGTTTATTCACTATTTCCTTTATAACCACTTCATTGCTATCATCTTTTGTCACTATATATTTGATGTTTGACAGTTGCTCAATAAGGTTTTGATCGTTTTCATCCCTCAGTAATAGTACTTTAGGATAGTTTGCTTTTTTATGTCCTTCAATAATAATAACATCTGGATTCATATAAGTTAGTACTTGAATCTGCTCTTCAAGTGTCCAATTAAGCTTTTTTGCTTGCATTAATAGCATGCCTTCACCTTCGACAATGGTGGCAGTTGCTCCTGATACGATATGTCTACTACTATCTTTATTTGATACTACATCAGGTTCACCGTGGCCATGATGTTTAATCGTTGCAACATTCAAGTCTTTTTCTGCTAGTGCTTGTACAAGTTGAGTGACGAATGTCGTCTTACCACTATTTTGATAACCAACCACTTGCATAATTTTAGGTGTTACCACGGCCAATTGCTACCCACAAAATCTTCAAGCATGAAAACTTCAACAATATCTCCAACACCATAGCCTCTCGTACCACCTGGCAATGCCATAAATGCATTTGCTCTTGCTAAACTCATGACAATATTTGATTTATCAACACCGCTAGGTCGCACCATCAATGATCCATTTGTGACATACACATCGGCTCTAACGAATCTTGTAAATGGATTTGCTTTTGGAAAATCCTGCTGTAAGATTGCTGTTTCTTTTCTTAAATGAGGGGAGCGGCAACCTAACATATAACGAATGATTGGTCTTGCAAATAATTCGAAGCCAACATAACAAGCAGAAGGATTCCCAGAGAGGCCAAATAATAATTTTCCATTTATCTGTGCTACTGTCGTAACACTACCAGGTCTCATTGCGACTTTATTAAACAGAACTTCCGCCTGTAGCTTCTCGTATATCGCAGGGAGATAATCAAAGTCTCCTACAGATACACCACCTGTTGTGATAAGAATGTCTACATCATCAATTGCAGTCGCAATTGCTTCGTAACATGTATCAAATTCATCTGGTAGTTTACCATAATATTTCACATCACCACCAACGCGCTCGATTTGCGCTATGAGCATCGTACTATTACTATTTCTTATTTTTCCATCCTCTAGTTCTTCTTCCACTTCTAATAATTCCGTTCCAGTTGCAAATAACCCAATAACCGGACCTTTAGCTACAGGTACTTCAGCATAGCCAAATGTCGCTAGAATGGCTTGGATACCAGGATTGATTTTCGTCCCCTTTTCAACGAGTACCTCGCCTTTCTTTGCATCTTCCCCTTGAAAAGAAACATTGTCACCAGCGTTGAAGCTACGCTTAATAGACATATACGATTGGTCCCCATCTTCAAACGATCTCGCTACCTCAAGCATAACGACGCAATCACATGAATCAGGGATTTTTGCCCCCGTCATAATACGTACTGCTTGCATTGGTCCTATTTTCTTTGATGATACGTAGCCTGCTCCAATATGATCAACTACTTCAAAAACGACCTCATTTTGTAAAGAAGCTTCTTTCGTATCTATAGACCTAACTGCAAAGCCATCATATGGGGAGCGATTAAAATGTGGTACATCACTTGTTGCCGTTAAATCTTTTCCTAAATATCTACCATGACTTTCCTTAATTGAGACAAATTCAACGGCGCCGCTTTGTTTATATCTCATTACTTTTTCAACTGCTTCAGCAACCTGAATCGGCTTCCTCTTTTCTAGCATCTTTTTCCATCCCCTAAATAATCTTTATCCGCCAATATAAGACATTTCAAGTTTTTTGCGATTTTTTCTCGTTTCGTCTGTTCTGACATCAGAGTAACGATCATTCCGATGGTTCCATATGTCAGTAACATATCCGACAATATCATCATCAGAGACATTTGACCGAATAAATGATTTAATATCATGTCCTTCACCATTAAATAAACATGTATATAACTGCCCATTAGCAGATAATCTTGAGCGGGTACAACTAGAACAAAAAGATTCAGATACTGAGGTAATAAATCCTACATCTATATCTGTACCAGTGTATCGATACCTTTTAGCAACTTCGCCAAAGTAGTCAGGATCAACAGGCTCAAGATCATAATGTTCATTTAATTGCTGGAAAATTTCTTTCTTTGTCACCACATCATCCATTTTCCAACCGTTTGTATCACCAACATCCATATACTCAATATATCTTAACTGTAGTGAATTTTCTTTACAAAACTTCGCCATTGGTAGGACTTCTTCATCATTTAAGCCTTTTTTCACAACCATATTAATTTTGACACCGAGTCCCGCTTCTTTTGCTGCGTGTATTCCCTTTATCACCGGACCTATCCCAACATTGCGTCCATTAATTTCACCGAACAATTCATCTTTCAGACTATCTAAGCTAATATTCACCCGTTTTAACCCAGCGGCTTTTAATTGAGTAGCAAATTTAGGTAATAATACGCCATTAGTTGTTAAGCCGATATCCTCTAAGCCTTCAATTTGAGATAGTTTCTCCACTAATAAAGGCAATTCTCTCCGTAGTAAGGGTTCTCCACCCGTTAACCTAATTTTTTCTACACCTAAACCAACAAAAATCCGTGCTAATCTTTCAATTTCTTCGTAAGATAACAATTCATTCTTAGGTAGAAAAACAAAATCTGGTCCGAAAATTTCTGCTGGCATACAATATTGGCATCTAAAATTGCAACGGTCAATTACTGATATACGTAAATCTCGTAATGGCCGATTGAGTGAATCCTTAATATGAGTTTGTTTCATGTAAATCAACTCCGTCTTATCGATCACGTCGATAACTTTTTCTATAAATAAAATGTAAAATGATTTTATTCCAATATAACATGAAATCTTCTATTGGCATATGCCAATTAGAGTACTAAATATCGTTCGCTTCTCTACTTTAAGCTTTATCCCTGTACCTAAGGCAAAGGAGCGCTATTTTATTTCTATATTTTTTCATACAAAAAAACAGCAAGCAATGCTTTGCTGTTTTTTCTTACACCTTAATTAATCACGAACGCCTAATGCAATCTTTGCATATCTAGACATTTTATCTTTTGTCCATGGCGGACTCCATACAATATTGACTTCCGTGCTTTTTACTTCAGGGATATCAGCAAGCGCTGTTTTCACTTGATCAACAATTGTGCCAGCTAAAGGACAACCCATGGAAGTTAAAGTCATTTCAACTTCCGTATTTCCTTCATCATCCATAGTAACATCATAGACGAGTCCTAAATTAACGATATCTACTCCTAATTCAGGGTCAACAACAAGTTCAAGTGCGCCCATAATGCTTTCTTTTAAATCTTTGTCCATCGAACACAACTCCTCATATCATATGTTATAGCTATCATAACAAAAAAGTCATCAATGAAAAAGGAATAGCTGTTTTAACTATCACTTTTTCTTATAAATATCGTTGAAACCATTCAACTGTTGCTAATAATCCTTCTCTGCTTACCTTATGTCCTGCATTTTCATCAACAATGAAATTCAACCTGTCTGGATGTCCCTTGTATAAAGGTTGTATCGTTTGAAAAAAGTCATAAGTTGGCGCAAATGGAACAGTCGTATCTTTTTTACCGTGCCAAAATAGCAACGGACGCCCTGATAAAACTTCCTCTTGTTTACTTAAATCATACTTTGTAATTTCATCTAGAACAGCCTCTACTTGAGTGTCTGATAATGGGAAATCCTTTACTTTTTTCCGCATTGTTTCAATTTGCATACCAGCAAACTTCTCATAATATGGCATGCCCATTAAACTAACTGCCACCTTCAACCATTTATATTGTGTTAAGGCACCGAGTGTAATAATTCCGCCCATCGAAGTACCTGCCACACCAATACGATTCTCATCAACTAACCCTTTAGCTACTAACTCTTCTTTTATCTCAGGTAATTCTTTAATTGTTTGAATAATCATATCCCAAAATTTCAATTGCAATTCAGGCTCTGGCAATCCATGACCTCTTTCACCATGTTCATTCACTTCTGGTAATATAACACGAAATCCTTTTTCAGCAAGAAGGTAGGCATAATGTAGGTTATGCTCTTTCGCACTAGTAAAACCATGAATGAAGAAAATGAGGGGCAACGATTCAGATTTAAACTCATCTTTCACGATATGCAAAGCGGGAATACCTTTTAATTCTTGATGATCAATAATAACCACTATGTCTCCTCCTATGTTAAAAACTATAAGAAAATGTAAACATCTTATAAAAGAGGTTATTTCTTTTACAAATGACCGTATACATTGGTAATATAGTGTAAACTTAGATTATAAGTACTACTTGAAAATATTAACTGCCTTTCAAGTTTAACATTTATTTGCGCCTTACCATACTTTAATGCTTATTAGATGAATGATTTTTTCCTATAAAAAACTGAAGGAGATATTATGACACAAAAACATTTAATCGTTCTTGATTTAGATGGCACTTTATTAAAAGATAATAAAACCATCTCACAAAAAACAAAAGAAGTCCTATTTAAAGCCCGTGAAGCCGGACATGAGGTGATGATTGCTACAGGAAGGCCTTATCGTTCAAGTGAAATGTATTATAAGGAAATGCAAATGACCACACCTATCGTTAATTTCAACGGTGCCTTTATTCATCATCCAACAAATCCAAAATGGGGAATACGCCATACGCCTCTTGATATGAAAGTGACAAGAGACATTATTGATGCTAGTCAAGATTTTAAGTTCAATAATATTATTGCGGAAGTGCTTGATGATGTATATTATCATTATCATGATGAAAAACTGATGAATATGTTTAATCTCGGTAACCCTAAAGTCACTACAGGGGATTTAAGAAACTTCCTGCCTGCTTCCCCAACAAGTATGCTCATTCATACAGATCAAGAGCAAATAACACAAATTCAGCGCCATTTGAATGATGTGCATGCTGAAGTTATTCATCAACGTAGCTGGGGCGAACCTTTCCATATTATCGAAATCGTTAAGGCTGGTTTAAACAAGGCAATTGGCATTCAACAAGCTTGTGATTATTTAAATATTCCTAAAGAGCGAGTGATTGCTTTCGGTGATGAAGATAATGATTTAGAAATGCTTGATTTTGCTGGTATTGGTGTGGCTATGGGTAATGGTATTGACGCTGTTAAAACAGCGGCTAATGAAGTGACCTTAACAAATGAAGAAGATGGGATTGGTATCTTCTTAAATGATTATTTGAATTTAAAAACACACTAACCAAAATCTACCCTTTTTAAAAAAAGTAAAAATGGTACAAAATAAAGGATGTCGTAGCAATTAGCTACTTCAATATTCTTCATTAAGGGGAGATTTAAATGGGCAAACGTAATAAATCGAAGCGCTTTATTAAGCAAGGTGCCGATAGTGTCACTCAGCATGATGCACGTATACCCTACCATTCAACATACTCGGAGGCAGAAGCTGAAAAGTTAAAGAATGTAAATGACTCTTCCCTCGGTGGAATATAAAATTTCGAAGGAAAAAGAGCTAACTTTTCTCGAGTTAGCTCTTTTTCCATCTTAAAAACTTTGCAGTATAATCGGAGTTCCTTTACTTCCCTTTTCAGAAAGGTAAGCGATTAAAGAACCGTTTTTTGGTAAATCTTTTTCCTTCACTTTCACAGCAATATTAAAATCACCATCTTTATTCACTTGAACAGGCTGTTCTTTTATAAGCAAAAAATGGCCATCTTCTACAGAATACATAACCGGCAACTGCCCCTTATAATGCCCCTTAATATGATAGATACCATCTTTGCCCTCAACTGTAATATTGTTAAAGAGTTGATCTTTACCATACATAAATGTGGTTTGTGAAGTTTGGTTTATTTCCATTCCTTCTGGCTTTATTACCTGTCCTAAAAATTTCGCCTCAACCTTATAACTGCCTGGGTTTAAGGTATTTTCATTTGCGGTTTGATAATCCCAAGTAGACTTCCATTCCTTTTTTTCTCCCGCAGAAAGGTTCTCTGTTTGAATCATTTGTAAAAAGGCTTTTCCATCCGAATACCTATATATTACTTTTCCATGTTCATCCACCACCTCATAATCATACTTTTGGGAAGAATTAAATTGCAATTCGACCAATTCATTTGTTTGATTATGAACAGTAAAAGTAAGGACCAATTTTTCTTCCGAAACCGCTTGAACTTCAAATTGAATATCCATATGGTTGTTTGCTTCCATTTCAGACTGCTGTGGAAGAAAATTCGTCGCAAGTATGGCACTAAGCAGTAAATGTAGCATAACTGCCCCCTTTCATTAATCTCTTCTAAAAACACCATAGACATCGGCAGTATTTACAATATTAGTGAATGCGTTAGGATCTACTTCTTGAATGGTTCTTTGTAAGTCAAATAATTCATATCTTGATACTACAATCATTAGCATTTCCCGATGTTCATTGGAAAATGCTCCTCTTGCAGGAATCATTGTAATTCCTCTAACCAATTTATTATGAATGGCCTTCTTCATTTCATCTTGCTTATTAGTAATAATCATCGCTGTAAGCTTTTCATGTCTTGTATGAATTGCATCAATAACCCGTGTGGATGCATATAATGTCACTAATGTATAAAGTGCTTTTTCCCATCCAAAAAGGAAGCCAGCTGTAATAATAATAACAGCATTTAATGAAAAAAAGTATGTACCAACTGGTCGATCCTTAGCCTTCGAGAGATACATAGCTATAATATCCATACCGCCTGTTGAAGCGCCCCATTTCAATGTGATACCGACACCGACGGCTGCAATGACTCCCCCAAACACAGCATTTAACAAAATATCTTTTGATACACTGATGACAGGGATAATCTCCATAGAAACAGTTGTAATCACAACACTTAAAAGGCTATATAAGGTAAAAAGTTTACCCACACGTTTCCATGCAAAGATAGCTATTGGTACATTTAAAATAAATAAAAGTATGCCAGTAGAAACTGCACCATTTAATATACTCGAAAGAAGTTGAGCTACTCCAGTAAAGCCGCTCGCATATACATTTGCGGGTATGAGGAAAAAGTTCATCGCTATCGCATTTAATATAGCCCCCACAACAATAATGATGATTTTTCTTGTTTCAATCCAATTCATATTGACCTCCTTAATCATCTCTCTATCTTTTCTTTACCCAAGTTTAGGTTTTTCAATGCATTCCATTGTTTTTTTTCCTAAGTTTCTATAAACTAGTATCATCTATAAGTTGAAAGCAGGTGAAATAATGTCAGTTAAAATTCTCGCTGACAGCGCATGTGACTTACCGTTAAGTTTTTTTGAAGAAAACGATGTCACACTTATTCCATTGAAGGTTCATTTAAATGGAAAGGAATACGATGACCTGTTGACGATCGATTCCAAGAATATTTATGAAGCCATAAGAGAAGGTAAGGTACCTAAGACCTCCCAAGCTTCTCCCCTTTTATTTGAAGAGATCTTTACGAATATGGCGAAAAACAAGGAAGATGGTATCTATATAGCCTTTTCTTCCGCACTTTCTGGAACATATTCCACTGCAGTTATGGTGTTAGATCAAGTAAAAGAAACCTACCCAGACTTTAACTTAACCATCATAGATAGTAAATGTGCTTCCTTAGGTTATGGATTAGTTGTACTGAATGCTGCAAAAGATGCAAAAGAGCAACTTACCAAAGATGAAATTGTTAGCAATGCAACATTCAATTGCGAACATATGGAACATTTATTTACGGTTAATGACTTAGAGTATTTAGCAAAGGGCGGTAGAGTTTCTAAAGCATCTGCCTTTTTAGGTGGGCTACTCAATATTAAACCACTATTGAATGTTGAAGATGGAAAACTTGTACCAATTGAAAAACATCGCGGTCGTAAAAAGCTCTTTAAACGGATCATTGATATCATGAGGGAAAGAGGCGTTGCCTTGGATAGACAAATGGTGGCTATTAGTCATGGTGATGATGAAGCCACTGCCCTAGAAGTGAAAGAGATGATTCAAAAAGAATTTGGTGTTGAACACTTTTATATTTCTCCAATTGGTTCAGCAGTCGGATCCCATGCTGGTGCCGGCACAATTGCAATTTTCTTTTTAAATAAACTTAAAGGTTAACGCACTTATACATACTTCTTTCCATTCTTTCAAACACTAAATGTGTACAGATGAAGAATGGAAGGGAGTTTATTTTATGTCTCATACAACTGATAATGACAAAAAAGCAAAAGATAACAACGCATTCAACCATGAAAAAAACATGGAAGAAACAAAAAATAAGCAAGAAGGTCGAAAAAGCTTTTCAAAGAAAACAGACCATCTTTGATTGAAAAAAAGTTTTCAAATGATAAAAGTGAAGTCCTAAGATACCTCAAGTATTTTAGGACTTATACAGTTTACAAAACTTTGTCTTGAGATTGGGCTCAATGGACATTTTTCAAAGATTATTTTTTGTGCATATCCTTAACCATGTTGTTAGGATATACTATTTTCTTGGGTACAGCGATGGGCGTCTTTTTTAGTCGCGGTTTTCCTTTTTACGCTACTCATTTCTTTGTTTCTTCAACTATTAGTCGCGATTTCTCACGTTGCCCTACTCATTTTTTTCTTCCTTCAACTTTTAGTCGCGATTTCTTCATTTGCCCGACTCATTTCTTTCTACCTTCAACTTTTAGTCGCGATTTCTTCATTTGCCCGACTCATTTTTTTCTTCCTTCAACTTTTAGTCGCGATTTCTCCATTTCCCCTACTCATTTCTTTCTCCCCTCAACTATTAGTCGCGATTTCCCTTTTTGCCCTACTTATTTCTTTCTTCCTTCAACTATTAGTCGCGATTTCTTCATTTGCCCGACTCATTTCTTTCTCCCCTCAACTATTAGTCGCGATTTCTCCATTTGCCCGACTCATTTCTTTCTCCCCTCAACTATTAGTCGCATTTTCTCTATTTGCCCGACTTATTTCTTTCTTCCTTCAACCTTTAGTCGTGATTTCTCTATTTCCCCTACTCATCTCTTTCTTCCTTCAACTTTTAGTCGCGATTTCTCCATTTGCCCGACTCATCTCTTTCTTCCTTCAACTTTTAGTCGCGATTTCTCTATTTCCCCTACTTATTTCTTTCTTCCTTCAACTTTTAGTCGCGATTTCTTCATTTGCCCTACTCATTCTTTCTTCCCTCAAACTATTAGTTCTCGATTTTTCTATTTACTCATTTCTTTGTTTCTCTCTTTTACATCGCATATATTTCCTTCTCGCTCTTTTTTAGCAACGACTTCTACCAAGACCAAATCTTAGTTCTACCTTTACTATCAACTAATACAACTTCAGTCTTTGCCCGATTTCATAAGATTATTATGAAATCATACAAAAAAAGCGGGATGGCTCTCACACCTTCCCGCTTTCATTTATTTTGACTCATTCTCTTTTATATAAGTCCAACCTTCTTTTTGATACACCTTACCATCCTTCATCAATCGACCAAGTGCACGTTTAAAAGAAGCTTTGCTTAGTTGAAATCTATCCTTTATATCCTCTGGTGCGCTTTTGTCACTGTATGGCATAGCTCCATTACGTGATTGCAAGTAATTAAGAATGATTTCACTATCATCAAGTAACGCTTCTTGTTTTCTTGGACTGAGGGAGACATTAATCGAACCATCTTGTTTGACATCAATGATTCTACCGTTCACTTTTTCCCCAAGTCTTGGCTCTTGACGTCTTTCCGTTTCATGGATGAAGCCTTTTAGGCCATCTGCTGTGTAAATCCAGCTTCCAACTTTGGCTGTACGATAAATAAATCCGTGGATATCTTTATTAAGTTCTTCCCTTCCAGCCTTATGTGAAATACTAGCTATCACTTGATCTGTCGCAAGCTTCACATATATTCTACCGTTTCGATTAACCCTTAATGTAACATATACCGTATCATCAACAGTAGGCCATACTCGTTCGTGTACAGGTAAATCCTCTTTTCCCAGTAACATATCTTTACTAATACCAATATCTATAAATACCCCGAGCTCAGGATTAACATCTACTACTTTCGCCCAGCCATATACTCCAACGGTAATCTCAGGTAATGTCATTGTTGCTGTTTTTCTACCTTCAGAATCTACATAAATAAAGACAGAAATTTTTTGTCCTTCTGTAATTTCTTCTTTGACCTCATTCTTATGAAGCAGAACGTCCTCTTCTCCATCTGTTAAGAAATAACCAAAAGCCGCTTCTCTGGAAACTAATAACTCTGTAATTTTGCCGATCTCATCTATTAAAGCCATTTAAATCCTCCTAAAGTTGTTCGCATTGCTATATTCTACTATAATAAGAACATAAAGTGAAACTCTTTTCATGAGGAGGACAATTATTTTATGGCTAAAGAAAGTTCATTTGATATCGTATCAAAAGTAGATTTTGCTGAAGTCACTAACGCAATTCAAATTGCAATGAAAGAAATACAGACACGCTATGATTATAAAGGAAGCAAAAGTAAGGTTACTTTAGAAAAAGAAGAGCTCGTCCTTATTTCTGATGACGAATACAAACTAGAGCAACTGAAAGATGTGCTAATTAGTAAGATGATTAAACGAGGGATCCCGATTAAGAATTTAGATTATGGCAAAATTGAGCCTGCTTCAAGTGGCACAGTTAGACAAAGAGCAAGCTTAGTTCAAGGGATTGACAAAGATAACGCGAAGAAAATCAATACATTAATTAAAAATAGTGGTGTTAAAGTTAAGAGTCAAATGCAAGATGATCAAATCCGCGTCACAGGGAAAAATAGAGATGATCTTCAACAAATCATCTCACTAGTAAGAGAAGCTGATTTAACAATCGATGTTCAATTTTCTAATTATCGATAATTACATACCAGCACAGAGGCAGTGATTCCACTGCCTCTTTTTTGTACTTAAGTTTGTCCTCATAACAATGTAAGGTTTTCAACATAATAAAAAGGGAAAACAACAGCAAGGAGGGATTAGGATGGATAATAAACAATTGCCAAAAAGCTTTATGGCACAACATCAAAATCATCAACCAGGAACGGAAGAGGAAATGATTCCTAAGCCGATCTATGTGAATGAAGATTATAAACCTGCTGGAAAACTAGAAGGTAAAGTAGCTATTATTACTGGCGGAGATAGCGGTATAGGTAAATCTACAGCTATTTACTTCGCTAAGGAAGGTGCAGACGTTATTGTTCCTTATTTAAATGAGCATGAAGATGCAAAAGAAACCAAAACATTAGTCGAACAAGCTGGGAAGACATGCCTTTTAATTAGCGGAGACCTTTCATCAGAACCTTTTTGTCAGGAAGTCGTAAAGCAAGCGTTAAATAAATTTGGGAAAATAGATATTCTTGTTAATAACGCTGGTGAACAGCATCCACAAAAAAATATCGAGGACATTAGTGGTCAACAACTTGAAAAAACTTTCCAAACAAATATTTATGCTATGTTTTATTTAACAAAAGCCACACTACCACATCTAGGAGCTGGCAGCTCGATCATTAATACCGCTTCGGTCACCGCTTATGCAGGTAATGAACTATTAGTTGACTATTCCTCAACTAAAGGGGCCATTGTCTCTTTTACTAGGTCACTTTCCTTGCAGTTAGCGTCCAAAGAGATTAGAGTGAATGGTGTTGCCCCTGGTCCTATATGGACACCATTGATTCCGTCCACTTTCTCTGCTGAAGAAGTTGCATCATTTGGAAAAAATGTTCCAATGAAAAGAGCGGGACAGCCCTTTGAACTCGCTCCGGCTTATGTTTTCTTAGCAAGCGACGATTCTAGTTATATGAGTGGACAAATGTTGCATATTAACGGCGGGAAAATTGTTAATGGATAGGGAAAGTAAGAGGGGGACAAGACTAAAAAAGAATGCTACATATCTTTTTCTCTCTGCCCCACTATTATGTAGTGTAATATAACCTTGAAATGCACCTAACCAATCAAATTACATTTACTATCAAAAAAAGATGCCGAGACTGTTTCGGCATCTTTTGTTCTCTATTCTCCTGTGCGATTTCTACCTCTTCTTCTAGCCAAGAATAAAAAGGCAAAGAGGGCAAGTAACACTGATAACAATGTTGCTCCATAAACAAAGTTAAACCCTTGCTTTTCGGTAAGAACATAAATTTCAGCTTCTTCTCGGTCTAGTACGAGATGATATTCATTTTGATCATTGCTTCTTACTAACCCACCAGCTAATAACCCTCGTAACTCTTTATCATTCTCTATCTCTTCTCCTGTTAATACTAAATCTTTCGTACCACTTGTATTATTGATGGCTACTATTGATGTTTCTTCTTTAAATTGTCTCTTAAAAACCGTAAAACCTTCACTTTCATGTAAAAGAGTAAAATCTCCTTTTGCAATAGAAGGTAATTTTTCTCTTGCTTTTGTTAGCTGTCCGATGTACTCAATTAACTCAGGATCCGTACGAAAATCCATTTGTCTGCGGTTATCGGGGGTTTCATTCCCAATTAACGCAATTTCACTACCATAATATAACATTGGAATCCCAGGGGTTGTAAACAAATACGTTACCGCTGTTCTCCACCTTGGTCCTGGATGTTCATTTAATGCGACTGGCTGATTTGTAAAACGAATCATATCTTTACTATCAATTAGTCTTGTAACCATATTTGGTTCTTCATATGTATCAATGTTATTTTCGATGTCACCAATAGTATCAGTCATTGACACATCCGGTTTTACAAATGCTTCCCTTATATTAGATGTTGAAGCATAGTCTGTTAAGCTATCTATACCGGTCATTTCATATTTAGCAATTTCTTGTGGGTCTGTGGACCATACTTCACCTAAAACAAAAAACTCATTATCAGTTTCTTTTACACTGTCTACAAAGCTTTGAAGAAAATCTTTATCTGTTAACTGGATGCCTTCTAAACGATAACCATCTACACCTGTTTCTGTTATCCACCATTTAGCCGCTTCGATGATATATTGTGCTGCTTCTTCATTCTCATAATTGATTTGCGGCAACCCAGCTAACCAATCTTTCGTGAACATATCTGGTGTTGAGATCTCCTCAGATTCCTTCAACCAATCTGATTTAGTAGGGTCGTTTACCCATGGGTGTGTAGCTGCAACATAATTTAGTGGGAAATCAATCATGACATTGATATCTCTTTTGTGTGCTTCTTCCACTAGTCGTTTAAATTCTTCCAACGTTCCGAAATGTTCTTCTGTTTCATAGAAGTCTTCCACCCAATATCCATGATAACCTTTATCGGCGTTTGCAAATATCGGGTTCAAGGTAATCGTCGTCATACCTAAATCTTCAATATGATCAAGTCTTTCAATAATACCAACAAAATCACCACCATGGAACGCTTCAAGGTCCTTCACATCCACATGGTAATCATTCTTACTATCTACATTGCTAAAACGATCAATCATAACATAATAAATAAGTTCATCCTGTAAGCTTCGTTTTTCTTCTGCTAATACACTTGGCACTAATGACACTAGTAATAGCGGAATTAAGATGAGGGTGATGACCTTTTTCATCTTTCTCCTCCTTAATGATAGTTTGTCTCTATTTTACAAAAACGTTAACCATTATAGATTAGCGGTTTGTTGTTACTTCGTCAAACAGAAGTGAACAAAATATTTAAAATCGTAACATTTCTTTTATATCGTACTAATTAATTGGAGTGAGATTTCTATTTTTATCGTAGAAAAAAAGAGGTGCTCCCATAATAATTAAAAAGGGAACACCTCTTTTTTTAATCAACAATATTAATATTATAATCTTTAAACCAATAATGGATTTGTGCTAAGTGAGCGAGAAGCTGCGGTCCAGTCATTAATTGTCCAAACCATGGAACTTGAAAAGCAGAGCCTTCAGTTGCTACGATTTCTCGTAGATTCTTTTCATCGAATAATTCAAAAAGAACGGAGGATGATTCTTCTAATACGTCGTTCAACATTTTTGTCACAATGCTAATATAAGCAGGGTTATGTGTTTTCGGATAAGGACTTTTTTTACGATATAATACCTCGTTTGGTAATACCCCTTCCAACGCCTTCCTTAGTATTCCTTTTTCTCGATTACCATGCATTTTCATATCCCATGGAATATTCCATACATATTCTACTAGGCGATGATCCGCGAAAGGAACACGAACTTCTAAACTAGCTCCCATACTCATTCTATCTTTACGATCTAATAACGTTGTCATAAAGCTAAGCATGTTTATATAGAATAATTGCCGTCTTCTTGCTTCTTCCGGTGTTTCTCCTTCTAAAAGTGGGGTTTCAGCAATCGCTTGATTAAATTTATCCATACTGTAATCTTTTAAGTTTAATTTCTTTCTCCAATCTTCTTTCAGGAGGCGCTGTCTTTCATCGATTGATCGCATCCAAGGGTATCCAGTTCGACTGAGATCATCCGAACGATGAAACCATGGATAGCCTCCAAAAATCTCATCCGCACATTCTCCCGACAAACTAACCACATGCTCTTTTTTAATTTCACGACAGAACCAAAGTAGAGAAGAATCGATATCTGCCATACCTGGTAAATCTCTTACATGAACTGCTTCAACTAAATGAGCGGCAAGCTCCTCCTGTGAAATAATGCAATTCTGGTGAATGGTATGGAAAGTGTCTGACATTTTCTTAATATAAAAACCATCCGCATTTGGTTGAAAATCGTTTGCCTTAAAGAATTGATCATTGCCTTCGTAATCAATACTATAGGTTTTTAATGGTGGTTTTCCCTCTTTTTGATATGCTGTGGCTGCAATGGCTGTGATCGCACTTGAATCCAATCCACCAGATAAGAGCGTACATAAAGGAACATCCGATACGAGTTGTCTTGTTACTGCATCTGTAACAAGATTACGTACTTTTTCAGCTGTCTCATCTAAAGAGTCTTCATGTTTTTTGCTTTCCACATTCCAATAACGCCAAATCTTTAACCCTTGTTGTGATAGTGTTAATGCATGAGCTGGTCGTAGCTCTTTCACCCCGCGAAAAACACCTGATCCTGGGGATCTTGAAGGTCCAAGACCGAATACTTCTGCTAATCCCTCTCTATCTACTTCTGTTTTTACTTCTGGATGTGCTAAAATCGCCTTTATTTCTGAACCGAACAGTAACCCCTTTACTGTCTCTCTATAAAAAAGCGGCTTAACCCCTAATCGATCTCTACCAATAAAAAGTTCTTGACCGTTTTCATCCCAAATCGCAAAGGCGAATATCCCATTTAAATATTGAAGGCAATTTTTTCCCCATTCAATGTAAGAAGTTAGTAGCACCTCTGTATCAGAATGACCCTTAAACGAATATCCTTTTATAAGGAGATCTTTTCTTAAATCTTCTGTATTATAAAGTTCGCCATTGTAACAAATTGTATAGCGATTTTGATCCTTATCAATAGTCATTGGTTGCTTTCCGCCAACTGGATCAACAACGACTAATCGCTTATGACCAAACCCGGCTGGCCCAGAAGCAAAAATATTCGTATCATCAGGACCCCTTTTAGATAAAGTATTCGTCATTTTTTCTAGTGTCGGACGTTCATTTTGCATATTTGTATTGAAGTCAACCCAGCCCGTGATTCCACACATGGCTTCTTCACCCTTTCTACGAGCATCATAGATGCAGCAAATATTTAAGCGGATAATTAATGATGTCAAACGAGTGGAATTGCCCGGAACATCATGCATGGATTTATTCTATGCGAGCTAAAATAAATGGTTAATTGTCCTAGATAAAGGTTATAAAACATTAGGAAATTGCCAAAAAATAGAGTGAAAGACTTTTACCTGGAGGTTTATGATGAACAGACAACAACGACTCAATTTAATAGAACAACAATCAAGAGCCTATATGGAGGGGAATGTTGAATTTATTAATAATCAGTGGGTATTTTTTGACCAGGAAACGGATGAAGCATCTTCATTAGAAGAGTATCGCCAACAAGAAATTGAGGTATTTAGACTGAAACGGTGGCGAAAAGGTGTATTATCACTCAATGGCCAAATCCATTGCGGCAGTGATCTGCTCCATTTAAAAGATCAAGATCAGATAAGAATTAAAAAGCATCTCGTTTTCTCATTAGAATCATTATTAGAAGAAGTAAATGACGATGCCTTTGTACAATTCATCACTAGTTTAAACAGCATTGATTTCTCCATTTTTGATTGTATTTACTGCTATAATCAGTTGACATTTTTCGGTGATGAAACAAGAAAAAGCGGTGTTAATTTTATGATTTTTGATAATCAAGAGCATATTTGTAGCGTACAGCATCATTTCTTTTATTATGAAAAAGAGACAGACCGTTTCGAATTTACTTTAAATAGTGGAAAAAGAATGGTCATTGAAAAAATCTCTTCTTCCGGATAAAATGAGCATAAAAAAAAAGAAAAAAAGACTGTAGACACTCACTACAAGCTCGTCTACAGTCTCATTTCCAATGTTATGATCATTGCTGCTGCAACCCTTTTTCAAATTCTTGGTTTACTAATGGCTTTTGAAAAAAATACCCTTGAGCAAAGTGGCAATCCAGTTTCTTCAGCACTTTCATTTGCTCTTCTGTTTCTACACCCTCTGCTAACACTTTTAACTGCAACCCTTTCCCCATCGTAATGATTGCTTTCACAATCGCAGCATCAGATGTATTCATACGTAAATTATGTATAAAAGAACGATCAATCTTCAATGTATCAATTGGCAAATCCTTCAAATAACTTAATGAGGAATATCCTGTACCAAAATCATCAATCGATACTTGAATGCCCATTCTTTGCAACTCTTTCATAACTGCAATACTATGTTTTTTATTTTTCAGCATCGTACTTTCTGTTAATTCTAAAATTAAATACTTTGGTGGAAGGCCCGATTGTTGCAGGGCATCTTTAACAACCTTTAAAAAATGCTTTTGTTGAAATTGACATGCAGCTACATTAACCGATATTTGTAAATGTGTAAAACCTTGATCATGCCATAATTTATTCTGCTTACATGCCTCATTTAATACCCATCGACCAATATCGTTAATGAGTCCTGTTTCCTCTGCTAAAGGTATAAATTGTGCCGGAGAGATATTTCCAATTTTAGGATGGTACCATCTAATCAAAGCTTCACTACCAAAAAGCTCTCCACTTTCTAAACAAACGAGGGGCTGGTAATGAAGTGTGAACTGTTTATTTTTTAATGCTTTTCTTAAATAACCTTCCATCTCGAATCGTTTTAACACTTCTTCATTCATTTCTTCAGAAAAAAAGGTTAATTGATTACCACCTTTCTGTTTGGAAAGATGCATCGCGATATCAGCATTTTTCATCAGTTGCTCGGAATCTATCCCATCATTTGGATATAAACTAATGCCGAAACTTGCTGTGACATGAATCTCTTGCTGTTGAATAATAATGGGACGGTCGATGGTCTCAAGTAAAGTCTGTGTGAGCCTCATTATTTCTTCTGTCTGTAAATTCTCAGGTAATAAGCATAAGAAGCGGTCCCCACCAAAGCTCCCTAAAAAGCTATCGGTTGGTAAGGTCTGATTGACACGATAAGCCAGTTGCTGAATGATCTGATCGCCTATTAAATATCCAACACTTTCGTTAATCATTTTAAAACGATCGATATCAATAGATAGTAAAGCAAAAGATTGCTGATTTTTTTTCGCCCTTTTCATTGACGAGATTAATTGTTCAGTAAATCTATGTTTATTTGGGAGTCCAGTTAAATGATCATAGTACGATAATTCGGTTAATTTATTTTCGATCTTCTTTAGTTCTGTAACATTTTTAGCAATTCCATATATACAACTTACCTTTTCATCTCGAATAACTGGGATGAGTTTAATATCATAAAAGTCTTTCTTACCAAGTTTCCCAATGATATCTGTTTGGAACTGCTGTGTTTCCCCCATTCTTGCACGGTCAAAAAAAGCTTTGATAATCGGAAGTTGGCGATGATCAAATAAACGAGTAAATGGCAGACCAATTAGTTCCTTTGCTGTATAGCCCGAATTTTCCTCTAAAGCTGAATTGACACTTGTAAAACGATCCTCAGCATCAATAGTAAAGATAGATTCTGTGTTATTTTGGAACAAAACATGATAGCACTGCTTTAAATTTTGGCACTCTATCATTAATTGTTTTGTTCGTTTACGATCATTGACAGGTAATTGAATAAACGAATCGACCATCATCGGCTCCTCCTTTGTTACTGAAATAAACGATGGCACCTGATTTTCAAGCTGCATTTGTCCATTTTGTCAATTCCTGATAGTATAGCTGCCATTTCGTATCCTCCTGCGAGTGTATGTCCACCTTTCATTCGTCAACGTTTGATACTTTATAATCCAACCTCGATTTAAATTATAAGGACTTTATCTTTGACGATAATAAAAAGGTCTTTCCTCTAACACTCACAATTCTTTTATCGGTTTATTCTCATTTAATTGAATAACCGCCCTCATCTTTTACTTCATGATCAATCATGGAGGTTCTCATCCGTACAATGTTGACCATACCCTCTAATAATAGGGACTGTGTCAGGTAGCGCAACTTCGTTTCATATAGTATTAAATGCCCAAAACAAGAAAGTTAATATAGTACTATCAGATTAAAAATACCATAAAAGTTGATATAATGACACGAAAAAAAGAAAAAAGCTGCTAATTTTAGCAGCTTCCAATAGAGTCTTTTCACCTACATAAATGGTTTGAATCCTAATGGCAAACTTAAGCCTAAATAAAGGACAAGTAAAAAAGCGACAATTAATTGTACCCATAAAATGGTTGTTCTTTTGCCCTTTTTATTACGAATTAAGATCATTTCCCACATAGAGATAATCCATAGGCCAACAAGCGCTTTCAATACATACATAATATCAATATTACTAATTGAGAAAAGCATACCTACACCTGTGGCAATGATTAATAAGTAAAATAATCTTAGAATCATATGTACCACTTTATCTTTGCCATTTTTCTGCAATGATAAGGCAACAAAGAATAGAATAAAGGCAACGATCCATGTTGTTAAATGTGCATGTGTCACATTAGAACCCCCTTAAATTTCTTATTCTCTTATCCTTAGAGAATAATTCGTTTACATCATACCATAATCAAATAGATAAAGCCTAAAGATTACTATCAATCTTTACAATAATGATTAATTAATACTCATTATTGTATTAGATAACTGCCCTACACCTTCAACTGTGATTTCAATATGATCACCTGGCTTTAGAAAACGTGGTGGTTTAAAGCCATTACCAACGCCAGCAGGTGTACCTGTGGCAATAATATCTCCTGGTTCTAGCGTCATCCCTTTTGAAAGGATGTGAATAATCTTCTCGATAGGAAAGATAAATTTTGAAGTATGAGAATCTTGTCTTACTTCTCCATTGACCTTAGTCGTAATACGCAAATCATTAGGATTTGTTAACTCTTCTTTCCCTACAATCCACGGACCTATCGGACATGATTGATCCAAGCTTTTCCCTAAAAAGTATTGCTTATGTTTAGATTGTATATCTCTTGCTGTTATATCATTAATAATCGTATATCCAAACACATAATCTAACGCTTCCGCTTCTTCTATCTCTTTGCCTTTTTTACCGATAATTACTCCTACTTCTCCTTCATAATCTAACATTTCTGTTAGTTGTTGATAATGAGGGATTTCTTCGTCTGGAGCAGCTACTGTTGTAGGTGACTTCGTAAAGACAATCATTTCTTTAGGAATATCTGCTGAACTTCCCATTTCAATTGCATGTTCTGCATAGTTTTTCCCTACACAGAAAACATTCTTTTTCGGCCTTGGAATTGGTGCTTTTAATTGAATGTCTTCTAAGGCTATCAACAGGGTAGATTCACTTTCATTGCTTATTAATTCCTGTATGAATGTGTCGCTCCATTTTTCATGTCCGATGGCATCCACTAAATCTTCTGGCAAAGGTACCCCTTTGTTTTGTGCAGCCTCCTGCAAAGGTAAGACCATTTTTTCTTCTTTCACAAGTACGCCGTAAGCTTGTTTATTATTGTATTCATATGTTATGTACTTCACACTCTACACCCCTTTTTAAATAAGTATAGCGTAAATTAACTGAAATGTTAGCAAATGATTGTGAATAATAGATGACTCTTACTTTTGAATTCTTTTAAATGTAGACGGCTTTTGCCAATAAGTGAACCATCTCCAGCACCATTCAAATGGGCCATATACAAAATATTTCATCCATATTATGCTGAATAGAATTTGACATACGTATAATATAATGGCAATCATTGTTCCTGTCAGCAATGATACATTGCCATACAATCCAAACCCATAACTATAAAATAAACATGTAGCCACAATGGATTGCATTAAATAATTCGTCATAGACAAGCGCCCGATTGTTTGTAAAGGTTTTGTGATTATCCCTATCTTGCTATTAACGAGCACAAGGATGAGTAGGCTATACCCAACCGCTACCAATGGGCCCCCAAAGATATCTTGTATATATTGCATTGCTAAATTAGTACTAATGAAATATGGTAATAGTTTAATAAGGTATCCAGTAGTAAGAAATACAATCATGAGAACAATCGCTGTCATCCGTCTTTGTTCAAGTTTTTCAACCACTTGAAGCTTTCGTAGCCCTGCTCCAATTAAAAACAATGGTAAAATACTAATCATTAAAATGGGCATTGTGGCCAAATTATTATTCATTAACCAGTCATCTATATTCTGACGTACGATTTCTAGCCATGTGCCTGATTGATACACCTGAACAATGTCAGCAACAGATGTCGTCATCATCGCCGAAAGATCTGGTTCTATGAATAACGTAAGAAGTAATATCCCAACTAAGAGTAGATTTGGAATGATATAAATGAGTAGACCAAGTAAGATTAACAGTTTCCCTGACAGTTCTATGAATAAAATAAGAGCAAATCCTGCGATAGCATAGGTAACTAAAATATCTCCATGCCAAATGAATAATGCGTGACATAAACCGATGATTAATAAAAATAGAAATCTTCTTGCAAGTAATAATGGACTATGAACGCCTTTTAACTCTGCCCTTTCTTTTAGAATCATGACACCATAGCCAAATAATAAAGAAAATAACGGATAAAAACTCGCTTGAAAAAATACATCAATAATAGGAAAAACCGTACTATCCCCTGCTTTATCCCAATAATTAAACGGATCTATATGCGTATATGGTGAATGGAAAGATAAAAAATTGACTATTAAAATACCAAATAAAGCGAATCCCCTCATTGCATCGATGGAATGAATTCTTCTGTTTTCGTTAAGCGATTGCATAACTTCCTCCTAAGAAATTGTTTTTACAATTGAACTAAGTCGTTCCTTTTACCTCCTTCTCTTTTTCCCAGTCTATCCCGACTGCCGGTCTTTAATTTGTTAACTGGTCACTTATTTCTATTAGAATCTGATGAGAGAATAAAAGTAGAGCCACCTGAAAACAGTTAACCTATTTCTTCCTTTAATTCCAATATTCATCAACACACTACCTTAATATAGCATATTTTCTACTATCAATTTAATCATTTTCTCTTACTATTTTTTTGCAGTTTCTTAACGTACATTACCGAACATGAAAAAAAGCATATCTTTACCTTAAAAGATATGCCCATACTTCTCATTATTAAATAAATCCAAAAAACATGCGCTCTCGCTTCAAACAAATTTTTCAATTAACATATCTACCGTCTTTCCCACTTGTAGCCCAATAATCGTTACGTAAATGAATTTTTTGGATTTTTCCTGAAGCTGTTTTTGGTAGTTCGTTTGTAAATGTTACGCTAGTTATCGCTTTAAAATGAGCCATATTTTCACGAGTAAAAGCAATAATATCTTTTTCGTTCACCCCGTCCATCCCTTCCTTTAAAACAATAAAGGCATGTGGGGTTTCTCCCCATTTCTCATGTGGTACGGCAATAACAGCTGCTTCCAAAATGGCAGGATGTTCGTATAATACACCTTCAATTTCTATTGAAGAAATATTTTCACCACCGGAAATAATAATATCTTTCTTACGATCCACAATGTCTATGTTGCCATATTGATCAACTGTCCCCATATCACCAGTATGTAGCCAGCCATCACGAATCGTTTCTGCCGTTGCTTTTTCATTTTTCCAGTAACCTTTCATTACCCCGTGACTACGCACAACCACTTCGCCAATATCTTTGCTATTACTTGCAACTTCTGCACCATATTCATCCACAACTTTCACTTGAGAACCAATCATTTGATAACCGGCTTTTGCCTTCATTCTATATGTTTCTTTTTCATTTATTTGGATATGAGATCTGATTTGTGATATCGTGCTTAGTGGTGAAGATTCGGTCATCCCATATACCTGGATAAAGTCCCAGCCCATCTCAGCTTCCACTTTAGAAACAAAAGCAGGTGGCGGGGCAGAACCTGCAATCACTACGCGAATAGGATGTGAGAACTTCGTTTGATACTGATCATAGTATTGCATTAAGCTATTCAATACAGTCGGTGCCATATGAACGATAGACACTTTATATTTCTCCATTGCTTGAAAGATGACTTCTGGTGTCGTTTTACGCAGACAAAGTTGTTTTGCCCCATTCGCTGTATAATAAAATGGCGAACCCCAGCCGTTAACATGAAACATCGGCAGTACATGAATAAGTGTATCTTGATCACTCACCCGCAAATGATGCATCGTACTTAATGCATGTAAGTAGTTGTTACGATGAGTAAGCATCACACCTTTTGGGTCTCCTGTTGTTCCACTCGTATATAACAAAGAACATACATCCTCTTCGTCTATTTCTTCTCTACAAAAACTTTCTTCAGGAAAAGATGCTAACCAATTGTCATAACCAATTTCAGTTGTATCACCATCCATATCATGAACAATAATCGTTTCTATTGTTACTAACTGATCTTTAATTGGTTGTATCAATCTATACAGTTCTTGATCAACGAAAAGTACTTTTGATTCACTATGATTTAATATGAAAACGTAATCATTTGGCTGCAGGCGGATATTAAGTGGAACCATAATTGCATTTAATTGATATACACCATAAAACCCTTCAAGCATTTCCACAGTATTTGGCGCTAAATAAGCGACACGGTCTCCCTTTTGTACACCAATGCTTTCTAGCCCATGTGATAGTTGATTCACCCTTTTATTCAATTGATTATATGTAAGTGTGAGCGTATCACCATATATTGCTTCTTTATCTCCATATAACCTTACCGCACGATCTAGAAATTCAGTTAATATTAATGGTACCTTCACGGTAAATCCTCCTCGCTAAAATAATTAAAATTTTCTGATTATAATTATTTTAGCATTTCAACAGTCTGACATCTATATTTTTCACCCTTAATCATAAAGTTTCTTCACACTATTACACTAGGCACATAGGATAATGATAAATAGATAATTAGGGCATTCGCCCGTTTTCAAAACTTCTGTGTATGCAAAGGGTGTTTATATGCCAGCAATTGTTGGAGCTGTTCAAGTAATTTCTATAGGAAGTAGTTCCGTCTTTAACATTGGTGATATTTATAAGGTAATGCCCCTCTCTAATGCCAAAACGTTTTCTGGAGCCGGTTCTTTTAATACAGGGGATGGATTAGATGTTGTTAACTACAATAGCACAACCAACACATATGATAACGATAGCGTTGACCAAGGTAACTACTTTAATGCATAACTTTAAGGTGATGAGCGATGAATAATTATTATATTCAACAATCTATTTCTATTCAGCTAATTAAAATCGGCGGGGTCTCAAACTCTTCCGTATTTCAAATTGGCAGTGCAGGTATTATTAAACCATCCTCCCACTTGTATAATACGGGAGGGTTTACCGAACCTGCACCAGAATATGAAGAAACGCCAATTGCCCCAGGAACAACAGTAGGGACACCACTCGTTCCCTTAACTGCTCCATCGAAACCATAATAAGATTGGAAAGGCGGCGATTTTAGGATGAGTCAAGATCTTTACACGTATTTTCAACAATTACAAGCTTATGTACAAATGCAAGAACAGCGAATTCAAAAGCTTGAATCTTCAATGAAAAAAATGAAGGAAGAAATGGCACAAAATGATCGTCAGCCTATTCATATCGACCGGATCGAATATAAATTTGACCAGTTAAAAGTAGAGACATTGGAAGGGACATTAAACATTGGCTTAAATCCATCAGATTTGCAAGATATTGATGATTTCTCTGTCGATCAAAAAGAATTACAAACACCTTATTCTCCCAAAAATTTGTTTAAAAGAAATATGGAAATAGAAACGGCATTATTAACTTTTATAGAAGGGGAGCTCCCACAAATTGTTGAAGAAGCAGAAGCAAACTTAAAAATGCCAAAGGATAGCTCCTATGTAGAATTTATTAAAGAGGATATTAAAAAGCAGCTTTCTAGTCGTGTAGACTACTATTTGAAACAGCAGTCTAATCGTAATCTAGACAGCCAGGAAGAGAAAACAAAAGTGATTGAAGCATTAAAAACGGAAATACGAAATGGTGTCTATGCCTTCCTTAGTCATTTACCGGAGAATATGAAGGAGATGAAAAAAGAATGAATTTCCAAGTATATAACCGCGAGTTATGTGTGGGAGATGTGCGGATAATTGGTGTGTCAAGTTCATCCATATTTCTTGTCGGTGATGCGGAAACGATACAGCTTGCCTCTACCTTTGATACACCACCTGAATCACTAATTATCGGTCCCTTTGTACCACTAACACCGGAGTAATTACATGTTTAAAAGAACATCAGTTGTAGACCAGATTAAGGTGGACACATTTGGCTTCTCCTCCATTTTCGAAATCGGCGATACTTCTTATATCCAAGGTTATTCCAGGGCATTGGCACTGCAGCGAGACGCTGAAATCTTTTATGGTAAAGAAGGTAATTACAACGCTTATGACCTCTATAGAGAAGAATTAATTATTCCGAAAATAACTGAAAATATCCAAACTCACTATATTCAACATAAACCCATTATTAAAGTTAAGAATATAGATATTTTAGGCGTTTCATCAAGCTCAGTCCTTCATATTGGCAATACGAAAGATATTAGTATGGAATCTCGTGTGAAACATTTTAGACAATTTGTGAAAAACGAAGAATAAAGGGTGTTTATTATGCCGGCAATTATCGGCCCTGTCCAGATAATCAATGTTTCAGGTGGTATTGTTCAATTCGGCGATTCACTTTATATATCACCAAAAAGTAACTCTAAATCCACTACTGGCTCTGGAACTTTGAACACTGGTGGATTTATAATGACAAACAACGGGCTCAGTGCAAGTAATGTATTAGATGCAAACCTATTGGATCAGCCAACTGTAGGCAACTTATAAGAATACACTAAAAAGAGGGCAACTGCCCTCTTTTTATATTTCCAAAAAATAACCGCCATCAAAGAAATAAAGGTACTTTTGTGCGACTTTCCTTTTTGTTATCTGTTCGACCGCTTTCGTGTATAAATTAATTTGAACTCGGTATCTATCAATTAAAATTGGTGCTGCCTCATCCATTCCACCTCTAAAACGATCGGTAATGCGATCTGATTTGTAATCCACGATAACAAGGCCCTTATGATCCTCAAACAAACAGTCAATAATTCCTTGTACTAATACCGTATCTTCTGCTTGATCCCAATGGGAGTAAACTTCACTAGCTGGCAAAGCAAGGTTAAACGGTACTTCTCTTTGCAAAGTCGTTGCTTTTCTCATACGCTCAGCTAGCTCACTTTCAAGGAAGTCAACAATCAAAGCTGGGTCAACGACCGTAGCTTGCTCAGCTGTTAACAGTTCTTTTTTCACTAAATGTTCTACTTTTTCCATTATATGCTTTTCCTCTGCTGGATCATGTAAGTCTAAGTGTTGCATCACTGTATGCAAGGCCGTTCCTCTTTCAGCAGGTGTAATGGACTTTTCTTGCATGAATAACGGTCGATTTAAAATTGGCTTTTTAAACCCTTTAACTAATTCTTGCCCACTTTCCTCTTGAGAAAAGATTTCTTTTTGCCTTTTTATTTCAGAAACTGACTGTTTCGATCTTGATTTCATTGCTGATTGATAAGGATATGACCATTCCAGACGATGCTTAATCGTTTCATAATAACGAGATTTTTTATCGACTCTTTCTCCCTGCTGTACTTTTTCTAAGAGAAGGTCAGATTCATTTTGATTTTCATCAATAACCGCCTTCGCTTCTTCTTTTGCAACAATTTGAACTTCCCAACTAGATGGATGGTTATGAATTGCTGCTACTACCGGACTCAAACTAGTATCTAAAGTTGCGCTATCTTGATGTCGGATGATAGCAGGTGCGATCCAGTCTAAATAGCTTGTACTTTGAGCACGAGTAAAATCATCAAGTAGCCAGTCTGAATTCCTCGACACCCTTTGCCAATCCTTCAACTTCTTAGCCATATTTTTCGGCGAAGCAATCAAGAAAAGCTTTTCCTTCGCTCTTGTCAAAGCAACATAAAGCACTCGCATTTCTTCAGCAAGCATCTCCATTTTTTTCTTACGTTTGAAGGCAAGCTGCGGTAACGAAGCAAGAGAAATCCTTTTATTTGCATTCACATATTTATATGCTAACCCCAGATCCTTATCTAGCAAGAAAGACTTCTTCAAATCCATCGTATTAAAGTTTCGTGCTAGCCCTGGCATAAAGACAAAAGGAAACTCTAACCCTTTACTTTTATGAATAGTCATGATACGTACTACATCTTCCTGTTCTCCTAAGGCACGGGCAGCCCCTAAATCGTCTCCTCTTTCTCTCATTCTTTCAATAAAGCGCAAAAATCTAAACAATCCTCTAAATGATGTAGCTTCATATTGTCTTGCCCGATCATATAAGGCGCGCAAATTAGCTTGGCGTTGTTTTCCACCAGGCATCCCACCTGCAAAATCATAAAATCGTGTTTCTCTATATAATTGCCAAATCAAATCAGATAAAGCACCTTGTCTGGCTTTTTGTCGCCAATTTTCTAACTGCAATAAAAACGGCTTTAGCTTATCATAAATGGCAACCTTAGCCCCTGTTTGAACTTCAGAACAAAATTGTTGAACCGCTTCATAATAAGCACCAGTTTGATGAGGAACTCTTATGGTCGCCAATTGATTCTCTGTTAGACCAACAATTGGCGAACGTAATACAGCGGCTAATGGAATATCTTGATATGGATTATCTATCACTTTTAAGAGTGACATCATAATGGAAACTTCGGTAGCATCAAAATAGCCTTGTGAAAGATCAGCATAAACAGGAATCCCTTGCTGTCTTAATTCCTCTATCATTTGTGGTGCCCACGTCATTGAACGCAATAAAATCACAACATCCCGATACTTCATCGGTTGCTCTTGCTTAAGCTTTGCATTATACACTTGTTTATGGCTAGCCATTAATTCTCTAATTTTCTTTGCTATGAGTCTTGCTTCTAATTGTGATTGCGCGAGCTCTTCCTCCTCAAACGAATCAGGTTGTTCCGTATGATCTTCATCTTCAAGATCAATCATCGTTAACTCAATCGGATGCGTCACTTCTTCAGGATAAGCAGCTCCAGGAACAAGTTCAGCTGCTTCATCATAAACAATCTCCCCTACATTTTCTCCCATAATTTGCTTAAAGATAAAATTGGTGCCATGTAGGACTTCTTTTCTACTGCGGAAATTCCGCGCCAGATCAATGCGTAAACCTGTTGATTCACCGTCAGTCGTGAACCGATTATATTTGTTTAAAAATAAGTTCGGTTCTGCTAAACGGAAACGATAAATCGATTGTTTTACATCTCCAACCATAAAGAGGTTTCCGTTTAACTCATTATCATTTGTGACTAGTTGAAGAATCGCCTCTTGTACCATATTCGTATCTTGGTATTCATCGACAAGCACTTCTTTAAATTGTTTTTTATAGGCAAGGGCAGCGTCTGTAGGAATGAATTGATTAAATTGATCAACAACCCCAAGAATATCCAAACAATAATGCTCTAAATCAGCGAAGTCTACTAGTCCTTTTTCTGTTTTAACTGCTGCAAACCTCTCTGCAAATGCTTTTACTAATTGTGCTAATCCTGCAATATGTGGCTTCATTTCTAACATATCTTTTAGAAAAGATTCTGCTTTCCTGCTAAAAAGCTCTTCTTTCAGTTTCTTCAAGACATCCTTCGCTTGATCTCGCACTTTTTTCGACTCTTCTATTAGTTCTGGCTCAAACTCTTCCCCTTTACAAGCCTTTAAAGTTTTAAATTTATAAGACTGCATTGCCTCATACAATGTCTCCCAAGATTGCTCAGCCGCCTGTATTAAGATATCGACTAGTTGGATATCTGCTACAAAGTTGTCCGCTCTTGGCGCTGGTCCCCCAGGTTGCTTTGTTAACTCAAGTGCGTGGGTTAATAAACTTCTCACACCTTGTAATTGCAGGCGAACATCTGAGAGGAGATAACCGACAAATGGAATATCGCCCATATTTGCAGTAGGAGTCACATTGTACATCTCAATCATCTTGTCCAAATAATCATCCATTGACGGATTTGCTCGAGCAAAATCATAGATTTGTCTAATCATATCTTGAAGCGCCACATCACTGCGATCGTTTGTGAACGTATCCACTAAGTGGTAAAATGCTTCGTTATCTTCTTTACCATAAGCTTCTTCAAATAAATCATCTAAAACTTCATCTCGTAATAATTGAGCCTCTGTTTCATCTGCAATTCTAAATCCTGGGTCTATATTGATTAAATAATAATATTTCTTTATTACCTCTAAGCAGAAAGAATGCAACGTTGAGATGGATGCTTTATTGAGCAAAGTTAATTGTTTACGTAAATGATAGGAATGTGGGTCCGCTTGAATTGCCTTCTCTAGCGCTTCTCCTATTCTATGACGCATTTCTGCTGCTGAAGCATTAGTAAATGTGACAACAAGGAGCTCATCGACATTCATGGGATTGTCAGTGTTTAATATTTTGGTAATGATTCTTTCAACTAGTACAGCGGTTTTCCCCGATCCTGCTGCTGCCGCTACGAGAATATCTTGATTTGTCGCATGGATCGCTTTCCATTGATCATCTGTCCAAGTAAGATTCTCAGGCTTTGGTGGAATGATAGATTTAGGCATCCTTTTCTGCCTCCTCTCTTATTCGAGTTAGCACTTCATCTCTCGGTTTTTCATCTAATAATCTAAATGTATTCGTTTCTAATGACTCATCAAATTGACAGATGGATTTAAAAGAACAAAATGTACATGGCGTCCGTTCTTTCAATTTATATGGTGATATCTCCACTTGACCACCAGTCATTTGGTTACCCGTTTTAATATATTTATTTCTCACGAATTGTCGCAAGTAATTAAATTCCGCTTTATCAGCAACCTTGGATCGCTTTGATAGCGACCCATCTTTATTAAAGCCAGCAGAAATAATCGGCGAATCGCCTGTTGTTAAAGACTTGTCCATTAAACGTACAACATTTTCTTCTCCTAATAATAATCCCTTCATTTTGAACTTTTTCAAGATCTCTTTTTCTATCTCGTCTAAACCAAGCATTTTGCTTGAGTTAATCATTGGATTATGAACATGAAAATACAGAACACCCGCTGGATCAGCTTTCATACCGATGAGTTCCTCTGAATGGGCAATGACAATATCCAAATAGGTTAACATTTGTAACGATAATCCGTAATATACCTCGTTAATATTCACGTCTTTCTCACTTGACTTATAATCAATAATGCGTAAATACGATCCTGTCTTCTCACCTTTCGCTTGATCAACACGATCAATGCGTCCCACTAGTTCCATCATACTGCCATTTTTCAATGGAAAAGATAGAGATGGCCAATCACCAGAAGGTCCAAAGCTCATCTCTAAACCGACGGGTGTGAATCCACTGGCTTTTGCATGTTCTCCCATAATAAAGGATGCACGGCTAATGATTTGCTCCAGTTTTCGCTTAATATAGAAGTATCGATTAGAGCTTAGGAGGATTTCATGCTGTAATTTAGGTGCAAGTAGTTCAACGGCTTCTTTTGCAAGTAATTCGCATTGTTCCCTTGTCATATCTGACCATTGCAAGTCCTTATGCATAACCGTTTCGGTTATATATTTTAGGGCGGCATGAAATAATTCACCAATATCAGGTGCTTCTAATCGAAAGACTTGCCGTTCTCTCAAACGCAAACCATATTGGGCATAATGTGAGAACGGACAGCTATGAAAGAGTTCCATTCTTGATACACTTGCACGAATCGTTTCACCATACAATGCTTTACTAATCTCTTCATCTAGTTGTTCTGTCCTATTCTCATAATGTAAACTTGCTAAAACCTTGTTTGTGATATCTTGCCAGCCTGATTTCTGTAAATAAATATTATACGTATCCCACCACATGTCATAAATGGCATAATTGCGTTTCTGTAATTGTAATTGCGATGTTAAAAACGTTAATGCTGTATTAATATGACTGATATAGTCTATTTGTCCTTCTTCATTTAGTTCTGCTGGATCTGACATCAAATACTCTTCTTTTATTTGTACAAATTGATCTTGTATTCTCTTTATAAATGGAGAGGGAATGAGTGCCTTACCTTCTTCGTTTGCCATTGGATAGCTAACAAATAAATAATCTGACGGTGTGACAAATGCCTTATACGCCAAAAACTCTTCATCTAACAATCTCGTTTTCGTTGAAGGAGCTACTTTCATTCCTAGTGACAATAACTGCTCGCGATCATCATCTGCTAATACACCTTCTTCTGGAAACTTTGCTGGTAGAACCCCTTCATTTAAACCAATAATAAAGGCAGCTTTCATATCAGCCACTCGTGACCTTTCCATATCAGCAGCAATTACCTGGTCCATTGCAGGTGGTACAATACTAAATTGTAGTGCTTCAATACCTGCATCTAATATTGTCGCAAAGCGCTCTGTCGTCATCTGCTCACTACCAAGCATTTCTACATATTCATCCAATAGCTCAACAACTGCATTCCATGCTTGGTTATGCTCTCTAGATCTAACAAGCTCTCCTCTTTCTTCCGTCTCTATTTGCAGTTTTTCTATTTTGGCTGGGATATCTGTTTCTTCTAAATATAAATAAAGGGCTTCTGCGTATTCCCTGCCTGTTTCCGCTTTCTTCATTCGCCTTGAAAGTCTCAATAGTGGTGCAGCTACGATATCTCTTAATTGGTTGACTTCTTCTTCTATGTCTCTTTCTGCATCTGTTTGCCCTGTATTTGTCATCTCAAGGCCACGAATTCTCCGATATTTCCAGCGCTCTTTCTTTGTCCATTTACTACCTTGTATGCCATAAGATAAAACATAATTTTCTAACCGGTCCATCTTCTCACGTAATAATGAAGACGAATAGTTAAGTGGAAAAATCATTTCAGTTTTTATCGTACGGAAAACAGGTTCATATCGCCAGTTACTCATTAACACCTCTAAACTGGAACGAATAAATTCGACAACAGGATGATGTAACATGGACTTCTTTCTATCAATAAATAAAGGAATCTCATAATCATTAAACACGGTTGTAATTAAATCATGATATTCATGACCGTTTCTCATAAGTACGGTTATATCTTTATACCTTAACCCTTCATCACGAACAAGGGCACGAACCTTCCGGGCAATCCCCTCAATTTCTGCTCTGCGATTCATTGCATGGGCAATCATGACCCGTGCCTCCCCACTAAATGGGATAGTCGGACGCACTTCAAAATTGGCTTCAAAATGTCTCAATGATTCATGCTTGTTTGTCGGAACTTGAGAAAGTAACTCATATTCGACTTGATGTTTTTGTTGCTTAGCTATCTCTAGAATTGTTTGATATGTCTCACCTGTTTGCCTAAATAAATGGAGGGCATCTGGTGGTTCGTTATCAAACGGCTGATCTAACGTTAGGGCAATTGTCATATTTGGACAATGACGGATAAGTGCTTCAATAACGCGGTATTCCTGTGGTGTAAAACTATGAAAACCGTCGATATAAACTGTTGCCTTTTGCAAATAAACCGATTCATTTGCTTTTTCAGCAAGTAATTGCAAATAGTCTTCCGAGTCTAAGTATTTATCCAATATACCGGCTTCAAACTTCGAATAAATCAATTCTAAATCATGCAGTTTCTCTGCTAACACTTTTTTCTCATGATCATTCTGTTGTAATTGCGCTATTCGCATTTGTAATTCAGTAGGGTTCACACAATACCGTTTAAACTCTGTTAACATGCTTTCCATCTGCTGGATAAAGCCATTTTTATCAGCTGCATTTTGAAAAATTTTCAGCTCATCCTTCTGTTCCTCAATAATCTTGCGAATGAGCATGTTTGTACCAATACTACTTAAATGATAACGGCTTATTCCACCAGTCTCTTGCAGAACTCGCCATGCTAATCTCGTGATAGAAAAAACTTGTGTTCTAATCATTCCTCCTAAACCTTTAGAACTAGCTAATTTATATTCAGATTGAAACGTCATCTGTTCTGGAACAATATAAATAATTGGTGAGCCTTCAGGATTTTCTTTCATAAGTTGCTTTATCTCACTGACCATCTTCTCGGTTTTTCCTGTCTGAGACCGACCAATTAACATCTTTACTGTCATGTATTTTCACCTTCACTTTCAATGTGAATCGACCTATAGAATCTTTGTTCCTATTTTAGCACATCTCTCACACTTTTCTCCTTTTTGTGTTTAAAGTAAATACAGGGAATTCTGCTTGGTGGTTAACATTGTTGCAGGATAGATGCATGTGCTCTATTCTTTTTCTGTTCTTATTCAAAAATTCAAAAAGCCCAGCAAACATCTGCCGGGCTTTCCTCTAAACTATCTATTTTTTCGTTTTTTCTACACTTGTATTTAATTTAATTTCTATTCTTTTACCTACATACCAAAGAATAGCAATGATGAGGATGACGATGGCCGTTCTCGTCGGTTTTGTAATCAGTGAGGCAATATCATGCCCGACAAAACTCATTGTAAAAATCATCACCATTTTTCCTGCTATGACTGCCAATGCGTATTGGGCAATACTTATTCTCGATAAGCCAGCCACAATATTTACAATAGCAGATGGTGTAAAAGGGAAGCATAGTAATAAAAATAACGGTGCAAAACCATGCTTTTCAACCCATGCCATTAATTTTTTTACTTTATCATGGTTTTTAATTACACTTAAGAATCGCGCTTGGCCATATTTTCTAATGATAAAAAAAACGAGCAAAGCTCCTGCAACTGAGCCAATCCAAGAATAAAAAAATCCGCCCCATAATCCGAACGCATTCGCATTAGCCATCACGAATAAAAAAAGCGGGAGAAAAGGTAAAAATGCCTCTATTAAAGGTAGTAGAATTCCTGGAAGAGGGCCAAATGAACGATATTCTTCAATTAGAGCTAATATATTTTCTAGTGTAAGCCACTGTCTGATACTCTCTAAATCCATCCATACTCTCCTTCTCTCGCTCGAAAAAACATAGATATTCTTCTTTTAGTTAGTTAAAAATTGCTGTAACTCTTGTTTGTTTGCTTCTAAATCAACCTGTAAAACAGCCATTCCACTGATTCTAACATTTTGGTAAGTGCCATCTGCTGGAATTCTTAATGACTCTACTTGCGGGCTTCCATTCATTAAAACATCTTTTCCCATATATAAGATGTCACTTGTTTTCATATTGGTATTGACGTAAGGTGTAACAACTCCTACTAGTTTAGGTAGTTTAGCTATCGTATTTAAACTAGTAAATTGATTCATTACTGCTTTAATCGCGTTTTGTTGTCTTTCAACTCGACCGAAATCGCCAACCGCGTCATTTCTGAATCTGACATATCCTAATAGGTGTTCGCCATCCAATTTCTGTAATCCCGGTTTTAATGTTACACCGATTTTCTGAGACATCTCTTTCTCCACATTGATTTCTACACCGTTTGGAAAAGCCACATCAATGACCTTTTCAAACCCCTCAAAATCAAGAATTGCATAATATTGCGAGTCGATGTTAAAGTTCTCTTTAATCGTTTGCCTTAATAATTCTGGACCTCCATAAGCAAGTGCAGCATTAATACGATTTTGACCATGTCCTGGAATATCGACATACATATCGCGCATAAAAGAAATCATTTTATAAGTGCCTGAATCAGGTTGATAATGTGCAACCATAATTGTATCTGCACGTGCATTTTCTTCTCCTCTTGAGTCACTACCTAAGAGTAAAATATTCGTTCCACCGTATTGATCTTTTTCACCATTAAATTCGTATACTTGCTCTGGTACACTTGAATCATTATCTGCTTTAGAAGTTTGTAGACCTTGTTTAAATTGGTAGTAAGAATATCCTACTACTGCAACAACAACAAGCAAGAATATGATAAATAAATTTCTTATTATTTTGCCAAATTTCCGCTTTTTCTTCTTTCCTTGATGTCTTTCAGATCTCATTTTAGATGTATCCTTTCATCCTATTATTCTTTTCTTTCTTTTTGTAAATTATATCAGATTATCCCGATACTGTTACTTTTGGAATAAACAGAACAGTAACTCTTTTAAAAGATATACTAGAATTATACACGTTACAGCCTTTTTTCTAAATCATTTCTTCATTATCTTTACATCTTTTTAAAGATATTTCCGTCCCTTTATATATGACTGATACAGCATGAAAAAAGTTTCACTTACGAAATATTACCAAATACCCCGAAAGTGATCACACTACCGGGGTAAGCATCTTTAAATATATTGATTAAACCAATTTTTTATATAATGAAGTCTCTTCATTCTTAAGTTTGGGTGACCACTTCTAGAGAGTTCATGATTAGCTTGTGGAAAACGAATAAACTTCGCTTGTTTGTTATGGTGTTTTAATGCAATGTAAAATTGCTCTGCTTGTTCAATCGGGCATCTTAAATCATTTTCACTATGTAAAATTAATAGTGGGGTGTCTACTTGTTCCACAAATGCTAATGGTGAATGTTTCCATAATTTTTCTATATCATTTAACTGGCCTTTTATTTGCCAGTCAGTGAAATAATAGCCGATATCACTTACACCATAAAAGCTAATCCAGTTAGATATGGAGCGCTGGGTAACAGCTGCCTTAAAACGATTTGTATGTCCTACAATCCAATTTGTCATAAATCCACCGTAGCTACCGCCTGTTACCCCTAACCTCTCACGATCAATTCCCTCATCATATTCGAGAACATAATCGACAGCAGTCATGATATCTTCATAATCTTTGCCACCATAATCTCCTCTAACAGCATCTACAAAAGCTTGTCCATATCCATGACTGCCCCGTGGATTTGTATATAACACCGCATAGCCCTCTGCGGCTAACACTTGAAACTCATGGACATATGTATTGGCATACATCGTGTGTGGACCACCATGAATCTCTACAATAAGAGGATACTTCTCTCTTGTCTCGTGATTTATCGGCTTTATTAACCAACCTTGTAATTCCCAGCCATCTATCGATTGATATTGAAGGACCTCTGCATCAGCAACAGCCGTCTCCTCAAAGAACGCTTGATTAATATTTGTCAGTCTTGTTTTTTCCCCACTAGTCACGTTCAACAAGTATAAATCTCCTGGATTAGTAGGTGTGCTAATCGCTACTATCGCTTTATCTATCGTGCCCCCTGTAGAAACACCATAAATATGATGCCTTTCTTCTAATAATGCGGGATACATCGCTCCTTCAACTGTGCCAAAATACAGTACTGTATTGCCATGGTCAGATGCTAGAAAATAGAAGCTCGAGCTATCCTCAGCCCATAAAATCTGTGAAGCATTTGCAGACTGATGGAAGTCAGCAACAACATAATCACCGACTTGTACATCCCATTCTTCTGTTAAACAAGTCAATTCTCCTGAGAATACATCTAATGTCCATATCTTGGACAAAGAAGCATTCTTATAAGTCGACTTCGACCCAATTAGCCCTAAACATTTGCCATCAGGGGACCATGATACATGAGAGAAGCTGGCAACTCCTTTTGTCATATTCTCCATCTGCTTACTTTCAACATCTAATATGTAAACATCATTATTGAAGGAATGATCTTTATCTGTTGCCAAATCGGCTAATAATGCGATGGATTGATTGTCCGGAGACCAGCATTGGAGATAATAATCCTGCTCTCCTGTTGTAAGCCATTCACGCTCTCCTGAAGCAATATCAATTACGCCAATATGTTGATAATCACCAGACCATAAACCTTTGGCGTCAGACTTATATTTCATCCTTTCTATTTCAACCGGCTCTGGTTTATCCTTGTTTTTTTCTGGAAGGTTCTCTTTCTCTACAGTTGATTGAAAAGCGATTCTTTTACCATCCGGTGACCATATAGGGTTGGTCGCACCATTCGGTTCATTTGTCAGCTGTTTTGCTTCGCCTCCATTCATTGATAACATAAATATTTGATTCACCTCATTATTACGATTAGAAACAAATGCGATTTGTGACCCATCTGGTGACCATCTTGGTGCCAAGTTTCTCCCTTTTCCGTATGTTAATTGTTGCGTTTCTGCAGGTTGATTGGTATTTATGTAAAACAAATGAGAGCTATATGTATTTTCTTCTTCACACATGGTCGTTTCTATATAAATACAATCATAGCCATTCTTACTTAATTGTGGATCAGTTACCGACTTCAGTTGATATTGATCCTCCGGCTTGATTCGTTTTTTTGCATTCATCCTCTTCACTCCTCTATAGGTTCTTCTCACTTTTATTCGTGACGTAAGGAATATTCCCCTTTATTTACCCACTTTTATTGTGAGTAATTCATACCTCTCTTTCAAGCTAAAAATCAAATAACAAAAAATGGATACAGTTGCATGAATATTTTAATGAGAGTAGAATATAATAAGAACAAATGTTCTATAACAAAAAAAGGAGAAGTATTTACGATGACAAGAATTCCTGAGCGAGACCGGAATATTATGGAACAAGCGATTTATTTGCCAATGGTGCTTACGATACTTAATAGGGATTTAAAAGTGATTGATGCAAGTCCGTTTAAGTTGAAGCAACCTTATGTGAATTTAGTTGATGAAACAATGAGGGTAATTCAGAAGGAATTAAGAAGCGTGAAGCACTATATGAATAAAGAAAAGTTGAGTGTACAAGAAATTAAGCGCGATGAAGCATTTACAATGTTCATGTTTCTTTATAAAGGATATGAAGAGCAGCATAATTATTTTAACCCTCGTATACGAAATAAAGTCCATGAATTACTGGAGTTTTATTTATTCAAACGTTATACTTCATCGCAAATTAGCCAATAATATCCATCATAATCTGCGAAGGAAGTTAATGTTTTCTGAAACTTTCTCAGCTTTTTTCCTTTTTAGAAAGTAAAGCGATTTTCGTTCCGTTTCTTCAATTCTGCTCGATAACGTATCTTTTAACAGAACGGTTCTTAGAATTTGATTTTGAAATATGTTATGTGAAACAGGGATAATATGCGTACGCCTATTTCTAAAAGTTACTTCTGTTTGTCCTCCCTCATGCGGACGATAATGGAGCACATGCTCATTAGATATCCATATACAGTTGGGGTTTGTAGCAGAAGCTGTGGGAAAAAAATAAATGAGATTAGTGGGATCAATCGTAATAGGTGCTTTATGTGTAATACCTGTCAGTTGTCTTGTCCCCTCTTTTCTACCTTCATAGCTAGCACCAAAAAAGCGACAACTTTTCTTAATAATTTCAAGCGGTTTAAAAGGCGAAACCGCTTCACCTTCGATTTCATAAATATGAGAATAAATCTTACTACCATATTCAATAGGCAAAATCATCATTGTTTCTGTATTAATTTCATACTCTTCAATCATCGTTTCCTTCTCAGCCATAAAACGGTACACCCCTTTACTTTTTTTGAAAAATAAACTAAATATTTTTAAAATTAGCTCTATTTTACCAGAAAGAGAAGATGATAACCAGTCTTTTTTCCTATTTAATTGACAATTTATTTGAAAATAATATATTTAATTTTTTTAAAAATTCAAAAATAAGTTGAATAAATACAATTCTTTACATATACTAATAAAAAGCCATTGGGGTGATTTTTATGAAAGAAAAATCATACGCCGAATTAATGAAAGCAAGCGCCATGAAACGCAAAAGAAAGAAAGAAGCATTTGTTTTAGACTTATATGTCGACATGGTCATTAGCGACGCTATCCTAAACAGAAAACTGCAAGCTGTAAAAGTGAAATTAGATAAAGCATTAGACTGCAAAAATAAAAAAATGTTCATTACACTATCAAATGAATATATTCAACTGCAAAAAGAATATGGCTCGTAACCTATTATCCTCCACCACCAATGGGGGATTTTTTATTTTTGAATTATACTGGGAATCAAGGTAAGGAAGGGAAAAAATTAAAAAAACAAAATATACACACCCCCCGTTGCAAATGCAAAAGGCTGTGTGCACAAAATGGTACCTCTTTTTTATCTATTCATCGTCTCGATGTTTTATTTGATATTCTTCTAAGTCAATGATTCGATCCAACATTGTCGGATGTCCATAGCGAAATACCTTCACAAGTAATGGTGGATTCACTTGACTAAGACCAGCTTTGGTAAGCTCTTGAAAAGTTTCGATCCCCGCTTCTGGATCTTTTGTTAATTCAACTGCATAATGATCCGCTCTTGTTTCTTGATAGCGTGAAACTAAATTGGACAACGGACTAGAAATGAACAGAAGCATGGAAATAATTATAAGAAATAATGGTAATGAACGGATATCATTTACTGCTGGAATCTTCAATGCATCTCCATACTTCGTTACCGCCCATTCCATTATGCGATAAGTTAAATACAATCCAACTAAAGATAATAATAAATATCCGCCTATGCCAATATATATATGCTTCTCAACATAGTGCGCCATTTCATGTGCCATAATAAATAAAATACCGTCATCATCTAATCTATTTAATGTTGTATCCCAGAGAACAATCCGGGAATTTGATCCAATACCAGTAACATAAGCGTTCAAAGCATTCGTTTTCTCCGCCATATCAACTTCAAACACATGGTCAGCTGGGATGTTTGCTTCATGAGCAAGCGCCAATATTTTACTCTCTAATTCCTTATTCTTTAAAGGAGAGAAATCATTATATAACGGATCAATGACCACTGGTTGAAGGAACATTAAAAACAATGAAAAAGGAACGGTTAACATCCAAGCATATAGCCACCACCGCTTCCTGCTTTTATTAATAAGCAGATACAATACATAAACGATAAGCACCATCATGCCAAAGTTCACCCAAAAGTCTATAAGTTCATCTTTCATCCAGCTAGCAAAGCTTTGCGTAGAAATATTGTACTGCTTTGAAAAATGATAACTGATATAACTGAGTGGTGTCGTAGCGATAAAAGCGAATAGTGACAACCAAGCAACATAAATAGACGTTTGCACAAATTTGAATTTAGAAGATTGCTCAGCCCATTTTTTAAATGCACCAGATAACCCCAATAAAAGAATTGATAAGTAAAACATCCATTCAAAAGGTGTAGACAAGAAAAATAGTAAATTACGTATTTTTGAATATTCCTCAGTTAATACAAGTTCTCTACCATTTAAAAAAGTGGCAGGATCAGCAACTGTACCTTGATACTCGAATGGTAAATCTGTATTTGCAAAATGGAATAAATACCAATAAAAGAATAAACCATATAAAAAGTAGCCAAGAATGCCATAAAGACCAATTTTTCTTGCCAATTTGTTCCCTCCTTTAATCTCAATGAAAAAAGTACAACCCTTCATACTTAGTTTAGTATACTTTTCCATATTTAGAACTGCAAAAAAGAGGAAAGAAATAACTAACTGATGAATAAGGAGTAACCTGACAAAACAATAATAGCACTAAGGACAACAAAGACTACATTCGCGCCAATATAAGCAACAATAAACGCAATCGCTGCACCAAGTAAGCCGTACCAGATGCTTTCTCCAATAAGCAAAACCCCAGGAAAAATAAGAGCACCGAGAGTCGCATAAGGAACATTTTTCAGAACAGATTGCACAAATATAGGCAGTTCCTTTCCTTTAAAAAGTAAAAATGGCGCAACCCTTGGAAGATATGTAACAAGACCCATGCCAATAATTAACCAAAGTACTTCATTGCTCATTTTGCCGATCCTCCCTCTTCATTCCTTCTATAACCTCAACAAGAACGGAAGAAATTAAAGTTGCTATAACAATTGACCATCCTGTTGAAAGTGCACCGGTAAAGGTAAAAATAGTGTTTAATCCGGCAGCAATAGCAGCAAGGTAAACAACTTTAGCACTGCCTTTCATCGAAGGGACAAGTAGACCAATAAACATTGCATATAGCGCAACTGTCATGCTTTCTTGTAACACTTGTGGCAAGTTTGCACCAACGACGAACCCAAGAGCAGTAAAGGTAACCCAGCTCATATACCCAATGATATTCACACCTAAAATAAAACCAGTTTTTTGCACGCCATCTTTTGTAGCAATAACTGAAAAAGATTCATCTGTAATGCCGAATGAATAGAGTGCCTTTTTCATTAGTCTGTCATCTTCGGCTTTTTCATTAAGCGCTGTACTCATCAGAAAATGGCGAATATTAACAATAAAAGTTGTAAAAATAATTTCGAAAGTACTCGTCCCTAAACTAATTAAGCTAAGTGCCATATATTGTGATGCACCTGCAAAAACAATCATACTCATAAGTACAGTCTCTATAAAAGATAAACCTGTTGTCTTTGCTAATAAGCCAAACGTAAGTGCAACGGGGGCATAACCAATCGCAATACTTACACCAGCCTGCACCCCTTTTCGAAATGGTACTTCTCTTGTTTGTAACAATAGCTCCGCCAAGATTTCTCCCTACCCTTCATCCCAAAAAATAGTATAATATTGAATAAATAAACTGATTAGTTATTTGTACAATATATTATACATTCGTACGTTATAATAAACAATCATTTTCGGAGGAATTATGGATAATATTCAAAAAAATATCGGTGTTAACTTAAAAAATCTACGTAAAGCACGAGGTTTAAGTCTAGATACTACAGCCAACTTAACTAATGTAAGTAAAGCGATGCTTGGGCAAATAGAACGTGGTGAATCCAACCCAACAGTGACAACATTATGGAAGATTGCCACAGGATTACAAGTTTCCTTCTCATCTTTAATTAAGGAACAGCAGTCTCCTATTCATGTGGTTAATCGCCATGATATAAGCCCCATTATGGAGTATAGTGGGAAATATCGCGTATATCCGGTCTTCCCATTTGACCCAAGGAAAAAGTTTGAAATTTTTACTGTCGAGATTGAGACAGGTTATGAACATCTATCAGAAAAACATAATGAAGGTGTTGAAGAGTATGTAACGGTGATTACTGGTACACTACAACTTGAAATTAATGAACAACAATACACCATTCAACCAGGTAATTCCATCCGTTTCTCCGCCAACAAAGCACATACGTATCGCAATATTGGGGAAGATATGATTATTTATCAAACAGTTTTGTATTACCCTTAAGTTTAAGGGTTGCAATTCTGTTTCTTTTTTTGTAGAATCATTTCATAGCTAATGATTCTGAAAATAAAAGAGGGGTGATCCTATTCACCAATTAGACGAAGATGGCTATTTGCATCCTGAAGAGTCAACGGTCATTCAAAAGATAAGTAAAAAAACAACGATAGAGCCAAATGCAATAGCCGTAGTCACTAGCCTATATCGCATTGGCCAAGGCATTAAAAATAAGCTAGAGCAAGAAGTGTTAGCCAAGCATAAAATCTCTTGGACTTCCTTTTCGATTCTTTATGATTTATGGATATATGGAAAAATGGAAACAAAAGAGCTTGCCCTTTCTGCAGGTGTATCAAAAGCAACAATCAGTAATATTATGCGTACATTAGAGAATAAGTCATTTTGCAGAAGGGAAACCGACCCAAGAGATCGCCGAAACACTTTTGTTGTGATTACACCTAAGGGTAGAGACGTCATTGAAGAGCTTTATCCCGAATTTCATGAGGGAGAAATCTCCATTGTTAAAGGGTTAAAAACGGACGATCAAAAGCAATTAGCTGCAACCCTTTACCGGCTCATTAAAGACAATAAATTTTAATAAAGAAAAAGTGATGATAGAAGTCTTAGTAGCAACCTCCTCCCTATCACAGAGAGCCGACAAATGACTGAGAGTCGGTATAAAGGATGAAGCGAATTACAACTTCTTGAACTTTCATTGCTACTTGCAATGAACGGCTACGTTCGTTAAATGTTGAGGTGGAGAAGTATTATACTTCTCAATTAGGGTGGTAACGCGTGAAATCCACGTCCCTTTTATCAGGGATGTGGATTTTTATTATTTTTTAAGGATGTGAATAATTGTGAAAGAAAAATTATCAGAACAGCAATTAAAAGAGTTACAGAGACAATTAAAGTTATACAAACAAGGTGTGCAAGAAATAATACCCACTGAAGAATTAGAAGAAAAGTTAGCAAAATCTATTTTATTAAATAAACCTTTAAAGATAAAACTTGGCTTAGACCCTTCAGCTCCTGACGTTCATTTAGGTCATACGGTTGTTTTAAAGAAGTTAAAGCAATTCCAAGATAATGGTCATACGATTCAATTATTAATTGGGGATTTTACTGGTAAGATTGGTGATCCAACAGGTAAGTCCATCGCTAGAAAGCCGTTAACCGATGAAGAAGTGAAGCATAACGCCCAAACTTATTTTGAGCAATTTGGTAAAGTACTCGATATGGAAAAAGTTGAATTACATTATAATTCAACATGGCTCTCTCAACTTAAGTTTGATGATGTCATTCAATTAGCAGGTAAAATTACCATTGCCCGTTTAATGGAACGTGATGACTTTGAAGAAAGAATTGCCTTCGGGAAGCCGATTTCTTTACACGAATTCTTCTACCCAGTCATGCAAGGATACGATTCTGTTGTGCTTGAATGTGATATTGAGTTAGGGGGCACCGATCAGCACTTTAATGTCCTTATGGGTAGGCACTTTCAAGAGAAATTTGGAAAAACTAAGCAAATCGCACTGCTGATGCCACTACTTGAAGGATTAGATGGCGTTGAGAAAATGTCAAAATCGAAGAATAATTATATCGGTATTAATGAACCAGCAAACGAAATGTACGGGAAAGCGATGTCCATTCCGGATGAACTCATGGTGAAGTACTTTACACTTATTACTCCACTTACACCTGAAGAAATAACTGAGATAGAAGAAGGGCTAGTTAAGCGAACCCTCCATCCACGTGATGTAAAGATGCAATTAGCAAAGCTAATTGTACAAATGTACCATGATGAAGAGGCAGCTGAAAAAGCAGAACAACAATTTATTACGATTTTCCAAAAAGGAGAAGTACCTGAAGAACTGCCGACAATGACATGGACTGGCCCAACTTCTATCACCTTTGTGCAATTGTTAGTAGATACAGGCTTACTGCCTTCAAAATCCGAGGCTAAAAGAATGATTGCTGGTGGCGCAATTAAAATAGATGGTAAAAAAATCATCACTGATATGGAAACGACTACGATTAGCCATAATATGATTGTTTCAGTAGGTAAAAGAAAATTCATGAAATTATTGTTAAAGAATTAGGTTGTGAGGTAATTTAAAAATAGTCACCTTTTATCAGGTGGCTATTTCAATGTTTAGGCTTCTTCTACTAACAGTTTTTCCAAAAGGGAGCTAGCTGTCTCGTCCACTCTTTTTTATCATATTTCCGCCACATATCTGCTGTTTGCAGCATCGGATCCCCAGAATAAAAGCGCTCGTATAATTCATGACGAGAACCAAAAGGTGAACCTATTAAATCCCAAGCTAATTTAAATAGCTTCGTCCTTTCTTCTGCAGTAGCATTCTTCCCTTTATAATACTGTTGTGTCAACTGACTGATTTGACCTGATAGATCGGCCATGGACGAAGGTAATTGTATCAAGCCGCCAGCACCTATTAATTGAATGATTTCAACTGCATTGGGATAATATTTCGTCCCCAGTACTCTCGCTGTTTGAATATAATTAAAATCTGGAATATAAATGTCTTTCTCCAACTTTCCATTTTGTTCAGCGGCAATGATTAACCCTTCAATTGTGCGAATTTGGATAATAAGTTCCCCTAGCTTTTCTTGTACATGTAAATAGCCATCTGCTCCAATCACATGTGCCATGGCATTTGCTACTGCTGCCATAAAAGATAACTTCGTTTGCAAGCGCACAATGGCTTGATGATACGCTAAGCTATTAGAAATAGAATCAACTTTTAACTGAGCTAAAGCAATAGGGTTATCATGCAGTAAAACTCTCTCCCACGGAACAAAGACATCATCGAAAATCAGGACCGCATCCATTTCATCGTATTGTGCACTAAGGGAATATTCAACTTGCGACGCTTCTGCAAAAGACTCACGACAAACCATATGCAAGCCCTTAGCATTTGCGGGCACAATCAGCATATGCGCTAAATCTTTCTTCGCCTCATCTAAAGGTGCTAAGGGATAAACAATAATATCATGGGCATAAGGTGCGGAAGTGCCAATCATCTTAGCCCCATTAATATATACGCCTTCGTTTGTCTTTTTTGTTATTCTCAATAAACCTAACTTTTTCGTATTATAATACTCATTAGCACTCCGGTTGATTTGCGGATCTCTTTGAATAATGGCAATGAAACGATTTTCTCTTTTGGCTATATGATAATAAGCCTCTATTTTTCCTGGGAAATGCGGATCTAATTCACGATACGCTTCTCTATTTGCATACCAGCCTGCCACTCGCGAACGGGCATAATCGGAAAGTCGACTCATCATGCCGTTCGTATCTTTCGCCCATGCCTCAAAAGCCGTGCGCCTTTCCTGTAATTCAGTGATATTTCTTGGCAAATAAAAAGCCTTATGCACCCATTGCTGTAAATCATCATCAAAATAACCGATTAATGGCTGTAACTTTGGGTTCGTTAATTGCGAAAACAAGGATTCAATCGTCGTCAACGTACCTCTAAAATTTGTATCTTCGGTAATATCAATTCTTTTACCGTTCAACCACACATTTCTGCCATCCTTTAAGCTTTCAATAAACAAGCTTATTCTCTCCCTTCAGCAGGATAAGTCTGATTATGTGCTAATGGCGGTGAATACACATGAAAACTAATGACCTCAAATGGTGTGGGATTAAACATGAGATGAATGGTATCCCCTTGTACATGAAAAGACTCATCTGCCTTATATGACTCAATTTTATTAACCGATAAATCTTTATGATAAATGAGATTAAGTAAGCTTCCCTGAACAACATAAACTTCTCCTTTTGAAAAACCATGATCATGGACAAGCGTTTTAGCAAATGGCGGAAGATAAACAACAATGACCTCAACCTGCTGATTGCGATAAATGACGTTTCTCCCATACTCTAACATCCCTTGCGGTTGTGTAATATAAGGCTCCAACTCTTTTGAACAAATATTTAATGAACGAATCGCCTTATCTAAAGGCACTTCTTTTTCTTGTAAAACTTGGCGAACTTTTTCTTGAAATGTCACGGTGTAAATCGCTCCTTTACATGCAATTCTATGAATAGTTGATCGACTTTCTCAACTTTCTAAAATACAATATGACAAGCTTGTACTTTCGTGATTAGAATGCAAGAAAATGAGTAGAAGCCTAGGTTATAATTCTATGAAAGCACTAATACCCTTTTATAAGATGTTTAACAGGAGGCCGAACTTTTGAAAATATCGAGTAAAGGTGAATATGCGCTGCGTTCATTAATTGTTCTCGGGAATAATGAAGGAACTGTTATAACCATCAAAGACATTTCAGCTCAAACATTAGTACCTGTTCAATATTTGGAACAAATTCTACTTCTTTTAAAAAGCCATGGTTATGTAAAAAGTAAACGAGGTGTCTACGGGGGCTATATGTTAAAGAAAGAAAGTCATGAGATTAATATAGGAGAGGTCATTCGTCAACTAGAAGGTCCACTTGCACCGATGAGTTGTGTCAGTATCACCGCTTATGAATATTGTCCATTAGAAGATCAAGGGTGTGTGCTTCAGCCACTATGGGCACTATTGCGTGAAGAAATTGCCTTTATCTTAGATCAAGTTTCATTACAAGATTTGATCAACCGCAACATTCCTTCACCAAGACAAAATCATTAAATAGAAATCACCCTGCTATCGTATTTATAAACAATCTATTGATAGAACAAAAATCAAGTCCCCACCACAAAAAAAAGAGTCCACTAACGGACTCTTTCTCACACTAAAATCTTCATTTATGCAAGTATTGCACGGTCACTGTTCATTTTTTCACCACGAATTTGTTGAAATTCATTTAATAATTTTTCAACCGTAAGCTGCGATTTTTGCTTCTCATCCGCAGAAAAAATAATCTGGCCTTTATCCATCATAATTAACCGATTTCCTAGATCGATCGCTTGCTGCATATTATGAGTTACCATTAATGTCGTTAATTGGTATTTAGCAACAATTTCTTTCGTTAAATTCGTAATCAATTCTGCCCGGGATGGATCTAAAGCAGCCGTATGCTCATCCAATAAAAGGATTTTAGGTTCTGTGAAGGTTGCCATCAAAAGAGACAATGCCTGCCTCTCACCACCTGATAATAAACCTACTTTTGCTTGCAGTCTGTTTTCCAAACCTAAATGAAGCATCTCTAATTTTTCTTGAAAAAACAATTTTCTTTTCTTCGAAACGCCTATATGCAAGCCGCGTGATCTCGTTCTTGTGTAGGCAATGGCTAAGTTCTCTTCGATCGTCATTGCAGGTGCAGTCCCTGCCATTGGGTCTTGGAATACGCGCCCTATTAGACGTGCCCGTTTATTTTCCTTTACATTCGATACATTTTTTCTATCAATAATTATTTGACCGACATCCGGTATTAACTTCCCTGAGATAATGTTCATTAAAGTCGATTTTCCTGCACCATTACTACCAATGACCGTCATAAAATCGCCTTGATGAAGATCGAGATTCATCTGTGTTAGTGCAATCTTCTCATCTGGTGTGCCTTCATTGAAGATTTTATGAATCTGATTTAATTCAAGCATGTCGTCACCCCTCTCTTCTACTTATTCCATTCCTGCTTGAAGCATTCGTTTTTTCTTTCGTTGTCTCTCTTTTTGCTTCTCAAGAATCTTCGGTAGTACAAGCGCGAAGACGACAATCAATGCCGTAATTAATTTCATATCTCCCGTTTCTAAGAACTCCACGCGTAGCGCTAATGTAACAATAATTCGATACAGAATCGCCCCACCGATAACAGCTAATGTTGCTCGAACAATTGTTTTTGCACCAAAAATCGCTTCGCCGATAATAACAGAAGCAAGCCCAATAACAATCATGCCTATACCCATGCCGACATCACTGAAACCATTGTATTGTGCCACTAAGCCACCTGATAAAGCTACCAAACCGTTAGATAGCCCTAGACCTAATATTTTTAATGTATCTGTATTCGCTGAAAAGCTACGAATCATCGTTTCATTATTACCTGTTGCTCGAATGGCCAGACCAATATCAGTTTTCAAGAACCAATCAATAATTACTTTGACAAAAAGAGCCAATATCAGCATGAGAATTAAGATTGCCCATGTTTTTGGCACAAAGCCAATGAAAGCTAAGGCGTTATCTAAACCTAATCCTTGCCAAAAATCAGTTAGTTTTGTAATGACGGTTTCCTCTGATAATAGTGGGATATTCGACTTACCCATAATGCGTAGATTAATAGAGTACAAAGCAATCATCATGATAATCCCTGATAATAAAGGATTGATCTTTCCTTTTGTGTGAAGTAATCCTGTCACGCTGCCAGCTAGGAAACCGGCAACGAATGCTAAAATTGTTGCTAAGAATGGATTCGTTCCTCCTACAATTAAAACGGCAGCAACTGCTCCACCAGTGACAAAACTACCATCAACAGTTAAATCAGGAAAATCTAATACTCTAAAAGATAAATATACACCTAACGCCATTAATGCATAAATTGCACCTGCTTCAATGGAGCCAAATATTGCTGAAGGCATTATGCTCTCTCCCTTTCATCTGTCGTGCTGATTAAGATACCTGTCATTATTCAATAAATTCCGCAGATTCTTCCCATTCAGGATTTAGTTCAACACCCATTGCTTCAGCCGCTTCCTTATTTATAACAAGCTTTAGATTTTGTGGATATTGTACATCCATTTCGCCTGCTTCTTTCTCACCTTTTAATATTTCTGCTGCCATCACACCTGCTTCATAACCGATATCATTATAATCAAACCCGTATGCAGCAAATCCGCCACGAGCGACAGAATCTAATTCACCAACAAAAAGTGGAATTTTCTTATCTGTTGCCACTTGAACGACTGACTCTAGAGCTGTTACTACTGTATTATCTGTAATGATATAAAGGACATCTGCTTTACCGACTAATGATTCTGTAGCTTGTTTTACTTCAGCTGATGTTGAAACAGTTGCTTCAGCTAATTTCAATCCTGTTCCTTCTATAACTTCTTTCACTGTCTCAATTTGCGATACAGAGTTGGCTTCACCCGAATTATACACAACGCCAATTGTTTCAATATCAAAATATTTGTTTATGAATTCTACTGTATTCGGTATGGCATCTGGGTGATTATCTAATGTGCCTGTAATATTTCCGCCAGGTGCTTCCATAGAATCAACAAGTCCGCCACCAACAGCATCTGTTACAGAAGTAAACACAATCGGAATATCCTTTGTAGCATTTAATGCACCTAGTGCACTTGGTGTAGAGTTAGCAAAGATTAAATCCACCTGATCACTTACAAAGTTGTTCGCAATCGATTGATTATTATTTTGATCCCCTTGTGCAACTTGTGTATCAAATTCTACTTCTAATCCCTCATCCTTCAATGCTTGTTGAAAGCCAACAGATGCTGCATCTAAACTTGGATGTTCAGCGATTTGCGTGATACCGACTTGATAGCTTTTCTCACCGCTTTCTCCACTTGCCTCATTCGTTGTTTCTTCAGAGTTTCCGCATCCTGCCAATATTAATGCACTTAATAATCCAGCTGTCGATAATGTTTTCCACCTATTTTTCTTTTTCACTATTCATTCATCCCCTTTACTTTATCGCTTTTATGCTTTTGTGCTTTGGTTCATTAAATTATATACATATAATACTAAGGAGACAAGAACTTTTTATTATTTTCCAAAAATTTATGTTATCTGACACTAAAAAATAGAATGAATTCCATGAAATTGGAACTACAATTAATATATAATTAATTATTATAAATTTTCAATTAATTTAATGTATATTACTACCACTATTGAATAAAAATGATCAGCTAATGGATACCCTTTTCCCAACATACAATTCTACATCGTTTGCATTGAATCCTGCCGCGCGTTCGCTTTTAAGCGAAGTTGTACTTTTTCTGTAGTAATCTTCTACAGTTAATAACTGCTTGGAATAATCTACGTAGGAATCTTGTTGGATAGTAGCTTGTCCTATATAAGACGCCGTAACAGTTGTATATTAATTCATGGCATAATCCAATATCCCTACTTTTAAATCTAATCTAAGCTATGGTACACCCCTCTGTCATTGCTTAAGGCACACTCGAGTTTTCGCTATGTGGTAACCTTTGTGTACACTTGTTGTATCAAATGAAAGGATGCCTCGATACGTGCCGTTATACATTCACTTGTCAACCACTTTTATTGTTACTCCTCCCTTCCCATCCGCAACGAGCTCCCTACAAAAACTTTTGAATAGTTACCTTGAGCAAAAGAACCTCATTTTCAGTAGTCTTATATTTTTCAACCTTGTAAGTTTAACCGTCAGGCACTTATTTTTTTCTGTTTCATTTGGTTTGTAAAACCGCTCTCCACTCTGTTTTGTTCGAAGTGATTCCAATTACCGATATTCTTCTCTGCTTTATATTCTAAACCCGTACCAACAAAACACTTCTGGATAAGTTGCCTTTAAAATAGCATCCCTTTTCCAGCTGATAACCTATAGATTTTGTTATAACTCGAAAAAATATTGGCGCATATCTTTCCTGCAAAGATACTAGGCCCGCCCTCTCTCTTCAAACCAATTCCAACAAGTATTGTTATTAGCAGAAGCACTTTTATTAGGATATAAAACGAGAAAACCCCTTATGAAAGCGCATTCATTTTAACATGTCGCAAATTGACTAACAGCTTGCGTGCAGTCATGCAACATCACCATTAACGGAACTTAATCACTCCCTTCATAAGATGATGGCATATATAAGGTAAGTTCTCCTGCCGTATGATCCACTAATACTATAACCAGCTGCTAGTACTGATTCTTTTGGTACAGGGTCAAATACCTTACATACTCATAATAAACTAATTGCCAATAAATTGCATAATTTTTTTACGTTTTTTTCTCCTTAAATCTACTCATTCTATTTTAATTTTTAGAAAAAACGAAAGAGTTACAAAGAAATGTCGTTGGCTGTAACGAAATACGAACTGGGTCGTCTAATGAAAAAAGTATTATTAGAGGGGACTTATTTGAAGTGGTTTTTTTTGGAAGTCTAGTTTTTATCATTTTGGTTCTAACAAGTATTCTTATTTTTTTTAGAAACTCTACTCCACCAGTACCTATCATTACAGTAGGTAAAGATAAAATACCTTCTACTCAATGTTCTTATTGTTGGCATAGTCTCAATAGTGGGGAAATGTGTAGATGTTGTCTACTCATCACATATAGAAATGGCCAAAGTCCATAAGCCAACAATCGTTTCCCCTAATGAAGATATTTACATTGAATTTAAATGTAAACCCAGCTATCATACTTTCACCATTGAACAATGGACAGATGATGAAATGATAACCTCAAAAGATATGACAAAAGAGACAATCACAATAACCTCACCATCAAAAGCAGGGATCTATTATTATCACCTTATTGCTCATTGGAAGGAAGGAACGATCACTTATGCTTTTACCATCCTGGTCGTAGACAAGTAAGAAGAAAGAGGGGCTCAAATAATGTACAGATTACCATTCATATTTATTATAATGCCCCCAGAACACTAAGGTATTTTATGAAGAAACATGTATTTCTAAGTCAGGTTGACCCCCTTTAAACGCTTATTGTCTATACTCAGTGAATGGAAATTTAACTCTCTTGATTATTTCAACATTCAGAAAAAGACACCCCCAAATAGGATGTCTTTACAATCTTTTTGTAAGGAGCTAAGTACATTTACCCGACAGAGCTTTCTGTCTCTATCCTTGGCTTGCGACGTAACTTTACTTGATAATAAGTCGTTTTGTTTTTAATAATAAATTCAGGGATTCCGCCTCTATGAGCATGGGCATCTTTAAATTCTCGACTTTTCATCCATCCTTTAAAGCCTGTTGGATCTTCCCATCTTGTAACAATAGTTATTTCTTCATACTCTTTCGTATTTTCCGTTAACATAACTTCTAAACCAACGAAGCCCGGCATCGTTTCTACCTTACCTTCTCGATTAAATCTCTCAACAAACATATCAGCATTTCCTGGTTGAAGGTGAACAGTATTTGTTACAATATACATCTCAGGTTCCCCCTTAAAATTGATTTGGTTTAATTAATGGCACTTTACCATCAAATATTACATCAGCATCAAGTTTATATACTTTTTTAAGTAATTCTGCATTTAGGATTTCCTTGGGGAGACCGGTTGCGACAATTTCCCCTCCTTGCAGAACTACCATTGAATCACAATACATCGCTGCATATTGGAGCTCATGAAGTACCATGACAATGGTCATTTTAAACTGTTGATTCAGTTCTTTTAGCAATGACATCAGTTCAATTTGGTGTCCGATATCCAAGTAAGTCGTCGGTTCATCCAAGAGCAAAATATTCGTTTTTTGAGCAAGTGCCATCGCAATGCGGACACGTTGCTGTTCTCCTCCCGATAATGTTTGCACAAGACGATCGCTCATATGAGTAATACCAGTTACCTTCATTGCCCAATCAATGATTTCATTGTCTTCTACGTTCTCACTTTTCATCATTTTTTGATAAGGTGTTCTTCCATACGCAACCATTTGTCGCACTGAGAACCCCGGCATCCCCTCCTTTAGCTGAACGAGCATAGCTAACTCTTTCGCTAAATTCTTTCTTGTATAGTTATTGATACTCTCATGATTTATAAGAATATCTCCTCGGTTAGCGGATATAAGTTTCGCTACCACTCTTAATAGTGTCGATTTACCCGATCCGTTCGGTCCGACAATCCCTGTAATTTGCCCTGTTGGAAATGTCAGATGGATATCTTTTAATTGAAAATTCCCTTGCTTATACGCGACTTGCTGCAAATCTATCATGCAGAAACCCTCCTCTTTCTTAATAAATAAAGAAAGAATGGTGCACCTATGCAAGCGAGCAATATCCCAACAGGTAACTCAATTGGGTCAAACAATGTTCTTGCTACAGTATCGGCAAAAGCTACTAAACTAGCTCCACCTAGGATTGAAAATGGTAAAAGATAGCGATAATCTTCACCAATAATTAGTCGAATCATATGAGGTACGACTAGACCAACAAAACCAATTAACCCTCCAACACTGACCGCGGTTCCTGCTAAAAAAGAGGCCAGCAATATCATTTGCAATCTTGCCCACTCTACATTTTGACCAAGTAGTTTTATTGTTTCGTCACCCAAAAGCATAAGATTCGCTTTCTTAATAGCAAAAAAAGAAAGCAGTAGACCAATAACTGCATATGGCAACATGAATTCAAGATGATACCAACTGCGCCCATTTAAGCCACCAGATAACCACGAGAGAACAGCTTGCACTCGGTCACTATATATGACCATAACACCATTCATTAACGCACCTAAAAGGGCATTCATTGCTACACCTGCCAGAATAATTTTCACTGGAGAAGCGCCTTTTTCCCATGCTAGTAAATAGATGAGTATCGTTGTTAGAAATGCGCCAATAAATGCACCTGCCGGCAATAAATAGCTGTAAGCGGGAAAAACGAGCATCGTTATGACAGCAAGTAAACCGCCACCAGCAGAAACACCTATAATCCCCGGGTCTGCCAATGGATTTTTCATCACACCTTGCAACAAAGCCCCCGAGGCAGCAAGACATGCGCCCACTAGTAAAGCAACTAGTACCCTTGGTAAACGTAAATCGAATATAATCGTCTGATACATTTCCACCCCATTTCCTTGAAAAGCTTGGAGGATTTCAACTAACGGTATGGAAATAGCTCCGAAGGAAATACCTGCATAGATAGATAGTAGTGTAAGGACAATTAGGACCACGAAAGTCAACACGACTTTCCTATTTTTTACTACATTCAATGATGGTTCACTTCACTTTCAACTTCTCTGAGAGAAAACTGACTGCTTCCACAACCCTTGTGCCAGGATTTGTACCAAATAGGTCAGCAGGTAACACTTCAATTCTGCCGTTTTTCACAGCTTCAATAGAGTTCCAAGCTGCATTTTGTTGCATTTCTTTTATAAACCCATCCCTCACCTCTTCGGGATTCCCGTGGGTCATTAACATGACAAAGTCAGGATTTGCTTCAATAATTCTCTCCGTATTGATTTGCGCATATTGTGGGAAACTCTCTAACGCTTGATAATCTGCAGCAATATTCTCACCGCCTGCATGTGTTAGGATATCCCCACTTAAGGAATTCGGTAGAGCGGCCATATATGTTCCTGGCGCACCATAAACAAGTAAAACGCGAACTGCAGTCGATGGTTGTTCTACCTCTTTTAACGTCGTTTCTAGATCTGACCTTACACTCTTCGCCTCTTCTTCTTTATCTAACATCGATCCATAAAGTGAAATTTGATTCATTATGTCTTCAATTGAATTAGCTTCTGTTAAAATTACTTCTGCTCCTAATGATTCCAATGAAGGTACATCTTTTTCATTCAACGTTCGATTGGCTAATATTACGTCAGGTTTCAGTAATGCTATTCTCTCTAAATTAACTTCATGTGTGGAGCCAATTTGTTGTTCTCCCTCGGCTTCTTTAATCCACGTATCGGCATTCGGTCTGCCAACTACCTTCTCTCCCAATGAATAAATAATATCGACATCACCATTGCTTAATGCGGCTATTTTAGTCGGCTCCTCAACAAAACCGATTTCCCTACCAGCAAAATCTTCTATTGTATATGACGATTCTACTGAAGAGGAGACCGCATGTTCTGTATCTTGTACACCACAGCCTACTAAACTAATGGATGTGCCAAGCAAAAAAGCGCCTAACCATTTTCTCATCACTTTTTATCCCCTTTCTACTAACTTCGCATGGACAACTAGCCTTCCTTCTGTTCGATCTAAAGAGTAATCACAAGTTGAAAGGGTGACAATTCTATCATTTCCTGTTATTTGCACATCTGTCTCATGTACAGACTTTTCCTTTAGCGAATGAATAAAGTCGCCATATTCTTTGTCAGATGAAAAATCTGTATCAATATAATAAAAATCAGTCTTCGTTTGATAAACAGAGAAAACTTCCAAATCATAGCCTTGATAAAGCGTATCGTAATAGATGACTTGGTGCTTATTAAAGAAAGATGAATCCAAATACTTCTTCAAACCAGCGAACATTGTACCATCCTTCATTCGATGTCCATATATGACCGTATTAAGATCCTCCTCATCGCTGATATTATTGCGATAATCCATGAAGATACTTCCAGCTCTAGTTTCTTCTCGCAAGTAATTTCTTGTTAAATAGTAGTCATTATCCCGTGTCTGTAATATCGGATAATCAATCGCTGTATCGTCAACCGTAATCCAGCCTATAATATCTTCATTTAATTCTTTTAATGGTTCAAACTGCGCTCTTAATCCCGTTGTTTGCGTATTTGGCTCATGTTCATCTGCCCGATAAATCTCTTGCACATTATTCATGTTTTGCCTGTTCTCATAATAGTCATAAAAAATGATAAAAAGTTGTGAACCAGCATAGAGGAAAACACCAATAGCCAAAAGGTTAACTAATGTTTTGAGCATTTTCATTGTCATGTTCCTAAAGGAACTAAATACAGTCCCGTACGAATATTATGCTCTACACAAACATCTACGCCATATATATCTTTAATTAAGGATTCGTTGACGATTTCTTGGGGCAGACCAGATGCAACAATTTCACCATCACACATGACAATAAGCTGATCAGAATAGCGTACTGCCTGATTAATATCATGAAGAACCATCACAATCGTTAAACCGTATTCTCGGTTAAGTAATTGAATCAGCTCTAATAATTCCAACTGATAATACATATCCAAATACGTTGTTGGCTCATCAAGGAAAAGCATTTTTGTTTTCTGCGCTAACGCCATCGCTATCCAAACTCTTTGCCGTTCTCCGCCAGATAATTGATTCAACTGCCGCTCTCGTTTGTCTTCAAGCTTGGTTAATGAAATTGCCCAATCGATGACTTCCTCATCCTCTAAGGACAACTTTTGAAAGGCTCGCTTATATGGTAATCTACCAAAAGCAATGAGCTTCTCTACTGTTAAATCTATCGGCGCTTCATTTTGCTGGTAGACTGTTCCTACTAACTTTGCGAACTCCTTTGCTTTAAAGTGGTGTATTTGTTTGCCATCGATCATTATCGATCCAGCTGTCAACTTTTCATCTCTTGCTAATAATGATAATAGCGTTGATTTACCGGACCCGTTAGGCCCTATAATGGTAGAGATTTTCCCTGCTGGAAAAACCCCAGTATTGTCTTTTAATATTTGTTTTTCCTTATCGTATGAAAATTGGATGGATTTAAATTCCATAAACTTTATCACTCTTTCTTAATAGAAATATTAAGAACGGCCCACCGATGACAGCCATAATCGTCGAAGCTGGTATCTCTAGTGGAGCGATTAGCGTACGACCTAGTGTATCAGCCGTCAAAATTAATAATGCACCTGCAATAGCAGAAAATGGGATTAATCGTTTATGATCCGTACCGATTAATTGCCTAGCAATATGAGGAACGAGTAAGCCAACAAATACAATGACTCCGGCAACAGACGTTGCAACTGCAGCTAAAAGTACAGCGATGGCTGATATCATTATTCTTGAGACATTGACATTCATACCTAAATTCTTAGCCTTTTTATCTTGCAATGCCAATAGATTACACCATGGACTGACTAAGAATGCTAGCACGAGACCAAGAATGCCGTACATGACAATGATTTCAACCTCTGCCCATGTTTTCATTGTTAACGTAGAGCTATTAGATGGACCGAGGGCGATATTGAAATAACTGCAGATCATTAAGAGTGCTTCTCTTAATCCTGTAAACATTGCGCTAACAGCAATACCCGTTAAGATAATACGTAAAGGACTTAATCCTGATTTCCAGCTCATAGAATAAACGAGAAAACAAGCGATACTTCCCCCAATGAAAGCAAATAACGGCCCACTTATATATAAGCCCGGAAGAAACAACATACCAAACAAAGAAAAGAAGCTCGCCCCGGCAGAAATCCCAATGACCCCTGCATCAGCTAATGGATTCCTCATCACTGATTGAAACAGAACACCCGCTACTGATAGGGCGGCACCAGCAAACATTGCAACGATAATGCGGGGATAGCGTAAATCGCGAATGACAGCTACTTCCTCATTTCCTCCATAAAACAGGTCCATTATTAATTCTTTGATCGTGACAGATACACTTCCACTTAAAACAGAAAAGCCCGTCACTACTAGCAAAAGAATGGTCACGATTACAAAATAGAAATTTTTTTTATTCATAAGCTTCTTCCTTTTAATCTACGTATAGTATGTCTACAAGTTCATCAAGTGCGTTTGTTACATTCAAATTAGCGGTTGTGGCAAATAAAGGTTCCCTCAGATCGTATACGCGATTATTTTTAACTGCATTAAAATGTTGCCAAATATTATTGTCTTTGAACTCACTATTAAACATTTCAACTACTTCATCGGGCATCCCATGTGATAATCGCAAAATGACATCAGCATCTGCTTCATGTAAATACTCTGTATTTGCTGATATATATTCTTCGTTAAAGCCAGTAATTGCGTTCTCACCACCAGCAACCTTCACTAAATTACCTACATAAGAGTTTTCTGTTGCCACTAAGTAGCTTCCAGGAATCCCGAGTAAGATTAGTACTTTTGGAGATTGATATTGTGCGGTTTTTTCTTGTACCTCTTCAATTTTACTTTCAACGTTTTGAGATAGAGCTTCTGCTTGAGCTTCACGATGATATGTACCTCCTAATTCCTTGATTGTTGTGATCATACTTTCTACACTTTGAAAGTTGAGAAATTCTGTTTCAATTCCTGCATTTACAAACGAGTCCTTCAAGTCATATTCTAATGTAGTCACTGATAAAACCTTATCAGCATTTAATGTTTTAATGACCTCCATATCAGGCTTCATAGGATTTCCAACCTCGACAACATCTTGATATCGTTCAGGTAGTGGAAATGAAGTGGTAGGTATTCCGACTAAATCCAGCTCCAGTTCGTTCATCACTTCTGCTATAGCAGTAGTTGTTGCAACAATTCTTACTTTTTCCTCTTCTGTTTGACCTTCATCTTTCGCTTCCTTCTCTTCACCTGCAGTCTGTCCGCCTGCACACCCAGCAATGAAAAATAATAGCATGATGCAAAATGTTAGTTGAATTCTTTTCATAAGAAACCTCCAAATGGGACTGCTGTTCAAAATGCGAACAGCAGTTTATTACTAAATTCCTTACATACCCATTCCTTTTAATCTGTATTTTCTAAATAAATAGAATCCAGACAAAAGAAGTAATGCTGCATAAATGCCTACTTGAAGATAATTTAATGAATCACCTGTTTTTACATTGGTTACATTTTTTTGATTATCTTTTGGTTGTTCTTGATTATCATTACGGTCAAATGGCAAATGACTATCATTGTTATTTCCACTTCCGCTACCCTTATCTTCCCCAGGAGTGATTGGAGGGGGTGTTTGACCATTACCATCATCGTCAATTTCAACATCCAAGCTCGATACATCTAACACAAATCGAACAGGATAAAGATGTGGTGCACCAATGGCTTCAATAGCAGCTACATATGTTTCTTGGATTGCTTCAATATCAACTGATAATACACGTTCTTCAGCTTCTTCGTCTCTACTTATTTCTTCTAAAGCTACCTTTTCACCAGCAATATCAAATTCAATTGTTCCTAACGTATCAAGCCCCGTCACTTGTGTAAATTGCAGGGAATACTCACCGTCATTTACAGTTAATAAAGCTTCATCCGCAAAATATTTCGCAAATGCAGATTCCGTATCAGAATCTACACCAAGAATAGATAATGGTAATGGATACTCACCATCTGCTAACACATCATCATTTGGTGCTGGCTCATTATCACCTGGTTCTTCTGTGCCTGGTTCTTCAGTTCCCGGATTCTCTCCTCCAGGTTCTTCAGTTCCTGGATCATTTCCAATTGGTTGGATGCTGTCTACATCATACTCAAGTGCTACATCATGAGTACTACCATAAGACATAACCATACGTAAATTAGTCAATTGGTTCACATCTGCTATTTGGAATTTAACTAGTTTTGTTTGTTCTGCAGCGTTCTCACTTACTACTTCTACATCTTCAAAAACATCATTTAATTCTGATTGAAGATTAGTAATTACATGACTTGCCCCTAAGTTGAAAGAAATATAAGGAACACCCTTTGCAATCGTTAACGTCGCTGGGCTTTGGAAAAATCCTGCCCAATTTGCAGGTGCTGGTTGCCCATCATATAACACTTGATATTTGATTGTATATTGACCATCTGCTAACTCTTCATTTTCTGGTTCTTCTGTGCCTGGCTCCTCAGCTCCCGGCTCTTCTGTGCCTGGCTCTTCAGTTCCCGGTCCTTCTGTGCCTGGCTCCTCAGTTCCCGGCTCTTCTGTGCCTGGCTCTTCAGTTCCCGGTCCTTCTGTGCCTGGCTCCTCAGTTCCCGGCTCTTCCGTGCTTGGCTCTTCTGGATTTGGTTCTTCAGGTTGATCTAATTCAACAGTAGTAATTGAATTTTCATCAAAAGAAAGTTGAATGGTATGGGTTCCGTAAGACATGAATAATTTCACATTTGTTGATTGATTCAGTCCATCAATAGGAAATTGATATACTCTTGAAGCCTGGTCTTCACTTACAACTTGGGCATCTTGATAGGTACCATTGGACTCTGTTTGTATCTTTTGCATTACTTGGTTGGCACCATTAATTTTTATCGTGATGCTTAATGCTCCATCTTTTGCTATTAATGATGCAGGATTTTCAAAAAAGCTATTCCAGCTTGCATTAGGCTGACCATTATATAAAATTTGATAATTAATGGTATACTTCCCATTTGCTAAATCTTGCGCAGCATTTACTTTTATTGGTGAGGCATTTTGTAAAACAGCTAAGGCAAGGACAAATAGTGCAACTGTTACTCTTAATAAGCGTTTCATATTTAACCCCTTTTCATTTGTTTTTGATAAGTGAATAAAATAAATAAAGCTGCACCGATAGCTAGTAGAACATAAAGTTGAACATTGTCTCCAGTCTCTGGATTAGCTACAACTTCTTGTTCTTGATTCTGTCCGCTGGTATTATTATCTTCTTCACCACCAGATGAAGCAGGTGCTGTTTCTTGATTATTCGTTGCCGCCTCAATTAACTTTGCATTCGCTTCATCAAAAGACAGTCTAATAGAATACCAGTGATCATAAGAGGCATCTGCAACGACATGAATTTTTGCATTTACAGGTTGAGAAATACTATTTACTGTAAACTGAACTGTTTCATTTTCACCGCTAGTTGATAGCACAGATACATTTTTTGATTCAACTTGGAAATCTTTAATCATGCTGCTCGTTGTTGTTAATTGGACCGTTATTTTGCCACCTTCTACTTTTACTTTTGCTGGCTTAGCAAAATACCCATCTGCCATGGATGCTGAGCCACTATCTGGTTTAATAACTGAGTACGACACAGAATATGTACCATCAGTTAGTGCAGCTGACGTATGTAGGGCTGGAGTAATGACTAAGAATACAATTACTGATAAAAGTAGAGCCGAAAACTTTTTGACTAACAAAAATATACCCTCCTCTATATAATTGATTATCATTCTCAATTATATTGAAATAAAAAAACTTATCTTCACCCTTATACAATAAGCCATAGGAATTTAAATGATTATCATTCTCAACATTATACAAAAAAAATAATATGCCTCCTTCCCCTTTATGGACTAGGTAATTAGGATGATGACCGTTACAACGTAATTGTAGTTGATAATGATTATCATAGTCAATTGTTTTTTCGCAAATATTTAACATTTTTTTCACTTCTTTCGTTCAACACCAAATATTGGTCTATATTTGGTCGAATGAATACTACCCTACTTTGTCAAGAAGCACATTACTATCTACTTGATTACTAAGCTAAAACATACTCACCTTTTATAGATAGCAAGTATCTTATTTGTGACTTTCCCATATACTTCTTCCTATTTTCTTAGATTTATTTTCCTATTCCGGGTCTAAAGCGTTACGCATGATTTTGCCCAGCTCTCATTTCCGTGAGTGATGCGACAAAATTCCTTTTGCGCGCTTTACAACAAAATGAAGGTATTGTTTTATATGGTGTATGCTAGGTTCTCCTTCTGGTACTGAAGTAAATATATTTAGTTTTTTTACAGCTGTTATTATCTCCACAAAAAAACCTTTAACAACTAATGAACAAATAGTGGTTAAAGGGTTTTTTAAACAGTTAGTTTCCTTGGAAATTCGGCTTTCTTTTCTCTGCGAAGGCTTGTAATGCTTCCACTCTGTCTTTTGTTGGTAGTAACACTTCATAAGCTTTTCTTTCAATATGTAATCCTGTATGTAAGTCAGTATTCATTCCTTGTTTAACAGCAAACTTTGCTTGTTTAAGTGCGATTGGGCCATTATTAAGCATTTTACTCGCAAATTGTATGACTGTATCTAACAATATATCTTCATTACATACCTCATTTACGATACCGTATTGCTGTGCTTCTATGGCTGATAACCTCTTCGCTGTTAGTATTAATTCCATCGCTTTTGTTTCACCAATTAAGCGAGGAAGCCTCTGCGTCCCTCCTGCTCCAGGAATAATAGCTAGACCTGTTTCAGTTAAGCCTACCTTAGCTACATCCGCCGCAAATCTAAAATCACAACATAGAGCAAGCTCTAAACCGCCACCAAACGCAAAACCATTAATAGCTGCAATCGTCGGCTGAGGCAACTCTGCAATCATATTAAAAACGTCCCCCATTTTATATAGGTTTCGCCTTACTTCCTCATCGGTAAGATTTCTTCTTTCTTTTAGGTCTGCACCAACACTAAATGCACGATTGCCAGTCCCAGTTAAAATAACTACTCTCACCTCTGGGTTTGCTCGAACATTTTCTACTTGCTGTTGTAACTCAATTAACGTTTCATAATTAAATGCGTTTAACGCATCAGGACGATTTAATTTTATTGTAGCAATATAATCGTTGATATCTAATTGAATTTGTTCCATACTCTAGCTCCTTTTCTTTTTTAAAAAATATTCATAACAATATTCGCCACTAAATCATGAAAACCCTTTCAAATATAAAACAAAGCCATTCACCTTAAAAAATTACATAGGAAAAACTAGCCTTCCCTATGAAGAAAAGCTAGTTACCTTCTTTATAAACCTTTAATATAGTTATCTACGATTTTGTTAAAAACATCAGTTTCCTCTAGAAAAGGGCAATGACAACTTTCCTCAAATATATGCAGCTTTGCATTCGGTAAAGCATTTAAAAGATGCTTGCCTGCCGCTACTGGTATCAACTTTTCTTCCTTACCAAAGCATAGAAGTGTGGGAATGTCGTAATCGGGTAGAGAGCTACGATAATCAACGACTGATTGATCAAACAGAATGGCACTTGCAACGGAAGCAGGTAATCTTGTCGTTTCTTCAAGCATCCAATCTAGCTCGCTTGGACTTAATTCTTTTTTAAACATTAGTGGAATGAAGCCTTTTAAAAAGGCTTTTTGGTCTCTTTGCACTTCTCTCATAAAACTAGTTAAAGTCTCCATATCAAAGGCGCCTATTGAGAAATCAGGCCATTTAAAATCGGAGGCAAGTTCATCTACGATTACTGTCGATTTAATATGTTTATCACCAAATAACTTTAAGTACTCCCATATGACAAATGCCCCCATCGACCAGCCAACAAGGGTCACATTCTCTAGTTTTAAATTTGTGATAAATTGTCTAATATCTTCGGCATACTGTGCAATGGTATGGCCATGATGGACTTTTTCTGATTGACCATGTCCTCGTAAATCTGGTATTAACACACGATAATCAGTCTTAAAGTATTCTATCTGCTTTTCAAAGAATCGACCACTCATCCATACACCATGAATAAAAATGACTGGTTCACCATTACCTACATCTTCAAAATAAATACTTGTACCGTCACTTAATTTCATTATTGTCACATCATCAACCCCCATTTTAAAAAATTCAATAATAATATAATCTATGCCTCATCTATAAAAGTAGTGGCAAAACAATAGCTAAAATTTATCTTCTCTTATTTATTATACAACTCTAAATTTTATAAAAATATTGTATCTCAAAGTTTTTTCAAACAATTAAAGGAGCCGAACAAACAGGAGTTGTTCGGCAAAAAATATATTTTCAGTTATTTTAGTTGTAACTCCTTTATAGACAATAAAGAATGCAGACGATTTAATTCTTTATCTAATCTTTCCTTTACATGATTTTCGACAATAAAACGATGATCTTCTGTTCTTTCAATCTCTTTATCTAAAACATATACACCCTGAAGGACTGTTTCTGCTCCTAAACTGGATATAACTGGTTTCAATGCATAATCAATCATAAGTAAATGTCCGAATGAGCCCCCTATCACAAGCGGTAATACAGATTTATCAACGAAGCCTTTTTGAGGTAATAAATCCAAATAAGCTTTTAGTACACCTGTATAAGAGGCTTTAAATACTGGTGTTAATATAATTACAGCATCTGATTTTTCTACTTTTTCATTCGCTGCGATAATTGCTGGACTATCAAATTTTGCATGAATTAAATCTTCAGCAGGTAGCTCCCTTACTGTAATTTGCTCATATGGCACGCCCTTTTTGTTTAAAAAAGCAATCGCTTCTTGCTCTAATCCGTTTAAACGGGAATTGTTTGATGTGCTTCCCGATATGATTACAACATTTGTCATCTTCAGACGCCTCCTATTTTGTAACTGTCAACTTACTAAATTTTTTACCATAATGATGCTCTGGCAAATGGTCATACCCAAATAAATTCTTTCTTAAAGTACCTTCTTCATACTCTCTTCTTACGAGCCCCCTATCTTGTAGGATTGGAATGACATGCTCAACGAACTCTTCGAATGTACCTGGAGTGACGGCATATGCAACGTTAAACCCGTCAACTCCTGTCTCTTCTTTCCATCCTTCTAATTGATCAGCAACAGAGTGTGCTGTACCAACAGCCACTTGACCCATCCCGCCAACACCAACAAATTTGGCAATGTCATCGACCGTCCAACTCTTTGTAGAATCTATATTCGTAAATGTTTCAACGATTGACTGAATGGCGTCATTTTTAACGTACTCGATTGGTTGATTTGCTTTATACTCTGAGAAGTCTATACCACTCCACCCCCCAAATAACGCTAATGATCCTTCATAACTAGCATGGTTTTGATAGTCCTCATACTTAACTCTAGCATCTTCCTCTGTTTCACCGATAATAGGCGTGACGAGAGAGAGAATCTTTACTTCACTGGGGTCTCTCCCCTCCGCTCTTACTGCTTCCCTAATTTTATCGACTATTACTTTACCGGCTTCTTTTGTGGGCACACTTATAAAGACCAACTCTGCATGTTTAGCAGCAAACTTTCTCCCTCTTGTAGATGCACCCGCTTGAAAAATAACCGGTGTCCTTTGCGGAGAAGGTTCACATAGATGTGCACCTGGCACCTTAAAATATTTCCCTTCATGGTTAATATCGTGAACTTTACTTGGATCTGTATAGAGCCCTTTTTCCTTGTCTAAAACCACTGCGTCGTCTTCCCAGCTTTGTTCCCACAGTTTATATGTGACATCTAAATATTCATCAGCTATCTCATAACGTTCATCATGGCTGATTTGTTGATCTAGTCCTATATTTAGTGCGGCACTATTTAAATAAGATGTGACAATATTCCAACCTATTCTTCCTTTTGTTAAATGATCGAGAGTGGACATCCTCCTTGCAAATACATATGGATGTTCAAAACTAGTTGAAACCGTTAGACCAAACCCTAAATGTTTTGTTACTTGCGCCATTATAGGAACAACGAAAGCAGGATCATTAACTGGCACTTGTACCCCTTGTTTAACCGCTGCTTCTCTAGAATTTTGATAAACATCATATGTACCAAGCACATCTGCCAGGAAAATGGCATCAAAACGTCCCTTTTCAAGTACTTGAGCCAAATGTGTCCAATATGATATGTCTTTATAAGTGGAAGATTGATCATCCTTATGTGTCCATAGTCCTGGTGATTGATGCCCAGCGCAGTTCATATCAAAAGCATTGAGGTACATTCTTTTCGCGGTCATTTTTAATTCTCCTTTAGTGATCATATTTTATAAAAAACTCATCAAGTGCTTTACTTAAACCACCTTTTCCAAATTTGATTCTCGTTTTATTGTTTCGATTTTCAATTTGATTCGAGGCAAAATCCAAAAACGCGATGACGAACAGTCTCCTAACAATTATTGAATGCAACCCTTTGTCATAAAGCGATTGTTCAACCGTATGGAAGATTCCTTTATTAATATTAAAAGATTGACAACACCATCTAATAAAGTGAAAGTCAGGTAGATTCAAGTACATGCAGCCTGATAGGTTTTTAGCTACATTGGGTGCTTGATTACTAATTGTTGACTGCATGTAACTCACTCCTTTTCATTTGCTCCATTCCATCATTTTTTATTTTGTTGTTTCTTTTTCAGAGCAAATCGTTTCTTCTCGGTAATGTCAATTTGGGTAATATCCCCTTCGTGTACAGTAATGGTGACACAACCATATTCGAGTTCCTTTAATGTTGTGAGAATGGTATGAATTTTATCTTGATCAATGTGTTTTTCCATAAAATTCTCCTTTATGGGACTTATTTTAGTCTTTTTACAAGCTCCTCTATTTCTGTAAGTGTTAACTGTTCTAATTCATGTCGCTTGAACTTTATTTCATCTATAGTAAGCATAAGGTTGATTAAGGTTTGTTTTCTCTTTGCTATCGCTTTTTGTAAAAACTTAGCCAACCTCTTTCCCCCCCCACTCGGTGTTCTTTTTTTCTTCATTCATCGTATCTAGAAATTCTGTTGTATCCTGAATAATTTTGGTCTGATCATAATCCATGGATGCTACATGGTATGAGTTGTAAAGGACTCGAAGCCATTTATAATCTGTTTGAATTTCGATAAAAATACGATCTGTATTCTCTGGAGGTACAACATGATCATGGATAGACTTAAAGCATAATATTGGGCAATGAATTTGAGATAAACTTTTTCCTGCGTCACTCATTACCTTTTGTAAAGAGTGAACTGCTTTTACCGGAATATTATCGTAAGTAATTTCATGTATAGTCGGATTTTTGATATCTGGGCTACCTTCGTCAATATAGTGTTTCTCATCGTAATATCTTAAATACTCGTAATCTGGTAATGTCAGTGCAGTATTAATTAGGATCAGTCCATCCAGCTCTCCATATTTCTTAGCTAACAACAGCGCTAATGCACCGCCCATAGATTGACCTAAACAATAGACTTGTTTGCACTTCTCCTTTAATTGCTTATAAGCTGTAACAACATCATTGAACCAATCATCATAACCATATAACTCTAAATCTCTGCTTTTTGTTCCATGTCCCGTGAGCCTTGGGGCATGAACAGTAAAACCCCTATTTGCAAGTTCCGCACCCAAGTCCTCAATGCTCTGCGGTGTTCCAACAAAGCCATGAATGAGGAGAATACCAATGTCCCCACCTTCATAATAAAAAGAATCTGCACCTGGTATAACTGTTGATTCTACTCTTTTCATTTTTTCGTCCTCCTTTATATTGCAACATTTTGGTGGACAATGGTTGACTACCATTGCCGATTTTTCCCGTTGATGTAAATCTAGCTGCACTACTGCCTTTGGAGGTCCAATCAGCAACTTTAATTCCAACTTAACAAATAGGTTTAATCAGTTTAAAAACAGCATTTGTATAGAGGAGATCATCCCTTGGTGATTAAATCATGCAAAATAAAAAACCTCTTCTGACAAGAAGAGGTTAAAGTTCCGTTCTTTATCTCTCCTTATCTTTCAAGCAACAGCTTGCTGGAATTGGCACAGTGCAATAAATTGCCTGTTGCCGAGGCTTCAAAGGGCCAGTCCCTCCACCTCTCTGGATAAGAAAAATCATATTAAATTTTATATCATTTACTCTATAATATTTATCAATATTTGTCAATTATTTTTTAAAAATTAAGATGATTTACTCATTCGCCCATCCATTCTGGCTTATGAAAACCTTTAAAGTTTTCTTCAATTACTTTTGCAAATTCCTCCGACTCTATGGCTTCAATGATATCCTTTGCCATTTGGGCGTCTTTATCTTCTTTACGAACAACAATCCTATTTTGGATTTCCTCAGGAATTTGATCCCGATAAATTGCTGTTGTTAAATCTAATCCTGCAGCAACCGCAAAGTTACCATTAACAGCAGCAAGATCAACTGATTCAAGAGACCTTGGCAGTTGGGCTGCATCTACTTCATGGAATTTCAAATTTTTCGGGTTAGATAATACATCATTTACTGTTGCATTGACTGGGTTTATATCATCTTTCAATTCTATTAAACCAGCATCACGCGCAACTGTTAATCCTCTCGCTAAGTTTGTAGGATCATTAGCAATGGCCATCGTGCTTCCATCTTTCACTTCTTCAAGGGAGTTGAATTTTTCTGAATAAATACCAATTGGAGCTGTAGGAACAGAAATAATATCTACTAGATCCATCCCTTTTTCAGTGTTAAAATTCTCTAAGTACACTTTATGTTGAAATAAATTACCATCCAAATCTCCACTATCTAAAGCAATATTCGGTTGAACATAATCATTAAATTCCTTTACTTCTACTTTGTACCCTTTTTCCTCAAGTAGTGGTGCTACACCTTGCTCAAGCATATCACTATAAGGAACTGTCGCCCCTAAGACCATCTCTTTCTTTTCTTCGCCGGATGAACCTGATGTCCCACATGCACTTAAAACAGTGCAACAAGTCAGTACAAAAAATAATAACCAAACTTTTCTCATACCCTTCACCTCTTATTTTAATTATTTATCTTTTCACCTTTACGATATTTACTTCCTGGATGACCACTCGGTAAAAGGGGCGAGCCATGAGTAAAAAGCTTTTCTCTTAACGTACCCTTTTTGTATTCCTTTTTATATAAACCACGTTCTTGTAGAATCGGAATAACAAGCTCAATAAAATCTTCCAAATCTGCTGGCGTTACTAAATGATTTAAATTAAAACCATCGACACCAGAGGCTTCAAACTGATATTGAATTTGGTCTGCTACTTCTGATGGATTGCCGACAATTATATTGTCTCTATCTAATCCTTCTAGTTTTGAAATCGCTTCTTTAATCGATAGTTTTTTCTTCGCATCTTTCGTTAATGAAGCAGCTTTATAATGCCCATGCTCTGTAGCTTTAAATTCAAATGGGTTATCTAACTCATCCTTTGTAAATTCCGCAACATTATAACCGCTTGCGCCCCCAAACTGTGCTTTCGCTGCATCTGCACTCCATAATTGGTTGTATTCAGCAAATTTCTCTTCCGCTTCTTCAGTTGTCTTACCTACGATGACTGTTAGGAAAGTGAATATTTTAATATCTTCCGGATTCCTGCCATATTCTTCCGCTTGTTTTCGAATATCCTCTGTATAATGTCTTACTCTTTCAGGTGTTGGCCCACCTACAAATACACATTCTGCATGTTTTGCTGCAAAAGCACGTCCTTTAGGAGAAGTCCCTGCTTGATATAAAACAGGTGTTCTTTGTTGTGACGGTTCTGTTAAATGCGGTCCTTCGACATCAAAATATTCTCCTTTATGGTGAATTTCATGGATTTTCTTACGGTCGATTAATACCCCTTGTTCTGTATCTTCTATCACTGCTCCATCTTCCCAGCTTGATTCCCACAGTTTATAAACGACATCCATATATTCATCGGCAATTTCATAACGCTTATCGTGTTTGATCATATCTTTGAAACCAAAATTTCTTGCTGCATTAGGAAGATAAGAAGTAACGATATTCCATGCCACTCTTCCTTTTGTCAAATGATCTAATGTGGAAAACCGTCTTGCCTGCCCAAAAGGTGGCTCATATGTTGTACTCACCGTTAATGCAAATGACAGATGCTCTGTCACTGCTGCCATAGCAGGGATGACAAACGCCCCATCATTAACAGGAAACTGTAATCCATCGTTAATTGAAGGTTCTTTACTTTCTTTATACGTATCATAAACACCTAATACATCCGCAAAAAAGACAGCATCGAATTTTCCCTTCTCGAGTGTTTTGGCTAATTCCATCCAATAATTAATATCTTTATAGGCACGATGTCGTTTGGAATCTTTATGCTTCCATAGCCCATGAGAATTGTGCATTGCACTTGTCATTTCAAATGCATTCAATATCATTTGTTTTTTATAACTCATACTGCCATTACCTCCTCTAATACTTCTACAAAAGAAGCATAATAATGTATTTATCAATTGTGCTAAGAATGTTTATCGCTTTTGGTGGTCCAATCAGCCATAAAAAAACCTCTTCCAAAAAGGAAGAGGTAACGTACGCTCATAAATATTTCATTCTCTTCCTATCTTTCAAGCTAAATGCTAGCTTGCTGGAATTGGCACAGTACTTGCAATGCTAAGTCTGTTGCCGAGGCTTCGTAGGGCCAGTCCCTCCACCTCTCTAGATAGTGGTTATTTAATTGATATAGTTACTCTAAAATATTTAGAATCTTTTGTCAACATGTTTTTTAACTTATGCTTCCTGATTTTCTAGTACCTTTTTCTTAAGAGCACGTCGCAGTATCTTTCCTGTTGTATTCTTCGGCAATTCTTCTAAAAATTCTATAGAGGAAGGAATTTTGTATTTGGCTAACTTTTCTTTACAATAAGTCAATAAATGTGCCTCTGTTAAATTTTCAGTTTTAGGTACAATATAGGCTAAAACTTTTTCTCCTGTATTCTGATCAGGTACACCTAAAACAGCCGCTTCTACAATGTCAGGATGGTCATAAAAAACCTCTTCTACTTCCCTTGGATACACATTATAGCCACCAACAATTATCATATCTTTCTTACGGTCAACAATGTAGAAGTATCCTTCTTCGTCCCTCTTAGCTAAGTCACCTGTATATAACCAATTTTCCTTTAAACAGGCAGATGTTTCTTCAGGCATTTTGTAATATCCTTTCATAACGTTAGGGCCTTTCACAACAAGCTCCCCTACTTCACCTACAGCGACCTCTTCTCCTAATTCATTAACTACTCTATTTTCAACATGAATAATAGATGTGCCAATCGACCCCGGTTTCCGTGGACGATCTAGTGGGTTAAAGCATGTGACCGGAGAAGCTTCTGATAAGCCATAGCCTTCAGAAATAACCACATTGAATTTCTTCTCAAAATTTTCTAACAATGCAACAGGAAGTGAAGCACCTCCAGAAATACATAATCTCATAGATTGGAAGACACCAGGGTTGCCTTCAGGATATTGATAAAGAAAATTATACATTGTAGGCACGCCGGCAAAAACAGTTGGCTTGTATTTTTCCGCTAAACGGAAAATTTCTTTCGGACTAAATTTAGGGTCTATTAAGATTGTTGCTCCACTTATCAGAGGTGCATTCAGAGCAACAGTTAAGCAAAACACGTGAAACATAGGTAAGGTTGTAATCACCGTATCACGTTCATTAATCTGCAAATAGTCCGCGACATCACTCGCATTACTATACAGGTTACGATGAGTTAACATGGCTCCTTTAGGTTTGCCTGTTGTTCCTGATGTATAGAGTATAATCGCGACATCATCGGGTGTAACATCTGCATCAACAAATGTTACATCTCCATTGGAAACAAGCTCTGAAAACGATTTCAATTTAGGAAATACCGACTTATCTCCCAGAGCTGGAAGTCCACTTGTTTGACCGGTTTCGCAGACAATATAATGCTTAATATCTGTTAATAAATGATGCATTTTTTCTGCTAATGGTAATAATTGCTCAAGCATAATCACCGCTTTTACATCACCATCTCTTAAAATATAGCCAATTTCTTCAGGCGTATAGATAGGGTTTATCGGTATGACCTTTGCTCCTAGCTTTAACGCACCATATAAACTAATAACAAAATGCGGCGAATTACCAAGTAGCAAGGCAATATGATCACCTTCTTTAATACCTAATGACGAAAGTCCTGATGCAAACCTTGTTACTTGTTCATCGAGCTTTGCGTATGTACATGCTTGATCCATAAAATAATACGCATTTTTTTCCCCATTTTCTAAGGCAATCTTGTGAAGCTGACTTGTTAAATTCAAGTTTCTCCCTCTTTTCTGAATGAATAGTCATTCATTTTTATAATATAAATTTTCTAAATTTATTATATTAAAAGAAATTTCAGGATTCAAGTAGTCTACGGAGATCTACTCTATTTTTTTCTTTATAATAAAATAAAAAGCATAAAAGTTCTTCATCCTAAACGGTGAAAATACTTTCATGCCTTAGTAAAAACAGACTGATACAGCTCTAATAAACTAAATTTACAAAGTCTTCTATAGTGATATTACCGAAATAATGTTTTATATTTACACCAGCTAGCGCCTTTTCAATTTCGCTTTTTTCGTAGCGGATGCCTTCTAACTTTTCTTCAATATCGGTTACATCTCCGACACCAAAGAAATCACCGTAAATTTTACATTCAGTAATTTGTCCTTTTGTTACATTCAGTCTAATGTCAATAGAACCCACTGGGAATCTTTTAGAATGCTCATAATCAAATTTTGGTGACTTGCCATAGTTCCACTCCCAATTTTGATATCTTTGTTCTGAGATTTTGTGAATTTCTTCCCAGTCTTTTTCTGTTAGGCGATATTCACTTACTTCACTACCTTCAAAAATATGATGTAAAATTAGCTGTCTAAATTCTTCGATAGAAATTTTTTCAGTTAAAAATTCAGAGATGTTTGCTACCCGGCTACGAATAGATTTGATTCCTTTTGATTCAATCTTATCTTTTCTCACTTTAAGTGCAGAGACAACATTTTCAATTTCTGAATCGAGCATTAATGTTCCATGGCTAAACATTCTCCCTTTTGTAGAGAACTGTGCATTTCCAGAAATCTTTCTCCCATCTACTGTCAAATCATTTCTACCGCTTAATTCTGCATTTACACCTAACTTTTTTAGAGCAGTAATTACTGGTTCAGTGAATTTTAAGAAATTATGAAAGCTTTCGCCATCATCCTTTGTGATGAAACTAAAGTTTAAATTACCAAGATCATGGTATACAGCACCGCCACCAGATAAACGGCGCACCACATGCAGTCCATTTTTTTCAACGTATTCTGTATTGATTTCTTCAATCGTATTTTGGTTTTTACCAATTATGATAGATGGTTTATTTATGTAGAACAATAGATATGATTCATTAATATCTAAATTCTTCAACGCATATTCTTCAATAGCTAAATTAATGCGAGGATCTGTAATTCCTTGATTATCTATAAATTTCATGGTACCACTCCTTTAAATTTCAAAAGTCATGCCAAATGCGGCTAGACTAATCGGTCCTTTGTACTCTGTTAAAGCTTCATCCTTTAACGATTCTATATTACCATAATGGGGCAAATGGGTTAATAGAAGATGCTTCACTTTAGCTATTTGTGCTAACCGACCAGCATCATAGCTATTCATATGTCCCGCATTTTTACCTTCTTGATGTCCATAAAAATTACACTCACATAGAAGTATATCTGCTTCATGAGCAAACCCTTCTAACTCTTCTTTATATGAGGTATCACCTGTATATACAATTACTTTATTATCTACTTTTATGCGCATCGCAAAGCATAATACAGGGTGGTTAGTCCGTTGAAAAGTAATTGTAAAGGGACCAACTGTTAATGGTAGGCTCTCTTTAATAGGTACACCTTCTGAGATATTTTTATAATTTAATTTTTGGAATTCATATTCATTTTCATCATGCCCATAAATCGGTAAAATACTTGTTTTTTTTCCTAAGTACCCTTGAATTAAACGAGCATGTTGAAGTACACCTATATCAGCATGATGATCTGGGTGGTAGTGGGAAAGTATGACTGCGTCTAACTCCTCTGGTTGTTTAATCTCTTGCATTTTGGATATAACAGCACTTCCACAGTCAATTAATAATGTAAAATCATCATGCTCTAATAAGTACCCCGCAGTTGCTTCTCCCACTTTTGGATAACCTCCACATGCACCTATAACCGTTAACTTCATTGCATTTCCCTCCTTTTGATTCATCTCTAACTATACTAAATAATGCCCATTTTTTCATTTTTGCTAATTTGTATTGAAACAGCTGTTGACTATATAAATCTGTTATAATACAATATAAATATCAAAACAATTCAATTAACGATTAGGAGGCTTCAACCATGGTTCAAAACATTTTAGATTTCTTTAGGAATCTCCCACAAAAGCAATGTACTGAATGCGGGAAGTCCATCGAAGAGCAACATGAATGTTACGGTAATAAGTGTGACCATTGTTTAGGTGTCTCAGATTTATAGAATGCTAGTTTCCATCCCTTAATATATAACCATTGGAAGAAGAAGGCCTGCTCCCCTTAGCAAGTCTTCTTTTTGTTTTACTCCAACAAGCCTTCTAGTATGAATGACTTTTGAATCCAGGTGTAAAAAGAATAAATACTGTTACAAAAAACCTCAGCTTGGCATTTCTTTCTATTTTTTGATCTGATTGAGACGCAAATCACCTTTGCTCAGCTCTCATTTCCAATTTCCGATTTTGACTGACTTGGAAACTCTATTTGCTCGGCTTCATTTCTGTTATTCAAACAGAATGACTTATTTAAGTCCGGACTCTCTTACCCCGCTGAGTGAAGATTGGTTTTGCTGGAGTGAGCTAATTCATACAATATTTTAGCGCTGCTTAGATTTACCTTTTAAATAAGCACAGTGAAATAACTGTTATCTAAAATCACTTTATTAGAAACAAAAAAACCAGCCCACACTTGATGTGCGAGCTGATTTGATGATGATTCCATCCTACATTCATGATTTTATAAGCCCTTTAAACACATACCTTTCCATAAGCTCAGCGATTTCACTTTTCGAAAGTGGGGCATGCTGTCTTTCCCAATCAAAAATGAGTGATATGTATAACTTTAACATAATAAAGGCAGTCAATTCAGGGTCGCACGGCTCGATTTCTCCTTTATCAATACCTAATGTTTTTACCTTTTCTCCTATATAAGAAATGATTTCTCTTTCCATTTTGTTCGTCATCTCTATAACTGCAGTGGTCCCCATTTCTTTTCCCTCTTGGAACAGCTTAATTGTTAATTGATGCTCTAGTCTATATTCCAAAATGCGATATAGAGCTAAATGTAAATTTTCTTGTAAAGATAAATCTGGTGACAAAACCTGCTCTGCCTCTATTTTCATTTCTCTAATAAGTGCCGTAATAATTTCATCAAATAATTCTTCTTTATTTTTAAAAAAAGTGTATATAGTCCCTTTTCCTACATTAGCAATTTTGGCTACTTGCTCCATTGTTGTAGCTTTATAGCCAAAAAGAGAAAATGATTTTGTGGCAGCTTGAATAATTAATTGTTTACGGTCAACGGCCATTTACTTCTCCCCTCTCTATGACCAAACTGTTCATATTGTCAAAAAATCCTTAAAAAAGAAACCGCTCCTTTATGAAAATAAAAAAAGCGGTTGCAATCAACTCATTACTTATTTTTCATTCTGTCTAAGACAACTGTTGCTAAAGAATCAATAAACGCTGGATGACTATTTGGCATTTCTGGACGATAGTAGGCAGCTCCTATTTCATCTGTAACCACCTTACATTCATAGTCATTATCATATAAGACTTCTAAATGATCAGCGACAAAACCGACTGGTGCATAAATAAATGCTTTATAGCCTTTTTTTGCATGTAAATCTCTTGTTAAATCCTGCACATCAGGCCCTAACCATGGGTCAGGTGTATTTCCTTCGCTTTGCCAACCGACAGCAAATTCACGAACGCCAGCTTCTTTAGCAATTAACTCAGCTGTTTCTTGTAGTTGATCAGGATATGGATCACCATATTCTTTAATTTTTTCTGGTAAGCTATGTGCAGAGACAATTAATATATATTGATCTCTTTCTTCACTTGACATTTTAGCGATTTGCTTCTTCACACCATCTGCCCAAAATTGAATAAATTTCGGTTCCTTATACCAACTATCAACTGAGTAAATAGTTGGACCACCAAGCGTCTGAGCTTTATCTTCTGCTCGTCCATTATAAGATTTGATGCTAAAAGTAGAATAATGTGGTGCAAGAACAAGACTGACAGCTTTAGTAATCCCATCATTATGCATTTGTTGAACTGCATCTTCAACGAATGGTTCTATATGCTTTAAACCGATATAAGCTTTAAACTCATATTGATCTTGAATCTGATTTAAATGTTCTTGAAGTGATAGCGCTTGATTCTCAGTTATTTTTGCTAATGGCGATATTCCTCCAATCGCTTTATAGCGACTCTTTAAATCTTCTAACATCTCTTCCGATGGAGTTCTACCATGTCTAATATGTGTGTAGTAACGTTCAATATCTTCTTCTTTATAAGGTGTTCCATAAGCCATTACTAACAAACCAATTTTTTCTTTATTCATTCTTACACCTCTTTAAAAATGATTACTTTTTCTTTTATTATTTCCCAAATTGTTCCTTAGAATAACTGTGGATAAACGATGTGAGTTTTTTTAATGTCTCAGGATTTACTTCTGGGAAGACACCATGTCCTAAGTTAAAAATATATCCGGGTTGACCCATGCCTTCATCAAGAATAGCACGGACCTTTTTCTCAATTACTTCCCACGGAGCAAGTAACAAGGCTGGCTCTAAATTCCCCATCACTGTCTTTGAAATACCCCTTGACCTTGCTTCACTAATTGGCAACCTCCAGTCAAGGCCTACAACATCAATTGGAAGGTCATTCCATTCATTCGCTAAATGACTCGCGCCAACACCGAACATAATAAGTGGTACCCCTTCATCTTTCAAACTAGAGAAGATTTTTTCCATGACGGGTTTAATATAAATACGATAATCTTCTACATTTAATGCACCAACCCAAGAATCAAAAACTTGAATGGCACTAGCACCTGCTTTAATTTGCGCTTTTACATATGTGATTGCCATTTCACCTAATTTATCCATAAGTGCAAACCATGCTTTTGGTTCTGAATACATAAACGCTTTTGTCTTATAATAATTTTTAGAAGGTCCACCTTCAATCATATAACTCGCTAATGTGAATGGTGCACCGGTAAAACCAATTAACGGTACAGTTAATTGCTCTTTTGTTAATAACTTAATCGTATCTAGAATATATGGAACATCTTCTTCAGGATGTATCTCGCCGAGCTTCTCAACGTCTTGCATCGAACGAATTGGTTCATCAATGACTGGACCCACACCAGGTTTTATGTCAACTTTCACACCGAGACTTGGAAGCGGTGACATGATATCCTTGTACAAAATAGCCGCATCATTGTTATACTGTTCTACAGGAAGTCTTGTTACATATGCGCATAATTCAGGTTGATGTGTAATCTCGAACAAAGAGTATTTTTCCTTAATTGCGCGATATTCCGGCTGTGATCTGCCTGCTTGTCTCATATACCACACAGGCACATAATCAGTCTTCTCTCCTCGAGCCGCCTTTAGGAATGTATCATTTATAGTCATTAAATTAAGTCCACCTTTCATTTGCCTTATGTATTTTCCATACAAATAAGCTTAGAATTATTCTTATTTAGTAAATGTTCACATTAACTATAACTTTTTTCGGTGTTTATTGTACAGTACCCGCTTCAAATGTCGAAAATTTGACGTTTTTATCACTAAAATCGAGGTGAAAGTAATGAATCTTTATATGACAAGCGGCACTAAAAATTTCCTACTTCCCCTGATGGAAAAATTCAGTAATGAGAATATCGTTCTCATGCAAAATAGTCAGAATACCCTGTTAGTACATGAAACAGAAAGCAAAAAAAGTAAGTTTCAACAACCAAAATCTTATCACATCCATGATTCAACTGGAGACCTTCATAGAAGTAAATTTATTGCTATTCAATATATCCCCTTAACTGATGAAGGAAAACCCATTTTCGAATTCAAATTTCAGCAATTCTCTTCAAACTTTACAAATACAATTGGTTTTAGAGCAGCTAGGGTTTTAACTCCGATGAAAGGTCATACTTATGTAATTATTACAGCCTGGGACTCCGAATCTTCATATAAGAACTGGGAAAGTACAAATCCTATAGCAAAAAAAATACAGGAAGAACAAAGTAATAAGAAAGAATTACTATCAGATCCTGCATATACCAGTTTTTATTATATACAAACGACAGATAAATAAAAGCTTCCCACTTGAAAAAACATCAGCCAATTACAGTAATAGAAAAAAACGCCAGCGACGAGAATGTTTATAAAAAGGCTGAGGCTACTTCACTTCGCCTCAGCCCTATCAATTTTATATCACTATATTAAAAACATCGCTACAATTGTTGTCACAATCAAACCAATGACGACAGGAAGAAAATTACGCCTCGCTAACTCAAATACATCCACTTTACATATAGCGGCAACGGGAATCATTGCCCATGGAATTAACGCTCCGCCACCTACCCAAATTCCTGCAATTTGACCTAAAGCAGTTAATGTTGCTGCACCATCACCAATCGCTGTACCAAACAAACTACCAATAGATCCAGCCAATGATATTCCTGAAAAACCTGAACCATCCAAGCCAGTTATTGCTCCTACTACCGTTAATGTAATCGCACCAACTTGTGCAGTTAATGGTACAACAGATGCAAGTGCAACGCCTAAATCGTTGACGATTCCATGTGAATGTTGAGGAAGCCGCTCTCCGATGATTGCTTGAAACCCAGCATCTCCCAAATAAAAGAATGCAGCAATTGGAATCACTGGTCCAAATACTTTAAACCCGAATTGAAATCCTTCGACTAAATAAGTGGTTATTTTTTCGAGGCCTTTTTGTCTATGAGAAAATAATGTAATCGTGAGTAAAATGAGAATAGCTGTACCCCCAATTAAAGCGGTTGCATCCCCTCCTTGAAGGTCGAATAAAAACATTACAACCACATCAATCACAAATAAAACGGGAATAAGAATAGCAAAAATCTTTTTTTGTATTGGTGTAAGTAGGTTTGCTTGCGGTAAATCAGTTGGTAAATCTGCACTTTCCGTCATAGCAGTTGACATATTAAGTTTGCCTGAATTCATATCCCTCTTAATAAAGAAAAACGCTGTTAAGGTGGTCACAACACCCATAACAATAACGAGTGGAATACTTGCTGAGATGACATCGCCAACTGGTAACCCTGCTGCGTCTGCAGTCAGTTTAGGAGCAGCTTGAATAACAAAGTCTCCTGATAATGCTATACCATGACCAAATAAGTTCATTGACATCGCTACTGCTAGTGCAGGTAGACCTGCTCTTAAAGCAACTGGTAATAACACTGCACCAATTAAAGCAACTGCCGGGGACGGCCAAAAGAACCATGAAATTCCCATCATTAAAATCCCTATTACCCAATAAGCTAACGTTGGTGTTTTAATCAGTTTTGTAAATGGTGAAATCATGACATCATTAATGCCTGTTGATGTTAATGTTTTACTCATACCTACAATAATTGAGATGACTAATATTGTAGGTAGTAATTCCGTAATAGCAAAAATAAAACTGTTAAAAATTCCACTGATCGAAGAATTAATCGAATTCGTTGCTGTGATCGCGATTAAGAATATCCCGACTATACAAATAAAGGTTGTATCTCTTCTAGCGACCATAAATCCAATAATTAATAAGATAAACACTACATAAATCCAATGTATTGCTGTTAATTCGACGCCCATGTTCGTCATTCTCCCCCCTCATCCATTTATTAGGCATCTGCCCTAATGGATTACTTTAAAATATGTTTGGGAGAAAAAGTTGTGTGTATCACCATTCGACATGGCCAATTTTTTTGTCGGAATTCCCCAGGAAATATGTTTTTATAACAAAAAAACCACAGAAGTAACATCTGTGGCAATTAGTTCAGTTATTTTGTTGGATTCTTCTTAACCGATAAGCATTTTTAGCGACCGCCCCTAATTGTTCCAATAAATGAAAATTAGCATAGGCACCAACTACAGCACCAATCCCAGGAATCATTTGTAACATTTTAATTAAGTCAATATGGTCCCTGTATTCTTGTTGAAATACCTGCCAGTCCATATCTACAAGCTCTGCTTTCCTATTTTCCCAATCTTCAATGATATCCATTGTTTCTCTCCGTTTATCATCACTTGAAAATGCTAATTGGAAAATATGAAGTAAAAATAATCTTTCTTCATATTCTGAAGTATCATAACCATATATCATTGCTGCTTCAAATAGGAACTTCATTTTTATGCTAAGAAGCAGTGGAAAATCTGCTAACCCACCTATAAATCCTACAGCACCTGTTCCTGCTCCTTCAACGGAAGCCGTGTTTCTGTATTTAATCAACGTCTCTGTTAACTTTTCATCTTGTTCCTGTAACGTAACCACTATATGAGAAGGTCTCTTAGTTGTATATTCACTCCCCCATAATGTAGCTTTTACCATATGTTTGATAGCATCTGTTATCAAGTGATGAGCTTTTTCTGGGATTAATCCATTGAATTTATCTTGGGCATGCTTGGATGTTCTTTTCCATAACCTTGACTTTTTCCGCATTTGATAAAGCCAATCTTTTACTTCTCTTGAGACAGCATCCTCATAACTCCCCATAATATCACACACTCCATTATCAATTATTACTTCTATCAGCTTACGATTGAGAACGCAATGTTTTCATCATATAAAGATATGCATAACCAACGGCTACTAACCCACTTAAAACGAGCACACCAAAACCTACAAAGAAACTTCCTTTTATCATAATGAGTAACGCATAAATGATGGCTTGAATGATTAGTACACGAGCAATTAACCATTTAAATGAATTTTCTCGAATTTTAACATCGACTGGATATAAATCTATCCATAATTTATTTTGATGTTGTCTCCACAATGGTACGAGTTGAAACCCAGTTAGATAGATAAAAAGCATGGCAATAACTATTTGTGCGATTCCATTATTAATAAAATAGATTAACACACCGCCGATGGCTGTTAAACGGAAAAAGATGCCTAGATAATCTCCCGTTCGGAGAAAAGTTCTTAAGTATAAATAATGAAAGGTGTTTTCCTGCTGATAGGAAACCGATTGTAACACCCAGTCCAACCATTTTCTCCGCTTAATTTGATCACGTAAATGTGGTACATCTGTAAACATATTTGCCACTCGATAAAACTTGGCCATTTTTCTCTCTTCAGATTGAATTAAGAATTCCCATTTTAATCCTTTTCCTTTTGTTTTCTGATAAAAATACAAATAAAGTAATAAAAGAATACCTATAGTGGCGATTGTGAACCCAATATGTGCTGAGCTAAATATGAAAAATAACAACGCAACATTAATGACGAATCTAACAAATGAGTCAATTAAATGGGTAGTATAATCCATCTCATATTGGACTCGCCAACGAATAAGCATATTCACACCCTTTACTAACAACAAAATAATTAAAAACGGAAAAAACGAACTGAAATCTCCTTGATTTACACTTGCATACATTGGCATTAACACGGCCAAGCCAATTAGAATTAAGTATGAGGATAATAAAAAGCTAGTTAAAATTGCTTTCTTGAAATACATACCTAGTTTATTCTCTAATGGCAGTAAAAACACACGATCTGCTTCTTCTAAAAATGTATAAATCGGGCTATATGTAACGATAAGACCAAGTAGAATGGCCATAATTTCTGCCACTGGAAAATCTGAAGTGAGCGTTTTTAGCCACTCTTGATAATAATAGGCCACTGTACCAATAAGAAATACCATTACAATAACGATGTGGCCATTGAAAATATATTTTAAGTAGCGACTTAGTTCCTTTGTTCTATTCGCAAAGCGATTCTTCCAGATACTTTGTATATCATTCATAATTTTCTTCCTTTGTTAACTGGATATATAAATCATCTAATGTAGCACCGGCCATATTAAATTGTACCCTTAGCTCTTCTAATGTGCCTTTCGCTCTAATTTCACCTTCATGTATGATCACAAAGCGATCACAATATCTTTCTGCAGTTGCTAAAATGTGAGTGGACATCAGGATACCTGCGCCGGTATTCTTCATTTTCTCCATTAAATTCAATAGTGATTGAATTCCGAGCGGATCAAGCCCTACAAAAGGTTCATCAACAATATATAAGGAAGGTTGAACAAGGAAAGCACACATAATCATTACTTTTTGTTTCATTCCTTTTGAGAAATGGGCAGGAAACCATTTTAAGCGCTTTTCCATCCTAAATTCCTTAAGTAACTGCGCTTTTCTTTCTTTTAAGGTTTCGCGTTCGAGTCCATAAGCCATAGCTGTCATTTCTAAATGTTCATCTAAGGTTAATTCATCATACAAAATAGGCGTTTCTGGTATAAAGGTATATTGTCTACGATACGCATCTTTGTCACTTAAGAATGTTTTCCCATTAATTGTTATCTCACCTTTATTTGGCTCCATAAGACCAATAACATGCTTGATTGTTGTACTTTTACCTGCACCATTCAGTCCAATTAATCCTACAATTTCATTCGGTTTGACATCAAAGGAAATACCCTTTAATACGGGATTTCTCGTATAACCACCTGTTACCTCTTTAATATTTAATAAAGTCATTTGATCGACCTTCCTTGTAAAAAGTTATTCTTATTGTAAGTAAATTAAAACCATATTGTAAAGAAAACAACTATTTTTTTGGGTGACGCATATCTCTTCTTATTACGGGCATTCTATTTTATGAAGGGGAATACAAATCAACATTCATTATCTTAATGAATGAACTTGAATGAGGTGTCTACGGCAGACAATAATCTTTCAAACCGATTGTAGCTTCAAATGCAACTATTAAAGGAGATGTTTTTATTGCACAAATGTAATGAAAACGCATTGAGCTTTTTTTAAACATTTAAATCGCTTTACCGAAAGTGGTTTAAATCATCATTTCTAAATGAGGTGTTTATTAAAGATACCAATTACAAGTAGTTTGTGATGGTAGTTATTCAATGCATTTAACAAAACTGTCAAATGAGGTGTTTGTTAAAGAGTATTTCCAAGAGTAGAAGCCAAGAAGCATTCCCCTTCAATTTCGGCAGGATTCTTATTGAATCCTGCTTCTTTTATTTATGATTTGTCTAATTTTATGATAAAATATGGTCAATTCAAGCATAAGGGAGATGAAAAGAATATGAGTGATTGCATCTTTTGTAAAATAGTAGCTGGGGAAATCCCATCAGCAAAAGTGTATGAAAATGAGCATGTCGTTGCATTTCTAGATATCAGTCAAGTAACCAAAGGTCATACGTTGATTATTCCAAAGGTTCATAAAGAAAATATCTTTGAATTAGATGAAGAAACAGCCCGTCACGTATTTGAAGCTGTTCCAGCCATTAGTCGTGCGCTTAAAGCAGAGTTCCAGCCTGATGGATTAAACACGATTAATAATAATGGGGAAATTGCTGGCCAAACGGTTTTTCATTATCATATGCACCTTATTCCTAGATATGGCCAAGGTGATGGTTTAGGTGTCGTATGGAAAACACATACTTCAGAATATACGCCTGAAGATCTCCAAATGATGTCACAACAAATACATAGTCATTTATCATAAAGCTTTTATCAGGCACAGCAAGATCTGTGTCTGATAAAACCTATTCACAAGTATTTCTATCAACCTTCCATGTAGTTGTATCTACACTCAAGAATCAAAAGCCAATAAATATATATTTTCTCCTCTCCATCTCACTTTCCTTTAACCATCGTCCTAAAAGAAACCTTACTTAAAATATTTCTAAAAAAATTCAAAATCTTTTTAATTAATTCTGTACAAATGTGTTTTTTTTGATAACATAATGATATCTTTATTTCGCTACAGCGATATAGTACAACATTGTGAATGATGGAGGGAAAAGCATGAAACGAGCATTTAACTTTAATGCAGGTCCAGCAACTTTGCCATTTGCGGTCCTAGAAAAAGCAAAAGAAGCTTGGCTAGATTTTAATGGAACAGGTATGGCTTTAATGGAGTTAAGCCATAGAAGTAAAGATTATGAAATAGTACATAACAAAGCTATTGCCTCATTAAGAAACATCCTATCCATCCCAGATGATTATGAAGTTCTTTTTCTACAAGGTGGAGCGAGTTTACAATTTTCTATGATCCCAATGAATTTGTTAAAGCCAGATCAGACGGCAAACTATATCCTTACTGGCTCATGGTCAGATAAAGCATTAAAAGAAGCCAAAAAGGTTGGTTCCACCCATGTTGCTGCTTCGACGAAGGAAACGGGCTATCATCGCATTCCTGAGCTAGAGGAAATTAATTTGTCAGAAGATGCAGCTTATCTCCATCTAACGAGTAATAATACGATCTTTGGGACACAATGGCACCAATATCCAAATACACAAGTCCCGCTTATTGCAGATATGTCAAGCGATATCTTGTCCCGCCCATTTCAAATAGAGCAATTCGACCTTATTTATGCAGGTGCGCAGAAGAATTTAGGACCTTCTGGGGTAACAGTAGTTATTATTCGTAAAGAACTCATCCAAAGTCAACCAGCACTACCTACTATGTTAAACTATGAAACGTTTGCAAAAAATAACTCTTTATATAACACACCTCCAACACTAGCGATTTACCTTCTCTCTCTAGTTTTAGAATGGGTAGAAGAAAATGGTGGGATAGAGGCAATAAGCAAGAGAAATGAAGAGAAGTCTTCCCTCTTATACAATATGATTGATAATAGCAATGGCTTTTACATTGGGCATGCTGATGAGAAGAGCCGATCTCATATGAATGTCACTTTTAACTTAAAAAGCGAAGAACTTTCTACCAAATTCCTTGAAGAGGCGAAACAAATAGGATTTGTTGGGTTAAATGGACATCGCTCTGTTGGAGGATGTAGAGCATCTATTTATAACGCTGTTCCATTAGAACATGTAGAAGCTTTAGTATCATTTATGAAGAACTTCAAAGAAAAATATTAACCATAAAATAGATATGTTCATATGATATTTGTGATGTTATAATTAATAAAAAAGTTCTCGCTGCAAGCAATGAGTGCATTGTAGGAGAATACAGTTCAAAATGAGATTAGCTTGAGGAGAGATGAGAAAATGAAAAGTAAAAATATTGTGGCCCTTGCCCTTTTGGCAGGAATGGGTGTTGTCCTACATGCCATAACTCCACCGATTTTTATGGGTGTAAAGCCTGACATGATGTTAGTCATGATGTTTTTAGGCATTTTATTATTTACCGACGTCAAAAGCGTTGTTCTTATTGGACTTGTAAGTGGTATTCTTTCAGCCTTGACTACAGGATTTCCAGGAGGACAAATTCCTAATATTATTGATAAGCTGATAACTGCCTTTATCTTTTATGGTCTTTTGTCACTGTTAAAGAATATCAGCGCTAAATCAATTGTCGCTATTGTCTTAACAGCGATTGGCACACTGATATCTGGATTTATATTTTTAACATCTGCTTACATCATTGTAGGTCTACCAGGTGCCTTTATCGGGTTATTTGCAGCAAGCGTCTTACCAACCGTATTATTAAATGCCGTTTTAATGGCAGTATTGTTCCCAATTACAAAATCTATTAATAAAAGGACTAAATTAAATGAACATGCGATTCATTTATAAACGTCCTCACCTGTAGTAGACTACAGGTGTTTTTTTTATGTTTAATATAGCTACTAAGCGTGGAATATAAGGGGTAATAGATGTTCTTTTTACTGGATTCATGTATGATATACGTAGACATTAAAATTGAGAGGAGAGTTTAGATTGAAAGCGAAATCACTTTTTTTAGGCTTTGTCGTTGGCGGGGTAGCAGCTGCTGCAGCTACACTCTTTACTGCACCTGCTTCTGGTAAAGATACCCGAAAATATATTACTGTACAATCAAAATCGGCTTCTATTCAAATAAAAGAATTAGGTAAACAACTAACTGATATCAAGAATCAGATCGTCCATGTAGGTGAAGAAGGGAAAGAAGCTCTTTCCACTTTAACCGAAGACGTATCATCTTCCATTAAACAATGGAAAAGTGAAATACTGCCCCATCAGCAAAACTTACAACAAGAAATCGCAAATATTGAAAAATCAATAGCTGAATTAGAACAAACATTAAAACATGCCAATCCAATGGACAAAGAATAAATACCCTTCTATTTTACAATCCTTCTTTTTTCTCTAATTATTTTAGAAAAAAAGAAGGATTTCTTATTTTAAAAAAGAAATCTAATATATTATGTTATAAAAATGGTTTGCTTTAAGATTATGCCAAATGCTAACAGAAGTATTACTCCTAAAAACAAGAAACAAAATCTAAAAATTATGCAAATTAATATCTTTATTAATTTTTGCTTTATTGGCATAATAAATATACAATAATAAAAAAGTAGGTGAAGCGAAATGTCAGAAACGAATTTCTCAATCAAGGAAGCCATGCTTTTCAGTCAAAGGGTTGCTCAATTGAGTAAAGCTTTATGGAAATCTATTGAAAAAGATTGGCAACAATGGATTAAACCATATGACTTAAATATCAATGAACACCATATTTTATGGATTGCTTATCATTTAAATGGCGCATCCATTTCTGATGTAGCGAAGTTTGGCGTTATGCATGTATCTACCGCATTTAATTTTTCTAAAAAGCTTGAAGAAAGAGGATATCTTGAATTTTCAAAAAGAGAAAGTGATAAAAGGAATACTTACATTAAATTAACGGATAAAGGTGAAAGCGTTTTTCTAGAATTAATGGAAACATATCATCCAGATAAAAATTCTGTTTTTTCAGGTGCGATGCCTTTAAAAGAATTATATGGAAAATTCCCAGAAATCATTGAAGTGATGGCCATTATCCGCAACATTTACGGAGATGATTTTATGGAAATATTCGAAAAATCATTTTCAAATATTGATAACGAATTTGAGGAAAAAGATGGTAAACTATTAAAGAAGAAAGAATATACAAAAGAATTAGTATAATTTTGTACGATAAAAGCGGAATTATAAACAAACTTCTCCGCTTTTTTATTTTGGTATAAAAGACAATATATTCATTGATTATAAAATAAAATAATGAAAACCCTTACATCCTTTCACTTTTATGTTGAAATATAACAATCATTTTTTTATCGAAAAAATGGTATTGATTTTTCTTAAAGAGGAGAGTAAAGTAGTGTTTGAATTTAAAACATGAGCGCTGAACTGCGAGGGATTATTTTGTTTATGAGCTGTGTAAAGGAGATAAATGTTAACAAGCAGTATGGACAATTATGGTTGGACTTCATGTCTGCTATACTGGCATTTACAGTCTTTATTATCACATATTTACCAATGAATTATTTGTTTCCTGATACAGTGATTAATACAGAAAGTTTAAGTATCTTTACCCTCTTTCTGATTGGATTGTATCCTATCCATAAATTGATTCATTATATTCCATTAATGCCGGTAAATAAAAATATAAAGAAATCGTTGGAATTACGATCAAAATGTGTACCCATGATACAATTAAAAGTCAATGAACCAGTACCTAAATTGATGTATCTAAGTGCTTTAATCGCACCAATACTATTTATTAATGGAACACTTTTGTTGTTAATGTTATCATTTCAACAATATGGAGCGTTTTTCATCATTCTTTTATCTTTGCATATTGGATTATCATGCCGTGATTTAATCTATATAAAAATCGTAATGAACACACCTAAATTTTCATATATTGAAGAGAATGAGGTTGGACTCAATATATTAATACAAATCAAGGAAACTAGATAAAATCCACTCTTCCAACCTTTTATACTATCTTTTTATGATTATTTTTGATATTGTAAAACAATAGACTACGATTGACTAGGGGAGGGAATCATCGATGATCTCCATTTTTATTATTTTTGCTGTATTTATTCTATACAATATTAACAGACTTACTTTTTCCTTATGTTTACAAAAGGAAATCCCAGAGGAGAAACAACCTAAAGTATATCGAACAATTAATGTTTTAATTACGATACTGCTTATTTCTTCCTTTGTTGAAATTGCATTTACTTAAAATAAATGTAAAAAAAGCGGCGAGATTTTCGCCGCTTTTTTCTCTCTATGGAAAAGCTTGAGGTATGAATTAATTAGCAAACCCAAGAAGCTCCAATAATTACTAATAAAATGAAAAGGACAACGAGTAAAGCGAAACCTCCACCGTATCCAAATCCTCCACCGCCGTGTGACATGGATTTTCCTCCCTTCTATCGTCCGTTATAAGTTCTTTCTTTATGTCTTATAACGCTATTTTTTATAACCAAGCAGCACCTACGATGACTAATAGAATGAAAAGAACAACAATTAAAGCGAAGCCTCCGCCGTATCCAAATCCTCCACCCATGATAACACCTCCCTTATTAGGTTGTTACCACATACTATTCAAACACTCTGTCGTGCGAATAGGCGCGTATCTCGTCTTTTTATATTTTCTCTAAACTTCTTTGGACGAAATATCATTTTCAATTTCTTTATATCCTATGTTGGACTCTCCAGAATGGTTAGTCTAATACCCAAAATTTTCTTAAATAAACCTAATTTTGTAGTAAATATTTTTGTTAAGGAAATGATTTGTGTTATAGTATTTACTGTGTATATACAACAATAAACGTGGGAGTGTTCAACATGAAAAAATGGATTTTATCCCTTTCTGTTGCAACAGGTGTATTAGTTTTAAGCGCTTGTAGTTCAGGAGATTCTGAAGTAGTAGTCGAAACAGGAAACGGAAATATTACACAAGAAGACTTTTATCAAGCCTTGAAAGAACAATATGGTGAACAAGTTCTTCAAGAACTCGTTTATGAGAAAGTCCTCTCAGAAAATTATGAGGTTTCCGAGGATGAACTTAATGAACAAGTAGATACAATGAAAGAACAATTAGGTTCTAACTTCCAATTAGCACTTGCACAATACGGTATGGAAAGTGAAGAAGACCTAAAAGAAATGTTAAGAACAGGTCTAATGCAAGAAAAAGCGGCAATTAAAGATGTTGAAGCTACCGAAGAAGAAATGAAGGAATACTATGAGAATTATAAGCCAGAAATCCAAGCGCGTCATATTCTTGTAGCCGATAAAGAAACAGCTGAAGAAGTGAAAAAGAAATTAGATGATGGCGAAGACTTTGCAAAAGTGGCTGAAGAATATTCAACTGATACAGCATCTGCTGCCAATGGTGGCGATTTAGGTTGGTTTGGAGCTGGCCAGATGGTTGCAGAATTTGAAGAAGCTGCCTATGCATTAGAAGTAGATGAAATTAGTGATCCTGTTGAGTCACAACATGGTTTCCATATCATTCAAGTAACTGACAAAAAAGAAAAAGAATCATATGAAGATATGAAAGAAGAAATTGAATATCAAGTGAAAGTAGCGAAAGTCGACAGTACAATTATTCAAGAAGCAATGCAGAGGGAATTAGAAAATTCAGGTGTGGAAGTAAAAGATAATGATTTTAAAGAGTTATTCAAAGCTCCTGAAGCAGAAGCCGATGATGCTGAAGCAAAAGAAGAACAATAACATAAAAGACCTGGTTATATGACATAACCAGGTCTTTTCTTTGGTCTCGAACCCATTAGACTATTTATGGGTATATTTCCTTTCGTATCTATGGTTCGACCTTTATTATCCTTCTTGCCTTTCATATTGTTCTCGTTTGTCATCCCTAGCGGATTCTAACCTTTGCATATAAACTTCACCTTCCTGCTCAATTTGAGCAGTTTCCGCCTTTCTTTCATCCCTACCTGTCTTAATCGCCATAAATGCGCTAATGAAAATACCTGCAATCACAAAGTAAAGCCATATAGGTATCATTGGACTCCTCCTTACTCTCTTATTAGAAAATATGTCTGCTCGTCCCATAATATGCAAAAAATTTTTCATAACCATTTTGCTCACCTTACTCTCATTTCCATAGGCATCACGAACACATACACCCGACTGGTAAACCGCAAAAAAAAGCAAGTTATGTGACATTCTTACATTTCACATACTTGCTTTTCTAAGTTATTCATGAAAGGTCGGCTTATAAAATGCCCGATTATCTAACGCAAAAACTCTTTCTGTGTATTCACCTGGTTTGACTCTAGATAATGATCGATCAATCATATTCATTTTCGCATCTAAATTATCAATATAATGAATGATTTCCGCTTCTTTAATTAAAGGCGGTTTCGGGCTACCCCATTCTGCCTTACCATGGTGAGACAGAACAATATGCTGTAAAATAACGACCTCTTCTCCTTGAATTGATAGCTCCTCAGCCGCCGTCTCAATCTCACTTACCATGATGGAAATATGGCCGAGTAAGTTTCCTTTTACTGTATAAGTTGTGGATATAGGACCAGATAGCTCTGTAACTTTACCTAAATCATGCAGAATGATACCTGCATATAATAAATCCTTATCCAACGTAGGGTAAAGATTTGCAATCGCTTTAGCGAGATCTAACATTGAAACAACATGATAAGCTAAACCTGAGACAAATTCATGATGATTTTTAGTCGCTGCAGGATATTCTAGAAACTCAGCTTGATATTTCTTTAATAAATGTCTAGTGATTCTTTGAATATTAGGGTTTTTCATTTCAAAAATGTATTGTGTGACTTTCCCCATCATTTCTTCAGCGTCAATAGGGGCAGTTTCTAAAAAGTCTGCTAACTTTACCGTATCGTTTTCATTTGACGTACGAATCTGTCTTATCCGTAGCTGTTGTCGTCCACGATAATTTAAGATATCTCCCGCCACTTTGACAATTGTTTCTGGCACGTAATTATTTTCATCCTGTTCGGAAACATCCCAAAGTTTTGCTTCGATATCCCCACTTTTATCTTGAAAAATCAAAGTTAAAAAAGGTTTACCGTTACTTGCCACACCTTTTGTAGCATTTTTTATTAGTAAGAACAATTCAACCTGCTCTCCTGTATCGTAATAAACAATTCCTTTAGTCATCGTTACACCTGCCTCCTCTAAGTCTTACCTTTAAGTAAAAGTATATCATATCTATCTTAAAGCCTTCATTTTTAAAAGCTTGTTGCTGTTTGTAGTTCACTTAAATCAATCACTTCATCCCCGTTAAAACTTTGCAACATCCCTTTATGACAAGTAAAGAAAATTATCTGCTCCTCTTTACCCCTTAGTACTCGCATTACTTCTTCCAGTCTTTTATGATCAAAGTTCACAAATCCATCATCAATTATAAAAGGGAGCTGATACCGATGGAACACAATTTCTGCCAAGCTCAACCGCAAACTAATATAAAGTTGCTCAGCTGTTGATTGACTTAACGATCTTGGCTCAAAAAACATCCCTTCCTTATGCTCTAATAATAAATGGTCTTTGTCGCTATCATAAAAAATCCGCTTATATTGACCTAATGTTAAATCAGAAAAATACCTCTCAGCTTTCTTTAATATTTTTGGGAATTCTTCTTCTTTAAAGGTGTTTACCGTTTCAGATAGTAAGCTCTTTGCTGTTGCATACACGGCCCATTCCTTTGCCAACTCATTCCATTCTGCTTTTAATTGTTTGTATTTGTGTAATAGTTCAGCATAAATTCCACCTTCTTCTAATTGTTTAATTTCATAAGAAAGATGATGTAGTATTTCTTGTTGCTTGGTTATTCTTTCTTTCTTCGTATCAATGCTTATTTGGTATTCTTTTATTTGTTCTTCTGTCGGTCTTAATTCAACATATTTATTTAATGTCTCTTGTGATAAGTTTGTCATATTTAACTTTAATTTTTCGGTTCGTAGCTCTTCTTTAATGGCTTGCTTCCTTTTAGCAGCCATCCCTTTTTCTTTAAAAGCTATGATTGAAGACACACCTGCTTCTTCTAGTAACGATTGAATATGCTTTTCTCTATTTGCTATTTTCTCGTCTATAATCGTAATATCTGATTGGATTGATTCTCTTATTTCCTTATTTTTTTCAAAGTTTGCAAGTTTGTTTCTTTCTTTATCGATGATATCTTTTAACTGAATCACGCCATCAGCATAAGAGCGTGGTTCGATAACCACTAACGAGAAATAATGAGATAGTTTCTCCTCTATATTAGTAATAGATTGGCTTAAGTCATCCAATTTCGCTTTCTTTATCTTCCTTTTTCTAATCGTGCCCTTCATCTCTTCAATCAATAAGAAGGCATCAAGTAATTGATTTTTCATAGTTGATTTATTTAATTTATATGGCTCGGCAATGAGATCTATCTTACTATCAACTTCTCTCATCTCACCTTCCCACACTTCATATGCGGCAATGATTTTTTCATACTGACTATTGACATAATCTAATCGCCGAGCGTATTCGGCGACTTCGGCTTCTTGCTCTTTATCTCTTTCAATTTGCTGCTTCCATTCATATACCTGCTCCTTAGCAGCGATGGGCTCTTGTTTTTCTAATACCACTTTTTGTTGTCTTAAATAATCTAATTCATCCTTTATTCCATTAGAGTAGACTGCCTTCTGTTTAAAAAATGAACTAATAAAAGTAATACAGATTCCACCAATCGCTAATGCTTGGATGAGGAATGAAGCTTCAAAGAATCCCCATATGCCAATGAAAATAAATAATAATAAAAGTGAACTTATCTTCATATATTCAATTTTTTGGGATCTCTTATCCTTAGTAATTGCTTGTTTATGTTTCTCTGTAAGCAATTGTATATTGACATTGATTTCAGTTAATCTCTGATGGTGACTTTCCTTTTGCTCAAAAGTAGTGATTTGTTTAAGAATGTTTGCTCTCTCTTCTCTTGATAGTAACTTCTTTCTACTTTCATTTATTTTATTTTCTAATTCATTTAATTCAGTTCTTATAGTCTCCGACTCTTCATCCAATTGTACTTTTCTATCGGACAACCGCGACTTTTTCTTCATTACATTAGAGATAAGTTCTTTTTGAAACATACTCGTATCAAAAGATAAAATCTCTTCGTCAGATATTTGCATATGCAGCTTATCTGACATATGCTGCAATTCTTCCTCCAAAGCTTTTATTTCGAGTTGCCATTCATTCTTCGTCTGCACTTGATTCTCTCTGACAGTATTCAGTTCGCAAACAGCTTCGATTTCTGCTCTATTTTCAAGTATTTGCTTCTGTAATCCTGCATTCATTAATTTTTCGTCAAGGGTACTTCTTTTCATGATGAGTTCATTTCTTTGGTCTTCTAATACTTCCTTACTCTGTTGTATAGCCTCTAATTGCTTTAACCCATCTATTGGAAATTCATCTACGTCTAATTGACTTTCTTCATCTAGTAAACTTAAATAATGAAGATATACTTCCTCAACCGTAAACCACTTCCTTAAAGAGCTTAGCATCGCTTCTAACTGTTCCACTTCTTGTTCAAGTAGTTCGTTATTATAAATTAATTCTTCTTTTTTCTCAGTTCGTTCTTTATAAAGGTTATTCGTTTTTTCCGCTTTTTTTAGATTTTCATATGCTTTTTTTAGCTCTTTTAAACCGCTGTTTAAAACTGGCTTTGTTCCAGATGGCTTAAAACGCAAATCGAGTTGCTTCTGCAAATATTGTTCTGCCTTTAAAATGCCATCTGTTCCAACAACCGCGGAAGAAAATAAAAAATGCCCTAAATCTTCTTTACTAAATGATTGCACATTTTGAATATCAAACAGGTCAAAAGAGAAGATCGCTCGGTATAATGGTTGGTCCATCCCTTGGAGCAATTCCTCTAATAACGTAGAACCACCGCTTCTTCCGGAACTGAGCACAACGTTCACTTCATCCGGTGTTCTTTCCTTTACTCTCTCAATCATTGCTTCATGACCATCTGGTAAAGTGAAAATCAATTTTCCACCATATTGACTACTATTCTTAGGTTTATAATTTCTTTCATTTCCTTTTTTAGATGGAAAACCAAATAACATACTATGAATAAAAGACATCAGTGTTGATTTACCCGCTTCATTTTGCCCGTAAAAACAATGAAAATCGTTTAACTGTTTAATTTTGATATTTTCCCATTTTCCGTAACCATAGATCTCCATACCTTTAAGCTTCATTCGTTCACCCCCTCCACTAATAGTTCAAGTAACAATTGCTTTGCATCTGCAACAATTTCTTTTTGATCTGTTTGTGATATTTCATCTATCCATCGACTTGCTTGTTTATGCCTATATAATGGGGATAATGCCTTCAGTACTATTTCTTCATTTGCTATATCTAACATTTCTTTATAAAAAGGTGACTGACTTCGTAAACTTTCCTCATCCCACACTAACTGCTTTTTAACTTTTAACTCATTTACCCAAACGAAGGATTGTTGTATTCGTTCAGTTTCTTGGAGAAATTCTATTAATTCACCTGACCTAAAGGCCTTTTCTTCTATTTCACTCATACTCAAGTGTTGTAATTCTAATTTAAGTATAATGGCTTTTCCTTCTCTTCTTTTTGATTCTAACAATTTGATACAATTTGATAATAAAACCTCAAAAGAATTGAATGAACTACAATCAAGGACCACTTCATCCCAAACCACATCATTTGTCTCAATAAATCGCTTCTCGCAAATATGCTCTTGTAATTCTATTAAATAACAACCCTTTATACCTGTTTCCTTTTTATGTCGTCCTTGTATATTCCCTGGATAAATAATTGGCGGCACTGTATTGATTTCAGCTCTTTTATGTATATGACCAAGGGCCCAATAATCAAACTGCTTTTCTATCAAGTCAGAAATCGTAAACGGTGCATAGTTCCCGTGTTCTGTTAATCCTTCCAAATTGCCATGTAAAATGCCGATATGATAACCAGCCGCTTCTTCTTTCTGATAAAGCTGAACCATTCTTTCATCGACATGTCGTTCTTTGTAACTAAAGCCATAAAGATGAATAATTGTATCTTTTTTTTTAAATCTAGTTACTTCTGGTATTTCACCAAAAATAAATACATTCTCTGGCATCGTTAATTTAATCCACTCTCCACCTAGATGATCATGGTTACCATGAACAATAAATGCACGAATTCTAGCCTTATGTAAACGTAACATCTGTTCTCGCAAGATGTTTTGTGCTTTTATACTCCGATCACTTGCATCATATAAATCTCCCGCTAAGATAACAAAATCAACTTTTTCACTTATTGCAACATCAATGAGCTTAATAAATGAACGGAATGTACTTTCCTTTAACCGCTCAAATATGAAGTCGGGTAAGTCTTTTAATCCCACCATAGGGCTGTCTAAATGTAAATCTGCAGCATGAATAAATTTGATAGGCTCCATTTTTTATCCCTCTTACATTTTTCTTTTATTTTAACGCAAACCAAAAGCGAATGCACGTTCTTACTTGGTCGATTGTAGAATTAAAAATGTTCAATTTTAATGAAGGGATTAGACGACTCAGCTCCGTCACCATAATGGTAGTTTCGACCTTTATATCAACTTGCTAAATTCTATTAAGAAATATTCGTTTTTTATCGCATAAGAAAAACCGGACTCATCTCCCGGTTTTGTTTAGATAATAATCAACTGCTTTTCTCTACATGCGGTGTAAGATTCGAGTTGACACCCTATTTTTGCCGTTGCCAATAGTAAATGGCTAGTTGTGTACGATCGCGTAGCTCCAGTTTATCAAGAACAATAGAAAGAACATTACGTACGGTTCCTTCACTTAAATAAAGCTGCTTCGATATTTCTTTATTCGATAAACCTTCCACCACAAGTTCCATTACGTCTTTCTCCCTTTCGGTTAATGCCCAGAACCCATCTGACTTATTTTGTAGCACAAGTTTATCAAGTACTTCCGGAGTAAGAACCCTCGCATTTGATCCGATTGCACGAATCTGTTTGGCCATATCTTTAATCTTACTAGATTTTATGATGTAGCCCTCAGCACCTGCTTTTAAAGCAAGCCGAATATTCATTTCGTCTTTAAAGGTTGTCAACATCATTATTTTAATATGTGGCCAGTTTCTTTTTATAACCTTGGTACTTTCAATTCCATTCAACACCGGCATTTGGATATCCATTAGAATAACATCTAACTGCACTTTCTCACAAAAAGAAATCGCTTCACTTCCATTTTCGACCACACCAACAATTTTTATATCTTCTTCTTTATCGAGAAGTAATTGTAAGCTCTGACAAATTAAACGATCATCATCCACAATTAATATATCCATAGCTACTTCCCCCTTCTCTGTAAAGGTAAAACACATACGAGCAAGTACCCATTTTGACGATCAATTGTAAAGCTTCCTTTTAACATTCTTGCCCTTAATTGTAAACTTCTTAGTCCACTTCCGTTCACTGATTTTTGGGTATTGGTACCGTTATCATGGATTTTCAACCTTACAAGTGTTTCAGTAATATCAAGTTCAACTTTCGTTTTCGTCGCATTACTATATTTACTTACATTTGTAATAGCTTCCTTAAGACACGCTTCCAACATCACCCAAGATTGAGAAGATACATTTTCAACATTTCCATTATATTGAAAATCTATGAGTAATGGCTCTGAATCTACTACGATTCTTTGCAACCTATCAACACCTATATAAGTAACTGGTGTGAGATTATGAACTGTATTTCTTAATCTCGTTGTACTCCTTGAAAGCCTGATTTTCACCTGTTCCAAAAGGGTGTGTGCTTGATTTTTATTTTCTACTTGTTCATATGCTTGAATAGCTAGAAGGGCACCTGTTAAATCATGCCCCAGGTGGTCATGCAGTTCTCTTGAAATCCGATTTCTTTCCTTCAGTTCTGCTGCCTTTTCCACCTCAAAATAAGCTTCTAAAAGCTCCATCTTGATCTGTTCAAGCTCATGCTTTTCTTTTCTTTCCTTGTCTAAAGCCTTTTCTAGTTGCTTACGTTCTTTCATTGACTGATAAGTGAAGCTTCCGACTAATACTGTGAGTAAACTATACCAGATCAAAGTCATATCAAAGGCAGAGTAAGCAATCATGAAAATCGTCATTGGGAAAACCAACCACCACTTCCCAACTATTGCTGCTTCGAAAATAGCGATGGCTAAACCGTATAGGGCAAACGGAAAATATGGAATGAAAACGATACAGAGGACTATTTCAATAATAAAACTCCATTTTGGTATAGAAAATCTTATACGTATGCTCATAACAATGAGCAAAAGCAGGATAAAAACAATTGCCTCAAAGCCAGCAGTACTTGTGAGCCAAAGATGTGCTAGGATAAGTAATTGTACTATTCGCCAAAATATCACAAATCTGAAATATCGCTCGTACACTCTCATATGCACACCTCTCCTCAGCTATCAATGCAATTTTTTCGCACTTCCTGTAATTAAAAATAAAAACATATACAAAATAAGCATTCCATTCACAAGCAGAAACTCCTTCAGTTCGCCACCAAAAACAATCCAGTCTATACCCCAAGCTAGCCAAAAAGTCGGCAAAATAATCGCTATTTTTTGTAATAATTCAGGTAACAACTCGATTGGAATCAAGACGCCACCGATTAAAGCAATTATACTGATAATCGACATAAAAATTAACATGGATATTTCTTTATTACGAAAAAATGAAATCCACATTAGTGCAAAGGCAATCGATGCCATACTAAATGTAATAAATAAAATGAGTAACCAAAAGGGCTGGTAAAGTTCTTTCCCAATTAATACGCCTCCATAAACTAAAATCAGACATTGTAATATTAAAATGAAAAAATATGCTAGCAAATTTTGTGCTAGATAACTAAAATGACTGATGGGGGCAATTGATACCTTTTTAGCAATTCCTCTCATTCTATCTTCTAAAATTAATCCAGAGAGCTTCAAACTAATAAACAAAATAAAAATACCAAAATATTGATATCCGTATGGAAGATGTGGCCAATACTCTCCTGATGGCAGAAAGATCGCAACAACTGGGAAGAGAAATAGAATCAACAAACTTGTTTTATTTGCAATACTTCTCTTCAGTACAAAGTGGAAAACAGTCATTTAAATCTTCCTCCTACCGAGCACAAACACAATAATAAAAGTAATTACAATTCCTACTCCTAACCGAAACATATAAATATAAGCATCAGGAAATAAATTGCTTTGTGCATAGCCAATTGCATTAGCAGCTAACAATAGAGGATTAAGGTATTCATTAATGAATGTGATAACCGTATAATCAGGAATTGGAAAAAACAACCCTGCCAACACAATACATCCAATTCCATATACTTCACTTAACCGTTCTGCTAATTTAAAGTTCTTTACTGCAAAAATAAGAATTAAACTTACAAGGCTTGATAGTACAGCCAATAAGCCAATGATGTACATTACCCAAAATCCATTTCCCCACTCCACCTTTAAGCCTATTCCTGTAAATAGAAATAACAAAAAACCCAGAAAAATGGAATATAACATGCCACATAATGAGATTGAGAGAGCATAAAAAGGTCGGCTAATCGGCGCCACCATTAAACGTTGCCGTCTTGGAGAAAATAAATCATCTTGAATATGGGCAATCACGATTGAACCGCCAAACAATTGAAACACGAGTGTCATTAACTGTGCTGTATCATAGAACGCAGGATCACCGTATTGATTTTTTAAGTCTCCTAATACGAAATAAAAAATGGTAATAAGGATAATTGGAACAACTAAGAGCAACAATAGCGTAATATAGTCTCTACTCATTCGAATCACTGTATAAGGAATGGTTCTTAGGACACGCATCATGCACTACCTCCATCCCTTAAGGTTCTTCCAGTCAAAGTTAAGAAAACATCCTCTAAATTTGCTTTTTCTACATTAATGCCGACAACACCAGAGTCCTCTTTTATAATCGTTAAAATACGATCAAGGTGTCCTGAATTAGCAGAAGATACAACCAAAATTTGATTCCCATCTTTAATGACTTGTTTTACATCTGGCAGTGCCTGAATACTCTCCAAAGAGACTTCTTCAGGATGACTTACTTCTACCTTGATTCTCTCTTCATGCTGAATGTTTCGAATCAAATCTTGAACTGTTCCTCTTGTAATGATTTGCCCTTTATCTAATATCACAACCTCTGATGCAATCGCCTCAACCTCTTCCATATAATGCGTTGTATATAGAATAGTCGTTCCGTTTCTTTGTAATTTCTTTACAGCTTGCAAAATATGGTTTCGCGATTGAGGATCTATCCCCACCGTCGGCTCATCCATAATTAAAAACTTAGGATCATGAACTAAGGAACATGCAATATTCAGCCGCCTTTGCATTCCTCCAGAAAAATTTTGTGCCCTTCCCTTTGTATGTTCTGCTAATCCAACAAACGCTAAGGCCTCTGCCACCCTTCTTTTTCTCATTTCCCCTTTTAACCCGTAAATTCCGGCAAAAAAGTTCGCATTCTCCTGTGCTGTTAATTCTGGAAAAATCGATATTTCCTGCGTGACTAAACCAATTTTTTCTTTGTTTTTATTCTGAAATGGTTTTTTTCCATCCCCAAATAACGTAACATTCCCTTGATTAACTGTCTCCATTCCTGTTAGGCATCTAATTAATGTTGATTTTCCCGCTCCATTAGGACCAAGTAAACCAATAATTTGACCCTCATTTATATCCAAATCAATGTAGTCCAACACTAGTTTCGAATCATAACGTTTCACAATCCCATTTAGTGAGGCAATCATCCGCTCACACCCTTTCGCCTTGTTAGTGTAAGTATGTCAAGAAAGGCAAAAAGCAAATAGTTACATTTGTCATTAATTTATTTTACTTCACTGCCTCTTCTTCAATAAAGGGTGAAGTTGTTACGAACCGATAAATAAACATTAGCAGAGCCGGCAGATTAATGGTCACTACTACATTTATCAATTCTTTTTTGCTAAAAAAGCTTCTCCATACAAAGTATGAGAAGCTTGAATGTAAATACTTATTTTTCTTTCTTCGTTAATTGAATCGCTTTTTTAATATCTTTATACGAAGATGAGCGACCATACATTAAGACACCGCCGCGATACACTCGTGCACCGAATATCGCCAAAATAATTGTTGTCACAATAAGAACGGCCATGCCTAATATTGGTTCCCATACCGGCAATGAAAGCATTCCTACTCTTAAGAACATCAGCATTGGCGTGAAAAAAGGAATATAAGAGGCAATAGTAATAAAAGTTGTATCTGGGTTAGATAGACCATACATTGAGAGTAAAAAGCCCACAACTACTAACATCGTCATTGGCATAATCATTTGTTGAACATCCTCAATCCGACTAACTAAAGACCCAAGAAAAGCGGCTAGGGTCGCATATAAAAAATAGCCTAATAAGAAAAAGATGGCTGCATAAACCAATATACCAAGAGATAAGTTGCTAAACCCAAACGCTTCGAACCAGCCACCTTCAAGCTTAGACATGCTTTCTCTCAATGCAATAAAACCAATGGAACCTAATATCAGCATTTGTGTCACACTCAAGAGAGCGATTCCGAGTATCTTAGCAAACATTTGCTGAACAGGTGGGGTACTTGATATAAGAATTTCCATGATTCTAGATGACTTTTCAGTTGCCACTTCATTAGCAATCATACTCGCATACATGATGACAGCAAAATAAATTAAAAATAAGACCACATAAACAAGACCTCTTGCCTGACTTAATTCTTCTTGAGACTTGGCATTTTCCTCAAGTGCAGTCGTCTCAAACGATACAGGTGCATACAATGTTTGCAATTGCTCTGGTGATAAATTTATACTCTCTGCAGTTAATTCTGTCTTTATTTGCTGCAAAGCTGTTTGCAATAAGCTAGAGATAGTAGTATCAGCTATACTCAAGGATTTATATTCACCGCTAATGAGATTTTCACCGTTAGAAGTTAAGTAAAGTGCACCTGTAAATTCCCCAGATATTACCTTCTCGTCCACTTCAGCTTCTGACTGTTGTACACTTTCTAAGATGACTTCCTCTGATGTATATGCCTCTATGCGTTCTATTGCTTGGATGGAACTGTTTGTTTCATCTATCACTGCCACTTTCGGTGTTTCTTCATTTGAAAAAGCATCGATAATAGTTGTAATATTGGCTAACAGCACAAATAAAAGTGCCGTAATAATTGTCGTAATAAGAAAAGACTTTGTTTTTATTTTTGTCCAATACGTATGCCATAGAATTGTCCAAAAATTACTCATAAGAAGCACCTGCCTTTTCGATAAAGATGTCATTTAAAGATGGTTCTTCAAGCATAAATTTGCGAATAAATCCTTTGCCAACAATATCCTTTAGTATATCGTCCGCTGCCAATTCATTTTCAATTTGCAGATGCACCCCTTCTGTCGTCATTTTAAATTTCTTCACCGCAGGATGGTCTTGTAAAAAAGCCATTGAAAAATCACCATGAATGATTAATGTTTTTTTTCCATAAGAACGCTTAATTTCCTTCAATTCACCATGTACGACTGGCCTACCTTTTTGCATGATACAAAGATGCTCACATAACTCCTCAACATGTTCCATACGGTGGGAAGAAAACACGATTGATGTACCACTATTTTTCAAGTCTACAACTGCGTCTTTTAGCAGCTCTACATTTACTGGATCTAGCCCGCTAAATGGCTCATCAAGAATCAATAGCTTAGGTTTATGTAAAATACTAGATATAAATTGTATCTTTTGTTGATTCCCTTTTGATAACTCCTCTACTTTTTTTGTTTTGTAATCAGGTACTTTAAAGCGATCAAGCCAGTTGTCTAACTCCTTCAAGGCAGATTGTTTATCCATCCCTCTTAGCCGTGCTAAGTAAACAAGTTGTTCTCTCACTTGTAATTTTGGATATAACCCACGCTCTTCAGGTAAATAACCAATCTGACCACTCACTGAATAATTAATGGGTTTACCTTGCCAAGTGATGTTTCCTTTGGTTGCATCAATTAACCCTAAAATCATTCGAAAAGTAGTCGTCTTTCCAGCACCATTCGCTCCTAAAAAACCAAACATTTCCTTTTCAGGTATTTCTATAGATATATCATCTACTGCGGTAAATTGACCGAACTTCTTCGTAACATTTTCTAATTTTAAAGACATATAAATTCTGTCCCTCCCTTTCATTTATTTACGATATAAAACTAAAAAAGATTCATTAAATAAGTATGTTTCTTTTTGCAAGATTGATGGAATTATGCCAAAATATAATTAAATATCGGAATATTCAACTACATTACAAGGAGTCTTTATGATGAAAACTTATAAATTAACGGCATTCGAACCAACTGGTGAAAAAATTCTTGATGAATCATTCGAATCAGCAAATGATCAAGAAGCCAAGGTGACCGGAGAAAACCTCCTGAAAGAAAAAGGATTAGAAGAGAAAACACATCGTTGCTCATCTCCAGCAGGAAAGCTTATATTATTTCACCGATAGACCTCAGGTTATACTATACACCACGTATCAAATAAAGACACGCATGTTTCTGATAAAACATGCGTGTCTTTCATTCCTGTTATTTCCCTGTGAATCGAGGCTGCCTTTTTTCAATAAAAGCGTTTATGCCTTCTTTATGATCAGATGTTTTCCTCATTTGTGCTTGACCACTTTTTTCGAGCTCTAATAATTTTAACAATAATGGGCGATTCTTATCTGTCAGTATTTTTTTTGTTTTAATCATCGCAAGGATTGGAAGATGACTCAGATGGTACACTTTTTTATTTACTGCTTCGTCAAGATCATCACCTACGACTTCATGAACAAGTCCTCTCTCCCATGCTTCTTCAGCTGTCATCGGTTTCCCTTCCCATATGAGGTGCTTTGCTTGGTCGGGCCCTAACTTACTTTCAAGGAAAAAGTGGGAACCACCGTCCGGGATTAACCCTATACCAATAAAGTTCATCGCTAATTTACTATCCTTATGAGCATAAATGAAATCGGTAGCTAAAGCTAAACTTAATCCGAGCCCTGCAGCTGCACCTTTTATTGCGCTAATGGTGATTTTAGGCATACTATACAATGTAACAACTAACTCATTAATCGCATCCATCACAACGGGGAAATCGTTTTCATTCGCATCCATCAGCATCGTTTTAATGTCTCCGCCTGAAGAAAATGCTCTACCCGCCCCTTTCAGAACAACGATATCTATTTCTTCTAAATTACTTAGCTCTTTCATTACAGCAGCAAGCTCATGAATCATTTCCACATTTAGTGCATTTAATGACTCTGGCCGGTTCATTTCTACATGCGCTACTCTTCCCTCAATCGAATAATTAACGGTCTTTGTATCAAAATCAAGCGCCATTCATTTTCCTCCTTAAGTTTGGATACCTCTATTATAAATAAAATATTTTTTATTTTCCAAATATAATTGAATTTTTTTACTAGAAAATGAATGACTGTTCATATTGAAAATAATTACTGATTAATTTTATCCATTTGATATTTCTCTCGTAAATCACGTTTTAAAAATTTCCCTACAGATGTTTTGGGAATTTCATCAATAAAAATGACATCATCAGGAATCCACCATTTTGCAAATTGAGCGCTTAATGACTGAAGCACTTCTTCAGCAGTCACTTTCCCTTTGTATTGTTCATGTAATACAACATAGGCTAATGGACGCTCTTGCCACTTTTCACTCGGAATACCAATGACAGCAGCTTCAAAAATGGCTTCATTAGCCATGAGCGCATTTTCTATGTCAACAGAAGAAATCCACTCTCCACCACTTTTTATTAAATCCTTCGTGCGATCAACAATTTTCAAAAGTCCTTCTTCATCAATGGTGACAACATCACCCGTATGAAGCCAGCCATCTTTAAAACTCGAGGCAGTCCGCTCATCATTATAATATTCGGTTACAATCCACGGACCTCTTAAGCAGAGCTCGCCCATCTGCTTTCCGTCCCACTCCACTTCAATCCCTTTTTCGTCAATCACTTTCATTTCTAATCCCGGAACCAATAATCCTTGCTTGCTTCTTAACTCCAGTTTCTCTTCAAAATCTATATTTTCTTGATAGCTTTTTAGATTGGAGACAGTTGCGAGTGGACTTGTTTCTGTCATTCCATAAGCATGAAGAAACGGTATCTTATACTTTTCTTCGAACACTCTAATCATGCCTTTTGGTGCAGCAGATCCGCCACACAGAATGCTTCTTAAAGAACTTAAATCATATTTTTTCGCTTGCAATTCCTTCAATAATCCAAGCCAAATAGTTGGTACACCTGCAGTAATAGTAATCTTATATTCTTCTATTAGTTCGGCAATTAATTTAGGCGTAAATGCAGGCCCAGGCATGATCAATTTTGTGCCAAACCACACCCCTGCAAAAGGTAAGCCCCATGCATTGACATGAAACATCGGGACGATAGGTAGGGCAATATCTTTTTCACTTACACCAACACTATCCGCTAAACCTAATGCTAAGCTATGGAGCACAATTGCCCGGTGAGAGTAAATGACGCCTTTAGGATTTCCGGTGGTCGCCGATGTATAACACATCCCTGCCGGGTCATTTTCATCTAGATCATCAGGATATTGATAATTGGGATCTGCCTCTTCTAGTAGACTTTCATAATTATATGCTGGAGATAAAGTTGTAGTTGGAGGTTCCTTATGGTCACTCATAATGATAAATGCTTTTACATTGGAAAGTTCGTCTCTACATTGTTCAATTAATGGAACTAACTCTTCATCTATGAGGAGAATTTTATCTTCTGCGTGATTAATAATATAGGTGATATGCTGAGATGAGAGTCTAATATTAATTGTATGCAACACCGCTCCACTACAAGGAATCGCAAAATATGCTTCCAGATGGCGGTGATGGTTCCAGGCAAATGTCCCTACCTTCTCCCCTCTTTTAATACCAAGCCTTTGTAAACTTGAAGCAAGTCTTCGTGTTCGTTCTGCCATTTCCTTATACGTAAATGTTTGAATACCACCTGCTGTTCTAGATACAACCTCTTTTTTTGCGAAAAACGTTTCTGCTCTTTTTATCATCTGTGCCATCGTCAAAGAAGAATGATTCATCACCAATCGCCTCCCTTTTAGTAACCGTTTACATTATCATAGATGTTTATGCGCTTTTGTACCTATTACATTCTTGTTTTTTTAATAAAATCCTCTATTAAAGTTGCCATAATTAAATCTAGTCTATTTTCACAAACAAAAAAGCTGCACCTTTAACCAAGGTACAGCTCACATTAAGCTTATATAGACTTTGCCTCAATATTAAAGAGCTCATTTAACATAGCTATTTTTTTATCCGTGTATTCAACAAAACTTTCATTGTAGGATTTAGGGTCTTTCGGATTTGCAAAATGAGTAATTTTACCTGTTTCAGGATGGATAAACTTACTTGCTGCCCCGCAGCCAATTCCGATAATCGTTTGCATTTCTTCCATAATCATAATATTGTAAAGACTTTCTTGTTTCGGTAACGCATAGCCAACGTTTTCTAAATTTCCTAAAATATTTTTTTGACGATATAAATAGTAGGGCTCATAATGATGTTCAGCCGTCCACTCTTCTGCCATATTCATCATTCTTTCTGCTTCTTCACGATCTGCAACCTTATATTTCTGCCGGTTCTTTGTCATTTCAGAAGCTCTTTTAAAAGATAATGTATGAACAGTCAGTGACTCGGGTAGTAATTGCTTTGTTTCATTTAATGAGTGTGCAAACTCTGTTGTGCCTTCATTTGGTAAGCCAATGATTAAATCCATATTAATATTGTTCATACCCATACTTCTCGCCAGGTGGAACTTATCGATTGTTTCCTCAACCGTATGATGCCTCCCAATCGCTTTTAACGTTTCTTGCGTATATGATTGTGGATTGATACTGATACGATCAATATTCCATTTTTTTAATACATTTAACTTATCTGCAGTAATCGTATCCGGTCTACCTGCCTCGACCGTAATTTCTCGAATGTGACTCATATCTGGAAACGACTCATACATTTCTTCATATAGAAGGTCCATTTCCTCTGCTGTAATACTTGTTGGCGTACCTCCACCATAATATACGGTTGTTACTTTGATGTCATTTTCCTTTAACCATTCTCCCATATGTCTGATTTCATAATGCAGCCCAGCTAAGAAGGAATCGACTCTACCTTGTTTACCACCAATTGCATAAGCAGGAAATGTACAATAAGCACATTTTGTTGGGCAAAAGGGAATGCCGATATAGATACTGACTTCTTTTTTTAAATCATAAAGGTCAGGAATCGCCGTTAATTGTCGTGCAACGATTTTTTCCATTAAATTAATTTTTTCATCTGAAATCAAATAATCTTTTTTCAAAGCTTGATGAGCATCTTCCTTACTACTTCCAGACATCATATGACGATGATAAAGCTTTGTTGGCCTTATCCCTGTTAATATGCCCCATTTCTGCACAATACCTGTCCAATCTTGTAAAACAGTTAAATACACATGGGAAGCTGCATACTTTAATTGATTAAAGAATTCCTTTTCTGTCTCAAACGCCTTAAGATTCTTTCTATAGTTAGCGGTATAGACTTCTTCCTCGCTTGTAGTAAGCTGAACACTCATGTTAATCTCTTCACTTACTTCATAGTGGAAAGATATAACTACATCTGCACCCTCATGTTTATCAAGTTTTACAGAGCATTCTTCAAAAAATAAATTACCAATTAACTGCAATGGTCTTATATAACGGTTATCATTCAAACCTAAAATAGATATATTCATTGTTAATCACCTTTATACTTTCTCTTGATCAAACTTCTTTAAGTTTACAAAAAAAAGACCTTACGGGTCAATCTCCATTCACAGGTCGTTTGTATTTTAGTAAATCAGTTTGTTAGCTATATTTGGCATATGCTGCTAAAAGACCACCCCCCTTAAATTAAGGAATACGAATAAGAAGCTTTGAAGGTAGCAACCGTTCTACCACCTTCAGAGCTTCTACCTTACTTCAAGAGATTCATTTTCCTTAAAAATTGGATAGGATGTTGTTTGCGGAAATGCTCTTTTACCATATATGTTACACCATGTTCATCATTTGTTCTTGTTACCCAATCAGCTTGCTTTTTTAAGACATGAGGGGCATTCCCCATCGCTACACCTAAACCCGCACCTTCAATCATCTGCAAATCATCATAGCCATCTCCAATGGCTACAATTTCTTGCGGTGCAATATCAAGTTCCTTACTTAATCTCAGTAAACCATTCCATTTGGATACACCATAAGGGACAATATCTAAACGAGAGTCATTTAGTTGGGTAATAGCAATTTCCTCATCATACATGACATCTAATGCTTTTTTGGCATGTATAAGATCATTGGTATTTTCAAAGTAAATTTCAATTTTTGGTGGTTTAACTGGATCTTCTAGCAAATTTTCACTCAGAGACTCAACAAACTGGTGGGAATAAAAAACAGGATCACCTGTTGAGAACACCGTTTTAGCGAGGATATTATTATTTGTTTTTGTCTTATTCGCTAGTGAAAACTTTTCATGCACAAGTCTTATTTGACAAGGGAATCCTTCTAATAAGCGTACAATATCGAAGGTTACTTCTTTTTTGATGCGTTTTACTTCAATTGGTTGTTCCAATTTATCCGCTGTATAAGCTCCAGCTGATGTTACAAGGATGGAATTTAATTTTAATGCTTTAGCCACTTTCTTAGCCGATGGAAAACTTCTTGCTGTTACTAACGTCACATAAATTCCCTTTTGCTGGACGTATTCGATTGCTTCCTTTGTTGATTTATGCAGCCTTCCATTACTTTGAAGAAGGGTACCATCAATATTTATAGCTAAGAGACGATAAATCATCTTTTTGCCCCCTATTCTGGATGAAAATTGTCCTTATGACACTTTTATGTACCCGCAACAGAAAATAGAACAGGAAGAATAGAGATAAAGAAGTCTGTTCTCTTTGCGTTTTAAACATAGTTACGTTTCCTGCCATTCCTTAATCTTTTTTTATCAAAATTCCGCGACATTTGTATTTGTATATAAGCCGTCACATCCTTAAGAAGGCATGAGGTTTTGCACCTGCACGAAAAAAAGCACAACTTTGCTATTGAAAGCAAGGTTGTGCTTTTATGAAATAGAACCAAGTCTATTACTCATGAATTACTCGGCTGAACCGTATAAATCTTCGAGAGGCTTCATGATTGTTTTATTTAAGTCTGTGATAACTTCACTCATTTTTTGTTCATCGGCCATAAGTTTAGAAATCAGTTCGTGTTGTTGTACAAGGGCAACTGTTTTTTGCGCTTGATCCACTTCTTCTTGTGTAATTTCTTGACCAGACATTTGCTTCTGTTGTAACTGAATTTGAATATTTCTAAAGTTATCAAACATCGATTTAGCTGATGGATCTGCATTCACCTTATCATAAGAATCCTTTAAGCTTTGATATTCATTGCTTTCACGGATTGCTTTTTCTAATTCGATTGCTGCGTCTTGTAAATTATTTGCCAAATTGAACACTTCCTTTTCATAGACTTCCACCACTATAACAGACAATGGAAGTAAAATCGAGGAAAAACCTATAAAATATAAGGATTTATAATATCCATATGGCAGTAATACCTTGAAACACACCTACTAGACCACCCAGTAAGGCTCCAAGAAATGTAATCATTCTTAATTCCTTATTAATAATCGAGAACACCATTTGCTCTAACCTTTCAACAGAAAATGAGTCTACCTGTTCTTTTACAATTTCATTGAGCTTCATTTTTTCCATTAAAACAGATATTCTATCAGCTAATAACTTACTTATTCCTACTGTTACTTTCGGGATAAGTTCAGTAATAATATAAGGTCTTATTGTTGCTGTTAGTTGACTAATTGGCATTTGAAATATTTCATGAACTTGAACAAATCGAAACACAGTCTGCTTTATGAATGGAAGGAGGTTATCTCTTCCTATTTTATCTTCAAACTCAGCAATATTTTTATCTAATAATTTTCGCCATTCTTTTCTAAGAAGTGATGTTAAAAGCTCATCTGTTCCAGGATGATTTAAGAATTTTACGATTTCAGGTTGTAGTTTTTCCCCTAATTTCACATTGCCTAAAAACATTTGTAGCATACTTTTAATCATGCCACTTCGTTTTTGGACAAAATCATCGGCCATCCTTTGAATACTTTCTTTTCCTTCTTCACTTGCGAAATAATTCTTTGCTGATTGCACAATCCAATTGCTTAGTTGAGGCAACTGTTCCTCCACTTTACCTACAAGTTTTTGTGGCAAGATTTCTTTCATTGCTACATCTTGATTTGTACGCATCCAATTCTCATATTTCACCTCTAAAAACGCACCAATCTTATCCTCAGCCATTTTTGCAGGTTCATTTATATCTATTTGTTCCAACAGATGCTCTAACGTTTTTTCTGTTTTCAATTTCTTTTCTACTTCTACCACGGCAAATTGTGTCAGCATTGTTTGAAAACGCTCATTTTGTAGTTTCTTTTGTATCCCTTCTGGTGTTAACAAATGATTTATGACAAGTTTACCCATTTGTTCGGCCATCTCACCTCTACGTTTAGGAATCAACCCTGGTGTAAAAGGAAGACGCCATTTCCCAATATAAATCGCTCTATAAGGCTTAAATATCATTTTAATAGCTAAATAATTTGTAACTCCTCCAATGATGGCACCAGTAGCAACCATCATTAGTAGGGTCGTAAAAATTTCTTTCATTCCGCTCTCTACCTTTCTTCTTTCACCAAATTCTTTGTGCAATCGCACCAATTTATCTTGCCATTCATAAGATAGCGTATCAGCATTCGCCTAGATTTTATTATATAATTACTCGCTTCTTGCGGGCAAATGGGGATTAATGATGACACGATATACAAACATTAAAATGAGAGTACTTCCGTATGAAAATAAGATGGTTCTAGAGCTCAACCCAGCATTAGCAGAACATTTACTAATTTCTAATGAGGAACATATCCGTTTATCATTAGGGCAAAAACAATTAACCATTCGCCTCATTTATCGTCAAGTAGATGAAAAGGAACTGTTCATTAGTCAATCTGTATTCGATTATTTCAATATACCATTTGAAGGGCACCTCATGCTTGTTAATTATATTGTTCAAAGCAAGGTATTGTCACTCGGGCCAATTATTGCTATCATGACTGACTTTTTTGAAATGGGAGATCAATCTCCTCCACATTTTCGCACCATCCATCAATTTTGCCATGAAATCAATCAAACTGTTGAGCTTTTAGGAGGAATTGCTTATGTTTGTCATCCCAAAGATATTAAAGAAACTGAAGTCCATGGTTATATAAATATCGAGGGTGAATGGAAGAAACAACTACTGCCACTTCCTGATGTTATTTATAACCGCGTTCACTCTAGAAAGATTGAAAGCTCACCTAGCTTTGCAAACCTTAAAAATTTGCTATATAAAAATGCCATCCCTTTTTTTAATGAACAATTTTTATCAAAGAAAGATGTATATGATTTCTTATTCGACGAAACTCATTTACGTACCTATTTACCAGAAACAGAAGATTATTCGAAAGAAAAGTTACTTTATTTTATAGAAAAGTATCCATCTATCTTCATAAAGCCCGTAAATGGAAGTCAAGGGAAACAAATTATTCACATACGTAAAAATAAAGATATGTACGCCGTTGGTTACTCATCAGGGAAAAAGGCAAAAACAAGCCACCCATTCCATCATCTTGATAGCTTCATATCGCAATTCGAGAAAGAGCATAGAACAAGTAACTATATTATCCAAGAAGGCATACCGCTCATTCAACTCAACAATAGACCGATGGACTTTCGCATTCTTTGTCATAAAAATAGGCAAAACATTTGGAAAGTTACCTCTGCTGTAGCCCGAATCTCTAATGCAGAACAATTTGTATCTAATCTTGCCCAAGGAGGGGAAATGAGAAAACCACTAGCACTGCTAACTACACTATTTGATAAAACCACCGCAATACAAATATTAGCATTAATGAAAGAAATTTCAATAGAGCTATGCACGATGATTGATCAAAAAACATTTGGCCTATATGGTGAACTTGGCATTGATATGGGCGTTGATTATGAGGGGCATTTGTGGATGATTGAAGCAAACTCTAAACCATCTAAGCAAATTGATGGTGAATTCAATCAGATCAGACCTTCTGCAAGAGCACTTGTAGAGTATTGTACTTTTTTAGCTTTTTCAACATAACAATAAGGAGGAAAAATCAGCATGAAAACACTTGGTATTATGACACTTTACGAAACAAGTGAAAGGACCTATATAACAGCTATTGCTTCACAAGCTAAACATCACGGCTATCAATGCTTTCGTTTTATTCCGAAAAACATCCTACCACACAATAATGAAGTAAATGGAGAGCTATTTAATGAAGTAACCGAACAATGGGAGTCTACGGTTTTTCCATTACCTGAACTGTTATATGACCGTTGTTTTTATCAAGAAGATGATCATTCAAAAAAATGCAAAGTCATAACAAATTGGTTAAAAAAGAGTGGTAAGACCCAATTCTTAGGTCAAGGACTTCCAAATAAGCTCGAAATATATGATGCCCTAAAACATTCTAGACTCGCTCCTTATTTACTGCAATCAGATCCTTTCACTTCAGCGAAATCTTTCATTAAACAGTTAAAAAAGCAGTCACCACTCGTATTAAAACCAGTAAATGGGTCACAAGGTATAGGTATTTATGTTATCTCAATCAAAGGTGACTCAATGATTATCAAAACAGACAAAGGCTCTAAGCAGATTGAACAAACGCTTCCCATTCATAAAGCAACGGTTTGGTTAGAGAGGCTGACAAAAAGATATCAATATCTAATCCAACCATTCTTATTACTCGTTGATGAACAGAATCGCCCCTTTGATTTACGCGTTTTTCTGCAAAAGGATGCTAACGGTGAATGGCAAGAACAAGCAAGAGCCATGCGAACTGGTCATGAAAACGGCATAATTTCTAATTTAAGTGCCGGTGGAACAACCTCTTCCTATGAGCATTGGCTAGATAGTATTCCAAAAAGCCAAAAGTCGTTTTTACAGGAAGAATTAAAGGAAATATTAATTATTCTTCCCTCAATTATGGAATCATGCTTTTCAACACTATTTGAATTAGGTATCGACATCGGAATTGATCAAGAAGGTGGCATCTGGATTCTTGATATTAACTCTAAACCTGGCAGGAAATTGGTCTTACAAACAAATCCACAATTAGCAGATGTCCTTTACACTTCTCCATTTAAGTATGGAGATTACCTATTATCCCAACGGGCATTAGCTGAAAGGAAGTGAAAGAATGATGAATCAAACATTTATGATAGATATCACCTCAGACTATAAAGGCTGTGTATTCTTGCCAAACCATATAAATCTAAATACTGCCCTTTACAAATTAAATTTCGGTACAGTTACCATTGATGCTAAATTTAAGCAACAACCGAGCTCCAAACAAGCAATCACCATCAGTGAAGATCTCGCTAAAGATATTTTCTTCCCTTATGTCAAGCACCCTCTTCATATTTTTATACATGATGAAACATTAACAATCGGACCCCTTGTTGGCATTTTCACGTCAGGGTTCACATCATTTCCCATGCGGCCTATCGGTGATCGCTCAATTATTTTTTCTAAACTCTTATCTGTAAGTACTAGTGTCGGTGCACTTCCTTTCGTATTTGGAGAGAAGCATATCAATTGGGATTCTGGTACTATACAAGGTTTATTTTATTTACAAAATGGGTGGAAGACAATTGAAGTGCCTTTCCCAAACGTAATCTATGATCGCCTTCCAAATAGAAAAAGTGAACGGCAAAAACAACAAAAAGAAGTAAAGTCACGACTTGAACAAGAATATTTAATTCCTTGGTATAATCCAGGCTTTTTTAATAAAATGGATATTTATGATCGTTTATTTCAAGTCGAGGAAATTTCGGAGTATTTACCTGAAACACAGCCGTTTAGTTCTTATTCCGCTATCGAAAACATGCTCGCCAAATATGGCCATATATACATTAAACCAATGAATGGCAGTCTGGGATTAGGTATTCATCAGATTATTTATAACAGAGAAGACAGTGCTTATTATTGTCGGTACAGAGATTTAAAAGCTGGTATGAATAAACTAAAGAAATTCTCTAGTCTAGAAGGGTTAATGAAGCATATTTTTGCAGGTAAAAACCTCGAAAGAATGATTATCCAACAGGGTATATATCTGTTGAAGAAAGAGAAATGCTCCATTGATTTTCGGTTACACACGAATAAAGATTCAACAGGACAGTGGATTGTTACTGCTTGTGCAGCAAAAGTAGCTGGAAATGGAAGTGTTACAACCCATGTAAAAAGTGGAGGTACGATTCAATCATTAGATGAAATTTTCGAGGATCCAATTGAAAGAGAAGAAATTGCTAATAAATTGCAAACAGCTTCCTTAAAGTTAAGCGAAGAAATAGAAAATAATATGGAAGGTCTTGTCGCAGAAATAGGCTTTGACTTAGGCATAGACCAGTCAGGAAAAGTTTGGTTTTTCGAAGCGAATTCAAAACCAGGACGTTCAATCTTTACACATCCAAGTATGAAAAAATTTGATTTCTTAACACGTAAACTTTCTTTAGCATATAGTATCTACCTAACAGAACAAGCAATGAAAAGCCCTGAGGCATTGTTTAGATGACTACTTCCTACTATGACCCTTTATCTCAAAAGTGGTATCACGCACAGGAAAAAATGTTTGGAAACAATAAAATAAAAACAGAAAAACTCTTTCATTATTCAAAAAAATGGTTGCCATTCTCATTAAATGAAGATTCTCATCGAATCGGACCAATTATAGGGATCTTAACAAGCAAAGGAAAAAATAAAAAATTAGCGGGCAATGGTCCGCTATTTTTATCTCTTGTCCAACAATTTTCAAAAATAGGCGCATTACCTATTGTCTTTACGCCAGATGATTTTGGAGTTTCATTTGTAACTGGTTATACATTTCATCCATCTCTAGGAAAATGGATACAGGTCTCATCCCCTCTACCTGATGTCATATATAACCGTATTCCTTTCCGCAACCTAGAAAAAGAAACTGATTTTACTGCACTTACATCGTTCTTACAAAAACATAATATTCCTTTTTTCAATCCCTGTTTTATAAATAAATTGGAAATGCATCATTTATTAATGGAATCTTCCTCATTAAAACCTTTATTACCAGAAACTTCGTTATTAACTTCTGAAGAAAGGTTGGATGATTGGCTGAAAGACAAACAAAAAATATATATCAAACCCGTTAGTAGTGCAAAGGGAAAAGGAATCTTTCGAATCTCCCTACAGGAAAATCACTATTTAATGGAAGGTGTTCATCTAACAAAAGAGTTCGCTACCTTAAACGAATTATGGAATGAATTAAAAGTTCATTTAGCTAAGGACCGATATATCATACAAGAAGCAATTGAACCAGCATTATATGATGAATCAAGATATGATTTCAGAATATTATCACATAAAGAGAAGAACAATTTTGTCATTTCTGGGATTGGTATAAGGCAATCTAGCAGTCACCAACAAGTCACAACACATGTACCCAATGGTGGGAAGATATTGCCTTATGAACTATTTGCTAAAGAAGAGGACTATATATTTTTCAATTCAATCATACAAGAGGTGGGTCATTTATTAAATAAACAACTTGGTTTATTCGGGGAATTCTCTTTAGATATAGGTGTAGGTGCGAACGGTAAATTCTACTTGTATGAAGTAAATTCCAAGCCTATGAGTTTTGATGAAGAGCATATTGAAAACAAACGAATCAAAGCAATTTGTCACTTATGTATGCAATTAAGCGGTTTTCCCACTTTTCCTCATTAAATTATGTTTATTTTCATTTTCAGAACTCCTCGATTCAAGTTAAAATGAGAACAAGGGGGAATAATCATGATTTCACATTTTCAATTTCAATCATTATATGAAAACAAAGAATTACCAGGATGGAAATTTTCTTTTTTTCATCATGGCAAAAAGTATTTAGGTATATATCATCGTGATGGAAAAATTGAATGGTTATCCACTGTTCCGGACCAAAATCATGAAGACAAGTTAAAAAGCCATATTCACGAACTCATGCTTTACCATGTGTATGACCGGTAAAGAATTGTGGAAGAATATGAACCATTCTTCTGAAATTAAGGAGGTTCATTTATGGCAAACAAAAAAGACGATTTAGAAAAAGATTTACCATATGAAGGACGCGATGAAGCCTTTCTCGATGTTGATCGTTATATTAACGAAGGAATGTCCGGAGGTACTGTGCATGTTAGTGGAGGACATACGAATATCGAAGAAGCGAGAGAACTAGAAAAAGAACAACCTCCGCATTGCTGTGATGAAGAATAGACTAAAAAGGAACGATTGTGAACAATCGTTCCTTTCCTTTTACCAAAACATCTTACCTACTTTTCACAATCATATTAACAGCTTGTTGTATCTCTTCTTCTGCATTTCTACCTTCTGAATTTGCTTCTCTTATACAAGCTTCCAAATTCTTTGCGACAACATAACCAATCGTTCGGTCAATGCCCGAGCGAATAGCTGAAAGCTGAGTAACGACATCTTTACAATGTTGCTCTTCTTCCATCATCCGTAATACGCCTCTCATTTGACCTTCTAATCTTTTAAGCCTGTTTTTCATATCCTCTGTATAATCCATTTATTCACCTTCTAACCTCATTTTCAATGATTAGGGTCATCATTAATCATCTGTGTTAGCGAATGTAAAAGCATACCCATAATTTTAATGACGATTAAATTGATGATTTATATTATATCATGTTTCTACTGTTCCTCCCTATGCACAATAAAAAGACAACAAAACATTTATAAGGAAATAATTCCCTAAAAATATTCAGGCATAATCTTTTAAATATCAACCATAATAACTATTACAAGCGGCAAACACGCTTAAAACTTCTACTATCGATGGGTTAAACCAAATATGGTGCAAAGAAAATTGCGTTGGTTCATTGCCAACTAACCCAGCCAAAAAAAAATTTAGAGGAGTGGAAACACATTATGGCAAACCAATCTTCAAATCAATTAGTAGTACCAGGAGTAGCTCAAGCTTTAGATCAAATGAAGTACGAAATCGCAAGTGAATTCGGAGTTAACCTTGGCGCTGAAACAACATCTCGTGCGAACGGTTCTGTAGGTGGAGAAATTACTAAGCGTCTTGTTCAAATGGCTGAACAACAACTTGGTGGCGGAAAGTTCTAAGCTGCAAAACTTAATAATATGGATTAGCCCCCTATCACCTAGGGGGCTTTATTTGTTTAGATCATTTTTTCTGGTACAACCCATTTATCATATTGATCTTCAGTAATATATCCTGTTTTTAATGCCGCTTCCTTCAATGTTAGCTCCTCTTTAAAAGCTAACTTAGCAATTTCAGCTGCTTTTTCATACCCGATATGGGGGTTTAAAGCTGTCACTAACATCAGGGATTGATTGACAAACAGAGAGATTTTTTCAGTATTAGCTTCTAAACCAACAATGCAATTTTTATTAAAAGAATTCATACCATCACTAAGTAATGTAATACTTTGAAGCAAATTAAAAATGATTACTGGCTTAAAGACGTTTAATTCAAAATTACCTTGACTGGCAGCAAAGCCTATCGTTGCATCATTTCCAAATACTTGACTTGAAATCATTGTCAACGCTTCGCTTTGTGTTGGGTTTACTTTTCCTGGCATAATTGAACTTCCTGGTTCATTAGCAGGTATCGTTAATTCTCCAATCCCACTTCTTGGTCCACTCGCAAGCCATCTAACATCATTAGCAATCTTCATTAAATCTGCAGCTAAACCTTTTAAAGTTCCATGAAGATGAACAATCTCACTATGACTTGTTAGTGCTTGAAATTTATTAGGAGAAGAAGTGAACGAGAGCTTCGTTAATTTAGAAATCTCACTAGCCATCTTATCACCAAACGACGGGTCAGCATTAATACCTGTTCCGACAGCAGTTCCACCGATAGCCAGTTCTCCTAGTGCTAGTTTCGCTTCATTGATAAGGCGCTCATCCTTCTCTAACATATAACGCCAACCGCTTATTTCTTGTCCTAATGTAAGAGGAGTTGCATCTTGAAGATGAGTTCTTCCTATTTTTACGATATCTGCAAAATCGTTTTCCTTCTGTAGAATGACATCCTTTAAACGAATAAGCGCAGGAATTAAATGTTTATCCACACTGTTCAGTGCTGCAATATGCATCGCTGTTGGAAAAGTGTCATTAGAACTTTGCGACATGTTTATATCATCATTTGGGTGAATAGAAATATCTTCATTATCCAATAATTCATTTGCCCGTCTTGCCACTACTTCATTGACATTCATATTTGTTTGCGTTCCACTGCCTGTTTGCCATACAGCTAAAGGGAAATGTTCATCAAATTTCCCAGCTAACACCTCATCACACGCTGCAACAATTGCATTTTTCTTTTCTTCTGATAACTTATTTAATTCATGATTGACTATCGCTGCTGAGCGCTTAATCGTAGTAAAAGCATAAATTAACTCTAATGGCATTTTTTCAATACCTATTTTGAAATTATTGCGACTTCTTTCTGTTTGTGCACCCCAATATTTTTCAGCAGGCACATTAATTTCACCAATCGTATCTTTCTCTACACGATATTCAGTCATCTTACTACCTCCCAAAAATTCTTGTCTATCTATTATTTTCCTAATTTAAAGCATTTTAAAATAGGTTTATAAAAGCTCCATCCTTAGTTTTACATTCCTAATCAACAGAATCAAGTTATTCGACTTTTCTATTAATAAATCCGACAAAGATTAAACGTAAAACATTCTAATTATAAAATGTTTAACTTAAAAATAAAGGGGTAATTTTTTATTAAATTCTTTTAAAAGGAGTTACATATCATGAATAGAAAAATTATCTCTTCCAGTTTAAAATTTGAAAAATCATTAAATATAAAGAAAATGATTGCTATATACCAAACTGCATATAAATACGACGGCACAATTTATTTTCTTTATCAACATAATGTAGTGATCCCTTCTCACTTGTCAAAACTAGTAACCTTTCTGATGATGGTCCGACCGAAAGACGAATTGAAAGTGATTGTGGAAGGTACTGAGCCAGAAGAAATACTTATTCAAATTAAAACGTTGTGTACGAATGATGTTCACTTTACAGCAGAGCCTAAAAGTTTATTATTGAACAGAAGTGTACATGTATAAGATATCTTATTTTAGTAAAGGTATAGGGAAATAAGAAAGATTCTCCATGAGAATAAAGATTCTCTCAGTAGATTTTTCATTATTTCCCTTTAAATATCATATTTAATTAAACCAGTCAAAAAACTGATTCCTTTTATCTTCTAACCAGTTTCTTATTTCATCCCTCTGTTCCTGTTTCTCCTTGTTACGTTGCTGCTTTTTATATTTATCATCGATTTTATCGACATTAAAGCTTTCAATCGGTTTTCCTTGAAGCACTTTTTCCATTACTTCCTTGAAAATTGGCGCTGTGCCTTCACTACTACTCGTCGTCAAATAATGATTACGATCACTTTGATCATAGCCAACCCAGATGGCACCTACTAGATGAGGAGTATAACCAACAAACCATTGGTCCTTTGTCCCACTTAAACCTTCAATCCCTAACTGTGTTGAACCAGTTTTCCCTGCGATTTCAACTCCATCAATTTTAGCAGCTTTCCCTGTACCATAATCGACGACACCTAATAGCATTGCTGTCACTTGATTTGCTGTTTGTTCAGAGATTACTGTTTCCTTCTTACTTTCCCATTGAACGAAAGGCTCATCAGATTGGGTTTTTATTTCAATAATTGTATGAGCTTCTTCTTTCTTACCACCATTAGCAAAAACACTATAAGCTTCAGCCATCACTTTAGGAGACACAGGACGGCTTGTCCCACCCAAAGCAAGAGCTAGGCCTCCATCCAATACATTCTTCGGAATGCCGAATTGCTCGGCCATCTTCTTTCCTCTATCTACACCTATTTCATTATATAACCATACAGCCGGTAAATTGATAGAATGCATCACAGCCTCATACATTGGTACTTCACCTAGATATTGGTTATTATAATTATTTGGAGCATACTCACCAAATGATAATTTCTCATCTTTCAACATATCTGTATTTTCCCATCCAGCTTCAATTGCAGCAGCATAAGGAATAATCGGTTTCATCGTTGAACCTGGTTCTCCCACAGGGTGAATGGCTCTATTATGTCCAAGGAGCGTATGCTCACCTCTCCCACCAACTAAAGCACGAATGCCACCAGTTTCAGGATCCATTAATATCATCCCACTTTGAACCGGTCGCTCCCCTGTTGTTGAAGGAAAAATCGCATCATTTTGATAAGTAGACTCTATATCAGCTTGCATACTAGGATCTAATTCGGTATATATTTGATAACCTTGCGTTAACAACTCATCTAATGAGAGATCATATCGATTCATTGCTTCTTCGAGAACAGCATCAACATAATAAGGGTACTTTCCTTTCATTGGATCAGCTTCCCCTTCTTTAAAACTCATTTCTACATTTATTGCTTGATTCATTTCCTCTTCATTAATATATCCATGTTGCTTCATTTGCTTTAAAACAAGATTTTTTCTTGCTATTGCCTTTTGTTTGTCATTGTATGGATTAATCGTAGAAGGTGCTTTAATTAAACCAGCCAACATTGCAGATTCACTTAACGATAATTCGCCTAAATCTTTAGCAAAGTATTTATTAGCTGCTTTTTTCACCCCATACGCACCCTCACCAAAATAAATTCTATTCAAATACATTTGTAGTATTTCTTCTTTACTATATTGGTGTTCTACTTCTCTAGCTATAAAAAACTCTTGAAGCTTTCTGTCATATGATTTTTCTGCAGTGAGAAGTTCATTTTTTACAAGTTGTTGAGTGATTGTGCTTCCGCCTTCAACAATTCTACCAGCTCGTATATTGGTTAAAAAAGCGCGGCCAATCCCTTGATAATCGACGCCTTCATGTTGAAAAAAACGATGATCCTCAATAGCAATAACAGCGTGTATGAGTGATTCCGGTATCTCTTCAAAGGCTACTCCTTCATTTTTGTTAGCAGAAACCTTACTAGCTACTTCACCATTTTTATCATAAATAATCGTTGGCTTGCTTAATTGACTATTTAGACCTTCAATATCATTATTTGTTGCAAATGGAATGATATAGATTAAACCAAAAAGGACTCCCAGTGATATGAGTAATAATATTACCTGCCATATATGCAATTTCTTTATCATGTTTTTCAACCAAACAAATGGTGTTTTTTCCCTTTTCATAACATCTCCACCTTATGTTCCTAGCAAGAAAATTTCTATTATTATAGGATTATACTTCATCAATAAGGGTAAAGTATAACATAAGACGAAAGGGTGATAAGATTGTTAAACTTTCAAACAATTATTGTCGGGTATGATGATTCTGAAAACAGCCGTCACGCATTGGAAAAAGCACTTTCTTTCTCTACGACTGACACAAAAATCATTCTAGCTCATGCTGATGAAGAAGTGATTGAAAATTCTTATTCAGCAACTGAAAAAAACCCTCAGTTAAGATCGAATAATATGATTGTTGAAGGCATGCAAATACAACCGCTCCATATTAGTAATCACGCAGAAGAAAAGACGACACATTCAACAATAATTAACAGCGTCGACCAAGCGATTACACATGCTAAACAAATTGCTGATGAAGCTGGAAAAAAATTAGAAATAAAAATATTGGGAGGCAAACCGGCAGATGCTATATGCGAATTAGCTGAAGAATTAAAAGCAGACATTATATTCGTAGGAAGTTCCTCAAAAGAAGGATTAAAAAGAATTTTCTTAGGAAGCAATAGTGAAAAAATAACAAAAGAAGCGCCATGTAGCGTAATGGTCGTCAAATAATAAGCAAAAAACCCAACTTTGTTGGGTTTTTTGCAGCTATGTATTAAATGAATTAATATTGATGTTGAAGTTCTTCAATGACTTCAGCGAATCTCTCCTTGGCAGAAGTTTCATCAAAGCTACTATAAATACGGAAATGCTCTTCGTCAATAATTCGGTAATGTTGACTAATGATATTTTGTTGCAAAACATAGCCGCTTTTATTCTGTATTTCTTTCCACCAAATCTTTCCACCTAGAGTTTTCTCTTTACGAAAATCAATTCCCTCTCTCACTACTGTTTCAATTACCTCTAAAGGCTCGTTTCCGAACAAAAACCTTACTGTCTCTGTTTCTCTAAACAATGCACATACAGCAACGACAGTCGACCAACCAGCATTGGCCCGGCCTTTTTCAATTTGTACAAGTGTTTTTTTTGAAACACCAACGATTTCTGCCATTTTGTCCTGTGTATAACCAGCTTCAGTACGAATTAAGCGCATCTTTTCCGAAACTTTTAATATGATTTCATCTCTAGTCAAAATCATTTCATTCCCTTGATTTATTTTTCGTGTATTTTTACACCTTTTCATATCGATTATAATTAAATTTTTCGAACCTTTCAAATAAAAATCGAAATGAATAAACAACATATACATCATACATTTTTCAACAAATGTCATTTTGTGTTATAAAAATATTTAAAAGTCCAATCCACATCGATTGATAATCATATTAACATTGCAAGAAAGATTACTCAAATGAACATAACCTAATTGCAAATAATTAAGAAATACGGACTATATAAAATGGATTATTTTTAAAGAGAAGCAGGCAATTTTCACCACCACCTACCACTGATCAAATATTATTATTTTTTGTCAAAAAGTACGTTCCTCATATGTATGATGGCATCCTTCTCCTATTCATAACCGCTTAATAATATTATTTCAATTATAAACTTATCCTTTAAAACCCATAAAAAAACCGAACACATGTGAATCTCCTTTAAGAAGAATTCACATGTTGTTCGGAAGTAATGCATGACGCATGAATTATTTATGCATTATTAATTATTATTTAGCTAATTTTTTTTCGCGTCTTTCTTCTGCAGCTGTATTATAAACTGCACAAGCTGCATCCCCTGTAATATTCACAGCTGTACGCGCCATATCTAATAATCTGTCAATTCCGAGAATTAACGCAATTCCCTCTACAGGTAAACCAACTGATTGTAATACCATGGCAAGCATAATTAAACCTACACCCGGTACGCCTGCTGTCCCAATACTAGCAAGGACCGCTGTTAGAACTACTGTCACTAATTGACCAATACTTAAATCAATACCATATACTTGAGCAATAAAAATAGTCGCTACACCTTGCATAATCGCTGTTCCATCCATATTAATCGTTGCTCCTAAAGGTTGAACGAAACTACTAATATGCTTAGGTACTTTTAAGTTCTCTTGGGCTACTTCCATTGAGATTGGTAAAACAGCATTACTGCTAGATGTACTAAATGCCACTCCCATTGCCGGTGTAAACCCTTTAAAGAACTTCAAAGGATTTTTTCTACCACCTAAGAAGTATACTGTACCTCCATATACAATAATTAAATGTATGATTAGTGCAGCAACAACTAGGATGAAGTATAAGCCCATTGCTTTAATTGCTGAGAAACCTTGACTTCCGATTGCTGAAGCAATTAAACCAAAAGTTCCGTATGGTGCAAATTTCATTACAACACCAACAAGATACATCATAATCTCATTGCCTTGTTCAATTAGCTTTATAACACCTTGTGTTTTTTCTCTTAACATCGTTAGAGCAAAACCAATAAATGCTGCAAAAACAATGATTTGTAACATATCACCAGAAGTCATCGCTGCAAATGGATTAGCAGGAATCATATTAAGTAAGGTATCACTTACTGGTGGTGCTTCTTCTGCATTGAATTCAGCATTAGCTGTGTCAAATGTGCCAACTTCGCCAGGCTTAAATATTAAAGCCAAAGAAATTGCAATGACAATAGCTATTGCAGTTGTTACAAGGAAATATGAAATGGTTCTAACACCGATTCTCCCTAATTTTTTCGGATCCCCTAGTCCAGTAAATCCGAGAATTATTGAGAATAAAACTATTGGTACAACTAACATCTTAATTAAATTAAGAAAAATTTGTCCAAGTGGATAAAATAACCACGTATCTAGTACTTCAAATACGTTTGGAGCGGTTACATTTAAGATAATTCCAACAACTGCACCGACAAGTAACGCAATAATAATTTTTGTGGTAATTTTCATAGAAGTCCTCCCATAAAATAATATACTCGAATTACAATCGTAATATATAAAAGTGTGTTTCTGCAAAACATTTTGTCCATTCGTGATAAAAAATAGAACTTTATACCCATAATAATGGTTTTATTTTACTTTTAAATGTCGAAAGGGTGAGATTTTTGTCGAAGTGGAAAATGAGTATCGATTCCTCTCTTAAACTTCACTTATTAGAGCCTTATCATTCAGAAGATTTTTATTTATTAATCGAAAAAAATCGTGCGTATTTAGCTGAGTGGTTGCCATGGGTGCAATTCACAGATAGTATTGAAAAAACAAGTGCAATGATTTCCTCATGGCTCCAACAATATCATACACAGAACGGGATTTTTTTAGGTATATTTATAAATCAAAAATTAATCGGTTCTATTAGTCTTCATACAATAGACTGGCAAAATAAGCAAGCAAGCATTGGTTATTTATTAGACCAGACACATCAAGGAAAAGGTCTTATTACGAAATCAGCTAATCACCTCATTAACTATACGTTTTCTCTTTTACATCTTCATCGCCTAGAAATCAAATGTGCCGTACAAAATGAAAAAAGCCGTAAAATACCAGAAAGATTAGGTTTTACTCAAGAAGGTATTCTCAGAGACAACGAATACATTAATAACCATTTTCATGACCTTGTTCTTTATTCTCTGTTAAGTACAGATCACAATTGGTAAAAGATGTATGAATATTATACCCTTAATTGAGCCTAAATGGAACAGTAATTCGTTCTTTCGACCTTCATATTTACAGAATTTTCGAATAAAATAGTCTTAAATAAGAAGTTACCCTTTGACTGATTATATTTTCTTAACGTATAATTATTTTTAAAATATTCAAACTGAGGTGGTAAAATGGGATATTCTATCGCATCGGTGGATTAGCGAAAATTAAGTTATTGCATGAAATAGTCTTAAATGAAGTTTTTTCTAATTATGATGATGAACTTACTATGGAAAAGAAATACAGTGATTTACATGGTAATCGAAGCTATTCCATATTTTTTTAAATTAAAGACGATAAATCTTTACCTCTAAATTTGAAATAGGAAAATTTAAGTATATATCAAATAGATACTTAACTCATTGATTGCTTCGATTGCTTGTTATAGGAGCTCATCTATTTTTCAATTCTCAGGAGGTGACACCCTACCCTTTATTGGGTTTAGGGGAATTTATTTGGATATATTAAACTTGGTTATTGTTGCCATTTTAATTGGCTTAACGGCATTCTTTGTCGTTTCAGAATTTGCTATTGTGAAAGTACGAAGCTCAAAAGTGGATCAATTAATCGAAGAAGGTAGCAAGAGAGCCATCTCAGTAAAAAAAGTAACTACTCATTTAGATGAGTATTTGTCTGCCTGTCAATTAGGTATTACGATTACGGCATTAGCTCTCGGTTGGCTTGGTGAAACAACATTTGAAAATCTACTTTTACCGATATTCCAGTTGTTTCATATACCTGCCTCATTATCTCATATTTTGATTATTGCATTCGCCTTTACCATCGTTACATTTTTACATGTTGTCGTTGGAGAGCTTGCGCCGAAAACAATTGCTATTCAGAAAGCCGAAACGGTCACATTAATGGTAGCCAAGCCTTTAATTTGGTTCTATCGCATTATGTTCCCATTTATCTGGGTGCTAAACGGATCTGCCAGATTGTTAACAAAAATGATTGGGCTAAAACCTGCTTCTGAACACGAAATGGCTCACTCTGAAGAAGAATTAAGGATTATTCTTTCAGAAAGTTATGAAAGCGGGGAAATCAACCAATCGGAATTTAAATATGTGAACAAAATATTTGATTTTGATGACCGCATTGCGAAAGAAATTATGGTCCCACGTACAGAGATTATTTCTATTTCTAAAGATGATACCCTAGAGGAATTTTTACCTACCGCCAAGAATGAAAAGTTCACACGGTATCCCATTATAGACGGTGATAAAGACCATATCATCGGTATGATCAATGTGAAAGAAATCTTAACGGACCTAATTTCTTCTAAGTCTCAGTCAACAATAAAACCGATATCCACTTATATTCGTCCTATCATTCGTGTAATCGATTCTACACCGATTCATGATTTGTTGTTAAAAATGCAAAAAGAACGTATCCATATGGCTATATTGATGGATGAATATGGTGGAACTTCAGGATTGGTGACCGTTGAAGATATTATCGAAGAAATTGTCGGTGATATTAGAGATGAGTTTGATGTGGACGAAGTACCAAGTGTTCAAAAAGTGAAAGATAATCATTATATCTTAGATGGAAAAGTTTTAGTTAGCCAAATTAACGATATTTTAGATATTTCCATCAATGATGAAGATGTTGACACAATAGGTGGTTGGTTGTTAACTGAGAATTATGAAGCCAAAGAAGGCGACTTTATTGAACAGGAGAACTTTGTGTTTACTATTGTAGAAATGGAAGATCACCATATCAAATTAGTGGAGGTATACAAGAAACCAGTAATTGAAGAAATAGCTCCTTCCCAAATTCCTTTGTCTACAGAATCACAAGTCCAAATATGAAATAAAAAACCGCGCTGAAATTCAGCGCGATTTTTTTATTTTGCCATTCATTTTTTAGGAAAAAACAATCGGAAAATGGTTCCATTATTTGTTTCACTTTGAACATCTATTTTACCACGGTGTAAAGAAACTAATTGTTTTACGATTGACAAACCAATCCCAAATTCACCAAAATAACTGTTCGTTCTTGAACTGTCCGCCTTGTAGAATCTTTCCCAAATCCAATCAACTTCTTTTGGATCTATACCAATTCCATTATCTTCAATTTCAATACAAATATCATGCTCATTCTCAAAGGCGCGCATGGATATCCATCCGTTTTCTGTGAATTGAATACTATTTTTAACAATATTAATAAGAATTTGAATCAAGCGGTCATAGTCAGCATGAATATAGATATCATCTGCTGCCTCAATATAAATTTGGTTATTTTTTTCATCTGCTTGCATTAGAAGCTGTTCACTTACGACTTCAAATACCTCAATAGCTTGAATATCAATCATATGTAATTCTAATTGGTTTGAACGAATCTTTTCATAGTCTAAGTTTTCATTTACTAATCTAATCAACCTTTTAGCTTCACGGTCAATTAAATTCATCCCTTTATCAACTTCCTCTTCAGGAATCAATTGATTTTTAATTCCTTCTGCTAATCCACTAATAGTCGTTAATGGTGTCCTTAATTCATGTGAGACATCGGCAAGAAATTTTTGTCTGCGATTTTCTAGCCTTTCAATTTCCTCTTGAGATTTTTTTAATTGCACAACCATCTCATTAAAATCCCTTGCTAAATAACCTAAATCATCCTTGGAATCATCTGGCACATTTACATTATAATCGCCTGATGAAATCATTGAAGTTGCTTTTCTAAACGCTCTCACTCTAGTTGATAAGTTACGGGAGAAGATTAAACTTAAAAAGATTGCTGCCGTTGCAGCTATAGCAATCGTATACAATAAATATTGATTAAGCTGTCCAATCATTTTTAAAGACGTACTTATCGGCGAAAGTAATAAAATTCCACCGGTTATGTTTTCACCTTCCATTGACGGTAAAGCTACTAATGATACTTCCTGTTCAAACCGTTTAATATCATGAAGGATTGTTACAGACTCACCTTTTGACAACTTTTCCCACTCTTTTTGGGAAAGGCGTATACTAGGGTCCATAGAAACATTGGGGTAGATAATATCTGCATTACTATCGAATAAAATATATTGAATATTTCTTGCTTCAAGTAGCTTACTATATTTATTCAAAAAAGTTTGTGGACTTTCTTCATGAATGGATACATCTTCTAAAATCTGCTGGCCATATTCATTTAATTCTTCCACTTTGTTTTCGAATATATAACTTCTTACAAATTGTGAAAAAATCAAACCCATTAATAGAAACGCCAGTATTAGAATAAGAACATGACTGGATAGCAGTTTAAGAAAATATTTATTTCTCATAGGTATCCGTCGACTCATCAAATTTGTAACCTACACCCCACACAGTATGGATAAATGGTTGATCTGCACTGCCTATCTTTTTCCTTAAACGTTTAATATGAACATCGACTGTCCTTTCATCTCCATAAAATTGGTATCCCCATACTTTATCGAGTAATTGCTCTCTCGAAAATACTTGTTTTGGATGGGTAATAAAGTAATACAATAAATCGAACTCTTTAGGTGTTAAATTTGAAAGCAGTTCATCTTTAAAGTAGACTTCTCTAGCTTCTTTACTAATTTTGAAAAAATGGCTTGTCGTAAAGTGATGATCCTTCTCTGTTGTATCTGATTGAAATCTTCTAGATACGGCTTTAATCCTCGCCATTAAAGTTAACGGGCTAAATGGTTTCGTCACATAATCATCCGCACCCATCTCAAGTCCAAGTACTTGATCAGATTCACTGTCTTTCGCTGTTAACATAATAATGGGCACACTGCTAATATCACGGATCTTTCTACATAATGTTACACCGTCCATAGCTGGGAGCATCCAATCGAGTATAATTAAATCCCATTCTCCTTTATTAAACGCCTCAAATCCTGATTGTCCATCGTGGACAAAGGTTCCTTTATATCCTTCTTTCATGAAAAACATTTCAAGCATTGTACAAACACTTTCATTATCTTCAACTACTAATAAATTCATGTATAACCACCATCCTTTAAACAGGTAATCTAAGTTTATTGTATAGGTATATTTTCATTTTAATAAAAGAATTATATCTCATTTATGTGTCAAAACGGTGTTAAAAATATGAAAGTCACATTTCGTCATCACTAAATGCAATCGAAAGATGACTTCGATATTTATTTTCGATTTTAACAAAGGTATACTTATGATAAATAGGAAGGTGAATAAAATAATGAACGACAATCCATCTTATAACGAATTAGACGAAGAAACTCTTTTTTTAGTCACACAAACTTTTAAAGCCTTATCTGATCCGACAAGGCTTAGAATCCTACATTTACTTTTTCACGAAGAACACTCGGTAAATGAGATTGCCGATAAGCTCTCTCTGTTGCAATCAACTGTCTCCCATCAATTAAGATTCCTAAAAAACTTGAGGCTAGTTAAATTCCGACGTGAAGGAACTACTTTATATTATAGTCACGATGATGAACATGTTATGCATTTATTAAAACAAACAATAGAACATACTCGCCATTCTTAATTACACACGTCCTTATGGTTTGGACAACCACTGCTTCTGCCTTCAACTTGGATTGTACTATGATTGATGCCAAATTGATGAGAAAGTAATTCTTTTGTTTCTTTGAGGACAGTATCATGGTGCCCATCATCATTTAAGACAATATGGCAACTAAAAGCAGGGAATCCTGAAGTAATCGTCCAGAGATGTATATCATGTACATCCTCTACATTTTGAAGTGTTTTGATGGAGGCTTTAATTTCCTCAATTTGCATCCCGTCAGGTACCCCTTCCATCAATACATGAAAGGCTTCTTTTGTCACTCTATAGCCGCTATTTATAATCAAAATAGCAACAATTAAACTTGCTATTGGGTCAGCAATACCCCAGTCAAAAAAGTAGATCAGTAAACCTGCTATAATCGCTCCTACAGAGCCTAGTAAATCTCCAATTACATGAAGAAACGCACTTTTCACATTAAGGTTTTCATCTTTGTCACCTTTCATTAAGATAACAGCTGCTACTATATTGATAAGAAAACCAATTGTAGCAATTGTTAACATACCTAAGCTTGCTACTTCTGGCGGTGAGATAAACCTTTTCACACTTTCAATCATGATAAGAATAGCGATGACTATTAATGTTACCCCATTTATCGCCGCCGCTAAAATTTCAAACCTTTTAAATCCGAATGTTTTTTTGTTGGTTGATTCCCTTTGAGCTATCTTGATGGCAATATAGCTTAACCCTAACGCTCCTGCATCACTTAACATATGGCCTGCATCTGATAAAAGTGCTAAACTATTCGTCCACAGACCACCAATAAACTCAATAATCATGAATCCAAAAATTAAACAGAAGGTAAGTAATAATACATTTTGATTGTTAGACGAATGATGATGATGAGAATGGGAATGATCATGACTCATTATAATTCACCTCTTATATATGAATATATGTTCATATATTACATTATGAAGAACTAAACGAAATTGTTCAACTGTTTTGTATGAAATCGAATGAAAAGTTTGTTTATAGTCCAAAATATGGTATTGTTTACAAAAATAATATTTTACACATAATAACAAAACCATACGAACAAAGCTTCTTCAACAGAAAGTAGGATTTTTCATGATAAAAGCACTCATCAACCGTAAAGCATATTTTATTTATAAGTTCTTAATGATCATTGCTGGTGCTACACTTGCTGCTTTATCAATTGAATTATTTCTTATACCAAATCTGATTATAGATGGTGGCATTATTGGTATTTCCTTAATCGTTAACCATTTAACAACCATCCATTTCGGTGTATTATTTATTTGTTTTAATATTCCTTTTTTAATTGCTGGTTATAAGCTATTAGGAAAAAGTTTTTTTCTTGCTTCCCTAATAGGCATTATCTCTTTAGCAGGAGTCGAATCACTATTTCATCATACCTCTCCTTTTACATCTACCCCGTTACTGGCAACAGTATTCGGAGGTGTCATCCTAGGAGCAGGAGTGGGGCTAGTCATTCGACATGGTGGTGCGTTAGATGGAACTGATATTATGGCAATTCTTTTAACAAAAAAAATCCCCTTTTCTATAGGGGAATTTATCATGTTCTTTAATATTTTCGTTTTTGTCTGGGCAGGATTCGTCTTGGGGTGGGAACAAGCCATGTATTCAATCATCACTTACTATATTGCTTCTAAAACGATTGATATGGTTGTACAAGGTTTTGAAGGAGATACGAAAGCTGTGCTCATCGTTTCTGACCATTATAAGGAGATGGCTGATTGTATTATTACAAAGCTAGGAAGAAGTGTGACGAAGTTGAACGGCAAAGGTGGATATATTAATACTGATAAAGAAATTATTTATGTTGTTGTGACTCGATTAGAAATATCTAAACTTAAAACTATCATTGCTGAGATTGATCCTCTTGCTTTTACAACCATAATGGACACACAAGAAGCACGAGGTAGTAAATTCAAATCTGCTCTTCATTAGTTTTAAAATACTGCCATTCATCTATTGCTGTTTAACCACCACCCATAAAAATACGAACAGAAGCGAATCCTCAACTGTTCGTATTTTTCATGATCATTGAATTTTCAGTGGTCACCTTTATAGATATTTTCTATGAAGCGCCTTTCCATCATAAGTAAAAACCATTTCCTTCTCTTCTACAATTGTTTCCATATGAACCGCTCTTCCCCATAACTGATATACATAAGGCAGAACTTTCTCTAAGTATTTCAAATCAAGCTCAATCCCTTCAAACCAATGCTTTAAATACAACTCACCATTCTTCATATAATCTCCATCATTTACCGTCAGATAAGGAAATCCCCCATTTACTCTCATACTAACTAGCTGATCGCGCACATTTTCCCATCCTTTATCGACAACTTTATAATCTTTTCCTTGCTTTTGAAATAAATACATATCCTCTCTCATCACTAAATCTTTTGTCAAGTAATTCCGGATAAACGAGATATCAGATTCAATTTCTCGTACTTCAAACATTTTTTCCCTACCAGAGCCAACCTCTACTCCTCTCCTAATCATTTCTTCCGTAGGGTGATTATATCGTTCTTCAATATCCTCAAAAATCTTCAAGCCAAGGTAATAAGGGTTAATACTTGTTTTTGATGGTTGCACAACACCAGCATTTAATTTCGCAAATTCCAAAGCTTCTCCAGAAGTAAGATCCATCTCCCTTAAAATTCGTTGATGCCAAAAGGAGGCCCAGCCTTCGTTCATAATTTTCGTCTCAAGTTGTGGCCAAAAGTAGAGCATCTCTTCTCGCATCATTGTTAAGATATCTCTCTGCCAATCAGTCAATTCACGGCTGTATTGTTCAATGAATAAAAGTATATCTTTTTCTGGCTTAGGTGGGAACTTCTTCATTTTTTTCTTTTTCTGTTTTACTTCTTTTTGATCAAGTCCCCATAAATCGTCATAAGGCGTTTCAACATGGAAAGACGAGCTCTCTTCTTCTTCTTCATGATCCCAAATAAATTTCGGGCGCATAAGAGAAGGATCTATATGCTCTTCAATAGCTAAAATGGCATCTAAAAATGTCTCTACTTCTTTTTTTCCATAGTCAATTTCATATTTTCTAATACGCTCTGCCGTAGCAGACATGCTTTCAACCATATCTCTCTTTGTATTTTGGAATCGAACATTATTTTTAAAAAAGTCACAGTGAGCAAGGACATGTGCGACAATTAATTTGTTTTGAATTAAAGAGTTGGAATTTAATAAAAAAGCATAACAGGGATCAGAGTTAATCACCAATTCATATATTTTCGACAAACCGAGATCATAATGTAGTTTCATCTTAAAAAATTGCTTTCCAAAACTCCAGTGGGAAAACCTTGTTGGCATCCCATAAGCACCAAAAGTATAAATTATTTCTGCTGGACATACCTCATATCTCATCGGATAAAAATCCAGCCCAAAACCTGTGGCGATTTCTGTGATTTCGTCTATTGCATACTCTAACGATTTATGTTCACTACCAAGCATTCTCTCACTCCCTATCTTCACCTTTAACATAATCTATGATAGAAAAAAGAGAATGATGAGTATACTTCAGTCTTTCAAACAAGACTTTTAGTGATCCATTTAATCCTCATTTAGACAAACAAAGGATGCCCTTAAAATGAGCATCCTTTGTGAAATAATTATTTTTTTCTAAAGGAGACGCTAGGCGTTTACTACATTCTTTTCACTTTCGCTCCTGCTCTTCAACAGTTAAATTTAAAAATTTACTATCGTCTAGTCGATGAGTTACTTTAACAAGCACAGTCAAATCTTTTCCATCCTCTTTTACTTGAAATATAAAAGTATCAATGACTTCATTTTCTGAAATCATCCGTCTTCCAGCATACTGATAATCAACAACTTCTTCCTCTGGGTAATCTTCCTTCACAACCACTGTTGCAATTCTGCCGTATTTTTTATAATCGACTTTTTCTTTATGTTCTCCATGTGTATGTACGTCGGCAAATACTGGTGCCTGAATGTAGTTTAAACATACTACAGTAAGTAACAATAAAAGTAGCTTTTTCATACAATAAACCCCCGTTTATCTAAAATTACTACTTCTATCTTTTTCAAATTGTAACTCGATTATGTATCAATGTAAGAAATTTATTTTTATACAGGTAAAACTTGATAAACGTGCAATAACAGGTTGACCAAATTTTTGGTTGAAAAAATAATTCATTATGGCTCAAACTAATCTTAACTCCCAAGGGAGGAGAATGAAAATGAATAAAGTGGATTATGACCGTGCGTTATATTATACTCACCGATCCGAATGGGATAATTTACTCATTCTTATGGTTAGAACAAGTGATCAATTTTTAGCGAAAAAAATCGAGCATTTTCTACATGCGTACAATTTTGAAAAAGATTACACGATTATCGAACAGCATCTATATACACTTCTACGTTATATTGATCACGCCAATCAATTATCGGAAGAAGAAATGAAAACAGCTTCACCCTATTTTATGTAGAATTCCACCAAATAATGTAAGAGCACTATCTATTTGTAGTGCTCTTCTTTTATTTGACAAAGTTATTTTTCACTGCAAAAATGGCCGCTTGCGTGCGGTCATCGACGTCTAACTTTGATAATATATGAGACACATGTGTTTTTACCGTTTTCTCTGTTATAAATAAATCGGTCGCTATTTCTTTATTGGATTTACCTTTACCCATTTCGGATAATACTTCTTTTTCTCTTTTTGTAAGTTCATGCCATAAATGTATGTCCTCATTTTCATGTGAGAATTTTGACATTAAATGAGTGGTCGCTTTAGGGTGGATATAATTTTCCCCGTCCATTATTTCATTCATCGTTTTTACGAGCTCATCTGGTTCAACATCCTTAAGTTGATAACCTGATGCGCCGGCTGCTATTGCAGGGATACAATGGCTTTGATCTGAATAACTTGTCAGTATGAGTATTTTTACTTGAGGAAATTTCTTTCTAATTGCTTTAGTTGCTTCGATTCCATTCATGTCAGGCATATCAAGATCCATTAAAATAAGATCAGGCATACATTGTTCTGTTAATTTTATTGCTTCCTCTCCAGTACTTCCTTCACCAACAATATGGATATCCTTTTGTGTTTTCAAAAAAAAGATAAGCCCTTTTCTTACAACATGATGATCGTCAATAATTAATACATTCACCCGTTAGACCCTCCTCTCAATTGAACAGGCGTATAATGATCTTCGTCCCCTCCCCTTCACTAGTAGTTATTTCCATTGTACCATTCCGCCGTTCAGTTCGTTGACGCATATTTCGCAATCCATGGGAAGGTAAGAATACAGATGGACTGTAATTAAATCCTACACCCTGATCAGTTATACTCATCTGTATTATCTGTTTATCCTGGTTGAAATCAATTGCAATATCAATCTTATCCTGACCAGAATGCTTCTTACAATTCATCATTGCCTCTTGAGCTATCCTCCATAAAGTTTCTTCTGTTTGTGGAGAAATATTTGTTAATGTATTAACATGACAATGTAACTGAAGCCCAAGCATTTCACTGTATTCTTTTAATGATGTAAGCAACCCGTTTTCTAGACTTTTTGGTTGTAACTGCCAGATCAGATCACGCATTTCATGAAGTGCTTGTTGGGAAAGCTCTTGTATATAAGTAAATGTTTCTTGAACAGTTTTAGATTTTGTTATCTCTCTTCCTCCTCGAGCCGTTAAACTAACCGAAAATAACAATTGATTGACAGAGTCATGCAATTCCTGTGCAAGGCGATTTCTTTCCTCAATAAGTGCCATTTCTCGTTCCCTCTCAGTTAATGCCATTCTTTTTAATGTCGATCCTATTTGAAAAGCAACAGATTCTAATAAAAAAAGTTCCTTTTCTGTGAAATGAATTTTATTCGGAGCTCCTACATTTAAAATGCCGAACATTTCTTCACCAAAGCGAAGGGGAACTGTTGCATGATGGGTTAAACCTTCAATGTCAGCATATCCATTCTTTTTTGCCTCTTCAATTCTTTTACAATTGATAATATTACTCGCACGGTTTAATTCACCGTTATTGTAACGATTTACACACCAGCATTCTTTCGAACACATCGGAGCTAACTGATTTGTTGTTAATGCTTGGGGCAATTGATGATGTGCGATTAGTGTTGGTTCATGGTTCTTGATTAAAAAAAGCCAGCCTGTTTGTAATTGAGTGACTTGTAGCAATCTTTCTAATACAGCAGACAATGTTTCTTTCATTTCGCTTCCTTCATTAAGTAATTCCGCTATTTCCTTAAGTATGACTGCTTCACGAATTTGTTGATCCGCCATTCTCTTTAACCCTCTCTTTATGACTATTATAACGAGTATTTATGTAATGATCTTCATTCGCATCGATGAAAATATCTCAGCCTAAGGTCGTATATATGAAGCTTATTTGCTACTACTTTTAACTAAAATTGGTGAATCCTCAGCAATTATCCTCAAAACGCGAATCCACTTTGTTTGGCTTTAAATAAGCTACTGCTAAAACAAACCTTTACTACAATGATCTCTTTAATGAACTTTACTTTTATTTACCCTAGGGTTCATGAGGGATTAACAAGGCCATTACTTGAATAAAAAAATCGAACATATTCTCATCCTTTAAGATTTGAATGATGTTCGAATTTTTTTAGTTTTTCAATTCCTCTTGTATCAATTGATCCACTTTCTTCATTAGTTCCACTTGAACATGGTCAAGCTTTTCTTGACTCAAGCTTAATGATTCGCTTTTAACACCGAAGTAAAACTTAATCTTTGGTTCCGTTCCTGATGGGCGTAAACAAATCCATGTACCATCAGCGAAGAAGTACTTTAATACATTAGATTTCGGAAGATGAATATCCGAACGATGATCACTTTCTGTACGAATACTTGTTAAATAATCTTCTGTCGCGATATGACTAAGACCTTCTATATCAATTGAAGATGCATTTCTAAACGTAGAGAGTATGTTTGCAATTGTTTCTGTACCTGCTTTGCCTTTTAAAGTTATCGACTTTAATCCTTCACGGAAATAACCATACTTTTCATAAATCATCATTAATACATCATAAAGGGTTTGGCCCTTTTCTTTATAAAAAGCAGCTGCTTCAGCAATTAATAGTGCTGCTTGAACAGCATCCTTATCTCTTGCAAAATCACCAATCAAATAACCATAGCTTTCTTCATAACCAAAAAGGAATTTATACTCACCTGTTGTTTCATATTCTTTTATTTTCTCAGCAATAAATTTAAAGCCTGTAAGTACATCTTTTGTAGTTAAACCAAACGAAGCTGCAATTTCTCTTCCTAGCTCTGAAGTTACAATTGTTTTCAATACAATTCCATTTGACGGAATGCTATCTTTATCCTTCTTTTGTGCTAGCATGTAGTAAAGAATTAGAGCACCTGTCTGATTGCCTGTCAGAAGCTCATACTCATTTTTATCATTTTTAACTGCTATTCCTAATCTGTCCGCATCGGGGTCAGTAGCAATAAGTAAATCAGCATTTACCTCTTTCCCTTTTTTTATAGCCAACGTAAATGCAGACCTTTCTTCAGGATTAGGGCTATCTACTGTAGGAAAATCACCATCAGGTTTATCTTGTTCCTCTACAATATGAACATGCTTATAATTCAAGCTTGCAAGCCCTTCTCTAACCGGTTTATTGCCAGTACCATGTAATGGAGAAAATACGATAGAAAGATCCGTTTTTTCTCCTATAGAACGGTCTTCTGAAATTGTCTGTAACTTTTGAACATAAGCACGATCAATAGATGCGCCGATTGTAACAATCAGTTCTCTCTCTCTTAACAGTGCTTCTTCTTCTACTTCAATAAGTAACTCGTTTTCAATTTGATTTACTTTTGCTATAACTGTATCGGCATCTTCTGGTATCAATTGTGCTCCATCCGGCCCGTATACTTTGAAACCATTGTATTCTTTTGGATTATGACTAGCCGTAATGACAATACCAGCATATGCATGCAAATACCTTACAGCAAACGAAAGCTCAGGTGTGGGTTTTAACTCATCGAAGATATATGTTTGAATATCATTTGAAGCAAGCGTTTTTGCCGCTTCTAAAGCAAATTCTGGTGACATATGTCTTGAATCATAGGCAATCACCACACCTCTTGCTTTTGCTTCCTGCCCTTTTTCAATTATGTATTTGGCTAAACCGTAAGATGCTTTTCTAACGGTATAAATATTCATTCTATTTGTGCCTACACCGATCTCTCCTCTCATCCCACCTGTTCCGAACTCGAGGTCTTTATAAAATGCATCTTCCAAATGGTTTTCATTGTCATTTAATTGAATTAATTCTTCTTTCATTTCAGAAGTCAATTGCGAATATGTATTCCATCTATCTACATTGCTTTTCCAATCCATCGTTTTCCCCCCTAGTTAAATGCCTCTTTCCATTATCGACTAAAATAATCCATTTTTTAAGCTATTCTCTCTTATTAAAAATAGTGGATTTTTATAAAATTTTCAATAAATTACTGCAGTTTCTGTTTCAATTTCTTTAAAGGATATATCCCTAAGAGTCCACATTCATCATTTTCCAAAAAGAACACGAACAAATAAATTTGTTCGTGCAAGGATAGCTATCTATAGAATTTATTTATGATTACGATATTGAATTTGATAAATATCATGCCTTCTATCTTTCAAATGTCTTACTGTACCGTCCTGTCTTTTCCTTCTTAATACCTCTAAGTCTACATCACCAATTTGCACCATTTCAATATTTGCATTCGTCTCCCCGACAATTCCATCCTTAGCAAACTCGAAATCTGAAGGTGAAAAAATCGCTGATTGTGCATATTGTATATCCATATTTTCTGTTTGTGGTAAATTCCCTACTGTACCTGATATTGCTGTATAAATTTGATTTTCAATTGCCCGAGCTTGTGCACAGTATCGAACACGTAAATAACCTTCTCTGTCCTCGGTACAAAAAGGAACGAATATAATTTTTGCTCCCAAATCAGTCGCAATTCGAGCTAATTCAGGGAATTCAATATCATAACAAATTTGAATCGCAATTTTTCCACAATCAGTATCAAAAACGCGGACAGCGTCACCTGGGGATATCCCCCACCATTTTCTTTCATTAGGAGTAATATGGAGTTTATATTGCTTTTCAATCGTACCATCACGTCTAAATAAATAGGCTATATTATAAATTTTATCCTCATCCTCTTTTACAAAATGAGATCCACCTATAATATTTATGTTATACCTAACAGCTAAATCAGTGAATAATTGAATATACTCTTCCGTATACTCAGTAAGCTTCCTTATGGCAAGACTCGGTACTTTCTCGTCCAGAAATGACATTAATTGCGTCGTAAATATCTCTGGAAAAACTGCGAAGTCCGCTTCTGCATCTGACGCAACATCTGTGAAATACTCGACTTGACTAGCGAAGTCTTCAAACGATTGAATTTGGCGCATCATATATTGTACGACACAAATTCTAACTGGATAACTTGTTTTATAAAATCTTTTCGTTGTCGATTTATAATCAACATTATTCCATTCCATTAATGTTGCGTATTTATTGGATTGCCTATCATCTGGCAAGTAATTAGGGTTTATCCTCATCAGTGTAAAACCATTTAATAATTGAAAGGATAATACAGGGTCATATATTTTATGAAGTGATACTTCATTAACATATTCTCTCGGACTCATCTCTTTTGCATGCTTATGATAATTAGGGATTCGCCCTCCAATAATAATACTCTTTAGATTTAACTCCCGAGCTAGCTCCTTTCTTTGCTCGTAAAGACGGTGACCAATCTTCATTCTACGATACTCAGGATGAACCATTACTTCAATACCATACAGATTGTAGCCATCATCGTTATGGTTAGTTATATAACCGTCATCAGTGACATCAGCCCATGTATGGCGATCATCATATTCATCAAAATTAATAATTAAACTGGAACAAGAACCAATGATTTCACCATCATACTCTGCTACAAATTGTCCTTCCGAAAATATATTTAAATGGCTTTCAAGGTGATCTCTTTTCCATGGATCCATTCCTGGAAAACATACCTCTTGTAGCGCAATAATTTTGTCGATATCTTCTTCTTTCATATTTCTAATAATCATTTTTTTCTCAAATTTGCTTAAATCTAATTTTCTCATAAATACTCCCCTTATTTTCATTGAAACAAACGTTTGTTACTCTTATACCCCTATTTTCCCTTTTCTAATCTTAGGCAAATGGTCTCCCTATAGATTCATTTGTCAACACATAACTATGCTTGATTTGTGTTGATTTTATGACTTTTTATAGAATTTTCTCAAGCATCGTTTATTTTTACGTTAAAGAGACGTATAATTTGTTAAAATACGTTAGTATACATATTTTTCATTTCGCCTATAAATATGAAAAAAGGGAGAACGTTATGAAACCAACAGAAAAGAAGGATGCTAGGGAAAGTATACTGTTTACAGCATGGGCTGCCTCAGTCATTGCTGTTTTCGGCAGTTTATATTTTTCGGAAATTAGACAGTATGAGCCATGTGAATTATGCTGGTACCAAAGAATTCTTATGTATCCTCTAATTGTCATTTTAGGCATAGCAGTAGTTAAAAAAGACTTTCGAATCAGCTTTTATACGATGATTTTATCTGGAATTGGAGGACTCATCTCTATTTACCATTACGGTATTCAAAAGTTTTCTTTTTTAACTGAAAGCGCGCCAGCATGTGGCAGAGTTCCTTGTACGGGACAGTATATTAACTGGTTGGGCTTTATCACTATTCCATTTCTAGCATTGGTTGCATTTATTATTATTTTTATTTGTAGTGTCATGATATGGAAAAAAACAAAGGGGGAGAAGACCGAATGAAAAAAATTATCATATTCTTAGCAGTCATTATTATTCTTTTTGGTGGAGTTGCACTGTTAACAAAAATGCAGAACGATCAAAAAGTTTCAGGGGACAACCCTTACGGAACAACTGATTTAGAGCAAGAAACGATTGATCAGTTAGATGATCCTAATTATAGCAATATTGTGTTACCGGAGGATTTAGAAAGTCAATTAAGTGAAAGCGGCGAAGCTACAGTATACTTTTTTAGTCCGACATGCCCTCACTGCCAAAGAACAACTCCAATTGTTGCTCCTTTATCTGATGACTTAGGCGTTGACTTATTACAATACAACTTACTAGAATTCGATCAAGGTTGGAATGACTTTGGTATTTCAGAAACACCAACTATCGTGCATTATGAAGATGGAAAAGAAGTAGCTCGTATTACAGGATACCAAGAGGAAGCTGTATTTCAAGATTGGTTTGAGGAAAACGTAACAGAATAAAAACGGATTAAAATTAAAAAAACGACCAAATTTATGTTTGAACATTTGGTCGTTTTTTTGTATTTCCCTTTAATGATTCTTACTGTAAGTATGCTTGGTCTATATTTATTGGCTCTTTCGTTTGTTCAGGAAGGAAATGATGAAAGGAAAATGGAAAAGAGATATCAAAACGATTTAAAATCTCAGTATTTCTTTTAAATAACTCACAATGTTCTTTCTTCAACCCTGCATCTTCAAGAAGGTGCATTAAAGTTTGTAAACTAGCCAATACCGAGTAAGCATCTCCTAAAGTTTCCATACACTTCTCTGTCGGCTTTAAAATATTCATGTCACCAAATGCCTGTAATTCTTTTTCTGAAAAATAATGAGGTAAAACATGATGAAACATTTTATCGACCAATGCTTCAATTTGCTCCTCTTGTTCTGTTGTTGCCGCAAAAACTACTTTCACAAGTAACCCACCTTTGTTCACTAATACTTCATGATTACCAATAGAATAGCATAAACTACTTTTGCCTCTCGGTGGTAATTATCACCATGATTTTATATACTATTGATGCAAATATCGTTTTCTAAAAGAGAACTTAAATAATCCTTGTTAAATACACTTTCATCTATATGAATAAACACTATATGAAATGCTTAAAAGGAAGGAAGTAAATAATGGTAACAGTAAGTAAAAAAGGAGAATGGTTTGAATTAACCATTCCAAAAAAATGGGCTGGACAATCTGCAACGCAATTGTTTAGAGAGATTTGGGGCGCCCCTAAAAAGCTGACTCATCAAATGCGCATGGAACAATGCGTAAAAAAGAATAACAACCCTATTATATGGGAAAAGCCACTAATCCATGGAGATCGGTTACAATTCAAACTTTTAACGGATCATCAGGTAGAAAATCTTGAGAATGATGGTTTCTATACAGATGTAGATGTTAGGTACGAGGATGATCATTTAATCATTTTTAACAAACCTGCTGGGATGGAAACACACCCACACACCTTAGTCCAAAAAAATACTCTTTTAGATGCAGCCAAATATTATATGCAACTCCAGGGTGAATCTACTTACATCCGACATATTCACCGATTAGATAAGGAGACATCTGGTGTGATACTATTTGCCAAACATTCTTTAGCAGGTGCTATCCTTGATACAGAACTTGCACAAAGAACTATCAAGCGCACGTATATGGCTCTCGTCCATGGCCAACTTAAAAATAAACATGATAGTATTGAACTCCCCATCGGAAAGGATCGCCATCATTCCAATAAGCGGAGAGTCTCAACTACAGGGCAATATGCCAAAACGACCTATGACGTCCATGCTTATGACAGCAAAAGAAATATTTCACTCATTACTTGTCAACTTGATACAGGCAGAACCCATCAAATTCGTGTCCATTTAAGTCATATCGGACATCCACTCGTTGGTGATCATTTATATGGAGGAAAGAACCTGCTAACAAGACAAGCATTGCATGCTTATAAACTCGAGTGGCAGCACCCCTTCACAAAAGAAAAACAGGAAATCACTTGTCCGGCACCAGCAGACTTCCGCTCATTATGTCCATAAAGGAAACAAAGTACAAAGTCTACTATCAGCTCTTTTATTTATCTATTTACAATCGATAATAAAAACACAAAACAACGAGCAAATTCGAAGTGAAGTGCTCCTTAAATTTAGCCATAAAAAAACTGCACCTCCAATTGTTAGCTCATTTCTAACAATTGGAGTACAGTTCAAATTGTTCGTTTTACTTATTCAATCTGTCGATTTCCTCATGGACCTCATGATGAAACTTACGACAAAGGCAAGCACAATCGCACCAATGATCGCTGGAATTATAGCAAAATCTGCGATTACTGGTCCCCAGTCTCCTAAAATAAGAGTCCCTAACCAAGCTCCGATGAAGCCAGCAATAATATTGCCTATAACTCCTCCTGGGATATCTCTACCTGCGATTAAACTCGCTACCCAACCGATAAGTCCACCTATAATTAATGACCATAAAAAGCTAAACAATGCTCTTCACTCCTTCATTACATCTATTTCATCTTCATTAGATGTACACTTAGGTTGTGAAAGCATTTAATAAATCATTCATTCACTTTTTTCCTAATATGGAAATATCAATTACAAATCGTCAGGATTTTTACCCATCCGTTTATTTTTATTATATTCGTCAATAACACTCATATCCTCGTCAGACAGAGCAAAATCAAATATAGCTTGATTTTCCTCTAGCCTCTTTAATTTCGTTGTTTTAGGTATAACAATTACTTGATTTTGTATATGCCAACGCAGAATAATTTGCGAGACTGTTTTATTATATTTTTCACTTAAGGTAACAAATTGTGGCTCCTTAGACAGTTCACCTCTTGCAATTGGCGCCCACGCCTCCACTTGAATGTTATTACTCCAGCAATACTCACGAAGTGGTTGTTGTGATAATTGCGGGTGCAATTCAACCTGATTTACCATTGGCATTATATTTGCGTCTTTTTTTATTTCTTCTAAGTGATGTTCGTGAAAATTACTAACGCCTATTGCCTTTACTAACCCTTCTTCATACAAATACTCAAGTGCTCGCCACGTATCTTTATACTTTTTTGGCATGGGCCAATGAATTAAATATAAATCAATATAAGATAAATGTAATTTTTTCAAACTTTTCTTAAAGGCTGCAATCGTCTGCTCATATCCATGATCATCATTCCAAACCTTTGTCGTAATAAACAGCTCTTCTCTATGTATGCCACTTTGTTCTATTGCTCTGCCTACACCTTCTTCATTATCATAGAAGCTGGCAGTATCGATTAAGCGATAACCTAGTTGAATCGCATTCCTTACGACATTTTCCACTTCCTTACCTTCTTCTACTTTATATACTCCTAAACCAAATTGGGGCATCAAGACCCCATTTGCTAATTTTACATTAGGTATTTTTACCATCCCTCATCCTCCTCAAGTAAAAAGTCTGTTTTTTTATTTCCATAAAAATATAAACGATGAAGCGGTCGAGTCATTGCCACATATAACAACTGTATTTCTAAAGGAGCTTTTGAGGTAAATACTTCATCAATCGAAAAGATAAATACTACGTCAAACTCTAAACCTTTTGCTAAATAAGCCGGAACAATGACGACTGATTCTTTAGGAATTTGTCCATGTTCTCCTAGTAAATAAACCACCATATCGCCAGTTTTTTCAAATTGTTGATAAAGCTTCATACAATCGTTCATCGTTTTCCCAATTAATGCAAAAGTTTTAAACCCTTCTTCTTTTACTTTAAGTAATTTAGCCTCTAAGACATTTATATAGTGCTTGCCTTCGGGGGATGGGATAAACTGCGGATGCTCTCCATGTCTAACAACAGGCTTTACTTCAGGAAAGGTATACGGCAGTTTTTTTAATATATGATTAGCTGCTTCCATAATTTCTACAGTAGTCCGGTAACTCTTCTGTAATTCTGTATAAGTGGCTCGAGGGAAAATCTCAGCCTTTACGTCTTCCCAAGATGTAAGCCCTCTATAAGAGTGAATACCTTGTGCTAAGTCTCCCACTAATGTAAACATATCGGTATCAGCTGCTTTCTTAAGAGAAAGAAGTTCCATGAACGTATAATCTTGCGCCTCATCGATGACTATGTTTTTTACTTTCCACTCTTTTTCAATTCCAAACAAATGAACCTGCAAATACAATAATAAAGCTAAATCTTCTCTTTCATACATTCGCCTCTTAAACAAGTCTTGTTGATACCGTATAATATTTTCTGCTTCTACTTGTGTTAACTGATTATGTGAGCGTTTTACTAATTGCTGTGGATTTTGAAATAAATCTTTATAATAGGACCAAATATTCTTTTTAGGAAATTGCTTCATATATGTAGCTACCGATCTCTTTATTGCCGTTTTCATTTCATTCAACCTTGCTTCTTTCTTATCAAGGGCTTGTGATACATATTTTTTTCTCTTCACGGGATCTTTCGCTTGATATAATGCTCTTTCAATTTTGTCATCATAAAACATTTCAATTTTCTCAAGCATTTTCTTTTTTTTATGTTTTATTTCATTTTGTAATATCGAACGTAACTTATTTATTCTCTTATACAAAGGTAAATAATAAAAATCTTCTTCCAATAATTGCACAAATCTTGCACTTTTATATAATCGATACTTATCAACATAAAAATCAGTAGGCGGATGAAAAGTTAGAAATATTTCTTTCATATATTCATTCAGTATTGTTTGAAAAACTTTAGACCCCTTCAATTTTGATATTTGAAGCGCATGAACTGTTTCCTTTTGATGATTTTTCTCTAATAAGTGAATTAACTTATCATCTTTTTTCAATTTTATATTTTCCTTTTGTAACGCTCCTATTACATAATCCTCGTACGTTTTTTGCTTAATATTCTCAACACCAAGCTCAGGTAGCGCTTCGGAAATATAATCAAGGAATAGATTACTTGGAGCAATAATCATCAATTGCTCAGGTTGAAAGTTTTCTTTGTATTGGAAGATAAAATAACTAATTCGGTGTAGAGCAATCGTCGTTTTACCACTTCCCGCACCGCCTTGAACGATGATAGGTTTATTCAAATCAGCTCTGATAACTTTATTTTGTTCCTCTTGTATAGTAGATACGATTTCTGTGAGGCGATTACTTGCACTTCCAGCTAGGGTTTCTTGTAACAATTGATCATTTGTTGTCAAATCAATATCACGAATCTCAGTTAGGAGGCCTCGCTCCATCATAAATTGTCTTTTTAATAAAAGCTCACCGTTAAAATTCTCTCCATTAGAGACATACGAAACATCCCCTAGTCTGCCTTCATAATAAAGATTTGCTATTGGTGAACGCCAATCGACAATTAATTGATCCTGATTTTCTCTTGAGTATAAAGACGTTTTCCCAATATAGATAACTTCTTCCGCCGGTTGATCATCTCTGGAAAAATCAATTCTTGCAAAATAAGGTTTGAGACGGGACTTTTTCAAACTTGATAGCTCTTCTTTTGACATATCAAAAAAGCGAGCATTCGTTAATAAGGACGAATAACCTAAGCTGGAATCGACGTCTTTAAAGGCTGCTTTCATATTGTCTTGAAAATTATCCTTCGATGTCTCTGCTGTTTTAATAACAGCTTCCATATATCTTTTTGTATATTCTAAGCGCTGGTTTTCTTCATTGTAATCGGGGTGTTGATGTACCGTTGTCATATCATTTACCTCCATTTTAATAATTAGCCGCTGATGGAGAGTAATCTGACGTTGTGTAAGTGAGAAGAAATATATATTATCAGAAAAATGCATAACAATCAAATAAATGCGCAGTACTTTTAAGACATTCCAATATGAATAGATATTAATTAAGTTAAGGAATAATGTAAAAGTAAAGAAAAACTTTATTAATTTTTTGTAAAGGCGAATACAACCAATTCATGAAAAATAGTATGGATTCCACTCACTCATACTCTTAGAAAGTTAGTAATAACAAGGGATATAAAGGTATTTAATTAAATAATAAGAAACATTACAATTAGATTACATTTGAACATAATTCGACATTTTTCTTCTAGACCCGAAAATTACGCTTTATACAATAAAATTTTTCGTTTAAAATAATAACGTTTGAAGGGTTTATTTTCCGAAAATTACTGGGGGTATTAATGATGGTTTTTAAAAAACAAGATAAATTCAATAAATTGTTAAGTGATATTGCAATCAACTTAAAAGAAGGAGCTATGTATTTCGCCGATTATAAGCTAAATAACATTAGTGACTTAAAAATTTTCTCAGAAAAAATGAAAGAATACGAAACAAAAGGCGACACACTTGTTCATGAAACAATTAAAGAATTAAACAATGCCTTCATTACACCAATTGAAAGAGAAGATATTCTTCATCTTGCAATGGCAATGGATGACGTATTAGATGGTTTTGAACAAACAGCAGATTTATTTGAAATGTACTCCATCATTAATGCTGATGAATATATGTTAAAGTTTGTAGAAGCTATTCAACAAAGTGCAGTAGAAATTGAAAAATCAGTTGAGCTATTATCCTCTAAAAAGTTGCTAAAAATACGAGATCATGCAATTAAAATCAAAGACCTAGAATCAAAATGCGACGGCGTATTACGCCAATCTATTAAACATCTTTTTTCTGTTGAAAAAGATCCAATTCGCATCATTCAGAAGAAAGAAATTTACGAAAACCTAGAGGAAATTGCTGACAGCTGCCAAACAGTTGCCAACGCATTCGAAACAATTATAATGAAAAACGCGTGAGGAGCAATAACTAATGGATGCAATTTTAATTATCACAGTATTAATCGTCATTTTTGCTTTAGTCTTTGACTTTATTAACGGATTTCACGATACAGCGAATGCTATTGCAACTTCAGTGTCAACGAAAGCTTTGAAACCTAGACATGCTATTATACTAGCTGCAACAATGAACTTTGTAGGTGCAATGACTTTTACAGGTGTTGCGAAAACGATTACGAAGGATATTGTCGATCCTTTCACCTTACAAAACGGCTCAATTGTCATTCTATCTGCCCTTATAGCAGCGATTTTCTGGAACCTTTTGACTTGGTATTTCGGCATACCAAGTTCATCCTCTCATGCTTTAATTGGTTCAATCGCAGGTGCTGCCATTGCGTCAGCTGGCTTTTCTGCATTAAACTATAGTGGATTTATCGGTATTATACAGGCACTCATTTTTTCACCACTGATTGCTTTTGCAGCCGGATTTATTATTTATAGCATTTTTAAAATTGTTTTTAGAAATAATAATTTAACAAAGACAAATAGAAATTTTAGAACGATACAAATTTTCACCGCTGCATTGCAATCATATACCCATGGTACAAATGATGCACAAAAAGCGATGGGGATTATCACACTAGCGTTAATCTCCAATAACTATGTAACTTCAACGGACATTCCTTTTTGGGTCCAATTATCTTGTGCAATCGCGATGGGACTGGGTACATCTGTTGGTGGTTGGAAAATTATTAAAACAGTTGGCGGTAAAATCATGAAGATTCGCCCTGTTAACGGAGTAGCAGCAGACATTACGGGGGCAATGGTCATCTTTGGTGCAACCGCACTACATATGCCAGTTAGTACAACTCATGTTATTTCTTCATCTATCCTCGGTGTAGGCTCAGCCCATCGAGTAAAAGGAGTCAAATGGGGAACAGCACAACGTATGTTAATTACTTGGGTTATTACTTTGCCGATTTCAGCAACAATAGCTGGATTAACTTATTTGATTTTGAGTTCTTTCTTATAATGCAAACAAATCCTTAAGGGTTTATATCCTTTAAGGATTTTTTGTCTTCTTCTAATAAGAACACATATATAACAAATACTATAAAGAACTTGAAAATCTTCATAAAAACGAATACTATAGTCCATGTGACCTTTTTTCGTTCGTATTATTACACACGACCATGTATTTACAGCTTGGAGGATTCTAATGTTTAAGTTAAAAGAAAACAATTCTACAGCAAAAACAGAAATACTCGCCGGTTTTACAACTTTTTTAACAATGGCATACATTGTTGTTGTTAACCCAGTCATTCTTTCTGACGCTGGTGTCCCATTTGATCAAGTCTTTACTGCAACGATTATTGCAGCAGTTGTTGGTACACTTTGGATGGCCCTTTTTGCTAATTATCCAATTGCTATTGCTCCCGGTATGGGATTAAATGCTTATTTCGCCTATTCTGTTGTTGGTGGGGGCTTAGATTATGTAACAGCTTTTGCTGCCGTCTTCGTAGCCGGACTAATCTTTGTGATTTTATCTTTAACTGCTTTTCGTGAAAAATTAATTGAAGCCATTCCCGAAAACTTAAAAGCTGGAATTTCAGCTGGTATTGGTTTATTTATTGCATTTGTTGGACTGCGAATGTCCGGCATTATTACAAGTGATCCTAGCAATCTTGTTGCTCTAGGGGATTTAACAGCAACTTCGGCAATATTAACGCTAGTTGGTTTAGTCATCACACTCATTTTAATCGCACTAAATGTATCTGGAGCACTGTTTTTCGGCATGATTATAACAGGCTTAATCGCGTTCTTTACTGGGCAACTACAGTTTAGTGACGGGCTTACATCTTTACCTTCGCTTCCAGAAGGCATTTTAGTATTCAACCCCATTTCAGCTATTGGGGACGTCATCACTCATGGCCTTTATGCGGTTGTTTTCTCGTTTTTATTAGTAACAATATTTGATACAACCGGAACAATGATTGGTGTTGCCCAACAAGCTGGTTTAATGAAGGGGAATAAATTGCCACGTGCAAGACAGGCTTTATTATCTGATTCATTAGCCACATCTGTCGGTTCTATGTTCGGAACAAGCCCTACAACTGCTTTCATTGAATCTTCTAGTGGAGTTGCCGCCGGTGGACGAACCGGACTAACTTCTTTGACAGTAGGTATCCTTTTTATCGTTGCTGCATTCTTTAGTCCACTTGTCAGTGCGGTTTCAGGCATTGCTGCCATTACTTCGCCTGCACTCATAATTGTTGGTAGCTTAATGATGGGAAGCTTAGTTAAAGTTAAATGGGGTGAGTTTGATGAAGCTTTCCCAGCCTTTTTAATTATTTTGACGATGCCGCTCACTTCTAGTATTGCTACAGGTATTGCACTCGGGTTTATAACACATCCAATCTTAAAAATATTTAAAGGCAAAGGTAAACAAGTTCATCCACTCGTTTATATTTTCGCTGTATTATTTCTCATTCAATTGCTCTTTTTACCACATTAAAGTTGAATGATTAAAACATATATTAGCTAAATAAAAAATCCGAACACCTCACCAAATGCTAAAGCAATTTAAGCATCTGATTGATGAGTGTTCGGATTTTCTTTTTTACCAATATAGGATTGAATGAGTTAGACTTCTACCTCTTCAATTTTATTATGTGGGTTATTATAAACTTCTTGGTCGATATCTTTCGTAATTTTACTCGTTAATATACCCGAAGTCATAGAACCACTTACATTTACCGCTGTTCTTCCCATATCAATTAACGGTTCAATTGAAATCAATAAACCCGCAAGCGCGATAGGTAAATCTAAAGCTGAAAGGACGAGAATGGCTGCAAAAGTAGCTCCTCCACCTACTCCCGCAACGCCAAATGAGCTGATAACAACTATAACGATAACAGAAAGTAGAAAACTTGGTTGTAATGGATTAATCCCGACCGTAGGTGCAATCATAACAGCTAACATAGCCGGATAAATACCCGCACAACCATTTTGTCCAATCGAGAGACCAAATGAGCCAGCGAAATTGGCTATTCCATCTGACACCCCTAATGATTTTTGCGTCTTAATATTTAAAGGTAATGCCCCAGCACTTGTTCTTGACGTAAAGGCAAACGCAAGCACTGGAAAAGCTTTTCTTAAGTATTGTAGTGGACTTAATCCGACAAATAGTAATAATAACAAATGAATTAGCATCATAACCGCTAACGCTACATATGAAGCAATGACAAATTTTCCTAAATTATAGATTGCAGAGAAATCACTTAATGCAACTGTCTTTGTCATAATAGCTAGCACGCCATAAGGAGTTAATCTAAGGATTAGTGTAACCACACGCATAATAATGCTATAAAAGGCATCGACAATTTTTGCAAATACCTCTGCTTGCTCAGGTGTTTTTCTTCTTACGCCCAAGTAGGCAATACCTAAGATTGCTGCAAATATAACGACCGATATCGTTGAAGTCGCTCTCGCTCCTGTTAAGTCAAGAAAAGGGTTTGCAGGAAGTAACTCTAAAATTTGTTGAGGCAATGTTTGAGCTGCTAGTGATTGAGATGTTTCTTCCATTTGTGTCCCTCTACTGATTTCTGCATCTCCCTCTTCAATTTGGATGGCTTCTAAATTAAAGACAGTCGCCGAACCAATACCTACAATAGCAGCCAAAGCTGTAGTCCCAAGTAGTATTCCGATAATTAATACACTAATTTTACCAATATTACTTGAGAGGCTCAATCTTGTAAACGCTCCTAAAATGGAAATAAACACAAGTGGCATAACAATCATTTGTAAGAATTTAACATAACCCCCACCAACTAGTTGAAACCAATCTGTTGACCTTGCCAATACTTCTGAAGTTGGTCCATAAATCAGTTGCAATGCTAAACCAAACAATATACCTATTCCCAATGCCGTAAAGACTCTTTTAGAAAATGAACTATGTTTACGTTGCATAATAAATAATAAACTAATAAAACCAATCATTAATGCTAAGTTAATAATAAACCATACATTATCCATCATTACCCCTCCTAATATCTTACTTTTGCACAATTTCATATGATAATACGATTATTCCTATACGTCAAGTATGAATTCAGATTTAATTATCCTTTATGGTATATGCTTTTTTCATGAATATATACCAATCTATCTATTGGCCTTCTCTTATTTAACATTTTCAACTGTTTACATATTTTTTTATTCCCCTTTGAAAGGCAAAAAGCTGCAGCATCGCTTAAAATAAGCTAACGATGCTACAGCTAAAATCAAAACTCTTATTACTTATAAGCTTCTTACCTTCTCGCTGCAAGCTTTCATAGCAGTGAGAACAGATGAACGAAATCCTGTTTCTTCTAACTTGCTGACCGCATCAATAGTCGCACCTCCAGGGGTACAAACCTCATCTTTTAACACTCCAGGATGTTTACCAGATTCAAGCACCATCTTTGCTGCACCTAATACTGCCTGAGCACCTAGCTTATAAGCAGTGTCTCTTGGTATACCGTCCTTTACTGCTCCATCGGCCAGTGCTTCTATAAATAAAAACACATATGCAGGAGAAGAACCGCTAATTGCTGGAATGCCGTCCATTAATGACTCGTCAACTACTTCCACTTTCCCGATAGCAGAAAAGATGCGTATTACTTTATTTAATTTCTCTTCATTAATATACTGGTTGCTACTTAGCACACTCATTCCCTCACCAACCAGTGAAGGTGTATTTGGCATTGTACGTACTGCCATTACATTTCGCTCAAAGTACTCTTCGATATCATTTAGAGTAATGCCAGCAGCAATTGTTACGATAATGCTATGTTCATTTACTACTTCTTTTATTTCATCAATTACTTCCTTATGATCCTTAGGAGGAACCGCTAAAAAGATCACTTCGGCGTTTCTTGCCACTTCTTTATTGGAGTGGGTTGTATGAATCGCATACTTTGCTTCTACCTTATGTAGTGTTTCTTTCGTTCTTGCACTTGAAATAATTTCATGATGACTGACTAAACCGTTTTTTAATATACCTCCAATAATCGCTTGTGCCATTTTTCCACAACCGATAAACCCTATCTTTTTTTCCATTATTATCACTCACCTTTTCCATGCTCTGGTTCATTTTAACATGAACACAGCTGTATTCAAAAAAGTGTTTAATCTACTTCTTTAAGACAAACGTAGAACAAATGATACTATATTTGCTACAAGCTTACCTTATTCATTAGATGAACTTCATCAAAAAAAATAACCCAAAGCATCAATGCTTTGGGTTATTTTTTAATTAATTATCTTGAACATCTTTTCGATTCTTTTTAAACATTTTTGATAATACTTCATACACAATAGGAACAACAACTAGAGTTAATAAGGTCGAACTTGCAAGACCCCCGATAACTGTGATACCTAATCCTTTAGAGATTAAGCCTCCACCGCCTGAACCAAATAATAATGGAACCAGCGCACCCATTGTAGCAATAGCTGTCATTAGTATCGGACGAAGACGAGTGGCACCCGCTTCTAGAATAGCGTCTCTCATCGTCATACCGTTTCTTTCCATATGAATAATCCGGTCAACCAATACAATAGCGTTCGTAACAACGATACCGATTAACATGAGTAGACCCATCATAACCGTAACAGAGATTGTTTCCCCTGCAATGTATAATCCGACAAATGAGCCAATTACTGCAAACGGTAGTGAGAACAGAATGGCAAACGGTGCAACACCCTCACCAAATGTAACAACTAAGATGAAATATACAATCGCAATAGCGGCAAGCATTGCTAAACCTAATTGCGTAAACGTTTCATTCATATCTGCAGTTACACCAGCAACATCAAGAGTTACCCCTTGTGCCAAGTCTAAATCATCGATACCTTTATCCAGCTCACTCGTAACTTTGGATAAATTATCTGAAGTTACTGTTGCAGAAACTGTTGCATAGTACTCACCTTTACTACGAGACAATGTATTTAATGTTGTTCCTTCTTCTACATTAACAAGCTCAGATAATGGCATTTCTTGGCCTGTCGCAGTCGGAACCTCTGTATCTAATAACTCATCAATTGATTTCGCAGGCTCAGCAGCTTCAGTTTGAATAATGACATCTATTTCATTACCATCACTTTGAACAGTTGTCAGCACTTCACTATTACCTTTATCGTTTAACGCCATAACGATTTGACCTGTCGTTAAGCCATACTGCATGACATCTGCTTGCTCAACTTTTAAGATATGTTCTACATAAGCGTCTTCTGCCGTAGATGAAATATCATCTAAGTTATCAGTATCATGCATGACATCTTCCACTTGTGTCACGGCATCATTTAGTTTATCTAAATTCTCACTATACAATGTATAGCTTACTTCACTAGTATTCGCACCCATTGAAGAAAAGTCCTGAGATTTCCACTCACCAGATTGTTCTATATTAAATACATATTCTTCAATTTCTTCTCTTACCTCTGGGAAGTTCTTCATATCTGGATCAAAAATTAGATACATAAGAGCCCCACTAGCGCCCCCACCCATCATCATAGCAGCAGGATCTACATTGTCTGGGTCATTAATGGACAATTGTAGTATATCAATATCATCGCGTTTTAATAACTCTTCTTCTACTTCAGAAATATTCTCTTCTGTTATATCCATCTTTTCGCCGGTTTCAGGTGTATATGTTAAATACATTACCTTCTCTTCTTCACTTCCAAGGAAGCTAAAACCGATTAATGGAGTCAATGCTAATGATCCAGCTAATAAAAGAATAGCGATAGCTGACGTAATAATTTTATGGTTTAACGCTTTACTTAGAATGCCTTTATACCATAAAGCAAGTTTACCTACTTCTTTATGATTGCTCTCCTCTTTCTTACCGTAAAGTTTTTTCTTGAATAAGAAATGAGATAGGGCTGGGACAATTGTAATCGCAACAATTAATGAAGCACCCAATGCAAATGTCATCGTTAAAGCAAACGGAACAAATAGCTCACCAACCATTCCACCTACGAAAATTAACGGCGCAAAAACGGCCACAGTTACTAATGTAGATGAAAGAATCGGCTTAAACATTTCAATAGTCGCTTCCCTTACTAAAGCACGACCATTTAATTTTTCCTCTTTCAAATGTAAGCGACGATAAATATTTTCAACAACAACAATCGAGTCATCGATTACACGACCAATTGCTACTGTAACCGCTCCAAGAGTCATAATATTTAACGTAATATCCAACCAATTAAGGACTAAAAATGCCATAAAAATCGACACCGGAATGGAAACAATGGATATAATCGTTGACTTAAAGTCTCTTAAAAAGAGTAGAATAATTAATACAGCAATTAAACCACCAAAAAGTGCTTTTTCGACCATTGTGCTAACAGACTTTTCAATCGGTTCACCCTGGTCTAAAGAAATATCAATGGCAAGGCCATCATACTTTTCTGTTTCTTCTTCAACATAGTCTTTTACACGATTAACTACATCTACTGTGTTATCCTGTTGTCCTTTTACAATTTGGATCGCAATCGCATTTTCTCCATTTGTACGAGAAACAGACTCTACTTTACCTACTTGTTCAATTTGAGCAAGTTCACTTAGCTCAACAAACGGTTGTGGGTGGTCGGCAGTTGGCGTTACTGGGATCATCATTTCTTTCAACTCATCAACAGTTGTTACTTTCCCATCTACCGAAACAGCTTCTTCAGCTTCTTCAAAATCAAATAGCCCTAAAGATAATGCCATATCACTTGCTTGAATCAGTTCTTTTACATCATCTTGATTCAATTCAAACTTGGCTAGCTCTTCTTCATCCCAAGTAAATTCAACTTGTTCAATATGTTGACCAGTCATTGTTGCAGATGCTACTCCTTCAATCTTTTCAATATCAGGCAAGATCACATCTTCAACTAATTCAGTCAGTCCAACTATATCTTCTTCTGTACTACTAATTGAAAGTGCAACTACTGGCATCATATTCATGCTGATAGATGTCACAGTCGGCTCTTCCACATCTTCAGGAAGATTTAGATTAGCAATCGCTCTTTCTAGTTCAACCTTTTTATCATCCATATCAACGCCATATTTATATTCTACTTGAATACTTCCTACATTCGCACTTGAATTAGAATAAACAGCATTGACATCATCTAGCCCTTCAACTGCCTGTTCAATTGGCACTGAAACCTCTTCCATCACTTGCTCAGGTGTGGCACCAGGATAAACACCATTTACCATTAAAAATGGAATAGAGATATCCGGGATTGTTTCAGTTTTCATCTGTGTAGTTGAGTAAACACCTGAAACTGTAATAATTATGGTTAATAACCACACAGCGAGCTTATTCTTTAAAACGAAATTGACTATGCCCTTCACATTGACACCTCTTTTTTTATTAATTCGATTTTCCTTTACCCGATAACCATTATGTATATAGTAGAAATCAGCGTAAATGAAGTCTTACATATAGGAATACTCACTATCATACCCAAAAAAAATCGTTACTGGTTCTATAGAATCTATTTTGTTTGTTTTCTTGACGCCAATCTCGGGTATCCTATAGAATATGACTAGTGGGTCACATCACCAATAAATATAACTGACCGGTCAGTCAAGTGTCAATTATATTATTGTGAAGTTTTTGTTAACACGGAGATTCTTCTTCGGTTAAGGAGTTGTTACAGATGAAAGAAAAAGAAAAAATAATTATTGAAGCTGCGATTAAATTGTTCGCTAAAAAAGGATATACTGCCACATCTGTACAAGATATCGCCACTGATAGCGGCATTTCCAAAGGTGCGTTTTATTTATATTTTAAATCAAAAGAAAAATTGTTAGAGTCCTTATTAATATATTATTTTGATCAATTAACTGAAGAAATCATGCAGTGGGACAATAAGAACCTCACAGCCAGAGAAAAATTCAAGGCACAAATCAATACAACCATTGATATGTTAATCCAACATAAGGATTTTATTATTACTCAAACAAGAGAACAAACCATACCTATTAATGAATCAATTAAAGAATTATTATTCACAAAGCAAATTGAAATGAATGAATTTTACCGCAAAAGTTTATCTTCTATATATGGAGAAGAAATGACTCCTTATTTATGGGATTTATCTCAACTCCTTGATGGTCTTTTTCATTCATACGTAAAAATATTAATCATTGACAAAGAAATATTTAAGCCTGAGCATGTGACTGATTATTTATTAAATAGAATGGACTCTTTAGCAGAAGGTCTAAAAAAAGAAGAACCTTTGATCACTGAAGCTAAGATGAACCGTTTCCTGCATAATTTTAATATATGTTTACCAAATACTAGTCCATCGACTACCATCGCAGATATTAGAAAACAAATACAAGCATGCGACGATAAGGAAACATTAGAGGTCTCCCTCGATATGATAGAAGAAGAAACCCAAAGGGAATATCCCAGACTTCCAGTCATTAAAGGAATGATTACAAACTTTAATCAATATCCTGATTTAAAGAAGCAATTGAATGATTTATTACAAATATAGAATGAGAGAAATTTGTCGATAAAAAGACCAACCTTTTTACTGGACATTTTCACTTTTAACGTTTATTTTACTATAAACAGGTAATATAAAGAGATATAGTGTAAATGAAGTAGAAGACTTCTGTACTTATAATTTATAAGAATGGATGGTGGAGAATATGGCAAATAACAAAGTTACGAATATCAGAAAGAATGAAAAGAAAGATGTAAGTATCGGAACAAGCGTGTCTTTAAATGGTCTCGTTACAGCAGTCTTTGATAATATGGTTCACGTACAGATCGGAGCCAAAATTGTCACTGTCAATATAAAGGATTTATATTCAGAAATCAATCAAACGTTACTTCCAAACCAATCAGTAAAAACACCATCGCAATCCGTCTAAAAACTGGTGAGAAATCTTATTAAAGATTATATTTCCTAGGATAGTTAGTCTATAAATAAGGGCTAGTTATCCTTTTTTATTTAGATAATCAACGATACATTTATGAAATAAAACAGTTCGTTGTTGATGATTTAAAGGTTTACAGAAAAATTTTTCCTTCACCCTTTGCTTATTAACACTAGTTATTTTCATTTTTTAACGGTATGGCCTTTCCACATAAGAATATTCATTCTATTATTTTATTTACTTTGATGAATACTGAGATACTGCTTTTCTTCATTTTAGGTAAGCAGGACTTCAAAAAGAACCCTACAAATATTCATATCCTTCGCAAATATGATTTCTTTCACTGCTTAGTTATTGTTATTGACTAATGTTAACAGAGCCATAAAAATACTTACCTTGTTCAACGAACGATTCCTCAAGTTGAACAAGGTAAGTAAATTTGACCATGATACTGATACTTGAAATTGTCTAGTTTTATCAATAGAATTATAAGGATTTATCATCCACTACTTTAATGGATTTTTTTCATTTCTTTTAATCTTGTAGCATCACCTAATATTTGAATTAAGGATGCATCTTCTATAAGTAAATCCCCCTCTATTTCTACTACCCATGTATCATTAGCAATCATCTTCATAATTTCTGCTCCTTCAGGTAATTGCTGTAAGGCAGAGCGTCCATATGCAATCCAACTCGTTTTCGCACTACGCTGTTGATCAAGGGTGGACTCTTCATTAAAAGTATACTCCTGATCCTTTTCTGATAAATGAATCAAATCTTCTATAATTGCACTTGCTGTTGGATACATACCTGCACCTGGCCCCTGCAAACTAATACTCCCGACAATATCCGCCTCGATATGGATAGCATTTTGCACACCTTCCACCTGATATAAAGGATGGTTACTTTCAACTAACACTGGCCGAACAGCACATTTTACTTGAGAATGAGCGTATTCAATAGTTGCCACGTGCTTGTATCTAAGACCTAATTCATTAAAGAAAGTAATATCTGATTTAGCAATACTCGCAATCCCGTTTCTTTCAATCTGCTCGCTTTTTGGTTTCTCTCCATAAATCAACTCACTTAAGATAGCAGCTTTATAATACGCATCAAAGCCTTCAACATCATTCGTCGGATCCGCTTCCGCATAACCTAATTTTTGCGCTAGCGCCAGAGCATTATCAAATGATAATTGCTCTTCTCTCATTTTAGTTAATATAAAATTAGATGTACCATTCAATATGCCTTCAACCTTCGTTACTTTATTAGCATTTAGTAGTTTTTTTAAAGTTTGAATAATAGGAATACCGCCTGCTACAGTAGCCTCGTAGCCGACTGAGACATGATATTTTTTTGCTAATTCTCTTAAGATATTACTTTTTTCTGCAAACATCTCTTTATTTGCCGTAATTACGTGGCGACCTTTTTCAATCGCACTTTGTAAATAAGTTGCAGCCGGTTCAATACCAACAATTGCATCAATTACTACATCAATATTCTCCAATTGTTGGATTTTTTCATATTGGTTTGTCAACATAACTGACTGATCGGGGGCAGTATGCTTCTTAATGTCCCTCACTAGAATAGCAACAACCTTTACTTCTTCACTTAATAACTTTTGTAAACGCCCTTGATGCTGTTGAATTGTACGGTAAACGCCTTTACCAACAGTACCATAGCCAAGTAAAGCGATATTTATCGTCAAAACCCTTTACCTCCCATTACATCATATTACTGTAATTTTTGACTAAGTTTGGCAAGCTCTCTTGCCTTTAATTCTCTGCGCAATATTTTTCCACTGATTTTTGTTTTAGGTAGTTCTGTGACAATTTCCATTTCTCGTGGGGCAGAATGAGCAGCTAATCTTGTTTTTACAAACCTTCTAATCTCTTCAAGTAGTACATCACTGCCTGTAAATCCTTTTCTTAGGACAATAAAGGCTTTGACGATTTCTCCTCTTAATGCATCTGGTTTTCCAATGACTCCAGCTTCTGCTACAGCAGGATGTTCAATGAGCTTACTTTCAACCTCAAAAGGTCCGATTCTCTCCCCGGAAGAATTGATCATATCATCACTCCTACCTTGGAAGAATATATATCCATCTTCATCTTGAACAGCTAGATCTCCTGATACATACCAACCTTCAAAAGGAAAATATGACTGGTATTTCTCCTCATTCTTCCATACTTCTTTCATGATTCCTGGCCATGGTGCTTTAATTGCTAAGTGACCAATCGACCCTCTTGATTGTTCGACACCATCATCATCGAGGATAGCGATGCTTATACCAGGAAAAGGTCGACCCATTGATCCGGGTTTAATTACTTCTGAAGGTAAATTGACAATTAATTGTGCCCCTGTTTCAGTCATCCACCATGTATCATGAATTCTTTTCCCTAACGTTTCTTGTCCCCAATAAATGACCTCAGGATTTAACGGCTCACCAACACTTAATAAATGTCTTAAGTTGGATAAATCATAATCATTTGGTAGGTCATTTCCTTCTGCCATTAACATTCTGTATGCGGTCGGTGCACTATACCATACAGATACTCCAGTTGTTTCTAATGTATGATACCAACCCTTTGCATCAAAGCGGCCACCATTAACAACAATTGTCGCTCTATTTAACCAAGGTGTGAAAATGCCATACACAGTTCCCGTAACCCAACCTGGATGTGCGGTACACCAATACACATCATCATCTTTTAAATCGAGTACCCATTTCCCTGTTTGATATTGATGAACCATCGCTCTATGAGCATGAATAATTCCTTTTGGCTTTCCTGTTGAACCGCTCGTATAGTGGATGTTTAAACCATGCTCGAGATCAACCCACGTCGTGATATCTTCTTCTTTTACTGTTTTCTCTAATTCTTTGATGAGTGAAATTTCTTTTTCACCTAATAATTGTACGTCATCAGCATCAGTAAGAAATATCTTCTCTAAACAAGGCAGTTCGTTCTTTGGTACCCTGTTAAGTAAGTCAGTATCCGTAATCAGAAATCTCCCATCACAATCAGAGATTCTATCTTTTACTGCTTCCTCCATAAATGCTTCAAAAAGAGGACCCGCAATTGCGCCGAGTTTAATGGTGGCAATCATTGTAAAATAACAATCGGGATGTTTAGGTAGAAAAATAAAAACGAAATCACCTTTTTTCACCCCTTGGTTTCTTAAAACGGTGGCGATATGATCCGTTTTTTCTTTAATCTCTGCGAATGTGTATGTCTCTTCATATGAACCATTCACATAATGCAACCCTATTTTGTTTCCATAACCGTCAACCACATGTTTATCAATACATTCATGAGCCATATTGACTAGACCTGATTGGCTCCAGCTAAACTGTTGTTTAACCTCATCCCATGAAATATTTTGACATGCCTCTTCATAGTTTGTTAAGTTGTAATCTCCTTCAATGGGGGCAAGCTGTTGCCGCTCTATCACTGTCATAATTCATTAGCTCCTTTATCTTTAGATTGCTTTCGAATGAGATAAATCTAATAATTGCAAAATCTCATCTTTTAGTGCAGCAAGATCTTTATCTCCTCTTGATCTTGGTTTTGATTTTTCAATTTTTATTTCTTGATATAATTCTCCCGGCTGTCCCCTAAGAATAATAATGCGATCGGCTAAATATAATGCTTCATCAATATCGTGCGTTACTAAGAGGATAGTTGATTGATAGGTTTGCCAGAGATTCAGTAATAAATCTTGTAATTGCATTTTTGTAAAAGCATCTAATGCACTAAACGGTTCATCTAAAAGTAATATTTCTGGTGAGGTAACGAGGGCTCTGGCAATGGCCACCCTTTGCGCCATCCCTCCAGATAAATCTTTCGGGTAATGGTTTTCAAATCCTTCTAGCCCAACGGCTTTAATATATTGCGCTATTTTACTTTGAACTTTTTTTTGTAGACCGAAACCGATATTGTCATAAACTTTTAACCAAGGCATCAATCTAGGTTCTTGGAAAATCATCCCGATTTTCTTATGAACATCATGGACAGTTTCGCCATCTATTACAACCTGGCCATCATATTGTTTATCCAAGCCGGATAATACACGTAAGAGCGTACTTTTACCGCAACCACTTGTTCCTAAGATTCCAATGACTTCACCTTTTTCTACCTTTAAGTCAATATTTTCGAATCCCGTTGTTCCATTTGAAAAAGTTCTAGACACTCGCTCAATAGATAACAATCTTGCCACCTCCTACTTCTTGACGATCGTATCTTGCCAATGCAATGTTTTTGTCTCTAACCCTTTTAAAATGGCATCTGTTATTTTTCCTAATATGGCAAATAAGACGATACTAGAAATAATTAATTCCGGTGCATAAGTGTTTTGGCCATAAACAAGCAAGTAGCCAATACCTGTAGAAGCTCCCATTAATTCAGCTGCAACAACAAACATCCAACCAAGTCCCAATCCGCTTCTCAGCCCTACTAAAAAAGATGGCAAAGCTGCTGGTAAGATAATCTTACAAATTAATTGCCATGAGCTAAAATGATAGATTTTCCCCACTTCAATTAGTTTACGGTCAATTCCTTGAATGCCTGAAACAATATTTAGATAAACTGGGAAGAAAACACCGACAGCGATTAAAACCACCTTGGAAGGTTCCCCAATTCCCATCCAAAGAATAAATAATGGCACCCATGCCAATGAAGGTATGGAACGAAAAGCTTGGATCAGCGGATCTAATAAACTTTCAACTGTTGAAAAGTAGCCAACAGCGGCGCCGATAATTAAAGCTGCAGCAGTGCCAAATAAGAAACCAAGCACAAGGCGATATAATGTAATGCTCGTATGTGTCCATAAACTTCCATCTGTCGTCATTGTCATAAGTGATTGCAAAATGATTGATGGAGCCGGGAGTAAATGAGGAGGGAACACACCGATCCGACTCAAGTACTCCCATGCAAGAATAAGTAAGATTGGCACGATACTTCCAAGTAATACCCTTTGAATACTAGGGTTAATTTTTCTATGCTTCTCCTTACCCTCATTTACTTTGGGGATCGCTATGACTTCCTTCATATTCATTCTCCTTTACCAACCCTATTGAATGACCTCTGTTGAGAAATCTGGGTTTATTAATTCATCAACCACTTTACCTACGTCATCACTCTTAATAATGCCTTCTTCTTTTAAAACCTCACCAGCAGCATTTAATGCTTCTATTTGCACTTCACCAGGTATTGGTTCATTAAAGTCATTTCTCTCTAATTCTTTTTTCGCTACCTCTAGGGTGATTTGTGCTTCTTCTGCCAGTATCTCTGCCGCTTCTTCAGGATTTTCTAATACCCATGTACGAGCTTTTTCATAAAGCTCAATTACTTTTTTCACTTGTTCAGGATACTTCTCAGCAAATTCGCTTCTCACATTTAATGTGCCATAAGTGTTAAAATCGATATTTCGATAAATAAATTCTGTGTCTGCTTCAAGTTCTAATTTAGCCATATGGGGATCTAAACCAGCCCAAGCGTCTACTTGCCCTGTTGTTAATGCCGTTCCACCGTCAGCATGTTGCAAGTTAACGATTTCAACATCCGCTGATGTTAATCCGGCTTCATTTAATGAGCGCAGTAAAAAGATATATGGATCTGTTCCAATCGTTGCTGCTACTTTCTTTCCCTTCAAGTCTTCAACTGATTTGATAGCTGATTCTTTCGGTGCAACTAATGCCGTCCATTCTGGTTTTGAGTATATATAGACTGATTCAATTGGAGCACCATTTGCTTTTGCAATTAATGCCGCTGCACCTGCAGTTGAGCCAAAATCAACACTGCTACTATTAAGAAACTCAAGTGCCTTATTACTTCCTTGACTGAGGACAAACTCAACATCAATATCATCTTCGGCAAACGCTTCTTCTGCCCAGCCGAATTTCTTTAAAACTACACTTGTTGGAGAATAATAGGCATAGTCTAAAACAATTTTTTCTGGTTTTCCTTCGCCATTACTATCATCAGTGCTTGCCTCACTATCCCCGCAAGCACTAATGAATCCAATTGATAAAACGACAATTAAAAATACGAACCATTTTTTCATCGATGACTCTCCTCAATCTCGGTTTTAAATTTCACAAGCAAAGGTTACAATAGAACCTCTTAATCTCTGTGCCTCTTTATATGTGCAGCGATTTTGTACCACTTCAAGTCCGGCTTCTTTTGCTATTTCAACTGCTTTTGGTGAAATGACACCTTCTTGTAGCCAGAAAACTTTCGGTTGGATTTCTACTGCCTCTTTCGCCACTTCTATCGCAGCTTCAGGGCTTCTAAATACTTGCACAATATCAATGGTAAAAGGAATGGATTTTAAATTTGGATATGCCTGTTCACCTAATACTTCTGTTTCTCTTGGATTAACTGGCACGATTTGATAACCTAATCTTTGCATTTTTCTTGCTAAACGGTAACTTGGTCTAGCAGGATTTCCACTTAATCCAACAACAGCTATCCTTTTTGCTCTTTGCAGTTCTTTGCCATCCACATCTTCTTTTAATGAGGATGATTGTAATGCCCATCGAATAACACCTTCATCATTTACTGCTGTTTCTCCTTTTTGTTCTCCCTTCGAAGAAATACCAGTCGCTTCATAGAAGGCTTGATCTAAGTCATTGGTTAAATCTCTAACCGATTCAATCCCAACTGATAAACGTATGAGTTCCTCACTTACACCGCTTTTAATTAAATCTTCTGCACTTAACTGTTGATGTGTGGTTGAAGCCGGATGAATAATGAGTGACTTCGCATCACCTACATTGGCTACATGAGACCACAATGCAATTGTATCTATCACTTTTTTACCCGCATCTCGGCCACCTTTAATACCGAAGTTCACAATGGAACCGAAGCCAGTGTTTAAATATTTCTTCGCGAGTTCATGCGCTGGATGCTCTGCTAAACCTGGATATGCGACCCAATCGACAGCTGGATGAGCGTTTAAGAAATGGGCTATCTTCGCTGCATTTTCCGTATGTTTCTCTATACGTAAATGGAGTGTTTCCAATCCTTGGAGTAAAAGAAATGCACTATGTGGGCTTAAAGATGACCCAAAATCGCGCAGCAACTGAACACGAAGTTTTGTACTAAAAGCGAGTGTACCAAACTCATTCGCATAAACAATACCGTTATAACTTGGATCTGGCTGAGTAAAACCAGGAAACTTATCATGATTCCAATTAAATCGTCCGCCATCAACTACAAGTCCGCCAATTGTTGTTCCATGACCACCAATCCATTTTGTTGCCGAATGAATGACAATATCTGCTCCCCATTGGATTGGTTTGCAAAGATAAGGTGAAGCGAAAGTATTATCAATAATAAGGGGAATATCATTATCATGAGCAATATTTGCAACTGCCTCTACATCTAGGACATGAAGACTTGGGTTCCCAATAATCTCTCCATATAAAGCCTTAGTTTTTGGCGTAATCGCTTTACGGTAATTCTCAGGGTCAGATCCATCAACAAAATGAACTTTAATCCCATATTTCGGAAGTGTTATGGCAAAAAGATTATATGTTCCACCATAAAGGTTCGACGCTGCAACAATCTCATCACCCGCTTGGGCAATATTCATAATTGAAAGAGCTATAGCTGCCATTCCAGATGAAGTCGCTACTGCCGCTACCCCATCTTCTAATAAAGCAATACGTTTTTCTAATACATCTACCGTTGGATTACCGATTCGTGAATAGATATTTCCCGTCTCATCTAATGAAAATAGGCTTTGCGCATGGTCTGTATTATGAAAAACATATGAACTTGTTTGATAAATAGGAACTGCACGAGATCCCGTTGTCGGGTCTGGTGATTGACCTCCATGTAATAAAATCGTCTCATCATCATAAGTGTTAAATTGATTCGTCATTATATACTCTCCTCTACTTTTTAGTCGGATGATTAAAATAAATAACCCCCTCTTCATAAGAAGAGGGGGTTGCCTCATCTTATCTTCCAGACATTTACTGCCTGCAGGATTTAGCACCTTTTCAAGCAATTGCTTGAAGGTTGCCGGACTTCATAGGGCCTGATCCCTCCGTCACTCTCGATAAGAAATATTTTATTTTTTAAAGCGTTAATACTTTAATTACAAATAGAATTATATCCAAAAAATGATTTGTCGTCAATATGAAATCTGAATATATTTTATATTCCAATAAAATATTAGCTCTATCACATAAAAAGCCCTTCTACCTAGAAGAGGCAGAAGGGCTTTGAATTAACGAGCTCACCTTCTCCTTATCTTTGGATAATATCCTCTGAAATTAGCACCATACAAAAGATTGCTGGTTGCCGAGGCTTCTCTGGGTCAGTCCCTCCGCCTCTCTGGATAAGAAGTTCATATTTATTTGTTTAACATCATATACCCTTTTATAGGGAATCGTCAATAACATTTTGAAAATTTATTTATTTTCATCCTGGATAAGCGTCAAAAAATGATACAGTATCTTAGCTGTTAACCCCCATATCACATGACCTTTATAAGTATAAAAAATTTCTTGCATCCTCCGCGTTTGCCATTTATATTTTTCCCCATTAGGAATGAGATGATAGGGAAAGCTACTATTAGGCTCTGGCTTCATCTCAATATAATGAATAGATGGTCCCTCTTTCAAAAAATAAGCAAGTGGTACTGTGAAAATTTGATCCACTTCCTCTGGATTTAGCTTAAGATCACTGATGCTCTCTATTGTGCCTACAAACGGATAAATCACTGTATCATAAGGTGTCACTACATAATCAAGTTCTGAAAAAACAGAGACTTCTCCAATTGGGATACCTAACTCTTCACTGGTCTCCCTTTTTGCCGTCTCTATTAAATCCACATCGTCTTGATCCATTTTCCCCCCAGGAAAGCAAATTTCCCCTGGCTGTCTTCTCATAGATAAAGACCGTACTTCAAACAAAATATGTATTTCTCCATCTTTTTCTATTAGGGGAAGAAGAACAGCGAATTTAACCAATCTGGAGCTACCCAATATATCTGATTGACGATGCTGTATCTCTGATCTTATTTCTTCCAAATCCATGTTAATTACCTCCAAACCACACGACTTAAATCTTTATTTCACTTTCTGCAATCTATCAATCATCCCCATTGTGCAGACATTTAAATCTAAGCCTATTAGCTTCTTATCCTCTGCACTAAGTTCAACATCGTGCGCTGTTAATAAATAATGTTTTACTTGTTCCAACAATTCCGATTGTATGGCTTCTTGCATTTTTATTATGTCATTTCCTTGGAGAAAAACGTCATCTGCAACTGAAGTAAATATAGGTAACCAATAACGAATTTGAGTAAAAACATCCTTTGGTTCAGGGCCCTCACCATAATGCCCAAAAAAGATATGTTGTGGTTGAAGTGATTCGATTTTTTCAACAGAAGATAACATCGCCTCTGGATTAAATTGATTAGGAGAAGTCGATGGCAGAACTAATGGATAACCTTTTCTTGCTATGTTAGGATAAAATACGCCAATTGTATCGCCAGTAAAGAAGCCATTACTTTTCGAATCATGGATTGAAAAGTGGTGCTTTGCATGGCCAGGGGTATCATAGAAAGTTAACAAACGCCCACCGATATCCAATGATTGTCCCTCTTCCATCGCGACTAATCTCTTCTCATCAATTGGCACAATCGGATTAAATAGTTGATCAAAATCATCGCCATATACCATTCTAGCACCAGCAATTAATTTACTAGGGTCAGCTAAATGCCGTTTACCTCTTGGATGAACATATACTTTTGCTTCTGGACATTGTTCTAAGAACAAACCAGTTCCCCCAGCATGGTCTAAATGTACATGAGTGACAATAATATGCTTGATGTCTTCAAGGTTAATGTTCAATTCCTGCATTCCTTCTATAAGATGGGGAATCGAAGGACTAGCACTTGTTTCAATCACTGTTAATTCTTCAGCACCTAATATATACGCCCCCGTACGCTCAGGTGTTTGTAAATCCATTAAATCAATCAGTTTAATATCATTACCTAAATCTTGAATTTTGTGCAAAGGAAACCCCTCCATATTACTCTTTATGAAAATTATGACATAAGTAGATGAAGAGAGCTACTTAAAAGAATTACAGATAAAAGTGCTCAAATCTACATAGTGCTAAGTCAGTTGAGCAAAAAAAAACACAGCATCAATCGCTGTGATATAACTAAAAAGCTCGATTGCTTTGTTCTCATCATTTTTCAAAACCTGCCTCCGAAACGCTCGTAAGTAAGCTATTACACTTCAGAACTTAGTTGCGAACCTTTCAAAACAGGCTCTCATTAAGCTAACTTTTCCTTCTGTTCTTGTTCTTTAAAAAAGCCTTTCATCGCATGGAATACATCAGCCTTCTGCTTTAAAATATAATAACGGAACAAATCATTTTTTATATTTTTGTATGCTGACATTAAAGTGGAATGGCGGTTATATTGATTCACTTCCCCGTAGCCAAACATACTTGATACTTTCATTAACTCTTCAACAAGTTTTACACATCTTGCATTATCTGAAGTTAAATTATCCCCATCTGAGAAATGGAATGGATATATATTATATCTGACTGGGTTATACTTTTGATCAATTAACTCCAATGCTTTACGATAAGCAGACGAACAGATTGTGCCGCCACTTTCTCCTTTAGAAAAGAAATCTTCTTCTGATACTACCTTTGCTTCTGTATGATGCGCAATAAATTCAATTTCTACCGTTTCATATTTCGTTCGTAAAAACCGAGTCATCCAAAAGAAGAAACTTCTCGCCATATATTTCTCCCAGATACCCATCGAACCACTTGTATCCATCATTGCTAGCACAACTGCTTTCGATTCAGGCTTCACGACTTCATTCCAAGTCTTGAACTTTAAGTCTTCTTGATAAATGGGGTGAAAAGCTGATTTCCCGTGCATCGCATTTCGCTTAAAAGCTGACATCATTGTTCTCTTTTTATCTATATTCCCCATAAGACCAGTTTTGCGAATATCATTAAATTCAATATTCTCGACGACAATTTGATCTTGTTCCTTTTTCTTTAAGTTCGGTAGCTCCAATTGTTTAAATAACGCTTCCTCAATTTCCATTAAAGAGACTTCTGCTTCAAAGTAATCCTCACCCGCTTGATCCCCTGCACCTTGCCCTTTACCTTGCCCTTTCTGACCTGACCCATCTCTCGCTACTACATCACCAACTTGACTATCGCCATCACCTTGACCGACATGCTTATTCTTATCATAATTGTAGCGAATTTTATATTCATCTAAGGAACGAATCGGTATTTTAACGACATCACGACCATTGGACATGACAATGTTTTCTTCTGTAATCAGGTCAGGTAAATTGTTTCTGATGGCATCCTGTACTTTTTCTTGATGGCGTTGTTGATCATCATGCCCTTTACGATGGAGGGACCAATCTTCCTGTGACACGACAAACTGATGGTTTTGATTTTTTTCGGTCATTCTCATTTGCCCTCCTTTTTTGTTTATAAAAAACTTTAAGGATTTTACGGAATTCATTCACATATCTCACCCAAAAACATACACTATGACGAGTGTCCATTGCTAACCTGAAAATATTTACTTATAGCTAGGTTCAAAAAATGTTGATTACTCTATCCTATGCTTTAAAACAGAATTATTTACATATTATTTAGACAATTATTAAAGTTGGGCGATTACTATCTATCATCCATCGTTCAACTAATACAAAATTGAATATAATGAAAAAAGCAATGGGGTCCATTGCTTTTTTCATTGTTTGTAGCTTTTATGATTTGCGCTTACCGACTTCCTGTTTAGGATCAGGTGTTTTTTGCATTTCTTTCAATTCTTCTTTCGATTTCATTTGTTCCATTTCTTTTCCAAGAGTTTCTATTTCTTCTTCATTGCTTGCCATTGAGCTATTTTCCGGTACTTTTTCTTCTTTTGACATATTCGTCACCTCTATTGTTTAAATACCCTATTTCTGTCTTTTTTAAACAATAGACTGGACGGTTTACCTATTTAATAGACTACCCACATAACGAAGTAAATCATTTGCAGATGTGGAATTATAGCCATGTTCATCAATAAGACGTGCGACTACTTCATTAATCTTCTTCAATTGTTGTTCATCCGGTGTTTTTGAAGAAGTTGTAATTTTGACGACATCCTTTAAGTCAGCAAATAATTTCTTTTGAATAGCTTCACGCAGGCGATCATGCGAATTATAATCAAATCGTTTACCTTTTCTAGCATAAGCACTAATACGAATGAGAATTTCTTCACGAAATGCTTTTTTAGCATTTTCTGAAATCCCGATTTGCTCCTCAATCGAGCGCATTAGTTTTTCATCTGGATTGATTTCTTCTCCAGTAAGTGGGTCTCTTAGTTTAGCCTTATTGCAATAAGCCTCAACATTATCAAGGTAATTCTCCATTAATGTTTTCGCTGATTCTTCATAAGAGTAAACAAATGCCTTTTGCACTTCTTTCTTCGCAATTTCATCGTATTCTTTTCGAGCAAGTGAAATAAAGTTCAAATATCGTTCTTTCAGTTCAGCAGTAATGGATGGATGTTGATCTAATCCCTCTTTTAATGACCTTAATACATCTAAGGCATTAATCGACGTCATCTCTTTACGAATGATGGTAGAGGAAATGCGATTGATTACGTAACGGGGGTCGATGCCACTCATTCCCTCATCTGCATGTTCTTTTTTCATTTCTTCTACGTCTGCACGATTAAAACCTTCTACACTTTCACCATCGTATAAACGCATCTTCTTAACTAAGTCAATATCGCCTTTTTTCGGATCCTTCATTCTTGTTAATATTGTAAACATAGCAGCAACTTTTAATGTATGGGGAGCAATATGAACATCTGACACATCACTTTCAAAAATCATTTTCTCATAAATTTTCTCTTCCTCGGTTACCTTCAAATTATATGGAATTGGCATCACAATAATCCGTGAATGCAGTGCCTCATTTTTCTTATTACTTATAAACGAACGATATTCCGTTTCATTTGTATGAGCAACAATCAATTCATCCGCTGATATTAAGGCAAACCGGCCTGCTTTGAAGTTTCCTTCTTGCGTTAATGATAGGAGATGCCATAGAAATTTTTCATCGCATTTAAGCATTTCTTGGAATTCCATCATACCCCGATTGGCCTTATTCAGTTCCCCATCAAATCGATAAGCTCTTGGATCAGACTCGGAACCATATTCGGCAATTGTGGAGAAGTCTATACTTCCTGTTAAATCAGCAATGTCTTGAGATTTAGGGTCAGAGGGGCTAAATGTACCAATCCCTACCCGCTTATCTTCTGAAAACATCACTCTTTCGACTATTACATCTTCAATTTTTCCATTATATTCTTGTTCAAGCCTCATCATATTGAGTGGTGATAAGTTTCCTTCAATTCTAATTCCATATTCATCTAAAAAGTCTTTGCGCAAATGATGTGGGATAAGATGAAGTGGGTCCTCATGCATTGGACAGCCTTTAATGGCATATACCGCTCCTTTATCTGTTAATGAATAGGCTTCTAACCCTCTCTTTAACATCGTCACAAGGGTTGATTTCCCGCCGCTTACGGGCCCCATTAATAATAATATCCGCTTTCTCACATCTAATCTTTTCGCCGACGGATGAAAATATTCTTCGACAAGTCGTTCTAATGACTCTTCTAGGCCAAATAATTGATTGCTAAAGAATTCATATGTTTTCTGCCCTTTCACATCATTAACACCAGCGTCTTTGATCATATTATAAACCCGTGAATGTGCGGACTGGGCAACCCATGGCTTTTCTTTTATGATTTCTAAGTACTCTCCAAAAGTCCCTTCCCATTTCAACTTTTCCTCTTCTCGTCTATACAACTCCACTTTTTTTAGAATATCCATATGGACCTCCCCCTGTCACATTATCAGAGACGATTATTACAATCTATGCTTGAAGAAAAACAAACATGCTTACCGAAAACAAATGACAAAAAATTTAGTCGGTTAAAGGGCTTTTACAAATAAAAACAACATTAGATTATCCATCCCCCAAGATCTGTAAAAAGTGGGTCTTGAATAACGCTAATATCTAATACACATTCCTATGCAGAACTGTCCAATAATATCCATGATTTGCATTCACTATTTAAATTTATTAGGATATAATAAAGTTATATGTTGTGTTTCTATTTTTAGGAAAAAGGAGGCCATACATAATGGGTACAGTCCTAATTTTAGGTGTGATGGTGGCATTTTTAGTTTCAATTTTCACAGCGGGCTATGATGATAAGCCTGGTAAGCACATTAAATAATATGCGCTAACACAAAAAAAAACTGCGAGAGTCTAACTCCCGCAGTTTTTTTATCGTTTATCTAAACCTTTTTCTTGAACAAATTGCTTCATGTACATTCTCTTTTTACGCTCAAACATACCAGCAATCTGACTTGTCCAAGTATCATCACGCTTACCTGCTGTTCGCTCTTTATAGTAAGCAGAAATCACCTCATTGTATGCTTGTAATTCTTGAATATATATGTCCTTGTCCTGTTCATATTCATTTTCATGATAAATATGGTTCATTGGTAGACGCGGCTTTTGCGCATTCCTTTTCGCTGGGTACCCAACTGCTAGTCCGAATAATGGTATCACATGATCAGGTGTTTTTAATACTTCGCTTACTTCTTGAAGTTGATTCCGTAAGCCACCAACATAACAAATGCCAAGACCCATGGATTCAGCTGCTAAGCTTGCGTTTTCGGCTGCTAAAGCTGCATCGATTAAAGCCACCATAAATTTTTCCGTACTTTCAATGGACTCAGTTAAATCTATCCCTTCTAGTTCTGCAATGACTTCATGACGATGAAGATCTGCGCAAAACACAAAGAAATGCCCACTGTCTGCAACAAACCCTTGGTTTCCTGCCAATTCGGCCAACTTTTCCTTCTTCTGTTGGTCGGAAACACCTATAATAGAATACGCTTGTACAAAACTTGAAGTAGAAGCAGACTGAGCGGCTGTCACAATCTCCTTAATTTGCTCTTTCGTTAAACGTTTATCCTCAAAATGGCGTACTGAACGATGGTCTTTCATCAATTGAATCATTTCATTCATCATCTCATCTCCCCTATGTAAAAAAAATTAGTATATAAAAAGAAGATCTTGCCAAATGTAAGAGCAGACCTTCTTATTCACGCTAGCTCATTCGTGGATATCCTTGCTGACGCAGGGCTTCATAAATCAAAATAGCTGCTGTGTTTGATAAATTTAGTGAGCGCATATGCTCATTCATAGGTATTCTTAAAGCGCGATCAAGATTCGCTTGAATAAATTCCTTTGGTAAGCCAGTTGTTTCTCTTCCAAAGATAAAGAAGTAATTTTTTGATTGATCACTATAATCAAAAGTAGTATGCGGTTGTTTCCCATGTTTTGTTAACAAGAAAAATTCGCCGTCTTTATTTTTCTCTAAAAATTCTTCTAACGAATCATAATAAACAATATCTACATACGTCCAATAATCTAAACCCGCTCTTTTTAACATCTTATCATCCGTTGAAAACCCTAATGGTCGAATTAAATGAAGCGTTGTATAAGTAGCTGCACAAGTACGAGCGATATTACCTGTATTGCTTGGAATTTCTGGTTGATATAAAACAACATTCACTGACACTAACTGTTCACCTCTATTATAATATCTCGCTCTTATTATACACTTCTTCAGCTCATTACGAAAGGTAAGTGCTAGGCATCATAAATCGTAAAGAATTTATATTTAATATTTTCAGTATAAGCGGTAGAGTCTTCATAATCCCAATAGCGTTTGCGACTATTAGTCGTATGGGCATTTACAAGCGGCATATTCTGTTCATCTTTAGCCGTCACAATCGTCGTATGGTCAAAACGACCATCTCCTTGAAAATCATAACAAATGACATCTCCTAGCAATAATTCCTCAGGACGCTCCACTTCTTTCGCTCGTAATCCAATTGTCGAGTTAGCTAAATGAATACGCATAGAATGAGCTACACTCCAACTATAGCTCCAATTCTTACTGCGCATCCACCACCCCGTTCCCCTAGCAGGAAATCCGCGCATCGGGGCTCCTCCTGCATGTAGACATTGAGAGATATAATTCGTACAATCGACATCAAATGCATGAAACTGTGGATTATGGCTATTCCACCATTTTTCTGCGTATTGTACCGCTTTTCTGCGGTCAAAATGAAATGGATAAGATGAACGCGAATCTTCCTCTAAGATATCAACCGTGTCTTGATCATAAAGAACCAACTTTTCTTTATCCTCAACGAGCGTTTCTTTATAAAACTCAGCCACTCGTTCTTCCACCTCTTCTTCAATATAAAAAGTCTTTCCTTGCTTAATTAAATATTGAAAATGCGCCTTATACGAAATATATTTACTATCTTCTTGAATGTGCGGCTCTCCTTTGATTTTTCCAATTGCCTTTGCCTTTACGATACTTGCTCCCCTTTTTTCTAAACTTCTTTTTTTATTTTTTATCTTCATACAAGTATGAATAGATTCTCTCTCATTGCTGACACATTGCCTGACTCTTTTTTCTAATAGTTCTTGCAATTGTTCTTTCATCGTATCACTCCCTCCATTAACATGCATATGTTCATAAGAGGGGTTTAACGATAAAAAAAGAGAAAGTAATCGCATTACTTTCTCACATACTACATAATAGGATTAAACATCTTTAAACCTTTTTCGATTTCTTGTTGGACTTCAGGATCCTCTTCTGTAGCTTGCATTGCTTGTAAAGCTTTTTCTGCCTCTTCGCCTCCAATTTTCCCTAATGCCCATGCTGCTGTTCCTCTAATTACTGGTCGTGGGTCTTTTTTCATTAACATGATTAAATCTCCCACAGCTGATTCATCCTTAAAATGAGCTAGAGCGATAATACTATTTCTCTGAATAGGTTTCCTCCCTCTCCACGAACCAGAAAGACGACCAAACTTCTCCTTAAACTCTCTATTGCTCATATGAAGTATCGGTTTTAACAAAGGTTTGACAATTTCTGAATCTGGCTCCATTTCTTCATGAAAATGAAAATCCTTGCCTTTATTTTCTGGACAAATCGTTTGACAAGTATCACAGCCATAAATTCGATTCCCTAATTCTTCGCGAAACTCATCGGGCATAAATCCTTTTGTTTGCGTAATAAAGGAAATACAACGTTGCGCATTTAGTTGCCCGCCTTGAACGAGTGCACCTGTAGGACAAGCATCAATACATTTCGTACAAGTCCCACACTTTGACTCTAGTGGCTCGTCCGGTTCAAAAGGAATATTTGTGATGGTTTCACCTAAATAGACGTAAGAGCCGAATTCAGGTGTAAAGATAGAACAATTCTTTCCACTCCACCCTATACCCGCTCGCTCAGCTACAGCACGGTCAGATAAAGCACCTGTATCGACCATTGATGTAAATCGGACATCAGGAACAAGCTCTTCCAAGTAGGCTTCTAACTTACTTAGACGATCCTTCAACACTAAATGATAGTCATCTCCCCAAGAAGCACGGCAAAAAATACCTCTTCTCTCACCCGGTTTACTCACTACGCGCTCTCTCATCTTTGTTGGATAAGCTAGGGCAATACTAATAATCGACATCGGTTGATCCATCAATAACGCAGGGTTGACTCTCTTTTCTATATCAGGCTCTTCAAAACCTGATTGGTATCCGAGCTCTTGTTGTTTCATTAATCTATTCCGCAAACCATCAAAAGTTGATGCAGTGGTAAATCCAATCTTATCTATTCCAATCGTCTTACTATATCGAATGATTTCTTCTTTTAGTTCAGCTATATTCAAGGATTATTCACTCCTCCTTGGTTTTCCATGTGATTCATCTTCCCTCTCATGATAAACTAGTTATTATAAAATCAGGAGGTGTAAACATTGGTAATCAACATTTCAAAAGATTTAAAGACCTTATTCCCTCAATTCAAAATAGGCATCATTACATACAATCATATCACTATATCAGGTTCTCCCCAAATGGTAAAGGGCCGCTTACAACTCTTTCAAGAGTCATTATTTTTTGATCTTGAAGAAAAGAATATAACTGAATTTGCAGGGATAAAAGAATGGCGAAGTATTTTCAAACAAACAGGTAAAGACCCCAACAAATATCGTCATTCTGCTGAAGCAATGTATCGAAGAATTAAAAAACAGAACTACCTACAGAGCATCAACAGTGCCGCTGATATTAATAATTTTTTCTCATTAAAATACGAAGTCCCGATTGGCATATACGATTTAGATTGTATCAACGGAAATATTGATGTGAGAATCGGAGCTGATGGAGAAGTTTACGGAGGATTAAACGGACGTGATAATTCACTAAAAAACTTAATTATTTTAAGTGATTCACTTGGGCCATTTGGTAGTCCATTTGTAGATTCTACTAGAACAAATGTTAATGAACAGACAACCAATGCATTACAAGTCGTCTTTTTAAGACATTCAATTGAAACAGTTGAGGCACAAGCACTGCTCAACTCACTAAAAGATATGTTTATCCAAGTTCATGGAGGTAATGGTCAAGTTGAGGTAATAGTTTAAAAAAATAATATCCTATTTTTCTACAGCATTAAATTTGGCTATAGAAAAAATGCACCCCACTTGTTAGATTGTGTCTAGCAAGTGGGGTGCATTTCACTCTTATTTTGTTCGATTTTTAAGTCTATTATTTCTTAGCCATTAAATATAGAAAATACGGCGCCCCAATAAATGATACAATTACTCCCGCTGGTATGCCAATCGTATCAAGTAAAACTCTGCCAACCGTATCTGCTGAAAGTAAAAGTAAGCCCCCAAACATTGCCGCAACAGGCAAAAACAACTGATGTCTAGGACCGACTAAGCTTCTTGCAATATGGGGTGCTAACAAACCGATAAATGCTATACCACCACTAACGGATACTGACGCAGCTGCCAAGGCCACGGAAGCCAATAACAGTATATACCTTTCCTTATTCGTTTTAACTCCAAGACCTACAGAAAGCTCTTCATTTAAAGCCATCGTATTTAGCGTATTTGATTTAAAGTAAATGAACGGGATTAATATTGCAAGCCAAGGAAGGAGAGCAAAGACAAATAACCAATCATCTCCCCATATTCTCCCTGCAGCCCAGTTGGCGAAGAAATCATACTCTTCTCTAGCCATTTTAGAAGCAAGAGTTAACAATGCACCATTTATAGCAGCAGCTAATCCTACACCAACTAAAAGCATTCTACCAGGTTGAATGCCCTCCCCTCTCTTGTAAGAGAGAAGGTAAATGAATATAGCGGTAATTAATCCTCCAATTAAAGCGAATAGTGGCAACAAATATAAATGATTGCCTGTACTATTTCCAAATAACAAAACAAAGAAAACGACAAACAAACCGGCACCTGAATTAATTCCTAGTATTCCCGGATCTGCTAACGGGTTCCTCGTAATACTCTGTAATATTGCCCCCGACAAAGCTAAACCCATGCCTGCGAGCACCGCAATCAGTATCCTCGGCAATCTAAAGGTAAATAAAATCAGGTTTTCCTTCGCCGTTCCATTACCAAGTAATGTTGGCAAAAGACGATCGGGACTTAAAGAGGCAAATCCTGTTGCTACACTAATTGTAAAGATAAGCAATAGTAACACAAACGTCGAGATAATGATAATAATTGAACGTTTAAAGTGGCGGGCACTAATCATATTAATGATCTCCCCTTTCTTGCAAGGTACAAGAAGAAAGGTAGGCCAAGTATTGCTACAATTGCTCCCATTGGTGTTTCAAAAGGAGGATTAACCATTCTTGCTGCCGTATCGGCTAAAACTAAAAACACACTACCTATTACGGCTGAACACGGAATAATCCATCTATAATCCGTACCGACTAAAAATCTCACGATATGAGGAATTAATAAACCAACAAAAGCAATCGCCCCAACAAGAGAAACCGCGGCACCTGCTAATATAAGAACAACCGTCATGAGCACAGCCTTAACAATAAAAGTTCTTTGCCCTAAGCCTTTAGCCACATCTTCTCCAAAGCTTAATACAGTCAAACTTCTTGAGAGCATGATGGCAATTATAATACCGAAAAGTACTGTAGGTGTAACAATTTGCAACTGTGCCCATGTTGTTCCTGAAACGCCACCAGCAGTCCAAAAGGCAATACTTTGTGATAATTTATTTATAAGTGCTATCCCTTCTCCAATCGATGAAAGAAATGCAGTAACTGCCGCACCAGCTAACGTTATTTTTAGTGGACTCATCCCACCTCTTTTCATTGCGCTAAATCCAAATACTAAGCAAGCAGCAATCCCTGCTCCAATAAATGAGAATAACATAATAATCATATAATTTGTATTGCCTACATACGAGAAGGCAATCGCTAGTCCTAAACTTGCACCTGCATTTAAACCTAGTAAACCCGGATCTGCTAAAGGGTTTTTTGTCATTCCTTGCATAATGGCACCACTAACAGCAAAAGCCGCGCCGACAACAGCAGCTCCTAGCTCACGAGGTAATCGTATACTTCTTATAATTTGGTGGTCTTCGTTTCCTTGTTCATAAGCAAATACAGCTTGCCAAACATCTGCAAATGAAATACTCGCTGCTCCAACCGAAATAGCCAAAACTAAGCTACCTACTAAAAGTAGGCAGCTTAGTACTAGAATAATAGAAGCAATTGCAGGACGTGCATATATTTTCTTTTCCTTTGCTTCATTAAAAGTATTATTTTTCATTATATTACTTAGCCCCAAGTAAATTTTCAACGATAAATGCTAATTCTTCTTCCAATGAAATGGGATCATTGAAATAGAAAGAAGAAGAGTCAAATGTAAACACGCGGTCATTTTCCACTGCTGGGATGCCTTTCCAAACATCTGTTTCAGTAAAGGAATTATCGGCTCCTTGTCCATCTCCTAGGAAAATATAATCTCCAGCATATTTTGGTATGACTTCTGAAGATATAGCTAAGTACCCTGGTCCAAATACTTCTTCTTCTACCGCTTTAGGTGCTTTTAAACCAAGTGCTTGATAAATGATTTCTGTTCCGCGTCCCCAGTTCTCACCATACACATACATGTCTTTACCAAATGTCTCAAATACCATAATAGTCGCATCATCACCAATTGCCTCTTTTACTTTCTCACCTTCAGCAGCTGTCTTTTCTTTCCACTCTTCCACCCATGCTTGTGCTTCCTGCTCTTTTCCTAACACCTTACCTATTTCAAGGTGTTGATCTAAATAGCCATATTTTTCATAAGTTAATGTGACGGTTGGCGCGATTTCTTTGTATTTATCTAAATTTTCGTCAGTTGAATATGCAATAATTAAATCTGGTTCTAATTCTAATAATTTCTCTACATTATCTGCTGTAATGACTTCAGAATCTTTCAGTTTATCACCATAAAATTTGTTCGCTTTAGACCACTCATCTATTGCTACTGGCGTAATCCCTAATGATAGAACATTACCAGTGTAAGCCATAGATGCTACTCTTTCAGGATTAGCTGGTAACTCCATTTCTCCATTTTCTGATTTATATGTAAATGTTTCTTTTTCCGTTTCCTTACTGCCTTCACCTGACGATTCATTCCCACCATTTCCGCAAGCTGTTAAAACTAATAATAGAATAAAAAATAAAAATACCAATTGCTTTTTCAAGTTCTCCATCCACCTTTAAAATAATAATCATTCTCAATTATAGTCAAAAAAAGAAGCAAATCATTAAACGACTTGCTCTTGAACTACCATCCTACTATCAATTAAATCATAAGTTAAGCAGATTGGTTTTTGTGTACGTGGATCAATACCAATTTCTGCATCAATATTAAATACTTCTCTTAAAATCTGCTTATTCATAACTTCCTTCGCAGCACCATTTTTAATAATTTTGCCTGCTCTCATAGCAATTAAATAATCAGCAAACCTTGCTGCATGGTTTAAATCATGAATAACCATAACAATTGTTCTATTTTCTAATTGATTAAGCTCTTTTAACAGTTCTAATACTTCCAATTGATGACACATATCTAAATATGTAGTCGGCTCATCTAATAAGATTATATCAGTCTCTTGAGCCAAAGCCATCGCGATCCATACTCTTTGCCGCTGTCCACCAGACAATGCATCTACTTCTCTATCTTTAAATTCTGCAATTCCTGTTACTTGGAGTGCCCAATCTATCACCTGGCGATCTTTTGCTGTTAATCTCCCCATACCCTTTTGATATGGAAATCTTCCATAAGATACTAGCTCTGAAACCGTTAAGCCTTCAGGAGCATCAGGAGATTGAGGAAGAATGGCCATTTTTTGTGCAATCGCTTTTGTCGATTCCTTACTGATTTGCTTACCATCAAGATATACAGACCCAGCTTTGGCTTGGATAATTCTTGCAATCGTCTTTAAGACAGTCGATTTACCACAACCATTCGGCCCAATAATAGCCGTAATCTCACCGTCTGGTATCATCATGTTTAAGTTCTTCACAATCTCTCTATCACCGTATGCAATTCTTAAGTCTTCAGTAAATAATCTAGACAAGGTCATTCACTCCATCCGAACATTTTAGATCATCATCATGTCATTGATAATGATTATCAACTTCAAAGAAAATTTTATCTAATAAAAGCTATCCTGTCAACCATCAATACGAAAAGTTTTCATTTCCACCATATTTCTTGTTAACCAACCTGTATTCTGCATATATTTTTTAAGGAGAATGCATTTCTCGTTACTGAAGCCTTTCATCCATTCTCTTCACTCATTATGCACTTCGTTAAGGTTAGTAAAAAACAACAAAACTAATCACTTCAACTAAAAAAACTGTAGACAATCTGCTAATAAATAGAGATTGTCTACAGTCCTTTACTTCCATATAAGCGGGTGAAGGGAATCGAACCCTCATCATCAGCTTGGAAGGCTGAGGTTTTACCACTAAACTACACCCGCAAATACCGGTGGTCGGGGTCGAACCGACACTCCGTGATGGAACACGATTTTGAGTCGTGCGCGTCTGCCAATTCCGCCACACCGGCAAATATTCTTTTATTTAATTATGGTGCCGAGGACCGGAATCGAACCGGTACGGTAGTCACCTACCGCAGGATTTTAAGTCCTGTGCGTCTGCCAGTTCCGCCACCCCGGCATGAGGTGTATAAAAATGAGTGAATATGTATTGGAGGCGGCAACCGGATTTGAACCGGTGGTGAAGGTTTTGCAGACCTCTGCCTTACCACTTGGCTATGCCGCCATCAATATAAATAACTACTTGGAGCGGAAGACGGGATTCGAACCCGCGACCCTCACCTTGGCAAGGTGATGTTCTACCACTGAACTACTTCCGCAGATCTGGCTGGGCTAGCAGGGTTCGAACCTGCGAATGACGGAATCAAAATCCGTTGCCTTACCACTTGGCTATAGCCCATTTGTATATTCTATGCATGAAAGCAAAAAATGTGAATTTAAAATAATGGGGCGGCTGATGGGAATCGAACCCACGAATGTCGGAACCACAATCCGATGCGTTAACCACTTCGCCACAACCGCCATAATTGGCAGGGGTAGTAGGAATCGAACCCACATCAAAGGTTTTGGAGACCTTCGTTTTACCATTAAACTATACCCCTAGATGGTGGAGGGGGGCAGATTCGAACTGCCGAACCCGAAGGAGCGGATTTACAGTCCGCCGCGTTTAGCCACTTCGCTACCCCTCCATAAAAAACAATGCCGGCCAGAGGACTTGAACCCCCAACCTACTGATTACAAGTCAGTTGCTCTACCAATTGAGCTAGGCCGGCAAATGGTGGCTCAGGACGGAATCGAACCGCCGACACAAGGATTTTCAGTCCTTTGCTCTACCGACTGAGCTACTGAGCCAAAACTTATACGTTTTGCAATACGTTTTACAATATGTTTTAAATTAATTTGTGTGAATTTATGTAGTGGCGGTCCGGACGGGACTCGAACCCGCGACCTCCTGCGTGACAGGCAGGCATTCTAACCAACTGAACTACCGGACCAAATTGCGGGGGCAGGATTTGAACCTGCGACCTTCGGGTTATGAGCCCGACGAGCTACCGGACTGCTCCACCCCGCGATAATATGAATGGTGGAGGATGACGGGATCGAACCGCCGACCCTCTGCTTGTAAGGCAGATGCTCTCCCAGCTGAGCTAATCCTCCAAAATGGTGACCCCTACGGGATTCGAACCCGTGTTACCGCCGTGAAAGGGCGGTGTCTTAACCGCTTGACCAAGGGGCCAATTTATATGTTTAATGGCGGAGAGCAAGGGATTTGAACCCTTGAGACGGCTATAAACCGCCTACACGATTTCCAATCGTGCTCCTTCGGCCAGCTCGGACAGCTCTCCATTGGCTCCGCAGGTAGGATTCGAACCTACGACCGTTCGGTTAACAGCCGAATGCTCTACCACTGAGCTACTGCGGAATAATTTAATAGTATGTATGCCCGGCAACTTCCTACTCTCACAAGGGGACAGCCCCTAACTACCATCGGCGCTTTAGAAGCTTAACTTCCGTGTTCGGTATGGGAACGGGTGTGACCTTCTCGCTATCGCCACCGGACTTTTTAAAGACATATATTATTATAACGTCTTTAATAAAATTTTCAAGAGAAATTTTAAATCATTCTCTGAAAACTAGGTAATGTTGAAGAAGATTGTTTTGAGTAATCGCCTGAATGCGTGCTGACGCGACTACTTACGTAGTGCTGTCTAGCTGCGGCGGCTTGAAGCCGCCCGCATTTCGTATTGTCCAGCTACAGCGCCTAGGTAGGCGCTTTCGCTTTTCGTTTTTGGTTAAGTCCTCGATCGATTAGTATTAGTCAGCTGCATGTGTCGCCACACTTCCACCTCTAACCTATCAACCTGATCATCTTTCAGGGATCTTACTAGCTTGCGCTATGGGAAATCTCATCTCGAGGGGGGCTTCATGCTTAGATGCTTTCA